>NZ_JBNNEH010000006.1:0-596962 GCF_059801075.1 Massilia sp. LXY-5
CTCGCCACCAGGGTTGCCCCCGTGCTGCCGTTCGACTTGCATGTGTAAAGCATGCCGCCAGCGTTCAATCTGAGCCAGGATCAAACTCTTCAGTTCAATCTCTGTTTGTTGGCATTTCTGCCACCGCTATTGCTAGCGGGTCGCTCACTCAAAATACTGACCGTCATCTCATTGCTGAGACAACGTATTTCTTTTTTGTGAACATTTGATAATTTAAGTAATCAGCTGAACTAGTCAGCCGGCACCTTCATCAAACGCCCACACTTATCGACTGTTAATTGTTAAAGAACTTATTCGGTACTGCCTTGCTGTGTTCTGCGAATCGTTTTGTTCGTCAGCAGCAGAGGAAGAAGAGTATGAAGCAATTTCTGTTTCTCGTCAACTTCTTTTTTGCTACACCGCAGTACTTCGCGGCGCCTGTTGTCAACACAACTACTTGATTTCGTTGTCGTTTTCAGCAGGAGGCGGATTATAGCGAACCCCGACCGCAGTCCGCAAGTGCTTTCTTGCGGCCGGGGGTTTTGCCAACACTACTCCGTCAGCGTCAGCGTCTGGTAGCCCGGATCGGCCTTGATCTTCTCTTCGCTGAACGGCAGCAGCGGCCATTCCTTGCGCGAGTACACACCGGTCTGGTCGACGTAATACGGCGACTTCGGATTGGTCGACTGGCCATAGGTCAGCATCGCCTGGGCAACTGGGCCCTGGTCGTCGAAGCTCACCGTCTGAATATAGCTCTCGCCCCAGTACACGCCGTTATAGCCCGTCTCGGTCAGGGCGCCCCGCATGGTCAGTGAGTTGTACGAGCCGTCGATGTTGCCGATACCGCCGTGCAGGGGGATGCGGACGCCGTTGCGGGTCTCGGTCTGGTAATCGCCCAGCTTGCCGTCGAGGGGAATCCCGAGCGACTGCAGTTTCAGCGCGGCAGTTTTCAGGCACGCGAGCATCGCCGGCACCGCCGCCGGCGCCACGCCGCTCGGCGTGTTCACCGGATCGGCCGGATTGAAGGCCACCGCCCACTTGTTCGGGATCGTCACGGCGCTGTTCCAGAACTCGCGGAACAGCACGGCGCCGCGGCTGTCGACATTCACCCGGCGGTCCCAGCCGACCAGTGCGGTGCACGCTTGCACCAGCACCGGATCGGTGTTGCCCGTACAGGCGGTGAGCAGTTCCGGCAGCACGAGCTCGGCCGCATGAAGGCGATTCCCGAAGGCCAGCGCCTGCAGGTCGACCAGGCCGATCTTTTTCGTCTGCGCTAGTGCATCGAACTGGATAAAACCGATGCGGGTGCGCAGGCTCTGCTCGACGCCGACGCGGCCATACAAGGGCGAGTAGCCGAACGGTGCCGGCCCGGTGAGCAGGGCCTTCGGATTGTTCAGCCAATAGCTGTCGTTCGAATTGCCGACGTAATCGGTGCGAATCGTCCACGGTCCGTTGACGGGAGAATAGATACCGGCCGGGGCGTTGGCGTCCGTACCCCAGGCGCAGCTGCTGCGCGAACCGTCGAACAGCAGCGCCGCCTGCAGCAGCAAACACCCGTTGCCGAATTTTTGGGCACCCATGTGCGGCACGACGCTGGCGTCGGCGAACAGGACGCTGCCGTCGCGGTCAGCCGCCAGCGTATTCACCCAGGGCAGCCCGACCGTCTTGTCGAGCGAGCTCTTGATTGCCTGCACGTTGCTGGCCCGGCCAATCCCTAACCATTGCTCGAGCATGCGGGTATTGTTGCGGTTCGGGTCGGCCAGCACATAGGCGTTGCTGGCCGTCCAGGTCATGCCCGCCTCCGGCTTGACGATCACGGCACCCTGCTGGCTGAACCAGAAGGTCTTGCTGCGCTTCGACAGGGTCCCGTCCGCCTGCAGCAGGTCGACCGACACCGTCTTCGCGCTCATTTTTACGGGCGCGCCGTCATATAGATAAGTGGTGCCGCTGGCGTCCGCCGGATCGAGCGCCAGGCGGAAGGTGGTGAAGTGAAGCGCAGTGGTGACCGTGTGGCTCCAGGCGATGTCGCGGTTAAAACCGATCACGATCGCCGGTATGCCGCCGATGATCACGCCCATTGCATCATAATTTCCGGGCACGGTGAGGTGGGCCTGGTAGAAACGGTCGGCCGTCGTCCACGGATAATGCGGGTTGCCGAGCAACAGGCCGCGGCCATTGGCGGACAGGTCCTTGCCGACGGCCAGGGCATTGCTGCCGAATCCCTGCCGGTTGAGTTTATCCAGGCGCGCCAGCAGGAAGGCCGGATCGAACTTGCGCGCTTTCGTGGAAGCGGCCAGGGTCACGCCTGGCGCACGTCCGGCGGCGACAAATTCCTTGGCAAACACCTGGCCAGTCGCGTGCAAGGCTTTTTCGGCCATGACGAGGTACATGTCGTCGACCGTGATAGGGCGCACCCACCTGGCGTTGTTGCAGGCCGCCGGATACTGGCCGGCGAAGCTTTTCACATAGCGGTTGTAGCCCTCGACATAGCCTTCGACGAGCTCGCGCGGCTCGGCGGAGCCGGCGGCATAATTGGCGCGCAATTGCTCGATGTCGAGGTAGCCCTTGAAGAAGAAATCGCTGTCTTCGTTCTTGAGGTCCATGAAGCCGCTGGCGGCGCCGTATTCGTCGCCGGTCTCCGAGCGCCGCGGCGCGCGCGCTTCTCCGCCGAAGAACTGGGAACGCTCGCCGCGCACCGTCACCACCGAGTCGGCGAACATGCACAGGTTGTCCTGGGCATAGGCATAGGCCAGGCCATAGCCCAGGCTGCGGAAGTCCCTGGCTTTTACATGCGGCACCCCGTAGGTGGTACGGACGACATCGACATTGATGCGCGAGGCGGTGGCCACCGGCGGCGGCGGCGTCGACTGCGGGGTATCGGAATCGTTGCTGCTGCAGCCAGCCAGCGCCAGGGCGAGCACTGCGGCGACGCCGGCATCACGGAAAGGAGAGAGGGGCTGCGATTGCACTTGCTGACGTTTCATGTGGACGCTTTCTGCGGACATCTCCGCGTGGCGAAATGAAAGACAAATGGATGTCCCGTGCTTGGCATAGGCCTGTTGACAGGGAGAACCAGTTTAGCGACAGCAAATGCTTTGTACCCTAGCGAAGTTGATGGGGTCAAAAATGCGACACAAAAGAAAAAGCCCACCGGCTTGCGCGGGTGGGCTTCTCTATATAACTAGCCTGACGATAACCTACTTTCACACTGGTTGCAGCACTATCATCGGCGCAAAGTCGTTTCACGGTCCTGTTCGGGATGGGAAGGGGTGGGACCGACTTGCTATGGTCATCAGGCATAACTTGCTGGGAGGCTGTTCCACAACTGGGCAACAGATCCCTGAATTCCGAGGCGTATTCTAACAGGCAACTTCAAGCAGCGCCAGCACGGATTGCGGCGCCAGCGCGTAAAATGGCCCCTTTGCCCGGAACGCTTGCCGCCATGACCATCCTGTTGTCGACCCTGAACGCCCGCTACGCCCACGCTTCGCTGGGCCTGCGCTACCTGCTGGCGAACATGGGCGCGCTCGGCCCGGACACGCGGATCCAGGAATTCGTCATCGGCGCCAAGACAACCGAGGTGGTCGAGCGCCTGCTGGCCCAGCACCCGCGCATCATCGGCTTCGGCGTCTATATCTGGAACGTCGAAGAGACGACGCGCGTCGTGGCGATGCTGAAACGCGTGGCGCCCGAGGTGACGATCGTGCTGGGCGGTCCGGAAGTGTCATACGAGACGAACGAGCAGCAGATCGTGAAACTGGCCGACTACGTCGTCACCGGCTGGGGAGACGTCACCTTTCCCCAGGTGTGCGCCCAGATCCTGCATGGCCCGCAGCCCCTGATGAAAGTGCACGCGGGCGTGCAGCCGCCCATGGCGGAGATCGCCCTGCCCTACTCTCTATATAGTGACGAGGACATCGCGCACCGTACTTTATATGTGGAAGCCTCGCGCGGCTGCCCTTTCAAATGCGAGTTCTGCCTGTCGTCGCTGGATAAAACGGCCTGGCCTTTCCCTTTGGAGTCCTTCCTCGCGCAGATGGAGGATTTGTATAGCCGCGGCGCCCGCCTCTTCAAATTCGTCGACCGCACGTTTAACTTGAACGTCAAGACCAGCATGAAGATCATGCAGTTCTTCCTCGACAAGATCGACGCCAGCCCGGACGACCCGGTCTACGCCCACTTCGAGCTGGTGCCCGACCACCTGCCGGAAGCGCTGAAGGAGATGATCGCGCGCTTCCCGGCGGGCGCCCTGCAATTCGAGATCGGCATCCAGAGCTTCAATCCCGAAGTGCAAGCCCTGGTCAGCCGGCGCCAGGACAATATCAAGGCGGCGGAGAATATCCGCTGGCTGTGCGCGCACTCGCAGGCCCACCTGCACGTCGACCTGATCGCCGGCCTGCCGGGCGAAGACATCGCCAGCTTCGCGCGCGGCTTCGATCAACTGGTGAGCCTGGGCGCGCACGAGATCCAGTTCGGCATTTTAAAAAGGCTGCGCGGGACGCCGATCATCCGGCATACGGAAGCTTTTAACATGGTGTACGACCCGTATCCGCCCTATACGGTGCTGGCCACCAGCCTGATCGATTTCCCGACCATGCAACGCCTGGTGCGCTTCGCGCGCTACTGGGACCTGGTCGCCAATTCCGGCCGCTTTGCACATACCGTGCGCGAATTGCTGGGCGTGCGTCCGTTCGAGAATTTCATGGCATTTTCGGACTGGATTTATACGAAAACCGACGCCACCCACCGCATCGCCCTCGACCGGCTGGCGAAACTGGTGGCCGAATGGCTGCAGGTGACCGGCATGGAACGCGAACGGGCACTTGCGCTGGTGGCGAGCGATTACGCGGGCAGCATTGATGGCGCCGCCAAGAAAGACAAAGCAGCGAACGCGGCAGTAGCTGCCCCGGCGAGACAGGTACGCCACCTCGCTGCCTGAGCACGCTAGACCCCGCGCGAATGGCAGAGACAGCGAAATCCTTTTACACTGCAACAATGCAGATTGAAAATACGCCAACATTAACCATCGAACACTCCGCCGGCGGCGCGGCGCAATCTGTCATGGCAAGCGGCATCTGGCAGGTCCATGTCCTGAGCCAGAAGGGCCTGCTCAAGGGGATCAACCGGACCTTGACGAGCCTGAGGAAGAAGGCGGAGCTAGCCTGGGACCTGACCGGCGTGGACAGCATCGACCACATCGGCGCCCAGCTGTTCTGGAACGCCTGGGGCAAGAAACGCCCGCCGCGCCTGACGCTCGACCCGCGCCAGGAAGAACTGTTCGCCCGCCTCGAGAAGGCAAGCAGCCTCAACCTGCCGCGCGCCAAGGCCAGTCCGCTGAACTGGATCATCGTGCTCGGCGCCGGCCTGCTCAGCTTTTTCGAGCACCTGCATGGCTTCATCGAACTGATCGGCCGCCTGGTCCAGGACCTGGGCCGTTTTATTCGCCGTCCCGCCATGGGGCCCTGGCGCGAAATCTCGGCCAACATCTACCACTCCGGCTTCCAGGCGCTCGGCATCACCGCCCTGGTCGGGTTCCTGATCGGCGTGGTGCTGTCCTTCTTGTCGGCGCAGCAGTTGCGCCAGTTCGGCGGCGACATCTACCTGGTCGACATCCTCGGCATGAGCGTGATCCGTGAACTGGGGCCGCTGCTAGCGGCGATCCTGGTTGCGGGCCGGTCCGGTTCCTCGATCACGGCGCAACTGGGCGTCATGAAGGTGACCGAGGAACTCGACGCCATGCTGGTGATGGGCATCTCACACGGGTTCCGCCTGATCATGCCGAAAGTGGTGGCATTGGCGATCTCGATGCCGCTGCTCGTGGTCTGGACCGACGCCATGGCCCTGCTCGGCGGCGCGGCCTCGGCCAAGATCGAACTGGGCCTGTCCTTCCGCTACTTCCTGCACAAGCTGCCGGACGCGGTGCCGCTGGTGAACTACATGATCGGCCTGTTAAAAGGGATGACCTTCGGGATGCTGATCGCGCTGGTGTCCTGCCACTTCGGCCTGCGCATCAAGCCGAACACCGATAGCCTGGGCCGCGGCACGACCACCTCGGTCGTCACCGCGATCACGGTGGTGATCCTGGCCGACGCGGTGTTTGCCATCATCTTCAGCGGCGTGGGGTTCTGATGGCGGAGAACAAGCCACGCCCGCCGCAACAGCTCAACCGCAAGCCCGAGGAAGACGTCGGGCCGCCGGTGGTCGAGATCCGCAACCTGTGGACCAAGTTCGGCAGGACGGTGGTGCACCAGGACCTGAGCCTGGAAATCTATTCGGGCGAGATCCTGTCGATCGTCGGCGGCTCGGGGACCGGCAAGACGGTGCTGCTGCGCCAGATGCTGGGGCTGGAGCGGCCATCGCGCGGTTGCGTGCGCGTGTTCGGCGAAGACATCAGCGAGGCGGGACCGGAGCAGCTGCAGCGCATGCGCAACCACTGGGGCATGCTGTTCCAGCAGGGTGCGCTGTATTCGGCGCTGACCGTGTTCGACAACATCGCCCTGCCGATGCGCGAATTGCGCGCCCTGCCCGAGGACGTGATCCGCGACGCCGTGCTGCTGAAAATGGATATGGTGGGCCTGGGTGCGGAACATGCCAATAAAATGCCGGCCGATTTATCGGGCGGAATGACCAAGCGCGCGGCCCTGGCACGCGCGCTGGCGCTGGAACCGAGACTGCTGTTCCTGGACGAACCGACCGCGGGCCTCGATCCCGATGCGTCGGATGCATTCGTCACGCTGATCCTGGCGCTGCACCGGGAACTGAAACTGACCGTGGTGATGGTCACCCACGACCTCGATACGCTGTTTGCGCTCTCGTCGCGCATTGCGGTCCTGGCCGATAAGCACGTGCTGGCGGTAGGACCGTCGTGCGACGTGGTGCGGGTGGACCATCCGTTCATCAAACATTTCTTCCTCGGCGGACGCGGCCGGCGGGCACTCGAAGTGCTCGACGAGCGCAATGAGGCGGCCCAGGAAGGACCCAAGGAGTGACATGGAAAACCGATCGTATGCATTGATGACGGGCGTCTTCACGATCGCCCTGCTGGTGGCCACCGTGCTGGCGGGCCTCTGGCTGAACCGCGACAAGACCGAATTGTCGCCCTATGAAATCGTCACCACCCAGTCGATCCCGGGCCTGAACCCGCAGGCGACGGTGCGCTACCGCGGCCTGGAAGTCGGGCGCGTCGACGAGATCGTGTTCGATCCGAAGGTCACCGGCCAGATATTGATCCGCCTCTCCGTCGAGGAAGGCTCGCCGGTGACCACCACCACCTTCGCCTCGCTCGGCTACCAGGGCGTGACCGGCATCGCCTTCATCCAGCTCGACGACGACCGCACCGGTTCGCCGCTGCTGAAAACCGACCCGAAGCACGTGGGCCGGATTCCGCTGCGTCCGGGCCTGCTCGACCAGCTGGAGAAGCGTGGCCTGGCCATCCTCGACCGCACCGAGCAGATCACGGCGCGCCTGAATACCCTGATGAGCGACGAGAACCAGAAGACCATCATCGGCGCCTTCGACAACATCGGCAAGGCCGCCGCCGCCTATGGCGCGATTCCGGAAAAACTCGGTCCGACCATCGACCGCCTGCCGGCGCTGGCGCAAAAGCTCGACAAGAGTGTCGACGCCGTCGGCGCCTTCGCCACCAGCGCCAGGGCGACCGCCGACAACTACGACCGCCTGGCGACCGGCCTGCAGGCGCCGGACGGCCCGCTGAACCGCCTGAACGGCGCGATCGGCTCGCTGCAGGGCGTGACGGGCGACCTGGAAGCGGAAACCCTGCCCCATCTCACCCGCATGACCGACGAAGCGCGCACGGCGCTGCGTTCGGTGCGCCGCACCGCCGACTCGCTGTCGGACCGTCCGCAAGGCCTTCTGTTCGGTAATCCGAACGTCCAACCCGGCCCCGGCGAGCCGGGCTTCGTCGCCCCGACCAAATGAGGATCCCCTTGAACACGAACCTGCACCGCCTTCTCGGCGCCGCCGTCCTCGCCTGTGCTGTCGCCGGCTGCGCCTCCAACAAGAACAAGGCCGACAATACCCAGTTCGACTTCGGCCCGCTCGGTGCGCCGACCGCGCCCGCCGCCCAGGCCCCGCTGGCCGCCATCGTCGTGATGGACGCCACCGGCTCGCCGACCTTCGAGAACGAGCGCATGGTCTACCGCCTGAACTACAACGACCCGCTGCAGGCGCGCACCTATGCCAACAGCCGCTGGAGCGCCAATCCGCTGCTGCTGGTGACCCAGCGCATCAAGTCGCGCCTGGCCCAGGCTGGAGTCAAAGTGCTGTCGGCGACCGATTCGGCCACCGACGTGCCGATCCTGCGCCTCGAGGTCGACGAGTTTTCGCATGCCTTTGCCAGCACGGTCGCCAGCGAAGGCCGGCTGGTGCTGCGTGCTTCGCTGTTCAGCGGCCACGCGCTGCTGGACCAGAAAACCTTCCTGCGCGCCACGCCGGCGCCCAGTGCCGATGCCGCCGGCGGCGCGCAAGCCCTGACCGCCAGCACGGACGCCGCGGCCGCCGACATGATCGGCTGGCTCGCGCTCGACCACCGTAAACGATGACGGAACCGGAAGCGCACGGGGACCGCAACGGCGCTGCAGGGGACAACGAGGCGCCGCGCCGCGGCTCGCCCGTCGTGCGCGCGTCCCTGCTGGCCTATCTGCTGCTGATCGTCTACGCCAGCTGGTACCCGTTTACCGGCTGGCGCAGCAACGGCCTGCCGCTGCTGTCCTTCATGAACCTGGTCAAGCAGCGCTACTGGACCGGCTTCGACGTGATGGTGAACGTCGTCGGCTATGTCCCGCTCGGCATCCTGCTGGCGCTGGCCATGTATCCGCTGGTGCGCGGCGTGTGGGCGGCGCTGCTGGCGGCCATCCTCGGCTTTTTAGTATCCGGCACGATGGAGGCGGTACAGAATTTCCTGCCGAGCCGGGTGCCTTCGAACCTCGATTTGCTGACCAATGCGGCCGGCGCCTTTATCGGCGCCTGCATCGGCCCGCTGCTGGCGCGCGGCCTGCTCGACCAGGGACGGCTGTACCGCATCCGCAAGCGCTGGTTTGCGCCGCATGCCAGCCAGGGCCTGGTCCTGCTCGCCCTGTGGCCGCTGGCCCAGATCTATCCGCAAAGCTTTTTGTTCGGCCATGGCCAGGTATTGCCGATCATCTCAGGCTGGCTCTCGACCTGGTTCGAGGAAGACATCGACCTGATTGCCATGCTGCGCCCGGGACCGGCGATGAGCGTCGAACAATTCTGGCTGTCGGAGACGATCATTACCGCCTGCGGCATGACCGGCGCCGCCCTCACCCTGCTCTGCCTGCTGCGCCGGGGCGCGCCGCGCTATACCCTGATGCTGCTGATGCTGGCCGCGGCGCTGGTGATGAAAACCCTGGCCAGTTCGCTGCTGTTCCGGCCCGATAACGCTTTTGTGTGGGTCACGCCCGGCGCCGAGGGCGGCTTCCTGATCGGCCTGATCATGCTGGCGGGCCTGGCCTTCGCGCCCCAGCTGGCGCAGAGAAGGCTGGCGGTGGTGACCCTGGTACTGAGTTTAATCGTGGTGAACACGATTCCCGCGAACCCGTATTTCACGCTGACGCTGCAGGGCTGGGTGCAAGGGAAATTCCTTAACTTTAATGGGGCGGCGCAGTTTTTATCGCTGTTGTGGCCGTTTTTTGCCTTGTGGTTCCTGCTGCTGCCGTCCCATAAACTCAATCGCAATTAAGAACGCGTATCATGGCGGTTGATCAGGTCAAGGATAGCGAGAACGGCATGAGCGATAACAAACCCTATTACGAACACCATGTGTTCTTCTGCATGAACGTGCGCGAAGGCGAGAATTGCCGCCAGAGCTGCGGCAAGGCCGGCGCCGAAGTCGCGCAAAAACACGCCAAGAAGCGCATCAAGGCGCTCGGCCTGAACGAGCCGGGCAAGGTGCGCATCAACCAGGCCGGCTGCCTCGAGCGCTGCGAAGAAGGCCCGGTCGTCGTCATTTACCCGCAAGGCACCTGGTACACCTATGTCGACACCAGCGACATCGACGACATCATCGATACCCACATCCTCGGCGGTGAAATCGTCGAACGCCTGAAAATCTGAATCCCGAACAATCCGCACCATGAACAAGTTTTCGAAACGTTTTACGCTCGACGGCCCGGCCGGCAAGATGGAATGCATGCTGGACCTGCCGGAGGGAGACCCGCGCGGCATCGCCCTGGTGGCGCACCCGCATCCGCTGTACGGCGGCACGATGGAAAATAAAGTGACGCAAACGCTGGCGCGCACCTTCGTGACGCTCGGCTATGCGACGGCACGTTTTAATTTCCGCGGCGTCGGCCAGTCGGAGGGCGAGCATGACCGCGGCCACGGCGAAGTCGACGACATGGCCTTCATGCTGGACTACATGAAGGAACAATACCCGGGCCTGCCGGTGGCCTTGTCCGGGTTCTCCTTCGGGACCTTCGTCCAGGCCCAGCTGCACGCGCGCCTGGTCAACGAGGGACAACCGGATGCGATCGAGCGCATGGTGCTGGTCGGCACCGCCGCCGGCAAATGGCCGCTGCCGAGCGTGCCGGAAGATACGATCCTCATTCATGGCGAGCTGGACGACACCATCACCCTGCAGATGGTCTTCGACTGGGCGCGGCCCCAGGAAATCCCGGTGATCGTGATCCCGGGGGCGGATCACTTCTTCCACAAGCGTCTCAACCCCATCAAAAA
This sequence comes from Massilia sp. LXY-5, assembly GCF_059801075.1. Lineage (NCBI taxonomy): Bacteria > Pseudomonadati > Pseudomonadota > Betaproteobacteria > Burkholderiales > Oxalobacteraceae > Massilia > Massilia sp. LXY-5. The sequence goes on from NZ_JBNNEH010000006.1 coordinate 10,693, forward strand.
TCTTGTCGTGCAGATGTGGCGGCGTGACAATTGAGCGCGTCAGTGGCCTATAATTAGGCACTTCATTGATCCATGCCGCTGGGCAATGCTCTTATGGCACCCCTGCGGCATCCGCACCACCCCTACTGACCTACTTTAGCTCCCATGAAAAAACTGATTGCGGCCGTTGCCGCCAGCCTGCTGATGATGTCGGCGGGCGCGCAAACCGTGCCAGCCCCGCAGATCGCGGCCAAGTCGTGGCTGCTGCTCGACGCCACCAGCGGCCAGGTCATCGCGGCCCAGGACCCGGGCCTGCGCATCGAACCGGCTTCGCTCACCAAGGTCATGACGGCCTATGTCGTCTTCGAGGCGATCCGCGACAAGAAGATCGCCCTGAACACGATGGTTAACGTCTCGCCGCGCGCCTGGAAAGTCGATTCGAGCAGCTCGAAGATGTTCATCGATCCGGCCACCCCGGTCAGCGTCAGCGACCTGCTGCACGGCCTGATGATCCAGTCGGGCAACGATGCAGCCGTCGCCCTGGCCGAAGCCGTCGCCGGCGACGAAGGCACCTTCGTCGTGCTGATGAACCGCGACGCCCAGCGCATGGGCATGAAGAACACCAAATTCGCCAATCCGCACGGCTTGCCGAGCCCGGACAACTACTCGACCGCGCAGGACCTCGCCACGCTGGCCGCCAACGTGATCCGCGACTTCCCCGAGTTCTATAAAATCGACTCGATCAAACAGTTCACCTATAACAAGATCACCCAGCAGAACCGCAACCGCCTGCTGTGGCTGGACCCGACGGTGGACGGCATGAAGACCGGCCACACCGAATCCTCGGGCTACAGCATGATCGCTTCGGCCCACCGCCCGAACGGCAACAGCGGCGAGCGGCGCCTGATTTCGGTCGTCTCCGGCACCAGTTCGGATGGCGTGCGTACCCAGGAAAGCCAGAAGCTGCTGAACTGGGGCTTCCAGAACTTCGATACCGTCAAACTGTATTCGAAGGGCCAGGCCATCGCCACGCCGGAAGTGTGGAAGGGTGCGCAGTCGAACGTGAAGATCGGTTTTACGAACGACGTGCTGGTCACGGTACCGAAGGGCGTCGCCGGCAAACTGAAGCCTGTGCTCGAGCGCAAGGATCCGCTGGTCGCCCCGCTGCCTCGTAATGGCCGCGTCGGCACGCTGAAAATGATGGTCGACAACAAGCCGCTGCTGGTGCTCCCGGTGGTCGCGCTGGAAGAAGTACAGGAAGCGAGCATTTTCGGCCGCGCCTGGGATTCGCTGCGCTTGATGATCAAGTAAGCGGCTTTTACTCTGCACCAATGCCCGCCCGGCTCGCGCCCGGCGGGCATTGTTGTTTGTCGGCGGCGGCTATAATGGTCCGTTACTTTTCAAGCAAGAAAGCCGCGCCATGACCACTCCCCTCGCCTGTCCCCGCACCACCACCCGCAAGGATGGCCCCGAACTGTCGCGCGTCATCGCCGGCATGTGGCGCCTGGGGGAATGGGATATGTCCGTCCAGCAGAGGATTGCCTTCATCGAGGAGTGTATTGCGCTCGGCGTGACCAGCTTCGACCACGCCGACATTTACGGCAACTACGGCGTAGAAGGCCTGTTCGGCGCAGCCTTGCGCGCGCAGCCCTCGCTGCGCGGCCGCATGGAAATCGTCAGCAAGTGCGGCATCAAGCTGGTCTCGCCGGCCCGTCCCGCGCACACGATCCAGCATTACGACACCAGCCTGGAGCACATCGTCGCTTCCTGCGAGGAATCGCTGCGCCAGCTGGGCACGGAGTATCTCGACCTGCTGCTGATTCACCGACCGGATCCGCTGATGCACTTCGACGAAGTCGCCGAAGCGTTTACGCGCCTGCAACGCGCGGGCAAGGTGCGCCACGTCGGCGTCTCCAATTTCACGCGCCACCAGTTCGAATCGCTGAACCGGCGCGTGCCGCTGGCAACGAACCAGGTGGAATTTTCGCCTTTGTTCACGGCGCCGATGTTCGACGAAACCTTCGACGGCCTGCAAGACCTCGGCATCGCTCCGATGATCTGGTCGCCGCTGGGCGGCGGGCGCCTGTTCAGCGCGACCGATGCGCAGACCGCCAACCTGCGCGCGGTGATCCAGGAAGTGGCGGATCGCCTTGGCCAGTCCTTCGCCAGCGTCGTCTTCGCCTGGATCATGGCGCTGCCGAGCCGGCCGCTGCCGCTGACCGGCAGCGGCAAGATCGCCTCGGTTGCGGCGGCCGTCGCCGCCACCGGCTTCACGCTCGAACGCAGCGACTGGTTCGCGATCCTGCGCGCGGCGCGCGGGCACGAGGTGGCTTGATCATGGCCGAGCCGCTCAAGATCGTCGAAGGCAGGGCGCTGACGGCGCAGCAGAAGAAGGATTTATTGAACCGGCTGGCGCGCATCGAGGGCCAGCTGCGCGGCGTGCAGAAACTGATCGCGCTGGCGGCGGAACCGGCCGATTGCGAGGCGGTGGCCCAGCAGATGGCGGCGGCGCGCAAGGCGCTCGACCGCTCCTTCGTTCAATTGCTCACGGCCAGCGTGGTGACCCACAGTGAAGCGGCCGATGACATCGACGACGCACGCGCCGTGGCAGCCCGGCTGGCCGCCCTGCTCGACAAGTTTGCTTGATCAGATTTCTTCGTCGCCGTAAATGACGGGCGGCGCCACGCCGCGCCAGCCGCTGCGCCACGCAATGTTCAGCAGCAGCGTTACGCAAATGTAGAGCAGGAAGAACAGCACGAAAAAGCGCGTCTGCAATATGACGAGGAGCAGAACGGCAACAAGGATCACGCCTATCATCGCTTTGCTCAGGCGTTGCTTGCTGCTAGGAAAGCGTACGGTCGAGACCATCAGCGTGCCGATCGCCACCATCAGCGCCATCACCGCGAAGGCCTGGGTATTGTTGACCACGGGATCGGGCCAGGCCACTACCACTGCGGCCACGCAGGCGGCGCCGGCCGTGATCGGCATGCCGACGAAATAACGCGGATCGGTGCGCCCGACCGAGATGTTGAAACGGGCCAGGCGTAGCGCGCCGCAGGCGACAAAGATGAAACAAGCCAGGCCGCCCATGCGGACGATCGTCGGATGCGCGGCGCTCATCTGCGCGAAACCGTAGCAGTACAGCAGCAAGCCGGGCGCACAGCCGAAATTCATGACGTCGGCGATCGAATCGAGCTGGACGCCGAAGTCGGACTGGGTATTCGTGGCGCGCGCAACAAAACCGTCGAGCGCGTCGAACACGCCGGCCAGCACCAGCAGGATCGCCGCCAGGCGGAAGTCTCCCGGCGCGCCGACCTGGGCATTGTCGACCGAGATGACGATGCTGCCGAAACCGCAGGCAATCGACAGCAGGGTGACGAAACTCGGCAAGGCGAACTTGGCGCGTGCGAGGCGTGCGGGGCGGGGTTGGTTCAATTCGGGTCCGGGCAAGAGGATGATGGCCCTATTCTACAGTGCGGACGTGCCCGGTCGCGCACGGAGCCAGCCGTCGTACATATTCGATTTGCCCTAGAATGTGCGTTTTGGCTTGAAATGGATGGGGAGCATACGGATGAGCGAATTCCTTCGTGGGAGGATGATACTGGCAGGCTGCATTACCGCTCTGGCCCTGTCCGCGTGCGGCGGAGGCGGCGGTAGCAGCGCCAGCACGGTCACGCCGACGCCGACGGCGACCACGCCGACTCCCGACCAGCTTACGCCGCCACCCGCCGTTCCCGACACGCCGACCCTGGGAGGCGCTGGTGCGCCGCTCGCCACCGGCAATATCGCCAACGATGGCCGCGAATGGATCAATTACCGCCGTAGCCAGCTCGGCATGTCGGCGCTCGTCCGGAACAGCTTCATCGACCGCGCCGCCCAGAATCACTCCGATTACCAGCGCATCAACAACACCATCACGCACGACGAGGTGGCGAGCAACCAGGGCTTCACCGGCGTCGACGTCGGCGCCCGTTTGACGGCCGCCGGCTACGTGTTCAACACACGCGCCTCGCGCGCGTATGGCGAAGTCATCTCGGCCACGAGCAATGGCTCGGGGCAGTACATGGCTGAAGAACTGATCACGGCGGTCTACCACCGCTTTGTCATCTTCGAGCCGGTGTTCAAGGAAATCGGTACCGGCGCGGCCACCACGTCCCAGGGCTATAACTACTTTACCGCCAACTTCACCGCCAACGATGGTTATGGCGCCGGCCTGTCCGGCGGCCAGGTGGCGGTCTGGCCATTCAGCGGGCAGACTGCCGTACCGCGCAACTTCTTCAGCGATACCGAGTCCCCCGACCCGGTGCCCGACCGCAATGAGGTCGGCTATCCGATCAGCGTGCACGCGAACATCGACGTAACGGTCCGGGTCACGAGCTTCACGGTACGCCCGCGCGGCGGCGCCGACCTTGCCGTGCGGCTGCTGACGAGTGCGAACGATACCCATACCGGCGCCTCCTCGGCCGCCATCGTGCCGCTGGCGCCGCTGGCGGCAAGCACGACCTACGACGTCAGCTTCACCGGCACCGCCGGCAACACGCCGGTCACCCGTACCTGGTCGTTCGCTACCCGCTGACAGGATGACACCGCACAAGCCTGGCTTGTCATCTTCCTCCGACGTCGCCCCCGACGTTTCCATCGCTTCGCCGGTCCTCGATATCGAGGCCGGCGTCGAGCGCCTGATGGGCAACCGCGCCATCTACCTGCGCGCCCTCGCCCGCTTTCGGAATGATTACCGCAAGGCCGCGCCTGCAATCCGGGCCGCGCTCGATGCCGGCGACCGCCCCGGGGCGCGGCGCCTGGTCCATACGCTCAAGGGTGCGGCCGGCATGATCGAAGCAGCAGCGCTGCACGCGGCGGCGCTGGCGCTCGAAAACGCCCTGCGCGATGGCGGCAGCGGCACCGATGCACTGCTGGGCAGGGTGGATGCCGCCCTGGCCGCCGTCCTGCGCGAACTCGATGCAATGGTGTTGCTGGGAGAGGCGCCGCCGCGCACGCCGGCGCCGCCGACGGGCGACAACCTGGCCCGCCTGCGCGCTATGCTCGACATCGGCGACGGCGCCGCGGTCGAACTGGTCGCGACGGCGCGCAGCGAACTGCGTGCGCATCTGGGAGAACGGGGAATTGAAGAGCTGAGCGCGGCGGTGGCGGATTTCGATTTCGAACGCGCGTTGACGGTGCTTGACCGCGCCAGGCAGACCGGCTGAGAGCGCCCGAGAAAATTTTCAGGCGCTCAAATGAGGGCGCGCCGCCCGCTTAGCGCGTGTATTCCGCTTCTTCGTCGAAAGCGTCGGTGCAGTCCTTGCCGCAGAAGCGGCGCACGCTGTCGACCGGTTTTTCGCAGTACCAGCACGAACCCTTCGGCGGCAAGCTCAGGCGCGATGGCCTGGCTTGTACCGCGGCGGCGGGCAGCGATTCGGAAACCGTACCCTCGTTCATCACACTGTCTTGTATTGTTTCCAAGGTCCACTCCCTACCGGCAGCACGGTCTAAGTCGTCAAGCAAGATTACTGTAGTGGAACATTCGGTGCATGAGCAATCGCAATGGGGTGTTCCGATGCGGCAGCGCTGCCACAGCCGTTCCCCAGGACCAGTGTGCGCCCAACCCGGCACTCCCGCAACGCTGTCATGCGTGCTCTTTGCGCGTTGCGGCAAGCCTGCAACAGATCGCCCAACAGACGCCGCGCAGCCGCAAAAGCGATGTCAACTGCGGAAATCTTAGCAGTATTGACAACGAATCCTGGCGGCCTTCCAATCGTGCGCGGCCGTTTAATTGCGAGATTTTGTAACAGGCAAGAATTGCCGCTCAGCGCGCCGTTGACGCTTGTGCGGCCGGTTCGAGCGAGACGCGCAGGCCGGTCGAGGTGGTTGCAATGCGGGTGGGGATGTACTGGACGCCGGCATAGCGCAGCTCGTCCATGCGGAAACTGTAGACCGGAATGTCGAGAATCGCCCGCTCGAGCACGACGTTCGCCGCACGCGACAGCTGGCGCGTCACGGACTCGTCGAGCCCGCTGATGGCGAAGCGTTCCAGGCGCGGCTCGGCCAGGTAGACGCCGCTCCTTGCCTGGTCGACCACCAGGCGGCCGGAAAAGGCGAGCGTACCGCCGAGGGGATTCCTGAGGAAGGATTGGGCGACGCTGGCGTCGACCGTGAGCGCGACGCGGTCGCCCGGCAGCACGGCCAGCTGCGGGCGAGACAAACGCAGGTCGAACAGTTCCAACAAGCGGTTGTCCATCGGGAAGCGGCGGTCGAGGCTGGCCTGCAGTTTGGGCAGCGGAATATCGACTTCGCGCGGGCCGAGGAGGCTGGCGCAGGACGCCAGGGCGGCGGCCGCGGCCAGGCTCGATGCGATGAGGAAGACGCGTCGCGTAGCGCGTCGCGCGCGCAGGGGGTGTTGTTCAGCCATGCCAGCTCCTTGGGTTCTGGCTCAAGGGTAGCACGGGCTAATCGGAGGGGTGGTTTCGTAGGGTGGGCTCTTGAGCCCACGCGTTTGAACGCCAGTCATGGGCGCAATATTCGGTAGTCAGCGCCGCGTGCATGCCGGCGCTGCACCGCGTGGGCTCAAGAGCCCACCCTACAAACCTGTCATTTACCGATACAGAACCGGCTGAAAATTACCCCGAGCAGATCATCGGGCGTGAACTCGCCGGTAATGCTCGACAGCTGATCCTGCGCCAACCTCAGCTCTTCGGCAAACAGGTCCAGCGACTGGTCATCTTGCGCCGCATGCTGCGCGGCCACGTCCAGATGCTGGCGCGCCGCGCGCAGTGCGATCAGGTGGCGTTCGCGCGCCAGGTAGAGCGACTCGCCCGTCTGCTGCCAGCCCGCGATGCGCAGCAGTTCCGCGCGCAGCAGGTCGATGCCGAGTTTTTCATTGGCCGACAAATAGATATGCGTGGCATCGGCCGCACCCTCGACGGTGGCCCGGTGTCCCGACAAATCGATCTTGTTCCAGATCCGCACCACCGGCACCCCGGCCGGGAAAGCGGCGACGATGGTCTCGTCGGCTGCGCTCGGGCCGAGGTTGGCGTCCAGCAAGTGCAGGATCACGTCCGCCTTGCCGACCTCTCCCCAGGTGCGCTCGATGCCGATGCGCTCGACGACGTCGATGCCCTCGTCGATCGCGCGGATGCCGGCGGTGTCGATGATGTTCAAGGGAATACCCTCGATCTGGATCGTCTCGCTGACTTTATCGCGCGTGGTGCCGGCGATCGGCGTGACGATCGCCACTTCCGCACCGGCCAGCGCGTTCAGCAGCGAGGATTTACCGACGTTCGGCTGTCCGACCAGCACCACATTCAGCCCTTCGCGCAGCAATGCTCCCTGCGCCGCCTGGCGGAACACGTGTTCCAGGGACTCGACGATGCCGGCAAGCTGGCCGCGCGCGTTCGATTTCTCGAGGAAATCGATTTCCTCTTCCGGGAAGTCCAGCGTTGCCTCGACCAGCATGCGCAAGTTGATCGTCTGTTCGACCAGCCGGTGCACGACTTGCGAGAATGCGCCCGACAGGGACTGGGAGGCCGATTTCGCCGCCGCCTCGGTGGAAGCGTCGATCAGGTCGGCCACCGCCTCGGCCTGGGCCAGGTCGAGCTTGTCGTTGAGGTAGGCGCGGCGCGTGAATTCGCCCGGTTCGGCCAGGCGCAGGCCGTGTTCGCGGCCCGCTTCCAGCACCCGGGACAGCAGCATCTGCAGCACGACCGGGCCGCCGTGGCCCTGCAGCTCGAGTACGTCTTCACCGGTGTAGGAATGCGGCGCCTTGAAGTACAGGGCCAGGCCCTGGTCGATGACGCTGCCGTCGACGGATTTAAAAGGAATGTAGGTTGCGTGGCGTGGCGCCAGTTTCGTATCGGGGAACAGCGCTTCGATCAGCGGGCCGAGCGATTTACCGGAGGCGCGGACCACGCCGATGCCGCCGCGTCCGGGTGCGGTGGCGATCGCCGCGATGGGAGAGGTATCTAGCTTCATGCGCGAATTGTAGTGGATAAATAAAAAAGCCCGTGGAGTCCACGGGCTTTTGTTCACGACACAGTCAACTTACTTCGTGGCCGTACCGTACTTCTTGGTGATCACCCACTGCTGCGCGATCGACACCAGGTTGTTCACCACCCAGTACAGGACCAGGCCCGACGGGAAGAAGATGAACATGACCGAGAACGCCAGCGGCATGAACATCATCATCTTCGCCTGCATCGGATCGGCCGGCTGGGGATTCAGTTTCGCCGTGATGAACATCGAGATCGCGTACAGGATCGGCAGGATGAAGAAGCGGTCAGGCTGGGTCAGGTCGGTGATCCAGCCGATCCACGGCGCGCCGCGCATCTCGACCGAGGCTTGCAGCACGTAATACAGGGCCAGGAACACCGGCATCTGCACCAGGATCGGCAGGCAGCCGCCCAGCGGGTTGATCTTCTCGGCCTTGTACAGTTCCATGGTCGCCTGCTGCATCTTGACCGGGTCGGCTTTGTAGCGCTCGCGGATCGCCTGCATCTTCGGCGTGACGACACGCATCTTTGCCATGCTGCGGTAACCGGCGGCCGACAGCGGGAAGAAGGCCAGCTTGATCAGGATCGTGAAGGCAATGATCGTCCAGCCCCAGTTGCCCAGCAGCTGGTGGATCTGGTCGATGATCCAGAACAGGGGTTTCGCGATGATCGCGAACATGCCGTAGTCCTTGACCAGTTCCAGGCCCGGGGTAATTTTTTCCAGCGTCTTCTCGTCCTGCGGACCCGAGTACAGGCGCGCGGTGTTCGAGACGGTCGCGCCCGGTGCCACCGTGCCCAGCGGCTGGACGGTACCGATTGCGTACAAGTTCGTCGCCAGCTTCTTGGTGAAGATGTCGCGCGGGGCATTCTCGGCCGGAATGAAGGCCGATACGAAGAAGTGCTGCGAAATCGCCACCCAGCCGCCGTTCGCCTTGGTCGCGTGCTCGGCTTTGCCCTTTTCGATGTTCTCGAAGCTCAGCTTCTTGTATTTCTCTTCAGGGGTCCACAGGGTCGGGCCGGTGAAGCTCGGGGTGAACCAGGAGCTGCCTTCCGGCTTGTTGCCGTCGTGCTGCAGCTGCAGGTAGAGCGAAGGCTGGACCGGCGCCGCGGTCAGGTTGGTGACGTCGTGACGGACATCGACCACGTACTCGCCGCGTTTGAAGGTCAGCGTCTTGGTCAATTTGACGCCGCCCTGCTCCGCATCGAGCACGACTTGCACGGCATTCCCGCCGTCGAGGGTGCGCAGGCCGGGACGCGCCACGAATGGCGTGTTGTGGTTAGGCAGGACGCCGGCTGGGGTCGAACCGATCAGGCCGGTCTGGCCCAGGTAGACGTTGTTGCCGGTGACGTTGAACAGCACCTGGTTCTTCGTCTTGTCGAAGTGGTCAGGGAATTTCAGCAGCTCGAGGCGGCGGATGACGCCACCCTGGGTGTCGATCTCGGCCTTGATGACGTCGGTGGTGACGGTGATGCGCTCGGCCGGTGCCGGAGCGGCCGGCTGGCCAGGCACTGCGCCCGGTGCCGCAGCACCCGGCACCGCGCCCGGCTGGGCGCCCGCGGCCGGAACACCGGTGGTGCCAGTGGTGCCGGTGGCATTCGCAGCGGCAGGCGCTTGCGCGACCTTGGCCGGCGGCGTAGGCGAGAACATCGATTGCTTACCGTTCGACACCATCCAGTTATTCCACAGGACGACAAGCGAGACGGCGAAGACAATCCACAAAATGGTACGTTTATTGATTTCCATTGAGGTATTGATCAGGAGTGGTTGCAACCGCAAGCGGCTGGGTGGGAATCTTTGTGCCCGCGTGGGGGCACCGGATCGACGCCGCCCGCATTCCAGGGATGACAGCGGCCCAGGCGGCGCGCGGCCAGCCAGCTGCCGCGCAGCGCACCATGGGTCTGGAGCGCCTCGATGGCATAACTGGAACAGGACGGATAAAAGCGGCAATTCTGCCCGAGCATCGGCGACAGCACGAGTCGATAGGCTCGCACGATCCAGATGAGCAGGGTCTTCATGGCGTCGGTGGCGCAGGCGCCGGCCCAACGGGGCGGCGTGGACGCTGTGAAGCCAGCAGGCGTGACAGTTCGGCGTGCAACAAGCGTTTCAGCGCGCTGTTGGTCGCCGGACCGGCCTTGGTGTTTACCGGACGGGCCAGGCGAACGATGCAATCGACAGCCTGGATCTCGTGCGTGCGGAACAGTTCGCGCGTGACGCGCTTGATGGTATTGCGGGTGACGGCGCGCGGCGCGAAACGTTTGGCCGCGACGATGCCCAGCCGCGCATGGGGCAGCGGGCTGGGTCGCGTGTACAACACGAAATGCGCGGACTTTTGCGTGGGCCGCAAACGAAAAACGGATGAAAACTCATCCGTTTTTAAAATGCGCCGAGCGCGCGCGAAGTCGTGCGAACCTTCGCCTGTCATGGCCGACCGCAGTGGAGCAGGCGAGCTGGCTTAGACAGCCAGACGCTTGCGGCCCTTGGCGCGGCGTGCGTTCAGGACTTGGCGGCCACCACGGGTAGCCATACGTGCGCGGAAGCCGTGCGTGCGCTTGCGACGAACGACGGAAGGTTGGTAAGTACGTTTCATGGTGGTCTCGCTTAAAGCAAAATAGGATGCAAAATCGGGTCTGACGTCTTCTCGTCAGGAATCGGCGCCAATGACAGTTCGCAGTTGTTAAGCCAGCGTCACGCCACAGCTCGTCCCTGCACTTCATGGCCAAAATTGCTCGGCTGACAGGCAGGCGGACGGGGAACCCTGAATTAGACTCGATTTCGCCCCCGACTGTCAAGGCGACTGTTGTTTCACTTTTTACTGACGGTATGGATAACTCGATCTTTATCCCCAGCCAACGCGCAAAAACTTGGCCCAACCTGTGGATAACTTGCGCGTAGACGGGTAAAATAGCGTGTTACGTATCAATAAGCCGCATACATGGAAAATTTTTGGCAGACCGCCTCCGCACAACTGGAGCTCGAGCTGACGCCGCAACAATACAGCGCGTGGATCAAACCGCTCGTCGCCCTCGATTACGAGGACGGCAAGCTGCGCATTGCAGCGCCCAATCGATTCAAGCTCGACTGGGTGAAGTCGCAGTTCGCCAACCGCATCACGGCGCTGGCCTGCCAGTACTGGGAAGCCCCGGTCGAGGTGCAGTTCGTGCTCGACCCGCGCCTGAACGTGAAAAAGCCGGACGCCGTGCGCCCTGCCCCTGTGAACCAGGCGGAACCGGGCCAACTGCGCCCGTCCGCACCCGCCGAGCCGCAGCAAAATTTAAATATCGCCAACTCGCCGAAGCGCGAGCAGAGCCGCATCAACCCGGACTTGACGTTCGACAGTTTTGTTACCGGTAAGGCCAACCAGCTGGCGCGCGCCGCCGCGATCCAGGTGGCGAACAACCCGGGCGTGTCCTATAACCCGCTGTTCTTCTACGGCGGTGTCGGCCTCGGTAAGACGCACCTGATCCACGCGATCGGCAACCAGGTCATGGCCGACCAGCCGGGCGCGCGCATCCGCTACATCCACGCCGAGCAGTACGTGCGCGACGTCGTCACCGCCTATCAACGCAAAGGTTTCGACGACTTCAAGCACTATTACCACTCGCTCGACATGCTGCTGATCGACGATATCCAGTTCTTCGGCGGGAAAAGCCGCACCCAGGAAGAGTTCTTCTATGCGTTCGAGGCGCTGATCGCGGCGAAAAAGCAGATCATCATCACCTCGGACACCTATCCGAAAGAGATCACGGGCATGGACGACCGCCTGATCTCGCGCTTCGACTCCGGCCTGACGGTCGCGATCGAGCCGCCGGAACTGGAAATGCGCGTCGCGATCCTGCTGAAAAAGGCGCAATCGGAAGGCGTCACGCTTTCCGACGACGTCGCCTTCTTCGTGGCGAAACACCTGCGCTCGAACGTGCGCGAGCTGGAAGGCGCGCTGCGCAAGATCCTGGCCTACTCGCGTTTCCACGGCAAGGACATCACGATCGACATCGTGAAGGAAGCCCTGAAGGATCTGCTGTCGGTGCAGAACCGCCAGATCTCGGTGGAAAACATCCAGAAGACGGTGGCCGACTTCTTCAACATCAAGGTCGCCGACATGTACTCGAAGCGGCGCCCGGCGAACATTGCCCGCCCGCGCCAGATCGCCATGTACCTGGCCAAGGAATTGACGCAGAAGAGTCTGCCGGAAATCGGCGAACTGTTCGGCGGCCGCGACCACACCACCGTGCTGCACGCGGTGCGCAAGATCGCCGGCGACCGCCAGAAAAATGCCGAGTGCAACCACGAATTGCACGTGCTGGAGCAGACCCTCAAGGGCTGATCCGATCACACATCGCCGGGGGTGGCATTTACCCTCGGCAATTGGCAGAATAGTGCAGTAGCAACACTTTCAGTATTAACCCTTTCTGAGGACAACTATGCAATTGGTCAAAACCACCCGAGACACGCTTCTCCGGCCACTGCAGATCGTGAGCGGTATTGTCGAGCGTCGGCACACCATGCCGATTCTGGCCAATATCCTCATCCGCAAGGACGGCGAAAGCGTCTCTTTCCTGTCGACCGACACCGAAGTGCAGATCACGACGCACGCCAACATCGGTTCCGGCGATGACATCACCGGCACCACGGTCGCTGCCCGTAAACTGCTGGACATCCTGCGCGCGCTGCCGGAATCGGGCGATGTCACGATGACGCTGGCAAATAAACGCCTGGCTGTGCAGAGCGGCAAGTCGCGCTTTGCGCTGCAGACCCTGGCCGCCGAGGAATTCCCGACCGTCTCGGTTGCGGACACCTACAACGCCACCGTCACCTTGCCGCAAAAGACGCTGAAGCACCTGTTCAACATGGTGCACTTCGCGATGGCCCAGCAGGACATCCGCTACTACCTGAACGGCCTGCTGCTGGTGCTGGACGGTAACAAGGTGATTGCTGTCGCCACCGACGGCCACCGCCTCGCGTTCTGTCAGGTCGAAGCCGAGCAGGAATTCACGCGTCAGGAAGTCATCATCCCGCGCAAGACCATCATCGAACTGCAGCGCTTGCTCGAAGAAAGCGACGAAACCGTCCAGCTCGACATCGCCGCGTCGCAGGTGAAACTGACCTTCGCCGACATCGAACTGGTCTCGAAGCTGGTCGAAGGTAAATTCCCTGACTACACCCGCGTGATCCCGAAGGGCTATAAAAATGACTTCACGATCAGCCGCGACGAACTGCTGCGCTCGCTGCAGCGCGCCGCGATCATGACCAGCGACAAGTTCAAGGGCGTGCGCTGCATCATCACCCCGGGCAGCATGAAGATCAGCTCGACCAATGCCGACCAGGAAGAAGCGGTCGAAGAACTCGAGATCGACTACGGCGGCGACCAGATCGACATCGGTTTCAACGTCACGTATCTGCTCGACGTGCTGAACAACCTGAAGTGCGACCAGGTGAACATCGCCCTGGGCGACTCGAACTCGTCGGCCCTGATCTCGATTCCCGACAATGGCGATTTCAAGTACGTCGTCATGCCGATGCGTATCTAAAGGTCGCTGGCTGCCTCTTGTTTAATCAAGAGGCGGCCCGAACTGAGCAGTCTGAATACACAGTTTTTTGAGAAAGCAGTCCATGTCCGATAACACCAACGAAATGCCCCAGTCGCCGATGATGTCGGACGATTACGGCGCCGCCTCGATTCAAATTCTGGAAGGCCTGGAAGCGGTGCGCAAGCGCCCGGGCATGTACATTGGCGATACCTCGGACGGCACCGGCCTGCACCACCTCGTCTTCGAGGTGCTCGATAACTCGATCGACGAATCGCTGGCCGGCTACTGCACCGAAATCCACGTCACCATCCACGCCGACAATTCGATCTCGATCGCCGACAACGGCCGCGGCATCCCGACCGGCGTCAAGATGGACGACAAGCACGAGCCGAAGCGCTCGGCGACCGAAATCGCCCTGACCGAACTCCACGCCGGCGGCAAGTTCAACCAGAACTCCTATAAAGTGTCCGGCGGCCTGCACGGCGTCGGCGTGTCCTGCGTGAATGCGCTGTCAAAACTGCTGCGCGTGACGGTCCGCCAAAAAGGCAAAGTGCACCAGATGGAATTCGTGCGCGGCGTTCCGCAAAACCGCGAAATCGAAATCGTCGACGGCTTCGAAGTCTCCCCGATCAAGGTGATCGGCGAAACGGACAAGCGCGGCACCGAAGTGCACTTCTGGGCTGACGAAGAAATCTTCACGACGGTCGAATTCCATTACGAGATCCTGAGCAAGCGTATCCGCGAACTCTCGTTCCTGAACAACGGCGTCAACATCAGGCTGAGCGACCACCGCACCGGCAAGGAAGAAGTCTTCGCCTTCGAAGGCGGCACCCGCGGCTTCGTCGAGTACATCAACAAGGCGAAAACGGTCCTGCACCCGACCGTGTTCCAGGCCACCGGCGACCGCATGTCCGAGCATGGCACGAATATCTCGGTCGACGTCTCGATGCAGTGGAACGACGCCTACAACGAGCAGGTGCTCTGCTTCACCAACAACATCCCCCAGCGCGACGGCGGCACCCACCTGACCGGCCTGCGGGCGGCGATGACGCGCGTGATCAACAAATACATCGACGAGAACGATTTCGCGAAGAAGGCGAAAGTCGAGATCTCGGGCGACGACATGCGCGAAGGCCTGACCTGCGTGCTGTCCGTCAAAGTGCCGGAACCGAAATTCTCGTCGCAGACCAAAGATAAACTCGTGTCTTCGGAAGTGCGCGGCCCGGTCGAGGAAATCGTGGCGAAAACGCTCACCGACTTCCTGAACGAAAAGCCGAACGACGCCAAGATCATCTGCGGCAAGATCGTCGAAGCCGCCCGTGCCCGCGAAGCGGCTAGAAAAGCGCGCGACCTGACCCGCCGCAAGGGCGTGATGGACGGCCTGGGCCTGTCGTCGAAACTGGCCGACTGCCAGGAACGCGACCCGGCGCTGGCCGAGCTGTACATCGTCGAGGGTGACTCGGCAGGCGGCTCCGCCAAGCAGGGCCGCGACCGCAAGTTCCAGGCGATTTTGCCGCTGCGCGGCAAGGTGCTGAACGTGGAAAAGGCGCGCTTCGAAAAGATGCTGTCGTCGGAGCAGATCACGACCCTGATCGCGACCCTCGGCACCTCGATCGGCCCGGACGAGTTCAACGTGGATAAACTGCGCTACCACCGCATCATCATCATGACCGATGCGGACGTCGACGGCGCCCACATCCGGACCCTGCTGCTGACGCTGTTCTACCGCCAGATGCCGCAGCTGGTCGAACGCGGCCACATCTATATTGCCCAGCCGCCGCTGTACAAGGTGAAGTCCGGCCGCGACGAGCGCTATTTAAAAGACGACGTCGAGGAAGCGAGCTACATGATGATGGTGGCGCTGAACGGCGCCTCGCTGCTGCCGCGCGAAGGCGCCGAGCCGATCACGGGCGAAGCGCTGGCCGAGCTGGTACGCCAGTACAACCTGGCCAACGCCATCATGATGCGCCTGACGCGCGTGATCGACCGTGCCGCGCTGACCGCCATCATGAGCGGCGTGACACTGGACATGATGACGCTGGAAGCCGCCGAGGCATCCGCCAAGGTGATGGAAGCGGCGATCAACGACCCGGCCGTGCGCGTGGTCGTGCGTTCGGACGAGCTCAGCGAAAAGCACTCCCTGCGCATCGAGCGCATGCGCCACGGTAACGTCTACGTGACCTCGATCGACGCCGACTTCGTGCTCAGCAACGACTATGCCGTGCTGGCCAACGCCGCCGCGACCTTCCAGGGCCTGATGGGCGAAGGCGCCATCATGCGCCGCGGCGAAGGCGAGAAAATGAAGGAATTCGCCGTGCGCGAATTCCACGAAGCGATGATCTGGCTGCGCGAAGAAGCCGAACGTGGCGTGTCGAAGCAACGCTATAAAGGTCTGGGCGAGATGAATCCGGAACAGCTGTGGGAAACCACGATGGACCCGACCGTGCGCCGCTTGCTGAAGGTGCAGATCGAAGACGCGATTGCCGCGGACCAGATTTTTACTACGCTGATGGGCGACGAGGTCGAGCCGCGAAGGAACTTTATCGAGTCGAATGCGCTGCAGGCGGGGAATATCGACGTCTGATGTGATCCACGTGTTGTGAATGAACGGCCATGGCGACATGGCCGTTTTTTTACGCCCAAAAATTGCATAAGCCCTGCGCATGCACTGGTCGAAAGTATTGCAGAAGGTCAATAAAGTAAGGAAGGGCATAGGCTACCGTTCAGTGTTCGTTTCTACATCACTGGCCGACACCGATGAATGCTCCCGACAAGCAGCAAGCGCCGGCAAAGGCGGACGCTCAGAGCCGCCCCTTGTTCCGCGCGCAAGCCATCGAGCACGTCAGCTCCAGGCAGTACGGCACGGTCATCCTCGCCCATCCCGTCAGTCACCGCGTCCTGACGGCCGTGTTCGTCGTGATCGCCCTGTGTATCGTCGCCTTCTTCTTCCTGTTCAGTACCACGAGAAAGGCCGAGGCGAGCGGCGTGTTACTGCCGAGTGCGGGCGTGATTCGCGTTACGCCGGTCCAGGCCGGCATCGTCACCGACAAACGGATCAGGGAAGGACAGGCGGTCAAGGCCGGCCAGGTCATGTTCGTGCTGTCCGCCGAGCGCAGCAGCGCCGGCAGCGGATCGGCGGAGAAACGCGTCTCCATGCTGCTCGAAAGCCAGCTCGCCAGCCTGCGCACCGAACTGAAGCAGTCGGAAATACAGGGTAGCCAGCGCATTGCCGCCGCCAGGCAGCGGGCACGCGACCTGGCGCTGGAAGCCGAACGCGCCCTGGGCCAGATCGGCTTGCAGACCAAACGCGTCGCGCTCGCCGAGCAGTCCTTTACACGTTTTGCCGAGCTGGCGGCGACCAGCTATATCTCCGCCGCGCAATTGCAGGACAAGCAGGGCGAACTGCTCGACCAGCGCCAGCGGCTGGCCGATCTCGAACGCGTGCATGCCGCCAGCGAACGCGAACGGGACGCGGCGCAAGCGAACCTGGCCGACCTCGAACTGCAGGCGCAGCGTGAAACGAGTGCCCTGGGCCGGACCCTGTCCTCGCTCGAACAGAACCTGACGGAAAACGAAGCACGCAGGGAAATCCTCGTGCGCGCGCCCGTCGATGGCGTGGTGACGGCGATTGCGGCCGAACTCGGCCAGACGATTGCGCCCAGTACCACCCTGGCTTCGGTCCTGCCCCACGGTGCGCAACTGGAAGCCGAAATCTATGTTCCCTCGCGTTCGATCGGCTTCGTCAAGCCCGGCATGCTGGTGCTGCTGCGCTACCAGGCCTATCCCTACCAGAAATTCGGCCAGCACCGTGCGCGCGTGCGCGAAGTGGCCGATACGTCCATGCTGCCCCAGGAACTGGGACTGCCACAGACGCCCTCTTCGGAACCGCTCTACCGGATCCGCCTGACCCTGGACTCGCAAACGATCACCGCCTACGGCAAGCCCTTGCCCTTGAAGTCAGGAATGGTCATCGATGCCAGCATCCATCTGGACCATCGCCGCCTGGTGGAATGGATTCTGGAACCACTGTTCAGCATTACCGGACGCGGCTGATAACCCTCTCCGGAACAACGCAACGGCAGGCCCCTTTACGAGACAGCCATGAAACTCAAGAATTCCCCGCAGTATTCGTTTTGGCGCCGCAACCGGCTTCCTCTCATCCTGCAAACCGAAGCGGCCGAATGCGGTCTGGCCTGCCTCTGCATGGTGGCCAGTCATTTCGGCCACCGGCTCGATCTGGCCAGTTTGAGGGCGCGCTTTTCGGTGTCATTGAAGGGAGCGACGCTCAAGGGCGTCATGAACATGGCGCAGGGCCTGGCGCTGCAGACCCGCCCCTTAAAACTCGATATCGACAAGCTGCCGCAGCTGAAAATGCCCTGTATCCTGCATTGGGACATGAATCATTTCGTCGTACTCAAAAGCGTATCGACCACCCACGCAATCGTTCATGATCCCGCGGTCGGCGTGCGCCGCCTGCCGCTGAGCGAGTTTTCCCGGCATTTCACCGGGGTCGCACTGGAATTGCAACCGACGACCGAATTCGTCAGGCAGGACGAGACGCAGAATTTTCCCTTGCTGTCATTGATGGGCCGGGTGACCGGTTTGCGCCGCGGCCTCATTCAATTATTGCTGCTCGGGCTGGCGCTGCAATTGTGTGCCCTGGTCGCGCCCTTCTACATGCAATGGGTGATCGACGAGGCCATCCTCGTTTCTGATCGCGACTTGTTGACGGTGCTCGGCATCGGCTTTTTACTGCTCGTGGTGCTGCAGACGGCAATCGGTGCGGTGCGCGGCTGGATCACGACCGCGCTTGCGACCGACCTGAATTTCCAGTGGTTCGGCAACGCCTTCGCCCACCTGATGAAGCTGCCGCTACCCTATTTCGAAAAACGCCATACCGGCGACATCGTCTCGCGCTTCACCTCGATCCACACCATCCAGCACAGCCTGACGACCCAGTTCGTCGAGGGGATCATCGACGGCGTCCTCGTGCTTGGCACGCTGGCGATGATGTTCACCTACAGCCCGAAACTTGCGGGGATCGCCTGTATCGCCGTGCTCCTGTATGTCCTGTTGCGCCTGGCGATTTTCGGCGCGCTGCGCGATGCCACCGCCGAGCAGATCATCCACGCCGCCAAACAGCAAACCCACTTCCTGGAATCGGTGCGCGGCATCCAGAGCATCCGCCTGTTCGGCCGCAGTGAAGAGCGGCGCGCCAGCTGGATGAATGCATTGGTCGACCAGTTCAACGCCGACCTGCGCATCGCAAAGCTCGGCATTACCTACCAAAATGCGAATGCATTCCTGTTCAACAGCGAACGTGTGCTGGTGATCTGGCTCGCCGCAACCCTGGTGCTGGACAACACGCTGTCGGTCGGCATGCTGTTCGCTTTCATCAGTTACAAGGACCAGTTCAGCAGCCGCATGACCAGCCTGGTCGACAAGGTGTTCGAACTCAAAATGCTGCGCCTGCACGGCAACCGGCTTGCCGACATCGTCATGACCGAGCCCGAGGTAAGCAGCCAGGACTTTGAAATCGACACAAGCGCAATCACTCCCTCGATCGAGTTCCGGAACGTCTCCTTCCGCTACGGCGATGGCGAAGCGTTTATCCTCAAAAACCTGAATCTGGTGATTCCCGCGGGCGAATGCATTGCCGTGACCGGCCCCTCCGGCTGCGGCAAGACGACGCTCATGAAACTGTTACTGGGTCTGCTCGATCCGGTGGAAGGCGAGATTCTGATCAACGGCATCAAACTGCAGCAACTCGGCGCAGCCAATTTCCGCAACCTGATCGGCACCGTGATGCAGGACGACGGCCTGTTCGCCGGCTCGATTGCCGACAACATCAGTTTTTTCTCGCCCACGGCCGATCTCGAACGCGTGCAGGGCTGCGCGCAACTGGCCGCCATTCATCCGGAAATCATGAGCATGCCGATGGCCTACAACACCCTCGTCGGCGACATCGGCAGCGGGCTGTCGGGCGGACAAAAGCAGCGTCTCCTGCTGGCGCGGGCGCTGTATAAACAGCCGAAGATCCTGGTACTGGATGAGGCGACCAGCCATCTGGATGTGTGGAACGAACAGGCCGTCAATGCGGCGATCAAGACGCTCGCGCTGACCCGCGTGTTAGTTGCGCACCGGCCCGAAACGATCGCCATGGCGGAGCGGGTCGTGGTGCTGCAGCAGGGGGCGATCGTGCAGGATCATCGGCAGAGCGAGATTCAGAAGATACGGGCGTGATGTATGGAGCACGCGTGATCACATTCGAGCGCAAACCGATCGATAGATTATTGAAAAGATATTGAACAAACAGTAGACTCCAAGACACCGTGTCCTGGCCTACTGTATGTCTCTTATTCCCGAAGTTTAAACAGCAAGTGCCAGCTCATGGAGCGAAAAAGAGCTGAGGAGCGCAGTAGACGCGTACTTGGTGATGCTTCGTTCGGAACTGAAGGGCGAGCCTTACAACAAGGCCGAAGTCAATCGCCAGCTGCGTGACGGACCGCTTGCAGGTCGAACGAAGGCATCGGTCGAATTCCGCATGCAGAACATCTCGGCGGCACTGTACGAACTCAAGATGCCGTATATCGCCGGCTATCTCCCTGCACGCAATATCGGCACTGCCGTGAAGGAGAAAATGGTCGCGCTGCTCCAACTGCACGACATCGCATTTTTGACCGCTTACGTGCCGACGGCGGATGCGGCTGCATTGGCGGCGCAGGTCTCGACATTGCGCAACCAGGCATACTTGAAGATACCGACAGGCTCGAAGCATCCCCAGCTAGCACTCAAGACCAGCGCCAGCTATGTGCGCGATCCCGCCGTCAAGGCCTGGGTCCTCAAGGTCGCCGACGGAATGTGCGAAGGCTGCGATCAGGCCGCACCTTTTATTGGCAACGATGGATTACCGTACCTGGAAGTGCATCACGTGATGCCTCTGGCGAGCCACGGCTCGGATACCCCGACAAATGCCGTGGCTTTGTGCCCGAATTGCCATCGCCGCTGCCATTACGCGAATGACAGCGACGAGTTCAAACTCCACTTGTACGAAAAGATTCCGCGACTGCGGCTGGAGGTGCCTGAACCGCTCGACGCGGGAACTTATGCGTCGATCGATGTGGGACGGACCTAAGAAAGCTCAGCGTGCCACGACATCCTTGCGCGTCAAGCCGTCGAAGGCCCGCACCGGCCGGGCACCGCCAGCCATGCCGGCCATTCGTCCCAGCGGCGCTTCCACCCAACGGAAAAACGCCGCTCCGCCCGCGAGGCTCGCCGCCCAGGCGATAAGCGTGCCCACTGCCTGCCACGCCACATCCACCGGCACAAACCGTGTAAATGCCGCATTCACCACCAGGCACACCGGGAAGTGCACCAAAAAAATCGAATAGGAGTTCTTGCCAAGCCAGTTCGCCAGCGACCATCCAGTGCTCGAACGAACCCGTACCCGCCCCAGCAGCATCAACACGCACGCCACGCTGAGCGCCACCGCAATCCGGCTCCTGAAATCGAGCGTCAGCGCCGCCAGCGTCGGCACGACCATCATCAGGAACAGCACCACAACAGTACGCGGCTTGCGCGCCGGATCACCGGCCCACCAGGCCAGCATGCCCAAGCCATAGCTGCCGAAGAAATACGGTGCCCACACATCCCAGTCCGCATCGCGGTTGAAGTAGAACAGCGAGGACACGACGACCACCGTCATCATCACAGGCGCGAGCCACGGCCGATGCAGTCCGCCGGACAGGCGCCCGCACAGCCACAACAGCAAGGCAGCCCCCGCATACAGCTGGAAATCGATGGCCACGTACCAGGCACCGGCGGACAAGGATTCGTAACCGAGCACGCTGTGCAGCAGCAGCACGTGCGCGGCCAGTTGCGTCACGCTTGGTGCGCTGGAAATCGATTCGTGCGTCATCCAGGCGGAGGCAATGGCCGAGGCAAGGGCGGCAAGCAAAGTGGCGACGATAAACGGCGGCGCCAGCTTTACATAGCGCCGCCACATGGTGCCAAGCGGGTTGCGTTGCGTTCCCAAGCCCTGCGGCGACAGCGATTTGGCGGCGAGAAAGCCGCCAATGACGAGGAAAATCTGCACAGCGATCCGGGCGTCCCCGGCGAGCCAGTCGAACAAGTCGGGCATGAGCGGCCGCGCACGGTCGGCCATCGGCCCGTAGAAGGCGAGATGATGCAGCACGATCAGCTGCGCCGCGACTGCTTTTAAAAGATTGATCAGGCCAAATTGTGTTTGCTGCGCTCCAGCTGCTGCGGGCACTACGCGACTCTGTACTTCCATCCACATCCCATGCCAGACAACATTACTCCCAACCTTACCGAAGCGAATGCTGCTGATCTTGCCGAAAGGGCGCCATCATAGCCGAGCATGCAGAATTGTTACCACGCGATACGTTAGCAATTGTTTCAGGATGGGAGGGTATTTACATGCGATCCAGCAGCTGCAAGGACGCCCGATCGCTCATCACCAGCACCAGTTTCAGTCTCGCCCGCGTCATCCCCACAAACAGTTTACGCAGCACGAGATCCGTCATGTCCTCGAAATCGATCTCCGTGAAAATCAGCGCCGGCGCAGACTGTCCCTTGAACCGGTACACCGACTCCGCCAGCAGTCCCCCTTCGCGAAACACCGGATTGCCGAACAGGTCGTACTCCCCCGTGAACGACCGCAGCGTATGCGCATCGCTCAGTTTATCGAGGTTCAGGATCGCCGATTTTTCTCGCCCGCGGAACGAGCAGATCGCGATGTCGTGGCGGCCGAAGCCGGCGGCCAGGCACGACGTCACCGCGCGCCGGGTCTGGGCCAGCATCGCCTCGGTGTCGCCCTCTGGGTAAGTGAGTTCCTCGATGTCGGCCCCTTTAAAAGGGCTGCCGGCTTCGACCGGGTCGCGTGCGGCGCCCATCGATTTGAGCATCTGCACGATCTGGCGCGGACTGCGGTAGTTGGTGTCGGAATGGAGTTTCACCCAGCCCGGCAGGGCCACCATCTGGCGGCCATATAAATTCTGGTCGGGGTCCTCGAGCCAGATCGCGCGGCCGTTCGGCTTGACCATGGCGAGCACGATGTCGCGCCAGGCGGTCGAGAAATCCTGGCCCTCGTCGACGATCAGCACGTCGTACTGCCAGGTCTCGGGTAATGCCACGTCGGCCAGGGCCTGCTCGATCTCGTTCCAGACCTCGGGCGAGGAATAATCCGGGGTCACGTCCTGGGCGCGCATGTAGGCGTCGCACAGCATGTGGAAGGTCGAGACGCGCCCGCCCGGCGGCACCAATCGCTCGATGTGGTCGGCCAGCGGGCGATTGAAGCAGACGTACAGGGGGCGCAGCCCGGCGTCGATTGCGGCCTGGTATTCGGCCAGCGCCAATTGCGTCTTGCCGCTGCCGGCGGTGCCGACCACACGCAGGCGGAAGGGTTCGAATTCGAGCCGGCGCGCCCAGGTGGCGAGGCCGCCGGACAGGCGCGTCACCATCTGCGTGGCCGAACCGATCATCGAGCTGGGATCGGGGCGCAAACTGAGGGTGTCGCCGAGGAAGCGCGTGACCTTGTCGAATTCGTCGGTCTTCTCCGTGATCGGCAGCGCCTCGCGGATGATCTTCGCCAGTTTGCCCTTGTTGGTGGCGTCGATGATGTGGCGCGGGTCGATGCCTGCCAGGTTCGGGTCGCGCACCGTGTAGTCGGGGCAGTACAGCAGGTAGTCGATCGACAGCTCTCCCTGATAGCGGCGCGTCAAGCCCTCGATCGTGTGCAGGATGTGGGCGCGGATTTTACGGGGCTTGCCCTGGAAGTTCTTCTGCAGTCCGTCCGCGGTCTCGTTCATGAAACCGGCAACCTGCTCGATCAGCAGCATGCGCCCGTTCGGGGCGACGACAATGAAATCGACGTCGCCGTACACCGAGTATCCCTGCTCGACATTCGTCCAGTGCACGCCGTGGTAGATGCTGTAGGGCGTGTCGGACAGGCGCTGCTCGAGCAGGGACAGGGTTTCAATCTCGCGTGCGGCATTTCCGGTGACGGACATCTCGCGCCAGCCGGCAGGATGGATTTGGGCCATGATCGACGCTTCGCAGATGATGAAGATGACAAGATTGTAAGGCTGTTCATGGGAAGCAAACACACTATTGAAAAGCGGGGCGCGCAGGCGTCACCCCTGAGCTAAAATCGAGCCCTTTCCCTTGCCCGGCGCGTACGATGAAGTCCACAGATGCAGGCTTGAATTTCGGCGGTTTGAAGCACGTCTTGTCCGATGCCGTCCGCGGCGCCCCGTACGACGTCATCCTGCAAAGCCTGCTCGACGAGGCGCGCCGCCTGATCAACGAAGACAGCTGGGCCGCGGTCTACCTGATGGACGAGCCGGCGAACCAGCTGTGCCTCGCGGCTGCGACAGGGCTACCGCCGCAGCTGACGGCGGCGCTGGCGACACTGCCGGTCGATCCTGCGGGCCCGCCCTGCGGCCGCGCCGCCCACGCGGGCCAGATCCTCATCGTCGAGGACCTGCGCGAGGAAGCCTCGATGCAGCCCTGGCTGCCCCTGGCCGAGGCCCATGGCATCCGCTCGTGCTGGTCCTTTCCCCTGCATTCCCCGGGTGGCAAGATCCTGGGCACGCTCGCCGTCTTTCATGCGAAGCAAAGTGCGCCGGACGCGCTGCTGGTCGGCGAAATCGGCTATTTCACCGACCTGCTCGCGCTGCTGACCGAGCGTCACCTGCGCGAACAGGAAAACCGGACGCGCCACCAGGACGCCGAACGCGAGCTCGCTTCCATGGCCGACGCATCCGAACGCCGCCGGCGCCTGTACGAGACCGTGCTGTCGAATACGCCCGATCTCGTCTACGTGTTCGACCTCGAGCACCGGTTCACCTATGCGAACGCCGTGCTGCTGCAGATGTGGGGCAAGACCTTCGAGGAAGCGGTTGGCAAGACCTGCTGGGAACTGGGCTACGAGCCCTGGCACGCAGCCATGCACGACCGCGAGATCGAAGAGGTGAAAGCGACCAGGGCGCCGATCCGCGGCGAGGTGCCCTTCAACGGCACCTTCGGGCGGCGCATTTATGACTACATTTTCGTGCCCATCCTCGGGCCCGACGGCGAAGTCGAGGCGGTCGCCGGCACCACGCGCGACGTTACCGAGCGCAAGCGCTTCGAGGAAGACCTGCGCGACAGCGAACTGCGTTTTCGCACCATCACCAATGCGATGCCGCAGATGGTGTGGACCGCGCTCCCCGACGGCAGCATCGATTACCACAACGAGCGCTTCTACGACTTCGTCGGCTTGCCCGCCAGCGCGGCCGGAGGCACGAGCTGGGCCGAGGACCTGCTGCATCCCGACGACAGGGAGGCCGGCCACGCGCGCTGGGTGCACAGCATCGCCAGCGGCGCACCCTACGAGGCCACCTACCGCCTGCGCCACCACAGCGGCGAGTACCGCTGGATCCTGGCGCGCGCGCTGGCGCTGCGCAGCGAGAGCGGCGAGATCGTCAAATGGCTCGGCACCGACACCGACATCCACGCAGCCAAACTGACCGAAGAAGCGCTGCAGGCGGCCAACCACCGAAAGGACGAGTTCCTGGCGATGCTGGCGCACGAGCTGCGCAACCCGCTGGCGCCGATCAGCGCCGCAGCCCAGGTGCTGCGCCTGGTGCCGAACAACGCGGATAAAGTACGGCAGTACAGCGAAGTGATCTCGCGCCAGGTCAGCCACATGACGACCCTGGTCAACGATTTACTTGACGTCTCGCGCGTCACGCGCGGCATGGTGCAGCTGGAGAAGGCGCCGGTCGACGTGAAAGCCGTCGTTACCAGCGCCGCCGAACAGGCGCACCCGCTGGTCGAAGCCGGCAGGCATACGCTGGCGCTGCAGCTGGGATCGGCCCCGGCGAGCGTGCTGGGCGACCGCGCGCGCCTGATCCAGGTGACGGCCAACCTGCTGGCGAATGCGGCCAAGTACACGCCGGCCGGCGGCCACATCACGCTGGCGCTGGAGGTGAATAATGGCGTGGTGCGCATCGCGGTGACCGACAACGGCAACGGCATCGAGCCGGCGCTGCTGCCGCACATCTTCGACCTGTTCGTGCAGGGCAAGCGCACGCCGGACCGGGCCCAGGGCGGTCTCGGCCTGGGGCTGGCGCTGGTCAAGAACATCGTCGCCATGCACGGCGGCCAGGTCGGCGTGCGCAGCGCCGGCCCCGGCCAGGGCAGCACGTTTACGGTGGAACTGCCGGCGGCCGGCCAGCTGCCGCGTCCCACGGCCGAGGCGGCGCCGGCCTTCACCGCATCGGACCGTGCGCTGCGCATCATGCTGGTCGACGACAACGTCGACGCCGCCGCGACCCTGTCGGTGCTGCTGGACGCGGCCGGGCACCGGGTGCAGACCATCAACGACCCGCGCGACGCGGTCGGGGCGGCGCTGGCTTCTCCGCCGGACGTGTTCATCCTCGACATCGGCATGCCGCTGATCGACGGCCACGAACTGGCGCGCCGGCTGCGTGCCGAGCCGGCGCTGGCGGGCGCGCTGTATGTGGCGCTGACCGGCTACGGCCAGTCGAGCGACCGCGAGTCTTCGCGCCAGGCCGGCTTCGACCGCCACTTCGTGAAACCGGTCGAGGCGGCGCGCCTGCTGGCGGCGCTCGAGGGGCAAGGCGCTTCCTGAAGGCCGGACGAACTGCCGGGTTGCCATTGGTGCTAGACTGCTGGCGCTGGTGAATGCTAAGCCGGCGTCCATCCACGACCATCCACGCACAGCACTGCCCCCGATGCGCGAATCAAGCCTGTTCAACAATCTCACCGCCAGTTCGGTCGTCACCGTCGCCTGCATCCTGGGCCTGCTGTATTTCGGGCGCGACGTGCTCGAGCCGCTGGCGCTGGCGACCGTATTGAGCCTGGTGCTGGCGCCGCTGATCCGGTCGATGCGCCGCGTCGGCCTGCCGCGCCTGCCGGCGACGCTGGTCTCGGTGCTGCTGGCGGGGACCTGCGTGATCGGCATCGGCACCATCCTCGCCTTTCAGCTGGTGGCGGTCACGCGCGACCTGCCCGAATACCGGGCCGCGATCCGTTCCAAAATCGAACGCGTGCGCGAGCTGACGGAACGCCCGTTCGCGCGCCTGGAAGCCGAACTCAGTGCGGTGGCGCCGCAGTCTCCCGTGGCGCCGCCGCCGCCGGTCACGGTGCGGCGCGGAACGCTCACCACCAGCGCGAACCAGCCGCTGCCGGTCGAGATCCGCGCGCCGCGCGCCACCACCCGCGACACCCTGGCGCGCCTGTTTTCCCTGGCTTGGGGGCCGATCGGCGAAGCGGGCCTGGTGCTGGTGCTGCTGGTGTTTATCCTGCTCGAACACGAATCCCTGCGCGACCGCGTGATCCGCCTGGCCGGCCAGGCCGAGATCAGCCGCACGGTGCGCGCCCTGTCCGATGCGACGCGCGGCGTTTCGCGCTTTTTCCTGTCGCAGTTCGTCGTCAATCTCACCTTCGGCGCCCTGATCGGCGGCCTGCTGTGGGCCTTCGGCGTGCCGCATGCGGCGCTGTGGGGCGCCTTGTCAGGCCTGCTGCGCTTCGTGCCCTACCTCGGCATCATGGTGGCGGGCGTGCTGATCGCCGTGTTCGTCGCCGCCATCGACCCGGGCTGGACGATGGCGCTGTCCTGCCTGGCGATCTTCGTCGCGCTCGAGCTGTTCGTGGCGAACGTGGTCGAGCCCAAGGTGTACGGACACAGCTCGGGCCTGTCGCCGCTGGCCGTGATCGTCTCGGCCCTGTTCTGGGGCGCGATGTGGGGACCGGTGGGGCTGCTGCTGTCCACACCCCTCACGCTCTGCCTGGTGGTGGCCGGGCGCCACGTGCGCGCGCTGGAACCGGTGACGATCCTGCTGGGCGACGTGCCGGACGTGAACGTGGCCCAGCGTTTTTACCAGCGCGTGCTGGCCGGCGAGACCTACAACATCATCCTCGATGCGCGCAGCTATCTCGACCGCCACAGCTTCGCGCGCTATTGCGACCAGATCCTGCTGCCCGGGATCGCGCTGGCCGCCGCGGAACAGCGTGCCGGCCAGCTCGAGACCGCGCAGGCGGCGCATCTGCGCACCACCATCGCCGACGTCGCCGCGACGCTGACGCCGGTGTCGAAGGAAGTGCCGCGCAACCGCCGGCGCAAGGGCCGCGTCTCCCTGCTCGACGCCAACGTCGGCGCCCACCTGCGCAAGATGCGCGAGGAACGCCTCGGCCGCTGGCAGGGTTCGCTCGACGTGCCTTCGCACTCGATCGTGCTCTGCGCCGGCCTCGGCACCGAGCGCGACGACCTGCTGACGGAGCTGCTGGTACGCGCCCTGCGCGAACTCGACGT
This sequence comes from Massilia sp. LXY-5, assembly GCF_059801075.1. Lineage (NCBI taxonomy): Bacteria > Pseudomonadati > Pseudomonadota > Betaproteobacteria > Burkholderiales > Oxalobacteraceae > Massilia > Massilia sp. LXY-5. The sequence goes on from NZ_JBNNEH010000006.1 coordinate 38,524, forward strand.
CGATGCGCGCAGCGTGGTCATCGGCGCCGACCAGGACAATCCGGGACCGGACAAGGCCGACCTGATCTCGACCGTGTTCCTGATCTACCCGGTCGAATCCATGCTGGAGCAGTGGCAGCGCGTGGCCGACGAATTGCGCGCCGGCCTGCCGAACGCCTTGCTGGTGACGATCCGCCTGCCTTTTGGCGAGACGGCTGCGAACCAGACGGTGGTGCAGGAGCACGTCGACATGGTGCTGCGTTCGTTCGAGGAAAGCCTGGCCTTCGTGGTGCCGGAGCGCGTGGGCCAGGCCTGAACGCCCGTCGATAACCCAGCCTGTGTATCATGTAGGCGCCATGCGCTACCGCCTCGCCATTTTCGATTTCGACGGCACCCTTGCCGATTCGTTTCCGTTCTTCCTCAGCGTTTTCAACCGGATCGCTGACGAGCACGGCTTTCGCCGCATCGACCATGCCCACGTCGAGCGCCTGCGCCACTATGGCACGCGCGAGATGATGCGCGAGGTCGGCATGCCGGCCTGGAAGCTGCCGCTGGCCGCCGCCAGCTTCAAGACCCTGATGCGCGAAAATGCGGGACAGGTGCGCCTGTTTCCGCAGGTCGATCATGTCCTGCGCGCGCTCGCGCGCGACAACGTCAAACTGACCATCGTCTCCTCGAACGCCGAGGACAACGTGCGGCAGGTGCTGGGGCCGGAACTGTCTCCCCTGATCAGCCAGTACGAATGCGGCATGTCGATCTTCGGGAAGACCGCACGCATCCGCAAGGTGTTAAAGCGCGCCGCCATGGCGCCCGACGCGGCCCTGTACATCGGCGACCAAACCACCGATGCCGACGCCGCGCGCCGCGCCGGCGTCGCCTTTGCAGCCGTGCACTGGGGCTACGCCCCGATCGAGGCGCTGCGCAAGGTCGCGCCCGAACACGAGTTCGACTTGCCCGCTTCGCTGGCGGCAATTCCCACGCTGTAACCGACACAAGCGCGGCGCCGACGCCGCTCATCGGCTGACAAGCCGCATGCCCCTTCCTGCAAGAATTTACTTCGCATGCTAAACTTTCATAATCAAATTAAATCCCGCATCCTATGGACGCCTTCGACCAGACCCTGATCCAGCTCACCGCCGCCATGACGCAGGCTTCGCGCGCCTACAAATCGATGGCGGACAAAGTGGCGTCGCAGTACAGCCTGTCGCAGGCGACCGCGCTCCCGGTGCTGATCCTGGGACGCCTGGGCCAGGACGGCGTACGCCCCGGCATGCTGGCCGACGCCCTCGGCCTGGAGCCGTCGTCCCTGGTGCGCGTGATCGACCTGCTGATCGACAGCGGCCTGGTCGAACGTCATGACGACCCGCAAGACCGCCGCGCGCGCATCCTGCAATTGACCGAAGACGGCAAGACCCGCGCCGCCCAGATGGAAGAAGCGCTGATCCCCTTCCGCCGCAGCGTCTTCGCCGGTGTCGACCCGGCGGACATCGACACCTGTCTGCGCGTGCTGACCAGCATTCAATGCCGCATCGGCAAAGCGGAATCGACCGGCGACAAGCAGGGATGAAGTTGCCCTCGAAAAACGAGGCCCTGTTCTCGCTTAAAAGTTTCGCGGCAGCGATGCTCGCGCTTTATCTCGCGATGCGCATCGGACTGCCGCGTCCGTTCTGGGCGCTGATGACGGCGTATATCGTCGCAGCGCCCTTCGCCGGCCCCACCCGCTCGAAGGCCGTGTTCCGCTTCGGCGGCACGCTGCTGGGCGCGCTGGCTACCGTGATCCTGGTGCCGCTGTTCGCCAATTCCCCGGAACTGCTGTCGCTGGTGCTGGCGCTGTGGGTCGGCGGCTGCCTGTACATTTCCCTGCTGGACCGCACGCCGCGTTCCTATGTGCTGATGCTGGCCGGCTATACCGCCGGATTGATCGCCTTCCCGGCCGTGAACGACCCCGGCACCATCTTCGACATCGCCCTGGCCCGGGTCGAGGAAATTTTGCTCGGCATTAGTTGCGCAACCGTCGTGCACTCGCTGTTCTTCCCGCAGGGCTTCGGCCCGGTGCTGCTGGCGCGCCTCGACCACGCCTTGCGCGACGCCCAGGCCTGGATCGCCGATGCGCTGGCCCCGGTCACGCAGGCCGCCAACATCTCGCTCGACCGCCGCAAGCTGGCCGGCGACATCACGGAACTGCGCATGATGGCCGTGCACCTGCCGTTCGACACTTCGCACCTGCGCTGGACCGCGAACGCGATCCACGCGCTGCAGGAACGCCTGGCCGCCATGGTGCCGCTGCTGTCCTCGATCGAAGACCGCTTGAAGGCCCTGCGCGGGCTGGGCGTCTCCGATGCACGCTGGCGCGCGGTGCTGGCCGAGATCACGGCCTGGACTGGCAGCCGGCGCGATGCCGCACCGCCCGGCACGCCGGCCGCCCTGCGCACCGCGATCGACGCCCTGACGCCCGCCGCCGAGCGCCATGCCGACTGGGGCGACCTGCTGCAGATTAACCTGGCCGCCCGCCTGCGCGCGCTGGTCGACGTCTGCGTCGACGCCCACGCGCTGCGCCGCCATATCGGGGCCGGCACGGCCGGCATGCTGCCGGAAGCGGCTTTCGATCTGCCCAACGTGAAGCCGCAGGCGCTGCACCTGGACCACGGCATGGCCCTGGTGTCGGCGGCCGCCGCCGTCATCGCCACCCTGGCCGGCTGCGCCTTCTGGATCCTGACCGGCTGGCCCTCGGGCGCCGCGGTGCCGATGATGGCGGCGGTGATGTCCTGCTTCTTCGCGACCCAGGACGACCCGGTGCCATTTATTAAGGGCTTCCTGGTCTGGACCATTTATTCGGTGCCCCTGTCCGCCTTTTATCTGCTGGCGGTGCTGCCTGCAATTCACAGCTTCGAAATGCTGGTGCTGGCCTGCGCCCCCGCCTTCCTGGTGCTCGGCGTGCTGATCGCGCGCCCGGCGACCTTCGGCAAGGCGATGCCCTTCATGTTCGGCATCGCCGGCACGCTGGCCCTGCAGGACACGAACACGGCCGACGCCGCCTCGTTTATTAATTCGACGCTGGCCCAATTGGCCGGACTGGCGCTGGCCGTGCTGGTGATCGGCGTGTTCCGCAGCGTCGGCGCCGGCTGGACCGCGCGCCGCCTGCTGCGTGCGGGCTGGGGAGAATTGGCAAAGATAGGAGACGGCCGCCAGGCGCCCTCGCTGGCGGAATTTTCCGCGCGCATGGTCGATCGCATCGCCCTGCTGACGCCGCGACTGGCGCTGGCCGGCCCCCAGCAGGATTTACAGGCGAGCGACGCCCTGGTCGACCTGCGCATCGGCCTGAACATGACGCAACTGCTGTCCGTACGCAGCGAGCTCGGCCGCAGCCAGGCGGCGCTGTGGGCCCTGTTCGAACATTTATCTCAACATTTCGCGGCACGCCCCGCCAGCGCCCCGGTGGAGGACGCGCGCCTGCTGGTGTCGATCGACAACGCCCTGCGCTCGGTCAGCGCGGCCCAGGTCTCCACTGCGCGCGGCGATGCGCTGGCCTCGCTGGCCGGCATCCGGCGCGACCTGTTCCCGTCGGCAGCACCCTACCAACCTTCACCCGCAGTACTCCCGCTTTTCGACAAGGAGATCCGATGATCGGCGAAGTCAGCCTCTACGGCATGTATTTCCCGCCGCTGCTATTGCTGGCCTTGCTTGCCTACGTGGTCTCGCGCCTGTGCAACAAGCTGCTGGCGCGCACCGGCTTTTATAAGCACGTGTGGCACCCGGCGCTGTTCGATTTTTCGCTGTTCGTGATCGTGCTCGGCAGCCTTGTTTTTATTGGATCCAACTGGTTTTAAATAAAAAGATGAAATTCTCTCCTCAAGCATTCACGCGGGTCGGCATCACCGTCCTCGCCGCCGCCGGCGCCATCTATGCGGGCTGGCAGTTGTGGCGCCACTATGAAATCGAACCCTGGACCCGCGACGGCCGCATCAAGGCCTATGTCGTGCAGGTCGCGCCCGACGTCACGGGACAGGTGACCAGGGTCTACGTCCACGACAACCAGCAGGTAAAAGCCGGCGACCTGCTGTTCGAAGTCGACCGCGCCCGCTTCGAGCTGGCCCTGCGCCAGGCGGAAGCCGCCGAGGACGCGGCCAAAGTCGCCGTCAGCCAAGCCGAGCGCGAGGCACGCCGCAACGTCCAGCTGGGAGATCTGGTGGCGCAGGAAGCACGCGAACAAGGCGTATCTCGCGTCGAACAGGCACGCGCGGCGCTGGCGCAAGCTGTCGTCAACCGTGATACGGCGCGCCTGAACCTGGACCGCACGCGCGTGGTGTCGGTGGTCAGCGGCTCGGTGACGAACCTGGACCTGCGCGCCGGCGCGTACGTGAGCGCCAGCCATCCGGTGATGGCGCTGGTCGACCGCGGCTCGTTCTACGTCGAGGGCTATTTCGAGGAAACGAAACTGGCGGCGATCCACCTGGGCGATCCGGTCGCCGTCTCGCTGATGGGCGCGAAGCAGCAACTGACCGGCCATGTCGAAAGTTTTGCCGAGGGTATCTCCGACCGCGACCGCACGACCGGCACCAACATGCTGCCGAACATTAATCCGACGTTTAACTGGGTGCGGCTGGCCCAGCGCATTCCGGTGCGCGTGGCGCTCGATCCGGTGCCGAACAATGTGCGCCTGGTGGCGGGACAGACGGCGACGGTGCAGGTGTTGCCGGCGCCACCGAAAAAGGTGTCGTGATGCGCGCGCGCACTCTTACCTCGGCCGCGCTGCCGCTGTTGCTGGCGGCCTGCGGCACGGTAGTCGGCCCGAATTACAAGCTGCCTGAGCAGGCCGTCATCAAACGGCCCGATGCCGCTGCACCGTTCATCGGTGCCTCGGAAAAACCATTCAGCCAGCAGCCGCTGCCCGGGCAGTGGTGGCGCCTGTACCGTGACAGCACGCTCGACGCCCTGATCGACCAGGCGTTTACAGCCAACACCGACCTGCGCGTGGCGGCCGCCAACCTGGCGCGCGCCCAGGCCGTGGTGACGGAGGCCGAACAGCTCGGCCGGCCCGGCGTCGACGTCTCGGCTGCTCCCGCTTATGGTCGCGCCTCGGGCGCCGCCATGGGCGTACCGCACGCGCTGCCCGACCACGCCAGCTACGACGCCGGCCTGCGCGTGTCGTATCAACTCGATTTATTTGGAAAAATCGCACGCGCGGTGGAGGCGGCGAATGCCGATGCGGACAGCGCGCAGGCGGCCAGCGACCTGGCGCGCGTGACGGTGGCGGCGGAAACGACGCGCGCCTATGCCGAGGCCTGCTCAAACGGCCAGCAGATCGCGATCGCGCGCCAGTCGGTGGCCTTGCAGGACAGATTCGTCCGTTCCACCGCCCAGCGCGTAAAACTCGGACGCGGCACGGCGCTCGACAACAGCCGCGCGCTCGGCCAGCTGGAACAATTGCGCGCCGCCGTACCGCCGCTCGAGGCCGGGCGCCGCGCCGCCCTGTACCGGCTGGCCGTGCTGACGGGAGAAACGCCGGCACACTTCCCGCAGGCGGTGGCGGGGTGCGAGAAGGTGCCGCAGCTGGCTACTGCCATTCCGGTGGGCGATGGCGCCGCCCTGCTGCGCCGCCGTCCCGACATCCGCCAGGCCGAACGCCTGCTTGCGGCCAGCACGGCGCGCATCGGCGTGGCGACCGCCGAGCTGTATCCGCAGATCAGCCTGGGCCTGTCGGCCGGCAGTACGGGCGCCCTGTCCGGCTTCGGCGACGCCAATACCTGGCGCTACAGCCTGGGTCCGCTGATCTCGTGGTCGCTGCCGTCGACCGGCACGGCACGCATGCACATCGCCCAGGCCGAGGCCGGCACGGCTGCCTCGCTGGCGCGCTTCGACGGCGTCGTGCTGAACGCGCTGCGCGAGACGGAAACGGCGCTGAGCAACTATGCGCGCGAACTCGACCGTCACGCCGCGTTGAAAGCGGCGCGCGACCAGAGCGCGCTGGCATCCAGTCAGGCTTCTAAACTGTATCGGTTCGGCCGCACCGACTTTCTGACCACGCTCGATGCCGAGCGTACGCTGGCCTCGAACGAGGCGGCAGTGGCGGCGTCCAGCGCGAAGCTGGCGAGCGACCAGGTGACGCTGTTTCTGGCGCTGGGGGGTGGTTGGGAAGGAGCAGCCAAGTAACTCGACGTGGCGCACTTGCATGACGCGCTATTTGCTTGTTGCTGCTGCACCGCGTGGAGTCGGGACTCCACCCTACGAAACGAGCTGACCGTAGGGTGGAGTCCTGACTCCACGCGGTACACCTGTTGATCATCCGCACACTCAGGCCAAGCACGCGGCCTCACGCTCTTACGCTCTACAACAATTTATCCAGCGTAATCGGCAAGCTGCGAATCCGCTTGCCGGTCGCATGGAACACGGCATTCGCCACCGCCGCGGCCACGCCGGTGATGCCGATCTCTCCGATCCCTTTCGCGCCGAGCGGGTTGACGTGGGGATCGTCTTCTTCCACCACCTCGACCTCGATGCGGCCGATGTCGGCATTCACCGGCACATGGTATTCGGCCAGGTTGCCGTTCACGGCACGCCCGTTGCGCGCATCAAATACCGTTTCCTCGAACAGGGCCATGCCGAGGCCGCCGACAATACCGCCCATCAGCTGGCTGTGGCCGGTCTTCGCGTTCATCAGCTTGCCGACGCCATACACGCCGACCACGCGCGGCACCCGCACTTCTCCCAGCAGTTCGTCGACATGCACTTCGACGAATACTGCACCGAAGGCATGCATCGAATAGTGCTTGCTGGCGTCCCCCGGATCGGCGCCGGCCTCCACCTCGACCGGACCGGCCGCCTGGCGCGCCACGATCGCCGCCATCGTTTCCCGCTTCGACGGATCGGCGCGCAGGAACAGCTCGCCATCGCGGGCATCGACCTCGTCCGCCAGCGCGCCGAACAGGGGAGAACGTTCGTCCCCCAGCGCAATCCCGACCAGTTTCAGACGCAGCGCATGGCCTGCCGCCTGCACCGCCGGCCCGACGCTGGCCACCGTCGTCGAGCCGCCGGACACCGGCGCTTCCGGCAGCTGCGAATTGCCCAGCTCGAAACTGACGCGCTCGACCGGCACGCCCAGCGCATCGGCGGCGATCTGCGTCATGACGGTATAGGTGCCGGTGCCGAGGTCTTGCGTACTGGAGCGGAACACGGCCTTGCCGTCGGGATGCAGCGTGGCCGAGGCCTTGCCCTTGGAGCGATTGGTCGGATAAGTTGCCGTCGCCATGCCCCAGCCGACCAGCTTGTCGCCTGCGCGCATCGAGCGCGGTTGCGGATTGCGCCCGCTCCAGCCGAAGCGCTCGGCACCGATGTCATAGCACTGGCGTAGCGATTTGCTGGAGAAGGGCAAATCCTTGCCGGGATCGCGCTCCGTGTAATTTTGCAGGCGCAGTTGCAGCGGGTCGATGCCGAGTTCGTAGGCCAGCTCGTCCATGGAGGATTCCAGCGCGAACGAGCCCGAGGCCTCGCCCGGCGCGCGCATGAAGGTCGGCGTGCCGAGATGCATGCGCGCCAGGCGGTGCGTCGTTTCCTGGTTCGGACTCGCATACATCATGCGCGTCATCAGGCCGCAGGGTTCGATCCAGTCCTCAATCATCGAGGTGTAGGCAATCGTGTCGTGGGCGCTCGCGGTCAGGCGTCCATCGGACATTGCGGCCAGGCGCATGCGCTGGTCGGTGACGGGGCGCTGGCCCACCGGCCCAAACATGTGTGTGCGGTCGAGCACGAGCTTGACGGGACGATCCACCATCTTCGCCGCCATCGCGGCCAGCACCACGTGCGACCAGACCGAGCCCTTGCAGCCGAAGCCGCCGCCGACATACGGACACAGCACGGTCACGTTGTCCGGCGCGATGCCGAGGGTACTTGCCACCGTGCGCTGCACGCCCTTCATGTACTGGGTCGAGTCGTACAGGGTCAGGTGATCGCCGTCCCAGGCGGCGATCGTCGCATGCGGCTCGATCGGGTTGTGGTGCTCGACCGGCGTCCGGTAGCTGAGGTCGATGCTGGTGCTGCCCGATAACATGCCTGCTTGCAGGTTGCCGCGCCGGGTGTCGGTGTCCTGCGTAAGCACTTTTTCCGGCGGGTGAACATGCTGTTTCGCTTCTTCGAAATCGAGCCGCGCCGGTGATGTTTCGTACTCAATGCGCAGACGGCTGGCTGCCTCGCGTGCCGCCTCGAAGGTCTCGGCCACCACGACGGCGACCGGCTGGTTGTTGTAGTGGACCTCGGCATCCTGCAGCAGCGAGAGCACCCGCCCGATCGGCGGAGCTAGTTTGCCGGCTTTCGTTTCGCGCGGCAGTTGCAAGACGTTCTCGTGGGTCATGACCAGCAGCACGCCGGGCACCTCGGTGTCGAGGGCGATGCGCTTGATGCGTCCGCTCGGGATGGTGCTGGTCACAAGATAAGCGTGGGCCAGGCCGGCGACAGGGTGCTCGGCGGAATAACGCGCGCTGCCGCTGACCTTGGCCCAGCCGTCGGTGCGGTTGATGGGTGCGCCGATGATCGTCATGCGAGTCCTCCCGCCGTGCGCAGCGCCCGCAGGACCGCGCGCTGCGCCAGCTCGACCTTGAATGCATTATGTTGAAACGGCCGGGCGCCGGCCACGGCTGCTGCTGCGGCGCGTGTCAGGCCGTCCTCGTCCAATGCCCGGCCGCGCAGCGCCGCTTCCGCCTCGACGGCGCGCCAGGGTTTATGGGCGACGCCGCCCAGCACCAGGCGCAGGTCGCGCACGACGCCGTCCCGCAGGTCGAGGGCGGCCGCCACCGACACCAGGGCAAAGGCATAACTGGCGCGGTCGCGCACTTTCAGGTAGTGCGAACGCGCGGCGAAGGGAGCAGGCGGCAGGTCGACCGCCGTGATCAATTCGCCCGGTGCGATCACGGTGTCGAACTGCGGCTGGTCTTCCGGGAGCCGATGGAAATCGGCGACCGGCACGCTGCGTTCGCCGCCGGGGCCGGCCAGGCGCACGCTGGCGTCCAGCGCCACCAGCGCGACCGCCATGTCGGACGGATGGGTGGCGATGCAGGCCGGGCTGGCGCCGAGGATGGCGTGGATGCGGTTGAAACCGTCGATCGCCGCGCAGCCGCTGCCCGGTTCGCGCTTGTTGCACTGTTTAAAGGCCGGATCGGTGAAGTAATAGCAGCGCGTGCGCTGCAGCAGGTTGCCGCCGACGGTCGCCATGTTGCGCAACTGGGCGGAGGCGCCGTTCAGGATCGCTTCCGACAGCACGCGGTAGGGTCCGCGCACCAGCGGGTGATTTGCGGCTGCCGTGTTGCTGGCCATCGCGCCGATACGCACACCCCCGTCGGGCAATGGTTCAATCGCGTTCAGCGCGATCCGGCTGACGTCGACCAGGCGCGTCGGCCGCTCGACCCCGCTTTTGTACAAATCCAGCAGGTTCGTCCCGCCGCCGATGAATTTGCTGCCGGACATACTGCCCAGTTCGATGGCATGGGCGACGTCGCGCGCCCGTTCGTAGGAAATCGAATGCACGCTGCCTCCTTAGTTACCGTTAACGTCGGCGGCGGCGGTCTGGATCGCCGCCACGATGTTCTGGTAGGCACCGCAACGGCACAGGTTGCCGCTCATGCGCTCGCGGATCTCGTCGACGTCCAGGCTGGCCGGCCGTTCGCCGCGCGTCACGCTGCTCGCTTGCCCTTCGGCGATTTCGCGCAGCAGGGCGACGGTCGAGCAGATCTGACCGGGCGTGCAATAGCCGCATTGAAAGCCGTCGTGCTCCATGAAGGCGGCCTGCACCGGATGCGGCGCGCCGTCCTGGGCGAGGCCTTCCACGGTCGTGATCTCGCGGCCGTCGTGCATCACAGCCAGGGTCAGGCAGGAATTGATGCGCTGGCCGTCGACCAGCACGGTGCAGGCGCCGCATTGGCCGCGGTCGCAGCCCTTTTTGGTGCCGGTCAGGGCGAGCCGCTCGCGCAGGGCGTCGAGCAGGCTGACGCGCGGTTCGATCATCATCTGGTGTTCGGTGCCGTTGATGCGCAGCGTCAGCGGCTGGGCCGGCACGTATGGGGGCGCCACCTGCTGCGCCACGAGGTTCGGGTCGTCGTTCGGCATGTTCTCGCTCGTCTGGATAGGATCAGCCATCGGGATGTCGTGTTCATCATGGCCGAATTCAAAAAAACGGGGAGTCCGGGAGAGCGCTGCTGCGGCACAGTTGCACGGCGAGAAAGCCGCGTTCTATACTGCCCACGGCGCGGCAACTGTCGCGCCGCAACCTGGACTCCATGCATGCGTAAAACTCATTTGTTCCCTGCCCTGCTCGCTCCCCTGCTGCTCGCCGGCTGTGTCGACGACTCGGCCACCTATTACATCGACGGCAACCAGCACGCGCTGACCGTGCGCGCGATGCAGGAATACTTCTGGAACAAGGACATCACGCTCGACCTGCTCGCCTCGCGCATGCCCGATTGCCAGCGCCGCATTTCGCTGGGCAAGCTACCGATGCCGGACGTGGAGATCGAACTGTTTGCATCCGGCGCGAACGTCTATACCCTGCGCGCGGGCGAGCAGGTCTGGCGCGTCGAAACCGAAGGATGCAGCGAACTGGAAGCGCCGGAACAGGTGACGGGGGAACCGCTCGGCCTGTTCCACCTCGACGAGAACAGGAAGCTGGTGTTCGAGAAGGCGGAGCCGGAAGCCCCGAAAAAGTGATTTACCGGGAGCGCCTGACAAAATTCTCAGGGCAAGGCGCAGCGGCGAAGACAGTACGCTAGTACGGCGAGACGCTGCAACGCCGCCATGAGGATTTTGTCAGGTGCTACGGGCGCAGCCAGCCGCGCGCTATCGGGGCAGCCAGTACCCTGCGATAGACCGTCTGCATCATCGCTACCAGCGCGGCCGCAAGGGCCTGTCCGGCGCGGGTGTCGGCAAGGAGGGCGGCGAAGGCCGACGCCACGAAGGCGGCAATCATGTCCAGCGGCCAGTGCACACCGAGGAAGACGCGCGCCCAGGCCACGACCACGCCCAGCGCCAGCAGGGCCAGGCCGAAACGGCGCACTTCGCGCAGCTGGCTCAGCATCAATGCCAGGGCCACCGAGAACATGCTGGTCGCGTGGTCGCTCGGGAAGGAACTGTCCGGTGCATGGTGCAGGAAGCTGTGTCCGATTCCGGCCATGAAGGGCCGCGGATGGAACCACATCAGGCCGATGAGTTTGCTGATCGTCAGCGCAATCACCGCCGCCAGCAGGGCGCGCACGGCCGCTTCGCGCTGGCCCGGCGCGCCATTGGTCCACATCAGCACCAGGCCAACAGGCACGACCATGATCACCCATTCGGCGGCGAAGATCGCCCCGTGCAGGCGCCAGCCCGACAGGCCGGGTGCGGCATTGAACAGGGCAAACAGGGACTGGTTGAGATAGTCGAACATGGCGCTGGGATGAAAGAAAAACAATGTCCCCAGCTTAGCTCAGCCATTCGAGGCGCACGATTCAAAATCGCAACAGATTGTGACAAGACGCCCGCGCAGGGGACGCAGGTTTAATAAAGATCAGTTCTCTCGCTCGTTGCGACGGAACTTTTTAGCTAAACCGTGGCACAAACGCGTCGGCGATCCGGTGTGAACATCGATGTCAGCGCGGCCGCAGCAGGCGGTGCAATTGCGCCAGTTCCGTCTCCCGACCCAGCTTGTCGAGCGTCTGTTCGAGCAGCGTGCGTTCGCCGTCGCGCAGCATGGTCCACTGCGTGAAATATTCGTGCACGGTGCGCCAGGGCGGGAAGTCGCGCGGCAAGCTACGCCAGGCGGCCCCTGTATGCAGGAAATACAGCACCGCGCAGTAGACGTCGTAGAGATCGTGCTTGCGCGGACGCGTCTTGCGGCGCGCCGCCTCGAGCATGTCGCGCACGAGATCAAACTGCTCACGCCCAATATCGCTGGGGAATGCGGGCCTGGCCATGTCGTTCTCCCCAAATTAGCTTTGAGGGGAAAGTTTTGGAACAGGTTCCCGACAGCCGTCCTTAGTCGCGGGCCAGGGCGAGGAATTCTGTCCGCAGTGCCAGGTTCGGCTGCAACTCTCCGAGCATGCAGGACGTGATCGTTTCCTCGCCCTGGGTACGGATGCCGCGGCTTTCCATGCACATGTGACGGCATTTCACGACGACGCCGACTGCCTTCGGTTCCAGCACTTCCATCAGCGCATTCGCGATCTGCATCGTCATGCGTTCCTGCACCTGCAGGCGTTTGCTGAAGATGTCGACCAGGCGGGTCAGCTTCGACAGGCCGACGATTTTTCCATTCGGCAGATACCCGACGGTCGCCTTGCCGAAGAAGGGGGCAAGATGGTGCTCGCAATGGCTGTAGACGGGAATGCCGCGTACCACGATCAGCTCGTTGTACTGCTCGGCGCCATCCTCGAAGGCCTTCAATACGGACACCGGATCCTGGTCGTAGCCCGAGGTCCAGTGCTTCCAGGCTTTGGCGACGCGCGCAGGCGTTTCATGGAGGCCCGGACGGTTCGGATCTTCACCGAGGCTGGTCAGCAAACGGCGCCAGTCGTGTTCGGTGAATGCTTCTTTGTCAGACATGGGAGAACCCTAAAAATACGATTGCCGCCAGTATATAGAAAATGGGCGGAGGCGGCCGGGGCCTGCCGGTTTATTGAGCAAACCAGACTCATCCGCTATTGGGATGCGCTAGCGTGAACCGATACTTCACCCATGGAGGCGGCCTATGTTCGGGAGTTCTGTACTGGAACTGGCAATCGGTTTGACGTTTTGTTACGGCACGGTGGCGCTGATCGTGGCCACCGTGCAGGAAGCGCTGGCGGCCGCGTTCCGGCTGCGCGCCAACACCCTGCTCGCGGGCATCAAGAGCATGCTCAACGACCCGCGCTTCACCATGCTGGCGCAGATGGTTTATGCGCACCCGCTGGTCAACCCGCACAGCGACGGCAAGGCGCTTGACGAGCGCACGATGGCGGCCCGGCCATCCTACATTGAACCGGGCTATTTCGCGATCGCGCTGATCGACAGCATCCAGCAGGTGCCCGGCAATTTCGCGCGCCTGGGTGCCGATATCGACGCCGTGTCCGACCCGCAAGTGCGGCGCGCCCTGCAGGGTCTGTATGCGCGCGCCGGCGGCGACCTCGAGCGTTTCCAGCTGCTGGTGGCGGGCTGGTTCGACAATGCGATGCAGCGCCTGTCGGGCAACTATAAACGGCGCCAGCTGCTGATCTCGTTCCTGATCTCGCTGCTGCTGGCGATCCTGTTCAACATCGACAGCATCGCCCTGTTCCGCACCCTCTGGCAGCAGCCGCAGCTGGCTGCCCACATCACCGCGGCCCCGGCCGCGCTCGACGCCGAAACCCTGCGCCAGCTGTGGGCGCTGCCAATCGGCTGGCAGAGTTTCCCGCCCCTGCTGGACGCCGCATTCGCCCTGCAGGCGGCAGGCTGGCTAGTGACGGCCTCGACCACGCTGTTCGGCGCGCCGTTCTGGTTCGACCTGCTGCAGCGCGCGGTGCAATTGCGCAGCACGGGGACGCGTCCGGACGACAGCGTGCGGGTGCAGGTGGCGACCAGCGCCAGGGCGCCGGCGGCGGTCGAGGTGCGCACCACGCCAGCCCTGCTGAACGAGGTCTAGCAGCCCGGCGGCCGGTGCGCGTCCACCAGCACACTCGAAACCGAGATGTGCGGCACGCGCTCCGGCCATTCATCATTCGGGCCGAACCAGCGTGCCTCGGCGATTTCCGTCGGATCGACCCGGATCTCGCCGCCCGCATAATCGGCGGTAAAAGCAATCATCAGCGAGTGCGGGAAGGGCCAGGACTGGCTGGCGAAATAGCGTAAATTCGTCACCTGCAGTCCGACTTCCTCGTACACCTCGCGGTGCACCGCTTCCTCGATCGACTCTCCCGCTTCCAGGAAACCGGCCAGCGGCGTAAACCGTTTGGCGGGCGAGGCCACGTGCATCGCCATCAGCACGCTGTCTCCCTTGCGGATCAACACCATCATCGCCGGCGAAATGCGCGGATAGGCAAGGTGCCCGCAATTGCCGCATTTAAAACTGCGTTCGTGCGCCACGCGCGTCATCGGATGGGCGCAGGCGCCGCAGAAGCGGTGGGTGCGTGCCCATTCCGCGATCTGCGCCGCGCGCCCGGCCAGGCCCAGCATCGCCTCGTCGAAATCGGCGAACAGCGAGCGCAGGCTGCGCCAGGCATATCCCTCCGGTACCTCTTCCCGTTCTATCCACCCTGCCTGGCAATAGCGCTCGCCCAACAATCCAAGCGGCTGGATGTGGGCGGGATCGACGCCGAGCCGCTCGAGCAGCGCTGCATCGGGCAAGGCGAGGTCGTGCTCGCGCAGCAGGAGGCGTCCGCCGTGGAACAGGAAAGTCAGTGGATCCGGATGGCTCTGCGGCGCCATCAGCGGGGTGAAGGTCGGGGGCGTGTGCAGCATCGTCGGGTCGCGGGTCGGGTCGCAATAAAGTAGTGGCCCATCATACTCCGACCGGCGCCGCCGCGTCCGCCGCATGCATCCCGACGTCCGACCTACTGCTGACCTTGCCATATTTCCTGAGACCGCAATATGGCCTTCAAGTTTCCGTTTTCTGCTGCTGGTCCGACCTGCATCAGCCGCGTACGGAAACCCGAACTAAGCACTCCTCATCCTGCTCAAAGATGGACGAATCGGCCCCCGCCGCTGCGCCAAGGACCAGGAGAAGACGATGAACGATGCGCCCGTCGTGCTCGGCATTAACCGCACCCAGGATGCCAGCATCTGCCTGATGCACGGTTCGCAGCTGGTCTGGGCGATCCAGAAGGAAAGGCTGACCCGTTACAAGCACCACTGGGGCAAGCCGGGCGATGTGCTGCACCATTACCGGCCGGCCTTGCCGGGGCTCGAGCGACCGATCGAGGTGCTGGTCGAATGCTTTTCGTCGGATGCCGAGATCGATTCCCTGCCCGCCTACGAAGAAGAGCTGGCCTCCGCACTGACCCTCGCGCCCGGCTGCCGGCGCCTGCGCATCTCGCACCATCTCGCCCACCTGTACAGCGTATTCCACCCGTCGCCGTTTCGCGAAGCGGCGGTGATGGTGGTCGACGGCCAGGGCAGTCCGGCGAGCGAATTCACCGAACACTGGAGCGGCGCGGCCGGGGTGCCCGGCGACTGGCGCGAAGTCTCCTCGTTTTATGCGGCGGACCGCGAACGCATCGCCTGCATCGGCAAGCAGCTGTGGGACCGCGACGACAGCCGCCTCGTCGGCCTCGGCATGTTTTATTTTTTACTGACCCAGGCGCTGTTTCCCGGCGAAGGCAACGAGGGCAAAGTGATGGGGCTGGCGCCGCACGGCGATGCGCTTTCACTCAAACTGCCGCCGCTGGAAGTCGACGGCTACCGGGTCACGATTCCCGCGCCCTGGCGCACGCTGCTGGCCGAACGCGCGCGTTTTCGCTACGGCGCGCCGGGCGTCAAATTTTCCGATTGCGCCAACCTGGCCGCGGCCGGCCAGCGCGCCTTCGAGGACGCCCTGCTGGCGCTGGCGCGCTGGCTGCACGCGCAAACGGGCCTGACTAAGCTGTGCTTTGCCGGCGGCACCGCCCTGAACTGCTCGGCCAACGAACGGCTGCTGCGCGAAACGCCTTTTGGAAATGTGTTCATCCCGCCGGCCCCGAGCGACGCCGGCACGGCACTCGGCTGCGCCGTGTACGGGCTGACCGAACTGGCGGGCCTGCCCTGCGACTATCGCTGGCGCGACGACTACCTCGGCCCGCCGCCGCGGCAGGAAGAGATCGAGGCCGCGCTGGCCGACGTGCCCGACCTGCTGGTCGAACGCCTGCCCGGCTGCGACGCCCTGTGCGCGCGCATGCTCGACCTGCTGTGCGCGCAGAAGGTCGTGGCCCTGTTCCAGGGACGCAGCGAATTCGGCCCGCGCGCGCTCGGACACCGCAGCATCCTGGGCGACCCGCGCCGCGGTTCCATTCGCGACTGGATCAACGCCCGCGTGAAACAGCGCGAATGGTTCCGGCCGCTCGCACCGGTCGTGCTGGAAGAGCATGCGGACGCGTATTTCGACCTGGCCGGCCCGTCTCCCTTCATGCAGTTCGCCGCACCGGTGCGCCCCGAGCGTGCCAGTACGGTGCCTGCCATCACGCACGTGGACGGCACCGCGCGCCTGCAAACGGTTCCTTCGGAGGACCCGCTGCTGCGCACCCTGCTGTCCGGGTTTTACGCGCGCACCGGGGTGCCGGTCCTGCTCAATACCTCCTTCAACGGCAGGGACGAGCCGATCGTCGAAACACCGGGCCAGGCGCTGGCCTCGTTCCGGCGCATGCCGCTGCACGCGCTGGCGATGCCGCCCTACCTGGTGCGCAAGCGCATCGAACCGGAGCTGCCCGAATGATCCGCGCCTATCCCGCCCGCGCCAGCGTCCTGCCCGGCGAGCGCCTCGTGCTGCACGTGGCGACCGACAGCCGGCGCTTTCGCGTGCACTTCTATCGCTGGGGCGACGGCTTCGAAGCGCTGCACAGCTCGTCCTGGCAAGCCGGAGAAAGAGCGCATGAGAGAAGCGCCGGCGACGACTGGGGCTGGCCGGCCTACGAATTCCCGGTGCCGGCCCACTGGCCCTCGGCGGTCTACATCGCCCACTTCGAGGAAGCCGACCGTCAGCTGCCGCTCTCTCTTGCCCTCGAATCGGCGGCGGCGCTGTTCGTCGTGCGCGGCCGGCGCCATGGCGGCATGCTGTATAAACTGCCGCTGGCCACCTACCACGCCTACAACTTCAGCGGCAACGGCTGTTACTACGCCAATCCGCCGCGCTCGCTCGACCCGCCCGGCGCCCGCGTGTCCCTGCGGCGGCCCGGCGGCGGCATCGGCGGACCCACCTGGGGCGCGCCCGACCACTACGACGCCAGCTCGCAGCGCCAGACCTTCGCCCACTGGGACGCGCGCTTCATCCGCTGGCTCACGCGCCGCGGCTATACCCCGGAGTTCTGCACCGACCTCGACCTCCATGCGGACCCGCAACTGGCGCTGCGCTACCGGCTGCTGGTTGCGGCCGGGCACGACGAATATTGGACCGAGGCCACGCGCGACGCGGTCGAGGATTTTATTGCCGCCGGCGGCAACGTGGCCTGGTTCGCCGCCAACCTGTGCTGGTGGCGCGTGCACCTGGTCGACGGCGACCGGGCCCTGGTCTGCCACCAGGGCGGGCCGCGCGGCGCCTACGACCACTGGTGGCCCGCCAGCGGCGCCGGCCGGCCCGAGGACTGGCTCGGCGGCGTCAGCTATCGCCACGGCGGCGGGTGGTGGGACGGCGCACGCGAGACGACCGGCTTCATCGTCCAGCGGCCGGAACACTGGGTCTTCGCCGGCACCGGCCTGGCGCGCGGCGAAGCCTTTGGCGCCGATACCTGGCCGCCCCTGGCCGGCTACGAATGCGACGGCGCACCGCTCGACAGCTTCGATCGCGCCAGCGGCAAGGCCACGCTCTCGGCCTGGGCCGACGACGGCGGCACGCCCGCCGGCTACCAGTTGCTGGCCGCCTGCCCGCTCGACCGCCGCTGGCAGGAATTGCCGCCGCGCGAACGCCATGCGGCCGGCGAAGGCATCCATGCGGCGACGCTCGGCCTGTACCAGCGCGGCGGCACCGTGTTCTCGGCCGGCACCACCGACTGGGCGCAAGTGCTGGCCGACGGGCGCGATGGCAAGGTCGAGCGCATCACCCGCAACGTCCTCGACCGCCTGCTGCTGCGTTGATCTTGTACGGCCGGCGCCGCCCTCCCTCATCTCTATCCTGTTTTTCACCAACGGAGGAAACAGTGTCCCGGCGTCCGCTCCTTCACCAACTCGAGATCGCATCCGTCGTCGTGTTTCGCGCGCTGCACCTGGGCGACATGCTGTGCGCCGTGCCGGCCCTGCGCGCATTGCGCGCCGCGCTGCCGAAGGCCCACATCACCCTCGTCGGCCTGCCCTGGGCGCGCCAGTTCGCGCGCCGCTTCCACCACTACATCGACGACTTCGTGCCCTTCCCCGGCCATCCGCTGCTGCCCGAGCAGGAGGCAAGCCACGAAGAGCTGACCGCCTTCTATGCAGGCCTGTGCGCACGCCGCTTCTCGCTGGCGCTGCAATTGCACGGCAACGGCGCCGTCACCAACGACATCGTGGCCGGCTTCAGTGCCGGGGCGATGGCCGGCTACTGCGCGGGCGAGGGCGTCGCGACCGAGCATACGGTCCTGTTCCCGTATCCGGGAGTCGGGGCCGAGCCGGACCGCCTGCTGAGCCTGCTCGAGCGCCTCGGCGCCTGCGCGGCCGGAGACTACCTCGAATTCCCGGTGGCGCAGGAAGACCGGCAGGAGCTCGAGGCCAGCGGCATTGCCGCCGGCCTCGTCTCCGGCAATTACATCTGCGTGCACCCGGGCGCGCGCAAGCGCGACAAATGCTGGCCGCCGCAACGGTTCGCGGAAGTGGCCGATCGCCTCGCGGCCGAGTTCGGCGTCGGCGTCGTGCTGACCGGATCGGGCGAGGAGGCCGAGCTGGCCGCCGAAGTCGCCCGTCACATGCAGGCGCGCGCCATCAACGCCGCCGCACCGATTTCGATCGGCGCCATGGCGGCCCTGATGAAAAATGCCCGCCTGCTGGTCTGCAACGACACGGGTGTGTCGCACATCGCCGCCGGCCTGCGCCTGAAAAGCGTGGTCATCTTCAGCAAGGCCGACATCGCACGCTGGGCACCGCTCGACCGCGACCGCCACCGCTGCATCTGGGACCCGGACGCGCAGCGCTCGGCGGCCGTCCTGCAGCACGCCCGCGCCCTGCTCGCGGGGACCGACGCGAACCGGCAACGGCGCGCGGGAATGTGGCCTTACTGGTAGAGCCTGCGTAGGGGACCTTGCGCCCAATGGGCCCAATGACGGGTGCGCCGGGCGGCTCCATCCGGATATTCGATCATTGCTCATGCCGGCGCCGCCCACGCCCCGCTAGCGCGTCGCCACCGAACCCAGCACCTCCTGCGCCATCCTTATTACCTGTTCGAGCGGCACGTCGGCCACGAAACTGGCCGCATGGCTGCAGCGCTGACGCAGGTTCGGCAGGCCGCAGACGGGACAGTCCTGGCGCAGCGACAGGGCGGCGCGCAGTAGTGAAGGGCGCAGCGGCGCGCCGTCGATCAGGTTCGTCAGCCAGAAGATGCCGACGCAGGGCGTCCCGATCGCCAGCGCCAGGTGCAGTGGGCCGGTGTCGTTCGAGACGACGCAGGCCGCGCGCTCGATCAGCCCGCACAAGCCGCCCAGGTCGAGGTTGCCGGACAGGTCGATCGCAGGCGCATGCAGCGCCCGTACCACGCGCCGTACCAGCGGCGCTTCAGCCTCGCTGCCATTCACCGCGATGCGCGCACCCGTGGCGGCGAGCGCATCGCCGACCGCGGCGAACGAGGCCGCCGGCCAGCAGCGGCGCGGATCGCTGGCGCCGGGCTGCAGCAGCACCAATGGCCCTCCGGATGAGGCAGCGGCGCTGCCGGGCGCCGCAGGCCCTGCCCCGTTCGCCGCCGGCGTCCTCACCCGCGACAATACGGCGCCAGCGGCCTGCCGATCCGCTGCCGTGGGCGTCAGTTCCTGCTCCAGCGACACTTGCCCCGCCCCGGCCAGGGCCGCGACTTCGAGCAGCGCCAGGCGCCGGTTCGCGGGTTCCATATAAGGCAGCCACCTGTCCAGCGGCGGCGCCCCGTCGGCGCGTCCCCCCACCGTCAGGCGCGCGCCGATGGCGGCAAGCAGCGGATTCGAATATCTGCCGCCACCGTACATCTGGCAGGCGATATCGAAGCCTTCAGCCCGCATCTCCTCGACAAAGGATCGCCGCGCCGGTCCGTCGTCGGCGTCGGGCGCCAGGCCGACGCCGGCCAGCGGCGGCACGACCACGACCCGGTCGACCGGCCCCGGCCGTTCACGCAGGAACTCGGCATGCCAGGCCAGCCCGAGCAGCACCAGCTCGGCATCCGGATAGGCACGTTGGAGGGCGTGCAGGGCGGGCAGCGCGAATACGAAATCGCCGACTGCATTCGGCCGCAGGACCGCGATCTTGCGGACGTTCACCAAGCGCCCTGCACCGGTCTGCGCCGTCATCACGCCACCCTCGCACGCAAGGCTGCGCCTGGCACCTTCATGCGGTCCCCGGTGCGCCGGATGCCGGCATGTCGCGCCCTTCGTCCCTGAACAACACATACGGCGCATCGACCTCGCGCGCCGTCACCGTCGTCGGCAGCTCCATGTGGTAGGCGCCGGAGGGAAGCAGGCCGCAGCCGCCGTAGCGCTCCATCACGCGCAGCTGGGCCAGCACATCTTCCCCGCAGTGCTCGCGCGGTAGATCTCTCCAGAAATCGAAGCCGCCGCAGGCGCGCAGTTTATGCGTGTCGAACAGCACGCAGCCGCCGATCCAGGCCACCCGGTACAGCCGGTCGGTGCGCCCTGCCTCGCGCGACTGCACGTGAAACAGGTTGGCCGCGCTGTGCAGGTGATGCCGGGCCCACGCGGCGCTGCCGGGCCGCACCGTCTCCGGCTGCACGGGGCCGTCCCAGAATGCGATCTGCTCCTGCGCCGGACGCTCCTGTCCCAAATAGCTCAGCCCGTGCACGGCGCTGCCGACGAAGCCGCAGCCCTGCGCGACGAGCGCCGCATGCAGGCGCGCGACCAGGCCGGGCTCGAGGATGATGTCGTCGTCGAGAAACAGGCAATACGGCGCGACCGCCCGGGCCAGCAGGAAGGCGCGCTGCTCGGCCATGCCGCGCCGCGGCAGATGGCGTTCGACGGCGACCTCGACGCCGCGCGCCAGCAGGTAGCGCAGCACCGCCAGCACTTCCGGCGCTTCCAGGGGAAGCAGGCGTTCGGACTGGTCGGAGACAAGGATGCGCAGCGGCGGCCCCGCCTGCGCCGCCAGCGCCGTCAGCGCGACGGCCAGCGCAGCCGGCCGCTCGCAGGTCGGAATCAGGACGTCGACGACAGGGGTCATGGCGCGCCCGGCCCCGGCGCGCCGGCGCTGCGCACCTGGCCGTACAGATACGGATTCAGGGCCGGGTCGTTGTACATCTTGAATTGGCGGTACACCTTGAAGTAGGCGCGTCCCTCGCGCGCCTCGAACAGCAGGCGGTCGAGGCAGCCGGAGAGGTCGGCACGCTGGCCGATGAGGCGCTGCAGGCGCGCCGTGCAGGCTGCGACGTGGGCGCCATCCGCATCGCTGCGCTCGGTCTGGGCGCGCATGTGATGGATCTTCAGCGCGAGGATCGAGAGCCGGTCGATCATGGCGCCTGCGGTCTCGCTCGACAGGCGCGCGTCGGGCGCCGGCGTGACCTCGGCCAGGCTGGCGAGAATGGCCTCGTCGATGGCCTCGACCGCGTCGTTGCGCTGCTGGTTGTAGCTGTCGATGCGGCGCTTGCCGTCAGCGATGTCGGCGGCCGGCACATCCTGGCGCCGGGCTTTGTCTTCTTCGCGCCACAGCAAACAATTAAATCGGTGGTTCGCGGCGATCGCAATCCAGGCGCCGGGACCGCTGCCGGGATGGTCGCTCTGCCCCGGGGCGAGGCGCAAAACCGCATCGTGATACTGGGTGATCGTGCCCCCATCGAGTCCATGTGCCATCGCCGCCTCCGCTGGGTGATCTCATCCGTAAACTGGTCCTTGAGCTCAGGTTTGGAGGTGATAAGGGGCTTGAAAGTTCGGTGGGGTTCGGGTGTACACTTTATGAAAGCGCAAAACAAACAGCAGTCCCCTCCACCACCAGGTTTCACCCATATCATGCGCAGCTTTGAGACCCCGAGCACGCCCCATCCGCGTCCGCAGATGGTGCGCCAGCAGTGGGCCAGCCTCGACGGCTGGTGGGAGTTCGCCTTCGACGACGCCAACGCCGGCTTGTCCGAGCGCTGGTTCGACGGCCGCGAACTGCCCCAGCGGATCCTGGTCCCTTTCCCCTACCAATCCAAGACGTCCGGCATCGGCAGCCGCGAGATCCACGAAGTCATGTGGTACACCCGCAGCGTCGAGATCCCCGAGGGCTGGGGCAGCGGCGCGCTGCTGCTCCACTTCGGCGCCGTCGACTACCGGGCCGACGTCTGGGTCAACGGCCGCGTGGCGGGCCGCAACCGCGGCGGCCACGTGCCGTTCAACTTCGACATCGCGCCCTACCTGCGGCCCGGCAGCAACCGGATCACGGTGCGCGTCGAGGACCGCCAGGACCCGTACCAGCCGCGCGGCAAGCAATCCGCGTCCGGCACGCCGGTGCGCATCTATTACTACTGCACCAGCGGGATCTGGCAGAACGTCTGGCTCGAACCGGTACCGGCCCTGCGCATCGACCACCTGCGCATCACCGAGGCGCGGCCGGACGGCGCGCTGGCGCTGAACGTGCACCTGCACGCCCCGTCGGCCGACTGGCAAGCCGAACTCGAGGTGTTATCAGGCCTCGACTCGGAGCAGGTCTGCGCCCGGGCCAGCATCGCCAGCAGCAGCGCCTGCATCGAGCTGCGCGTCCAGGTTCCCGATCCGCGGCCATGGTCGCCGAACGACCCGCACCTGTATAAACTGCGGGTGCGGCTGCTGCGGCGGGGCGAATTCGTCGACAGCGTCGAGTCGTATGTCGGCCTGCGCTCGATCGAACTGAAAGATGGCTGGTTCCACCTGAACGGCCAGCGCATTTTCCTGCTGATGGCGCTCGACCAGGGCTATTGGCCCGACACGCTGCTGGCCGCGCCGAACGACGACGCCTTGCGCGAAGACGTCCTGTGGGCCAAGCGCTTCGGCTTCAACGGCGTGCGCAAGCACCAGAAGATCGAGCACGAGCGCTGGCTGTACTGGTGCGACCGGCTCGGCCTGATGGTCTGGGAAGAAATGCCGAATGCGCGCTCGTGGTCGGAGGAGTCGGAAGAGCGGCTCGAGATCGAGTGGCTGCGCGCCGTGATGCGCGACGCGAACCACCCGTCGATCGTGGCCTGGGTGCCGGTGGTCGAAAGCTTCGGATTCCCGGAACTCGTGCGCCATCCGCACCAGCACGATTTCCTGGAGCGGATGGTGGCGCGCACGCGGCTGGTCGACGCCACGCGGCCCGTGATCGACAACGACGGCTGGCAGCACACCGACATGACCGACGTCTGCACGATCCACGACTATTCGCACCCGGTCGAGGCGCTGCTGGAACGCTATGCCAGCACGCGACTGTCCGGCCTGCCGCCGGACACCGGCTGGCACAAAGGTAAAGCCCTGTTCCTGCAGGGCGCGCAATACCGCGGCCAGCCGATCGTGTTCTCCGAAGTCGGCGGCTACCTGCTGGCGCCCGAGCAGACCGAACGGCGGCGCGACCGCCTGTACGACCACTACGGCAACGTACGCAACGAGGACGAGCTCGCGCAGCGCTACCGCACGCTCATGGAAGGCCTCGCTTCCCTGCCCTTCCTCGCCGGCTTGTGCTACACCCAATTGACCGACGTCGAGCACGAGCAAAACGGCTTGTTGACGGCCGACCGCGTGCCGCGCCTACCGCCGGAACAGGTCGCCGACCTGCATCGCACGCTCTGGCCGAACGCCTGAAGACCTGACAGGGCCGACGCTGCCGGCCGGGTCCGTGGACCCGGCCGGCCCCGCTTTCGACAATTTCATCAAATTCTCTTCTCAAAACATTGCAAATCGTCCAGAATAAGCTGCTAATCCTCAGAAATGGAGCTTATGGACAAGATCTCGTCACTGGTCGGCCGCTACTCGTTTCGTGCCCGCGTGTTTTTCAACGGGGTCTTCTGCGATTCGAATGCGTTTGCCGAAGACAAATTGGCCGGGCAGCTGCACCTGGTACGCAGCGGTCCAGTGACCTTCCGCCAGCAGGACGCCGCGGCGCTGCACGTGAACGAACCGGCGATGGTGTTTTATCCGCACGGCACGGCCCACGTGCTGGAGATCCCGGAAGGCGCCAGCGCCACCTTGCTGTGCGCCCATATCAGCTTTGAAGACGGCGGCGCCAATCCGCTGGCGCGCGCCCTGCCCGCCTGCCTGTATTTGCCCCTGGCCGGCATGCCGGCGCTCGGCCACACGCTCGAATTATTGTTTTCCGAAGCGGCGGCGAAGGGGCAAGGGAGCGACGTCATCCTCGACCGCCTGTGCGACGTGCTGATGATCCAGGTGCTGCGCCACGAATTCGAAACCGGGACCTTGTCGATCGGCTTGCTGGCGGGCCTGGCCGACCGCCAGCTGGCGCCGGCGCTGGGCGCGATCCACGCGCGTCCGAACGAACCCTGGCAGCTGGAATCGCTGGCGCGCGAAGCCTGCATGTCGCGCGCGCGGTTCACGGAACACTTCCGGAATGTGGTCGGCATGCCGCCGGGGGAATACCTGACGCGCTGGCGCATCGGGATGGCGCAAGACCTGCTGCGCAAGGGGATGCCCGTCAAAGTAGTCAGCAGCCAGGCCGGCTACACGAGTGCGCCCGCTTTTACGCGGGCGTTCACGGCATTGGTGGGGGTGTCGCCACGACAGTGGCTGAAAGAAGCTGCGCCGGCCTGAAACCTGCGCGCGGGGAATTACTTCAGCAAACGCGTACGGCTGGCAACGAAGGCAATGACCAGCGACAGGCCACCGACATAAGCAATCGCCATCTGCATGCCGACGTGCTGGGCGATGGCGCCGATGACCGGCGGGCCCATCAGGGTGCCGCTGTAGGCCATGCTGGCGACGCCGGCCAGGGCGACAGGACCCTGGGCGCCGGCGGCGCTGAACACGAAGGGGAACAGCAGCGACAGGCCGAGGCCGGCGATTGCGAAACCGCCCAGGGCTAAATAGGCGTTCGGCGACAGCACGGCGAAGAACA
The DNA here is from genome assembly GCF_059801075.1 of Massilia sp. LXY-5. Taxonomy (NCBI): domain Bacteria; kingdom Pseudomonadati; phylum Pseudomonadota; class Betaproteobacteria; order Burkholderiales; family Oxalobacteraceae; genus Massilia; species Massilia sp. LXY-5. The sequence goes on from NZ_JBNNEH010000006.1 coordinate 63,307, forward strand.
GGCCGGCAGCGGACAACATCGCGCCGCTCGTGATCAGGCGCTGGGCGCCATATTTCGTCTTCAGTTTGTCGCCCACCAGGCGCGAGATCAGCATCATCGCCGAGAAGCAGGTCAGGGCCAGCGGCGCCATGCCGTCGCCGACATTGAAATGCTCCTTCAGGAACACGCCGCTCCAGTCGGCGATACTGCCTTCCGACATCGAGCCGAGGAAGCCCAGCAGGCCCAGCAAAGCCATCGGACCGCGCGGCAGCGCAAATTTTTTCTTTTCGACCTGTTCGGCCGCATCTTCGATGTCGAGCATCTGACAGGCGCCGACCAGTGCCATGGCCAGGGGAATGGCGACCATGATGAAATGGCTAGCCGGAGCGATGTGCAGGCCGGCCATCAGGCTGCCGAGGGTGGCGCCGGCCAGGCCGCCGCCGCAGGCCAGACCGTGCAGCATCGACATTTGCGATTGTCCGGTCTGCTTTTCGCGCTTGGCGGCAGCGGCATTCATGGCGACGTCATAGGTCGACGCGGTGATGCCCAGCATCAGCACGGCCATCATCAGGCGCGGCACGGTCGGCGCCATGCCGATCGAGACCAGCACGGCCAGCAAAGCCAGGCCGGCGATCAGCAGCGATTTACGGGCGCCGAAGCGGCCCATCAGGAAAGACGACACCGGGAAGGACAGCAAGGCGCCGACGCCGCCGCACAGCAGCACCATCGACAGGGCCGAGTGCGACACGTGCACCCGTTCGGCCAGGGCCGGGATGCGGCCGGCCCAGGAACCCATGATCACGCCGAACAGGGCGAAAATGATGGGCAGAGCATATTGTTGGGCTTGAGCGAAAACCGGGCTGCGCGACGAGGAGATCGGGGCAGTAACGGCAGGAGCAGTGGTGTGCATTGTTTCCGAATAAAAGTGAACTATCCCTGTGCTGTCAGCGTGCTATCCGAGAGGCTCCACTCGTCGGGAAAGCGTTGGTGCGGTGGCGTCTTGTTGACTGCTCTGCCGTTCGTAACTGACTGCTAACAGGGGTATAAAAAGCAAACGCCAACCGGTTATTGGTTGGCGTCAAGAAGTTATGGGTAGCAATTTTACGCAATCGGGCGGCGGTTTTTGTTTTCCACGCGGAAAAAATTTATGCCCGTTGCGTCATGTTCACAGTCAATATTTCAAGTCGTTAGCAGGGCTGCATGAGCTGTTTACGGTCTGGCATGAAAAGGCGTTACGGAGTGTAAAAACCCTTGGCGCAAGCACGCAGGAAACCGCAATTCCGGCCTCTCCATACCGGAGAAATTGCGCCATCTCACCACCGACCAGGCAGGCCCGGGGTAGCGTTAAAGCTTCCGATAGGAAACTTTTGAGGAGATTCCGATGTCCCCTGCGTATTGGCCCTTCCTGCTGGCGGCGTTCATTGGCAGCACCGTCCAGGCGGCACCCTATCCGAATGTCTACGGTGCCCCGCCTGAAGTACTGCGCGGCAGCGACTGGTATCGCCAATGCCTGCGCGTGAAGAACCAGCAGCCGGCGCGCCCGGTCGTGGCCGGCAAGGGCGAGAACGGACGCTGCGATGCCGCCGGCCTGTATTACGAGACCGTCAACCTGCCGGATGCCGGCAAGGCCGACTGGGAGCGGGTGCACGCCTGCGCGGCGCGCACGGAGGCGCATGGCGTGCTGATGATGCTGTATGCGAACGGCGCCGGGATGACGCCGCAATTCGATCTGGCCTTGAAACACGCATGCAGCATCCAGAGCCCGGTCGGCGAGATGAAGAGCCGGGTCCAGCACCTGCGCCGGCGTGCCAGCGGCGACGACCGGGAAGCGATCGACGTCTGCGACGACGCCGCTGCCGACCTGCGCGGCCAGTGCGCGGCCATGCGCGAGCGCCAGCGCGACAAGTCACGCAGCGCGCAGCTCGCGGCTTTGACCCGTGGCTGGAATGCGAAAGAGCAGCTCGGCCTGGAGATGGCAAGCAAAGCCGTCCATTATTTTGCGCAGCACCGGGTCGACTACGAGACCGATGCCGGCAGCAGCGCCACCCGCTCTCTGCAGCTTGACGTCCAGGCGGCTGAACTCGACCAGTTCGCCTTTGATGTGATGGACGCCGAAGGCGGCAAGGCGCCGCGCTTTTCGGAAGGCGAATTCGCCAGCCTCGACGAGAAGATGAACGCGGTCTACCGCCAGTTCATGCTGAACCGCCCGGCCAGCACCTCGTATCTGGGCACGATCCGCAAGACCGGCGTCGAGAAGACCCAGCGCGCCTGGCTTGCCTACCGCGATGCGATGGAACTGTTCGGTTCGATCCGCCATCCGCAGGTGCCCGGCTCCGCTTGGCGTGCCCAGCTCACCGCGCGCCGTTTAAAACAGTTGACGGAGCTCGACAACGCCGCGGCGGGGCGCTGATCGTCCTGTCCTGCATCCGGGCAGCGCGCCGGCACGCGCGCGCAACGCGGAGTAGGATGGCAGTTCTGCAATCCTGAGGACTGATCACATGAGTACGCTTTTCGATATCCCGCTGCACCGCCTCGACGGCCAGGACGCCACGCTCGCCGACTACCGGAATAAAGTCATGTTGATCGTCAACGTCGCCTCGCAATGCGGCCTGACGCCGCAATATGCCGGCCTGGAAAAACTGTTTGAGCAATACGAAGAGAAGGGCCTCGTGGTACTGGGCTTTCCCTGCAACGATTTCGGGGCCCAGGAGCCGGGCACCGAGGAGCAAATCGCCGATTTCTGCCAGCGCAACTACGGCGTGCGCTTCCCGATGTTCGAAAAAGTCGAGGTCAACCGCGAGGCACGGCACCCGCTGTACCGCGAACTCATCGCGGCCCAGCCGCAGGCGCGCCAGGCCGAAGGCAGCACCTTCGGCGAAAAGCTGGCCCAGCACGGCCTGAGCCCGAAGAACCCGTCGGACGTGATGTGGAATTTCGAGAAATTCCTCGTCGGCCGCGACGGCCAGGTCATCGCCCGCTTCGCGCCCGACGTGAAACCGGACGATCCGGCGCTGGTGGCGGCGATCGAGGCGGCGCTGGGCTGATCGGCACGGGCGATGTGGCGCGGGGGTTAGATAGGGCACGGTGGACAGGTGTGAAGCCCACTAACCTGAGTCCATGGTCAAGCAAGTATCACCTCGCAAGCTGTATGCGATGAAACGCATGTCGATTGCACTGGCACGCGCGTCAAGCGCCCGCCCGTTTGGCCCGGCAACGGACCAGGCGCTGCGCTGGGCCGCGGCCTGGGGCATGGTGTGCGGCATCCGCACGCCGAACACGCCGCTGCGCCTGCGGCGCGGCACGCTGATCGGCTCGGCAGGCGGACCACGCCTGAATTGAGCCGGCGCACGGCAAGGCGCGCTGCCGGGATTTTTCGCGCGTCGCCGAAGTCTGACCAATCCCACTTGCAGGAGCAGCGTCATGGCATATGTCGATGGTTTTGTGATTCCCGTCCCCAAAGATAAGCTTGAGGCCTACCTGGACATGTCCAGGCAATGCGCCGCCATCTGGCGCGAGTTCGGCGCCACCGAGTTCCGCGAATGCGTCGGCGACGACGTCAAGCCGGGCAAAGTCACTTCCTTCCCGCAGAGCGTCAACCTGGAAGAAGGCGAAGTGGTCATCTTTTCATGGATCGTCTACCCCTCGCGCGCCAAGCGCGACGAGGTCAACGACAAGGTCATGCAGGATCCGCGCATGGCCGAGTTCATGAAGCCGGAGAACATGCCCTTCGATGGCAAGCGCATGATTTACGGCGGCTTCGAGATGATGGTGGATATGTAGGCCTGGCGCCAGGCGTAAAAAACCCGCAACAGGTTGCGGGTTCCTAGAATGCCGTCGCTGACGATCAGAACGGTTCAAGCGGATCTGCCCAATCTGCCCGCCAGTGGCGGCCGGGATCAGGCGCTTCTTGAGTGAGCATTCACTTGCGTTGTAGATCGGAAAAGGTCAAGATCAGGCACAATCGGTGATCCTGAATGGGAGGACGGCGGCATGCCGTGGTCGAGTTCATCGAGGCCCCTCGCTTGCACAGTAGTCGGAGCAACACAGCATGTGTGCGTCAAGAGCATATCAAAGCAGGTGGGCGACCGTCACGAGAAGTGCGAGGCGTGGGAGCGCCTGGGCGAGCGAATCGACACGCTGCTGAACAATGCAAACGTGATTCAGTTCTCGGCGAAAGGGGCATGAATTTGCGTTACTATTTGGACGAAGGATGTTACGACCGCCGATCAGCGAGCTCGAAAAGCTCTTGTGTTTGAACTGTCGACCCGCGTAGCTCAATGGTCGCTCCGAGCCGGAAAAGCTTACTGTGACGACTTCGGGACCATTAAATTAGGTTACCGGTTTGGAACAAAACTCCTCTATACTGGGAACTTTCGGGAAAAGTTACCCAAGGTCGGCATGCTAGATATTTCTGTCATTCTTAACGTTCATAACGAGGCGCGGTTCATCGCTCGCACCATGAGGTCTCTGAGCGAAGCGGCCGAGTTCGCACATTTCGAAGGGATCAGGACAGAACTTATTGTCGTCCTGGACTGTGCGGACGAGCGAACGCGACAGGCGGTACAGCGTACGAGAGCCACCGGTTTCAATAAGGTGCAAGTTGTCGAGTGCGAGAATCGCTCACTCGGTTTAAGCCGAAATACAGGCTGCGACCTTGCGCATGGCGAGTATCTGTGCCCGCAAGACGCTGACGACCTGGTCTCGTTTAACTACTTTGCAGACATACTCGCGCTCGCGAAGCGTCGGGGGCGCGAAACGATCCTGTTTCCTGAATGGCTAATCGGTTTCGGCGCTAGCAGATGGATGAGTCGCCATGAGAACGCCGCTCGCGGCCAATTCCTCATGGTAGATCAACACGCCTTTAATTCGCGTGCTTTTTTTCATCGGTCGGTGTACGAGAAACAGAGATATGAGCATCCCGACCATACTCGCGGACACGCGTACGAAGACTACCTTTTTAATTCGACCGCGATCGCGAATGGATTCGAATTGGACTACTGTCCCGGCATTGTCCTTTACTACCGCCAGCGTCCGAACAGCATCATGGCCAGCGCCAGGCGGTCTGGCCGCCTGGAGGTCCCTCATAACCCGCTCTTTTCGCCCAAGAAATACATGGCAAGATTTGAAAAAGAGTACGGACAGGTGCGAAGTGGTGCATGGCCGGAACCAGCCCAGTACGACATTGCTGCGGCTTACCGCGCGAATAACGCACTTGCCGTCTTGGCGGTTGCGGCGAACAGGATCGACCCAATAATCGACACGGCTTTGCTTGCAGGCGGTACGGGCTGGGCGCCTACCTGGGCCTCATGTGAGGCCGCCGCAGTTTATTACGAGATGTGTGCAGAAGTTGGAGACCGGACATTTACGGATGTATTCGTTCTGCCTTATCTTCGTCCCGGAGGCGCTGAGCGGTATATCCTGGACGTGATGCGCGGCCTACTGAATACTGGAATTGGAAGAAATGCGCTCGTAATCACTGGAGAGTACGCCGAGGCGCACACATGGCGCCATAAGCTTCCTGCTTATGTCACCTGCGTAGATGTTTATTCTTTGGGCGCGCGACTGAACGATGAACAACGTGAGCGTCTTACGGCACGTTTAATTATGTCTGTCGCTCCCGACGCCCGCATACACGTGAAGACAAGTTTCTTCGGGCACAGGCTGATTAAGTATCATCATCCGCATTTTAGACAACATAAAATCATTTACTACCGTTTTTGTGATGACATGCATTTCGAGGCGGGAACGTTGGCGACTAGTGGCTTCGGCACGGAATTTATCTGTGACCATCTAGACGAGTTCACCAAGCTCGTATCTGACAATGCGGCGACCGTTGCGGACGACGTCAACCGCTTTGACCTCCATCGCGAAAAGTGGGTATGCCTGCCGGCTCTTATCGAGCCGGGCGAGAGAAAGGCACGACCGAGCGGAAGCCCCAATAAGCGGGTGCTTTGGGCGTCGCGGATTGGGCAACAGAAACGCGTGTCGCTGCTCCCGCATCTGGCGTTGGAACTATCGAAGAAAATGCCGGACGTGACCCTCGATGTGTACGGAACATTCGATCATGGGTTTCAGATTGACATGTCGAAATTCAACTATCGGGGCGCTTTCAGCGATATCACCGACATCGCGCTCGATCAATATGATGCGTTTATCTATACGACATGGTATGACGGTCTGCCGAACATCATTCTTGAGGCGATGGCTGCCGGACTGCCCGTGATCGCGCCTGGAATCGGAGGCATCGCGGACGCGATCACGGACGGAGATACGGGCATCTTGTTGGACTTGCCGCTCGACGATGCGCAGGCTGCGTCGCAGTACGTACAGGCGCTCGGGCTGCTCTACGAAGATCCGACTAAATTGGCCTGCTTGTCGGCCAACGCACTGAACTACATTTCGGGGCGCCATGGACGCGCCGGCTATCTTGCAGGAATTAAAAGGATTTTCGGGGATACGAATTATGAAAAGGCTGCTTGACGAAGAGGCTGTCGTGCATATGGATTACACGGCTCGAAAGGTGGCTGAGTTGCGCGCACAGTTGTTGCATTACGCTCGCAAGCTTGACGCAGCTGAGCGCGACAACGATTCGCTGCGACATCAGTTGATCGAATACCAACACGAGGCGCACGCTTGGAGAGAGTTCAGCCGGTCGCGCTCGTACCGGCTGATACGCAGCTACAGAGCTCTATATCGAGTACCTTTATTGCGGCACGGCCTGCGGACTGTGCGTTGGATCGTGCGGCGCCTGCGTCACCCCCGATGACCTTTTTTGCAAAAGCCAGACGGAAGATATGCCCCGCAGCGACGCTGCGAGCCGACGGAACAGAGCGTTCGATAGAGACGCTACGAGGCTGGCGCATTCGCGTTTAGACAGTGTTTTGAGACCGTCAAGGTAGTCCGCCCACGCTAGCATGCGTTCTCGCCGCTTATCGAGCCATTGCGTGCGATTGTAGGCGCGTCCGAGGGAATCGCAGACTTCGTGTGCCAGCTGCATCTTGACTACTTCGGCTGAAAACCTGATTTCTCCACCGCGAGCGCACGCGCGGTTGCGCGCCCGCCGGGAATTCCCAAGCTTGCAACCGGTGCGATCGTGCCGTTTCAGCAAGTCGATTCCTGCATTGCTTAGGTCCCGATGCAACAACGCCAACGCCAGGCACACAGCATGAACCGTGTTGGCGGCTCGGCTCCGGTACGGTGCATCGCTAAGTATAGGGCAGCCTCATGGACTGGTAAGCCTCCAGGTCTCTTTAAAACAGAATGACGCTTCCCATTCCAAAACTTGACACGCTTTGCGACGAATCTCGTCATTTACCCACTGTTTTGGCTAAGAGGGTGTAGACAAAATCAATGCTGGTAAGCGAGTCTATTGAGCAGCATGCGCGCCTCTGCCAACCACACCCAAGCGGCTGACACAGCAAGCATTCGGTCGTGATGCATTACCGTGCGGCGCCAGCGTTCAGTCCACGCGTGGGTCAGTTCAAACCCGGTTAGGCGCCCTATGTAGTAGTTGCGCCACAGCTCCACTAAACCAAGAACTTAAGTGTGGATAAAGAAAAAGCGCGTGTGCCTTCGGCACACGCGCTTCTATCGACAAAAATACGACAAGGCAGGGTTTAGAACGGAATGTCGTCGTCCATGTCCGAGAAGTTTGGTGCCGGACGCTGCGGCTGTGGACGGGCTGCCGGGGCCGGTGGCGCCTGGCGTGGTGCCTGCTGGCGCTGCGGTGGCGCATCGTAGCCGCCGCCGTCGTCCATGCCCATGCCGCCGCTATCGCCGCCCATGCCGGCACGGCCGCCCAGCATCTGCATGTTTTCAGCGACGATGTCGGTTGCGTAGCGCTCGATGCCGTCCTTGTCCGTGTACTTGCGGGTCTGCAGGCGGCCTTCGACGTAGACCGACGATCCCTTTTTGAGGTACTGGCCGACGATCTCGGCCAGGCGGCCGAAGAACGAAATGCGGTGCCATTCGGTCAGCTCTTTCTGCTCGCCGGTGTTGCGGTCCTTCGACTTGAACGAGGTGGCGACCGCGATGTTCGCGATGGCGTCGCCGCTCGGCATGTAGCGGATTTCCGGATCGCGGCCGAGGTTGCCGACGATGATGACCTTGTTGACTGATGCCATGGTGGTACTCCTTCAGGATTTTGTAAGCCCTGGCTCTGCACGTGTCTAAGCGCCAGGGAACTGAGTGATACAGCACGATATTATGGGGCCGAAGTGCCCGCATATAAAGAAGATTTTGTTGGCTTGAGTCAGCATCCGACGCGGCGCAAAAAGTGCCGATCCTTGTCCCGGTACCCCCGCAAATTTATTTTCGGATTCTGAACTATTTGCCATTGAAGCCGGGCGCAAACGGCTCACATACACCGGGAGCGGTATTGTCGATTTCAGTTCGCTTGTGAGAACGGCATATCAAGCTGACAGCGCTGGTACACCAGAGTACTGGATGAATGTACAGCCGCAACAAAAACGCGTTAAACTAGCAGATTCCCCCTCGATTGGCCCGCCCATCGCGACAGTTCGTGCGCGGCCCCGCAAAACTTATTGAAAGCCTGCCAAATTTAATGGAAGAAATTCGTATTCGTGGTGCCCGTACGCACAACCTCAAAAACATCAATCTCGACCTGCCGCGCAACAAGCTGATCGTCATCACCGGCCTGTCGGGTTCGGGTAAATCCTCGCTCGCCTTCGATACCCTGTATGCCGAGGGACAACGCCGCTATGTCGAGTCGCTGTCGGCCTATGCGCGCCAGTTCCTGCAACTGATGGAAAAGCCGGACGTCGACCTGATCGAGGGCCTGTCCCCCGCGATTTCCATCGAGCAGAAGGCAACCTCGCACAACCCGCGCTCGACCGTCGGCACCGTGACCGAAATCCACGACTACCTGCGCCTGCTGTACGCGCGCGTCGGCACGCCCTACTGCCCGGACCACCCGCACGAGCCGCTGGCGGCGCAGACTGTCTCGCAGATGGTCGATTCGGTGCTGGCCATGCCCGAGGGCACCAAGCTGATGATCCTGGCGCCGGTCGTGGCCGGCCGCAAAGGTGAACATTCCGATCTCTTCGCCGGCATGCAGGCGCAGGGTTTTATTCGTTTCCGCATCCAGAGCGGGGTCAATCCGACCCGGATCTACGAGATCGACGAGCTGCCGAAACTCAAAAAGACGGAAAAGCATTCGATCGACGTCGTGATCGACCGCGTGAAAGTGAATCCGGAGATCAAGCAGCGCGTGGCCGAGAGTTTCGAGACCGCGCTGCGCCTGGCCGATGGTCGCGCTGTCGCCTACGAGATGGACACGGAAAAAGAGACCGTGTTCTCGAACAAGTTCGCCTGTAATGTCTGCGGCTATTCGCTGCAGGAACTCGAGCCGCGCCTGTTCTCGTTCAACAACCCGATGGGCGCCTGCTCGCAGTGCGATGGCCTCGGCCACATCGAGTTCTTCGATCCGAAGCGGATCGTCGCCTTCCCGAACCTGTCGCTCGCCTCCGGCGCCGTCAAAGGCTGGGACCGCCGCAACCAGTTCTATTTCACGATGCTGTCGAACCTGGCGTCCCACTACGAATTCGACCTCGACAAACCCTTCGAGCAGTTGCCGAAGAGCGCGCAGGACGCCGTGCTGTTCGGTTCCGGCAAGACGTCGATCCCGTTTACTTATGTGAACGAACGCGGCCGCACCGTGATTCGCGAGCATACCTTCGAGGGCGTGGTGAACAACCTGCAGCGCCGTTATCGCGAGACCGATTCGATGGCGGTGAAGGAAGAGCTGGCCAAATTCATCAACGAGAAGAAATGTCCGTCCTGCGACGGCGCGCGCCTGCGTACCGAAGCGCGTTTCGTGAAAATCGGCCAGGGCGCCCAGCAGCGTGCCATTTACGAGGTGTCCGATAAACCGCTGCGCGACACGCTGGAGTTTTTCGAGACCCTGGAGCTGACGGGCGCCAAGAAGGACATCGCCGAGCGCGTCATCAAGGAAATCACGGCACGCCTGAAATTCCTGAACAACGTCGGCCTCGACTACCTGTCGCTGGACCGGAGCGCCGATACCCTGTCGGGCGGCGAAGCGCAGCGGATTCGTCTCGCTTCGCAGATCGGTTCCGGCCTGACCGGCGTGATGTACGTGCTCGACGAGCCGTCGATCGGCCTGCACCAGCGCGATAACGACCGCCTGATCGCGACCCTGAAGCACCTGCGCGACATCGGCAACAGCGTGCTGGTCGTCGAGCACGACGAGGACGCGATCCGCACCGCCGACTACATCGTCGACATGGGTCCGGGCGCCGGCGTGCACGGCGGCCAGATCATCGCCGAGGGCACGCTAGAGCAGATCATGGCGAACGAGCACTCGGTCACCGCCCAGTACCTCGACGGCCGCCGCAAGATCGTGGTGCCGAAGAAGCGAACGCAGGCCAACCCCGAGCGCCAGCTGGTGATCACGAACGCCACCGGCAATAATCTGAAGGGCGAAACGCTGACGCTGCCGGTCGGCCTGATGACCTGCATTACCGGTGTCTCGGGTTCGGGTAAGTCGACCCTGATCAACGACACGCTGTATCCGGCCCTGTCGCGCCACCTGTACGGTTCGCAGACGGAACCGGCGCCGCACGACGCGATTTTCGGCCTCGAGCATTTCGACAAGGTCATTTCCGTCGACCAGGCGCCGATCGGCCGCACCCCGCGCTCGAACCCGGCGACCTACACCGGCCTGTTCACGCCGATCCGCGATTTGTTCGCGACGGTGCCGACGGCCAAGGAACGCGGCTATTCGGCCGGGCGCTTCTCGTTCAACGTGAAAGGCGGCCGCTGCGAAGCCTGCCAGGGCGATGGCGTGATCAAGGTCGAGATGCACTTCCTGCCGGACGTGTATGTGCCCTGCGACGTCTGCCACGGCAAGCGCTACAACCGCGAAACGCTCGAGGTGCATTACAAGGGTAAAAACATCACCGAAGTGCTGGAGATGACGGTCGAAGATGCGCACGAGTTCTTCAAGCCGGTGCCGGTGATCGCCCGCAAGCTGCAAACCCTGCTCGATGTCGGCCTCGGCTACATCAAGCTGGGGCAGAGCGCGACCACCCTGTCGGGCGGCGAGGCGCAGCGTGTGAAATTGTCGCTGGAACTGTCGAAGCGCGATACCGGGCGGACGCTGTACATCCTGGACGAGCCGACCACCGGTCTGCACTTTGCCGACATCGACCTGCTGCTGAAGGTGATCCATCGCCTGCGCGACCAGGGCAATACGCTCGCCATCATCGAGCACAACCTGGACGTCATCAAGACGGCGGACTGGATCGTCGACCTCGGTCCCGAGGGAGGCGCCGGCGGCGGCAAGATTGTCGCGACCGGTTCGCCGGAAGCGGTGGCGAAAAATCCAAACAGCGTGACGGGCAAGTACCTGGGACCGCTGCTGAAGCAGTAAGCGGGGTCGAAGTAAAAAAAGCAGAGCCGCGGCTCTGCTTTTTTTTCGTGCCAGACGGCGCACCGCCTACGCCTGCGCTGCCTGTGCGCGCAAGGCGGCCATCGCCTGGCGCATGAAGGCCCGCATCGGCGCATCGACCCAGCCGCCATTCGTCAGCGCTGGCTCGTTCTCGAGCGCCTGGCGCAGCTTCATCTGCGTGGCCGGGTTGTCGCCCGCATACGAACGGAACAGGTCGAACCAGTGCTGGGCAAGCGGCCGCACCTCGGGCGCGTCCGGTGCGTGGCCCGCGTCCATCGCGCTGCGCACCTGTGCCACCAGTCCCGGCCACTCGGCGCTGCGCTTGCCGATGTTGGCGCGCAAATACGCGTATTCGTCGTCGTCGAGGTAACGGCGGTAGATCGCGCATTTTGCCTCGTAGGCCGCGGCGATCACGAAGCCCATCAGCGCCGGCGTGATGCCGGTCTGGTCCTGCACCGAAGGCTCGCGTTCGTGCATCGCATTCAGTTTGGCGAACAACACCGGGTTGTTGCCGGTGTCGCGCACGATCTTCGTCATCCATTCCTGCGCCAATGCCTGCGCTTGCGGATCGGTCGGCGCGGCGCCGGCATCCAACAGCGCCTGCACGGCGGCCACCAAGGCTGCCCATTCCTGCGAGCGCGCCGCCGAATCCGTGTACAGCGGCAGTTGCTTCAATTCGTCCTGCGAAAAATACTTGTCGTACATGCTCATGTGCTCCAGTGTGGTCAGCCAGTCGGCCAGGTCCGGCTCCTGCCCAGCGATCAACTGCTGCCGCAGGCGAGACAGGCGGATGCGCAGGGCATCGGCTTCGTCGATCTGCTGGGTCAGCATGGCGATCTGCTGCGTCACGACGTCGACGAGCGGCAGGTCCGGCCTGGTGAGATAGGTTCCGATGTCGGCCAGCGACAACCCGAAACGGCGCAAGGCGAGGATGCGGTGCAGCCTGGCGATGTCCGCGCCGTTGTACAGCCGGTAGCCGGCATCGGAACGCGCCGAAGGCGTCAGCAGGCCGATCGCGTCGTAATGGTGCAGCGTGCGTACCGTCAGCGCGGTGCGTTTCGCCAACTCTCCAATTTTCAGCAGCATCGGTCTTCCTTTCTTCAACGTGGACCCAGCTTGCGGCCTGACGCTACGTGAGGGTCAAGCACTCCGTAAAACAGTGAATATTAATACCTCGCTGGGTTGCCGAAGGCTGTCATGGCGACGTGATCGAAGCGGCGCGCCCCTGGTGTTCCGAACGCGTGTTCATGAACTCCCTCTACTCGGCCGTGTACAGCGGCTGGTGCATGCGCACCGGCCGCACATCTAACCGGATCCGGTAGATCGACCACGCATCCTCGCGGTTGGTGGCGTATTCGCGCGTATCGGGCATGCGTGTAAAAGTGAATTCGAAGCCGCGTTCCGGCGCACGGCTGGCCGGTCCTTCGAAGGCCAGGCCGACGGCGCGCTGCAGGTCGCTGTCGACCAGTTTGACCAGCAGGTCGAGAACCGCCGTATTGCCCAGGATGTCGGTATAAAACAGGGCGTCGCGGTGCTCCGCCCCCGTCTTCTCGACCGGCTCCTTGCCTGGCCCGGGAATAAACCCGCGCTGCGCGAGGCTGAAGCGGTCGCCGTTGTCCAGGTAGCTGATGCGCGCATTCGATAGGTTGAAATGCGCCCTCGCCTTGTCCGTGACCGCCTCGCCCAGGTCGAGCACGATCGCGCCGGTGCGGCCGATCACGCTCACCTCGCGCGTGGGCGCCACCACCATGGCGGTGTCCTCGTCGATCCCGAGTCCAAGCGTATAGCCCTTCTTCAGCATCGCCGGCAGCATGCGCGCGAAGCGTCCGCGCGCCAGCAGGTGCTGGTCGACGAAGACATCGTCGCCAATGAACCCCAGGCCGGGCGCGATATCCTTGCCGTCCACCAGGCCGTGCTTGAGCAGCGGCAGCACGTCCGGTGGCGGATCGTAGAACATGGTGCTGCTCATGACGGCGGCGCCGGCGCTGGTGCCGGCGATGACGCCGCCGCGCCGGTACAGCGTCCACAGCGCATCGAGCACCGCGCTGTTGCTGCCGTCGGGGCGGCGCAGCGCGCCGGTAATGCGGGCCTGGTCGCCGCCGGTGAAGAACACGCCGCCGGCCGTGCGTACGGCTTGCGCCAGCGCCGGGTCGTCGGCCGCCTTGCGCACATCGCTGCCCGCCAGGCGCGGTGCCAGCGGCACGACGAAGGCCTGGGCGCCATGGCGGTTCAGGTTATTCGCCGCCATGCCGCCCTCCCGTTCGGGATTCTCCGCGGCCGTCGGCAGCACCGCAATGCGCGCCCCCTTGCCGCCGGCCAGTGCCACGATCTTTTCCCACACGGCGGCGTTCTCGGCGCGCAGGCCGCCGCCGATGATCACCAGCGACCCTTTCGGAGGATCGCCGGCCTCGGCCGCGGCCGGCGCCAGGGTCACAGCCAGCGCCAGCGCGCCAATTACCTCCTTCAGCATGGCTTACCTGAACGAATAGTTGACGCTGACGAAGCCGCTGCGGCCGCGCGGATCGGTGTAGCTGGGGTCGTACCCGGCCAGGAAGAAATACGCCTGGTTCGAGAACGGCGGATCCTTGTCGAGCAGGTTGAGCAGGCCGGCGCGCAATTTGAGTTGCTTGCTGATGGCCCAGCTGCCGGTCAGGTCCCACAGCGAATACGACTTCACCTTGTTGGGCGCCAGCAGCGCGTCCGTAAACGGGTCGTAGGTCGTGTTCTGGTCGGTGTAGCTGGAGGAGTACTGGTTGGCCAGGGTCAGGCTGACCGGGCCCTTGTCCCATTCAAAGTTGATGCGATGGCGCCATTTCTGGATCGCCTGGTCGTTCAGGAACACGCCCAGGTTGCTGCGGTAGGGTTCAGCCGGTCCGAACTGGCGGTCGTAGCGCAGGATCCGGGTGCCCGACAGGTTGACGCCGAAGCGCCCCCAATCCCCGCGCTCGCTGCGCCAGTCCGCCGCCAGGTCGATGCCCGAGGTCTTCAGGCGGCCCTGGTTTTCCTTCATCAGGAGGATGTTCGAAATGAAACCGTCCTCGTCGCGCTCGATGTACTTGCCGTTGTAGGCGGCCGGATTCTCGATGATGACCTGCTCGCCCAGTGTGCTGATGACATCGCGCTTCTCGATGTTCCAGTAGTCGACCGAGAAGCTGGTGCGCTTGTTCAGCTCGACCACGGTACCGAGCGTGAACTGGCGCGACTTCTCCGGTTTCAGGTCGGGATTCGAGCGGCGTTCGACGTTCCACTGGTCGGTGCACAGGTCGATGCTGCCTTCCTGGGCCACGCACTGGGGGTCGGTCAGGATGCCGGCCGAGGTGCCGAAGATGGTCGGGCGCTTCAGGTCCGACAGCGAGGGGGCGCGGAAACCGGTACCGGCCGAGGCGCGCAGCAGCAGGGCCGCGTTCGGCTGCCAGCGCAGGCCGAGCTTCGGGTTGGTCGTGCTGCCGACTTCGCTGTAGCGGTCGTAGCGCAGCGCGAACTGCATCTCCAGTTCCTTGGTGAACGGGGCATTCAGTTCGGTGAAGACCGATGCCACCCTGCGGGTGTTGTCCGCCGTCTCGACTTCGAGCAACTCGCCGGCCGGCACGGTACTGTCGCGGTCGCCGGCAATGTTGTTCGAGACGAGCAGGCTTGAGGGCGTGAAGACCTGGTGCTCGCGCCGGAATTCGCCGCCGACGGCCAGCGCCAGGTCGCCACCGCCGAGCGTCGCCAGCGCGCGCGACATCTTGCCGTCGATCGAGGTGGCGATGCCCTTCGCCTTGCGCGCCTCGTCGCTGATCTTGGTGCTGTTGATCAGGTCGAGGCCGGCCTGGGACGAGGGTGCGAACGGATTGATGGTGCCGTCGCGCACGCCCGCTTCGAACCGGTCGTACAGCACATAGCCGTTTACGTACTTGTCGACCGCCCGGTTCTCGGCGCGCGCCAGGGCCAGGTCATAGTCCCAGCCGGCGAGAAGGCCGCTGGCGCCCAGCACCAGGCGCTGGCCCCTACTGTTCACCTCGTTGCTGCGATTGCCCGCTTCCTGCATCCGGTAGCGGATGCCGCTGAAGGTCGTCGGCAGGTCGGGACCCGAGAGCGCGTTACGGTAGGCCGCGGGGAGGATGCTCACCGGCAGGTTGCGGATGCGCACCGGATTGGGCGACAGCACATAGGTCGATTTCGCTTCGGTCTGCACCAGTTCGGCGAACAGCTGGTTGTTGTCGTCCAGCTGGTAAGTGGCGCGGCCGATGAAGCCGATCTTGCGCGAATCCGGGTAGATCTCCGTGTCTTCCATGTAGTCGTAGCTGCAGCCGGCCACGCCGCCTGGACCTTGTGCGGCGTAGACGGTGGCGGGCGGATTGCAAGCGGGCGCACTCGGGTTGACCCGGCTCGACCTGCTGCCGGCCGGCAGCAATCCGGCGCCGACCAGGGCGGCCCGTTGCGCAGCCGAGATGTCCACGTTCGCGGGGAAGGTATTGCTCGACATCTGGGCCGGCAAGGTGGTCGCCAGCGCGCGCTCGGCGATGAAGCTGCGCTGGCGCGAGCCCAGGCGGTCGAGCTGCTGGACGTCGAGTACGCCGAACACGTTGAAGCGGTCGGTCGCGAGATCGCCGGCGCCGGCGCTGAGGCTGGCGGTGCGCTTGCCGGCGCCGCCGTGCTGGGTACCGGCAACCGAGGCCGCCAGGTCGATCCCGGTATAGTCCTTGCGTGTAATGAAATTGATCACGCCGCCGATGGCGTCGGTGCCGTAGATCGCCGAGGCGCCGTCCTTCAGCACCTCGACGCGCTGGATCGCGCCGGCCGGAATGTTGTTCAGGTCGACGCCGGCGTTGTCGCCCGGAGAGGCGAAATTGGCCAGGCGGCGGCCGTTCAGCAGCACCAGCGTGGACGACACGCCCAGGCCGCGCATGTTGGCGCCGTTCAGGCCGCGCTGGCCCGAGGTGCTGTCCGAGATGCTCGGCCCGTCCGTCAGCGGTGCCGTATTGGCGCTGATGTTGCGCACCAGTTCGGCGGCGGTGGTGACGCCCATCTTGTCGATGGCCTCGCGCGAAATCACTTCCACCGGCAGCGCCGCCTCGTCGTCGAGGCGTTTGATCGACGAGCCGGTGATCAGGACGCGCTGGATCTTCGGCGCTTCGATGTTCGACTGGTCTTGCGAAGTTGGCTGTGTCTGCGGCTGCGCACTTGCCTGGTGCGCCATCAGGCTCAGTGCGGCAAGGACGCTCGCGGCCAGGATGGTCGGCCGCAAGGTATTCGACATCTGCTTACTCATGCAATGCTCCCTTTGATGATGGCTCAGGACTGCTGGACGGAGGTGTCACATCGGCGTATGGGATTGCTTTTGTTTCCTTGATGGCATGCAAATGTTTTACTATTTCCAAATGTAATGCACGTCCTGTCGCAAGCTCAACATGTATTTGAAAACAGGCTGTCGTTTATTCGCCTCGCGTAAAAACGTAGGCCGGCGCCCAACAGATGGGGCGAACGGGAGGCGCATAAAAAAAAGGGCAGAGCCACACGGCCCTGCCCTTTTTTACGCGCAGCCGTTTTATAAAACGGCCGCCCTCCTCAGAAAACGTGATCAACCAAGCTGCTGCTCCAGCTTCTGCTTGGTCGCCACCAGCTCTTGCGGCAAGTGGTAAGACAGTTTCTCGAACAGCTCGGTGTGCAGTTTCAGCTCTTCGCGCCAGGCATCCTTGTCGATCGAGGTGATCTGGGTGAACTGTTGCTGGCTGAAATCGGTGCCGTCCCAGTTCAGGTCGCCATAGTTCGGCGAGGTGCCGAACAGGTGCTGGGCGCCGGCACCGGCCTGGCCTTCGCTGCGCTCGAGGATCCACTTCAGCACGCGCATGTTCTCGCCGTAGCCCGGCCACACGAAATTGCCCGACTCGTCGGTACGGAACCAGTTGACGCAGAAGATCTTCGGCAGCGCGGCGGCGTTCTTCGCTTCCACTTTTTTACCCAGATCCAGCCAGTGCTGGAAGTAGTCGCTCATGTTGTAGCCAATAAACGGCAGCATCGCGAACGGATCGCGGCGCACGACGCCCATCTGGCCGGCGGCGGCGGCGGTCGTTTCCGAACCCATGGTCGCGGCCATGTAGACGCCTTCGACCCAGTTGTTGGCTTCGGTCACCAGCGGCACGGTCGTCGAGCGGCGGCCACCAAAGATAAACGCCGAGATCGGCACGCCGGCCGGATCGTCCCAGGCCGGATCGATGACCGGGTTCTGGGTGGCGGCGACGGTGAAGCGCGCGTTCGGGTGGGCGGCCTTGGTGCCGGAGGCCGGGGTCCAGTCTTTACCTTGCCAGTCGATCAGGTGCGCAGGGGCCTCTTTCGTCATGCCTTCCCACCAGACGTCGCCGTCGTCGGTCAGCGCGACGTTGGTGAAGATGACGTTTTCGCGCAGCGAGGCCATGCAGTTCGAGTTGGTCTTGTCGTTGGTGCCCGGGGCCACGCCGAAATATCCCGCTTCCGGGTTGATGGCGTACAGCTGGCCGTCCGCGCCCGGCTTGATCCAGGCGATGTCGTCGCCGATGGTGGTGACTTTCCAGCCGTTGAACGAGGTCGGCGGGATCAGCATGGCGAAGTTGGTCTTGCCGCAGGCCGAAGGGAAAGCGGCGGCCACGTATTTCTTCTTGCCTTCAGGCGATTCGACGCCCAGGATCAGCATGTGTTCGGCCAGCCAGCCGGTGCCGCCTTGTTGCGCTTCCTGGTAGCCCATGTTCGAGGCAATGCGCAGCGCGAAGCATTTTTTACCCAGCAGCGCGTTGCCGCCGTAACCGGAACCGAAGGACCAGATCTCGCGGGTGTCCGGATAGTGGACGATGTATTTGGTGCTGTTGCACGGCCACGGCACATCCTTCTGGCCATTCGCCAGCGGCATGCCGACGGTATGCACGCATGGGACGAATTCGCCGTCCGCGCCCAGCACGTCGTACACGGCCTTGCCCATGCGCGTCATGATGCGCATGTTGACGGCGACATAAGGCGAATCGGACAGCTCGACGCCGATGTGGGCGATCGGCGAGCCCAGCGGGCCCATCGAGAACGGCACCACGTACATCGTGCGGCCGGCCATGCAGCCGTCGAACAGGCCGTTCAGGGTCGTGCGCATCTCGGCCGGGTCGGTCCAGTTGTTGGTCGGGCCCGCTTCTTCCTTCGTTTTCGAGCAGATGAAGGTGCGGTCTTCGACGCGCGCCACGTCCGACGGATCGGAATGGGCCAGGTAGGAATTCGGGCGCAGTGCAGGGTTCAGGCGCTTCATCGTGCCTGCTTCGACCATCTGTGCGCACAGGCGGTCGTACTCTTCTTCGGAGCCGTCGCACCAGTAGATGGCGTCAGGCTTCGTCAGGGCGGCGATGTCTGCCACCCAATTGATGAGCTTCTGTTGTTTGACGTGGGATGGAACGTTCAGGGCGGCGACGCCGCTCATCACGGGCTGGTTCATGGTACCTCCAACAATTAAGAATTCTGTGTGGTCCCGGCACGGCAGGATCGTCGTCTACGCACGGGACTGCACGGTGGAATCCCTGGCTCTTGTGGAGCGGCGCTACGGCGGTCGTGTCGGCGGCCTCGGCGAACGAAGCCCGTGGAACAGGTGAAGCGTGGTCTGATATACACTTTGGTGGTGTCAAACCCTTAATATTCGGCCGATTGTACACCCCTCAAACGGCGATTCAAGCGCTCCAGATCGAAAAATGTAGGAAATATAGTTGACTAATATAGTAGGCTACTTCGATTCTGCGGGAACCCGTTATTCTTTTACGCGCCCATCCATAACTTCGCTCAACTCCGATGAAAATTGCCATTCTCGACGATTACCAGAATGCCACCCCCAGCCTCGACTGTTACAAAATATTGGATGGTCATGAGGTCAAGGTGTTCAACAATTCCGCGCGTGGCCTGGGCCAGCTCGCGATCCGGCTGGCGCCCTACGAGGCGCTGGTACTGATCCGTGAGCGGACGAGCCTGCCCGCTGCCCTGCTCAACAAGTTGCCAAACTTAAAACTCATTTCGCAGACGGGCAAGCTGGCCGGCCACGTCGATGTGGCAGCGGCGACGGCACGCGGGATCGCCATCGCCGAGGGTGTCGGCTCCCCCGTGGCGCCGGCCGAGCTGACCTGGGCGCTGATCATGGCGGCCAGCCGCAAGATCGTGCCGTATGCGACAAATTTGAAAGACGGGATCTGGCAGACGGCGTCGACCCATCCGGAGCTCAACGGCCTGGGGCGGGTGCTGCGTGGGCGGACGCTGGCGATCTGGAGTTACGGCAAGATCGGCAAGCTGGTGGCAGGATATGGCAAGGCCTTCGGGATGCGCATCCTGGTGTGGGGCAGCGACACCAGCCGCCAGGCGGCGGTGGCCGACGGGTTCGAGGCGGCCGCCACGCGCGAGGCGTTTTTCGAGCAGGCCGACGTATTGAGTTTGCACCTGCGCCTGGCCGAGGCCACGCGCGGCATCGTCAAGGCGACAGATCTGGCGCGCATGAAACCGGACGCTTTATTGGTCAACACGAGCCGGGCCGAACTGGTCGAAGCGGGCGCACTGGAGGCGGCGCTGCAGGCGGGCCGGCCGGGCATGGCGGCGCTGGACGTGTTCACGGAGGAGCCCTTGCCGCCGGATGCAGCGCTGCTGCGCATGCCGACGGTACTGGCGACGCCGCACCTGGGCTATGTCGAGCGGGACAGTTACGAGCTGTATTTCAGGGCGGCGTTCGAGAATGTCGTGCATTTCGCGGCGGGCAAGCCGACGAATATCCTGAATCCGGATGCGTTAAACGTCGGGACGTAGTCAGCGCAGTTCGGGCTCGCCCGTCAGGTTGATGCGGCGCGCCGGCATCACGTGGGAACGCGTCCAGAGGCCGGCCCAGCCAGGCGGCCAGCCGATTTCCGGACCGGTATAAGCCGGCAAGCCGGCGCGCACCGCGACCACCGGCACCGGCGGCGCGTCGATCAGCCCGCCACCCGGTGGCCGCTCGACGTTCAGGCTGTACATGTAACCCGGCAGCAGCGCCTCGCAGGTAGCGGCGAACCAGGCCGTGTGGTCTTCGTCGCGCCCCAAGGCCTGGGCCAGGCCCTGGGGATCGAATTTCGCCAGGGCGTGGATCAGCTCCTCGGTCGTGGCGCCGGGCGTGTCGCCCCACCCCATCACCGGATTATTGTTGTACTCGGCGCCCGATCCGTACCAGCCTTCTCGCCAGGAGCGCTGCATCCAGTTGCGCTGTCCCGTAAACAGATGCCAGCGCCAGTGCAGGCCGGACGGCTTCGGCCACGAGTACAAATACAGTTTCTGGTAGCCGGCACTGTGCAGCTCGCGCACGACCGCCATCAGGCGCGCGTGCGGCATGCGGTCCGGCGGCGCACGCCTGAAAAGGATGGGTTCGCCATCGGCGTGCTGGACTTCGTCGCTCGAGAGATTCAGGTCGAGCGTGCGCGCTTCGTTACCGAAGCGGGCGGAAATCCAGCCGGTCAGCAGGTTGACGTGGGTGATCACGCCATACCCGCGATGACGGTGGAAAATAACGGTTCCTGGAGCAACGGCTTTCATACGATGGTGTGGGGCTTGCCCTTAAAAAAGATCAGTCTACTCATCCGATCCAGCCGATTCTAGCGCAGTCACATCTGGATACACACCATTTTGGCGCTATGATGACCCACCTTTTTTTACTGCGTTTATAAACCGATATGACTTTGCGACTCATCGCCACCGGCGGCACCTTCGACAAACATTACAATGAGCTGAACGGTGTGCTCGGCTTTTCCGAAAGCCACATGCCGGAGGTAATCAAACGTGCGCGCCTGACCATTCCGGTCGCGCTCGAAGTGCTGCCGCTGCTCGATTCGCTCGACATGCAGGATGCCGACCGCCAGCGCGTGCTCGCCGCCTGCCAGGCTGCCGGCGAAAAGGCGATCGTCATCGTGCATGGCACCGATACGATGCCGCAAACGGCCGCCGTGCTCGGCGCTGCGAACCTCGGCAAGACGATCGTGCTCACCGGCGCCATGATCCCCTACGAGATCGCCAACTCCGACGCCCTTTTCAATCTCGGCTTTGCCTGCGGTGTGGCGCAGACGCTGGCGCCCGGCGTGTATGTCGCCATGAACGGGCAAGTGTTCGCCTGGAACAACGTGACCAAGAACCGCGCCGCCGGCGTGTTCGAACCGCTGTAACAGCAGCAATACTCAAAAGCATCAAATAAAAATTCCACAGGGCAGCAGAGCGCTGCCCTGTCGGTAAAGTTTTTATACTTTTCTCTCCCTGAAACCGAGAGGAGAGTTTCCATGTCAGACCGTCCCATCCTGACTACGCGCCAGGGCCACCCCGTGCGCGATAACCAGTCGCTGCGCTCCGTCGGCGAGCGCGGTCCGGCCACGCTCGAGAACTACCAGTTCATCGAGAAGATCACCCATTTTGATCGCGAGCGCATTCCCGAGCGCGTGGTCCATGCGCGCGGCACCGGTGCCCACGGCTTCTTCGAAGCCTATGGCACCATCGGCGGCGAACCGGCCAGCAAATACACACGTGCGCGGGTACTGAACGAGACCGGGGTGCAAACGCCCGTGTTCGTCCGTTTCTCGACCGTTATCGGCGGCAAGGACTCACCGGAAACCGCACGCGACCCGCGTGGCTTTGCCGTCAAACTGAAAACCGTCGAGGGCAACTGGGACCTGGTCGGCAACAATTTAAAGGTGTTCTTCATTCGCGATGCCATTAAATTCCCGGACATGATCCACGCTTTTAAACCCGATCCGGTCACCAACCAGCAGGAGCCGTGGCGCTTCTATGATTTCGTCGCCAATTCTCCCGAAGCGCTGCACATGGTGACCTGGGTGAAGAGTCCTTGGGGCATCCCGGCGAATTACCGCGAGATGGAAGGCTCGGGCGTGAACACCTATAAACTGGTCAACGACCAGGGCGTGGCTCACCTCGTAAAATTCCACTGGCAGCCGCGGCAAGGCGTGCGCAACCTGACCGCCGCCCAGGCGGCCGAGATCCAGGCGCACGACACCAGCCACGCCACGCGCGACCTGTATAACGCAATCGAGCGCGGCGATTATCCGGAATGGGAATTCTGCGTGCAGATCATGGCCGACGGCGAGCATCCCGAACTCGACTTCGACCCGCTGGACGACACCAAACGCTGGCCGGAAGACCAGTTTCCGCTGCTGCCGGTGGGCCGCATGGTGCTTGACCGCAATCCAGACAACGTGTTCGCGGAAACCGAGCAATCGGCCTTCGGCACCGGCGTGCTGGTCGACGGCGTCGATTTTTCGGACGACAAGATGCTGCAGGGCCGCACCCTCTCTTATTCCGACACCCAGCGCTACCGCGTCGGCCCGAATTACCTGCAACTGCCGATCAATGCGCCGCAGGAACGTGCCCGCCCCCGCACCAACCAGCGCGACGGCCAGATGACGTATGTGGTCGACGACAGCGGAGAAAATAAACACATCAACTACGAGCCGAGCCTGCTGGGCGGCACGCAGGAGGCGCCGCAGCCGCAGCGCGATTATCACCAGTATGTCGAAGGCCACCTCGGCCGCTACCAGACAACGAATACGCGCAGCGACTACAAGCAGGCGGGCGACCGCTACCGCAGTTTCGCCGACTGGGAGCGCGAGGAACTCGTCAACAATGTCGGCGGCGACCTGAAACAATGCCCTGAAGTCGTACAGCTGCGCATGGTATGGCACCTGTGGCATTGCGACGAGGATTACGGGCGCCGCGTGGCGCAGATCGCCGGCATCGACCTCGAGAAGGCGAAGGCGCTGCCGCCGCTGCCAGGCAAGCCGATGCCGCACGAGAACCGCCAGGGCGCGACCTACACCGACGGCAGGAGCGAGGAGCCGGCAACCAGTGAGGAGGTGGCCAGCGCGAAATAAGCGCTTGATGCGCCGTATGAAAGCAAAACGGACCCGCGAGGGTCCGTTTTACGCATGGGGGCGGCAGAGCCGCCCCAACAACAACAGCCTTAGGCCTTGGCTTCGCCGCCCAAGGCTTCCACCACGTCGGCCAGCATCTTCGCCAGCTCGCCGGTCATCAGCATCATGTCGTTATCGAAACGCTCGTCGTCGCTGTTGGTGACGGCGCCGCCTTCGTTGATGACGTCCAGCGGTTTGATGCCCTTGATCGCCAGCGATTCGGTCAGCACGAAGCTGACGCGGCTGTTCCAGGTCATGGCCAGGCGCGTGCACTGTTTACCTGCGGCGATGTGGCGGCGGATGTCGTCCGGATCGAGCGAGTGTTTCACGTAACGGACAGCCGCGCGGCTCTCTCCGGTGGCACGCAGTTCCGTGTCCTGGTCGATCGTGAAGTTATATGGCGCCTCGTCGGCTTCCAGCCAGCCGGTCATCACGGCCACCGGCGAACGCTGCACGCGCAGCGACTCGAGCGGCATGCGGTCGACGCCTTTCAGCAGCAGCTTGACCACGTCATCGGCCTTGGCCGGGCTGGCGGCATCGACAACCAGCCAGCCGTTGACCGGGTCGATCCAGGTCCAGGTATTGCTGCGGATCGTGAATGCGCGCGGCAGCAGTTCGTCGGCCACGCGTTCCTTCAGTTCTTTCATCGCCTTCTTGCCTGGCGGGAAGCCCTGCTGCTCTTCCAGCTCGGCCGCTTTCGCCTTGGCGACCTGGTTGATCACCGAGCTCGGCAGCAGCTTCTTTTCGGTGCCGAGCATCATCAGCATCTGCTTGTTGACGACGTGAACCAGGCCGCCGTTCGGACGCGGCGCATCCCAGCCCTGGCGCAGCAGTTCATTGCTGTTCGCCGGCGTGAAGGCCAGTGGCGCGAGCGCCTCCTCCATCTGTTCAGGCGTGAAGGCCCATGGTGCGGGCAGGCGGTAAATCTGAAGATTCTTGAACCACATAGTTGCTTTCTGTTGTCTCAGTATTTCAGGGGAACGACATTCTACACGCTGATGTCGCCACATTTTCACGTGGCAACAACAACGTTTTAATGTGTTGCGTGTTCGTCAAACAGGCTCAGCTGCTCGACATGTTCGCTGTCGCCCAGGCGCACGCCCACGCCCAGCAGGCGTACGGGGCGGCTGGCACGCAGCCAGCCGGTCTCCATCAGGCGCGCGAAGGTGGGCAGGTGCGGTGCATAGGCGACGCACTCGACGGTGGTCTGCTGGAAATCGGAAAATTTGATTTTAATGAACAGCTTATTGATGAATTTTTCGGCACCGGCACGTTTTATCCGGCCCAGCAGGTGTTCATATAACTCGGGCAGCAGCGCCAGGCAGGCCGGCAGGTCGGGGACGTCGTTGGTATACGTTTCCTCGGTGCTGACCGATTTGCGTTCGCGCTCCGGGCTGACTTCGCGGTTGTCGATGCCCCGGCACAGGTCATGCAGGCGCGCACCAAAACTGCCGAAGTGGTGTTGCAGCTCCTGCATTGTCCAGCCGCGCAAATCAAGGCAGGTCTGCGCACCCAGTTTATTCAGCTTGGCGGCCGTCACTTTACCGACACCGTGCAGTTTTTTCACCGGCAGCGCCGAGACGAAGGCATCCACTTCTTCCGGCCGCACCAGGAACAGGCCGTCCGGCTTGTTCCAGTCGCTGGCGATTTTCGCGACGAATTTGTTCGGCGCCACGCCGGCCGAGGCGGTGATGCCGACGGTCTCGAAAATCCGTTTGCGGATTTCCTGCGCGATCAGGGTGGCGCTGCCCTTGCAGTGCGGGGAATTCGAGACGTCCAGGTAGGCTTCGTCGAGCGAGAGCGGTTCGACCAGGTCCGTGTAGTCGCTGTAGATCTCCATGATCTGGCGCGAGGCGATCCGGTATTTCTCCATCGCCGGCGGAATGACCAATAATTCCGGGCACAGTTTCATGGCCTGGGCGGTCGCCATCGCCGAATGGATGCCGAAGCGGCGCGCCTCGTAATTGCAGGTCGCGACGACGCCGCGCTGGTCGGGCCGGCCACCCACGGCGAGCGGACGCCCGCGCAGGGACGGATCGTCGCGCATCTCGACCGAGGCATAAAAACAGTCGCAATCGCAATGGATGATTTTACGTGCGGGGACGTTCACTCTGGCGGCGGCCGGGGCCGACTACTGTAATTCCGTACAGTATCTCGTCAATTGGATTTTGTTGCAAGGGGCGCAGGGAGGGCGCTTCAGGCAAAAAAAGACGCGCGGCAAGCCGCGCGTCTTTGGGCTTTGTTACGCAAGCAGGGAAATTACCAGGTCGCCTTCAGCGTGTACTTGCCGTTGGTCGAACCGGTGCCGCCGCTGTAGTACTTCACGCGCACATAGACTGGCGCGGTGGTGCTGCCGTTATTCACCACCGAAGCGGTATCGGTCGCGCCGGCGCCGTTTTCGCTGGCGGTCAGCTGCGTACCTGCACTGTTGTAGCTGTACACGTCGTAGTCGGCGGTCGACAGGCCCGGGGTCATCGTGGCGGTCAGCGTCTTACCGGGCGGCAGCTGGACGACGAAGTAGTCGCTGTCGGTCGAGGCGCTCATGGTGCCGTTGACGGTGGTGCCGCTGGTCGAGATCGCGTTCGCGGTCGAGATCGTGTTGTTCGACTCGGTTTCCGAGATCGTCGGCGCGGTCGCGCCGCTGGCGGCGGCGACGGCGGCTGCCGCGTCGACGATACCGGTGCCGCACTGCGAGCAGGTGCCCGGGAAAGCGCGTGCGGTGCTCTTGAGCTTGGCTTCAATGTCGTCCGGCGTCAGCGCAGGGTTCTTCGACAGCATCAGTGCAGCCACGCCGGCAACGTGCGGGGTCGCCATCGAGGTGCCCTGGTAGCCGACGTAGTTGTCGGAACCCGGGGTGGTGGTGCCGCTGTTGAGCGTCGACAGGATGCTGTTGGCACCGTCGCCGCCTGGTGCCGCCACGTCGACCACGGTACCGTAGTTCGAATACGATGCCTTCGCGCCCGTTTTGCCGGTTGCCGCCACGGCGATGACGCCGGTGCAGTTGGCCGGATTCGAGTTGCTGGCGTTCTGGTTTTCGTTGCCGGCCGCGACGACGACGACGGTGCCGCGCGAACGGGCACTGTTGATCGCGTTCTGGGTCGTGGTATCGCAAGCGCCGCCGCCGCCGAGCGACATGTTGATGACCTTGGCCACGTTGGCGTTGGCCGGCACGCCGGTCACGGTACCACCCGAGGCCCAGATGATCGCGTCGGCGATGTCCGAGGTGTAGCCGCCGCACTTGCCGAGCACGCGCACGGGCACGATCTTGGCGTTGTAGGCGACGCCGGCGATGCCCAGGCTGTTATTGGTCTTGGCGGCGATGGTGCCGGACACGTGGGTGCCGTGCCAGCTCGAGTTCTGTGCGGTATTGCCGGCGTAGCACTCGTTGGCGGCGATCCAGTCGCCCGGGTCGGACGGGTCGGCGTCGCGGCCGTTGCCGTCGTTGGCCACCGCGGTGTCGGAAATGAAGTCGTAGCCGCCGACGAACTGGCCGGAAAGGTCGGCGTGTGGACGGTAGCCGGTGTCGATCACGGCAACGTTCACGCCGGTACCGGTCGAGAGGTCCCAGGCGCCGGGCAGGCGCAGGCCGCCGGTCGCGTCGGTGTAATCCCACTGCTGCGCGTAATACGGGTCGTTGGCCGTGGCCATCTTGGTCATGATGCGGTCGGGCTCAGCGTATTCGATCGAGCTGTCGCGTGCCATCAGTTCCTTCGCCAGCGCCGACGCTTCCTGCAGCGACACCTTGCGGTCGATCTTCAGCACCTGGGCGCCGGTGGCGATATGGTGCAGGGCCTGGAGGCGCATGCCGAACTGCTGGCCGGCGCGGTCGGCAATCGCCTGGCGTGCCGCCGTCATGGCCGTCGGCACGGTGGCCTTGGCGCTGCCGACGTTGGCATCCTTGTATTTGACGATCAGGCGGTCGGTGTGGAGGATATATTGCGTGGTGCCCGCGGCCTGGGCTTCAGGCGCGCTGCCTGCGGCGATGGCGGAGCCGAAGCCCAGCGAGGCGGTGGCGATGGAGACAGCTACAGCGACTTTCAACAAACTCGGGTAAATCGATTGCGTCGACTTCATGTTGAGCCCTTCGATGTGTAGTTTTCCGTCAAGGCGTGATTGCCTTGGTTTATGTTCACCGGCTGGTCGCCGATGTGCCCTCGAGTGGCGGCTCGGAAAATGTACTGCGGAGTAATCATGCGTGTGGGGAATTTCGAATCGTGTGCAGCGCTTTCGCAACACTTTCGCATGTTGATTTAACAAAAACATCGTTTATTTGAAGGTTTTGTATGTACGCCAAATAACATACGGCAGGCTTTCATTATCATCGTCGCAACAATCATTACTTGGTATATAAGGCAAGACATCTGCTTATGAAACAGGCATAAAAAAGGCCGCGCAGAGCGCGGCCATTTACGGACACCACAGGTTTTTTAACCGTCAGCTGCGTTTTGTCAGCTTCTTGTAATTAAAAGTTACCCTTGAATTGAACGCCCCAGGTACGCGGCTCATTGGTGAAGCCCGTCAGGTTGTTGAAGTCGATGGCGCCCGTGATGCGGCGCTGGTCGAGGATGTTACGGCCGAACACGGCCGCTTCATACTTGCCATTTGCCCAGGTGTAACCCAGGCGCAGGCCGCCTTCGGTCAGCGGCTTGCCGGTGAACTCGGCCGCTTCGTACAGGAAGAAATTGATCTTGCTGCGATACGACCAGTCGGTAAACACGAACACCTCGCCGTCGGCGACCGGCGCGCTCCAGCGCGCGGTGGCGTTGACGATCCAGCGCGGCGCCTGCGGCAGCATGTTGCCGTTGATGACGACGCGGTTGGCGGCGTTGATCGGATCCAGGATGGTGCAGGAACCGCAGCGGTTCACCGACAGGCTGGCGTCGCGGATTTGCGTGTAGTTGTAGCTGGTGCTGCCGGTCACGCGCAGCGACGGGCTGATCGCCGCCTCGACGTCGAGCTCGACACCGCGGCCCTTGGTTTTATCCGCGTTGATCAGGCGGTTGACGTTCGAGTTGCCGCCCACGACGGTCAGCTGCTGGTCCTTGACCGTGTAGTCGTAGACCGAGAAGGCGACCCGGCCGCGGCGGTCGAACAGGTCGGCCTTCACGCCGGCTTCGACCGAGGTGATGGTCTCGGCATCGGCCACCGTGATCGGCACCGAGGCCGAGGCCGCCGCGATACTCGGCGCGCGGAAGCCGGTGGCGACGCGGCCATACACGTTTACGGACGGGGTCAGCTTGTAGGTACCGGACAGGTCCCAGCTGACCTTCGCCTTGCTGGTGTTCACGCCGGTGTCGCCGATCTGCACCACGTTTTCGTTGACGACCGTATTGAAATCCTTCTTGTCCTTCGTGTAGCGCAGGCCGCCACGGACATCGAACACGCTCGAGACTTTATAAGTGGCCGAACCGAACACGGCCCAGGCCGTATTGTCCTGGCGGCTGAACAGGCGCGAGGTGCGCGCGCCGGTCGTGCTGCTGAAATTGTCGCTGCCGCCGGTAGCCGATTCGTCGAACCAGTACACGCCTGCCTGCCAGTTCAGGGGGCCGGCGTATTCGGATTCGAGGCGCACTTCCTGGCTGTACTGCTTCAGGTCCTCGATCTTGCTGGCGGTCTCGACCTGGAAAGGGATGAAGCCGGGACCGGCCGGGGTGCCGCCGTCGATGTCGCCGCGGCTGTTATAGTCGCCAATGGTCTCGTAGCCGGTGACCGAATACAGTTTATAGTCGCCCAGATCCCAGGACAGGCGGGCGTTGGCGCCGCGGGTGGTCAGATTCTGGAAGTTCTGCGCGTTCGTGACGATGCGGTCGAGATCGAGGCCGTCGGCGATGTCGTTCGTGCCCTTGCGGATCAGGTTGGCACGGAACAGGCGCGCGCTGCCGCTCGTGGTGCGCTGGTGCAGGTTGAACAGGGCGCTGAAGGCGCCGGCCGGCTTGTACAGGAATTGCACGCGTTCGGCGTGTTCGTTGTAGCCGTCGAGGTCGCCGCGCTTCTGGGTCTGGGCGAGGTCGGCGAAGTTTTCCACGTAATCGTCGCGGTGCTGGCGCAGGGCCGAGAAGCGCATCGCCCATTCTTTCGAGAGCGGCACGTTGACGGCGCCGTCGACGTTGATCGTGTTGTGGGTTGCAATGGAGGCGTTGTAATAGCCTTCGAGCTTGTTCAGGCTCGGCTTCTCGGATTCGAATTTCACCACGCCGGCCGGGGTGTTGCGGCCGAACAGGGTGCCCTGCGGCCCGCGCAGCACTTCGACGCTCTGCAGGTCGAAGATCGGGAAGCCTTTCAGGATCGGGTTTTCCTGCACCACGTCGTCATAGATCAGGGAGACCGGCTGCGAGGCGAAGGTGTTGAAATCGGTATTGCCGTAGCCGCGGATGTAGAAGCGCGGGAAGGTACGGCCGTTCGACGATTCCACGTTCAGGCTCGGGAGCTTGCCGGCCAGCAGGCGGATGTCCTCGCCGCCCGACACCAGCACGTCGAGCTTTTCGCCGCGCAGGGCCGAGACCGACACCGGCACGTCGCGGATGTTTTCGGTGCGCCGCTGGGCGGTGACGGTCACGGTCTGCAGGGCGCCGGTGCTGGCGGCCGGGGCTGCTTCCTGGGCCAGGGCCGAACCGGCCGGGAAGGCGGCGCCCAGCGCCAGCAGAGCGTGCGCGTGCACGACGCGGCGGTGCATCTTGGACATCTTGATCATGTTGTTCCTTGAAGTGAGAAAAAAACGCGATGCCGCTACTTCCTCCATGCGCCGCCAGGCGGCCGGCGGTTTACCCGCCACGGCACCTGCATCTTTGTCGATGTCTCAAGATTGCCGCTGAATCAAGCCGCTATTGTTTCCGATGGCGGGCTGGCAAGGCAAGCGCGGGAGGCCTTGCACGACCCGATTAACAACACTTCCTTCAACCACCCGTACTGCCGCCGAAAACGGGGTTTTCCACTTTTTTAGAAAAACCCTTGCATATCCGCGAAGCCATACGCTATGATTCGGGCCTCTTCAGACGCGATGACAAACGTCAGACGAACAGAATACGGTGAGCGGGGCGCTTAGCTCAGTTGGTAGAGCGGATCCCTTACAAGGATTAGGTCGGGAGTTCGAGCCTCTCAGCGCCCACCAGCATTCAGTTCGAAACGAGGAACCGATCAGTAAAAACGGAGCGGTAGTTCAGTTGGTTAGAATACCGGCCTGTCACGCCGGGGGTCGCGGGTTCGAGCCCCGTCCGCTCCGCCAGCATCAAGGAAAAAAGGTCCGACTTGTCGGGCCTTTTTTCTTTTCCGCTTCCGTTTCCGTTTCTCTTTCGTACGCGTTCGCGAACGAACAGTCAGCCGCTGCCAGGCCATGATATTGATGAACTTTAGCCGGCCTTCGCCACGCCCCTGCCGGCAACCGCAGACCTGGACTCTTGATGCAGCATACCTCCCCTAGCGCTCCCCTCCTCGACACCAACGCCCTGGGACTGCAACTGTTCGAAAGCAGTCCCGATTGCCTGAAGCTGCTCAGCAATGACGGCCATATCGTGGCGATGAACCGGAACGGCATCTGCGCCATGGAAATCGACGATTTCAAGCGCTTTGCCGGGGCGCTGTGGAAGTCTTTCTGGCCACAGGAAAGCCAGGCGGCGGTCGATGCGGCGCTGGCGCTGGCGCGGGCGGGCGGCATCGGCCAATTCAAGGCCTACTGCCCGACCGCCGCGGGCACCCCACGCTGGTGGGAAGTCATGGTCACCGCGGTGCACGCCGAAGACGGCCAGCTGCAACATCTGCTGGCGGTCTCGCGCGACGTGACTGCGGCGCATGAGACCGGCGTCGAGCGCGAACGGCTGCTCAAGGAGGTGCAGGCCACCAACGCGCGCATGGCCGACATCTTCAACCAGACACCCGCCTTCATGGCCGTGTTCAGCGGCCCCGACCACGTCATCGAGCTGATCAACGAACGTTACCAGCAACTGGTCGGCAAGCGCGACCCGGTCGGCCAGCCGATACGCCAGGCGCTGCCGGAAGTCGAGGGCCAGGGGTTTTTCGAATTGCTCGATGAGGTCTACCGCACGGGCGAACCGTTCACCGGCACCGACATGCCCGTCATGCTGCAGCGCCAACCGGGTGCGGCGCTGGAGGAACGCTTCATCGACCTGGTCTTCACGGCCCTGCGCGATGCGGACGGCGCCATTACCGGCCTGCTGGTCCATGGCGTCGACCAGACCGAGCGCACGCTCGCCGCGGAAAAGCTGCGCGCCAGCGAAGAACGCTACCGGACCCTGTTCGAGTCGATGGACCAGGGCTTCGCCATCCTAGAGATGATCTTCGACGCTGGGAACAAGCCGGTCGATTACCGTTTCCTCGAGATGAACGGCATGTTCGAGCGCCACACGGGCCTGGCCGACGCCACCGGCAAGACGGCCAGGGAACTGGTGCCGGAACTCGACCGCTTCTGGTTCGATACCTACGGCCGCGTCGCGCTGACCGGCGAAGCGGTCCGCTTCGAGAGCGAAGCGGCCGCGCTCGGACGCTGGTTCGATGTCTACGCCACGCCGATCGGCGGCGCCGGCAGCGGCAGGGTCGCCCTCCTGTTTTCCGACATCACGGCCAGGAAGCGCTCCGACGAGCAGCTGCGCCACCTGGCGGCCGACCTGTCCGAAGCGGACCGGAGAAAAACGGAATTCCTGGCGACGCTGGCGCACGAGCTGCGCAATCCGCTGGCGCCGATTCGCAGCGGCCTGGGTCTCATGCGCCTGTCCGGCGACAATGCCGGCGCGGTGCGCAGAGTGCGCGAGATGATGGAGCGGCAGGTCGGCCACATGGTCCACCTGATCGACGACCTGCTCGACGTGGCCCGCATCAGCGGCGGCAAGCTCGAACTCAAGCGCGAGCGGGCGGGCCTGGCCAGGATCCTCTCGAGTGCGGTGGAAACGAGCATGCCGCTGATCGAGGCGGCGCGGCACCGCCTGAACGTGGCGCTTCCCGACCAGGAACTGGTGGTCGATGCGGACGTCACCCGGATCGCCCAGGTGGTGGCGAACCTGCTCAACAACGCCGCCAAGTACACCCCCGCCGGCGGACGCATCGACCTGTCGCTGCGCGACGACGGGGAATTTGCCGTCGTGACCGTGTCCGATACCGGGGTCGGCATCCCGGCCGATTCCTTGATCAGCGTGTTCGACATGTTCAAGCAGGTCGAGCGCCACGTGGAACGTGCCCAGGGCGGCCTCGGCATCGGGCTGTCGCTGGTGCGGCGCCTGGTCGAGATGCACGGCGGTTCGGTGACGGCGGCCAGTGCCGGCGCCGGCAAGGGCAGCACCTTCGAAGTCAGGCTGCCGCTGGCCGCCAGTGGCGCCACGCAGGCGCCTGCCGCCCAAGCGGGAGACGCCGGCGCGGCAGCCGGCCCGTGCCCGGGCTTACGGGTGCTGGTGGTCGACGACAACGTGGATGCGGCCTTGACCCTCTCGATGATCCTCGAGGCCAGCGGACACACGACGCGGGTGGCGCACGACGGCGTGGCGGCCCTGCAGGCGGCCGTTGAATTCATGCCGCAGGTCGCCTTCCTCGATATCGGCATGCCCGGGCTGAACGGGTATGAAACCGCCAGCGCCATGCGCATCAAACCGGGACTGGAAAGCATCACCCTGGTCGCGCTGACCGGATGGGGGACCGACAGCGACCGCCTGCGCTCGAGCGATGCGGGTTTCGATCACCACCTGACGAAACCGGCGCAATTGGGCGCGGTGCAGGATCTGCTGGCGCGCCTGGCGCACGCGTGATATCAGGCGCGGCGCCGGCCCACTAAACCGGCCTCGACCCGATTGCGTCCGTTTCTCTTGGCCTCGTACAGCGCGTGGTCGGCGCGCGCGAGTGCGGTGGCTAAATCTTCCTCGGGGCCGATCAGGACCACGCCGACGCTGACCGTCATCGTATAACTGTTGCCGCAGGTGAGCAGGCGGGTGTCGAGCACGCCCTGGCGCAGGCGCTCGGCGGCGTGCATTGCGCCGCCGAGGTCGGTGCCCGGCAGCGCCAGCGCGAACTCTTCTCCGCCCAGGCGGCCCAGGATGTCGTGCTCGCGCAGCGAATCCATGCAGGTCGCGGAAAATTTGACGAGCGCCTCGTCGCCCGTCGCATGGCCGAAGCGGTCGTTGAGCTGCTTGAAATGGTCGATGTCGAGCATCAGGACGGTAATCGGCTGGCGCAGGCGCAGCGCGAGGAGGCGCGCCGCCTCGGCGCGGGCGAAGAAGGCGCGGCGGTTCAGCAGGCCGGTCAGGTCGTCGGTCGTGGCCAGGCGCTCCATGCGCGCATCGTCGCGCTGCTTGCTCATCAGGATGAAACCGCAGCCGTTCACGATCAGCAGCAGGTAGCCGGCGATATACGCCATCGCTTCGCCCCATTGCGGAACGGAATGGCCGGCAAGCACAATCACCGCCCAGACCGCCAGGGTGGCGCCGGCGCCCATGTCGGTGGCGCCGATCAGGCGTTGCAGGGCGGTCGCGCCGGGCAGGCGCGGATGCATCAGGATCGCGCCTGTCGTGAATGACCCGAGACCCATCGCCAGCGATACATAGACGATCAGCTGCAGGTGCGGCAAGCCGTTCAGGGAGGCGGCGCAGGCCAGCAGCAGGTAGAGCGCCGAGACCGGCACCAGGTAGCGCCGCAACTGGGGATAGCCGAAGAACATGGCATAGGCCGCCGCCTCGAGCATCAGGCCGGCGATCCAGCCCGCCGATTCCGCGATCGCCAGCACCGGCAAGCCCGTGGCCGGACGCACCACTGCCAGCAGCTGGGTCGCGCCGAAGGCCATGCGCGCCCACATCCATACCTTCAGGCCAGGGGTCGCGCCGGTGCTGCGCAAATAAGGCACCATCAGCAGGGCAAACGCAATGTTGCCGATGCCGACTGCCAGCATGTAAAGGTGATGATCGATCACTGCAAAATTCCTTGTGGGCGAGCTGTGGCCCGCAAGTGGCGCAGGCTTATTTCGGCAATCGCCAGAGCGATCGAAATCTTATTCAACAGCTAACAACTGTTTCCCAAAGGAATTATCTTACACGGTTTCGTCAAATACCTTCATACACTTCATTGCTTTAGTGGGTGTGCTCGGTAATCGATGCAGCGCGACGGTGCAAGGCCGACAATGTTACGTCGCCAGTGAGCAACAAGTCTCCGCAAATAAAAAAACCGGCCCCTGCATTGCTGCAGGAGCCGGCCTTTTTGCCGATCTTGAGGATGGCAGACTCTATTTGCGCGGACCCTTGGGCTTGGTCTTGATGGTCGCCAGGATCGACGGCCGCGCCCGCTCGGGTGCAGCAGGCGCCGCACGGCCGCCGGCCACTGCCCGTTCCGGCTTGCGCTTCGCATTGGCGGCGATCTGGTGCGCCTGCACCGGGAGCTGCGGCATGCCGCCTTGTCGCTTGCGGTCGCCCGCCACGGCCGTGCCGGTCTCTTCCGACGGATGCCAGGCCGGCACCAGGTGGCGTTCACCGTTGCCGATGAGGTCACCCCGGCCCATTTTGACCAGGGTTTCGCGCAGGATCGGCCAGTTTTCCGGATGGTGGTAGCGCAGGAACGCCTTGTGGGCTTTGCGCATCTTGCCGCTCCTCGCCGTTTCCACGACTTCCGAATCTTCCGTCACCTTTTTCAGCGGATTTTTCCGGGTATGGTACATCGTCGTCGCCATCGCCATCGGCGTCGGCGTGAAGGTCTGCACCTGGTCGAGTTTAAAATTGTTCTTCTTCAGCCAGAGGGCGAGATTGAGCATGTCCTCGTCGGTACTGCCCGGGTGCGCGGCAATGAAATACGGGATCAGGTACTGCTTCTTGCCGGCCTCGATCGAATACTTGTCGAACATGCGCTTGAATTCGTCGTAAGCGCCGATGCCCGGCTTCATCATTTTTGACAAGGTGCCCTGCTCCGTGTGTTCCGGCGCGATCTTCAGCAGGCCACCCACGTGGTGCGTCACCAGTTCCTTCACGTATTCGGGCGAGCGCACGGCCAGGTCGTAGCGCAGGCCGGAACCGATCAGGATTTTTTTGACGCCCGGAATCGCGCGCGCCTTGCGGTACAGCTGGATCAGCTTGCTGTGGTCCGTGCCCAGGTTGCTGCAGATGGTCGGATACACGCAGGACAGGCGGCGGCAGGACTCCTCGATGCTCTTTTCCTTGCAGGCGAGGCGGTACATGTTCGCGGTCGGGCCGCCCAGATCCGTGATGGTGCCGGCGAAATTCTTCGTCGTGTCGCGGATCAGCTCGATCTCGCGCAGGATCGACGGCTCCGAGCGGCTCTGGATGATGCGTCCCTCGTGCTCGGTGATCGAGCAGAAGGTGCAGCCGCCGAAGCAGCCACGCATGATGTTGACCGAATAGCGGATCATTTCCCAGGCCGGGATGTGGGCCTTGCCGTAGCTCGGGTGCGGATTGCGCGCATACGGCAGGTCGTAGACGTTGTCCATCTCGTCCATCGCCAGCGGCAAGGGTGGCGCGTTCAGCCAGACGTCGCGGTCGCCGTGCGACTGGACGAGGGCGCGCGCATTGCCCGGGTTCGATTCGAGGTGGAACACACGCGAGGCGTGCGCGTACATCACCGGGTCTTCGCTGACGGTTTCAAAACTCGGCAGGCGCACCACGGTCTTCATTGCTTTTTCGCGCGCCGCTGCTTGCCGCTCTTCGCGCGTCATGATGATGACGGGCTTCACGACCGGTTCCGGCTGCGCGTTCTCGGTGGCGCAGGCTTTGACGTCTTCCTGGGCCATCGCGTACGGGTTCGGGTGCGTGTCGACCCGGCCCGGCACGTCCACGCGGGTGGAGTTATGGACCGACCATTCGGCGTCCGGCAGCCAGCCCGGTTGTACCAGGAAAGCGGTGCCGCGGATGTCGCGGATCTCCTTGATGCTCTCGCCTGCCGCGATGCGGCGCGTGACGTCGACCAATGCGCGTTCGGCATTCCCGAAGATCAGCAGGTCCGCCTTCGATTCGAACAGCACCGAACGGCGCACTTTATCGGACCAGTAATCGTAGTGGGCGATGCGGCGCAGCGAGGCCTCGATCGAACCGATCACGACCGGCACACCGGGATAGGCTTCGCGCACGCGCTGGGCGTAGACGGTCACCGCGCGGTCGGGCCGTTTATTCGGCTCGGCGTTCGGGGTATAGGCGTCGTCGGAACGGATTTTACGGTCGGCCGTGTAGCGGTTGACCATCGAGTCCATGTTGCCGGCGGTGATGCCCCAATATAAATTCGGCTTGCCCAGTGCGCGGAAGGGTTCCGCGGAATGCCAGTCCGGCTGGCTGATGATGCCGACCCGGTAGCCCTGCGCTTCCAGCAGGCGCCCGACCAGCGCCATGCCGAAGCTCGGATGGTCGATGTAGGCG
This sequence comes from Massilia sp. LXY-5, assembly GCF_059801075.1. Taxonomy (NCBI): domain Bacteria; kingdom Pseudomonadati; phylum Pseudomonadota; class Betaproteobacteria; order Burkholderiales; family Oxalobacteraceae; genus Massilia; species Massilia sp. LXY-5. The sequence continues at coordinate 99,960 of NZ_JBNNEH010000006.1, forward strand.
TCGCCGGTGACGAGGATCACGTCGCACGAATCCCAGCCCAGCGCATCCATTTCGGCGCGGGTCATCGGGAGGAAAGGCGCGGCAGGTGCGCGGCTGGAGCGTTTTGGGACGCTTGCGAAGAGATTGGTTGGGGAGTTCATTGGCCGGTATTCTACCGGAAAACCGGTTGTCCGGCTGCTCCCCTCCCTGAAAATGGCTTATCTATCAATGACTTGTGGTTGAGATCCCACCTTAAATGCCCATGCTCGACAGGATATTCCCGAGCTCGCGCAGCGTGGCTGCCACATTCGGGTGGCGCGCGGTGAAACGGGCACTCAGTTCCTGGGTGCGCGAGCCGAGGCCATAGGTGTTGGTATCGAGGTCGGCCTCGGCGCGGCGTTCGAGCACCTGCTTGATGTCGCCGTCGAGCTGGCGCAGCAGCATTTGCAGCTCTTCGTCGACCTCGTCCGTTTCGGCGAGGCTGCGGTGCAGCGTTTTTAAATGCGCCTTCAGGTTCGAATCGTTCTCGTTCAGCATGTCGTTCTCGCTAGTTGGTGAAGCGGGTTTCGAGGTACAAGGCCTCGACCTGCTCGCGCGCCCAGGGGGTGCGGCGCAAAAACTTCAGGCTCGACTTGATGCTCGGGTCTTTCTGGAAACAGTTGATGTCGATCCGGCGGCCGAGTCCCTCCCAGCCATAGTGCTCGACGAGGCGGGTTAACAGGGATTCTAAGGTAATACCGTTCAAGGATTGAACACTCATCGCTGGGGTGGTCTTTATCGTGGTTGGATTCAAGGGATTTATACACCACGTCGGGTGTGCACGGGCACGAAAAACGCGTGGGCTCGAGAGCCCACCCTACGATGCACAACGGCCACTGGCTGTCGCGTAACGTAGGGTGGGCTCTCGAGCCCACGCGTATCGGACTTTTGAGCATTCGCGACGGTGACAAACGACTGCCACCTTCAACGAACCATCACTGCCCGGTCAAGCCACGACGCTCCAGCAGCGGCTGCACTTGCGCATCACGCCCGCTGAAATTGCGGTACATCTGCATCGCGTCCATCGTACCGCCGCGCGACAGCAGGGTCTTGCGGAAGTGGTCGCCGTTCTTGCGGGTCAGGCCGCCGTGTTCCTTGAACCAGTTGACGGTATCGGCGTCCAGCTTCTCGGCCCACAGGTAGCCGTAGTAGCCGGCCGAGTAACCGCCCGAGAAGGTGTGCGAGAAATAGGTGGTGCGGTAGCGCGGCGGCACCAGGGCAAAGTCGACGCCCGCCTTTTTCAGGGCCTCGGCCTCGAAGGCCAGCACGTCGGTCGGGATCTGGTTCGGCGACAGCTGGTGCCATGCCTGGTCCAGCAGCGACGCGGCCAGGTACTCGGTGGTGCGGAAGCCTTCGTTGAACTGCTGCGACGCCTGCACCTTCTCCAGTAGTTCCTTCGGCATCGGCGCGCCGGTCTGGTAGTGCTTGGCATAATTGGCCAGCACTTCCGGATACGCCATCCACATCTCGTTCACCTGCGACGGGAACTCGACGTAGTCGCGCGGCACGCGCGTCAGGCGTGGGTATTTCACGTCCGAGAACATGCTGTGCAGCGCGTGGCCGAACTCGTGGAAGGTCGTGCGCACTTCGTCGTAGGTCAGCAGGGTCGGTTCGCCCGCGGCCGGCTTGGGGATGTTCAGGTTGTTGGCGATCACCGGCCGGGTACCCAGCAGTTTGCTCTGCGCGACCCAGGCGTTGGCCCAGGCCCCGCCACGCTTGGTCGAGCGCGCGTACGGGTCGAGGGTGAAGATCGCGAGCTGCTTGCCGTCGGCGTCGAACACGTCGAAGGTCCGCACGTCGGCGTCGTAGGTCGGCAGGTCCTTGCGTTCCTTGAAGCTGATGCCGAATTCCTTGTTGGCGGCGAAGAACACGCCGTCCTGCAGCACGCGGTTCAGCTCAAAATAGGGGCGCAGTTGCGAGGCGTCGAAGGCGTAGCGCTGCTGGCGCACCTTGTCGCTGTAGAAGGCCCAGTCATGGGCCGCGGCCTGGAAGCCGCCCTTCTCGGCATCGATCACCTTCTGGATTTCAAGCGCTTCCTTCTTCGCGTTGTTCACCGCCGGCTTGGCGAATTCGGCCAGCAGGCTGTTGACGGCGCCGGTGGTCTTCGCGGTCTGCTCTTCCAGGTTGTAGGCCGCGTAGTTCGGGTAGCCCAGCAGCGCGGCGCGTTCCGCGCGCAGCTTCGCGATCTTGAGGACGACGTCGCGGTTGTCGAATTCGCCGCCGCGCGAACCGCGTGCCAGCGAGGCCGCCAGCAGCTTTTCGCGGGTGGCGCGGTTGGTCAGCACCGACAGGCCGGCCTGCTGGGTAGTATTCACGACCGGGATCGCGAACTTGCCGTCCATGCCGCGCTTTTTCGCTTCCGCAGCGGCCACGGCGATCTGCTTGTCCGACATGCCGGCCAGTTCGTCGGCGCTGTCGACGACCAGCGCCGAAGCATTCGCTTCCTTCAGCACGTTCTGCGCAAACTGGGTCGACAGCGCGGCCAGCTCGCCGTTCATGGTCTTGAGTTTCTGCTTGTCGGCGCTGGACAACTTGGCGCCGGCGCGCACGAAATCGGTGTGGTAGCGCTCGACCAGGTACTGCGACTCGGCGTCCAGGCCCAGCCTGGTGCGCTTGTCGTACAGCGCCTTGACGCGCGCATACAGTTTCGGGTTCAGGCGGATCGCATCGCTGTGGGCCGACAGCTTCGGCGCCAGTTCCTTGTCGAGGGCGATCAGGGTGTCGTTGGTGTACGAGCCGGTCAGGGTGTTGAAGGCGCTGCCGACGCGGTTCAGCAGCCGGCCCGAACGCTCCATCGCGACGATGGTGTTATCAAAAGTCGGCGCCGCCTTGTTGTTGGCGATCGCTTCGATTTCGGCGGCCTGCTGGCGCATGCCTTCGGCGTAGGCGGGTGCGAAGTGTTCGTTCTTGATCTTGTCCCAGGCCGGGTAGTTGAACGGCAGGGTGCTCTGTTTCGCGAAGGGGTTCGATGCGTCCAGCAGGGAGGCCGGCTCGGCATAGGCGAGGTTGGCCACGGCGGCAGTGGCGGCGACGAGCAGGATGTGATGACGATTCATTGTGTCTCTATCTTGTGGTGGTAGTGCGGTGAAAATTCGATGGCAACGCGGTGCGTACGTCCGCGTGGGCACAAGTGCCCACCCTACGGTGCACTACCGTCCGTTGAACTGGCCAGGGACGGTGGTGCACCGTAGGGTGGGCTCTCCGAGCCCACGCGGAACGACGATCATCAATTCCCGGTCAGCCCGCGGCGCTCGAGCAGCGGCTCGATGATCGGATCGCGCCCGCGGAAATCGCGGAACAGGTTCATCGCCTCGGTGGTCCCGCCGCGCGAGAGCAGGGTCTTGCGGAAATGATCGCCGTTCTTGCGCGACAAGCCGCCGTTTTCCTTGAACCACTCGACGGTGTCGGCATCGAGCTTTTCGCTCCACAGGTAGGCGTAATAGCCGGCCGAGTAGCCGCCGTTCATCGAGTGCGAAAAATACGTCGTGCGGTAGCGCGGCGGTACCGGGGCGAAGTCGACGCCGGCATCCTTCAATGCGCTCGCTTCGAAGGCCAGCACATCGGTCGGGATCTGCGCCGGGGTCAGCTGGTGCCAGCGCTGGTCGAGCAGGGACGCGGCCAGGTATTCGCTGGTAATGAAGCCCTGGTTAAACTTCTTCGACGCGACGACCTTGTCCAGCAGCGCCTTCGGCATCGCCTCGCCGGTCTTGTAGTGCTTCGCGTAGTTCGACAGGACTTCGGGCCAGATCGCCCACATCTCGTTGACCTGGGACGGATACTCGACGAAGTCGCGCGGCACGTTCGTGCCCGAGAAGTGCGGGTACTTCACGTTCGAGAACATGCCGTGCAGCGCGTGGCCGAACTCGTGGAAGGCGGTGCGCACTTCGTCGTAGGTCATCAGGGTCGGCTCGCCGGCTGGCGGCTTCGGGATGTTCAGGTGGTTCGCGACCACCGGGTGCTTGCCCAGCAAATGCGACTGCGACACGTATTCGTTCATCCAGGCGCCGCCCTGCTTGTTGGCGCGGGCGTAGGGGTCGAAGATGAAGATCGCCAGCTGCTTGCCGTCGGCGTCCATCACGTCGAAGGTGCGCACGTCGGGGTCGTAGACCGGCAGGTCCTTGCGTTCCTTGAACGACAGGCCGAATTCCTTGTTCGCCGCAAAAAACACGCCGTTGGTCAGCACGTTGTTCAGCTCAAAGTAGGGGCGCAGCTGGTTCTCGTCGAAGTTGTACTGGGCAGCGCGCACTTTATCCGTGTAGAAGGCCCAGTCGTGGGCGGCGATCTGGAAACCACCTTTTTCGGCATCGACGATCTTCTGCATCGCCGCCGCTTCCTTCTTCGCGTTGCCGATCGCCGGCTTGGCCAGTTCGGCCAGCAGCTTGTTCACGGCGGCCGGGTTCTGCGCCGTTTCCAGTTCCTGCGAATAGGCCGCGTAGTTCGGGTAGCCGAGCAGGGTCGCGCGTTCGGCGCGCAGTTTGACCAGTTTCAGCACCACGTCGCGCGTGTCGAACTCGCCGCCGCGCGAACCGCGCGCCATCGAGGCGGCCTGCAGGCGCTCGCGTACCGCGCGGTTGGTCAAATGGGCCAGTGGCGCCTGGATCGTCGTGTTGGCGATAGTCAGCACGTACTTGCCGTCCAGGCCGCGCTTCTTCGCCTCGGCGGCGGCGGCCGTGATTTCGGCGTCGGACAGGCCGGCCAGCTCGTCGCGCGTGTTCAGCACCAGGGCCGAGGCATTCGCTTCCTTCAGCACGCGCTGCGAGAATTCCGATTGCAGCGAGGCGATCTGGCCGTTATAGGCTTTCAGTTTTTCCTTGTCGGCGGCGGACAACTTCGCGCCGGCGCGCACGAATTCCTTGTAGTAGCGCTCGAGCAGGAACTTCGCTTCCGCATCCAGGCCCAGCTTCTCGCGCCTGGCATGCAGGGTCTCGACGCGCTTGAACAGCTTCGGGTTCAGGTAGATCGCATCGTTGTGGGCAGCCAGCTTCGGCGACATCTCGCGGTCGACGGCGTCCAGGCGGTCGTTCGTGTTGGCGGTCTGCAGGTTCGAGAACACGGCCGACACGCGCGCCAGCATCTGGCCCGAGCGTTCCATGGCGACGATGGTGTTCTCGAACGTCGGCGCCTTCGGATTGTTGGCAATGCCTGCTATTTCCCGCAGCTGCTCGCGCATGCCGGCGGCGTAGGCCGGCAGGAAGTGTTCGTCCTTGATCTTGTCGAAGGCCGGGTAGTTGAACGGCAGCGCGCTCGGCTTGGCGAAGGGGTTCGACGCGTCAAGGACGGTCCCGGATCCAGTGGGGGCTGCGAAGGCTGCGCCGGCGAAAGCCAGGCTGGCTGCGATGATGAGCATTTGTGGGCGTTTCATGGTCTCTCTCACGAACTCGAAAGGGCTGCCCGCGGGATCGCCGCCGACAGGTGCGCGGAGGATCATAGCAGGGTTTATTGCCGTATCGTCACAGTGAAACAAAGCGCATACAAAGATGTATAGACAAGACAGCGGCAGTCCACTTCATCCCGTGTAAATTGCTTGGAAGATAACATTCCGGCTAAGATGGTGGCCTTGCCGCCAGATCGGCAGAGCCCCATCCCAACCGGAGCGCGAATTGAAACAGCTTGTCTTTGGATTTGCCCTGCTGGCCGCAGCCGGCGCCGCATCGGCACAAACCCCGGTGCCGTACACGCTCGAGAATACCGAGGTGCGCGAGCTGCACGCACGCAAGCTCAAACGCGATTACCAGGTTTTCGTGGCGCTGCCCGATTCCTACCAGGGCAGCACGCGCAGCTATCCGGTGGTGTTCGTCACCGACGCCAACTACGCCTTCCCGATCGCACGCAACATCACGCAGCGCTTGACGAAACATGCGGGCATGGAAGAGACGATCGTCGTCGGCCTGTCGTATGCGAAGGGAGACACGGGCGTCTACAGCCGCCGCCGCGACTACACGCCGACCGTGCCGCGCAAGCACGACTACCGCTCCGACATGCCCGGCCGGAACGTCGCGCTCGGTGAAGCGCCGGCCTATGCCCGTTTTATTGCCGACGAGGTGATCCCGCTGATCGCGAAACACTACCGCGCCGACATGAAGCGCAAGTTTTTCGTGGGCCATTCCTACGGCAGCCTGCTCGGCCTGCAGATCCTGTTCAGTGAACCGCGCATGTTCGAGCATTACATCCTCGGCAGTCCATCGCTGTGGTACGACGGCGGCGTGATGTTCGACCGGCTCGAAACCTACGGCGAGCGCCACCGCGATTTGCCGGCGAACGTCTTCTTCGGCATCGGCGCCCTGGAACGGCTGGCGCCGGGCAAGAAGCGTTCGCGCGACGAAGACAATGCCGACATGGTGGCCGACCTGCGCGACTTCGACAGCGCGTTAAAAGCGCACCGTTATCCGGGCCTGCACACGCAAGTCAAAGTGTTTGCGGAGGAGGACCACGCGAGCGTATTCCCGCTGGTGCTGACGCATGGGCTGCGGGCGGTGCTGCCATCGAAGAAGTGAGGTTTGACGAGGCGTGCTAGGATCACGCCTTCCCCCCGCCTCTTCTCCCATGCCTCCAGCCTTGCGTTCCTCGTATGATGCGATCGTCGTCGGCAGCGGTCCGGGCGGCGCCGGCACGGCGCGCGAACTGGCGCGGCGCGGCATGCGGGTGCTGGTGCTGGAACTGGGCGGCGCCGCCCCCTTGACAGGCACCGTGGGCCAGATGGCGTCGATGGCGGCCGTGCCCGGCAAGGGCGCCTATATCCACCGCGACGCCTCGCTGCTGGTGGCCGGCATTACGCTCGGCGGCAGCTCGGCCATCAACTTCGCGACGGCCGCGCCGCCGCCTGCCGCCATGTTCGAACGCCATGGCATCGATCTCGCACCGGCGCTGGCCGCATTACGGGCCGAACTGCCGCTGGCTCCCCTGCCCGATCGGCTGGTCGGCCCGATGGCCGCGCGCATGATGACGGCCGCGCGCGCTTTGTCTCTCGACTGGCACAAGCTCGACAAGATGATCCGTCCTGAAACCTGCCGCAGCGGCTGCTGGCGCTGCGTCTACGGCTGCCCGTTCGGCGCAAAATGGACGGCGCGCGATTTTATCGACGAGGCCTGTCGCCATGGCGCGCAGCTGTCCGAACGGACGCGCGCGCTGCGGGTGCTGGTCGAGAACGGGCGCGCGGCCGGCGTCGAAATCGAGCGCGACGGCAAGCTCAGCACCGTCAGCGCCCCGGTCGTCGTGCTGGCCGGCGGCGGCCTGGGTAGCCCGCGCCTGCTGCATGCCTCCGGCCTGGGGCCGAAATACGTTCCCTTCTTCAGCGACCCGGTGGTGGCGGTGATGGGGACCGTGGACGACATCGACGGCGGCGCCGAGGTGCCGATGGCGGGCGGCCTGCATCTGCATGAGGAAGGGGTTGCGCTGGCCGACCTGACGCTGCCGCAACCGATGTATGCGGCCTTTGCGCTGCAGGTCGGCCGTGTCGACCGTGTATTCGCACACCGCCGCACCCTGTCGATGATGGTCAAGATCCGCGACGAGATCGGCGGCCAGGTTGGCCCGCGCTGGGCCGATAAAACGCTGCAGGAATCAGACCGCAAGAAACTGGCGCACGGGGTCGGACTGGCGAAAGCGATCCTGCGCGAGGCGGGCGCGCATCACATTTTTAAAAGCTGGCATTTCGCGGCCCACCCGGGTGGAAGCGTGCGCATCGGGGAAGGCGTCGATGCCGATCTGCAGACGTCCACGCCTGGGCTGTTCGTGTGCGACGCGTCTGTGATTCCCGAGCCATGGGGCTTGCCGCCGACCCTAACTCTGCTGTGTCTCGGCAAACGGCTCGGCGGGTGGCTTGATCGTGGGGTGGCGTCCTGACTCCCCGCCGCGGGGCTGCATCAATCGATCCCGCAAGCGCAGGAATGGCCGCTCCACCATCAGATACAGCAGCGTTGCCACCAGCAGCGCGGCGGCGATGTACACGCCAGACGCGATCACATCCGATCCTCCCGACGCCTCTCCAATACGATCGCGTACGACGTGAAAGACTGCTTTATGGGTCAGGTACAAGCTGAACGCAATCCTCGCCAGGAACATTGACCCCGGCACCCTCATCCGCCCGAGCCAGCCGCGTTCCGTGGCCGCCGCAACCAGCATGCCGCCAAAGCTGAGCGCCACCAGCGGAAACACGACCACGGCGCCCCAGAAGCTCGCCAGATCGACACGCGTCGCCGCTACCAGGCCCGCGAGACCAAGCGCCAGAAAAACAGCGCTGCGCCGCGTGGCCCACGCCCACCACGACGGACGGAACACCTGCACCGCCGCCAGCGTCACGCCGGCCAGCAATCCGTCCAGGCGCGCATAAGTCGGGTTGTAGATCAGCGCGACAAAGCGCGCGACATAACCGCCCTCGCCGAGATGAGGCGCGACGCCGGATTGCCAGAGCGCGCCACGCAGCAGCATGCCGCCGACAAGGACCGCCAGCGCGACGGCGGCCGTGCGGCGCATGCCCGGATACCGCGCCAGCAGCCACACGACGGGCGGCAGCAGCACATAAAAATGCTCTTCCACGCAGAGGGACCAGGCATGCGAGAACGCCAGCCGGTCAGCGTCCGGCACCAGGTTGACCGTAAAACTCAGGAACTGCCAGAGCGGGCGCAGGCCGGGGCTTTCGCGTACGGCCGGTACGGCGGCGTAGATGGCCAGCACTGCCAAATAGGCGGGCAGCACGCGCAAGGCGCGGCGCAGCAGGAAGCCGCGCCAGGAAGGCTGGCCGCCGACGGCAAGGGGCCGCAGCAGCTGGCCGCCGATCAGGTAGCCGCTCAGCACGAAGAACAGGTCGACACCCATCCAGCCATGCTCCACCACACGCGGCAAGGCGACGCCATAGCTGGTGAGGTGGTACAGCATCACCCACAGGATGGCCAGCGCGCGCAGCAGATCCAGTCCGCTCTGGCGCGGCCTCATCGGTGATCGGACCGCATCAATAATGCGGCGGCCGTTCGTTCACCGGAGTTTGCCGCCCGATCTCGCGCATGGCCCGTAAATGCTCGGCCAGCTGCTGCACGATGCCCTCGAGCTGGTCGATGCGGCGCGCCTGCTGGTAGACGGTCCCGTTCAACGAGTCGACCAGGTCTTCCATGTGCGCCAGCTTGATTTCGATATCGACAAAACGGTCTTCGTGTTCCACGGCGGTTCCTGGCATTTTTAACGAGCGCGCATTATGACATCAGCTTGCCGGCATCCGGCTTCGGCGTATTCAGCAAGGCTTTCAAACTGGCCAGGCGGTCCTTCGGGCTGATCACCTCCGACTCGAGCGGCACGGCAATGCCCTCGTCGAGCGCCATCTCCTTGATGAAGCGCGAGGGGTCGCAGTGCACCAGCTCACCGGCGCGCTTTCGCTTCTTGCACCAGGTGACCTGCAGCGTGCGCTGGGCGCGCGTGATGCCGACGTACATCAGGCGCCGCTCTTCCTGGATGCGGGCGGCGATCTTTTCGATCGGGTCGTCCGGGTCGCCTTTATGGGGCAGGATCCCCTCTTCCACGCCGACCAGGTAGACGTGCGGATACTCGAGTCCCTTGGAGGCGTGCAGGGTCGACATGCGCACCGCGTCCTGCTCTTCATCGGAGCCTTCGAGCATCGACATCAGCGCCACCATCTGCGTCAGTTCGAGCAGATTCTTTTCTTCGCCGGTGCCGTCGCGCCCGCCGTTGCCGCGCTCCTTCAGCCAGTTGGTGAATTCTATGACGTTCTGCCATTTCGCCTGGGCCGCACGGTCATCGAAGTTCTCGTACAGGTAGTGCTCGTAATTCATCTCTTTCATCATGTCGTCGAGCACCTGGGCGGCGTTTTCTCCGCTGCCCGAGGGTCCCGGACGGCTGGCGCGCGCTTCGAGCTCGTTGATGAAATGGCAGAAGTCGCGCAGCGGGTGTAATTGGCGGTCGGCCAGCTTGCCCTCGATGCCGCCCTTTAAAGCTGCTTCGAACAGCGAGCAGTTCCACTGCTTGGAGAATTCGCCCAGCACCTCCAGGGTCGCCATGCCGACCCCGCGCTTGGGCGTCGTGACGGCGCGAATGAAGGCAGGATCGTCACCCTCGTTCGCGATCAGGCGCAGATAGGCGATGATGTCCTTGATCTCGGCTTTATCAAAAAAGCTCTGGCCGCCGGAAATCGTGTACGGAATGCGTTCCTTGCGCAGCGCCTGCTCGATGATGCGCGCCTGGTGATTGCCGCGGTACAGGATCGCGAAATCCGACCATTTATTCTTGCGCTGGAAATGGTCGGACGAGATCATCATCGCGACCTGGTCGGCTTCCTGCTCGTCGCTCTGCATGCCGAGCACTTTGATGGGCTCGCCCAGGCCGTGTTCCGACCACAGGGACTTCTCAAAAATCTTCGGGTTGTTGCCGATGACGGCATTCGCCGCCTGCAGGATGCGCGTCGTCGAGCGGTAGTTCTGCTCGAGTTTGATCACGCGCAGGTCCGGGAAATCGGTCTGCAGCGTCTTTAAATTTTCGACCGAGGCGCCGCGCCAGGCGTAAATGGCCTGGTCGTCGTCGCCGACGGCGGTGAACATCGGCTTCTTGCCGAGACCCGTTACCAGCAGTTTCACCAGTTCGTACTGGCAGGTATTCGTGTCCTGGTACTCGTCCATCAACAGATAGCGCAGTTTACGTTGCCAGCGGTCGCGGATCGGCTCGTTATTCCGGAACAGTTCCACCGGCAGGCGGATCAGGTCGTCGAAATCGACCGCCTGGTAGGCGGCCAGCGTGGCGACGTAGCTGCGGTAGATGCGTCCGGCTTGCGCTTCGTCCTCGTCCTTCGCGTTGTTGATCGCGTCTTCCGGATCGACCAGGCCGTTCTTCCACAGGGAAATTGAATTCTGGATGCGGCGGATTTCCTGTTTATCGGTCGTCAGGCCGAGGTCGGACACGATCGTGTAGCAGTCATCGCTGTCCATGATCGAAAACCGGTCTTTCAAACCGACGCCGGCCGCTTCCTGGCGCAGGATTTTCACGCCCAGCGAGTGGAAGGTCGACACCGTCAACTGCTTGGCCTGCTTCGGCTGCTTGAGCAGTTTGGCAATGCGCTCCTGCATCTCGAGCGCGGCTTTATTCGTAAACGTCAGTGCGGCGATGGTGCGCGGATCGTAGCCGCGGTCTTCGATCATGTACGCGATCTTTTGCGTGATCACCCGCGTCTTGCCCGAACCGGCGCCGGCCAGCACCAGGCAGGGGCCGTCGAGGTAGAGCACGGCTTCGCTTTGCGGCCCGTTCAGGCCGAACTTTGGTGCATTGGACATGGGAAAAATTCTGGAAGACAGCTGAGCATTGTAGCGACGAACGCGGCGGCGCGTGGCGGAAAGCCGGCGTGAAAAGCCGCATCTGGCGCATCCGGCAACTTTTTTGCACAGATTTGCAACGCCGCTGAATTCCTTGTTGCGCCGGGAAAGTTGAATTTCAAGTGAGCGGACGCATATACGGAAATCCGCTGTCGAACGCGGCCCAAGATCGGCTACCATCGCCCTTTCGGCGCCGCGCGCCACCCACTACGAGCACGAACGATGAAATTCGAACACCTGATTGAAATTAACGACCCACTCAACCCGCTGGTCGACACCATCACGCGCGAACAACTCTGGCGCGGCCTCGTCATCCGCGCCGAAGCGCCGAAGCTGTTCATTCCGCATCTGGACGAGTGCGACATCAGCGATCGCGAATCCGGCAGTTTCAAACGCCGCCTGCGCTATGGCGACCTGGTCGTCGAGGACACGGTCCTGCTGACCCCGCTGCAGGAAGTGCGTTACGAAGTCCCGGCCCAGGGCGAGATCAGCGCCTCCACCCTCGTCATGACGATCGAGGCGCCCACCAATGCGATGCTGTACGTACGTTTTTCCTACGACGACGGCAAGGAAGAGTCGCAGGACCAGGCCAGCAAGATGTACGACGAATTCAAGAAGTCCGCTTACCAGGAAGCCGATATCGACACCGTGCGCATCGTGCGCCAGATGGCCGAGCAGGGGAACCTGGATGCGAGTTATTTGAATTGAATGCAGCGCCGTTTTCGAACGGCGCCGTATTGCATGCGATGTAAGCGCGTCAGGTCCCCGGCTCCGAATCCGCCGCATCCGTGTGATTCGTCGCCTTCGCCAGGTTCGCCGCCAGGTCGCGCAGCGCCGTGCGCACGCCCTCTTCGATCACGGGGTGGTAAAACGGCATGTCCAGCATCTGCGGCACCGTCATGTGCGCCTGCACCGCCCAGGCCAGCAAATGCGCGATGTGCTCGCCGCGCGGCCCGATCATCTCGGCGCCCAGGAAGCGGCAGGAACCATATTCGGCATACACCCGCAGCATCCCCTTGTTCTGCAACATGACGCGGCTGCGGCCCTGGTTCTCGAACGAGACCTGGCCGATCGCGAACTTCGGACGCCCGCCCTCGCACAGCGTTCGATAACTTTTGCCGAGCGTGGCGATGTTCGGCTCGGTGAAGGCAATGCCCAGCATGGCGCGGCGCAGGCCGGGACGCACGTCCGGATAGCGGCCCGCATTCTCGCCGGCGATCTTGCCGTGGTCGGCCGCCTCGGCCAGCAGCGGCAGCTCGTTGTTGGCGTCGCCTGCGATGAAAATATGACTGGTCCCGCACTGCATGGTGCGGCTGTCGAATTCCGGCACGCCGTTCGGCATCAGGGTCAGGCCGGTCTCTTCCAGCCCCAGTCCGTGCACGTTCGGCGTGCGGCCCGTGGCCAGCAGCACGTACTGGAATTGTTCGCTGGTCTCCTTGCCGAGCGCGTCGCGCGTGGTGAGCAGTACTCCCTGCTCGCCTTGCTGTACTGCGCGCACGACTTCGGTCTGGAAGCGCAGGTCGAGTTCCGCACTCAGCGTACGCGTGGCCGCGTGCAGCACTTCCGGGTCGCTCAGCTGGGCGACGCTGCCGCCGCGCGCGAAGATGCTGACTTTTACACCCAGGCGGCTCAGGGCCTGGCCCAGTTCCAGTCCGATCACGCCGGAGCCGATCACCGCCACCGAGGCCGGCAGATCGTCCCAATAAAATACGTCGTCGCTGGTCACGATGCCGGGCCCGACCTCCTTCAGTTGCGGCAGGATCACCGGCGAGGAACCGGTGGCGATCACGATGCGCGCCGCCTCGATCTCGGTGTGCTCGTCGATCTGCAGCGTGTGCGGACCCGTAAAACGGGCATGGCCGCGAATACGGTCGCTTTCCGGAAAACTCTCGACGCTCTCCAGTACGAAGCCGACGAAGCGGTCGCGCTCGCGCCGCACGCGCTCCATCACGGCGCGGCCGTCGATGCGTTTTTCGCCCGGGTGCACGCCGAAGCCGGGCGCGAGGTCGAGCATGTGGGCGGCGTCGGCGGCGGCGATCAGGAGTTTGCTCGGCATGCAGCCGACCCGGGCGCAGGTGGTGCCGTAATGGCCACTCTCGATGACCACCGTGCGCGCCCCTTGCGCGTGCGCGGCGCGATAGGCGGACATGCCGGCGGTGCCGGTGCCGATGACTGCAACGTCGACGTGTAGTTTGTTCATGTTAATCCTTTAGTATCAAGCATGACGATACGCCGTTTCCGCTTTAAATGTCGAGCGGGTCCACTTCCAGCGACCAGCGCACGCGCGTCTTCATCGACCGCAGCAGGGACAGCCACTCCTTCAAGAACGCCTGCAGCGCCGGGCGCGACGGCGACTCGACCAGCAGCTGGGCGCGGTCGACGTTGTGAACGCGCGTCATCGTCATCGGGATCGGGTCGTTGATGGCGACTGCATCGGTCGGCAGGATGTCGCGTGCCTCTTCGAGGAAGGCGATGGCGGTAGCCAGTTCCGGCGCCTCGGCGCGCAGCAGCGCCTGGTACATGTAGGGCGGCAGCGCCGCCTGATGGCGTTCTTCCAGCAGGTTGCCGGCAAAACGGTCGTAGTCGTGGCGCACCACGGCCGCATACAGCGGGTGCTGGGCATAGCGGGTCTGGATCAGCACTTCGGAAGCGAGCCCCGCGCGGCCGGCGCGCCCCGCCACCTGCATCAGCTGGGCGAACAGGCGCTCGCTGGCCCGATAGTCCTGGGAGAACAGCGCCGTATCCGGATTCAGGATGCCGACCAAAGTCAGCTTTTTGAAATCGTGGCCCTTGGCGACCATTTGCGTGCCGATCAGGATGTCGACTTCCCCCCGGTGCACCGTATCGAAGGCTTCCTGGGCGCTGCCCTTTTTTCTCGTCGAATCGGCATCGATGCGCAGGATGCGCGCCTCGGGGAACATGGCGCTCAAACCCTCCTCGAAGCGCTGGGTGCCGCGTCCCAGCGGCTGCAGGTCGACGTTGCCGCAGGTCGGGCAATGTCTCGGGATGCGCAGTTCGAGGCTGCAGTGGTGGCAGCGCAGCCGGTGCTCGGGTTTATGGAGCACCATGAAGGAGGTGCAGCGGGTGCAGTTGCTGATCCAGCCGCAGGCTTCACAGGTGATGACGGGGGCATAGCCGCGCCGGTTCAGGAACAGCAAGGACTGCTCGCCGCGTTCCAGCCTTCCGCGCAGGGCGGCCAGCAGGCCGCTGGTCAGCCCGTCCTTCGGCTTGTCGCGTTCCATGTCGAGCAGGCGCACGGTCGGCAGCACGGCGTCGCGCACGGCGCGCTCGCGCAGTTCCAGCTTGCGGTAGCGGCCGGTGCGGGCGTGGTGCCAGCTTTCCAGCGAAGGCGTGGCCGAACCGAGCACGATCGGAATGCCCAGCTGGTGGGCGCGCCAGACCGCCAGGTCGCGCGCCGAATAGCGCAGCCCTTCCTGCTGTTTGTACGAGGGGTCGTGCTCCTCGTCGATGACGATCAGTTTTAAATTGGGCAGCGAGGCCAGGATCGCCAGCCGCGTGCCGAGCACGATGCGTGCTTGTCCCTGGTGGGCCGCGAGCCAGTGCAGCATGCGCTCGCCTTCCGACAGGCTCGAATGCAGCGTGGCCAGCATCAGGCCGGGGAAGCGGGCGCGGATATTCCCCTCGAGCTGCGGGGTCAGGTTGATCTCGGGGACCAGGATCAGGATCTGCGCCTGCGGGTCGCGCGCCAGTACCTGGGCGCAGGCCTGCAGGTAGACCTCGGTCTTGCCGCTGCCGGTGACGCCGTACAGCAGCAGCGGCGTAAAACCGGCTGCGCCGCCGATGGCGTCGGCCGCTTCCTGCTGGGACGCGTTCAGCGGCGGCATGCCCGTCGGAGCAGGGTCGCCCGGGGGCGCCAGCTTCGCCATTTTTTTCAGGGCGCGATCGAGTGCGACGGTGGTCGACACCCGCAGATTCTTCGGCAGGCCGGGCAGCGCAACTTCGCCCAGCGGGCGCTGGTAGTAATCGGCGGCGAAGCTGGCCAGCGCCAGCCATTGCGGCGACAGTGGGGATAACTGCTCGCGCACGGCGATCGCATTTTTCAGCTTGTCGGGCGGGACTTCGGTCTCCTGCACAACGGCGACGATCAGGCCGACAGCTTCGCGCCGCCCAAAACTGACCAGCGCCAGCTGGCCGACCTGGGGAGTTGCCCCCTCTTCATGCGGCCAGCCGTAGTCGAAGACGCTGTTCAGCGGCGTATCGAGTGCAATCCGAATAATGCAGTGCGCCAATGTCCGACCTTGTATAAAAGCTGTGGAAAACTTTGTGGAGAATGAACTGCTTGACCGGTGGAGAAGTTTACGTTAAGTCAAATGATGTACGGATCAGCCAAAAACAAGTCCAAATAAACCATTTATATTCAAGGACTTGGGATTACCGAAGTAGTCCACAGCAACTCGCTTCCCGCAGTGCAAGAATTGTGTATAACTGCGCTTTTTCTTATCGTAAATCCTTGAACGCTATGAAGATTTAAACAAGACTCTGCGATGCGTCACGTAAGTACTTGTCAACACTCATATTTTTATGGCTGAGTTGAACAGCCTGTGCATAACTTTGTGAACAAGGCCAGGGCAACCGCGATTTCTTTACTGAAAAACTCGCTTCCGAGTGGTTATGTGCGTGGGGATTTAAAGATAAATCCCAGCAATTTCAAACACTTATGATTTCACATCCACATGTCCACATGTCCACAGCTTGCGTTTACGCTGTTTCGCAACATGTGAACAAGTGTGAGAATGCGCTTCGTTTCAGTGCATTCTGCGGGGCGCCGCGCATGTGGCGCCGCACCATTCCGGCTCAGCCAGCCCGCTGGCGGCGGCTGAACGTGTGCACGGCGTCGACCATCGCCGTCACCGATTCCGGCGGGGTGAATTGCGAGATCCCGTGACCGAGGTTGAAGACGTGGCCATGGCCATGCGAGGGCGCGCCGTAGGCCGTCAGCGAGCGCTCGACTTCCGCGCGGATCTGCTCCGGCGACGCAAACAGGATCGCCGGATCGAGATTGCCCTGCAGGGCTACGCGGTCGCCCACGAGCGCGCGGGCGCGGCCCAGGTTCACCGTCCAGTCCAGGCCCAGCGCATCGGCGCCGATATCGGCCATCTCGTCCAGCCAGATGCCGCCGCCTTTGGTGAAGACGACCGCCGGGATGCGCACGCCATCCTTTTCGCGCTGCAGCTGTTCGAGCACGCGCTGCATGTAGCGCAGCGAGAACTCCTGGTAGGCGCCATCGGCCAGCGCACCGCCCCAGGAGTCGAAGATCATCACCGCCTGGGCGCCGGCGTCGATCTGGGCGTTCAGGTACTGGGCGACGGCAGTGGCATTGATCTCGAGGATGCGGTGCATCAGGTCCGGGCGCGCGTACAGCATCTTTTTGATGGTGTGGAATTCGCGCGAGCCCTGGCCCTCGACCATGTAGCAGGCCAGCGTCCACGGGCTGCCCGAGAAGCCGATCAGCGGCACGCGCCCGTTAATTTCGGTACGGATTTGCGTGACGGCCTTGAAGACATAGTCGAGCGATTCCATATCCGGTACGTTCAAGGCCATCACCTCGGCCTCGGTGCGCAGTGGACGCTCGAACTTCGGGCCTTCGCCGTCGGCGAAATACAGGCCCAGGCCCATCGCATCGGGAACCGTCAGGATGTCCGAGAACAGGATCGACGCGTCCAGCGGGTAGCGGTCGAGCGGCTGCAAGGTCACTTCGGTCGCGTAGTCCGGGTTCTTTGCCAGGCCCAGGAACGAACCGGCGCGCGCGCGGGTGGCGCGGTATTCCGGCAGGTAGCGCCCCGCCTGCCGCATCAGCCAGACGGGCGTGTACTCGGTCGGCTGGCGCAGCAGCGCGCGCAGGAAGGTGTCGTTCTTGAGCGGGGCAAATTGTGGCATGGCTGACAATAATGGACGTCGGAGGACGGCTATTATCGCATTCTCCGCCGCGCCTGCGACAGGCCCGGCGAACGCCGCCCGGCGCGCCAGACTCTTATAATGCGGTTCCACCTTCAAAGCGCAGACACCACCATGACCGAGCCAATCCGCAAGCAGGCCGCGCCCTGCGGCACCTGGACTTCCCCGATCAGTGCCGCCATCGTCGCGGCCGGCGCCGTGCCGCTGTCACAGATCGCCCTCGACGGTGACGATGTGCTGTGGCTGGCCGGCCGCGCCAGCGAAGCGGGCCGCACCACGCTGCAGAGACTGCGCGCGGGAGCAACGAGCGAACTGACGCCGAACCCGTTCAATGTCCGCACCCGCGTGCACGAGTATGGCGGCGGCGCCTATACGGCCCAGGGCGGCACGGTCTGGTTCTCGCACTTCGCCGACAACCGGCTGTACCGGGTCGACGAAGGCGGCGAACCGGTGGCCCTGACGCGCGAGGAAGCGGTGCGCTATGCCGACTTCGTGCCGGACAGCGCGCGCCAGCGCCTGATCGCGGTGCGCGAAGACCACCTGGCCGGCGAAGCCTATCCCGTGAATACGATTTGCGCGGTCGGCTTCGATGGTGTGGAGACCATCCTTGTCGACGGCAACGACTTCTATGCCGCGCCGCGCCTGTCGCCAAGCGGGCGCCAGCTGGCCTGGCTGTGCTGGGACCACCCGCGCATGCCCTGGCAGGGTACGGAACTGTGGGTGGCCGACATTGCGCCGGATGGCAGCCTGGTCGACGGGCGCCTGATCGCCGGCGGCCTCGACGAGTCGATCTGCCAGCCCGAATGGTCGCCGGATGGCCTGCTGCACTTCGTCTCGGACCGCAGCGGCTGGTGGAATTTGTACCGTTTCGAGGACGGCGTCGTGCACCCGCTGTGCCCGCGCGAGGCCGAATTCGGCGGACCGCAGTGGAATTTCGGCGGCTCGATGTACGGTTTCAGCGCCGATGACGAAATCATCTGCACCTATATCGAGGACGGCATCAGCCGCCTGGGACGCTTGTCGACGACAGGCTGCAACTTGACCCCGATCGAGACCCCCTACCAGGAGATCCGCGAGCTGCGCGTCTCACCAGGCAGGGTCGCGCTGCTGGCCGGCTCGCCGACGATTGCGCTGGAGCTGGCCCTGATCGATCCCGCCAGCGGTGCGCGCACCGTCCTGATGCAATCGATCGCGGAATTGCCGCCGGTGGCGGAATTGTCCGTCCCGCAGAGCATCCGCTACCCGAGCGCGAACGGCCGCAGCGCGTATGCGTTCTACTATCCGCCGGCGAATGCGCACTTCGAGGCCCCGGCAGGCGAACTGCCGCCCCTGATCGTGATCGGCCACGGCGGCCCGACCAGCATGGCGACCAGTACCCTGAAACTCGCGACCCAGTTCTGGACCGGCCGCGGCTTCGCCGTGCTCGACGTGAACTACGGCGGCAGCTCCGGCTTCGGGCGCCGCTACCGCGATTTGTTGAAGGGCCAATGGGGCGTGATCGATGTCGAGGATTGCGTGGCCGGCGCCCGTTACCTGGCTGAGCAGGGCGTGGTCGACCCCGCGCGCCTGCTGATCCGCGGCGGCAGCGCCGGCGGCCTGACGACCCTGAACGCCCTCACCTTCCACGACGTGTTCAAAGCCGGCGCCAGTTACTATGGCGTGTCCGACCTGGCCGGCCTGGACGCGGATTCGCACAAGTTCGAATCGCACTACAACGAATACCTGATCGCGCCCAAAGCCGAAGCGCAGGCGGTCTACCGCGCCCGTTCGCCGATCCACCATACCGATGCGTTGAAACGGCCGATGATCTTCTTCCAGGGCCTGGACGACAAGGTGGTGCCGCCGCAGCAGTCGGAGACGATGGTCGACGCCCTGCGCGCACGCGGGGTGCCGGTCGCCTACCTGACGCTCGAGGGCGAGGGCCACGGTTTCAGGAAAGCCGAGAGCGTGGTGCGCACCCTGGAAGCCGAGCTGGCGTTTTACCTGCGCGTGTTCGGCATTCCTCTGCCGGCAGGACTGCCGCAGGTGGAGATCGAGAACCTGGCTCCATACCAGGCTGCATGATCGGTACGGAACTGTTCGACGCCTTCGCCACCTGCTCGGCGCGCGACAAGCTGATCCTGGGCCTGCTGGCGCTGGCCGGGGAGCCGCTCGGGCGCACGCGCCTGCGCGAGCACCTCGAGCTGCTGCAAGCTTTTCCCGGCGAAGACGAACTCACCGAAACCTTGTCCCTGCTGCGCGAGCGCGGCCTGGCCGGCGAGATCGCTTCGCGCGGCAGCGTCGTTGCACCCGGCGCCGCCTGGCCGGCGATCGCCTTCCTGCTGCGCGAAGGCCGCCTGACCGAACTGCGCGAAGTCTACGAGGCCGTCAATCCGCTAAGGAGAGATTGGCAAGGCAACCCCGTGCTGCGCAGCTACCGCCAGGGCCTGGCGCTGCTGCGCATGGCGCTCGTCGCCGGCGAAGGCCCGAAGACGATCGCGCCCCTGCTGACGGCCTGCATGCGCTGCCACGAGGCGGCCTACCTGCATCCGCTGGTCGAGATCTGCGCGCGGCCCTTCGTCCCCGACTTCGTCGAGCACATCAACCCGGCGCTGCGCGACGAGGTGCTGGCGATCCTGGTCGACCATGTCCAGCGCGAGCCCCTCACCGCGCCGGCGGTGCGAGAGTACGCCGAGGCGCACGTGGCGCAGGGCGGCGCCTCGATGGGGCTGCGCATCGCGCTGGCGGAGCACCTGATCCTGTGCGGCCGCCTCGACGATGCCGGCGCCCTGCTGCAGGACCTGGACGATTCCTCCGCCCTGTACTACCGCAGCGTGCTGCTGCTCCTGCGCGACCACATCGACGAGGCGCTGGCCGGCTTCGACGCGGCCTTGAAACAGCTGCGGCGCGAGACGGGCAGGAGAAAGCAGGTTTTCACAGGCATCGGCGGCCACCTGTACGTGGCGGCCCTGCTGCGCCGCGGCGATACGAAACATCAAAAGGCGGTCGAGAGCTATCTGGATCACGCCACCCGGGCCGTGCAGAGCCATGACACGGCCGTCTACCAGCAACTGAGCATGCTGCGCCAGATCCGCGGCGGCACGGTCGATGCCGAGGTGCTGCCGTCGCGGAACTGGGAAACGGCGCTGCAGCCGGTAATGTTCCGCGCCCTGCTGCACTGGTGGCTGGCGATGCCGCAGTTGTCGCAGCAGCGCCCGCGCCTCGAAGAAGCCCTGGCCCTGGCGGAGGCCGCCGGCTTCGATTTCCTGAGCGCCCAGCTGGCCGGCATCCTCGGCCAGCTCGGGGCCATCGGCCACGAACAGCGCGCGATCGCCCTGCGCCAGCGCCACAAGCTCACCGACATGACCCACTGGTTCGAACGCGAGCAACCGTGGGAGCGCCAGCTGAACGCGCTGATCAACCTGCAGCCGGCGGTGAACGTCGAAGTAGTGAAAGAGTCGCGCCTCGTCTGGCTGATCCGTTACGACGCCCACCTCGGCGTGCAGGAACTGGAACCGCGCGAACAGAAGAGAGATACCCAGGGCGCCTGGAGCCGCGGCCGTCCGATGGGACTGAAACGCCTGACGGACGATGCGGCCACGCTCGACTTCCTTACCGCGCAGGATCTGCTTGCCGTCTCCAGCATCGGCGCGGCGCGCCAGTACTACGGCAGCGGCCTGCGTTACGAATTCGACCTCGACAAGGCTTTATCCGCCCTGGTCGGCCACCCGCTGCTGTTCTGGTTCGACGCGCCCGGCACCCGGGTCGAGCTGTTGCCAGGGGAGCCGGAATTGCTGGTCAAGGCCGCCCGCGAGCACGTGACCATCTCCCTGCGTCCACCGGTACAGGAAAACAGCGGCGAGGTCGTCGTCACGCGCGAAACGCCGACGCGACTGCGCGTGGTGCGCATCCGCGACGAGCACCGCCGGATCGGCGCCATCGTCGGCGAAGCGCTGGTGGTGCCGCTCGAAGCGGAGATGCGGGTGCTGCAGGCGATCGGCGCGATCTCCTCGATCGTCACCGTGCAGTCCGACATTGGCGCAAGCAGCGCCGATATCGAACGCATCGATGCCGACGCGAGAATGCACCTGCACCTGCTGCCTTATCAACAAGGCCTGCGCCTGCGCATCCTGGTGCGGCCGCTGCCAGAGGGCGCCTATTACGCGCCGGGCAGCGGCGCCGAGCGCGTGATCGCCGACGTGGCCGGGGTGCGCACCGAAGCGAAGCGCGACCTGAATGCCGAGCGCGAGGCCGAGCGCCAGCTAGTGGCGTCCTGCCGTGCGCTGGAAGGGGCGGAAGAAGAGCATGACGAATGGCTGCTCGCGGCGCCGATTCACTGCCTGGAACTGGTGAGCGAACTGCAGGAACTCGACCCGGCGCAGGTCGTGATCGCCTGGCCGGAAGGCGAGCCTTTCCGCGTCAGCAAGAAGGCAAACGCGAAATCGGTGCGCATCAACATCAAACGCGACAAGGACTGGTTCGCCGCGAACGGAGAAATCGTGATCGACGAAGGCCGCGTGATGGATTTGCGCGAGCTGCTCGACAAGCTGAGAAACAGCGAGGGCCGGTTCATCGCGCTGGGCGACAACCAGTTTTTGGCCCTCACCAGCGAACTGCACCGGCGCCTGACGGACCTGGCCGCCTACACCGACGCCGGCAAGGATGCGTTACGGGTGCATCCGCTGGCCAGCTTCGCGCTGGAAGAACTGGCTTTGGAAGCGGGCGGGGTCGAAGCCGATAAAGCCTGGCGCGCGCACATCAAGAAAATGGCCGACAGCGCCGCCTACAAACCGCAGCTGCCCTCGACCCTGCAGGCCGAGCTGCGCGACTACCAGCTGGAGGGTTTTGAATGGCTGGCGCGCCTGGCGCACTGGGGCGTCGGCGCCTGCCTGGCCGACGACATGGGGCTCGGTAAAACTTTACAGGCACTGGCCCTGATCCTGCTGCGCGCGCCCAGCGGGCCGACTCTCGTCGTCGCCCCGACCTCGGTCTGCACCAACTGGATCGCGGAAGCCGAGCGCTTCGCGCCGACTTTACGGATCAAACTGTTCGGGCCGGGCGAACGCGCCGAGATGATCGATGGCGCCGCCGAGTTCGACGTGGTCGTCGCCAGTTACGGCCTGCTGCAACTGGAAGCGCCGCTGTTCGCGAAAAAGCGCTGGCACACGATCGTCATGGACGAAGCCCAGGCGTTCAAGAACGCCGCAACCCGGCGCTCGCAGGCGGTGATGGCCTTGCAGGGCGATTTCCGCATGGTCGCCACCGGCACCCCGCTGGAAAACCATTTAGGCGAACTCTGGAACCTGTTCCGCTTCATCAATCCGGGCCTGCTCGGCACCGCCGACCAGTTTCAATTGCGCTTCGCCGGCCCGATCGAAAAGGCGCAGGACAAACGTGCGGAAAGCGCCGCGCGCGCGCGCCTGCGGCGCCTGACGCAACCGTTTATTTTGCGCCGGACGAAAAGCCAGGTGCTGACGGAGCTGCCGCCGCGCACCGAGATCGTGCTGCCGGTGGAGCTCAGCGCCGAAGAAACGGCGCTCTACGAATCGCTGCGCCGCGAAGCGCTCGATAAACTGGCCTCGCTGGAAGCGCCGCAAAGCCAGAAGTCGATCGCGATCCTGGCCGAGATGATGCGATTACGCCGCGCCTGCTGCAATCCGGAGCTGGTCGCGCCCGGCCTCGGCATCGCCAGCAGCAAGCTGGCGACCTTCGCGCATTTATTGGACGGCCTGCTCGAGAACCGTCACAAGGTGCTCGTGTTCAGCCAGTTCGTGGATCACCTGTCCCTGATTCGCAAGCACCTCGATGCGCGCGGCATCGGCTATCAATACCTGGACGGCTCGACGCCCATGCAGGAGCGTAAAAACCGGGTCGATGCCTTCCAGGCCGGAGAGGGAGATTTATTCCTCATCAGCCTGAAGGCGGGCGGCGTCGGCATCAACCTGACCGCAGCCGACTACGTGATCCACATGGACCCGTGGTGGAACCCGGCGGTCGAGGACCAGGCTTCGGACCGCGCGCACCGCATGGGCCAGCAGCGGCCGGTGACCATCTACCGCCTGGTGGCGCGGCATACGATCGAAGAAGGCATCGTCGACCTGCACCGCCACAAGCGGGATCTGGCCGACAGCCTGCTGGAGGGCGGCGATCTGTCGGCGCGCATGTCGCCGGGCGACATGCTGGCGATGCTGCAGCAGGGACTGGGACGTTGATCGGCCGCGCATTCCATGTGATCATGCCGCTTTTGTAACGGAACACCTCCATGGAAGAACAGAACGCGCCCGCCCTGTCGAAGGCCGACGTCATCGGTATGAAATCCTGGCTGGCCTATGCCGGCGTGCTGGCGCTGGCGATCGTCCTGTTCGGCGTGCTGCTGCCGCTCGCCTTCCTCTGGCACGAGCTGGCGGCGCTAGCGGTGCTGATCCTGTCGGCGCTCGTGGTCGGCTACGAATTCCTGCTGGTGCGCAGCGTGCAGCTCTACATGGACGACCTCGGGGTCTGGGTGCACGCGGGCGTGCTGCCCTGGAAGAAGGGCGTCTCCGGCGTGAAGTGGCGCGACATGGATGAAGCGACTTTCATGAACGGCTTTACCAGCTGGGCCACGCGCTCGTACACGGTGCGCATCGGCCACCGCTTCACCAAGGACAGCGAGATCGTGCTGACGAATATCGCGCGCGGCAAGGAGGCGGTCGCCATCGTCAACGCGCGCCACCAGGCCCTGATCCGCGCAGGCGTGGTCGATTGATGGACGCGGCGGCGGCGCTGGCTTTCGTGCGCGAACATGGCGTCGTGCTGGCCTCGGCGCGCGGGCCGGTGCCGACGCTGACCCATGCGATCGCGGGCGAGGCCATTCGCGGCAGCTGGTGGGGTCACCCGCAGGGCAAGCAGATCTTCGCGGTGCTGGAGACGGTGAGCCATGACCCCGACATCCTCGTCTGCCGCCTGGTCGACAAGAAGGTCACGCTCGTGCACCGGCGCCTGTGGCCGGCGCTGGCGGCGGCCGCGCCGGCCTTCGATGCGGCGCTGCTCGCGCGGGTGCGCCAGGAGCACAGTGCGCGCGGCCACCATGAAAACACCGAGACGCCCTTCCCCGGCTGGCTGCCCGCCAGCGTCATGGAAGAGGCAAAGTCGATCGGCCTGGATGCGGCGCTGGCCGCGCTCGGGCCAACATTTGTTACAAAGCCGCGGACGCGCAATCCACGCGAATAATGCTAATCTGGCGCGCTGCCGCGTTTGCGCGCAGGGCGGAAGCAGCTGCGCGCAAACGCGACATCTCCATCTTTACGGGCCGAATACGATGATGAAAACGAAACTCGCGCTGGCAGCCATGATCGCCAGCCTCGCGCTGGCGCCGGCCAGCGCCAAGCCAGCCAAGACCTCGAAGCCGAAAGCGGCCAAGGTCGTCCAATCGAAGGCATCCGCCAAGCGCGCCGCCGCACCCGTCGCCAAGGCGAAGGGCAAACCAGCCAAGGGCAGCAACGGCAAAGCCGTTGCCGGCAAAGCCGTTGCCGGCAAGGCCGTTGCGGGCAAGGCCGCTGTTGCCGCTACCGTCGCTGCCGCCACCGCAGCCGTGGCTGCGGCGCCCGCGCGCGAGCAGGTGCAGGCCCCCGCCGCGAACGAGAAGCGCCTCGACCGCCGCGCCGACGCCCTCGCCATGCAGTACCTGACGGCGCTCTGGCGCGTCGATCCGGAAGGCGGGATTGCGGTCGGCAAGTTCGACGCCGCCGCCAACCTGACCATCCCCGACGATGCGACGCGCGCGAAAAAGCTCGCCTTCGCCGACGAGTGGCTGGACAAATTCCGCAAGATCGACACCCGTCAACTGTCGCCGCGCCAGCGCACCGACCTCGCCCTCCTGATCAACAAGCTCGAGACCGACCGCTGGCGTTTGACGACGCTGCGCGAATTCGAGTGGAACCCGGCGCTCTACAACATCGCCCAGCCGCTCGACCTGATCGCGAATACCGATTACGCGGCCAAGCCGCAGCGCCTGCGCACCATCCTGAAACGCCTGGCCAATGTGCCCGCCTATTACCAGGCGGCGCAAGCGAGCATCGTCAACCCGACGCGCGAACACACGCAGCTGGCAATCGCGCAGGCCCCGGGCACCCTGGTGGTACTGGCCGACCTCGGCCTTGCCGTGCAAGGCTCGATCCTGAATGCGCAGGAAAAGGCGATCTTCGCCCAGCGTATCGCGAATGCCGGTAGCGCAGTGCTCGGCTATGTCGACTTTTTGACGAACCTGGAAAAGACGCAGGCGGCAAGCGGCAAGGCGCGCCCGTTCAGGTTGGGCAAGGCCTTGTATGAGCAGAAGTTCGCGCTCGAGATCCAGTCGGCCAGTAGCGCCGAGCAAACCTACCGCAAGGCGCTCGCCGCGCGCGAGGAACTCCTGACGCGCATGAACGCGATCTCGGACGAACTCTGGCCGCGCTACATGGCCGACAAGACGAAGCCGAACGACCGCTTCCAGAAGATCGGCATGCTGATCGACAGGCTGTCCGCCCGCCACGTCGCCCGCGAAAACTTCTTCCCCGAGATCCGCAGGCAAATCCCGCAGCTGCAGGACTGGGTGATCAAGAACGATCTGCTCACGCTCGACCCGGACAAGCCGCTCGAAGTGCGCGAGACCCCGATGTACCAGCGCGGCGTGGCCGGCGCCAGCATCGACGCGCCGGGCCCGTACCGGCCGAAGGACAAGACCTATTACAACGTCACGCCGCTGGATGGCTTGTCTGCCGAGCAGGCCGAGAGCAGCCTGCGCGAGTACAACGAATGGATCCTGCAGATCCTGAACATCCACGAGGCGATCCCCGGCCACTATGCCCAGCTGGTGCATGCGAACCGGTCGCCGTCGCTGGTGAAGTCCCTGTTCGGAAATGGCGCGATGGTCGAGGGCTGGGCCGTGTACGGCGAGCGCATGATGCTCGAATCGGGCTACGGCGGCAACGCGCCCGAGATGTGGCTGATGTACTCGAAATGGAACCTGAGAAGCGTCACCAACACCATCCTCGACTACTCGGTGCACGTGAACGGCATGGGGCGCGAAGAAGCGCTGGATCTGCTCACGCGCCAGGCCTTCCAGACGCGCCAGGAAGCGGTCGAGAAATGGCGCCGCGTGCAGCTGTCCTCGGTGCAGCTGACCAGCTATTTCAGCGGCTATGCGGAGATCATGGAACTGCGCGAGCAGCGGCGCCAGCAGCTGGGCGAGCGCTTCAACCAGAAGCAGTTCCACGACCAGTTCCTCAGCTACGGCAACGCGCCCGTCAAGATGATCGCGGAACTGATGCGCGATTGATCGCACGGGCGATCGCACAACCGGAGCCGCGGCTCCGGTTTTTTTATGCCCGCACCAATGCTGTGCAAAACCGCACAAACGGCGTGCCTGCGCGCCGCTTGTGCGCCTTGTCCCGAGGTCTAGAATAAGTTGGCGACTTCCCGTCGCATACATAACAACGATACCGACAGCGGAGACCAGCCATGACCCTTCATTCCTCGCCTAGCTCCTAGCGTTCATTCGCAGCTGCCTGCTTTTCCGTCATCCATCCGGCCGGCGCATCACGCCGTCGCGTCCGCGCAGGTCCGGGTTTTTCGCAGTGCACCACGCAACGCAATGGAGGCTTCAATGGCAAGTTCGTTTCAACAGGCCGCCCGCCGGGCCGTCTTCCTCGCCGCATTGCTTCCCTGGGCAGCCGCCCAGGCGCAAGTACAGGCCGGTCCCGGCACCTGGAGCAGTAACCAGACCTGGGCCACCGACACCGTCAACGGCGGCGCCCTCACCGGCTACTACTACTGGCCCGCCACCAACCCCACCCTGGCCGGCAAGCGCGCCCTGGTGCTGGTGCTGCACGGCTGCGCGCAAACGGCCGCCGGCGACGTCATCGACAGCGGCACCGACAAGGGCTACAACTGGAAAGGCGTGGCCGACCAGTACGGCGCCGTGATCCTGGCGCCGAACGCCACCGGCAACCTCTATGGATCGCACTGCTGGGACTGGGCCAAAAGCACCCACAGCCGCACCACCGGCCACTCAGGGATCCTGCTCGACCTGATCAACCGTTTCGTCAGCAACCCGCAGTACGCGATCGATCCGAAGCAGGTGTACGTCGCCGGCCTGTCTTCGGGCGGCGCCCAGACCATGGTGATGGGTTGTCTCGCGCCCGACATCTTTGCCGGCGTCGGCATCAACGCCGGCCCGCCGCCGGGAGTGTCCACGACCCAGATCGGCGCCGTTCCCTCCGGCTACACGGCCACCACCGCCGCGAACAACTGCAAAAACCTGGCCGGCACCAGCGTCTCCGAATTCGCGACGCAGGTGGCGGGCGTCATCTGGGGCACCAGCGACTACACGGTGGCGCAGGGCTACGGTCCGCTCGACGCGGCGGCGATGCGCATCGTCTACGGCGGCACGTTGACGAAAGGCGCTGCCGTCAGCGTAGCGACCGGCGGCAGCAACATCCCCTATACGGACGCCAACGGCAAAGTGCGCACCTCGGAGATCACGGTGACCGGCATGGGCCACGCCTGGCCGGCCGGCACGGGTGGCCAGAACAGCAATTACGTCGATGCGACCAAGGTCAACTACCCATCCTTCGTGATGGACTTCTGGTTCAGGAACAACCTGCGCGCGGCGCGCGCGGCGGCGCCGACGATGAACTCCTGCAGCGCCAGCGTCTCCGGTTCCACCGTGACGGTGAACGGCGCGGGCACCAGCACCAGCGGCACCATTGGCAGCTACCGGGTGGTCCTGAATGGCCCGACGCCGGTCGACGACGCGGCCGCCGGCAGCGGCGCGAGTTTTACGAAAGCCTACACGGCACGCGCCGACGGCTACTACAGCGGCAGCGTGACCGCGACCGACAGCGCCACCGGGCTGACCTCAAGCGCTTGCACGATCTCCCAGTTCCTGGTCGGTACCGCGCCGGCCCTGCAGCCACCGGGCGGCCTGGCGGTCGGGGCCAGTACGGCCAGCAGCATCGCCCTGTCCTGGAACGCGGTCAACGGCGCCACCGGCTACAACCTGTATCGCAACGGCGTCAAAGTCAATGCGGCGGCGCTCACCGCCACCGGCTATACCGACACCGGCCTGGCGGCGTCGACCAGCTACAGCTACCAGGTCTCTTCTCTCGGCAACGGCGGCGTCGAAAGCGCGCGCTCAGGCAGCGTCACCGGCAGCACCAGCTCGGGCTTCGTCTGCACCGCGACCACCGCCAGCAATTACGCGCACGTGCAGGCCGGGCGTGCCCACGACAGCGGCGGCTATGCGCTGGCGAACGGCTCGAACCAGAACATGGGCCTGGACAACACGTTTTATACGGCCACGCTGGCGCAGACATCGAGCGGCTACTACATCATCGGAAACTGCCCGTAATCGATCAGGTGCAGGACTTTGCCGGGGCCGCTGCCCCGGTTTTTTTTCGCCTTTCTCCTCGATCCATCTCAATAAATTTTTCACCAAGGCAACAATTGGTGAGAATTTTCCATCGTTGCAGCGCTTAAAATAGCGGCAGCTTTTTTCCCCCACCGCCGGTGCTGTCGCCGGCCAGCCATGAGGAAGTCATGAAGACTGCTCTGTTTGCACGCACCTGCGCCGCTGTCCTTGCCGGCACGCTCGCCTTCGGTACCAGTCCCGCGCAAGCGGCCAAGATCGACCAGGAAGCGGAAATGAACACGGCGCTGGCCGCAGCCAGGGCCGCTTCGCAATCCGGTCCCTCCGAGATTGCCCTGGGCAGCCAGGCGAAGCTGAAACTCCCGCAGGGTTATTCCTTCATTCCGCAGCCGCAGGCAGGCCAGCTGCTCAAGGCAATGGGCAATGGCGAAGACCCCACCCGCCTCGGCATCATCATCCCGCCCGACAGCGACAGCTTCGTGGTCCCGCGCTATATCGACGCCGGCTATATCAAGGATGACGAAGCGGCCGAGTGGAAGGCGGACGAACTGCTCAGCGGTCTGAAGGAAGGCACCGAAGAAAACAACAAGGAGCGCCAGGCGCGCGGCCTGACCGAGATGGAGATCGTCGGCTGGAACCAGAAGCCCAGCTACGACAAGGGCGCGCACCGGCTGGTGTGGTCGATCGAAACCAAAGACAAGGGCACGGCCAATGGGGAACACGGCGCCAACTACAACACCTATGTATTGGGCCGCGAAGGCTATCTGTCGATGAACCTGGTGTCCGGCTTCGATGCGCTGGCGGCCAATAAACCCTTCGCCCAGACCCTGCTGGCCCAGACCAGCTTCAATCCGGGCAAGACCTATGCCGACTTCAATTCCTCGACCGACAAGGTGGCGGAATACGGCATCGCGGCCCTGGTGACGGGCGTCGCCGTCAAGAAGCTCGGCCTGTTCGCGGTGATGGCGGCCTTTTTCGCCAAGTTCGCCAAGCTGATCGCCATCGCCGCCTTCGGCCTGGTGGCCGGCGCCCGCAAATTCTTCAAGCGCAGCGAGACCTGAGAGCGCAAGGCGGCACGCGTGAAACTGCTCCTACTCCTCCTCAGCGCCGGCAAGCTCGGCAAGCTGCTCACCAGCGGCGGGACGATGCTGCTGTCCGTGCTGGCCTATGCCTTCGTCTACGGCTGGTGGTATGCGCTGGGTTTCGTGGCCCTGCTGTTCTGCCACGAGATGGGCCATTTTCTCGCGGCCCGCCAGCGCGGCCTGCCGGTCGGTCTCCCGACTTTCATACCCTTCGTCGGCGCCTGGATCGAGATGAAGGAGCTGCCGAAGGACGTCGAGACCGAAGCCTATGTCGGCATTGCCGGGCCGGTCGCCGGTACCGTCGCCGCGCTGGCGTGTTACGCGCTGGCGCGCGAGTTCGACAGCCGCTTGCTGCTGGCCCTGGCGTATGCCGGCTGCTTCCTGAACCTGTTCAATCTGATTCCGATCTCTCCTCTCGATGGCGGGCGCATCACGGCCATACTGTCTCCGCGCCTGTGGCTGCTGGGCGTGCCGGTGCTGGCGGCGGCCTTCTTCTGGCGCCCGAGCCCGATCCTGATCCTGATCGTCATCCTCGCGCTGCCGCAACTGAAGGCGGCCTGGAACTGGGATCCGGCCGCCGCCGGCAACCAGGCCTACTACGCGGTGAGCAGCGAGGACAAGTTCACCTATGGCGCCTTCTATGTCGGCCTGATCGTCTTTCTCTGCCTGATGGTGCACGGCCTGCACACGGAACTGGGGCCGGCGCGCTGACACCTCTCACCCAGGACCGCTTCCGATCGGCAATTGCCCATGAGGTGAGAGGTGTGAGCTGTGCCGGGCGCAAGCCCGGTTTTCATGAGATGGTCATCCTTCCACCCTACGAGTTACCAGACTTGTAGGGTGTTGTTCTTTCTGGATGGAGACCATCATGCAAGACCTTACGCTCATCGGCATTCATCTCGGCAAGCACAGCTTTCACATGCAAAAAGAGGGTGACCATCGATTTACGCCGTCGCGCGCCGGCTCACGCTATTTGCTGGGCATCGAGACGATTTCGCACAGCCTGGACGAAGGTCCCCGGTTCGTCAACGTAGACGAGGACATAACGCACATCCTGCTGCGCAATCTGGTATTTCTCGATTTTTACCGGTATTGATTTCTTCAGCACCAACGCGACATTCGGTACGTCGACCGGGGTACAGACCACGGTTTCCAACGGATCGAATCCGCTACGCCGCAGCCATGCCCTTTTGGCTTCCGAGAGTTCCTTCGCAATCTGGACAGGATAGGCAGTTTCGACGGCCTCCCACGGAATCTGGGCGTGGAAACGGGCACCGACTGATAAATGCAGGCGCTGCGGCGCCAGTACGTGGCGCGTGTGCTTCACCAGATGCCGGTCCCCCAGCATCAGGACCATCGTATAGGCCACCGTTGCGAGCAAGGCCCAATGGGCATACTGCGCCGCCACCGGATCGTTCAATATAATACCCATCAGCAGATAGGAAAGCGGCACTTCGGTCACGCAACACAGCATCGCGATGAGGAAGATCGTCGCGTATTGACTGCCTTGGTAGTATTCGAAGCTTTGACCGGCGATTCCGGTCGTCGCCGGCGGCCTGCGGCGCAACCAGGTCACGAAGCCACGCTGTGTCGCACGTTCGAGACGGAACAGGCCGATGAGCTCTGCCGGCACCAGATTACGCACCCCTTCCACAGTCGACGCGCCGTTTCGGCGTGCCTGGGCATAGCACCGGAGCGCTTCCGGAAAACCGATGAGAATTTTCAGAACGAGCACGCCCGCCGCCAGAGCCCATATCTGGCTCTTGGTGAGCAGTTCCGGGAAACACCAGCGCGTGACGGTTCCCGCAACATGCACCACTAGCGCCAGGGCAAATATCCGTTCCCAACCTAATTTTGTCTCGGCCATCCTCATCTTTATACGTTCTTTCGCACAATATCCTGAATAAACTGGGACTTGTCGTCCCTGATCGCTGCGGGAAGCAAACCTTGCATTTCCGGATCTACCTTGATGGCGCTCGACAACGCGGCAGCTCGCGTCCTCTGACACGGGTGTTTCTCAGCAATTGTCAGCAGAATGTCCGCTGTATTCTCGTTACCCAAGCTGCCGGCCAGCCCAATGAAGAACGCTCTCCTGGATGAGATGGTACCGGCGGGGAAACCAGCAATGCGCTGGTTTTCCACGTCGTATTCGTACTGGTCACTTAACCGGTCCCGGTCGGAGACGACGAGTACATTCAAGGAAACAGAATACTCCTCCGGAGAGTGCTGCGTGTGAATGTCGCGCTGCCGCCGAAACAGCATCTGCTTTCCCGGCTCGAGCCTTGTGCGTTCAAGGAAATTCAAGGGCACGTGTTCGCCGGAATAACCGCGTACCGATGCGGGGTCGATGCATTCCCAGATATCCGTCACATAACCCGGACCAAAATAATTCGCAGTTAAAAAACTGAAATTATGGTCGTGTGGCAGCTCATATGAAAACAATGCCTCTTCGATCGTGCGCACGGAGGAGTCGCCGGCGGGAGGCCACATATTCGCCCGGATAATAAACGGCTGTTTCCTGCCAGTTCCCATCACGGTCGACGCTTGCGAATAAGATGCACCCGTGCTGCTATTGTATTTCATAAGATCGCGATTAAAAATCCCGATCAGGGCTTGCTTATTGTTTGCCAGTCCCTGCAGCATTTCTGCTGAAGAAAAAAGACTCTCATCGTCGCACACGTCGATATTCGCATCGATATAATCGACAAGCTCTTCAGTAGAAACAATCTTGTCATTTTTACAGAAAGAAGTGAAGGCCATTATGCGTCTCCCATTTGTGCAAGCGTTTTCTGCGAGGCCGCCCTGACGTGGGGATGCGGGTCGTCTTTTAACTTGTCGAGCACGATGGAAAGTGCTTCGACATCACATTGACCGAGTGCCTTGGCCACGTCCCAACGGACATGGTGAAATGGATGCGTCACCAGATGGCTGATGGCGCCAACGCTGTCCTGGTTTCCGTATTTGGAGAGGAAACGCAGGATGAAGGAAACAGTCGTCGATTGCAATGTGGCTGCGTGCACCCGCATCGCTGTCAGGTCGGCACGGCTGAATTCCCACATGAGTCCCACCTTGGACGGCGCAACGATTTTCAATACCAGCGATCCGCTCGACGCATAGTCGAAGACACTCGTGGGCGGAGCCAGTACGGTCTCTCCCCAGGCGCAATGACGCTGCTGCGGCGCCCCTAGCCTCGTCTCCAGGGAAAATACTTCCGGGTTCCAGTCAGCGGGGATGTCGTGAAAACGATAGGAAAAGCCCTCGCTGGACAAGCATCCGAGCAAGGCTTCGGACGTCGACGAATAGAGTGGCGATTGGGAAGTTGCGGCCTCTGTACGCCCGATTGCAACGGCAAGTCCGCCGAAGTCGTTGCAGAGCATGATGTGGCCATCCGTCATGAAGGGCGGGTCCGCGTCGGGATTCGCAGCCAGCTCGGCAACACATTTGTTCATGATGAGCACGGGCTCGTCGCTGCAAAGGAAACGCTTCAGCTCCTCGTCCACAACGGAAAGCGACTTATTGGCGGCAACGGCATCTCTTGCACTACGAATAATAGCGCTAATAAGAGGAAATTCGACGACATAATCTGAAAAGATATTCATATAGCTAAAAACACGTTGATGCGTCAATCGATTAGATTACTTGGATTGTATTAAGTTACTTTGCGACGTAGACAACGATGATCACCATCGCTGCAGTCATGAGCTTAGTAGAGCCTTCGGCACCTGCTGGAAGAACAACGGTTTCGAGATCGCACACTTCGATTGCTTTTTTCATTTTATCTCCGGATTGTTTATTTGATTGCGCATCAACGCAAAACAAAGTCTATTGATCGAAAATATGCGTGTCAAGAAAATTAAATCAATTTTTTCGGTGTGAATTTCGGTGATATTTATCCTGCATAATGCGCGCAAATAACGACCCGGCACGATCCTCTTCGTTTCAAGAAGCAACGCTTTTTTTAATACCGGAAATATGCGCGATGGGTATTCGGCGTAATTATTAGTGAGAATTCCAGCGCCGCCCTGCACCCAAACCTATCGATAACTTACATCGGACAACCGCTGCCTTGCAGGCGCTCCCCCCGGGGGCGCAGCGACTTCCGAATTCCCGGCTTTTAATGTGCAAAACTTTCTTTTCCTGCTATTCTCTTCCGCGCCGCGCCTGAGATACTGTTACTAGGGAGACTAAAATGGAACTGACCAATAACGCACCGATCGCCAGCGCTTCGCCAGCCGGCGCCTTCACCAGCATGTTTTACGAGCCAAGCCGTACTTTCCAAAAAATGGAACATAAGCCAAAGGGCTGGTTCCCGCTGGTCATCCTGATGGTGACGACAGGCGTGCTGATGTTCTGGTATTTCTCGACGGTCGATTTCAGCTGGCTCCTCGACCAGATGCTGGCCGGAATGAAGTCGGCCGAACAGCGTGAGCAGGCCGCCAAGGTGATGTCCAAGAACATGATGCTTGGTTCCACCCTCGGCACGACGCTGATCGGACTGCCCTTGTTTTTCGTGGTCATGGGCGTCTACCTCATGATCGTCTCCAAATCCCTGTCGCACGGGATGTCGTTTTCGAAGAGTTTCGCCCTGGCGGCCTGGTCCGGCGTGCCCAGCGTGCTGCTGTTCCCTCTGGGCGCCATGCAAATCCTGATGGCCTCAAATGGGCAACTGGGCATGTCCGAACTCAATCCCATCTCGCTTAACAGCCTGCTGTTTCACTACGACATGGCCCACCCGCTCTCCGGCCTCATGGATGGCCTGAGCCTGACGACCTTTTGGAGCATGTTCCTGCTGGTGATCGGCTTCCAGACGTGGGCCAAGGTGAAGCGCTCGACCGCGATCATGGTCGTGCTGATTCCCCATGTCCTGGTTTATGGCGCACTGTTCGCCTATGGCATGAGCAAACTTGCATGAAAAAGCAGCACATCCTCGGGATCGTGCTGGCCGCGATCTTTTGCGTCCCCATTGCCATGAAGCTCACGCGGGCCGAACCGGCGCGCGCTGTGGACGTCGAAAAAATTGCCTATCGCGATATCAAATCCTCGGTACTCGCCTCCGGCCACCTGCTCTATGAGGAGCAGGTATTGCTGTCCCCGGAAGTGATCGGCAAGGTCAGCACCATCTTCGTGAAGGAAGGCCAGCAGGTTGCCAAGGGTGATTTGCTGCTGCACCTGGACGATCAGAGTTACCGGGCAGAAGTGGCCCAGCAAGAAGCGGCCGTCAAGCAGCAGCGCATCAATATCGAGCAGCAACAGCTGAACCTGGCGAACCAGGAAAACCAGCTCAGACGCAAGACCGAACTGCACCGCGTCAAGATGATCTCGGATGCCGTCATCGAGGACGCCCGTTTCGCGGTCGATGCCGCGCGCATCGAGCTGCGCAACAGCCGCTCGCGCCTGGAACAGGCTTCGGCCATCCTGAAGCAGTCGAACGAACGGCTGGCCAAGACCACGATCCGATCCCCGATCGGCGGCACCATTACCGCGCTCGACATCAAGGTCGGCGAAACGGCGGTCGCCAGCCAGGTTGCGATCGCCGGCTCGAGCCTGATGACAATTGCCAACACCTCGACCATGATGACCGAGGTGAATGTCGACGAAGCCGATATTGGCAAGATCGTCCTCGGTCAGGAAGTGGCGATCCATACCGCCGCCTATCCGGACACGCCATTAAAAGGCGAAGTGGCGATCATTCCGCTGTCGCCCAAGCAAACATCGGGCGCGCCGCAGGCCGGCGCCTCGCTGGCGCGCACCTATAACGTCAAGGTCAAGCTGCCCGACACCAAGGGGCTGATGCTGCGGCCCGGCATGACCTGCCGCGCCGAGATCTTCACCGCCAGTTCCGGCAAGTCGCTCGCGCTGCCCTTGCAGGCCGTGCTGTCGAACAATGACGAGAACACGGAAGTGGCCAAGAAAAAGGGGTCGCGTCAAAAAGTACAAGTCAAGACCGAGCACTGGGTATTCGTGAACAAGGGCGGCAAGGCGGAAAAGCGCGTCGTCACCGTCGGCGTCTCGGACGACAGCCAGCAGGAAATCCTGGGCGGCGTGAAAGCGGGCGAAGGCGTCATCACCGGCCCATATAAAATCCTGCGCCACTTGAAGCCCGGCGACGCCGTCAGCACGGACACGACGGGCACGAGCAAGACATGAGCGGTGTTGCGGCATTGATCCGCCTGCAAGGCATTGCCAAGCATTACCAGATGGGCGGCGAGACGATTGCCGCCCTGAACGGCATCGACCTGGAGATCGCGCGCAACGATTACGTCGCCTTCATCGGCTCGTCCGGCTCGGGCAAGTCGACCATGATGAATATCCTCGGCTGCCTCGATACCCCGACCACGGGCAAGTATTTCCTGAACGGGCACGATGTGGCCAGCATGAGCGAAACTGACCTCGCCATTACCCGCAACCAGGAAATCGGCTTCATTTTCCAGAGCTTTAACCTGTTGACCCGGGCCACCGCGCTGCAAAACGTCATGCAGCCCCTGATCTACCGCGGCATCCGCCCGGCCGAGCGGGCGCGGCGCGCGAAAGAGGCCATGGCCCGTGTCGGCCTGGAAAAGCGCATGGACCACCTGCCGAACCAGTTGTCGGGTGGCCAGCGCCAGCGCGTGGCCATTGCCCGCGCCCTGTGCAGCGATCCCTCGATCCTGCTGGCCGACGAGCCGACCGGCAACCTCGATTCCTCGACCGCGGCCGACATCATGTCCCTGTTCGACGCCCTGCATGCGGAAGGCCAGACCGTCGTCATCGTTACCCACGAACCGGACATCGCCGCCCATTGCCGGCGCGCCGTGCGCCTGGCCGACGGCAAGGTCTTGAGTGACGTCATCAATACCGAGCGCCTGCCCTTCCACGCGTGCGAAGGTGCCCATGTTTAGCGTGATCGAGAGCTTCCGCTCGGCATTGCAGAGTATCCGTGCCCACAGCCTGCGCAGCTTCCTCACTTCGCTGGGCATCATCATCGGTGTCGCCTCGGTCATTGCCGTGGTGTCGATCATCCAGGGCCTGTCGGCCTCGATCAGCAGCGAATTCAAGGGCCTCGGCGCCAACAGCCTGACCGTGGCTGCCGACACGCCCTTTGAAGAGGCGATGCAGGGCAAGCGCAACGTGCTGACCATGAACGACTTCGACAAGATCGTTTCCCACCTCGACGACATCAGCAACGTGTCGCCCGCCTTCGGCCCCTTCGGCGACTTCGGCAGCACCGTGCGCCACGCCGGCCAGTCGACATTTACACGCGTTACTGCCGTGACTGCGGCCTACCAGGAGGCGAGCCAGTCGTTTCCCGAGTACGGCCGCTTCATCCGCGCCAGCGACGACCAGTCGCGCCGCAAGGTCTGCGTGATCGGGCCCAAGGTGCGCGACAAGCTGCAGTTGCCGGAAAACCCGGTCGGCAAATTCATCGAGATCGGCGGCGAATGGTTCCGGATCATCGGCATGAACGAGGCGCAGGGCGAAAGCTTCGGCTTTAGTAAGGACGACTATGTCCTGATCCCGTTCATGGTCGGCAGCGCCATGGCCGGCAACAACACCAAGCTTGACATCAACATCACCTTCACCGTCGACGACATCGCGCAGCTCGAGGCCGTGCAGGGGCGCTTGACGGGCCTGCTGCGCACGGCGCACAAACTCAAACCCGGCCAGCGCAACGATTTCAAGGTGCAGACCGCGGCCCAGCTGGGCGAAACCTTCGAAAACATCATCGGCATGATGACGATGGTCCTGGGGGGCATCGTCAGCATTTCGCTGCTGGTGGGCGGCATCGGCATCATGAACATCATGCTGGTCTCGGTCACCGAGCGCACTCGCGAGATCGGCATCTGCAAGGCCCTGGGCGCCCAGCGCCATCACATCCTGCTGCAGTTCCTGATCGAGGCCACCACCTTGTCTCTGCTCGGCGGCCTGGTGGGATTGGGGCTGGGCTATCTGCTGGGATTCGGCGCCGCAAAAATGATCCCGAACTTCCCGGATGCCTTCGTACCTTGGTGGGCGATCGCGATGGCGATCGGTTTTTCAAGCGTGGTCGGGATCGTGTTCGGCATCATGCCGGCGGCCAAGGCGGCCAATTTACACCCGATCGACGCCTTAAGGTACGAGTGAGTGTCAGCAGCGAGGACAAGTTCACCTATGGCACCTTCTATGTCGGCCTGATCGTCTTTCTCTGCCTGATGGTGCACGGCCTGCACACGGAACTGGGGCCGGCGCGCTGACACCTTTCATCGGCAGACGCCGTTGATGAAGACCGGGGCCACTGCCCCGGTTTTTTTTCGCCCGTGCTGACGATGCCGGGCGAATCCGTTGCAAACGTGCCCACAGGATCATGCTCCGCTTACATTGCTTTCCGATTAACTCTAGAATAAAACCGCATAGTAAATCTTGGTTTCGCTATGCAAAACAATAATTTATGGAGACAATCGATGAACAAGCAGCTCAGCATTTTCAGTGCACGTCGACTCATACCGCCGCTGCTGGCGGCCCTCGCCCTGTCCGCCTGCGGCAGCGATGACGATCCCGCGCCGCCGCCGCAGCAGGCAGCGGTCACCCCGATTCCTTTTACACCGGAACCCGAATCGACCCGCGCGCAGGACGGACGCACGTTCTCGGTCGTCCAGACCCAGCCGGCCCTGGCGGCACTCAGCGGCGCGCCCGAGACGGACCGCTGGACGGGTGTGCTGAACAATGCGAGTTACCAGGTGGAGGTGCCGAAGAACTGGAACGGCATGCTGGTGATGTACGCGCACGGCTATGCGGGAGAGGGCGCGAACCTGTCGGTGTCGCCGCCGGCGATCCGGCGCTACCTGATCAGCCAGGGCTATGCCTGGGCCGCCTCGAGCTACAGCAAGAATTACTATGACGTGCGCGCCGGCGTGGAAGACACGAACGCCCTCGCCATCGCCTTCGTCGGCATCGCGCGCCAGAACGGCCGGACCCTGGCGGCCCCCTTTAAAACCTACATCATGGGCGTGTCGATGGGCGGGCACATCTCGGCCGCCGCCGTCGACGAGGAAAACATCGCCACCGCCGTCAACCGGATCCGCTACAACGGCGCAGTGCCGATGTGCGGCGTCCTCGGCGACACGGAACTGTTCGATTATTTCGCCGCCTACCAGACCGCCGCCCAGCAGGAAGCCGGCATGCCGGCCACCAGCTGGCCGGTCGCGGACTGGGCCACCATCGGACCGCAGGTGAATGCGAAACTGTTCTCCAGCTTCCCGAGTGCCGCCACGCCGACCGCGCAAGCCGTGCCGACCGCCGAGGGACTGCGCCTGAAACAGATCGTCCAGAACCTGACCGGCGGCGCGCGCCCGATGTTCGACAACGGCTATGCCGGCCCGCTGCAGGCCACCGTCTGGGGCGTGTTCGGACGCGACGGCAAAGTCAACGGCATCCTCAACCAGGACCTGGTGTCGACGAAAGACATCGTCTTCCAGCTCGATGCCGACCCGGCCCTCAGTGCCGAGGAGCAGGCGTACAACGCCGCCATCTACCGGGTGCAAGGCTCGCCCGAGGCGAACCGCCTGCGCCGCGACGGCCTGCGCTGGATTCCGAAGACGAACGCCCAGATCAAGGTCCCGGTGGTCACCATCCACACCCTGGGCGACATGTACGTGCCCTTTAAAATGGAGCAGATCTATAAACGCCGCGCCGATGCCAACGGCACCTCCAACCTGCTGGTGCAGCGTGCGATCCGCGGTATCAGCCACTGCGATTTCACGATCGCCGAACAGGTGGGGGCCTTCGAGGCGATGGTCAAATGGGAGCAGCAAGGCGTGAAACCGGCGGGCGACGACGTGCTGACGCCGTCGGTGGTGGCCGATCCGAAGTACGGCTGCAAATTCACGGACAACACGCCGTCCCCCGACGACAGTGCGAACACGCTGCGAGTACGGGCTTCGCTGCCGCAGTGCAGCGGGAGCTGATTCGCGCGCGTCTCTGCACTGCAGGCCGGCCTTCCGGGGCCGGCTTTTTTTGCCCGGGGAGGTCCCCCGGCGGCTGGCTTGAAACTTGCGTACGTACGATCGGGACCTGAACGAGAAAAGGATCGTCGTATGCTGCTTCGAAACGATTTACTCGAATACGCCGGTGAGCGTCCGCTTACGCTGCGGATCCTCTGGATCGATGCCGCCCGGTGCCTGGCCTACACCTATGCGCTGGGCGAACGCGGCGCCAGCCCCTGCGCCGCCTCGCTCGACACGCTGATCGGCCACGTGCAGGCAAGGCATGCGCGCTTGCTGCCGCTGGACCCGTATCGCCCGACCGTCGACGCCGCCACGCTGCCGCCGAAATACCTGGCGCTGCGCGACAGCGCCTGGGCCATCGTCCAGGCGCTCACGCGCGACGAACCCGGGGTGTATCAGACGCGCACGCGCGGCCGGCTGGTGGCGGCCTGCCGCGCCGAACATGGCGTCTCGCATCCGACCATCTACCGCTACTTGCGGCGCTACTGGGAGCGCGGCCAGCATCCGGACGCCCTGCTGCCCGACTATGCCAACTCGGGCGCACCGGGCAGGACGCGGCGCGCCAACGCCGACGTCAAACGCGGCCGCCCGAGTAAATCGGGCGCAGCCGGCATGAATGCCGACGCCGC
This sequence comes from Massilia sp. LXY-5, assembly GCF_059801075.1. NCBI lineage: Bacteria > Pseudomonadati > Pseudomonadota > Betaproteobacteria > Burkholderiales > Oxalobacteraceae > Massilia > Massilia sp. LXY-5. The sequence continues at coordinate 140,235 of NZ_JBNNEH010000006.1, forward strand.
CATCCGCGACACGATGCGCGCCGCCGCCCTGCGCTACGCGGCCACCCACGAGGCCTTCTCGCGGCGCGGCGCCTACCGCCAGATGCTGGCCGATTATTTCGGCGCCGGCGCCCAGGCAGCCCCGACCTACGGCCAGTTCAGCTACTGGCTCGACCGCGACGGCGGCCTCCTTCTCCCCCGCTGATCCTTTTACTTTCCAACGCAGCCCGGCAGCCTTCCGACGTGCATTGCGCGTGTCGGGAGGCGCTTTGTTCTTCCGTGATGCGTTTTGGCAAAAAAACCCTATCGCGGTGCGGGCCGGATCAAAATGGTGCGGCGCATCAATTCAGTTCGGCGACCAGGCGCAAAAGGCTTGTCCACGTGCTTTCCGGCGGACGAAAAATAAAGTCTGCTCCGCTGAATATAGTGTTTTCTCCCTGCCAGCCGCCTGCATGCTTCCTACTCATCTCCATGTAAAAACATTGTTTGGCTGCGTGTTGCAATGCAATGCGCGAGCCTGAAACGACATTGTTTTTTCATGCAGATCGGGTCGACTTGCCCATGATTTTGGCACGCCGCTTGCTATGTATTTCCTCGTAACAACACAAAAAGAGGTGATCTATGGCGGGTTCGGACAAGGGGATGAGGACGCGGCGCGATTTTCTGTACCGGGCGGCCGCGGTCGGCGGCTCGGCACTGCTGCTCAACACGATGAACGCCTGGGGCATGGGCATCGCCTCGCGCGTGAGCGCACCGCCGCAGCTGAGCGGCAGCGGCAAAGGGAAAAAAGTACTGATCCTGGGCGCAGGCCTGGCCGGCATGACGGCAGCCTATGAACTGGGCAAGCTCGGCTACGAAGTGCAGGTGATCGAAGCCCGCAGCTTCGCCGGCGGACGCTGCCAGACGGCCCGCAAGGGTTTTCAATTGCAGGAGCTGGGCGGCCAGATGCAGGAGTGCCGCTTCGACGAGGGGCACTACATCAACCACGGCCCGTGGCGCATCCCGATGCACCACCAATCGACCCTGCACTACACGCGCCTGTTCAAGGTGCCGCTCGAGGTGATGGTCAACGAGAACGACAACGCCATCATCTATCTCGAACAGGGCGGACCGCTGGCGAAGCAGCGCCTGCGCGGCGCCCAGGTGAAATCGGACCTGCGCGGCCATGTGGCGGAACTGTTGGCCAAGTCCGTCAAAAACGATCAGCTCGACACCCGGCTGAATGCCGGCGACAAGGCGCTGCTGCTCGACTATCTCGCCAACGAGGGCCACCTCGACGCGGGCGACCTGCGCTACAAGGGCAGGAGCGGGCGCGGTTATAAAACCAATCCCGGCGCCGGCATGCTGCCCGGTCCCGGCGAGGCCTCCGATCCGCTCGGTTTCCGCGATCTGCTCGCCTCGAAGGTGGGCAAGGTGTACAGCGCGGTGCAGGACTTCCCGATGCAGAACACGATGTTCCAGCCGGTCGGCGGCATGGATCAAATCGCACGCGCCTTCGAAAAGCAGGTGGGACGCAGCATCCGCTACGGCGCCGAGGTGCAGACGATCCGCCAGGACGCGAACAAGGTGACGGTCACGGTCAAGGACGCCGCCAGCGGCAGGCTGTCGTCCCTGAACGCCGACTACTGCCTGTGCACGATTCCCTTGTCCGTGCTGCGCATGATCGACACCGATTTCTCGCCGCGCTTCAAGGACGCGGTGAAAGCCGTGGCCTATATGCCGGTCGGGAAAATCGGCCTGCAGATGAAGCGCCGCTTCTGGGAAGAGGACGACCAGATCTACGGCGGCCACATCGTCACGGATATAAAAGGCATCAACGTGATCTCGGTGCCCTCGTCGAACTGGCAGAAGCAGAAGGGGGTCCTGCTCGGCTACTACAACTACATGCTCGACGCGATCGAAACCAGCGCCTTGAGCCCGCCCGCGCGCGCCGAGTTTGCGCTCAGCGCCGGCCAGCAGATCTTCCCGGCCTACCGCAGCTCCTTCGAATCGTCCTTCTCCGTGGCCTGGCACCGCGTCCAGTACAACCTGGGCGGCTGGGCCGAGTGGACCGACGAAAGCCGCAAGGCGGCCTACCCGATCCTGAACGAGGGAGAAGGCCGGATCCTGCTCGCCGGCGAGCACCTCAGTTACCTGACGGGCTGGCAGGCCGGCGCCATCGAATCGAGCTGGCAGCAGATCGAACGCATCCACACGAGGGCACAGGCATGAAGACCCATCACCTCATCCTCGGCGCCCTGCTGTGCGCCGCTGTTCACAAGGCCGGCGCGCAAGCGATGGACGGCAAGGCGCTGTTCACGAAGAACTGCTCCGCCTGCCACCAGGCCAACGGCAAGGGCATTCCCGGCGCCTTTCCCGCGCTGGCCGGGAACGCGCTGGTGCAGGGCGCACCGGCCGACGTCGCGACCGTGCTGCTCAAGGGCCGCGGCGGCATGCCGGATTTCAGTGCCAGCCTGTCCGACGCCGACATCGCGCAGGTGCTCAGTTATGCCCGCAGCAGCTGGGGCAACAAGGCCACTGCCATCCCCGACACCGAGGTGGCAGCGCTGCGCGCCTCGCTGCAGGCCGCGCAGGCCGGCACCGGACGCCTGAGCAACAAGCACTGATCCCTCTTATCCCTATCAGGAACGCACCATGAAGACACGTTTGAACGCCCTCCTCGCCGCCCTGCTGTGCGCAACGACCCTGCCTGCACTCGCCCAGGACATCGTGCGCCACAAGATTCCCGGCTCCGACTTCCCGATCGCCCAGGCCGTCACGCTGCCGCCCAACGCGACCATCCATTTCATTAGCGGCCAGGTGCCGCCGGTGGTCGACAAGAACGCGCCCGCCGACTCGCTGGCCGCCTTCGGCAACACGAAACAGCAGACCGTCGGTGTCCTCAACAAGATCAAGGACATCCTCGGCGGCATGGGTTTATCGATGAGCGACGTGGTGAAAATGCAGGTGTTTATCGTCGGCGACCCAGGCAAGGGCGGCAAAGGCGACGTGGCCGGATTCATGGAGGGCTACACCCAGTTCTTCGGCGGCGCCCAGCCGAACCTGCCGGCGCGCGCCGTGTTCCAGGTGGCCGCGCTCAGCAATCCAGGCTGGCTGATCGAGATCGAGGTGGTCGCCGCAAAAAAATAAATCGCTCGCTGCCGTCCGCCATTCGTCGTCAACCAATTCAGGGGAATTCCATGCTCAAGGCCACACTCACAAAAACCGCCGCCGCCGTCGCCATCCTCATGCTGCAATCGGCCTATGCCCAGGAAGCGCAGCTCGCCATGGCCGACCCAGCGCCTGCGCTGCCGAATGCCGAAGCCGGACTGACCACCACCGGCGTCGTGATCGTCACCGGCACCCGCGCCTCCGGTTTAAAGGTCGAGAACAGCGCTTCTCCGATCCAGGTGCTCGATTCGGCCTCCCTGAACCGCACCGGCCAGGCCGACCTGCGCCAGGCGCTGGGCCAGAACCTGCCCTCGTTCACGATCCAGGCTTTTGGCTCCGACATGGCGGCAATGACCTTGTCGGCGCGCCTGCGCGGCCTCAGTCCCAACAACACGCTGGTGCTGGTCAACGGCAAGCGGCGTCACGGCACCGCCAACCTCGCCGTGCTGGGCGGCGCCTTCCAGGGCGCGGCCGCGGCCGACCTGAACTACATCCCGCTGGCGGCGATCGATCACGTCGAGGTGCTGCAGGACGGCGCCGCGGCCCAGTACGGGACGGACGCGATCGCGGGCGTCATCAACATCATCCTCAAATCGAACAGCAGCGGCCTGTCGGGCAACCTCAACGGCGGCGGCTACTATGACGGCGGCGGCCACACCGGCAACGGCAGCGCCAACATCGGCCTGTCTCCCTTCGAGACGGCCTACCTGAGCCTGACGGCGGAAACCAAGTACCACGGCTTCAGTAACCGCGGCGGGATCGACCCGCGCGTGGCCGACCCGGCGACCCTGGCCGCCCAGCCGCAACTGACCCAGGCACCCAGCTACCCCTACCTGAACAGGATCCAGGGCGACGCCCAGTACCGCCAGCACGTGGCCGCCATGAACTTCGGCTTCGACCTGGGGACCAGCGCCAGCTTCTACAGCTTCGCGACCTACGGCGAGAAAGACGCGCGCGCCTACGAAAACTACCGCATGCCGAGCCGCGTGCCGCGCGCCTACCCGCTCGGTTTCAGTCCCTTGGAGACCTTCGACGAAAAAGACTACGCGCTGACCGCCGGCGTCAAGGGCAGTCTTGGGGGCGGCTGGAAATGGGACCTGTCCAGCACCTACGGCAAGGACGTGACCAGGATCGGGGTCGACCATTCCGTCAACGTCTCGCTGCTGGCCGACACCGGCTTCTCGCCGACGACGTTTGCCGCCGGCCAGTTCAAGGCCAGCCAGTGGACCAACAACCTCGACCTCAGCCGCGAGTTCGACCTTGGCTGGGCCGCGCCGCTGAACTTTGCGATCGGCCTCGAACAGCGCCGCGACACCTACGAGATCGTGGCCGGCGACCCCGCCTCGCGCTACAAGGAAGGCTCGCAGTCGTATCCGGGTTTCCTCCTGACCGACGCCGGCAAGCATGACCGCGACAACGAAGCCTTCTATGTCAACGTCTCCTCGCAGCCGATCAAGGACTTAACGGTCGACCTGGCCGCGCGCTATGAACACTTCAGCGATTTCGGCAACGCGAAAGTCGGCAAGCTCACCTCGCGCTACGATTTCTCTCCCGCCTTTGCCCTGCGCGGCACGGTCAGTAACGGTTTTCGGGCGCCGACCCTGGCCGAATCCTATTATTCGGCCACCAACGTCTCGCCGCGCAGCGCCTTCGTGCAGCTGGCGCCGAATTCGCCCGGTGCGCGCCTGGTCGGCATCGACGGCCTGAAGCCGGAAAAATCGACCAACCTGTCGGCCGGTATCGTCCTCAACCCGGCGCCCGGCGTCACCGTCACGCTCGACGCCTACCAGATCAAGATCCGCGACCGCATCGTCGGCAGCGGCGCCCTGTACGGTTCGGGCGGCGCGGTCAATTCGCCGGCGGTGACGGCGGCGATCCTCGCCAACGGCAACGTGCTCGATCCGACCGTGGTCGAAACCGGCATCAACATCTTCTCGAACGCGATCGACACCCGCAGCCGCGGCCTGGAACTGGTCGCCACCACCAGCAGCAACTACGGCGCCTGGGGCCGGGTCGACTGGTCGGCGGCGGCCAACTACAACCAGGTCAAGGTCATGAAGATCAACCAGGCGCCGCTCCAGCTGCAGCCGCAGCTGCTGCTCGACCAGACCGCGATCTCGGACATCGAAACGGCCTCCCCCAAGATGCGCCTGAACCTGGGCGCCCTGTGGAAGGCAGGCGCGTGGACGGTCAACCTGCGCGAAGCGCTGTACGGCAGCTCGTCGGAGATGCAATCGCCCGACGGCGGCGGCACGTATTACAAAACCGGGATCGGCAAACTGGCCGTGACCGATCTCGAGGTCGCCTATAAATTCAACAGCAACTGGACGCTCGCGCTCGGCGCCAACAACCTGTTTAATAAATACCCGGACGGGATCAACCCGGAGGTGCTGGCGATCCAGCGCGCGAACCTGGACAACTCGGCGGTGACGATCTATCCCTCGTTCTCGCCGATCGGGATCAACGGCGGGTATTACTACGCACGCGCGAACTTTAAATTCTGAGTTCCCGGTTCGATCGGTGTAAACAGTATAAAAAAACCGGCCCGATGAACGGGCCGGTTTTTCATTGGGACGTCAGATCAGAAATTGACCTTGAACTGGGCGCCGAGCGTGCGCGGCTCGTTCAGGATACCGGTCAGGTTGTCGAAGTCGATGGCGCCAACCACTTGCACGCGGTCGGTGATGTTGCGCGTGAAAGCGGCCACTTCGTATTTGCCGTCGCCCCATTTGTAGCCGACGCGCAGGCCGCCTTCGACCAGGGACTTCGCCTTGTATTCCTTGGCTTCGTACAGGAACATGTTGTAGGTCGAGCGATAGGCCCAGTCGGTGTAGGCGAAGAAGTCGCCATTGCCCACGGGGACGCTATAGCGCAAGGTGAAGTTGGCCTGCCACTTCGGCGCACGCGGCATCGGGTTGCCGTCGATGCGCACGGTGCCCGGGAAGGGACCGGCAGGGTCGGTCACCGTGCAGCCGGCGCGCCCGCCCGTGTTGGCGAAGTTGCCGCACTGCTGGACGAACAGCGAGCCATCCTTGATTTCGGTATCGTTGTAGCTGCCGCCCAGGGTCATGCGCAGCGAATCGGTCAGCACGGCCTGCAGGTCGAGTTCGACGCCCTGTCCCGTGACTTTATCGGCATTGATCAACTGGTTCATGTTGATCACGCCGCTGCCGGCGGTCAGCTGCTTGTCTTTCACGCGGTACTGGAACACGCTGGCCGAGACGCGGGCGCGGCGGTCGAACAGGTCCTGCTTGATGCCGGCCTCGTAGGACAGGGCTTTTTCGGCGTCGGCGAAGGACGGGCGGTCCGCCAGGCCGTTCAGGCGGCCCTGCATGCTCGGTGCGCGGTAGCCGGTGGCGATGCGCGCGAACAAATTCGTGTCCTTGTCCAGCGCATAGGTGCCGCTTGCATCCCAGCTGACGTTGTTCGAGTCGCTGTTGATGCCGAACGGGCCGGCCGTCGTCGCCTCGACCCGCTTGGCCGAGAATTCCTTGCGGTCGCTGGTGTAGCGCAGGCCGGCGCGCAGTTTCAGCTTGTCCGAGACCGAATAGTTCAGCGAACCGAAGGCCGCCCACGAGCGGGTGTCCTGGGTCTGGGTCGCGTAGAACGGATTTTGCGGATTGCCCGGGGCCAGCGAATCGAAGCTGATGCTGTCGATCCGGATGTCTTCCTTAAAATAGAACAGGCCGCCGATCCATTGCAGCGGACCGGGCACGTTCGACTCGGCGCGGAATTCCTGGGTCAGCTGCTTGTGGTTCGGCAGCAGGTCGGCCGTCTCCACCACGAACGGAATGTAGCCGGGACCCATCGGCTGCGCGTACACGGCGCCATAGCCGCCATCGACGTCGGCGCGGCTGTAGAAATCGGCCGACTCGTAGCCGGTGATCGAGTGCAGGGTCACGCGGTCGAAGTTCCAGCGCAGGCGCATGTTGGCGCCCCTGGTCTTCAGGGTCTGCTCGTTGATGCCGTCGGTCGGATAGGAACCGTAGTCGAAACCGTCGACCAGGTTATTCGTGCCCTGCTTGATGATGTTCGCGCGGAACAGGGTGGCGTTGCCGTCGAGGTCACGGGCGTGGACGTTGAACAGTGCGCTGAACTGTTTATTCGGCTGCACCAGCACCTGGATGCGGCCGGCGTTGTCGCTGTAGTCTTCCAGGTCGCGGGTGCCGGTCGGACGTGGGTTGTGCACGCGGTTGTCGCGGTTCTGCGTCTGCAGCGAGACGCGCGCGGCGACGGTATCGCTGATCGGCAGGTTGTAGGCGCCTTCGACGTTGAAGGCGCCGTAGTTGCCGAAGCCGCCGACGAAATAGCCCTCGGTCCGGAACACCGGCTTCACCGAATCGAATTTGACGACGCCGGCCGGAGAGTTACGGCCGAACAGGGTGCCCTGCGGGCCGCGCAGGACCTCGACCTGCTCGACGTCGAAGACCGGGAAGCCTTTCAGCATCGGGCTCTCCTGCACGATGTCGTCGACCACCAGGCCGACCGGCTGCGATGCGTTCAGGTCGAAGTCGGTATTGCCCTGGCCGCGAATATAAAAGCGCGGGAAGGAGCGGCCGTAATCGGATTCCACGTTCAGGCTCGGCGAGCGCCCGGCCAGGAAGCGGATGTCCTGGCCGCCGGCGGTCACCGCCTCGAGCTTGTCGCCGCTGAGCGTGGTGATCGCCATCGGCACGTCCTTGATGTTCTCGGCGCGGCGCTGGGCCGTCACGATCACGACATCCAGGCGCTGGCCGTTCTTCGTGTCGGCCTGGGCGGCAGGCGCTTCCTGCGCCGCGGGTGTCTCCTGCGCCAGCGCGGACTGCAGCGGGAAGGCGCCGGCGACAGCCATGAACATGAGGGTGCGGCAAGTGGGGAGCGACAAGCGGGAGCCTGGACGTTTCATGCTATTCCTTGATGGTGGAGAACCGGCGACAATGCGGTGCGGCGGCGCAGAAAACGGCCGCGCTGCGCGAAATTGTAAAAACGCAATTATATCAATGCGTTAACTTGTAAAGACAGGCAATTCGGTACGATGATGTTTTTTTGCACAGGATAGACAGATGGCCCAGGACAAACCAAACCCTCCCGACGCGCTGGGAGCATTGCGCGCCCGCTTCGAAGCGCAGTCGCGCAAGGCGCAGGCGTATTACGCCGTCATGCACGCCGTCCGGAGCATTGTCGGAAGCGACGAGGCGGCAAGCAGCTGGATGGAGTCGCCGCAGGCGGCATTGGAAGGCCAGACGCCGGCGCAGCTGATTGCGGCAGGCCGCGAGGACGCCGTGCTGGAACAGGTCCGTTCCATGCAAGCTGGGCGCTGACGGCGCCGCAGCCGGCGCAAAGCGGGCGAAAAAAACCGGGCAATGCCCGGTTTTCCATTTCATGGATCCTGTTACGCCGGCTCTTCCGGCGACTGCGTCATGCGCACGAACAGCGGCGAGACCAATAAACCCAGCTCGAACAGCAGGCACATCGGGATGGCCAGCGACAGCTGGCTGACCACGTCGGGCGGGGTGACGATCGCCGCGATGACGAAGGCGCCGACGATGATGTAGGGACGCACGGATTTCAGTTTTTCGATGCTGACGATCCCCATCCGCACCAGGATCACGACCACCACCGGCACCTCGAAGGTGGCGCCGAAGGCCAGGCACATCGACATCACGAAATCGAGGTAGTTCTCGATGTCGGGCATCACGGCGATCGAGGTCGGCGCGAATTCGGAAATGAAGTGGAACACGCGTCCGAACACGAGGAAATAGCAGAAGGCGACGCCGGCGATGAACAGCAGGGAGGACGAAATCACCAGCGGCAGCACCAGCCTCTTTTCGTGGGCGTACAGCCCCGGCGCCACGAAGGCCCACAGCTGATAAAACACCCAGGGCAGCGCCACGATCAGCGCGAACATCAACGTCACCTTCATCGGCACCAGGAAAGGCGAGACGACGCCGGTGGCGATCATCTTCGCGCCCGGGGGGAGCGAGGCGATCATCGGCATGGCGAGGAAGTCGTAGATTTCCTTCGGCCCCGGCCAGATGAACAATCCGATGCAGACGATCGCCACGCCGATGATGGCTTTTACCAGGCGATCGCGCAGTTCGACGAGGTGGGAGATGAAGGTTTCTTCGACTGGCGCTTCTTCGGTGGTCATTAGAAAAAGGAAGTATTGGATTTCACGCCGGGCCGGAACTTGCGCACGCGTGCGGCGCCCGACAATACCCGGGTCTTGCCGCCATGGCGGTGCTTGTACCAGGCCGGCACGGCGCTTGAACGCACCAGCTTCTTGCGGCGGAAGTCCCTGGCCTTGCGTTCGAGGTCGTCCATGCTGGCGCTTGGCGCCGGCGCATTCGGCTGGATGTCGCCGTGCCAGGCCGATTCGACCTCCTGCAGGGTGCTCGACATGTGGTGCTCGACGTCGGACTTGAATTCGGCGGCGCTGTCGGCCACCTCTTTCTGCAGGTTGCGCAGTTCGTCGAGCTGGATCTCGCGGCTGACCTCGGACTTGACGTCGTTCAGGTAGCGCTGGGCGCGGCCGTACAGGGTGCCGGCCATGCGCGCCACCTTCGGCAGCTTTTCAGGGCCGATCACGATCAGCGCCACCACACCGATGATGGCGATCTTCGACAGTCCCAGGTCGATCATACGGCGGCGACCGGATTACGAACGGTGCTTTTCGCGGGTCTCGACGTCGATCGTCGACTTGTCCGCGACCTGCTGGGTCGGGTGGACGGTGGTCGTGGTCGTCGTCGTGTTGACGGTCTTCTCTTCCTCGCCCTTGACGCCATCTTTAAAGCCTTTGACGGCCTTGCCGATGTCGGAACCGACATTGCCCAGCTTCTTGGTACCGAACAGCAGCACCACCACGACCAGCACGATTACCCAGTGCCAAATGCTCATCGAACCCATCATTATCTCCTCAGTGGGCGCAGGCGCCCGCAATCATTGAAGCGTACCGCGCCAGTATAAGCCATGCAGGCGCCAGTGATGCCTAGAAAAAGTCTCAGGTACCCAGGCCGCGCCATGGGCGCGGACCGCCGTACACGTGCAGGTGCAGGTGATAGACTTCCTGCCCGCCGTTCGGGCCGCTGTTGATCAGGGTTTTATAGCCGCCGCCGCGCTTGCCGTCGGCAGCGGTCGTCACGGCGATGCCATGCTCAAGCGCCAGCTTGGGCGCCAGCGCCAGCATCTTACCCAGCAGGGCCGTATGCGCGTCCGTCGCATCGGACAGGGTGTCGATGTGCTGCTTCGGGATCACCAGCAAATGCACCGGGGCGGCCGGATTGATGTCCTTGAAAGCCAGCACCTCGTCGTCTTCGAAGACGACCTCGGCCGGGATCTGCCTGGCTGCGATTTTGCAGAAAATGCAATTATCCATCTTGTCTCCAGTCTCTGTGGCTGCGGCGATGAGGCCGCAGGTCAATCCGATCAATCTTATCCGAGAACAATGACCTTGGAATGACAGATCGCTTAAGGGCGATCTGGGTCAAGCATCTTTGCGCGCTGCTTTTTCGGCGAGCCCGGATAGCCCTTCACGGCGTGCCAGTTCGTCCAGCACCTGCTGCGGCGTGAGGTCGAATTTCGCCAGCAGCACCATCGAATGGAACCAGAGGTCGGCCACTTCGTAGAGCAGGCCGGATGCGTCCCCGGAGACGCGCGCGTCCTTGGCCGCCATCACGGTTTCGGTCGCCTCTTCTCCGATCTTTTTCAGGATCGCGTCGTCGCCTTTGCTGAACAGTTTCGCCACATACGAGGTCGCAGGGTCGCCGCCGTGTTCGGGTTTGCGCGATTCGATCGTTTGCGCCAGGCGCGCCAGGGTCGTGCTCATGGGGTCTTCTTTGGGTTGGTATAGATCGTTTCCGGATCCTGCAGCACGGGTTCCACCGCTTGCCAGTCTTCGCCGTCGAATTTCTGGAAGAAGCAGGAGTGACGGCCGGTATGGCAGGCGATGCCGCCGGTCTGCTCGATTTTCAGCAGGACCACGTCTTCGTCGCAATCGAGCCGCATCTCCAGCACCTTCTGGGTGTGGCCCGACTCTTCTCCCTTGTGCCACAGCTTCTTGCGGGAACGGCTCCAGTACACGGCTTCCCCGAGTTCCGCGGTGCGCGCCAGGGCGTCGCGGTTCATCCAGGCGAACATCAATATGTCGCCCGTCGACGCTTCCTGGGCGATCACCGGCACCAGGCCGTTTTCGTCCCAGCGTACTTTTTTCAGCCATTTCGCATTGGCCGCCGCGCTTGTCGATGAATTCGGCATGCTTACTCCAGGCGCATCGGGATACCGCGTTCGGCCATGAAGCGCTTGGCCTCCTGGACCGTGTGCTGCCCGTAGTGGAAGATCGACGCGGCCAGGACCGCATCGGCATGGCCGTCAATGACGCCGTCGGCCAGGTCCTGCAGGCTGCCGACGCCGCCCGAGGCGATCACGGGAATCCCGACCGCATCCGATACGGCGCGCGTCAGGCCCAGGTCGAAACCGGATTTCGTGCCGTCGCGGTCCATGCTGGTGAGCAGGAGTTCGCCCGCGCCCAGTTTTTCGAGTTGGATCGCCCACTCCACCGCATCCATGCCGGTGGCGTTGCGCCCGCCATGGGTGAACACTTCCCAGCGGCCGGGAGCCACCTGCTTGGCGTCGATCGCCACCACGATGCACTGGGAACCGTGCTTTTGGGAGGCGTCGAACACCAGTTGCGGGTTCTGCACGGCCGAGGTGTTCATGCTGACCTTGTCGGCGCCGGCATTGAGCAGGCGCCGCACGTCCTCGACCTTGCGCACGCCGCCGCCTACCGTCAATGGAATGAACACGGTGGAGGCCACCGCTTCGATGATCGGCAGGATCAGGTCGCGGCCGTCGGAGGAAGCGGTAATGTCGAGGAAGGTGATTTCGTCGGCGCCTTGTCCGTCATAGCGGCGTGCGATCTCGACCGGATCGCCGGCGTCGCGCAGTTCCGTAAAATTGACGCCCTTGACGACGCGGCCGCCGGTCACGTCGAGGCAGGGGATGATGCGTTTTGCCAGCATAGTCTTTCCAGAGGCTTGTTAAGCCTGTTCGCCCTCGGTCAGTTCGTCGGCGCGGGCCTGGGCCGACGCCAGGTCGATCGTGCCTTCGTAGATCGAGCGGCCGCAGATCACGCCTTCGATGCCCTCGTCCTGCACCGCGCACAGGGCCTCGACGTCGGCCAGGTTGTGCAGGCCGCCGGAAGCGATGACGGGGATGCGCACCGCCTGCGCCAGGCGCACGGTCGCTTCGATGTTCACGCCGCCCATCATGCCGTCGCGGCCGATGTCGGTATAAATGATCGATTCGACGCCGTAGCCCTCGAATTTCTGCGCCAGGTCGATCACTTCGTGGCCCGACATCTTGCTCCAGCCGTCGGTGGCCACTTTACCGTCTTTGGCGTCGAGGCCGACGATGATGGAGCCGGGGAAGGCGCCGCAGGCGTCGTGCAGGAAGCCCGGGTTCTTGACGGCGGCGGTGCCGACGATGATGTAGCTGATGCCGTCGTCCAGGTAGCGCTCGATGGTGTCGAGGTCGCGGATGCCGCCGCCCAGCTGGACCGGGATCTCATCGATGCCGTTCTGCTCCGCATACTCCTGGACCATTTTGAGGATCGATTTGATCGCCGGCTCGTTCTTCGGTTTGCCCGCGAAGGCGCCGTTCAGGTCGACCAGGTGCAGGCGGCGCGCGCCCCGTTCCAGCCAATGCAGGGCCATTTGGGCGGGGTCTTCGGAGAAGACGGTGGCGAGGTCCATATCGCCCTGTTGAAGGCGAACGCAGTGACCGTCTTTCAGGTCGATGGCGGGGATCAGCAGCATGGTCGTAGTGAGTAATTAAGCGGTGGAGTGGACGTCGACGTGAAAATGAGAGTCACGGCTTCCAGTGGATGAAATTGCGGTACAGGCGCAGCCCGGCGGCCGCGCTTTTCTCGGGGTGGAACTGGGTGGCGACGATATTCTCGCGCGCGACGGCACAGGTGTACAAGCCGCCGTAATCGGTTTCGCCGATGGTGTCGTCCTCGACTTCCGGCGCAACATAATAACTGTGCACGAAATAAAAATAGCTGCCGTCCTCGACGCCTTCCCACAGCGGGTGGGAGCGGGTCTGGCGCACGCGGTTCCAGCCCATCTGCGGGACCTTGAAGCGCGAGCCATCGTCCTGCACTTTTCCATCTAACTGGAACCGCACGACTTTACCCGGCAGCAGGCCCAGGCCCGGCGTACCCCCATTTTCTTCGCTTTCGTCGAACAGCATCTGCTCGCCGACGCACACGCCCATCACCGGACGGTTCTTCACCGCGCGCAGCAGCGCTTCCTCGGCGCCCGATTCGCGCAGGCTGTTCATACAGTCGCGCATCGCGCCCTGGCCCGGCAGCACGATGCGGTCGGCCGCATCGATGTCGGCGGCCAGGTTCGACACCAGGATGTCGGCTTCGGGCGCGGCGGCGCGCAGCGCCTGCGCTACCGAACGCAGATTGCCGAGGCCGTCGACCACTACGATCTTGTTGCTCATGGTGTTACAAACTGCCTTTGGTCGAAGGGATGATGCCGGCGGCGCGTTCGTCGAGCGTGGTCGCCATCCGCAGCGCGCGCCCGAATGCTTTAAAAACGGTTTCGCACTGGTGGTGCGCGTTCACGCCGCGCAGGTTATCGATGTGCAGGGTCACGCCGGCGTGGTTCACGAAGCCGCGGAAGAATTCGCCCGTCAGGTCGACGTCGAAAGTGCCGATCATGGCGCGCGTCCACGGGATGTGCATCTCCAGGCCCGGACGGCCGGAAAAATCGATGACCACGCGCGACAGCGCTTCGTCGAGCGGCACGTAGGAGTGGCCATAGCGGGTCATGCCCTTCTTGTCGCCGACCGCCTTGGCGATCGCCATGCCGAGCGTGATGCCGGTGTCCTCGACCGTGTGGTGGGCGTCGATGTGCAGGTCACCGACGGCCTCGACCTCGAGGTCGATCATGCCGTGGCGCGCGATCTGGTCGAGCATGTGGTCGAGGAAGGGCACGCCGGTGTTGAGTTTCTGGCGGCCGGTACCGTCGAGATTGACCGAGACGCGGATTTGCGTCTCGTTGGTGTTGCGGGTGATGTCTGCGGTACGGGTCATGAAAAGGTGCTCGTCGATTCAGGCGGCCTGGAGGGCGGCCTTGAGGGCATTCAGGAATGCGGAATTTTCTTCCGGGGTGCTGACCGTGACACGGATGCAATTGGCCAGCGATCCATGCATTTTACTCAAATTTTTGATCAGCATCCTTTCAGCCAGGAGTTTCGCGACCACATCCGCGGCATCGGGAACGCGCAGCGAGATGAAATTCGCAGCCGACGGAAATACTTCGACCCCGGGCAGGGCCGCCAGTTCGGCGGCGAGCCGCTCGCGCTCGGCATTGATCGCTGCCGCCTGGGCGTCGAGCACCTCGATATGGTCGAGCGCGAACTCGGCCGCGACTTGGGTGAGCACGTTGACGTTGTAGGGCGGGCGCACCTTCTCGAACTCGGCAAGCAGCTGGGGCGCGGCCGTCATGTAGCCGAGGCGGATGCCGGCCAGGCCGAGTTTCGAGACGGTGCGCATCACGACCAGGTTCTCGAATTCGCCGAGCCGGTCCATGAAGGTTTGACGCGCGAAGGGTTGATAGGCCTCGTCCAGCACGGCGATGCCGTTCTCGCCCAGCGCGTGCAGGATCGCTTCGATATCCTCGACGGCGAACAGGTTGCCGGTCGGGTTGTTCGGGTAAGCCAGGAACACGACGGCCGGCTTGTGCAGGGCGATCGCCGCCAGCATCGCTTCCATGTCGAGGGAGAAGTCGGGGTTCAGCTTGACGCCGACAAAGTCCGCACCCGCGAACTGGGCCGAGCGCGCGTACATGACGAAGGCCGGCACCGGCGCCAGGATCGCGGCGCGGCGCTCCTGGCTGGCGACGCTGGTGGCGACGATCTGGATCAGTTCATCGGAGCCGTTGCCAAGTAAAACGTCGTAGCCGGCCGGGATGCCGAGTTTGGCGCTGACCTTTTCCTTCAGGGTCGCGTAGGAGGCGACCGGATAACGGTTCAGCACGGCGTCGGCCAGGCGCTGGCCCAGTTCCTTGCGCAGTTCAAGCGGCAGCTCGTACGGATTCTCCATCGCGTCGAGCTTCATGTAGCCGGAAGAATCGGGCACGACATAGGCATGGGTGGTGCGGACGTCCGCGCGGATCACGTTGGCGATCAGGTTGTCGATAGAGCTCATGCTTGTTCCTCGGTGGCGCTGGCGGCGCGGATGACAGCCTTGGCTGCCCGCGCAATGCTCTTGCGCTGTTTGATGGTGGGTTGCGGTTCGGGCGCGGCGAGGCGCGCCTCGATGATGGCGCAGTATTCCGGGTTCAGTTCGAAACCGGCAAACTGGCGGCCCTGGCGGCGGGCCGCGATCGCGGTGGTGCCGCTGCCCATGAAGGGGTCAAGCACGACGCCGCCTGGTGGGCAGGACGCCTTGATCATGCGTTCGATGATCTCCAACGGTTTTTGGGTGGGGTGGTCGGCGCGCTCCGGATGCTCGCGGTGCAGGCGCGACACGCTCCATACATCTTTCGGGTTGTAGCCGACCTCCAGCCATTTCGCGCCGACGAAGATCGAGCGCGATCGCGCCTTTTTCGTCGCCGCATCGTAGGGGATGCGCACGGCATCGAGATCGAAATAGTAATCCTTGCGGTTCACGAAGAAGCCGATCGTGTCGTGCACGGATGAAAAGCTGCGCACGCTGCCGCCCATCGAGGGCACCCGGCGGTCCCAGATGATCTCGTTCATCATCGTCATGCGCTTTTTCAGCATCACGAAGATCTCGGGCGCGAAGCGCCAGGTCAGGAAGATGTACAGGCTGCCGTTGGGTTTGAGTTTCGGCAGCGCGGCGTCGATCCAGCTTTCGGTCCAGGCGAGATAGGCTTCCACGCTTTGCTGGTCGGAGCCGTTGCCGTAGTCCTTGCCGAGGTTGTACGGCGGGTCGGTCAGGATCAGGTCAATGGAAGCATCCGGGATGCGCGCCAGTCCCGCCAGCGCATCCTCGCAGAACACCTGGTCGACCCAGTCCGTCATGGCCGGGGCTTGGGCTGACTGAGGAGGCGTAGCTCGGCACTGCGCGCGTGCGCCTGCAGCCCTTCTCCATAGGCCAGCTCGGCCGCAACCTTGCCCAGGGTCTGGGCGCCCGCCTCGCTCACGTGCAGGATCGACGAGCGCTTCTGGAAGTCATACACACCCAGGGGCGACGAAAAACGCGCCGTGCGCGAGGTCGGCAGCACGTGATTCGGGCCGCAGCAATAGTCGCCCAGTGCTTCGCTCGAGAACTGGCCGAGGAACATCGCGCCGGCATGGCGAATCCGGTCGGCCCACTGCTGCGGGTGCTCGGCGGAGATTTCGAGGTGTTCGGCGGCGATGTCGTTGGCGATCGCGCAGGCTTCTTCCATGTCGCGCACTTTGATCAATGCGCCGCGGTCGCTCAGCGAGGTCGTAATGGTCTCGTGGCGCGGCATGGTCGGCAGCAGCTTGTGGATGCTCGCTTCGACTTGCGCGATGTAGTCCGCGTCCGGGCACAGCAGGATCGCCTGCGCCAGTTCGTCGTGCTCGGCCTGCGAGAACAGGTCCATCGCAACCCAGTCCGGATCGGTAGTGCCGTCGCACAGCACCAGGATCTCCGATGGACCGGCGATCATGTCGATGCCGACCGTGCCGAACACGCGGCGCTTGGCGGCGGCGACATAGGCGTTACCCGGACCGACGATTTTATCCACGGCCGGAATCGTCTCGGTGCCGTAGGCCAGCGCGGCCACGGCCTGGGCGCCGCCGATGGTGATCACGCGCGTCACGCCGGCAATCGCGGCAGCGGCCAGCACCATCTGGTTTTTCACGCCGTCCGGGGTCGGCACCACCATCACGATGTCTTTTACCCCAGCCACCTGCGCCGGGATCGCGTTCATTAATACCGACGACGGATACGCGGCTTTACCGCCGGGGACATAGATGCCGACGCGGTCCAGCGGCGTGACGCGCTGGCCGAGGACCGTGCCATCGGGCTCGGTATAGCTAAAACCGTTCAGTTCCTGCTTCTGGCGTTCGTGGAATGCACGCACGCGCTCGGCCGCTGTCTGCAGCGCCTCGCGCTGGGCAGGCGGCAGCGCGTCGAGCGCCGCTTGCAGTTCTTCCTGCGACAGGTCGAAGGCGGCCATGCTCCCGGCGCTGACGCGATCGAACCGGTTCGTGTATTCGAGCACGGCAGCGTCGCCGCGCTGCTTCACGTCAGCCAGGATTTTACTGACGGCCGTTTCGATCGCATCGTCGGTCGCGGCCTCGAAAGCCAGCAGCGCATGCAGCTGCTGCGTAAAACCGTCGTGGGTGGAGTCGAGTTTGCGGATCTGTACAGCCATGGGTCAGCCTTGTTGCGGTTGGAGTGTCGAGGCCTTCTCAAAAGCCTCGATGATGGGTTGCAGGCGCGCGCGCTTCAACTTCAGCGCGGCCTGGTTTACGACCAGGCGCGAGGAGATCTCCATGATCTTCTCGACTTCGACCAGGTTGTTCGCACGCAGGGTGCCGCCGGTCGACACCACGTCGACGATGGCGTCCGACAGGCCGACCAGCGGCGCCAGTTCCATCGAGCCGTACAGTTTGATGAGGTCGACGTGCACGCCCTTGCTTGCGAAGTGCTGGCGCGCGGTGTTCACGAACTTGGTGGCCACGCGCAGGCGCGCGCCCTGGCGCACGGCCGTCTCGTAGTCGAAGCCGGCATTCACCGCCACCGACATGCGGCAACGGGCGATGTTCAGGTCGACCGGCTGGTACAGCCCTTCGCCGCCATGCTCGAGCAGCACGTCCTTGCCGGCCACGCCGAAGTCGGCCGCGCCATACTGGACATAGGTTGGCACGTCGCTGGCGCGCACGATCAGCACGCGCACGCCCGGGTCGTTGGTCGCCAGGATCAGCTTGCGCGAGGTTTCCGGATTTTCGGTGACGACGATGCCGGCCGCTTCCAGCAGCGGCAGCGTGTCTTCGAAAATCCGGCCTTTTGACAGGGCCAGGATCAGGCCCTGGTCCGTCGATTGTGTTGCGATGCTCATGTCGCCTTTACTTAATAATTACTTGATGCGCACGATGTCGGCGCCGACCTTCGACAATTTCACTTCCATGCGGTCGTAGCCGCGGTCGAGGTGATAGATGCGGTCAATCAGGGTCGTGCCCTGGGCTGCCATGCCGGCGATCACCAGCGAGGCCGAAGCGCGCAGGTCGGTCGCCATCACGGGCGCGCCCACCAGGCGTTCGACGCCTTTGATAAACGCGGTGTTCCCTTCGGTCGAGATGAAGGCGCCGAGGCGGTTCATCTCCTGCACGTGCATGAAGCGGTTCTCGAAGATGGTCTCGGTCACGCGGCTGGGGCCGGCGGCGATCGTGTTCACGGCCATGAACTGCGCCTGCATGTCGGTCGGGAAGCCGGGATACTCGGTGGTGCGGAAGGACACCGGCTGCGGCCTGGCATCCATGCGCGCACGGATCGTGTTGCTGCCGATGTCCATCTGCAGGCCGACTTCGCGCAGTTTATCGAGCGCGACGTCGAAGATATCGGTGCGGGTATTCGTCAGCACGATGTCGCCGCCGGTAGCCGCGACTGCGCACAGGAACGTCGCCGCTTCGATGCGGTCCGAGATCACGGCATGCTTGGCGCCATGCAGCTCGGAGACGCCCTGGATCACCAGGCGGTCGGTGCCGATGCCGTCGATCTTGGCGCCCATGGCGACCAGCAAGTTGGCGAGATCCGTCACTTCCGGTTCGCGCGCGGCGTTTTCCAGCACCGTCTCGCCTTCGGCCAGGGTCGCGGCCATCAGCAGGTTCTCGGTGCCGGTGACCGTGATCATGTCGGTCAGGATGCGCGCACCTTTTAATTTTTTCGCTTTGGCGTAGATGTAGCCGCCTTCGATCGTGATCTCGGCACCCATCGCGCGCAGGCCCTTGATGTGCTGGTCGACCGGACGCGAACCGATCGCGCACCCGCCCGGCAGCGACACCTTGGCTTCGCCGAAGCGGGCCAGCAGGGGACCGAGCACCAGGATCGAGGCGCGCATGGTTTTCACCAGTTCATAGGGCGCTTCCAGGCTCGTGATGTTGGCGCCGTTCAGGGTGACGTTTTCGTCGTCCTGGCTGACTTTCAAACCGGTCTGCTCGAGCAGTTTCAGGATCGTCTTGACGTCGTGCAGGCGCGGCACGTTCGACAGTTCGACGTCGCCGGCGGTGAGCAGGCCCGCGCACAGGATCGGCAGCGCCGCGTTCTTGGCGCCCGATACCGCAATTTCTCCGTTCAGGCGTTTGCCGCCAACGATTTGAAGCTTGTCCATTTAGCCTCCGTATTCTTCAGGCGTCAGGGTTTTCATCGACAGCGCGTGGATCTCTTCGCGCATGCGATCGCCCAGCGCCGCATAGACCAGCTGGTGGCGCTGGATCGGGCGCTTGCCGGCAAACGCAGGCGAAACGATCAGGGCCGAGAAGTGACGGCCATCGCCCTCGACCGTCAAATGCGTGCATTGCAGGCCGTTTTCGATGTAGCTGTGGATCAGTTCTGGAGTGGTCGACACGATAATTCCTAAATATTAATGACGCCTTAGTGGCGTAATTTAGTGGCGTAACTTATAGCCGCCGCGCAGCAAATTGATCGCCACTGCCGCCAGCACCGCGAAGAAGGCGGAGACGATGGCAAGGCTGGTCCACGGCGAGATATCGGACTGGCCGAAGAAGCCGTGGCGGAACCCGTCAATCATATAAAAGAACGGGTTGAAATGCGAGACCGCCTGCCAGAATCCGGGCAGCGAGTGGATCGAATAGAACACCCCGGCGAGGAAAGTGGCCGGCATGATCAGGAAATTCTGGAACGCGGCCAGCTGGTCGAATTTATCGGCCCAGATACCGGCGATCACGCCCAGCGTGCCGAGTATGGCCGCGCCCAGGATCGCGAACACGATGATCCACAGCGGCGCCGCGAAACTCAGGTGCGCGAACCAGGCGGTAATCGCGAACACGCCCGCGCCCACGGCCAGGCCACGCACGACGGACGCAGCCACATAGGCCAGCAGGATTTCCCAGTGCGACAGCGGCGGCAGCAGGATAAACACCAGGTTGCCCGTGATCTTGGACTGGATCAGGGACGAGGACGAATTGGCGAACGCATTTTGCAGCACGCTCATCATCACCAGGCCCGGCACCAGGAAGGCCGTGTAATTCACGCCCGGATAGACTTCCACTCGCCCCTCGAGCACGTGGCCGAAGATCAGCAGGTAGAGCATGGCCGTCAGGATCGGCGCGGCGATGGTTTGCGTCGCGACCTTCCAGAAGCGCAGCATTTCTTTATAGAACAGGGTGCGGAAACCGACAGATACAAAACTCACAGCGCGCCCTTTTCCATGATCTGGATAAAAATGTCTTCGAGGTCGGCCTGCTGCAGCTGCATCTCGTCGATGACGGCGCCCGATTCGCGCAGCCGCGCCAGGATCGGCTCGACCTCGGCGTATTCGTTGACGCGCAGGCTGTATTTATTGCCGCTACCGTTCCCGTGTTCGTCGTGCGAGACCAGGTGGCGCAGGTCCTGAGGTAAATCGCCGCTTTTCAGGTGCACGATCAGCTGCGAACCGGACACGCGGCGCAGCAGCGCGCTCATCGTATCGAGTGCAACGACCTGGCCCGACTTCAGCATCGCCACGCGCTGGCACATGGCCTGCGCTTCTTCCAGGTAGTGGGTGGTCAGCACGACCGTGTGCCCACCCTCCCGGTTCAGGCGCGAGATGAATTTCCACAGGGTCTGGCGCAGCTCGACGTCGACGCCGGCGGTCGGCTCATCTAAAACGATGACGGGTGGTTTATGGACCAGGGCCTGCGCGACCAGCACGCGCCGCTTCATGCCGCCCGACAGCGCGCGCATGTTGACGTCGGCTTTATTGGTGAGATCGAGGTTTTCCATGACCTCGTCGATCCATTTGTCGTTGTTCTTGATGCCGAAGTAGCCCGACTGCAGGCGCAGGGTTTCGCGCACGGTGAAGAACGGGTCGAACACGAGTTCCTGGGGCACCACGCCCAGTTTTTTTCTCGCTTCGCGGAAATCGGTGACGACGTCATGGCCGTGGATCTGCACGCTGCCGACGTCGGGCCGGATCAGGCCGGCGATAGTGGAAATCAGGGTCGTCTTGCCGGCGCCGTTGGGGCCGAGCAGGCCGAAGAACTCGCCCTGTTCGATCGTCAGGGAAACGCCTTTCAAGGCTTTAAAGCCCTTGTAGCTTTTCTCGACGCTGTTAATCTGGATCGCTGTCATTGTTCTTTGGAGTGGCTGCGGCACAGGCGTGCGCAGGCCGGGCGGGGAAACGACCCATTATAGGGGAAATCGGGAATGCAAGAGCCCGGCGGCATTGGACATGCCGTAGGCATGGGATAGTACGAGGTAGTGTGATGAACGTTGACGGCGGTGTAACGTAGGGTGGGCACTTGTGCCCACGCGGTACGACAGGCGATACGCCGCATGCATTCAAACCTTACGCGTGGGCACAGGTGCCCACCCTACGTTACTGCCAACGTACACTAGGACCGTGCCAGCAACCCATCCAGCCCGTACAGCTGCGTCAACGCATCGATATTGCCCGGCACATTGATGAACGTGAGCTTCTGCCCCGCATCGCGCGCGCGGCGCTGCCAGGCCAGCAGCAGGGCCACGCCGGACGAATCGGCGGCGCGCACGCCGCCCAGGTCGAACACGGTCTCGCCGGCCCGGATCGCGGCGCAGCCCTGCTCCAGGGCCGCGTCTGCGGTCTCGAAGGTGAGGGCGTCGAGCGACAGCATCGGATTTGCTTCGGCCATGTTTACTTCGGGGCCTTCAAGGGCTTGCTGGCCAGTTGCTTGTTGCGGTCGGCCAGCTTGGTGATCAGGCCGTCGACACCCGACTTGTTGATCTCGGCAGCGAAGGTACCCTTGTAGGTTTCGACCAGCCAGGCGCCCAGCACGTTGATGTCGTAGATCTTCCAGCCTTGATTACCCTTGGCCAGGCGGTAGTTCAGGGTGATCGGCTCGCCGCGGGTGACGTTCACCTGCGAACGCACTTCGACGTCGGTATCGGTCGGCTCCGCGCGCATCGGCTTGAACTCGACGGTTTCGTTCTTGATCTGCGACAGCGCGCCGGAATAGGTGTAGACCAGCAGCGTGCGGAATTCTTCCGACAGGCGTTTCTGCTGTTCAGGGGTGGCCTGGCGCCAGAAGCGGCCGGCCGCCTGGGCCGTCATTTTTTCGGCGTCGACATACGGCAGGATCTTGGAATTGACGAGTTCCATGATCTTGTTGCGGTTGCCGGACTGGATGTCCTTGTCGGCTTTCACGGTCTCGATGACGTCGGCGCTGATGCGCTTGACGAGCACGTCCGGCGCTTCGTTGGTGGCCGGGGCCGGCGCGGCGATGACGCTGGTGGCGAAAGCGAGGGTTGCGGCGGTGGCGATGAGTTGGGCGATTGGTTTCATAAGCTCTCTTTTCTGGTCGTTTGCGGGAGTCTGTCGGGCGCCGCGTCAAGCGGCGTCCAACGGGCCTTGCTACATTCCATTACTTCCGCTGCGTTTCGGTTGCGTTCGAGGCCGGTTCCGGCACCACTTGCGTGTTCGATGCCGGCACGTCTTCCTTCGGCGCATCTTTCTGCGGTCCCGACTCGCCGTCGTACACACGGCTCTGGCGGCGTTGCAGGTAGCCGTCACGGATGAACTCGTAACGGTCGAGCGCGGCTTCCTCGAACAGGTTCGATGCTTCCAGCACCGATGCGCGCTGGTCGACCGCGCGCACGCCGATACCGATGTTACGCACGTTCACCGGATTCTTGTAGGCCCATGGATCGGCCCAGATATCGGCAGGCAATGCAGCGGTGTCACGAATCGTAGATGGGCCCAACAATGGCAACATCAAGTAGGGACCGGAAGGAACACCCCAGACACCCAGGGTCTGGCCAAAGTCTTCGTTGTGTTTCTGCATCCCCGCTTCCGACGCGATGTCGAGGATTCCGGCGATGCCGAAGGTCGAATTCAGCGCGAAACGCATGAAATCGGTCGCGCCGTCTGCGCCCTTGCCTTGCAGGAAGTTGTTGACCGAGCTCCAGGCGTCCGACAAGTTGCCGAAGAAGTTACTCACGCCCGTTTGCGCGAAGCCCGGCAATACCTTCTTGTAGGCGGTCGCGGCCGGCTTCAGGGCCACGCGGTCGACCGTGTCGTTGAACGCGAACGTTGCGCGGTTGAATTTTTCCAGCGGGTCTTGCGGATTGCTCGGGGTGGCGCAGCCGGACAGCACGGCGCAGCTTGCCGCGGCCAGTGCCAGTCCACGCCAGCGCGGCAGCGACGTCATGTTCTTCTTCTTCATTTACTGTCTTCCTTTCCTTCGGCAGCCTTGCTGTAGATGAACTGATTGATCAGGTCTTCCAGCACGGTGGCCGATTGCGTACGGTTGATTCGATCGCCGTCGACGAGGTTTTTCGTGTCGCCGCCCGGTTCGATGCCAATGTATTGCTCGCCCAGCAGTCCCGCCGTCAGGATCTTGAGCGACGAATCTTTCGGGAACTTGTAGTTCGGATCCAGGTCGAGGCGGACCATGGCCTGGTAGGTTTTGTCGTCGAAACTGATGTTGCCCACCCGGCCGACCACGACACCGGCGCTCTTGACTGGCGCCTGTGGCTTCAATCCACCAATGTTGTCGAACTTGCCGACGACGGCATAGGTCTCGGCAAACGACAGCGAGCTCATATTCCCGGCCTGCAGCGCCAGGAACAACACGGCGGCAGCGCCCAGCAGGACGAACAGGCCGACCCAGACATCGATGATTTTACGGTGCATAGTATTTCCTAGTATTCAGGCCGTCTGTGCGCGGCCAAACGAAACGATTTTTATTGTTACTGCGTGAACATCAGGGCGGTCATGACGAAGTCGAGGCCCAGCACCAGCAGCGAGGCGATGACGACGGTGCGCGTGGTGGCGCGTGCCACGTCGGCCGGGGTCGGCTTCACGTGGTAACCCTGGAACACGGCGGTAAACGTCACGGCAATGCCGAACACGAAACTTTTGATGACGCTGCTGACCACGTCGCGGTTGACATCGACGCCGGCCTGCATCTGCGACCAGAAGGCGCCTTCGTCCAGGCTGAGCATTTTGACGGCAACCAGGTAGCTGCCCATGATGCCGACGGCCGAGAACACGGCGGCCAGCACCGGCATCGCAATCACGCCACCCCAGAAACGCGGCGCCAGCACGCGCTGCACCGGATTCACCGCCATCATTTCCATGGCCGACAGCTGCTCTCCGGCTTTCATGAGGCCGATCTCGGCGGTGAGCGAGGTGCCGGCGCGGCCTGCGAACAGCAAGGCGGTGACGACCGGGCCCAGTTCGCGGATCAGAGACAGGGCGGTGAGCGAACCGAGTTTTTCCTCGGCGCCGAACTGGATCAGGTTCACGTAGAACTGCAGGCCCAGCACCAGGCCGACGAACAGGCCGGAGACGATGGTGATGACCAGCGAGTAGTTACCAATAAAGTGAACTTGCTCGGAAATCAGGCTCGGACGGCGCCAGGCGCCGGGCGAAAAACGCAGCAGGTTGAAAAACGCGCGCGTTGCAAAACCGAGGTTCTCGATCGATTCGCGCACGGTGGCGCCGGCGCCTTCAACGAAACGCATGATCATTTCTGCGCTCCCAGACCCAGGTCGTCGGCCAGCGACTTCCCTGGATAGTGGAAGGGCACCGGACCGTCCGGCTCGGCATTGACGAATTGTTTGACATACGGGTCCTGCGAGACGCGCAGCTCGGCCGGGGTGCCTTCGGCGACGATCTTGCCGGCCGACATGAAGTACACATAGTCCGCGATGGCGAAAGTTTCGTTCACGTCGTGCGAGACCAGGATGGACGTGGAGCCGAGCGCATCGTTCAGGTTGCGGATCAGGTTGGCGGTCAGGCCCATCGAGATCGGATCGAGGCCGGCGAATGGCTCGTCGTACATGATCAGTTCAGGGTCGAGCGCGATCGCGCGCGCCACGGCAACGCGACGCGCCATGCCGCCCGAGATTTCGCCCGGTTTCAATTTGGAAGCGTTGCGCAGGCCGACCGCGTTCAGCTTCATCAGCACCAGGTCGCGAATCAGCTCTTCCGGCAAGTCGGTATGCTCGCGCAGCGGGAAGGCGACGTTGTCGAAAATGGTGAGATCGGTAAACAGCGCGCCGAACTGGAACAGCATGCCCATCCGGCGGCGCAGGCGATACAGCCCCTCGGTGCGCAGCTCGTGCACGACCTCGCCGCCGACCCGGACTGCGCCGCGCTGCGGACGGATCTGTCCGCCAATCAGGCGCAGCACCGTGGTCTTGCCGCAGCCGGAACCACCCATCACGGCAATGAGCTTGCCGCGCGGGAAATCCATGCGCAGGTTCGACAGGATCTTGCGATCGCCGTAGGCGAACTCGAGATCACGTATTTCTACAAGGTTAGACACAGGGGGATAGTCGGATTTTGGAAATCCCGTATTGTAGTGCAGAAACTGCAATCCCTGCTTGGGACAGCCCCGTTTCACTCCGGGTTCCGACGCGTGGCTACAACACTAATAACCGAAAAGTCAGATATTTCGTGCCGCAAGTCATTGTTTTTGTTGAGATATGCATATATGTCAACGTTGCAGTTTGTTGACAGGAAACAACATTCCTACGCTGCAGCAAGCATTGCAGGTTCCGTCCGATGGGCTCGAGAGCCCATCGGAGGCAGACACTTAGCGCGGCAGTACCGACGAGCCCATCAGGAACTCATCCACTGCGCGCGCGCATTGCCGCCCTTCGCGAATCGCCCACACGACCAGCGACTGGCCGCGGCGCATGTCGCCTGCGACAAAGACTTTCGGTACCGAGGTCTGGTAGCACGCTTCGCCGTCGGTCGTGGCGCGCGCGTTGCCGCGCGCATCCTTCTGCACGCCGAAGGCGTCCAGCACCTGCTGCACCGGCGACACGAAACCCATGGCCAGGAACACGAGGTCGGCCTTCATCTCGAATTCGCTGCCGGCCACTTCGACCATCTTGCCGTCTTTCCACTCGACGCGGCAGGCGATCAGCTTTTCGAGTTTGCCGTTTTTACCCTCGAAGCGTTTCGTGGCGACGGCGAAATCGCGTTCGCAGCCTTCCTCGTGCGAGGACGAGGTGCGCAATTTCGTCGGCCAGTAGGGCCAGACGAGGGGCTTGTTCTCGTGCTCGGGCGGCATCGGCATCAGTTCGAACTGGGTGACCGTCGCTGCGCCATGGCGGTTCGAGGTGCCGACGCAGTCGGAACCGGTATCGCCGCCGCCGATCACGACCACATGCTTGCCGGTCGCCTTGATCTGGTCTTTCAGTTTATCGCCGGCGTTGACCCGGTTTTGCTGCGGCAGGAAATCCATCGCGTAATGCACACCCTTCAGCTCGCGTCCCGGCACCGGCAAATCGCGCGGCTGCTCGGCGCCGCCGGCCATGACGACGGCGTCGAACTCATTGGCGAGATCTTCCGGGAAGATCGTGTCGCGCGCCATGTTGCTGACCGCGGCAGGGAAATCCTTGCCGATCAGAACACTGGTGCGGAAGGTGACGCCCTCGGCCTGCATCTGCTCGATGCGGCGGTCAATTAAACCCTTTTCCATCTTGAAGTCGGGGATGCCGTAGCGCAGCAGGCCGCCGACGCGGTCGCTCTTCTCGAACACGGTGACGTCGTGGCCGGCACGCGCCAGTTGCTGGGCGGCGGCCAGGCCCGCTGGGCCGGAACCGACGACGGCGACTTTCTTGCCGGTTTTGACCAGGGCCGGCTGCGGCACGACATAGCCGTGCTCGAAGGCGGCGTCGGCGATTTTTCTCTCGATCGACTTGATGCCGACCGGGTCGTCGTTGATGCCGAGCGTGCAGGCCGCTTCGCAAGGTGCCGGGCAGATGCGGCCGGTCACTTCCGGGAAGTTATTCGTCGAGTGCAGATTGTCGATCGCCGCCCGGTAATTGTTGTGATACACCAGGTCGTTCCAGTCGGGGATCTGGTTGTTGACCGGGCAGCCGGTGTTGCAGAAGGGGATGCCGCAATCCATGCAGCGCGCGCCCTGCACCTTGGCCTGGCCGTCGGTCAGGGTGATGGTGAATTCCTTGAAATTCTTGACGCGTGCGGCAGGTTCCAGGTGATCTTCTTCCTGCCGTTGAAATTCCATGAAGCCGGTGATTTTGCCCACGTTTTATCCTTTTAATTTCGATGCATTGCAGCTGGTTGAATGCGTGGGCGGAGGACCGCCCACCCTACGATCACGTTCTCGTCATGCCGCGAGTTCGATCTTGTCGTTCGCTTCTTCCATGCTGCTGTTGTGCATTTCTTCCAGCGCGCGCTTGTAGTCGGTCGGGAAGACTTTTACAAATTTGCCACGGCTGTTGGCCCAGTCGTCGAGCAGGTTGCGGGCGCGGGTGCTGCCGGTATATTTAAAGTGGCGTTCGATCAGGCGGCGCAGGATGACTTCGTCCGATTCGCGGTCGGTACCGCGGCTCTGGCTGTGCCAGCCCGAAACATCGCCCTGCTCTTTCGTCGAGACGACGCGCTCCAGGTTGACCATGGTCGTGTTGCAGCGTGAAGCGAACTCGTCCTTCGGATCGTAGACATAGGCCACGCCGCCCGACATGCCGGCCGCGAAATTGCGTCCGGTCTCGCCCAGCACCACGACCGTACCGCCGGTCATGTATTCGCAGCCGTGGTCGCCGCAGCCTTCCACCACCGTCGTGGCGCCCGAATTACGGACGGCAAAACGTTCGCCGGCCACGCCGTTGAAGAAGGCTTCGCCCGAAATCGCGCCGTACAGCACGGTGTTGCCGACGATGATGTTGTCCACCGCCCAGCCGCGGAATTCCGTATTCGGGCGCACGATCACGCGGCCGCCGGATAGCCCTTTGCCGACGTAGTCGTTGCCTTCGCCCACCAGGTCGAGCGTGATGCCGGCTGCCAGGAAGGCGGCCGCCGACTGGCCGGCCGTGCCCTGCAGCTGGATGTGGATGGTGTCGTCCGGCAGGCCGGCGTGGCCATAACGCTTGGCCACTTCGCCCGACAGCATGGTGCCGACCGTACGGTTCACGTTACGCACCGGAGAAATGAACGAGACGCGCTCGCCCTTCTCGAGTGCCGCTTTCGCCTGCGCGATCAGTTTATGATCCAGCGCCTTGTCCAGGCCGTGGTCCTGCTCACCGGTATGGAACAGGTTGTGCGGCGAGTCGGTCTTCGGCTGATAGAAGATGTTCGAGAAGTCCAGGCCCTGCGCCTTCCAGTGCGTGATCGCCTTCGATTTATCGAGCAGGTCCGAGCGGCCGATCAGTTCGTCGTAGGTGCGGATGCCGAGCTGGGCCATCAGCTGACGCGCTTCTTCGGCGACGAAGAAGAAATAGTTAACAACGTGCTCCGGCTTGCCCTGGAACTTGGCCCGCAGCACCGGATCCTGGGTGGCGACGCCGACAGGACAGGTGTTCAGGTGGCACTTGCGCATCATGATGCAGCCTTCGACCACCAGCGGGGCGGTGGCGAAACCGATTTCGTCGGCGCCGAGCATGGCGGCGATCACGACGTCGCGGCCGGTCTTCATCTGGCCGTCGGCCTGGACGCGGATGCGGCTGCGCAGACCGTTCAGCACCAGCGTCTGCTGGGTCTCGGCCAGGCCCAGCTCCCATGGCGTGCCGGCATGTTTCACGGACGACAGCGGAGAAGCACCCGTGCCGCCGTCATGGCCGGCGACGACCACGTGGTCCGCTTTCGCTTTCGACACGCCCGCAGCGACGGTACCGATACCGACTTCCGACACCAGTTTCACCGAGATCGAGGCGTTCGGATTCGCGTTTTTCAGGTCGTGGATCAGTTGCGCCAGGTCTTCGATCGAATAGATGTCGTGGTGCGGCGGCGGAGAGATCAGGCCGACACCCGGCACCGAGAAGCGCAGGGAGGCGATGTACTCGGAGACCTTGTGGCCCGGCAGCTGACCGCCCTCTCCCGGTTTCGCGCCCTGCGCCATCTTGATCTGGATCTGGTCGGCCGAACTGAGGTACTCGGCGGTGACGCCAAAGCGGCCCGAGGCCACCTGCTTGATCTTCGAACGCAGCGAATCGCCTTCTTCCAGCGGAATGTCGACGGCCACGCGGTCGGCACCGATCACGGAAGCGAGGGTCTCGCCCTTGCTGATCTTGATGCCCTTGAACTCGTTCAGGTAACGGCGCGGATCTTCGCCACCCTCACCCGTGTTCGACTTGCCGCCGATGCGGTTCATGGCAATGGCGAGCGTCGCGTGCGCTTCCGTGGAGATCGAACCGAGCGACATCGCGCCAGTGGCGAAACGCTTGACGATCTCTTTCGCCGGCTCGACCTCTCCCAGCGGAATCGCTTTACTTGGATCGATCTTGAACTCGAACAGCCCGCGCAGCGTCAGGTGACGGCGGCCCTGCTCGTTGATCAGCTGGGCGTACTCTTTATAAGTATTGAAATTGTTGGCACGGGTCGAGTGCTGCAGCTTCGCGATCGCATCCGGCGTCCACATATGGTCTTCGCCACGTACGCGGAAGGCGTATTCGCCGCCCGTGTCGAGGGCATTCGCCAGCAGCGGGTCGGCGCCGAAGGCGAGACTGTGCAGGCGCAGCGCCTCTTCCGCCACTTCGAACAGGCCGATCCCTTCCACGGTCGACGAGGTGCCGCGGAAATATTTATCCACGAGCGATTTGTTCAAGCCGACGGCCTCGAAGATCTGGGCGCCGCAATACGACATATAGGTCGAGATGCCCATCTTCGACATCACCTTCATCAAACCCTTGCCGATCGCCTTGGTGTAGTTGTAGCAGGCGACGTCCGGCGCCATCTCGTGCGGCAGATGCTGGGCCAGATCGGCCAGCGTTTCCAGCGCGAGATACGGGTGGACGGCTTCCGCGCCATAACCAGCCAGCAGCGCGAAGTGGTGGGTTTCGCGGGCCGAACCGGTCTCCACAACGAGGCCGGTCGAGGCGCGCAGGCCGCGCACCACCAGGTGCTGGTGGATGGTCGACGTTGCCAGCAGCGCAGGAATCGCCACGGTCTCGCTCGAGACGGCACGGTCCGAAATGACCAGGATGTTGTGGCCGGATTTCACGGCGTCCACTGCTTCCGCGCAGAGCGAGGCCAGCGAGGCTTCGATGCCCTCCTTGCCCCAGCTGACCGGGTAGCAGATGTTCAGTTCATACGATTTGAACTTGCCGCCGGTGTGCAGGCTGATGTTGCGCAGGCGCGCCATGTCGTCGAAACCAAGCACCGGCTGCGACACTTCCAGACGCATCGGCGGATTGACGTTGTTCGTGTCCAGCAGGTTCGGTTTCGGACCGATGAACGAGACCAGCGACATCACCATCGCTTCGCGGATCGGGTCGATCGGCGGGTTCGTCACCTGGGCGAACAGCTGCTTGAAGTAGTTATATAAAGGTTTCAGTTTGTTCGACATCACCGCCAGCGGCGAGTCGTTGCCCATCGAACCGGTCGCCTCTTCGGAGAGGACCGCCATCGGCGCCATCAGGAATTTCAGGTCTTCCTGGGTATAGCCGAAGGCTTGCTGGCGGTCGAGCAGGGAAATCGCCGCTTTTTCGCCCTGGGCCGGGGTGTCTTTCATCCGGTTTTGTGCCAGCTGCGATTCGGACAATTTGATTTCGTTGAGCTTGATGCGCACCGACTTGATCCACGCCTTATATGGCTTGGCGTTGGAATAGGTGTCCTTCAGTTCCTTGTCGTCGATGATGCGGCCCGCTTCCAGGTCGATCAGGAACATCTTGCCTGGCTGCAGTCTCCACTTCTTGACGATGCGCGATTCCGGGATCGGCAGCACGCCCGACTCGGACGCCATCACGACCAGGTCGTCTTCGGTCACGACATAGCGCGCCGGACGCAGGCCGTTGCGGTCCAGGGTGCCGCCGATGTGGCGGCCGTCCGTGAACGCCATGGCGGCGGGGCCGTCCCACGGCTCCATCATCGCGGCGTGGTATTCGTAGAAGGCCTTGCGGTTCTCGTCCATCGACGTGTGGTTTTCCCAGGCTTCGGGAATCATCATCATCATCGCCTGGGCGATCGGGTAACCCGCCATCACGAGCAGTTCGAGCGCGTTGTCGAAGCAGGCGGTGTCCGACTGGCCTTCATAAATCAGGGGGAACAGTTTATTCAGGTCCTCGCCCAGTACGGCCGACTTCATCATGCCTTCGCGGGCACGGGTCCAGTTAAAGTTGCCTTTGACGGTATTGATTTCCCCGTTATGGGCGATCAGGCGGTACGGGTGGGCCAGTGGCCACTCCGGGAAGGTATTCGTCGAGAAACGCTGGTGCACCAGGGCCAGGGCCGAAACGCAACGCGGATCCTGCAGGTCCTTGTAGTAGACGCCGACCTGGTCGGCCAGCAGCAGGCCCTTGTAGACGATGGTGCGTGCCGACATCGAGGGCACGAAGAATTCCTTGCCGTGCAGGAGTTTCAAAGCCTGGATGGCGTGGCCCGAGGATTTGCGGATGACGTACAGCTTACGCTCGAGCGCGTCGGTGACCATGATGTCCGGTCCGCGGCCGATGAAGATCTGGCGGATGACCGGTTCCTTGGCGCGCACGG
The DNA here is from genome assembly GCF_059801075.1 of Massilia sp. LXY-5. Lineage (NCBI taxonomy): Bacteria > Pseudomonadati > Pseudomonadota > Betaproteobacteria > Burkholderiales > Oxalobacteraceae > Massilia > Massilia sp. LXY-5. The sequence goes on from NZ_JBNNEH010000006.1 coordinate 171,950, forward strand.
TGGGCGACATCGGCATCGCTTCGTCGACCGGTACATTGCGCCAGCCGAGGACGACTTGCCCTTCGATGCGCACGGCGCGCTCGATTTCCTGCTCGCAGGCGATGCGCGAGGCGTGTTCCTTCGGCAGGAAGACCATGCCGACGCCATATTCGCCGGGCGGCGGCAGCTCGACGCCTTGTTTCGCCATCTCGTCGCGGAAATACTGGTCGGGGATCTGGATCAGGATGCCGGCACCATCGCCCATCAGCGGGTCGGCGCCGACGGCGCCCCGGTGATCCAGGTTTTTCAGGATCAACAGCCCCTGATCGATGATGGAATGGCTTTTGTTGCCCTTGATATGGGCGATGAAACCGACACCGCAGGCATCGTGTTCATTGGCAGGATCGTATAAACCTTGGGCAATCATTGGGACTCTCCACAGCTTTTTCAGGGGTTGAAGGCCGAGAATAGTGCAATGCAACAAAGACGGCAAGGAGAACAATGGGGGTCAGAGTCGAATTAATTCAGCTATTTGATCTACATGACATAAATAGGGACAGGTACAATGTCGTAAAAATCAGCGCGTTCAGCCATTTTTTATTCGACGGCCGCCCATCAAGAAGGCAACAAATTGCTTTGCTTAAAACGTGTGCAGTAGATGATTGCGCGTTCCGGCTGCAAAACCGAACGCGCGGGCGTCAAGGCTGGCTCGCCGTCGAGGAAGGTGTTTTGAATGGGCGGCCGCGCTTAGCCGGCAGGATGCGGCGCTGGGTCTGACGTTCGAGTTCAAGTTTAAATGCGTGCGAGCCGAGGGGCTGGCCCTTCTGGACGGCGTTCGCGACCTGTGCCAGCTCGTCCGCACCGATGCCCTGCTCAACCAGCTCGATATACGCCGCTTCGCGCTGGAAGGGCGTGTTGCCCAAGCCCCAGAACAGGGCGTGATCGGTGACGACGGGGTCCGCATGCACGCCGGCATGGTGGCGATAGCTCGACCACGGATAAGCGGCCGGCTCGCCTGCCTCTCCCTCGCGCAGTGGCGCCAGTTCGATGAAGCGGCTGCACATCAGGATGTGGCGGTCGGATTCGACCACGGCGGTACGAAACCGCCCTTCGAACAGCCCGCCGGCGCGTGCGTATTTGCTGTTATACCAGGGAACATACAGGCGGCCGAGCTTTTGCATCATCGCCGCCAGGCCTTCTTCCGTTTCGGGCGTGGCCAGCAGGTGCAAGTGGGTCGGCAACAAGGCGTAGGCGTGGATCGCGACTTTGTAGAAGCGGGCGGCTTCGGCCAGCCAGCCGAGGAAACGCTCGTAATCCTCGGGCTCGCGGAAGATGCGCTGGCGGTCGTTGCCGCGCTGGAGGATGTGGTGGGCTTGCTTGGGGAGGATGAGGCGGGGTTGGCGGGCCATGGTGCACAGTCAGGGAACAGATGGCCGTATTTTAGCGCGGCACCCTGACCATGTCCCCCATTTATTTAACTGCCGCGGATTCGCGCATTGACTTTGTCCCGATTTGTAGGGGTCATCGTGGCCAATGGCCGCGGTGGCGGAATTACCGGGCATGCCCGGTGAACCCGGCATCGAGGCCACTGGCCTCGATGCCCCCTACGCCAAGGTGAACCCTGCCGACAGGCTATACCCTTCGCCATACGCGCTGCGCAGCGGCAGCTCCTGCCCCAGCACCGTCCTCGTCTTCTTGCGCAGGCGATACACCAGCATGTCGACGCGGCGGCTGGCATCCGGATCGTCTCCCCCCATGCCGGCCACGATGGTGGCGCGGGGGACCGGGCGGGTGTTGATCGTCAGCAGGTGCAGGAAATTGAATTCCTTCTCAGTCAGATCGATCACCTTGCCCATCAGCTCGAGCTGGCGCGCACTCACGCGCAAGGTCCATTTCACGGGCGCCGGGGCCGGTTCGGCAGGGCGCACGCGGCGGCCCAGCGCTTCGATGTGGGCCGCCAGTTCCGGGAACTTGATCGGTTTCGTCAGGTAATGGTCGGCGCCGAGCTGCAGGCCGAGGATGCGGTTGTCGAAGGCCACGCGTCCGGTCAGCACCAGCAGGCCGATTTCCGGGTACAGCTGGCGCATGCGCGGGATGACCGTAAAACCGTCTTCGTCTGGCAGGCCCAGGTCGAGCACGACCACGGCGGCAGGGGTGCGCGTCAGCGCGGCCCACATCTCGCCGGCCGAGGTGGCAATGGTGACGTCATGCTCGAGTTCGCGCAGGAAATCGGCCATGTCCCCGGCGTAATCGCCGTTATCTTCCACAATCAGTATCTGCGTCATTGTTTTACCGCGTTTTTCATTGTGTATTGCCAGATGGTGGCAGGGCCATTGCCGCGAACGGCGCCGGATTATCGGTGCTGGCGCCCTGGCGCGCAAGCAGCTTCGCGGCGCCGGCCACCGGCAGCCAGATACGGAACTCGGCGCCACCGTCGCTCGGGTTGACCAGGCTCAGCACCCCGCCATGCACTTCGACAATCGAGCGCGCCATGTACAGGCCCAGGCCGCTGCCCGGCATGCCCGCGGCGTTGCGGCCACGATAGAACTTGTCGAACAGGTGTGCTTGTTCGTCTTGCGGCACGCCGGGACCGTGGTCGCGCACGGCCAGTTCGATGCCGCTTGCCGCCAGGCGCCCGACCAGTACGACCGGAGACGTTGGCGGCGAATACGCGATCGCATTATCGATCAGGACCTTCAGCGCCAGGCGCAGGCCTTCCGGATCGCAACGCAAAGTTTCGGGCAGTTCGTGCGCCTGGATGCTGGCCACGCGCCCGGCCGCGCGCAGCTGAGCGGCACCCTCTTCCAGCAGGGTGCGCGGGGCCACCGTGGTCGGCTGGCGTTCGCTGCCGATGCCGGCCATGCGCTCGGGAGAGAGGTAATCGTCGAGCATGCCGATCAGGCGGTCGGTGGCCAGCGCGATCTTGCGGTAGCGTGCGCGCGTCGGCTCATCGGCCAGGGTGCAGGTGGCCTCGAGGCGCTGGATGGCGCCGTCGATGGTCGACAAGGGGGTGCGGAATTCGTGGTTCAGCATGCTGGCGAAGCGTTTTTGTTCGGCTTCGCGCAGGCGTCGCGGCGACAGGTCGCGCACCAGGCCGACCAGCGCCGCCGGCTGCCCGTCTTCACCGCACAGCAGGGAAGAAATGATTTCGACCGGTACCGGATAGCCATGCGCGCCCTGCAGTTCGGTTTCGCGCACCAGGCGCAGGCGGCTACGGTCGCCCGCGCGCAGGCGTTTCACGCGTTCCGGCAGCCCGGCGCACAGCGCCGCCAGCGGCCCGCCGCCCTGGAAGCCGGCAGTCACCTCATCCGGGGTATAGCCGATCAGTTGTTCGATCGATGGACTGACATAGCGCAGCTCGCCGCTGGCGCAATCGATGCTGAAGGCAATGTCGCCGCCGATCTCGGCGATCACGCGGAACTGCTCGGCCAGCGCCAAGCCGGCATGGCCGGAACAGTCGGTGCTGGCGCTGCGGTTCATCAAACACCTTCCAAAAAATAAGGGAGATCAGGCGCTCCAGGCGGGCGCCGCCAAAGAGTATATAGCCGAGAACGCCTTCCTGTACAGGCGGGGGTGTTGCAGCGCTGACGATTGATTAAAGTTGCCCGACTGGTCAATTTGTTCAATATGTTTGAATGTACCGTCATTCTTGCCGAATTCTATTCAGCACGCATGAAAATGTCGGAAAAGGCAAAAAAAATGCCCGCCGAAGCGGGCATGACCGGTCCTGCCGGGCTTGTTTTATTGCTCGTCGAGCGGGGCGAAGATCGCCTGCAGATCTTCCTGGGTCAGCGCCATCTTCTGCGACTCGCCTTCGGCCAGGATCGACTGTGCCAGTTCCGACTTTTTCTGCTGCAGCAGCTGGATCTTTTCTTCCAGCGTGCCCTTCGCGATCAATTTATACACGAACACCGGCTTGTCCTGGCCGATGCGCCAGGCGCGATCGGTGGCCTGATTTTCCGCCGCCGGGTTCCACCACGGGTCGTAGTGAATGACGGTATCGGCCGCGGTCAGGTTCAGGCCGACGCCACCCGCTTTCAAACTGATCAGGAAAATCGGCACTGCGCCCTGCTGGAAGGCGGCGACTTGCGCCGAGCGGTCGCGCGTTTCTCCGGTGAGGAGGGCGTAGCGGATGCCGCGCGCCGCCAGTTCTTCCTCGATCAGCGCCAGCATGCTGGTGAACTGCGAGAAGACCAGGATCTTGCGGCCCTCTTCCAATAAATCGTCGACCATCTGCATCAAATCGGTCAGCTTGGCGGAGATGGCTGCCGTGTTCTTTTTCGACGGCATCGCTTTTACCAGGCGCGGATCGCAGCAGACCTGGCGCAGTTTCAATAATGCTTCCAGGATCACGATCTGGCTGCGGGCCACGCCCTTGCGGTCGATTTCCTCGCGCACCTTCTTGTCCATCGCCAGGCGCACGGTTTCGTAGAGGTCGCGCTGGGGGCCGGTCAGCTCGACCCGGCGCACCATCTCCGTCTTCTCCGGCAATTCCTTGGCGACGTTATCTTTCGTGCGGCGCAGCAGGAAGGGACGGATGCGGCGATTGAGTAACATGCGCCGCACCGGATCGTCCTGGCGTTCGATCGGGTGGCGAAATTGCGTATTAAAAGCTTTTTCCTCGCCCAGCAGGCCGGGCAGCAGGAAGTGGAACTGCGACCAGAGTTCGCCCAGGTGGTTTTCCAGCGGCGTGCCGGTCAGGCACAGGCGGTGGTTCGCGTCCAGCGAGCCGGCCGTCTGCGCCGCTTTCGAGCGCGTATTCTTGATGTAGTGCGATTCGTCCAGGATCACCAGGTGGTAATGGTGCTCGCGCAGCTTTTCCTCGTCGCGCGGCAGCAAGGCGTAGGTGGTGAGCACGATGTCGGCCTGTTCGATCTGGTCGAACATGTCCACCCGTTCCTTGCCCTGCAGTAGCAGCACTTTCAGACTCGGGGCGAAGCGCGCGGCTTCTTCCTGCCAGTTCGTCATCAGGCTGGTCGGGGCGATCACCAGCGCCGGGCTGGTCAGGCGACCTGCCTCTTTTTCGGTCAGGATGTGCGCCAGGGTCTGCACGGTTTTACCGAGGCCCATGTCGTCGGCCAGGATGCCGGCCAGGTCGTATTCGCGCAGGAATTGCATCCACGACAGACCGTCGAGCTGGTAGTCGCGCAGGGTGGCCTGCAGCCCGGCAGGCGGCGCCACCTTTTTGACGGAACCGAACTGGCTCAGCTTGCGGCCGGTCTCGCGCAACTGCTCGCCGCCGAACCAGCGCATCTCGACGCCGCGCGCGAGTTCCTCCAGGCGGCTCGCGTCCAGCGTCGACAGGCGCACGCGGTTCTTGATCTTGTCATTAAAATACAGCTCACCCAGCGTCGCCAGAATCGGTTTGACGCGCGCCCATGGCAGGGCGACCCGGAGACCTTCCGGCAGGGTCGCCAGCATCTGGTCGGTTTCACCATGGGCGGCGAGCACGGCCGGGTCGAAGTCAAGCGGGGCGTTGCGGATCAGCTGCACCAGCACCGGCAGCAGCGGCACGCGCTTGCGGTTGACGACGATGCCCAGTTCCAGCTCGAACCAGGCTTTACCGGCTTCTTCCGGCTCGTCGATCTCGGCATACCAGTCTTCCACCGGCACCACGTCATAGCGGTACTTGTTCGATTTTTGCAGGTGCCAGCCGGCATCCGACAGCGCATCGAGATCGTTTTCGGCAAAACGCAGCCAGTGCGCCTGGCTCTCCAGCTGCACCGCGCCGGCCAGGCTCGAGAGCGGCGTGGTCGCCGGTTTGCGGAAACCCAGTTCGGTCAGCTTGTCGAGCGCTGCAGCTTCGGCGGCGGCATCGCGGTCGATGATTTCGGTGACGTCGCCGATCTGGCGCACCACGCGCTGTGAAGGGTCGAAGGAGACGCGCTGGCCGTCGTAATCGAAGGACAGCACAGCGAAATCATGCCAGCGCGGCGCACCGCTGTCGGCCAGCGACACCGAATCGAGCAACAGGAAGGGTTGCGGCTTGACGTCATTGCGCAATCGTTGGGTCAGCGGCTGCGGCAGCGGCATCAGTTCCTGCAGGCCATGTGCCAGCAGCAGTTGCGACACGCGTTTCTTGTCGTTGCCGGTCAGGACCGGCGCTTGCGCCACCAGCGCCTGCAGTTCGGCCAGCGAGATATCGACCCCGCCGCGGTTCAGGGACAGGGGGCCGCAAGACAGGTTGTCGATGTACCACGGCGGATCGGTCGGCAGCATGTAGTCGATCAGGTCGGCGCCCGGGTGATTCGCCCCGTTCGCCGGTTCCACCGACCAGCCGAGCTTGGCGGCACGGCCCTCGTCGCGCCATGCCAGGTTCGCCTGGCGCGTGGGGCCGGCCTGCAGCGGATACAGCAAGCCGTTCGTCATGTCCGACCAGGAATTGGCCCACAACAGTTTGCCCTGACGCAGCAGGAGGTCGAGCAGGATGGCGCCGACTTTGCCCTTGGGCTCGGTCGCGCTGGTGCTTTGCGAGGCGCCGCTGCGCATGGCGATGAAGAAGCGCACCAGGTCTTCGTCCTCGCCCTCCAGGTAGGCGGGCGGCGCCGACAGCAGCGAAAACACTTCGTTCACCGGGCTGGCGGCGGCGACTTCACCGTTCGGGCGCAGGCGCGCCTTGCACAGGCAGACGGCGACGTGGCGGCCGCCACTGGTGGGCGCCATCACATACACGAATTTATATTGAACGGCCTTCGGATCGGCGACTTCGGCGCTCAGCTTCGGTTGCGGGTGCGCCGCCGCCTCGACCCGTTGCAGCCAGGTCGTCACCGGTGCGGGCAGTGCGGGCGCGCGGGCCGGCGTCGCGCGCGGTGCCGGGGCACCGTTCGCGTGTTCGCGTGGGAAATCAACTGTGTGCATTGGGTCCTTGACCTGTATAAAAAAAAGACAACAACCACCATTATCTCTCATACGGGCACTTCAGTTTTGTTCGGAATCGCACGCACCTGAGAAATCTTTACAAAACGAAACGCCGTACCACATCGACGTTTCGCATGTTCGGCAGGGACTGTCAAGACTGGCGCTTCGTCCCCGTTTGCGTAACACTGCCCGCCTGACTCACGCGCTTCCATTACGGATTTCCATGCTGCCTTCCATCGAACAACGCCTCGCCATTGAACTGGCCGCCAAGCCGGCGCAAGTCGCCGCCGCCATTGCCCTGCTGGACGAGGGCGCCACCGTCCCCTTCATCGCCCGCTACCGCAAGGAAGCGACGGGCGGTCTCGACGACATCCAGTTGCGCCTGCTGGAAGAGCGCCTGCGCTACCTGCGCGAGCTGGAAGACCGGAGAAGCGCGATCATCGCCTCGATCACCGAGCAAAATAAAATGACGCCGGAACTGCTGCAACAGATCGCCCTGGCCGAGGATAAAACCCGCCTCGAGGATTTGTATTTACCCTATAAGCAGAAACGCCGGACGAAAGCGCAGATCGCCGTCGAAGCGGGCCTGGCCCCCTTGGCCGATGATTTATTGAATGACCCGGCCCGCAATCCGGAAGAGGAAGCCGCCAAATACTTGCGCGAAGCGTTTACGAATGCCGACGGCGTGAATAACCCGGGCGTGGCGGATACGAAAGCGGCCCTGGACGGCGCGCGCCAGATCCTGATGGAACGCTTCGCCGAAGACGCAACGCTGCTGCAATCGCTGCGCGAATACGTGCAGGAACATGGCGTCGTCGAATCGAAAGTGGTGGCCGGTAAAGAGGACGAAGGCGAAAAGTTCGCCGACTATTTCGATTACTCGGAGCCGCTGGCGACCGTCCCTTCGCACCGCGCGCTGGCCCTGATGCGCGGCCGCCGCGAGGGTATTCTCGACGTCGTGCTGCGCCTGGATACGGAAGCCGAAAAACCGAAGTGGGACGCGCCGCACAATCCCTGCGAAAGCCGCATCGCCGCCCGTTTCGGCATCAAGGCGCAAGGCCGCCCGGCCGACAAATGGCTGCTCGACACGGCGCGCTGGACCTGGCGCGTGAAAAGTTTCATGTACATCGAGACGGAACTCATGGGCGCGCTGCGCGAAAAGGCGGAGCTCGATGCCATCAACGTGTTTGCGCGCAATTTAAAATCCTTGCTGCTGGCGGCACCGGCCGGCCAGCGCGCCACCATGGGCCTCGATCCGGGCCTGCGCACGGGCGTGAAAGTGGCGGTCGTGGACGCCACCGGCAAAGTCGTCGACACCGCCACCATCTACCCGCACCAGCCCAGGAACGACTGGGACGGTTCATTGCACGTGCTGGGCCAGCTGGCTTTGAAACACAATGTGTCGCTGATCTCGATCGGCAACGGCACCGCCTCGCGCGAGACCGACAAACTGGCGCAGGATCTCATCAAAGCCCGGCCGGAGCTGAAACTGACCAAGATCGTCGTGTCGGAAGCGGGTGCTTCCGTGTATTCGGCCTCGGAATTCGCTTCGCGCGAGCTGCCCGACCTGGACGTGTCGATCCGCGGCGCGGTGTCGATCGCGCGCCGCCTGCAGGACCCGTTGGCGGAACTCGTCAAAATCGATCCGAAATCGATCGGCGTCGGCCAGTACCAGCACGACGTCTCGCAGACCCAGCTCGCGCGCTCGCTCGACGCCGTGGTCGAGGATTGCGTGAACGCGGTCGGCGTCGACGTCAACACGGCTTCGGCGCCGCTGCTGGCGCGCGTGTCCGGCCTGTCCTCGAGCGTGGCGCAGAGCATCGTCAGCTACCGCGACATGAAAGGCGCGTTTTCATCGCGCGCGGCTTTGAAGGCCGTGCCGCGCCTGGGCGATAAAACCTTCGAACAGGCGGCGGGCTTCCTGCGCGTGATGGGCGGAGAAAACCCGCTGGATGCGTCGGCGGTGCACCCGGAATCCTATCCGGTGGTACAGAAAATCCTGGCCGACGTGAAACGCGACATGAAGGCGGTGGTCGGCGACAGTGGGCTGCTCAAATCGCTCAATCCGGCGAAGTATGCGGACGACAAATTCGGCGTGCCGACCGTGACCGATATTTTAAAAGAGCTGGAAAAGCCGGGGCGCGATCCGCGGCCCGAGTTCACGACCGCCACGTTTAAAGAAGGCGTCGAGGAGATCAGCGACCTGCGTCCGGACATGATCCTCGAGGGCGTGGTCACCAACGTCGCGGCGTTTGGCGCCTTTGTCGATATCGGCGTGCACCAGGATGGGCTGGTGCATATCTCGGCGCTGTCGAATACCTTCGTCAAAGATCCGCACACGGTGGTGAAGGCGGGCCAGGTGGTGAAAGTCAAAGTGCTGGAAGTCGATCCGAAGAGGAAGCGCATCGCACTGACGATGCGGCTGTCGGATACGGCGCCGCAGCCGGGTTCACAGCCGCAGCAGCGGGGTGACCGCGACGACCGCAAGCGCGTGGCCCAGCATCAGCGCCAGGAACGTCCGGCGGCGCAGGATGCGGGCGGGGCGATGGCAGCGGCGTTTGCCAAGCTGCGCAAATAAGATGGTGTGCGCGCCGGCGGACCCGGACAGTGCGGACGCGCGCGCGCTGATCGCCGAACTCGATGCGGCGCTGGCGGCAATATGCGGCGACAGCGGCTCGGGGTCCTTCGATCCGCTTGATGTGCGCGGGCCGGGCTCGGTGTTTCTCATGGCGCGCGATGGCGATGGGAAGGCGGTCGGCTGCGGTGCGCTGCGGCCGCTGGTACCCGGCGTGGCGGAGCTCAAGCGGATGTATGCGCGGCCAGGAAGCGGCGCCGGGCGATATTTGCTGATGGCACTGGAAGAACAGGCGGCAGGGTTCGGATACCGTGAACTGTGGCTGTCGACGCGGCGGGTCAATCTGACGGCGCTGGCGTTTTATGCACGCAATGGATATGCGCCGGTCGACAATTACGGAAGGTACGTGGGACGCGAGCAGTCGGTTTGTTTAGGCAAATGCCTATGTTGAACGTCAGAGGCTGACAGTAGCGTAACGTAGGGGCCATCGTGGCCAATGGTCACGATGGCGGGTTCACCGGGCTCTCGAGCCCACGCGTTCGGTGCCGATGCATGCCGCAACGCGTCTGCGCCGACGCGCCATGCATGAATCATGGGGGATGGGCGTCCCGCAAGAGCCAACACGGATCGACTGGTGATACGCGTGGGCTCGAGAGCCCACCCTACGTTACGCGGCCGCCAAAATTTTACCCGGCTTATCCAAAGAACTGGGCCAGCTCGGGCACGCGTTTGATCAACACCCCCGCCACATACAGCGCCAGGCAAGCCAGGCCGATCTTGTTCATGCGTCCGCGGCTCAGCGCCGGCTGGCCGGTCTTTTTGATATGGAGCGCGTCGCGCAGCAGCACGGCCGCGTAGAGCGTCATCGCCAGGCCGGTAATGAACACGCCGGCGCCGTCGCCCCGGGCGCCGACGACCAGGTCGAAGATGCCCATGAAGCCGAGCACGGCGGCGATGACAAGATTAAAACCTGCCGAAGGGGCGGCGCTGGGGCGTTGTTGCATGAAACGAATCCTGAAGGTTGGTAGAAGAGTAAGCTGGCGATGATACCGCAATCGCAGGCAAGGGAAGTCGGCCTCGGCGCCGCACCGCGCGCGTCGATTTCTTATAGAATGGCGCCATCCATATCATTCTCACCGAAGGCAGATCACATGAGCGACGTACAAACCTGGATCAAAGACACCGTGACCAACACCCCGGTCGTGCTGTTCATGAAGGGCACCGCACAATTCCCGCAATGCGGCTTCTCCGGCCGCGCCATCCAGATCCTGAAGGCCTGCGGCGTCGATAACATCGCCACCGTCAATGTGCTGGAAGATCCGGAAGTGCGCCAGGGCATCAAGGACTTCTCGAACTGGCCGACCGTTCCGCAGCTCTACGTGAACGGCGAGTTCATCGGCGGCTCCGACATCATGAACGAGATGTACGAATCGGGCGAACTGCAGGCGATGTTCAAGAAGTAATGACGAGTACCCGGCCGCGTCGTATTGTCGTCGCCATCACCGGCGCGACCGGCGCGGTGTATGGCGTGCGCCTGCTGCAGCGTTTAAACGCGGTCCCCGGCGTCGAGACCCACCTGGTCGTCTCCGACGCCGCCTCCCTCACCCTGCACCAGGAAGTCGGCATGCAGCGGCGTGACGTGGAAGCGCTCGCCCACGTCGTCCATAAGAATCGGGAAATCGGTGCCTCGATTGCCAGCGGCTCGTTCCAGACCGACGGCATGGTGATCGCGCCCTGTTCGATGAAGACGCTGGCGGCCGTCGCACACGGCCTGGCGGACAACCTGGTGGCACGCGCGGCCGACGTCGTGTTGAAAGAAAGGCGACGCCTGGTGCTGATGGTGCGCGAAACGCCGTTCAACCTGGCGCACCTGCGGAATATGACGGCGGTAACGGAAATGGGCGGGATCGTATTTCCGCCTGTACCGAGCTTTTATCATCGGCCGGCGAGCATCGACGAGATGGTCGACCACACGCTCGATCGCGTGCTGGATTTGCTGGGCATCGACAACGAGGCCGCGCCGCGTTGGCCCGGCATGCGCGGCACGCCGGAGACCTGAGGGGCTGTTCAGCGCTTCAGGTGGTCGCTGTCACCGGCCTTCTTCATTTCCCTTGCTTCCTCCAGCATCCTGCGCTGGGCGATGCGCTTGCGCATCACCTCGGCATGGCGCGCGGCCGTCATCGGCGGCGCGGTCATGAGCTCTTTCAGCTGGGCGGTGTTCATGTAATTGCTTTTCATTGGCGCACGATCCTCGGCTGTGAGAAGTCGATTATGCGCTAGTTCGACGCAATTTGGTCTACCCGACTCGGAAGAAAATTTGTAAGCGGAAACGCTGTCGCGAAGAAGGCCTCCGCTTACTTGGCAGGGGGCTGGTGGTTCAGGCGCACCAGCATGCGAATGAACTCGCGCGCCAGCTGGCGGTGGTGTTCGTCGAGCCGCTGCAGGTCGGCAATCAGCTTGACGTCGGCCGATTCGAAACGCGCGCTGGCGCCGCCTTCGGCTTGCGCCCCCGGGGCATCGGCGCCGCCGAAGCGCAGCCAGTCGGCCGGCACGCCCAGCCACTGGGCAATCATGCGCAGCTTTTCCTGGGTCGGAATGGCTTCGCCCACCAGCCACTTGCGCGCGGCGTGGACCGTGATCGGACGGCCTTCGAAGCGAATGTTAAATTCGCGCGCCAAGCGTGTCGGGCTGTCCGGCGAGTAATGGGCGTTTTTTAAAGCCTGCTGGAGACGCTCACTAAAGCTCTCCCGTTCGTTCGTGGAATTCATGATGGCACTATTTCATGCTCGACCATAAAAGTCAGTTAATGGGCTGTAAAGACCATCAATGACACCATTCGGGCCGATGACTTAACAAAGATGTGAAAATTGATGAGAATTTTCGCCGAGTTGGCGCATCATGCCACAAAATTTCCATTTGGCATGAATGTATCGTATCTGTGTTCGTACAGAAACAAACAGTTGTCGCGTGCGGGACACGCGCGCTCGGCCGGCCTGGCCGTTGCACCGGATCCGCGGGGGCGGGGAACCCCGGGCGGATCTGGCATATGAATACCTGTTACGTCAGCTGTCAGGTCAGCTGGAAGCGGATGATGCCGTCGTCTCCAGTTACCCGTTTTAACATACCATCATTCCAAAGTTTATGCAGGTGCGCGAGCGCTTCGCCGAGGGCAAAACTGAGCTGGTGGGCGTCGAGCTGGCGCCGGAACATGATCGGTACGATGTCCATCGCACTGCGCGGCGTCGTGCACGCTTCGAGCACCTCGGCCAGGCGCGCCACGTGGTGTGCGCGCAGCTGGGCGATGCGCGTGTGCAGGCCGCGGAAGGGTTTGCCGTGCGAAGGCAGCACCAGCACGTCCGCCGGCAGGTCCGCGAATTTATCGAGCGAATCGAGGTATTGCTGGAGCGGGTTGCCCTCGGGTTCGACGGCGAACACGGACACGTTGGTCGAAATGCGCGGCAAGACCATGTCGCCGGAAATGAGGACATTCAGTTCGTCCGAATACAGCGCCGCGTGTTCGGGCGAGTGGCCGAAACCGGTGATCACGCGCCAGTGCGCATTGCCGATCGCGATGCGCTGGCCATCCTGGATGCGGGTATAGGCGGCGGGCACGGCCGGCACGAGCGAGGGATAGTAACTGCGGCGGCTGCGCATCTGCTCGAGCATGGCGGGGTCGGTCAAACCGTGGCGCTCGAAATGGGGGATGGCCGACGGCCCGTCCACGCCCGGCAAGGCAGCGGCCATCATGCGCGCGAAGCCGAATTCGCCGGCAGTCAGCCAGAATGGCGCATCATGAAAACGGTCGCACAGCCAGCCGGACAGGCCGACGTGGTCCGGGTGGCAGTGGGTGGCGAGCACGCGCAGCACGGGTTCATTTTCCATGGCGCCCGCAAACACTTGTTCCCAGTGGGCGCGGGTGGCGTCGGTCGCCACGCCGCAATCGATCACGGTGTAGCCCTGCTTGCCTTCGCGCTCGTCGCGCAGCAGCCACAAATTGATGTGGTCGAGCGCGAACGGCAGCGGCATGCGCAGCCAACCCAGGCCGGGCGCCACCTCGCGCACGCTGCCTGCATTCGGCAGTTCGTCGGCGAAGGGATAGGACAGTTCGGATTCGAGCGGATTCATGGTCGACAATCTTTCGTATTCGGGACGGGTAGTGCGCGCTACAATGTGGTTGACGTTGACGTAAACGGAAAACGTCAGGAGATTCTAAGCGATTCCAGGATTTGCCACTTTCAGCCGCCTTCTTTCAGCCGTATTCAGTACTCAACCGAAATGCCCACGACCTACACCATCGCCGAACTGGCGCGCGAATTCGACATCACGGCCCGCGCGATCCGCTTCTATGAAGACCAGGGTTTATTAAGCCCCAGCCGCGAAGGCGTGGGCGGGCGCAACCGCGTCTATACCCCGCGCGACCGGACCCGCCTGAAACTGACCCTGCGCGGCAAGCGCCTCGGCCTGACCCTGTCGGAGATCAAAAGCATCGTCGACATGTACGAGTCGCCGAAGGACACGACGGCGCAGATCGACCGCTTCCTCGGCGTCCTGGCGCACCAGCGCGAAACGCTCGAGCAGCAGCGCGCCGACATCGAGATGGCGCTCGAGGAAATTTCCGCGCACGAGGAGGAATGCCGCCGGCTGCTGGCCAATGGCACGGCCGCCGGCGACGAGATCGACGCACCGGGCGGCGCCAGCAAGGCCGCCTGATATCAGGGAAACAATCAGGCTTCCTTTACCCGCTACTTGACGTTTACGTTAACGTCACACGCGAGTATGATTCACGGTGCCCAACCGCCAACCCGTTCACCGAGAGGACGACATGCTGCATCTTCCAGGCTTGACCTTTGACCATGGCGAAGACATCGCCGCACTGCGCGAAGCAGTCCAACAGTTCGCGGCGAGCGAAATCGCCCCGCGTGCCGCCGAAATCGACCGTACCGACCAGTTCCCGATGGACCTGTGGCGCAAGATGGGCGAACTCGGCCTGCTCGGCATCACCGTCAGCGAGGAATACGGCGGCGCCAACATGGGCTACCTGGCCCACATCGTCGCGATGGAAGAAATCTCGCGTGCCTCGGCCTCGGTCGGCCTGTCCTACGGCGCCCACTCGAACCTGTGCGTCAACCAGATCAAGAGAAATGGCACCGAAGAACAAAAACAGAAATACCTGCCGAAGCTGATCTCGGGCGAACACATCGGCGCGCTCGCCATGTCCGAGCCGAACGCCGGTTCCGACGTCGTCAGCATGAAGCTGCGTGCCGACCTGAAGGGCGATCGTTACGTCCTCAACGGCACCAAAATGTGGATCACCAACGGTCCTGACGCCGACACCCTGGTCGTCTACGCCAAGACCGATCTCGAGGCTGGCCCGCGCGGCATGACCGCCTTCCTCATCGAAAAAGGGTTTAAAGGTTTTTCGATCGCGCAAAAGCTGGATAAACTCGGCATGCGCGGCTCGCACACGGGAGAGCTGGTGTTCCAGGATTGCGAAGTGCCGGTCGAGAACGTACTCGGCGGCGTCGGCAAGGGTGTGAATGTCCTGATGTCGGGCCTGGACTTCGAGCGCACCGTGCTCTCCGGCGGCCCGCTGGGCATCATGGCGGCCTGCATGGATTCGGTCGTGCCCTACATCCACGAACGCAAGCAGTTCGGCCAGGCGATCGGCGAATTCCAGCTGATGCAGGGGAAAATCGCCGACATGTATTCGACCATGATGGCGTGCCGCGCCTATGTGTATGCCGTCGGCCAGGCCTGCGACCGCGCGACCAACGCCGCGGCCGTACGCGCCCTGCGCAAGGATGCTGCAGGCGCGATTTTATATAGCGCCGAAAAGGCCACCTGGATGGCCGGCGAGGCAATCCAGGCCCTGGGCGGCAACGGCTATATCAACGAGTATCCGGTCGGCCGCCTCTGGCGCGACGCGAAACTCTACGAAATCGGCGCCGGCACCAGCGAAATCCGGCGCATGCTGATCGGCCGCGAGCTGTTTGGCGAGACGATGTAAATCGCAGGGTAGGCACGGCGTGCCTACCCGTTGCATTGCAATAAAATAGCCGCTTCATCAGCCCAGGCGCGAGACGAACGATGACACAAGTTGCGTTCCCTAAACTGCTGTCTTCCCAGATCGCATTTGACATCGCGCGCACCATCCTCGACGGCTTCGACAAGCACTACCGCCTGTTCCGCGAGGCCAGCCAGGCAGCAAAACGCCATTTCGAAACCGCCGACTGGGCGGTCGCCCAGCGCGCCGCGCGCGAGCGCATCGATTATTACGACAAACGCGTCGGGGAAGCCGTCGCCACCCTGGAAAACGATTACGCCCCCGAGGACCTGGTCGACGGCGTCTGGCGCGAAATCAAGCTGCACTATATCGGCTTGCTGTCCGGCCATAAGCAGCCCGAACTGGCCGAGACCTTTTTCAATTCGGTCAGCGTCAAGATCCTGCACCGTACCTATTACCACAACGATTTCCTGTTCGTGCGTCCGGTGATCTCGACCGAATACATCGAGACCGAAGAGCTGCAGCCGACCTACCGCGTCTACTACCCGGCCGCCGACGGCCTGCGCTTTGCATTGAAGCGCATCGTCACCAATTTCCAGCTGGCCTGTCCGTTCGCCGCGCTGGATCGCGACGTGCAGCTGGTCGAAGCGCGCATGCGCGAGGCCTTCGGTCTCGACCAGCTTGAACCCAACCAGCAATTCCAGGTGCTATCGAGCCTGTTCTTCCGGAACAAGGGCGCGTACATCGTCGGCCGCGCGATCAATGGCGCGCGCGAATACCCCTTCGTGATTCCCGTCCTGCACAACCGGCGCGGAGAACTGGTGCTCGATACGGTGCTGACCGACCCGCTGCACATCGCCGTCCTGTTCTCTTTTACGCGTGCCTATTTTCTGGTCGACATGGAAGTACCGTCGGCCTATGTGCAATTCCTGCGCAGCCTGCTGCCGCGTAAACCGAAGAGCGAAATCTATACCCTGCTCGGCCTGCAAAAACAGGGCAAGACCCTGTTTTATCGCGATTACCTGCAGCATTTGAAGCACAGCTCGGACCGCTTCCAGAGCGCACCCGGCATCCGCGGCCTGGTGATGCTGGTGTTCGAGCTGCCCTCGTTTCCCTATGTATTCAAGGTGATCAAGGATTTCTATCCGCCGCCGAAAGAGACGACGCGCGCCCAGGTCAAGGAAAAATACCTGCTCGTGAAACACCACGACCGCGTTGGACGCATGGCCGATACCCTCGAATATTCGGACGTCGCCTTTCCCCTGCACCGTTTCAGCGAAGAGCTGCTGGCCGAACTCCGGCAGCACGCGCCTTCCCTGGTCGAGATCGAGGGCGAGCGCATCATCATCAAGCATTTGTATATCGAGCGCCGCATGGTGCCCTTGAATATCTACCTCGCCGAAGCGGGGCAGGCAAACGATGAAGAACGCATCGAGCACGGCATTGTCGAATACGGCAATGCGATCCGAGATTTGGTCGCCGCGAACATTTTTCCCGGCGATATGCTGTACAAAAATTTCGGCCTCACGCGCCAGGGCCGCGTCGTGTTCTACGATTACGATGAAATCGAATATTTGACCGATTGCGTGTTCCGCGATATTCCCGAAGCGCGCAACGAAGAAGAGGAAATGGCGTCCGAGCCCTGGTACCCGATCGGCAAGCACGACGTGTTTCCCGAACAATTCGGACGTTTTCTTCTTGGGAATCCGAAGATCCGTCACTATTTCATGCAGCACCACGCGGACCTGTTGACGCGCGCCTGGTGGCAGTCCCACAAGGACCGCATCCTGGCGGGCGAAGTGCAGGATATTTTTCCGTACCCGCAGCAGATCCGTTTTCACCACCCGATCACCACCCCGGCGTTGTAAATGAAACCAGCGCCATCTTTTGGAGACTTACCAACATGAATGATCCAGTCGTTATCGTCGGCGCCGCCCGTACCCCGATGGGCGCCTTCCAGGGCGATTTTTCCTCGAAAACGGCGAGCGACCTCGGTGCGGTGGCAATCAAGGCCGCGGTCGAGCGCGCCGGCGTCGACCCGCAATCGGTCGAACACGTCTATTTCGGTAACTGCCTGATGGCCGGCCAGGGCCAGGCCCCGGCACGCCAGGCGCTGATCAAGGCCGGCCTGCCGCTGTCGACCGGCGCCGTGACCTTGTCGAAGATGTGCGGTTCGGCCATGCAGGCGGCGATCTTCGCGCACGACCAGCTGGTGGCCGGCAGCGCCGACGTCGTCGTCGCCGGCGGCATGGAGTCGATGACCAACGCTCCTTACCTGATCCCGAAAGCCCGCGGCGGCTACCGCATCGGCCACGCGCCGATGTTCGACCACATGATGCTCGACGGCCTGGAAGACGCCTACTCGCGCAACGAAAAGACGGGAGAAGGCCGCTCGATGGGCACCTTTGCGGAAGAGTGCGTGGCCATGTACCAGTTCTCGCGCGAAGACCAGGACAATTTCGCGATCACCTCGGTGAAACGTGCGCAGGCGGCGAACAACGACGGCTCGTTTGACTGGGAAATCGCCCCGGTCAGCGTGGCGGCCCGCACCGGCGAACTGCTGGTCGAAAAGGACGAGGGTCCAATGAAGGCCAAGATCGACAAGATCCCGTCTCTGAAACCTGCCTTCAAAAAGGACGGCACCGTCACCGCTGCCTCGTCCTCGTCGATCAACGACGGCGCCGCCGCGCTGGTCATGATGCGCGAATCGAAAGCCAAGGAACTCGGCCTGACCCCGATCGCACGCGTGATCGGCCACGCCACCCACGCCCAGGAACCGAACCTGTTCACGACTGCCCCGATCGGCGCCATGCACAAGCTGTTCAAAAAGACCGGCTGGACGGCCGGCGACGTCGACCTCTTCGAGATCAACGAAGCCTTTGCCGCCGTGCCGATGGCGGCCATGCGCGACCTCGACATCCCGCACGAGAAGGTCAACATCCACGGTGGCGCCTGCGCGCTGGGCCACCCGATCGGCGCCTCGGGCGCACGCATTGTCGTGACCCTGCTGGGCGCTTTGAAAAAGACCGGCGGCAAGCGCGGCGTGGCGGCGCTGTGCATCGGTGGTGGTGAAGCGACCGCGATGGCAATCGAGATGGTGTAATTTAGGTTGTACCGCGTGGGCTCAAGAGCCCACCCTACGGTGCACCACTGCCGCGTAACCTAGGGTGGGCACTCGTGCGCACGCGGTCGAACCGCAATAAATCGCAACATGCATTCTGGCCGCGGACTAACCTGACGGGAATAAAATCATGCCTACTGCTTTGATCATCGGCGCCTCGCGCGGCATCGGCCACGAAATGGTTCGCCAATACCGTCTTGAAGGCTGGCGCGTGATCGCCACCGCCCGCAAAGCGCAAGACCTGGCCAATTTGGCGCAACTGGGCGCCGAACCACACGAACTCGACGTCACCAACGCTGACGCCATCGCCGGCCTCGGCTGGAAACTCGACGACGAAAAAATCGACACCGCCTGGTTAGTGGCCGGCCTGTACGGCCCGCGCCAGGACGGCTTTCCGACGCAAGCCGATTTCGACGCCGTGATGCACACCAACGTGCTGGCCGCGATGCGCCTGCTGCCGATCATTGCGCCCCTGGTCGCCGCGACGCGCGGAAAACTCGGCGTGCTGTCCTCGCAGATGGGATCGATCGGCGGGCGCCACAGCGCCAGCGGCTCGCTCTACCGCGCCAGCAAGGCGGCCCTGAATTCGGTGCTGCGCGACACGGCGATCACCTTCGGCCCGCAAGGCGCGACCTGCATCGCCTTCCACCCCGGCTGGGTGCAGACCGACATGGGCGGCGCCGGCGCCGCCATCAGCCCCGAACACAGCGTGCGCGACCTGCGCACCACCCTGGCGCAGGCGAGGCTGGAGGCCAACGGCAGCTTCCTGAACCACAATGGCGCCCCGATTCCCTGGTAAGCCAAACACACAATAACGAGACGAGACCCCATGATCCTGACCGAAGAACACCAGATGATCCGCGACGCCCTGCGCAGCTTTGCGCAGGAACGCCTGGCCCCGCAGGCCGCCCGCTGGGACAAGGAACACTATTTTCCGAAAGCGGAACTGAAAGAGCTGGCCCAGCTCGGCGCCTTCGGCGTGGCGGTGCCGGAGCAGTACGGCGGCGCAGGCCTCGATTACGTGTCGCTGGCGCTGGTGCTGGAAGAAATCGCGGCCGGCGACGGCGGCATCTCGACCATCATTTCGGTCAACAACTGCCCGGTCTGCAGCATCGCGATGATGTACGCCAGCGAAGAACAAAAACAACAGTGGCTGGTGCCGCTGGCCCAGGGCGAACTGCTGGGCGCTTTTGCGCTGACCGAGCCGCATACCGGCAGCGACGCCGCCGCCCTGCGCACCACGGCAACCCGCGATGGCGACGCGTATGTCATCAACGGCACCAAGCAGTTCATCACCAGCGGTAAATATGGCGATGTGGCCATCGTCATGGCGGTCACGGATAAAGCGGCCGGCAAGAAGGGGATCAGCGCGTTCTGGGTGCCCGTGAACACCCCCGGCTATATCGTCGCCGGGCTGGAGCAGAAGATGGGCCAGCATTCGTCGGATACGGCGCAGATCGTGTTCGAGAATTGCCGCATCCCCGCCGCCCACCTGATCGGCGAGGAAGGCATGGGCTACAAGATCGCCCTGTCCGGCCTGGAGGGCGGACGGATCGGCATCGCCTCGCAATCGGTCGGCATGGCGCGCGCCGCATTCGAGGCGGCGCTGGCCTATGCGAAAGAGAGAGAAAGCTTCGGCAAGCCGATTTTCGAACACCAGTCCGTGCAGTTCCGCCTGTCGGAGATGGCGATGCAGATCGAAGCCGCGCGCCAGCTGATCCTGCATGCGGCGTCCATGAAGGATGCGGGCCTGCCCTGCCTGAAGGAAGCGGCGATGGCGAAACTGTTTGCCTCCGAGATGGCCGAGCGGGTCGTCTCGAACGCGATGCAGGTGTTTGGCGGCTACGGCTATGTGGCCGACTTCCCGATCGAGCGCATTTATCGGGACGTGCGCGTGTGCCAGATTTATGAGGGCACCAGCGACATCCAGAAGATCCTGATCGCACGGGCACTCTGAGATGGGAGATGGCGTGCCGACCACGATCCACAGCGTGAGCGCCGCCGACCTGCCGGCCCTGTTCGTCTACCTCGACGACCACCTGCAGGACAACGGCCGCGCCGGCACGCCCCTGTTCCAGCCGATGGCGCGCGCCGATTCGCGCTTCCCGGCCGACAAGCGTGCCGCCTTTGCCATCGGTCTCGGGGCCGAGGTCGGGGCGCCGGGCTGGCGCCGCGCCTGGATAGCGCTCGATCGAGACGGCAGCATCTGCGGCCACGTCGACCTGCGCGCGCGGCCGGAGCGGGCGTCCAGCCACCGCTGCCTGCTCGGCATGGGCGTGCATCGCGACTGGCGCCGCCAGGGGCTGGGCGAACGCCTGCTGGCGCACGCCCTCGACTGGGCAGGCAGCCAGCCGGCCCTCGATTGGGTCGACCTCGAGGTCCTGTCCAGTAACCTGCCCGCGCGCCGCCTGTATGAACGCTGCGGCTTCAGGTTTGCCGGCGAATTGCCGGACCTGTTTCGCATCGATGGCGAGCAGCACGGCTATGTCTACATGACCTGTCGGGTTCAGAAGCTCAGCTGACCGCAGGCTCGAGCAGCGTCACCGTCTGCCGTTCGGTATCGAGCGTGGCGCGAATCCCCACCGGGATCGTGAACTGGTCGCGGATATGCCCGATCGAGTAACCCGTCACCGCCGGAATCGACAGCGGCTGCAGGTGGATGTCGAGCGTCTGGTCGAGCGTGAGCGAAATGTCTTCGTGCTCGGGGCCGCAGTCTTCGCAGACGCCGACCATCACCGCCGCGGCTTTTGAAAAGCCGACCGATAAATCGAGCTGGGTCATCCAGCGGTCGATCCGGTAGGGGGCTTCGTTGACTTCTTCCAGGAACAGGATGCAGTTGCGGAAATCGGCCGCATACGGCGTGCCGGCCAGCGCCGCCACCAGGCTCAGATTGCCGCCCATGAGCGGGCCGGTGGCCACGCCGCCGTGCACGGTGCGCAGCGCGAACTGCGGCTGCTCCAGGGCGCGCCGGCTGTTTTCCAGCGCCATCGGAATCGTATAGGTCGGCTGCGGGTCGCCCAGCACCGCCATCATGTGCTCGATCGCATACTCCGTCAGCGTCGACGAGGCCACTGGCCCATGAAACGTCACCAATCCGGCGTGCTTGTGGATCGCCAGGTGCAGCGCCGTGATGTCCGAGTAGCCCAATAAAATCTTCGGGTTGGCGCGGATCAGTTTGAAATCCAGGTGGGCCAGCAAGGAGATGCAGCCCGAGCCGCCTCGGACCGGCCAGATCATCTTGATCTCCGGGTCGCCGAACATCGCGTGCAGGTCTGCGATCCGTTGCGGCACGGTGCCGCCGTAATTGCCGTTCACTTCGCGCAGGGAGGCGCCCTCTCGCACTTTCAGGCCGAGGGCCTCGATGTTGCGGCGCGCCTTGGCGATCGTTTTCTCGGTGGCGTAGCCGCCCGGCGCGATCAGGCCGACGGTGTCGCCGGGCTGCAGGCGCGGGGGTTTGATCAGGGGTTTCATGCGGGAACGGGGTGGGAGACGCCTGCGTGGCGCAGCCAGCGCGGCCGCCGGCAGCAGCGCACTGGCGGCGAGCAGGGAAGAAAAGGCGCGGCGGCTGATGGGCATGCGGCTCGGCTTACAAAAAAACAGCCCCGGGGAGCGCGTGCGCGCTTCCCGGGGCTGCAGTCTATCTCACGGCAATCAGAAGAACTTGTACGTGAGGTTCAGGGTGTAGGCACGGCCACGCGGGTCGGCCACACGCGGATCCCAGCCGGCACCGACGACGTCGTCGACGTTGTGTGCGGTGAACGGCGGATCGCGGTCGAACAGGTTCTGGATACCGAAGGTGATCGACGTGTTCTTGAAGCCTTTATACGTCGTCGCCAGGCCGAAGCGGGTGTAGCTCGACACGTCCGGATCGAAACCGGACGGTGGCGTGCCCTTGCCGCCGTTCGGCAGCTGGTCCTTGTAGCCCGAGGCGAAGTTATTGCTTACCAGGACGTTCCAGTCGCCGCGGCTCACGCTGAAGGTGGCGCTGTGTTTCCAGCGCAGGTACAGGTCGCGCGTGAAGAACTCGCCGACGTATTCCTTGTACGGCTGGCCTGGAATTTCAGCGAACTTGTAGCTGTCGGTCCAGGTGCCGTCCAGGGTGGCGTTCCACTTGAAGCCGTCGCCGAACTTGCCGTCGCCGCGCAGGCCGAGGTCGATACCGCGGGTCTTGGCGCCGGAGGTGTTGATCCAGCCGGCCTGGACATAATCGACCGTACCGTCCGCGTTGCGGATGATGTTGCCCGACAGCGCGACCGGGTTCTGCAGCACGATGCTGGCGCTGCGGTTCAGGATGCGGTCACGCATGTTGATCGCCCACCAGTCGAGCGAGGCGGAGAAGCCCTTGAACGGCTCGACGACGATGCCCAGCGTGCCCTGCTTCGAGGTTTCCGGTTTCAGGTTCTGGTTACCGCCCGACTTGAAGCCGAAGCGCTCCGGCGCGCAGAAACGCACGTCGCCCGGATGGGCTGCGCAACCGACAGTGTCGATCACGCCGCTCGACAGCTCACCGTCGAGCGAGCCGCTGTAGAGCTGGGTAAAGCTCGGCGCCAGGAAGCCCTTGTTGGCCGAACCGCGCAGCAGCAGCCAATTGGTCGGCTGGTAGCGGAAGGCGACCTTCGGATTGGTGGTGGCGCCGATCACGCTGTAATCGTCGCGGCGCACGGCCAGTTGCAGTTCCAGGTCCTTGGTGACCGGCACGATGAACTCGGCGAACAATGCCTTCACGTCGCGCGTGGCCTTCGGCAGGTTGGCATTGCCGGGCGAGAGCAGGATCGGCTCGGCGGCCACGTCCTGGGTGTACAGGTAGCTCTCGCGGCGGAAGTCGAAACCGGCCGCCATCGCCAGCTTGCCGGCCGGCAGCTGGAACAGCTCGCCCGAGACAGTGCCGTCGACTTGGGTCAGGGTCGTCTTGCCGGTCTGGAAGGCGCCGCGGTACTTGGTTGCTTCGATCGCATCCATTGCCGCCTGGGTCTGGCTGCCATCGACCGACCATGGGTTGACGATACCAGTGCCCAGGAGCTTAAAGAACGGCACCGTGTAAACGTAGCCGTCGAGCAGCTCCATGTGCGAGGTGCTCTGGGCTTTCGACAGGCCGAACTTGTAGTCCCAGTCCTTGACGGTCCCTTCGAAGCCGACCAGCAGGCGGGCGCTTTCGGTCGTGTTTTCCTGGGTACGGTTACCCGCCGGGTTGGCGCGCCATTTGTAGATGATCGGCTTGGTGCGGTCGAAGGTCGAAATGAACGACGACAGATCCTGGTAATACGGGCCACCGACCGGATAAGCGCTGTTCACGCCGTTCGCCGTCAGCGAGGTCGAAATCTGGGCCGGGGTCAGGATCGAGACGACCTGCGAGCGCGAACCGATCGCCTCGACGAACATCTTGTGGTCCGGCGCCAGCTTATACGTGCCGCGCAACAGCAGGTTCGCCTGTTCCGACGGCGATTGCATCACGTAGTCGCCGCCGTAGTCGTAGGCGCAGGAATAGGTCGAGCGCAGCGGCGAGGTGACGTCCTTCCACAGCTCGGTCTGGTATTGCGACATGCCCTGGACCGTATCGCACTTGCCCTGGAAGCTCAGCGGATTGGCTTGCAAGTAGGTGTTGGTGCTGCCCGGGACCTTGAAACCGGTGCCGAGGGCGGTATTCGCGCCGGTCAGCTGGTTGGCGAAAGGCGTGCCGGTGGTATCGGGCGACAGGCCGCGCGCCGGCTGGAAGCCGTTGGCGAAATCGCGCTGGCGCGATTCCAGCTTTTCGTTTTTGGTATACGAAGCCGTGGCCATCACGTTGAAGCCATCGGTGTTCAGGTCGCCGTGGCCGACGATCAGCGAACCGCGGTGGATGTTGCCGCCGCCGGCTTCGGTGATGTTGGTATAGGCGGAGGCTTCAGCGCCTTGGTAGTCGGTTTTGAGGATGATGTTCATCACGCCACCGATCGCATCGGTGCCGTAGATGGCCGAGGCGCCATCCTTCAGGATCTCGATGCGCGCGATGGCCGCCATCGGGATGCTGTTCAGGTCGACGGCCTTGCCGCTCTTGCCGTGGGTCGGCGCGCGGCGACCGTTGATCAGCACCAGGGTACTGTTCGGGCCCAGGCCGCGCAGCGAAGCGAAGGAAGCGCCGCCACTGACGCGGTCGGCATCCGGGCCGAAGACGTTGTTGCCCGAAGTCGGGTTGTCGGCACCGGTGCCGTTGGCCGAAATCGTGGCCATCAGCTGTTCGGCCGACGTGATGCCCTGTTTTTGCAGCGTATCAAAGGTGATCACCTGCACCGGCAGGGCACCTTCCTTGGCGACGCGTTTGATGCTCGAACCCGTAATTTCGACGCGCGCGATCGGCGCTTCTTGCTGTACTTGCTGTGCAAGCACCGGGCTGGCGACCCCGATCAATGCAATCAGGTGGGCTAGTTTCTTTAACTTCACGCGTCTCTCCTAAGGTTCCGTCAATCTTTAATCAGGGCGGCTATCTGTCGCTCGGGCATCGCAATGTCATGGCATTACGTTATGTTGTCGCCCCGAGACTAGCCCGGCGCAAGGGCGCCAGCCAATGAAATAACCGGCGAGAAGTATAACTTCGAGGAATGTTTATAAGAGGAAATCTATCAAATTCTAACGGCGCTGCTGGGACAAGCGTGCCCTTTGCGCAACATCGACGTCCAGATAGCGCCAGGACGTGAATTCGACCGGATGACGCTTGTAGTTTTTTAACCACGGATGGCGGATGTCGGCCGAGACCGCATGGGTCAGCGGCACCCAAGGGTTATAGGCGTGGATCAGCTGGTTCATCTCGAAATACAGTTGTTGGCGGGCCGGGCCGTCGACCAGCTGGCGCGCCTGTTCGTAACGCGTGTCGTAGGCCGGCAAGTTGAAGCGCGCGTAGTTGGCGCGTCCTGCGTTGGGGCCGTACAGCAGCTGATAAAAATTGTCGCCGTCGGGGAAGTCGGCGATCCAGTTACTCTCGAACATCGTCACCTTGCCCAGGCGCGAAGCCTTGATGATCTCGGTCTTCTTGTCCGATTTGAAGACGACGCGCAGGCCGATCGCATTCAGGCATTTACGCCACAGCTCGTCGCGCAGGCGGCCGCCGACCGTCGCTTCGCTGTGCATGGTCAGCGTCAAGGGCTTGCCGTCCGGCGCGCGGCGGAACCCGTCCGCATCGCGCTTGCCATAGCCGTGGCGGTCCAACAAGGCGTTGGCGAGGGCGGGATCGTAGGGGATCGGGCTGCGGTAACCTGGATCGTAGCCGAGCACGTTCGGCGGCAGCGGCGACTCGGCCTTGATGGCAAACCCCTTCTTCAAGAGCGCGATGTCTTCCGCGCTGTTGTAGGCGAGCGAGATGGCGCGGCGCAGGGCGATCCGGTCTTTCGTGTAGCCGCCGAGCACCGGATCGTTCATGTTCATCCACATGTAGTAGGTCTGCAGCACCGGAAAGCGCGACAATTGCATGCCGCGCTGGGTGAGCTCCGGTTTCAGCTGGCCGTCGCGGATCACCATGTCGGTCATCGATTCCGGCACCTGCTCGAGATAATCGTATTCGCCGTTCAGGAAGCCGAGCATGCGGCCCTGGAATTCCTCGGCGATTTTGACCTCGACCCGGTCGACGCGCGGCAGGCGTTTATTCGCCAATGCCGCGGCGATCGCCCGGTCTTCCGGGTCGTTGCCGGGCGTGGCGCTGAACACGGCGGTCGAATACGGGTTCGCCAGCAGGACGATGCGGTCACTTCTCTTCCAGTCGCCGAGCATGAAGGGGCCGGTGCCAACCGGGTGGTTGCCGGCCTGGCCCGGATAGGCCTCGATGACTTCGCGCGCCACGACGCTCGACGCCGGCGTCGCCATATAGAACAGGAAATTATTGTCCGGCTCCTTCAGGCGGATGCGCAGGGTGTACTTGTCGAGGGCCTGCAGGCCGGGAATCGCGGTGCCGTAGCTGAACGTAGTTTTCAGGGCCTCGTCGCCTTCGAGTTTTCCTTCGAACATGTACGACCAGGGAGATTTGATGGCCGGGTCGTACAGGCGGGTGATGCTGTACACATAATCCTGCGCCGTCATCTCGCGTTTGATTCCTTTGAAGGCCGGGTCGGGCGTGAAATAAATGCCGGGACGGATCGTAAACGTGTAGGTGCGCTTGTCCGCGCTGATCTCCGGCATCTTCGTGAGCGTGTTCGGACGCAGCTTCACCGGGCGTGCCAGGTAGTCGTAGCGCAGCAGCGGGTCAAATAAATTTTCCAGCAGGGACAAGGTGGCGATGTCCGAGGCAGCGGCCGGATCGAGCCCGGTTTCGCTGGTCGACAGGAACATGTGCAGCACTTTTTCGCTTTTTTCCGCCGGGGCCGCCGGCGCGGCGTGGACGGCGCCCGAGACGAGCAGCAGGGCAATAAGGGTGGCGCGAAGGGTCATGTGTGCAGGTCCTGGTTGAGCGTTGCGTATCATATGCGCGGTGCCGGGCGCAGGCAAACGAAACGGAAGCCTCATAACTTTTGTGCATGGCGCGGCTGCATTCTTTCATCTGTGAACTTTGCTCTGCGCCTATACTCTCCGCTGCACAATCGTGCGCATGAACTGCCGTGACTGTCGTTTGCGGCGCTTGAATTGCCCCGCATTACGGACCCACTCATGGCATTGAATTACATCTGGACTGGTTTTTTCCTCGTCGGTTTCCTGGCAGCGCTTGCTCAATGGATTTTTCTAGGCGACACAGAAATCTTCAAACGCATCGTCGACGGCACGTTCAGCTCAGCCAAGCTGGCGGTGATGGACATCGCCCTGCCGCTGGCCGGCGTGATGACGCTCTGGCTCGGCATCATGAACATCGGAGAGAAGGCCGGCGCCATCAACGTGCTGGCCCGTTTTATTGCCCCCTTCTTCTCGCGCATCTTCCCGGGCGTACCGAAAGACCACCCGGCCAACGGCCACATGGTCATGAATTTCTCGGCCAACCTGCTCGGCCTCGACAATGCAGCCACGCCTTTCGGTTTAAAAGCCATGGAAAGCCTGCAGACCCTGAATCCCAACAAGGATGAGGCGAGCAATGCCCAGATCATGTTCCTGGTGCTGCACACCTCGGGACTGACCCTGATTCCGCTGGCCATCATGGCCCAGCGCGCGATTCTCGGCGCGGCGAATCCCGCCGACATTTTTATTCCCTGCCTGATCGCGACCTATGTCGCCACCATGACCGGCATCGTCGTGGTCGGCCTGCGCCAGCGCATCAACCTGCTCGACCCGGTGCTGTTCGGCTGGATCGGCGGCCTGACGGCGCTGATCGCCGGCATGATTTATTACATGAGCAATTACCTGAGCAAGGACCAGATCCAGCTTTTTTCGAACGTGGCAGCCAATCTGATCCTGTTCTCGATCATCGTGGTCTTCATGGTCGGCGCCCTGCGCAAGAAGGTGAACGTCTACGAGGCCTTCATCGAGGGTGCCAAGGGCGGCATCCAGACTTCGCTGACGATCATCCCCTATCTGGTCGGCATGCTGGTCGCGATCGGCGTCGTGCGCAATGCCGGCATCCTCGACTTCGTCGTGCGCGGCTTCGAGTGGGTGTTCAATCAGTTCAACCTGCGCACCGAATTCCTGCCGGCCCTGCCCACCGCCCTGATGAAACCGTTGTCGGGTAGCGGCTCGCGCGCCCTGATGATCGACACCATGACGACGTATGGCGCCGACTCCTTCGTCGGGCGCCTGGCCTGCATCTTCCAGGGTTCGGCCGACACCACCTTTTATATCGTCGCCCTCTACTTCGGTTCGGTCGGCATCCGCAAGACGCGCTACGCGATTTCCTGCGGCCTGATGGCCGACCTCGCCGGCGTGATCGCCGCCATTTTTGTTGCCTACCTCTTCTTCGGCTAAGGAGTTTTATGATCCGCCAGCTTGCCCTCGCCGCCGCCCTGTTCTCCTGCCTGTCGGCACGCGCCCAGTTGCCGGAACCGGTAGCGCGCCTGCTGGCGGAAAACGGCATGACACCGAATGCCGTCAGCGCCCTCGTGCTGCGCGGCGACCAGGTGCTCGTGTCGCACCTGGCCGAGCGCCCGATGCAACCGGCCTCGACGATGAAACTGGTAACGACCCTGGTCAGCCTCGAACACCTGGGCCCGGTGTTTCGCGGGCGCACCGAACTGCTGACGAACGCCGACGTGAAGGGAGAAGTATTAAAAGGCGACCTGGTGCTGCGCGGCGGCGCCGATGCCGACCTGTCCGGTGAAGTCCTGGAAAACATGCTGCGCGCCCTGCACAACGCGGGCATCCGGCGCATCGCGGGCAACCTGGTGCTCGACCGCAGCCTGTTCAATCCGGCCCGGAGCGACATCGGCCTGCCGCCTTTCGACGAGTCGCCCGAAGCCTATTACAACGTCATTCCCGACGCGTTATTAGTCAACAAGAACATGCTGCAGATCGACATGCGCTCGACGGATAAACGCATGCAACTCGACATGCAGCCGGCGCTGAACGGGGTGACGATCGCTTCCAACATGAAGCTGGTCGATGCCGATTGCGCCAAATGGGAAGACGGCTGGAAACTGCCGCAGGTCGTGCACACGGACGGCAAGATCAAGGTCGTGCTGGAGGGCAGCTATCCAAAAAACTGCGCCAAGACCAACAGCATCAACGTGCTCGAGCGCGACGCCTATCTCGACGGTTTATTTCGCCTGAAATGGAAGCAGCTCGGCGGCAAATTGAACGGCAGGACGCTGGCGGGCAGCACCCCGATCGATGCCCGCCTGCTGGCCGAGCACCGTGCGCGCGCCCTGCCGGAAGTCGTGCGCGACACCAATAAACCCTCGGACAACGCGCTGGCGCGCACCCTGTTCCTGAGCCTGGGCGCCCTCGAGGCCGACCCGGTGCTGGGCAGCCGGCCGTTGCCGGTGACATCGGACCAGACCACTTATACCCGTGCCGACGCCACGATCCGCAACTGGATGCGCGCGCACGGCATCGACGACAGCGGCTTCGTGATCGAAAACGGTTCCGGACTGTCGCGCATCGAACGCATCAGCCCGCTGCAGATGGGCGGCCTGCTGCGTGCCGGCCTGCTCAGCAACTGGGCGCCGGAGTTCCTGGCCAGCATGCCGATCGCGGCAACGGACGGCACCATGCGCCGCCGCCTGAACGGCAGCCCGGCCGCCGGCCGCGCCCGCCTCAAGACGGGGACGCTGCGCAATGTCGTGGCGGTGGCCGGCTATGTGCCGGATGCGAGCGGCGTGCAGAACGTGGTGGTGGCGATGGTCAACGACGAGCTGGCGGGAGAAGGACGCGGACGCGCGGTGGTCGACGCGCTGGTGGACTGGGTGGCGAAGTCGGGGCTGGTGACGCAGCCCTAGGCTTTCGTCGTGCGCCTGCCCATTTGAAAACACTTTTCACCGCTACGGTGCTCCACGGTTAACAAGCACGCACCAAAAACGGGCACAAGCGATCCAGCTTACTGCCTTTTCTCTTGCTTCGCACCCAATATTGCTGTGGTGGCACGCAAATACAACGCTCATGCAGGCTGCGTTGTATGGACAATCGTCAATTGTTAATATGACTTTTACGTATGGAAACATATCCATACCTTATGGTCGTATTTTCCGAGCACGCCGTTTCGATATTCAAGAAAAGAGAGAACATGACGCGTCACCCTGCCTGCCATCCTTTCCGACAAACCCTGCTTGCCACCGCCCTGCTGGCCGCGCTGTATCCCGCCGCTGCCCAGGAAACGACGAGCGCCGCCGCCAGCGCCGACGAGAACAATCCGGCCCGCGTCGTCGTGCTCGGTTCGCGCTCGAGCGCCAAGACCGCGCTCGATACCGCGGCGCCGGTGGGACTGATCAACGTGAAGGACATGCAGACTGCGGGCCCCCTGGAACTCGGTAAACTGCTGCAAACGCTCGATCCGTCGTTCAATTTCTCGACGACCTTCATCAGCGACGGTACCGACATCATCCGTCCGGCCACCCTGCGCGGCCTCGGCCCCGACCAGCTGCTGGTGCTGGTGAACGGCAAGCGCCGCCACCAGCAGGCGCTGGTCAACGTCCAGCAGACCATCGGCCGCGGCTCGGCCGGCACCGACATCAATGCGATCCCGATGTCGGCGATCCACCACATCGAGGTGCTGCGCGATGGCGCGGCGGCCCAGTACGGGTCCGATGCGATCGCCGGCGTGATCAACATTGTCTTGAAATCCCAGGTCAAGGAAACGCAGGTCAGCAGCTCGATCGGCACCACCTCCGAGGGCGACGGCGACATGATCTCGGCCAGCGCGAACACCGGCTTTGCGATCGGCGACGGCGGCTATGTGAACCTGTCGGCCGAGGGCCGCCGCCGCGGCGAAACCAACCGCGCCGGCGTCGACACCCTGCGCGTCGATCCGCCGCGCGTTACCCAGCGCATCGGCGACAGCCTGGCCAAGGACGCCTTCCTGTGGGTCAATGCCGGCCTGCCGATCGACAAGGACAGCGAATTCTATGCCTTCGGCGGCGTGTCGAAGCGCACCGGCGACTCCGCCGGTTTCTACCGTTCCAAGGGCGATGGCCGCAACGTGCCCGCCGTCTACCCGAACGGCTTCCTGCCGAATATCAAGACGACCGTGAAGGATGCCTCGTTCGCCGTCGGCTACCGCCGCGAGCTCGGCAACGACTGGAAGTTCGACGCCAGCGTCAACCACGGCCGCAGCCAGCTCGGCTTCCACGAGCGCGAGTCGATCAACGTCAGCTACTGGTACGAGCCGAAGCCGGGCGGCGGCATCTATGCCGAATCGCCGCTCGAGGCCGATACCGGTACCCTGAAATTCAACCAGACCACCTTCAATGCCGACCTGCGCGGCCCGATCGACCTGGGCGGACGCAAGATTTCGCTGGCCACCGGTTTCGAATACCGCCGCGACAATTACCAGATCGAAGCAGGCGATCCGATGTCCTATCAGTACGGGCGTACGAACAACCCGGCCATCGTGATCCGCGACCAGAACGGCGGTATCGCCGCCTCGGGCGCCCAGGGTTTTCCTGGCTACACGCCATCGACCGAAGTCGACGATGGCCGCCACAACATCGCCCTGTATGTCGATGCCGAGCACAACCTGACCGAAAAACTGCTGCTGGCCGCCGCGGTCCGTTACGAAAAATACTCGGACTTCGGCAGCACCACGACCGGCAAGCTGAGCATGCGCTACGACCCCTCGCGCACCGTCGGCCTGCGCGGCAGCGTCTCGACCGGTTTCCGCGCGCCCTCAGTGCAGCAGAAATTCTATAGCTCGGTGTCGACCAACCTGAACGCGGCCGGCGTGCTGACCGAAACCCTGACCGCGCGCGAAGGCAGCGCCGTCACCCGCGCCTTCGGCATCGCACCGCTGAAAGAAGAAACCTCGAAAAACGCCAGCGTCGGCATCGTGCTGCGTCCGCTGCAGAACTTCTCGGTCACGGCCGACCTGTACCGCATCGATATCGACGACCGCATCGTCTTCTCGAGCAACATCGCTCCGGAAGCCGGCGCCGGTCCGATCCGCGCCATCCTCGACCCGCTGAAGGTCGGCCAGGCCCAGTTCTTCACCAACGCGATCGACACCCGCACCAATGGCCTCGACATCGTTGCCGAGCACACCACGCGCTGGACCGATTCGACCCTGGTGCTGTCCGGCCAGCTCGGTTTCAACAAGACCGAAGTCAAGGCGCGCCACTCGCAATCTCCGGTGCTGAGCGGCACCCAGCTGTTCGACGACACGCAGGTGACGCTGATCGAACGCGGCCAGCCGCGCCAGCACCACGTGGTCGCCGCCGACTACACGACCGGCGCCTGGAACGTGAACACCCGCGCCAGCTATTTCGGCGCAGTGCAGGGCCAGGGCTTCACGCCCGGCTTCATCCAGACCTGGGATGCGAAGTGGCTGGTTGACCTGAGCGTGCGCTATGCCTTCAGCAAGCGCCTGACCCTGGCCGTCGGCGCCAACAACCTGTTCGACACCTATCCTACGGAGTGGGACAAGGTGCGCGCCGCGCCCTTCCCGCAGCTGGGCTTTACCCACTGCTGGGAAACCTGCCCGATCGGCATCAACGGGCGCCAGATGTACGCCCGCGTCGACTGGGCGTTTTAATCTGCACCCGTGCTT
The DNA here is from genome assembly GCF_059801075.1 of Massilia sp. LXY-5. Classification (NCBI taxonomy): domain Bacteria; kingdom Pseudomonadati; phylum Pseudomonadota; class Betaproteobacteria; order Burkholderiales; family Oxalobacteraceae; genus Massilia; species Massilia sp. LXY-5. Next base: position 204,561 of record NZ_JBNNEH010000006.1, read on the forward strand.
GCCTGCCGGACGATCGTCCGGCAGGCAAGCCGGCTCCCCGCACGGCAAGCTGGTCTTGCCGTGCTCTCCCCTCCGCCCCCGGACCTAGTCAGCCGCCCGCATCCGCCTGATAAACCGCAGGTTGTCGAACACGCCAACGTGGAGTCCATCGCCGTCATCGAAACCGGCGGCGGCGCCGCGCAGCGTGCCGAGCTGTGGCGCCGGCAGAGGCTGCGCGAGCGCACTGGCCGCCGCCATGGCGCCGTACGCCAGCGCCAACGGATACTCGGCATCGTTTCCCAATCTGCCCGGCGTCCCGTAGGCAAGCCGGTAGAGCTCGGCCAGCACCGACGAACCGAGGTAACTGATGCCGTCGCGCGCATCGATCTCCGCGCTCCATTCCACATCGTCGTCATCATAAACAGGGCTGCTCGCGACATAGAGATCGGTCACGGGCTCGTTCTCCACGACCGGATTGAAAATGCCGAACCACAGTCCCTGGTGGCCCTGGTGGAGTACCCCTTCGCGCCATGCCGACCTTATCCATCCGTTCAGTTGGACGGCATCGGCCTCGAAATCGATGCGGCGTATGCGTTCCCAATCCGGATGGGGCAGCCGGCGCGCGCAGGCGTCGACGAGCGCGTGCATGCGCTGGGCAATGCTGCCCGGTGCGGCCACGCTGTCCAGAATAATTTGAAACAAGCTGTCGTCGTAGGGCATGGTGTTTCCGTTCATCGGGTCAGGGTTTCGACGCCCGCGCAGCGCTGGGCGCCGGCTCCAGCCAGGGGGCACCGGCGACCTCGGGTTTGGCTTCGACCAGCGCGACTTGCGCCTTGGTCGTTTCGCGGATCGTGCGCACCAGGTCGAGCATGGTCTGTTCCACGTATTTTTCCGGGGTGCCGAGTACCGCGCCGGTGGCACGCCGTGGCCAGGCCAGCCAGCCGCCCTCCTTCTTGGTGAAGGCGGCGTACATGTCGAGGTGGTAGCCGGTTTTATAGGGATAGAGGCAGGCGACGATGTGCATGTCCTGGCTGCCGCGCACGTCAGGGCGCGCCTTGGCGGTCCAGCTGGCGCCGTCGCAGCTCGGGCCGCGTGCCGCGCCCGGGGTCTCGGCCATTTTGAAACGGCCGGGCTGGTCGAGCACCTCGGCCGTATCGGGCAGCGGCGTGGCCAGCGTGGCATTCAGGATATTCCGGCTGATGCCCTCGCTGGCCGCGTGCAGCACGGCCGGCGGAGGCGCGTCGGTCTTGATATCGAATACCCGGACATACTCGACCGTCTGGTCGCGCGCCGCGAACATATCGCCCGTCGCCGTGCCGCAGCCCGCCAGCGCCGTGCCCACGACAACTGCCATCATCACTCGTTTCATGGCCTACCTCTCTTGTCCGTTGGAAGAAGGGACCGCGCGAGGGAAAGAAGCAATGCAAAGAAGCGAGCTCGTCAAGCCGCGGCATCAATCTCTCGTCGGTACAAGAGGATTGTCCGGGCCTCAAACGTGAGGAAGGCTGAGAAAACTCAAGTGTGCGTGGAAGATGGATGCCGGCGGGACGTGCTTACAGTACGCGGCGGAAGGTCGAGCGCACCCGGTCGCGGTCGCCGCAATCGAAATGCCACCATTCGGTGTTGATGCCGACAAAGCCGGCGCCGAACAGGGCGCCGCGCAGCAGCCGGCGGTTGTTCACCTGCTGTTCGCTCAGCTGGCCAGTGCGCATAAAACCTTCTTCCAGGGCCGGGTGCGACAGGTCCGTCATGTCGTCGAAACCGGTGCCCATGTCGAGTTCACGGCCCTGCGGGTCGAGGATGGTGACGTCGAGCGCCATGCCGTAGGAGTGGATCGAGCCGCGCGCCGGATTGGCGAGATACATCTGCAGGCCGGTGCCGTCCAGGGCATCCCAGAGTTGCTGCTGCACCCGTTGCGGGCGCAGGGCGTCGAGCACGAGCAGGGTGTGGCCGGGCGCCTGAACCGCCAGCCAGGCCACGGCCGCCTCCAGGGCCGCCGCTGCCTCGACGTGCAGCCAGGCGCAGTCGAAGGGCGAATACAGGTCGCGCCCGACGAAATTGTTAGGGCCGGCGTAGCGCAGGTCGACCGCAATCCCCGCGATCGATGACAGGTGGCGGAACTCTTCGCTGCCGGCGATGTCTTCGCTGGCAACCGTCAAGAGTGGGCCGGTCTGATTCGTCCCGACGGGGCTTTGCCCGGCCGGGAACGAATTCTTTTCGTTCATGCACTTCCCTTTTCAAGACAGGCGCGGGCCGTCGCGCCGATACAATTGGCCAGTTCGCGCGCGCCGTGCGACAGCGGGGCGTGGTTCGCGGTCAGCAGGTACAGCTGGACCGGGATGCTCGGCTCCCACTGGCGGCGCTGCACCTTGTCCGCCGCCGCCGAGGCCGCAGTAAACGGGTCGACCACGGCCGTGCCGGCGCCCGCTTCGACCAGCGAACGGGCGATCTGGTAGGTTTGGACCACGGTACGGAACACCGGTTGCACGCCCTGCGCCTCGCAGGCGGCGACGACAATTTCTCCGAGCGGATCGTTGTCGGCCAGGCCGATGAGTTCACCGGATAGCCCTGCGGCGCCGATCGGCTGCGCGCACTCGGCTGCGCTCCAGGTGCCGGCGGGCGCCATCACGGTCAAGTTACCGTGGGCAATCGGTTCGGCGACGATGCCGGGATGGCGCGGATCCTGCAGGGACAGGGCCAGATCGGCCTCGCCCAGGCGCAGGGCGTTGACGATTTCGCTGGTGTGGTAGGTCGCCAGTTCGCAGCGCGTCTGGGCAAAATTGCGGCGCCAGGCCGTCATCGCCTGCGGCAGGACGCTGATCGCCAGGGTCGGGGTCGACACCAGGCGCACCGTTTCCACCGCGCGCCCTTTCAGACTGGCGGCGAGGCGGCGGATGCCCTGCAGGTCCCTATTTAATTTTTCCGTCTCGGCGAACAGGCGGTGCGCTTCCGGCTTCGGATACAGCTTGCCGCGCACGCGCTCGAACAGCGGCATGCCCAGCTGCAGCTCGGCATGCTGCAACACTTTCGTCACTGCCGGCTGCGAGATGTGGAGAACCTGGGCGGCACCGCTGATGGTGCCGACCTGCATGATGGCGTGGAAAACTTCGATGTGGCGCAGGCGCATTTTTTAAGTCCTTCAACGAGACGACCGCGCACGGCGCGGGCAGGCCGAAGGATACAGCGAAACCCAATGCAGAGCGAACCTCACTGTGGGTTCGCTGCAACCGGCGGCGTGTTCGGCGGCGTCGGCACCGGCGGCGTCGGCAGCGGCGAGGTGCCGGGCGGAACTGGCGGAACGGGCTGCACGGGTTCCACGGGCTGGACCGGTTGCAGCGGCTGCTCCGGCTGTACCGGACGCATCTCCGGAATCGGCGCGGGCGGCACCGGCGGCAGCGGCGCGTTGGCCGGCGTGGTCAGCACCTCCAGCATGGCTGCGGTCTCGGCATCGGGCTCGCCGGCGATGTTCGCCGGGCGGTATTTCATCTGGAAAGCGGCAATCACCGTTTTCGTCGGCCCGTCGAACAGGCCGGTCTGGGCCAGGCCGAAGCCGTGCGCGGCCAGTTTTTTCTGGAACCAGGCGGCATCCGGCGTTTGAACGTCGAACACCTGGCGCACGGCGGCGACGCGGTTCGCGTCCGGCCACACGACCAGGCCGGCTTGCGCCAGCTGGTACCACGGGAACATCGGACCCGGGTCCTGCTTGCGCAGCGGGGCGATGTCGCTGTGGCCGACGACGTTTTCCGGCAGGATGCCGTGGCGCGCGACGATATCTTTGACTAAAGGAATCAGGGCATCGATCTGGGTCTGCGGGAAGGGAGCGTAGACGCGGCCTTGTGGCGTGTCCTTCCAGCCGGCATTCACGATCTCGATGCCGATCGAGCTGTTGTTGAGCTGTGTATACCCCTTCCAACTGGAGTTGCCGGCATGGTAGGCGGCGCGGGTTTCGTCGACCAGGCCGTAAACATGCGGGCTGGCATCGTCGGTGAGCAGATAGTGGGCACTTACTTGCTGCTCGGTCAGGATCTTCAGCGAAGACGGCTTGTCCGATACGGTGTAGTGCAGCACCAGGAAGCGCACGCGGCTGGCTTGGCCCTTGGCCGAATAGGTCTTGTCGACGCCGCTCGGCGCGGTCACGCAACCGGCCAATAAGGCGATCAGGAGGGTAGCTGCAAGGGATTTCATGGCATTCCGTTCAGTGAATAAGTAATCAGGTCGTATTGCCGTCGGCAACGGCCAGGCGGGCGGCGGCGTGGTGGGCGCGCATCGCAGTGTGGGTGAGCTGCGTATTGTCCGGCAGGCTGGCGCGCATGCTTGCCACGATAGACGGGTGCAGGTCGGCGGCGCGGCCGGCCAGGGAGACCGGGCGCGGTCCGAAGCGGTGCAGCAAGGCGTTCGCCAGGCGGCCCAGTTCGCGGCCGGCTTCCGACAAAATGGCGGCGGCGGCCGGATCCTGCCCGGCGCTGGCGGCGACCGCCAGCGCCAGCTTGCCGACCTCGCCGCGTTCCTGGCCATAGATGAACTGGCGCGAACAGGCCCAGTCCGAGCCGCCGACGTGATCGAACACGGCGCGCGCCATGGGCGAATGTTCCCAGCTGCCCGGCGCCTCGTCCTCGCGGCGCCAGATGTGGCGCAATGCTTCGCGTGCGATCCAGAAGCCGCCGCCGCCGTCGTCGAGCACGACGCCGCGGCCGCCGGCCCGGTGGAATTGCCCGTCGTCATCAATAAAAGCGCCGATGGAGCCGGTGCCGGCATACACGAGGTAGCCTTCGCCAGGCATGAAGCTGGCGCGGTAGGCAATCTCGATGTCGTTGCACATGGCGATCGCACCCGGCGCAATGCCGAGCAGTTCGGCCAGCCAGCTTGCCAGGAGTTCGCCGTCGCCGCCGAACCCGGTCAAGCCGGCGCGCACGCGGGCCGGTTGCGCCTGCGCCAGTACCGCGCGCGCGAGCTCGGTAAACGTGGCGTGCACGCTGGCGCGGCCGTCGGGCTTACTCATCTGCAAGGCGGACAGGCCGGCAACGGTGCCTTCGGCCAGGATTGCGCCATCGGGCGCTGCCAGCGCCCAGCGGGTCTGGGTGCCGCCGGCATCGATGCCCAGGCCGATGCCTGGTGTCGCCGCGCCAGGCATCAGGGCTTGCCCCAGACCTGGATCCGGTCGCCTTCGATCCCCAGGCGGTCCACCGCGCCGACGAACACCGCTTCCGGGGCCCCGAAGCGCGCATCGTCCGGCAAGGTCCAGTCCACTTTCGAGGCCGGCACGACATTGAAACGCCACTCGTCGCCATGGCGCGACCACACCGTATATAAAGCGTTGGCCTTGCCGGCCGTCAGTTTCAGGTCGATCCCCTTGCCATTTCTCACCGCTTTGACGCGCGGCAGGCCCGGTTTCACGTTGCCGAGCCAGGGCGTGGCCGGCACCAGGGCCGGCGTGGCATAGGAACCGCTGCGCAGCTGGTCGGTAATGCCTTTGCGGTTCTGCATCAGTGCAACCATGCTGAAGTGTACGTGACCGCCGGCCTGCGGACGCGCACGGGTGGACTCGATCTGGCCGACGATTTCCTGCGGCGGATAATCCTTGCTCGGCGCGCCGATGCGGCTGGTGAACAGGCCCGGCCAGATGTGGCGGCCCTGCGTGTTCTGACCGATCCAGTAGTCGAGCAGCACGTCATACGCCTGCGGCGCCTGCGCGCGCGCCCAGTACAGTTGCGGCGACAGGTAGTCGAGCCAGCCCTTCTGCAGCCAGAGTTCGGCGTCCGCATACAGCTTGTCGTATTGCGAGAAACCGGCAATCCCCGGCGGGCGGCGGTCCGGGCGGCCCAGGCCAAAGGGGCTGATGCCGAAACGCACCCAGCTCTTTTCGCGGTGGATGCCTTCGTACATGTCTTCGATGAGCTGATTCACGTTCTGGCGGCGCCAGGATGCGCGGTCGAGCTTGCCGCCGCGGGCGAGATAGCGTTCCCAGGCCGGGGTATCCGGGAAATCGAGTTCGGCTTTTACGCCGGGCTTGCCGTCCAGCGCCGCTTCGTTGCCGGCCACGGTCGGGGTGGCGTCGATCGGGTAAGGATAAAAATAATCGTCGATGTGGACGCCGTCGATGTCGTAGCGGCGCACCACGTCGAGCACCACGTCCAGCGTCTGCTTCGATGCCGATTCCTCGCCCGGGTCCATCCACATGAACTTGCCGTAGCGTTTGACGGCGGCCGGGTTGGCGCGGGTGATGTGATTCGGCGCCGCCGGCGATCGGGCGCCGTCGTGGCGGGCCCGGTAGGGATTGAACCAGGCGTGCAGTTCGAGGCCGCGCGCATGCGCCTCGGTGACCCAGAATTTCAGCGGGTCATACCAGGGCTGCGGGGCTTGCCCCTGGGCACCGGTGAGATATTCCGACCACGGCTCGATCGGGGACGCGTAGATGGCGTCGGCCGAGGGGCGCACCTGCAGCACGATGGCATTCATGTTCATCGCCTTGGCGCGGTCGAGGATCGCGATCGCTTCCGCCTGCTGCTGCGGCGCCTTCAGATTTTGCCGGCTCGGCCAGTCGATGTTCGCCACCGTCGAGACCCAGGCGGCGCGGAATTCGCGCGGCGCGCCCGGTGGCAGTTTACCCTCGGCGTGAATGGTGCCGTTCGGCGCGGCGCCATTCTGCGCGCCCTTCTGCGGCGTCGTACAGCTGGCCAGGAAACCGCTGAGCGACAACATGCCCGCCACACCGGCCAGCGCCAACGCGCGTTTTTTTGTATCCACCACTACCGCTCCCACATCTCGTTGATCGTTATACTTTCACAAACCATTTACGGCGCCACATCGCCCAGGCCAGCGCGAACATGCAGGCGTTGAACAGCAGCGCGTACAGCACCGAGGTATTGACCGCACCAATCGGCAAATCGCGAATCGGCGCGTACAGGGTGCGGCCGAGCGACAGGCTGCTGCCGTCCGGCTGCGCCAGCTTGATGAAACCAAACATCTTCGCCACCAGGCCCGAGAACGCGAAAATGAACAGCGCGTTCATGCCGTAGATCCGCAGCGGTGCCGTCCAGCGCGCCGCCGCTGCGCGCACGGCGCGGTGGGGATTGACGTCCAGCAGCCAGAAGAAGGCGCTGAATATTAGCAAAGCCCAGCCCGTCATCAGGAGACAATAGGACGGCGTCCACAGGCTTTTGTTGATCGGCATGAGGATGGCGTCGCCGATCACGCCCAGCCACAACAACAATAGGCCGGCCAGCAGCAGCCACACCGTCTGCTCGGTGCGGCTGAACTTACTCAGCAGGAAACGCCCTGCCAACACGCCAAATAACTGGCTGCAGAGGGCGGGAATGGTCGTAAACAAGCCTTCCGGATCCCAGGTTTTGGTCTGCACCCACATATGCCCGCTGAGGAACATACGGTCGACGTAGGCGCCGAAATCCTTGCCCGGTTCCAGTACGCCAGCGCCGATGCCGGGCACTGGATAAAACAGCATCAGCGCGCTGTAGAGCGTGAGGAGGGCCGCGATGAGCGCCAGTTGCATTCTCCAGCCGCAGTAGACGACGATCGGCGCCGCCAGCAGCGTGCACAGGGCGATGCGCTGCAGCACGCCCGGGATGCGCACCTTTTCAAAATTGAAATACGGGATCAGGTTCAGCAGGAAGCCGATCAGGAAGATAAGGCAGGCACGTTTTGCCAGTTTGATCAGCAGTTGCGGTGTATTGGCGCCGCTTGCCGCCAGGCGGCCCAGCGACAAGGCCATCGAGACACCGCCAATGAACAGGAAGAAGGGGAAGATGGTGTCCGTAAACGTCCAGCCGTTCCACCTGGCGTGTTCGAGCTGGGAATACAGCTGACTCCAGTCGCCGGGGTTGTTCACCAGCACCATGGCGGCGATCGTGAAACCGCGGAAGGCGTCGAGCGAAGCCAGGCGGCCGGGGGCGTCGCGCAGGGCGGCGGGTGTCTCCATGGTCCCTTATTTCTTCCCGAATTCCGGATCGATTTTCACCAGGGCCGCCATGATGAAGGCGGGAACGGTCGCCACGCAGACCCAGATGAAGAAATGCTGATAGCCCAGGTATTCCTGCAGCCGCCCGCTCCACATGCCCGGCACCATCATGCCGAGCGCCATCAGGCCGGTGCAGATCGCATAGTGCGCCGTCTTGTGCTCGCCATCGGAGACCATGATCATGTACAGCATCATGGCGGTGAAGCCAAAGCCGTAGCCGAACTGCTCGATCGCGAGGAAAGCGGAGACCAGGTAAATATTCGTCGGCTGGGCCTGCGACAGGTAGACGAAGACCAGGTCCGGCAAGTGCACCGCGAACACCATCAGCCACAGGCAGCGTTTCAGTCCCAGGCGCGAGATCAGATAACCGCCAGCCAGGCCGCCGATCGTCAGCGAGATGATGCCGATGGTGCCGTAGGCCCAGCCGTACTGGGCGGTGGTGAGGCCAAGTCCCCCTTTTTCCAATGGATCCTTGAGGAAGGGCGCCACCAGTTTCAGCAGCTGCGATTCACCGAGGCGGAAAGTCAAAATGAAACCGAGGATCAGCCAGATGTCGCGCTTGCGGAAGAAGGCGCCGAAGGTGCCGAAGAATTCGCGCAGCGGATTGCTGCCGGCGGCCACCGCGTGGTCCGCCTCCGGCTTGGGCAAGACCAGCTGGTGCCAGGCGAAGGCGGCGGCGAACATGCCGGCCAGCACGAAGAAGACAATCGACCAGGCTTGATGGGCATCGCCGAGCGAGACGGCGAGATAGCCGGCCAGCACGACCAGGGGCCCCTGCCCCGCGAGGGTCGCCAGCCGATAAAACGTGCTGCGCACGCCGACGAATGCGGCCTGGTCCTTCTGGCGCAGGCCCAGCATATAAAAGCCGTCGGCCGAGATGTCGTGGGTGGCGGAACTGAAGGCCATCAGCCACATGACGGCCAGGCTGACCATGAAGAAGGAAGGTAGATGCAGCACCGTGCCGACCGCCACCAGGGAAGCGGCGACGACCAGTTGCAGTAACACGGTCCATCTGCGCTTGGTGCCGAACATGTCCACGACGGGCGACCACAGCGGTTTGATGACCCAGGGCAGGTAGAGCAGGCTCGTGTAGAACGCGATGTCGGTATTCGAGATACCGAGATCCTTGTACATGATGACCGACAGGCTCATCGCGACGACATAGGGGATGGCCTGGGCAAAGTACAGCGAGGGCACCCACAGCCACGGACTTTTTGCTTGAGAAGTGTGCATACGGCTTTCGTGATCGATCGGGCAATGGGGCCAGCCGGCCCTACCGCGTCACGGTCACTGGGCCAGTGCCTGGCGCACGCTTCCGCGTGCATTCTCCAGCAAGACCCGTGCTTGCTCGACATTGGTTTGTTTGGACAAGGCCACGATCGCGGTCTTGACGTGGAAATCGCACTGCTCCAGCACCGCGCGCGCCGCGTCTTCGTCGACGCCGGTGGCAAATGCCGTCAGGCTAATCGCGCGCCGTACCAGCTTGGCGTTGGTCGCCTTCAAGTCTACCATCAGGTTGCCATGAACCTTGTTCAAACGCACCATCAAGGCGCTCGAAAAAGTGTTCAAGGCAATCTTTTGCGAGGTGCCGGCTTTCAAACGGGTGCTGCCGGAAATCACCTCGGCGCCGGTGTCGAGGGTGACGCCGACGTCGGCCTCGTTGGCGATCGGGGCGTCGACGTTATTCGCAAAGCCGATCGTCAGCGCGCCGACGGCCCGCGCCGCGCGCAGGGCGCCCAGCACATAAGGCGTGCCGCCGGAAGCGGCGATCAGCAAGACAACGTCATTCTTCGATACGTCCACGGCACGCAGGTCGGCCGCGCCCTGGTCGACATTGTCTTCCGCGCCTTCGACGGCGACGAACATGGCATCGCTGCCGCCGGCCAGCAGGGCCACGGCACGGCCATGCGGCCAGGAAAACGTGGGATACAGTTCGACGCTGTCGAGCAGGCCCAGGCGGCCCGAGGTGCCGGCGCCGACATAAATCAGGCGTCCGCCCGCTTCCATGCGCGGCACGGCGGCGGCCACCGCGGCGGCGATGCGCGGCGCGGCCGCGCGCACGGCATTGACCGCATTGATCTGGTCATCCACCAGCGCGTTGACCAGTTCCGCGGTCGGGTACTGGTCGAGCAGGGCGTGGTCCTGGGCTGGGGTTTCGGTTTTCAGCATGGCGACTCGGTTCTGGCAGATTTTCGATAAAACCAGTGTAATACCAATTGGGCAAGACTTCCCATGAAAGTCAGGGCCGTCGCCATGCCGAAAAGTTATGCGTAATATTTACGCAGGGGCACGGCGCAGTTCGGCCACGAAATCGTAATAATCGCTGCGGCAATACGAATGCGTCAGTTCCACGGCGACACCCGACTCCAGATAGCCGACCCGGGTAATGAACAGCACCGCCTGCCCTTCCGGCACGTCCAGTTGATGCGCCAGTTCGGCGGGCGCATTCATGGCGCGGATGTGCTGCAGCGCGCGCACCGGCATCTGCCCGCTGCGCTCGAGGTGGGCATACAGCGAGTACTCCACCGCCTGCGGATCGGGCAGGACCTGGGCCGGGATCACGCTCGTTTCATAGGCCATCACCACTTCGTCGGCCAAACGTAAGCGCTCCAGGCGCGCTACCCGGGCGCCGGGCGACAGGCCCAGCGCCAGCTGCTCGTCGGCATCGGCGGCCACGACTTCCCTGCGTAACCAGCGCGAATTCGGCGTGTAGCCGCGCTGCTGCAGCTGCTCGGAAAAGCTCGACAGGTTCGACAGCGGCTGCTCGATGCGCGGCGCAATATAGTTGCCGGACCCGCGGCGGCGCACCACCAGGCCCTGCTCGACCAATTGATCGATTGCCTTGCGCGCCGTGACGCGCGAGACACCCTGCTGCTCGGACAGGGTGCGTTCCGAGGGCAGCGCCTGGTCGGCCTGGTAGCGGCCCTCGCGCACGTCCCGGGTCAGCTTGCGGGCAAGCTGCATGTAGAGCGGCGAGTTGTCGTTGAGATCGATTTTGAAATCGATGATGGCCTGGTTCATGTGTAGTAAAGGGTAAGGATCCCCCTTAGTGTAAGGGCAGCATCGGCATACAGACTGAAAATTGTTCGAAGCGCATGCATTATGATGTGGCGGCCTGACAAAAGGAGACAGCATGAATGAACACCGGCGCACCGTACTTGGACTGGCCCTGCTCGGCGCATGCGAGCCCCTGCTGGCGGCCGTTCCCGTGAAGGGCGGACGGACTTCCGCGCGCACGCTCGACGACGAGCTGAGCGCCATCGTGCGCGACCCGGCCTGCGAGCTGGCCAGCCTGTCGGTGCTGGCGATCCGCCACGGCAAACTGGCGTATGAGGGGCAGTTCGGGCGGCGCCGGATCGGCAATGGAGAGACGCCCGACCTGCCGGCGAACCGGGACACCCTGTACCGGATCGCCTCGATCTCGAAGATGATGACGACCCTCGGCTTGATGCGCCTGGTCGAAGAAAATAACGTCGAGCTCGACGCCGACGTCTCCCGCTACCTCGGTTTTACTCTGCGCAATCCGCATTTTCCGCAGCAAGCCATCACCCTGCGCCACCTGCTGACCCACCGCTCCTCGCTGCGCGACGACGCCGGCTATTCCTTCCCGGCCGGCAGCGCCTTGAGGGAGTTCGTGACGCCCGGGGCATCCCTGCACGGCGAAGGCAAGATGTGGGCAAGCAATGCCGGCCCCGGCGAGTATTTTACGTATTGCAACCTCGGCTGGGGCCTGATCGGCACCCTGATGGAAGGCATCACGGGCGAGCGCTTCGACCGGCTGATGCAGAGACTGCTCCTACAGCCGCTCGGACTGCAAGCCGGCTACAACCCCGCCGAGCTGCCGCCGCCGGCACTGGCCAATCTCGCCACCCTGTACCGCAAGCGCACGCTTGACCCGGAAATCTGGGACGCGAACGGCCCGTGGATTGCCCAGGCCGACGATTACCGCGCGCGTGCGCCGGCGCCGCCGCCCGGCATCGAGCGTTACGTCATCGGAGAAAACGCGACGCCCTTCAGCCCGACGGGCGGCCTGCGCATCTCGGCGCGCGACATGGGGACCGTGATGCTGATGCTGATGAACGGCGGCGTGCACGCGGGCCGGCGCATCCTGCGGAAAACGACGCTGCAGGCCATGTTCACGCGCCAGTGGACGGCCGACGGCAAGGGCAACAATGGCGACACCCTGAACGGCTTGTTCAATTGCTGGGGTCTCGGCAATGCCCAGTTCCCGGACCAGCCGGGACGCAGACTGGTCGAAGGCGGCTTCGACGCCGTCGGCCACCTGGGCGACGCCTATGGCTTGCGCTCGGTATTCGCCTTCGATCCGGCACGGAGAAACGGCATGATCGTCCTGGTCGGCGGCACCTCGTCGGACCCCGGCGTGCAACCAGGCGATTATTCGGCGCTGGCCCGCTTCGAGGAACGCATCTTGACGAGTACATTCCGCCACGCCATCGCCGGCTAGTGTCAGGTTCGCATGACCGCCGGTTATGGCCCGACGTTCCACTTTCATTGGCCCTGCGCGCGTCCAGCCCCTAAGCTCCTCCCTTATGTCAGCAAAATAACGGTGTATCGGGATGCAGCAAGGGGCGCAGGAAGTGATCGTCATCGGTGGCGGAGTCGTCGGCCTGACCTCGGCCTGGTGGCTGCTCGAGGCGGGCTTTCGCGTGACCGTCGTCGAACGCGCCCCCGAGGTCGCGACCGGGGCCAGCAAGGCCAATGGCGGCCAGTTGAGCTACCGGTACGTCTCTCCGCTGGCCGATGCCGGCGTGCCTTTGAAAGCCATCGAATGGCTGTTCCAGGAACACGGTCCGCTACGCTTCAAGCCCGAATTCGACTTGCGGCAGTGGACCTGGCTCGCCAGTTTCCTCGGCCAGTGCACGGCTGCCGCAAACCGGCGCACCACGGCCAAACTGCTGGAACTCGGTGAACTCTCGCGCGCCGGCATGAAGCAGCTCGACGCCATCGTCTCCCCCGATGAATTCTCCTGGCGCGACGCCGGCAAGCTGGTGGTGTACCGCTCCTCCAAGGTGTTCGAACAGGCGGCCGGCAAGGCGACCGCCGGCGAAATCTGGAGCGGCGCCGAATGCGCGCAGCGCGAACCGGCCCTGGCCGCGGCGCGCTCGCTGCTGGCCGGCGGCATCTATAACGGCGGCGAAGCGGTCGCCGACTGCCACGCCTTCTGCGTGAAACTGGCCGAACGCGTGCGCGCCCACCCGCGCTTCAACCGGTTTGTCCAGGCCGAGGTGACGCGGATTGCCGCCACCGGCGGACGGGTCGTCGGCCTCGACACGAATGTCGGCGCCATCGGCGGCGACGCCTTCGTGCTGGCGGCCGGCATCGAAAGCCGCAACCTGGCGGCCCACGCCGGCATCAAGCTGCCGCTGTATCCATTGAAGGGCTACAGCCTGACCGCGCCGATCCGCCCGGGAGACATCGCGCCCGAGATCAGCGTCACCGATTTCGAGCGCAAGGTGCTGTATGCGCGCATCGGCGACCGGCTGCGCGTGGCGGCGATGGTCGATATCGTCGGCGAAGATGTCACCCTGAATCCGAAGCGCATCGGCAGCCTGAGCCGGCAAGTGAAGGAAACCATGCCGCACGCGGCCGACTACGACCGCATCTCGGCCTGGGCCGGCCTGCGCCCGGCGACCCCGAACAGCGCCCCGATCATCGGTGCCACGGCCCTCTCGAACCTGTGGCTGAACGTCGGCCACGGCCCGCTCGGTTTTACCTTTGCCGCCGGCACCGCGCGTATCCTGGCCGACCTGATGACGGGCAAGGCGCCGCCGTTTACATTGGACATGCTGGCATTGCGGCATTAACAATCGAAAACCCTCCACCGAGGGTTTTTTCTTGCCCGGCGTTTTGCCCGGCGGCGTGTCTTGCCCCCGAATGCTCTATCATGAGGCCAACATTATAAAAAGAGCATTGGCACCATGACTCAGTACACCCTGCAACAAAAATTCTTCCTGCTGCTCCTGGCGCTCGTCACCATCGCCTTCGTCTACATCCTGCTGCCGTATTCGGGCGCCATCTTCTGGGGCGTGGTGCTGGCCATCCTGTTCGCCCCGCTGTACCGGCGCCTGCTGCGCCAGACGAAGCAGAAGCCGAACCTGGCCGCCCTGCTTACGCTGCTGTTGATCGTCGTGATGGTCATCCTGCCGGTGTCCCTGATTTCCGCTTCATTGGTGAAGCAGGCGGCCGGTATCTACGAGATGGTCAATTCAGGGCAGATCAATGTCGGCGCCTATTTCCAGCGCGTGCTGCATGCGCTGCCGCAGTGGGTCGTCAACCTGCTCGCGCGTTTCGACCTGACCGACCTGGCCTCGCTGCAGCAGAAGCTGGCGGAGGGCGCGGCGCAAGTGAGCCAGACGGTGGCGCGCCAGGCCCTCGCGATCGGCAGCAAAACCTTCGATTTCCTGGTCGGCATGTTCGTGATGCTGTATTTGCTGTTCTTCCTGCTGCGCGACGGCCAGGCGCTGGCGAGCCGTGTCCGCAGCGCCATTCCGCTCAGCCTCAAGTACAAGCAGCGCCTGTTTACCAATTTCACGACCGTGATCCGGGCCACCGTCAAGGGCAATGTGCTGGTCGCGGCGGCGCAGGGCGCCCTGGGCGGCCTGATCTTCTGGTTCCTCGGCGTGCAGGCGCCGCTGCTGTGGGCGGTGGTGATGGCCTTCCTGTCGCTGCTGCCGGCCATCGGCGCGGCCGTCGTCTGGGCGCCGGTGGCGGTCTATTTCCTCGTCACGGGCGCCATCTGGCAGGGCGTGGTCCTGATCGCCTTCGGCGTGCTGGTGATCGGCCTGGTCGACAACCTACTGCGCCCGGTACTGGTCGGCAAGGACACGAAAATGCCGGACTACCTGGTGCTGCTCTCGACCATCGGCGGCATGGCCTTGTTTGGCCTGAACGGTTTCGTGATCGGTCCGGTCGTGGCCGCCCTGTTCCTCGCCTGCTGGGATCTGTTCGTGGCGACCGAAGAATTCCAGGCGACTTGAACACAGCGGTGTTCCAAGGCATGATGATAGTTGAGCAAATACGCTGAAACTATGACATCATGCCGCGCACGCGGCCAAGCTGGTCGGCCCCCTCCGCTCCTCGACACCATGCTGCCCGATCCCGCCACCGCCCCTTCCACGCCAGAACCCCATGCCAGCTCCGAAACGCGGTTCCGGGAACTGTTCGAGCAGGCGCCGACCAGCATCCAGATCGTGGCCCCGGACGGCCGTACCCTGCGCGTCAACAAGGCCTGGGAAGCGCTGTGGCAGATCCATGAAGGCACATCCCTGTACGCCTTCATCCTCGGCGAGTACAGGCTGCTGACCGATCCGCAACTGATCGCGACCGGCATCGTCAGCTATTTGCAACGCGCCCTGAACGGGGAATCGGTCGAGATTCCGGCGATTTACTACGATGTCGTGGCCCTGGGCGGCAGCGGGCGGGCGCGCTGGGTGACGGCGCGCGCGCATCCGATCAAGGATCACACGGGGCGCGTCCTCGAAGTCATGCTGATGCATGAGGACATTACCGAGCGCATCGCCGCCGAACAGGCGCTGCGCGAGCGCGAACAGCGTTTCCGCTCGCTGGTGATGGCAACTTCCCAGACCGTGTGGAGCACGACGCCGGACGGCCGCGTGCTCGAGGATTCGCCAAGCTGGCGCGCCGTCACCGGCCAGAGCTATGACGAGTGGAAAGAGTACGGCTGGCTCGACGCCGTGCATCCGGACGACCGCGAACGGGCCCGCCGCACCTGGCTCGACTGCGCCGCGACCGGCACCGTCTACGAAACCGAATACCGCCTGCGCCAGCTCGACGGTTCCTATCGCTGGATGGCCGTGAAAGGCGTGCCGATCGCGGATGCCGATGGCGCGGTGCGCGAATGGATCGGTGCCACCAAGGATATCGACGACATGGTGAGCGCGCAGGCCGAACTGGCCGAACGCCTCGGCCGCGAGCAGCGCCATTCGGCCCTGCTGGTCAAGGTGGCGCAGGCCTCGCGCACGCTCGGCAGCGCCCTGTCGAGCCAGGACATTGCCGCGGGCCTGGTCGAGGAAGTGCGTGCCATCCTGGAAGTGCACCAGGCGGTCGTGTCCCTCAACGTGGCCGGCGACCAGGAAATCAATGCGGTGTCGATGTCCGACAAATACGCCCGCTACCGCAGCTTCGACGTCAAACCGAACGGACACGGTATCTATGCCGAGGTCTGCCGTACCAACCGGGTCATGCGCCTGACCCAGCAGGAGCTGGAAGCCCATCCAGCCTATAAAGGGTTCGGTGAACATGCGGCGCGCCACCCGACCATGCGCGGCTGGCTGGCGGTACCGCTGGTCGACCGCAAAGGCCAGAATATCGGCCTGATCCAGGCCTCGGACAAGCTTCAAGGCGATTTCACGGAGCAGGACGAAGCCATCCTGGTGCAACTGGCTTCGGTCGCGGCGAACGGTTTCGAAAACGCCCGCCTGTACAGCTCGCTGAAGGAGCAGGACCGCAGGAAAGACGAATTCCTGGCCATGCTGGCGCACGAGCTGCGCAATCCGCTGGCGCCGATCGCCTCCGCGGCCGAGCTGTTGAAGATCGGGATTGCCAGCGAAGAGCGGGTGCGCCGCTCGAGTGAAGTCATCAGCAGGCAAGTCAAACACATGACTTCGCTGGTCGACGACCTGCTCGACATTTCGCGCGTCACGCGCGGCCTGATCCAGCTGGAACACGTCGTGGTCGATATCGCCGCCACCATCCGCAGCGCCGTCGAGCAGTCGCGGCCGCTGATCGAAGCGCGCGAGCACAGCTTACGCATCGAACAGGACCCAATCGGCGCCAACGTCATGGGCGACCCGAACCGGCTGGTGCAGGTCGTCGCCAATTTGCTGAACAACGCGGCGAAATACACGCCGCGCGGCGGGCGCATCCTGCTGGCGGTGGAGCGCGCAGGGTCGACCGTCCACATCCGCGTGCAGGACAACGGGATCGGCATCGACAAGAACTTGCTGCCGCAGGTGTTCGACCTGTTCACCCAGGCCGAACGCACGCCGGACCGCTCGCAGGGCGGACTCGGGATCGGCCTGGCGCTGGTGAAAAACGTGGTGAACTTGCACGGCGGCACAGTGACGGCGGACAGCAGCGGTCCGGGTCAGGGCAGCGTGTTTACGGTGTCGCTGACTACAATTTAAGCAGCCCGGGTTGCCGGCGGCGTCGGACCCCGCCAAAATCGCGGATAATCGCGGGATGCCCACACCGACCATCTCTTCAGGCGCCTGTCCCTGCGGCGGCGCCTCGTACGCCACTTGCTGCGGCCCCTACATCGCCGGCGCGGCCCTGCCCCCCACCGCCGAAGCCCTGATGCGCTCGCGCTATACGGCCTATACCCAACGCGATGAGGCCTATCTGCGCGCGACCTGGCATCCGAGCACCCGGCCGCGCGACGCCATCGTCGACCCCGACGAAAAACTACGCTGGCTCGGCCTGGAGATAAAATCTGCTTTACGTTTACGTCAACGTAAAGCAGAATTGGCCCATCATCCAGATAGCGATCGAGACAGCGATCGGAATACGGTCGAATTCGTCGCCCGCTTCAAGGTCGGTGGCCGCGCGCACCGCTTGCACGAGACCAGCCGTTTTATACGCGAGCCCGACCCGGAGATCGGCGGCCAGGTTCGCTGGTTCTATCTGGACGGCACATTTCCCGAGTAACAGGTTATAAAAACGAGGACGGCATGCCCCACATCGAGAGCAAACTCAACCCGCGCAGTGAAGACTTCAAGGCCAACGCCGCGGCCATGCAGACCATCGTCGACGATTTGCGCGCCAAGGTGGCCGCGATCGCCGAAGGCGGCGGCGAAGCGGCGCGTAGTAAACATGTGGCGCGTGGAAAATTGCTGCCGCGCGACCGCGTGCAGATGCTGCTTGACCCGGGTACGCCCTTCCTCGAGTTTTCGCAACTCGCCGCCTACGACATGTACGAAAACGCGGCTCCGGCGGCAGGCATCATCACCGGCATCGGCCGCGTCGCCGGCCAGGAATGCGTGATCGTGTGTAACGACGCCACGGTGAAAGGCGGCACCTATTACCCGATGACGGTGAAAAAACACCTGCGCGCCCAGGAAATCGCCGAGCAAAATAAACTGCCATGCATCTACCTGGTCGACTCGGGCGGCGCGAATTTGCCGAACCAGGACGACGTGTTCCCGGACCGCGACCATTTCGGCCGCATCTTTTATAACCAGGCGAATTTATCAAGCCAGGGCATCCCGCAGATCGCCGTCGTCATGGGTTCCTGCACCGCCGGCGGCGCCTACGTGCCGGCCATGAGCGACGAATCGATCATCGTCAAGGAGCAAGGCACGATCTTCCTGGGCGGCCCGCCATTAGTAAAAGCGGCAACCGGCGAAGTCGTCACGGCCGAGGACCTGGGCGGCGGCGACGTTCATACCCGTTTATCGGGCGTGGTCGACCACCTGGCCCAGAACGATCTGCATGCGCTGTCGCTGGCGCGCACCATCGTCTCGAACCTGAACCGCGTGAAACCGGTGCAGGGCGCGACCCGCGAATCGGTCGAGCCGAACTATGCGCCGCAGGAGCTGTACGGCGTGATTCCGGTCGATACGAGAAAACCTTTCGACGTGCGCGAAGTGATCGCGCGCGTGGTCGACGGGAGCGAATTCGACGAATTCAAAGCGCGCTACGGCACCACCCTCGTCTGCGGCTTCGCCCACATCTACGGCGTCAAGGTCGGCATCATCGCGAATAACGGCATCCTGTTCTCGGAGTCGGCATTAAAAGGCACGCACTTCATCGAACTGTGCTGCCAGCGCAAGATCCCATTGGTCTTCCTGCAGAACATCACCGGCTTCATGGTGGGCAGAAAATACGAGAACGAGGGCATCGCCCGCAACGGCGCCAAGATGGTGACCGCTGTCGCCACGGCCTCGGTGCCGAAATTCACCGTCATCATCGGCGGCTCGTTTGGCGCCGGTAACTACGGCATGTGCGGCCGCGCGTTTTCTCCGCGCTTCCTGTGGATGTGGCCGAACGCGCGTATCTCCGTGATGGGCGGCGACCAGGCGGCGTCCGTCCTCGCCACCGTGAAACGCGACGGCATCGAGGGCAAGGGCGGCCAGTGGAGTGCCGAGGAAGAAGCCGCCTTCAAGCAGCCGATCAAGGACCAGTACGAGCACCAGGGCCACCCCTACTACGCCTCGGCGCGCCTGTGGGATGACGGCGTGATCGATCCGGCCGACACGCGGATGGTGCTGGGCCTGGGCCTCTCGGCCGCGCTGAACGCGCCGATCGAAGAGACAAAGTTCGGCGTCTTCCGGATGTAAGGAATCGAGATGAACTACGACACCCTCACCATCGCGATCGCCGACAAGGTCGCCACCGTCACCCTGAACCGCCCGGAACTGCGCAACGCGTTCAACGAACAGGCGATCGCCGAGCTGGCCCTGGTTTTCGATGAACTCGGGCGCAATGAGCTGGTGCGCGCGATCGTGCTGGCCGCGAACGGCCCGGCCTTCTGCGCCGGCGCGGATTTAAATTGGATGAAGAAGATGGCCGGCTACTCGCATGACGAGAACCTGGCCGATGCGTCCCGCCTGGCCGACATGCTGCGCACGATTTATTTGTGCCCGAAGCCGACGCTGGCCAAGGTGCAGGGCGACTGCTATGCCGGCGGCATGGGCCTGGTCGCGGCCTGCGACATCGTGGTTGCCGCGGAAGGAGTAAACTTCTGCCTGTCCGAGGTAAAACTGGGACTGATCCCGGCGACGATCTCGCCGTATGTGATCAAGGCGATGGGCGAACAGGCCGCGCGCCGCTACTTTATTAGCGCCGAGCGTTTCGACGCGGCGGCAGCCTTGCGCATGGGTTTTGCGCACGAAGTCGTGGTCCCGGAACAGCTCGACACGACGGTGGCCGGCATCGTCAAGTCCCTGGTGTCGAACAGCCCGCACGCCGTCGTCGAAGCGAAAAAGCTGGTGCGCGAAGTGGTGGACCTGCCGGTGACGGATGCGCTGCTGCTCGACACCGCCGGGCGCATCGCGGCCATCCGCGCATCGAACGAGGGCCGCGAAGGCGTGGCCTCCTTCCTCGAGAAGCGCAAACCGTCGTGGTTGAACTGATCGGCTGAACTGAACAAGCAATAGGAATCATTTTGAAGCACCAGACATCGTCCGACTGGATCGCACGCAGCCTGCGCAGCGTGTGGCACCCCTGCACCCAAATGCAGCACCATGAAGAGGTGCCGCTGATCGCGGTGAGCCGGGCCAAGGGGCCGTGGCTGTACGACCACGAAAATAAACGCTATCTCGACGCCATCAGCTCGTGGTGGGTGAACCTGTTCGGCCATGCGAACCCGCGCATCAACGCGGCTTTGAAGGACCAGCTCGACACGCTGGAGCACGCGATGCTGGCCGGTTTTACGCATGAGCCGGTGATTGAATTGTCGGAACAGCTGGCTGCCCTCACCGGCCACGCCCTCGGCCACGCCTTCTATGCGTCCGACGGCGCCTCGGCGGTCGAGATTGCGATGAAGATGAGTTTTCATGCCTGGCGCAATGCGGGGTTCAGCGACAAGCAGGAATTCGTCTGCCTGCAGGGCAGCTACCACGGCGAGACCGTCGGCGCCCTGTCCGTCACCGACGTCCCGCTGTTCAAGGATGCCTACGGCCCGCTGCTACGCGCGGCGCACGTGGTCGCTTCGCCCGACGCGCGCAATGCGCTCGAGGGCGAGTCGGCACAGGACGTGGCGCGCCGCGCGATCGCCGATGTCGAACGCCTGTTCGAAGAGCGTGCGAATAAAATCGCCGCGATCATCGTGGAACCGCTGGTGCAGTGCGCGACCGGCATGGCGATGCACGACCCGCTCTACCTGGAACTCTTGCGCGAGCTGTGCGACCGCCATCACGTGCACCTGATCGCCGACGAGATCGCGGTGGGCTGCGGTCGCACCGGCACCTTCTTCGCCTGCGAGCAGGCCGCGATCTGGCCCGACTTTTTATGCCTGTCGAAAGGGATCAGCGGTGGTTATTTACCGCTCTCGCTGGTGCTGACCACCGATGCGATTTATCAGTCCTTCTACAGCGAAGACATCACGCGCGGTTTTCTCCATTCGCACTCCTACACCGGAAATGCGCTGGCCTGCCGCGCGGCGCTGGCGACCCTGCAGATCTTCCGCGACGACGACGTCCTGAACCGCAACCGCGAGCTGGCCACGAAACTGACCATCGCGCTCGCACCCCTGGCCGAGCATGAGCGCACGAAGGCCTTCCGCCAGCGCGGCATGATCTTCGCGTTCGACGCCGTCGAGCCGGATGCGGCGCGTGCAGCGAGCTTCGCGCGCCGCTTTTTCACCACGGCCGTCGAGAACGAACTGCTGCTGCGGCCGATCGGGCGCACCGTGTACCTCATGCCGCCCTATGTGCTGGACGAGGAAGAAATCGACCTGTTGGGGTCGCGCGTGAAATCGGTGTTCGAATCGGTGATGGCGGCCTGACCATGGACCTGATCGATAACATCAACCGCAAGCTGGCCGCGCTCGATGCGCAAAGCCTGCTGCGCCGCCGGCGCGTGGTCGATACCCGCTGTTCTCCGCTACAGGTGGTCGACGGCCGCGCCATGCTGGCCTTTTGCAGCAACGATTACCTCGGCCTGGCCGCGCACCCGCGCGTGGTCGACGCGCTGCGCACCGGCGCCCAGCTGTACGGCGCCGGCAGCGGTGCCTCGCACCTGATCAGCGGCCATAGCCGCGCCCACGCCATCCTCGAAGAACGCCTGGCCGAACTGGTCGCACCCCATATCGAGGATGCGCGTGCGCTTTACCTGAGTACGGGCTACATGGCCAATCTGGCCGTGCTGACCGCGCTCGGGCTGGATGCCGACGCCGTCATTTTCTCGGAGGCGCTGAACCACGCCTCGCTGATCGACGGTGCGCGCCTGGCCAAGGCAGGCGTCAGCGTCTATCCGCATGGCGACGTTGCCGCGCTCGAGGCGCTGCTGGCAAACAGCACTGCCGCCACCAAGATCGTGGCCACCGACGCCGTCTTCAGCATGGACGGCAACCTGGCGCCGCTGCCGGAACTGCTGGCTTTGTGCGAGCGCCACGGCGCCTGGCTGTTCGTCGACGACGCCCATGGCTTCGGCGTGCTCGGCGCCCAGGGACGGGGCGCGCTCGAACATTTCGGATTGCGCTCGCCAAATATCGTGTATGTCGGCACGCTGGGCAAAGCGGCCGGCGTCGCGGGCGCCTTCATCGCGGCCCACGCCAGCGTGATCGAACTGATGATCCAGCGCGCCCGCCCCTACATCTATACGACGGCGGCGCCGCCGGCGCTGGCGCATGCCCTGCTCACGAGCCTGGACATCATCACCAGCGACGAAGGCGCGGCCCTGCGCAGCCATCTGGAGCTGTTGATCGCGCAGCTCGATGCCGACCTGCGCCTGGCACGCTGGCAGCGTCCTGCATCGAACACGCCGATCCAGCCGATCATCATCGGCGCCAACGACGAAGCGCTGCGCGTGGCCGCTGCGCTGTATGCGAAGGGCCTGTGGGTGCCTGCGATCCGCCCGCCGACGGTACCGAAAGGGACCGCGCGCCTGCGCGTGACCTTGTCCGCGGCCCACACCCATGACGAAGTCGCGCAACTGGTGACGGCATTGAATGAACTGGAGGCCATGTGATCAACAACCTGAACGATCCGCAGGAACCGGAGATCGAGATCGCCGTGCCGCCTGCACCCGTGCTGCCCGAGGTCGAGGTCGAGGACGAGCCGGCGAGCGCGCCGGGCGAGGCGCTGGCGGCGGAAGGCATTCCCAGCCGTTTCTGCTGCTTCGTCACCGGCACCGACACCGAGATCGGCAAGACGCTGGTGTCTGCCGCGATCCTGCACAAGCTGGTGGAGGCCGGCCACCGTGCCTGCGGCATGAAGCCGGTCGCGGCCGGCGCCGAGCTGGTTGACGGCGAACTGCACAACGAAGACGCCGACATGCTCGCCGCCGCCGGCAACGTGCACCTGCCGCAGAACATCACGACGCCCTTCATGCTGCGCGAGCCCTGCGCCCCGCACATCGCGGCCAGCCTGGAAGGCGTGACCATCGAGCCGGTGCCGATCATCGCTGCCTATGCCGAGATCCTGGCGGCGTCGGATGCGGTCGTGGTCGAAGGCGTCGGCGGTTTTTGCGTGCCCTTTTCAAACACCTTCGACAGCGCGCAGCTGGCCGAACAACTGAATTTGCCGGTGATCCTGGTCGTCGGCATGCGCCTGGGCTGCATCAGCCACGCGCTGTTGACGGTCGAGGCCATCATTGCGCGCAACCTGGTGCTGGCCGGCTGGGTCGCGAATACGGCCGACCCGGACATGCGCTTTTTTGAAGAAAACATCGAGGCTTTGGCGGCGCGCATCCCGGCCCCCCTGCTCGGCATCGTGCCGCGCCTCGAACAAGCAAGTGCCGCGAACGCGGCCCGATTCATCGATCTCGCAGGACTGCCGGGCTGGCCGTCCACGCGGGCTCTGTAACACACAAGCTGAAGGAAATCCCATGAATGCTCCCCAAACCGTCGCCCTCCACCGCCCGACCGCCGCGATTTCCGAGCGGCCCGATGCCACCTGGCCGTTGGCCGACGTGCTGGCCCTGTTCGAACTGCCGTTCAACGACCTGATGTTCCGCGCGCAAGAAGCGCACCGCGCCCACTTCCCGGACGGCGACGTCGAACTGGCGACCCTGCTGTCGATCAAGACCGGCGGCTGCGAGGAAGACTGCGGCTACTGCCCGCAGGCGGCGCGCTACGACACCGGCGTCGAAGCGAAAAAGATCCTCGACATCGACACGGTGCTCGACGCCGCACGCCAGGCCAAAGCCAACGGCGCTACCCGCTTCTGCATGGGCGCCGCCTGGCGCAGCCCGAAAGAGCGCGACATGGAAAAGGTCGAGCAAATGGTGCGCGAAGTGAAAGCGCTGGGCATGGAAACCTGCGCCACCCTCGGCATGCTCGAAGAGGGCCAAGCCGAGCAGTTGAAAAAGGCCGGCCTCGATTTTTACAACCACAACATCGACACCGCGCCCGATTTCTATAACAACGTGATTTCGACCCGCGAATACCAGGACCGCCTCGACACCCTGGGCCGCGTGCGCCAGGCCGGGCTGAAAGTCTGCTGCGGCGGCATCGTCGGCATGGGCGAGACGCGCGAGCAGCGCGCCGGCCTGCTGGCGCAGCTGGCGAACCTGAATCCGTATCCGGAATCGGTGCCGGTGAACCATCTGGTGCAGGTCGAAGGCACGCCGCTGCACGGGCTCGATCCGCTTGATCCGCTCGAATTCGTGCGCACCATCGCAGTGGCCCGCATCATCATGCCGGAAGCGCGCGTGCGCCTGTCGGCCGGCCGGCGCCAGCTGGGCGAGGCGGTGCAGGCGATGTGCTTCATGGCCGGCGCCAACTCGATTTTCTATGGCGACAAGCTGCTCACCACGGACAATCCGGAAGCGGACGACGACCGCGCGCTGCTGGCGAAACTGGGCCTGAAGACGCGCGCGGCGACGCTCGAATCGGCACCGAAGGAAAGCTGCGGCTGCTAAGGCCCGTCTACTTCATTCAACATTAAAAAGATAAAGCGAGACAAAACGCATGTTCACCAAAATCCTCATCGCCAACCGTGGCGAAATCGCCTGCCGTGTCGCCGCCACCGCGCGCCGCATGGGTATCCGTACCGTCGCCGTGTATTCGGAAGCGGACGCCGGGTCGAAACACGTTGCGGTGTGCGATGAGGCGGTGTTGATCGGGCCGGCCGCGGCCAAGGAAAGCTATTTGCGCGGCCAGAAAATCATCGAGGTGGCGAAAGCGACCGGCGCCCAGGCGATCCACCCGGGCTACGGTTTCCTTTCCGAGAACGCGGAGTTCGCCGAAGCCTGCGAGCAGGCAGGCCTGGTGTTCATCGGTCCGCCGGGCTCCTCGATGCGCGCGATGGGTTCCAAATCGGCCGCCAAGCAGCTGATGGAAGGCGCCAACGTGCCGCTGGTGCCGGGCTACCACGGAGAGAACCAGGACCCGGCCTTCCTGAACGCCCAGGCTGACCGCATCGGCTATCCGGTACTGCTCAAAGCCAGCGCCGGCGGCGGCGGCAAGGGCATGCGCGTGGTCGAACGCAGCGAGGATTTCGTCGCCGCGCTCGGCTCCTGCAAGCGCGAAGCGATCAGCTCCTTCGGCGACGACAAGGTCCTCGTCGAAAAATATTTGACGCGCCCACGCCATATCGAGATCCAGGTGTTTGCCGACAAACTAGGCAACTGCGTCTACCTGCACGAGCGCGACTGCTCGGTGCAGCGCCGCCACCAGAAGGTGCTGGAAGAAGCGCCGGCACCGGGCATGCCGCCGGATCGCCGCGCGGCGATGGGAGAGGCGGCGGTCGCTGCGGCGCGCGCCGTCGGCTATGTCGGCGCCGGCACCGTCGAATTCATTGCCAACCAGGACGGTTCGTTCTACTTCATGGAGATGAACACGCGCCTGCAGGTGGAGCATCCAGTGACCGAAATGATCACCGGGACGGATCTGGTGGAATGGCAGCTGCGCGTCGCCTTTGGCGAAGCGCTGCCGAAAAAACAGCACGAGCTGGCGATCCACGGCCATGCGATCGAGGCGCGCATCTATGCCGAGAATCCAGAAAAAGGGTTCCTGCCGTCGATCGGCACGCTGCGTCACATGGATACGCCCCAGGCCGTGAATTTTGAATTGGGCGGCGTCGCCGGCGTGGAGCCGGCCGCCGTGCGCATCGATTCCGGCGTGCGCGAAGGCGATGCGATTTCTCCGTTCTACGATCCGATGATCGCCAAGCTGATCGTCTGGGGTGTCGATCGCACCCAGGCGCTGGCGCGGCTGTCGCAGGCACTCGCTGAATTCCAGATCGTGGGTCTCGCCACCAATATCGCCTTTTTGAAACGCCTGGTCGAAGGGCAAGCGTTTTCGACGGCCGACCTGGATACCGGCCTGATCGAACGCAATGGCGACACCTTGTTCCCGCGTCTGAGCCCGGCGCCTGCCGGTGCGCTGGCGCTGGCGGCGGTGTCCCTGATCGAATCCGAACAGCGCGCGTCGAGCGGCGTGTCGGCGAATGCCGCCGATCCCTGGGGCCAGGCGCAAGGCTGGCGCCTGAACGGAGACTATCGCCGCCAGCTGTCGTTCGGCGACGAGTACGCAGCAAGCCTGGAAGGCGGCGCCTACAAGGTTGGCGTGGTGTATCACCCGCAGGGCTGGGAGCTCGAGGTCGATGGCGTGAAGCAGCCCCTGCACGTCAGCGGCCGTGACGGCGCGACCCTGTCGGTGCGCCTGGGCGAACAATCGATGCACGGCACCGTGCGCCGCGACGGCGACTTGTTCCACGTATTCACCAATGGCGCGCACCACACGTTCACGTACAACGATCCGATGGCGCACGCCGGCGAAGCCGAGGCCGCGGGCGGACGCCTGACCGCGCCGATGCCGGGCAAGGTCGTGGCCGTGATGGTGGAAGGCGGCCAGTCGGTGAAAAAAGGGGAAGCGCTCGTCATCATGGAAGCGATGAAGATGGAGCACACGATCGCCGCGCCGAGCGACGGCCTGGTCGAAGACGTGCTGTACGCGGTCGGCGACCAGGTGGCGGACGGCGCGCCGCTGCTGGCTTTCAAGGCGGCGTAATGCGCATCCTGCTGTACCGGAGCGATGGCCAGATCGGTGCCTGGGCCGAGGATCTCGCCAGGGCCCTGCCCGGCGTCGAGACGCTCGCCTGGCAGGAGGGCGACCTGCCGGCTGCCTGCGACTACGCCGTGCTGTGGAATCCTTCAGCCGGTTTGCTGGCGCAACTGGACAAGGTAAAGGCCGTGTTCCTGATGGGTGCCGGGGCCGATGCACTGCTCAAATTCGGCGACGCCTTGCCCAGTGTGCCGATCGTGCGGCTGGGTGACGCCGGCATGGCGGTGCAGATGGCGGAATACGTATCCTATGCGACGCTGCGTTACTTCCGCCGCTTCGACGAATACGAGGAGCAGGCGCGACACGGTCTGTGGGCGCCGTTGCCGCCCCACGTCAAAGAGGATTTCACGGTCGGCGTCATGGGGCTCGGCAAGCTCGGCCTGCGCGTGGTGGACACCCTGCGCGGGTTCGGCTTTCCGGTACGCGGCTGGAGCCGCACGCAGAAGGATATTCAAGGCGTGGCGTGCTTCGCCGGCATGGAGACGCTCGACGATTTTTTACGCGGCACGCGCGTGCTGGTCTCGCTGCTGCCGCTGACGATTGAGACGAACAACCTGCTCGACCGGCGGCGCCTGGCGACGCTGCCGCAAGGCGCGTATATCATCAACGTCGCACGCGGGGCGCAGCTGGCCGAGCCGGATTTGCTGACCCTGATCCGCGCCGGCCACATCGCCGGCGCCACCCTGGACGTGTTCCGCAACGAACCGCTGCCGGCGCCGCACCCGTTCTGGGACGAGCCGCGCATCACGATCACGCCGCACATCTCGGCAGTCACCATCCGCGCCGAGGCCGTGCGCCAGATCGCCTTTAAAATCGCCGCCTTCGAGGCGAACGAACCGGTGGACGACATCGTCGACCGCAACCTGGGATACTGAAATGAACAGCCAAGCCAGCCTGCCGAAAAAGGTCAAGATCGTCGAAGTCGGTCCGCGCGACGGCCTGCAGAACGAAAAGGAAACGATCAGCGCGGAAGTCAAAATCGAGCTGGTCGACCGTTTATCACGCGCGGGCTTCAGTAATGTCGAAGCGGCGTCGTTCGTGTCGCCGAAATGGGTGCCGCAGATGGCGACCAGTACCGAAGTGATGGCAAGGATCACGCGCCTGCCGGGCACGATCTATTCGGCGCTGACGCCGAACATGCAGGGTTTCGAAGCGGCGCTGGCCGCGAAGGCCGATGAAGTCGTGATCTTCGGTTCGGCGTCGGAAGCGTTCTCGCAAAAGAACATCAACTGCTCGATCGCGGAATCGATCGCGCGCTTCGAGCCGGTGGCGAAGGCGGCCAAGGCGAATGGGCTGCGCCTGCGCGGCAGCATCAGCACGGCCTTCGGCTGCCCCTACCAGGGAGAAGTGCCGTTGACGGCCGTGGCCGACGTGGTGCGCCGCATGCGCGACCTCGGCTGCGACGAGATCGACATCGCCGACACGATCGGCGTCTCGACCGCGCGCAAGACGCAGGAGGTGATGCTGGCGGCAAGCCGCGAATTCCCGCTGCAGCAGTTATCGGGCCACTTCCACGACACCTACGGCCAGGCGCTGGCGAACATCTACGCCAGCCTGGAAGTGGGCGTGCAGATTTTCCACTCGTCGGTATCGGGCCTGGGCGGCTGTCCCTACGCCAAGGGCGCGACCGGGAACGTGGCGACCGAAGACGTGCTGTACCTGCTGCACGGCCTCGGCATCGAGACCGGGATCGACCTCGACCAGGTAGTGGATGCCGGCCAGTTCATCTCGCAGCAGCTGGGTCGCAAAGGGTCCAGCCGCGCGGGCAACGCGATCGCGGCCAAGCGCCTCGGCTGAACCAGGCAACAGGCGCCCGGTCGAAGCATGTTCGAGGGGCGCTCTGCTGCATGCGGCCAGACGTAAACGAAAAAAGCCGACAACTTTCGCTGTCGGCTTTTCTCTCAATGCTGGTCGGAGTACAAGGATTCGAACCTTGGACCCTCTGGTCCCAAACCAGATGCGCTACCGGGCTGCGCTACACTCCGAAGACACACATCATAGCGGCTGAGCCGCCTTTGGTCAAGGTCGGGTTTTTCTTTTTTGGCTGTTTCGTACAACAGGAGGGGAACTGGTGGAACTGGCGGCAGCAGGCAGGGGCAGCTTGATGGACGACGCCGGCCGGATCAACCGGCGCATCGCGGCCGCAATCGCGCTCTCGCTGGCCGTGCACGCGCTCGTGCTGACGCTCGGGCGCAGCGCGCCGCCGCCGACCGTGGCCACGCCGCGCCCGATCGCCGTGCGCCTGCGGCCACCGCCCCCACCGCCGCCTGCGCCGCGCGTCGAGGAAGCGGCGCCGACCTCACCCGCCGCGCGGCCGGTGCAGCGGGCGAAGCCGCATCGACCCCGCCCCGTGATCGCGGTCGATCCGACGCCGGAACCGGCCCAATCCGATCCGTTGACGGTGCAGCAGGCGCCCGAACCTGCGAGCGAACCCGAGGCGCCGCACTTCGATCGCGAGGCGGCGCACAGGATGGCGCGTTCGCTGGCGAATATCCGCGATCCGGCCAAAGAGGGCACGGCCATCGGACAATTTCCGGAAAAACCACTGGAGACCGAATCCCGGGCCGCGCGGGCGATCGGGGCGGCGAAACGGAGGGACTGCAAGGACGGCTTGCCGGGAGGCTTGTTAGGGCCCTTGCTGATCCTGGCGGACAAAAAGGATAGCGGGTGCAAATGGTAGGGGTAGGCGAGGCCAATGGCCTCGCCTACGGTTTCATCGGGCACGCCATGCCCATGCGGAACGCTAGCCCTTGATCTGCAGCGCCCGCTCATACAAGGCATTCTTCTTGCGCCCGGTAATTTGCGCCGTCAGATTCGCCGCCTGCTTGACGCTGCATTCGGCCAACAAAATGTTGAGGATGCGCTCGGCTTCCGCATCCTGCGCATCGGTCTCGACCGTCGCCCCTTCGACCAGCACGACGAATTCGCCCCGCTCACGGTGCTGGTCGGACTTGACCCAGGCCAGCGCGTCGCCCAGCGGGCAGCGGTGGATTTCTTCAAACAATTTGGTCAGTTCGCGCGCGAACACGACCTGGCGCGTCGGCTCGAATGCCGCGGCCAGGGCCTCGACGCAATCGACGATCCGGTGCGGCGCTTCATAGATGACGAGGGTGGCCGGCTCGCGCGCCAGTTCCATCAATGCCGCTTCGCGCTGCTTCGATTTGGCCGGCAAAAAGCCGACAAAGTTAAAACGGTCGTTGACCAGGCCGGATGCGGACAGCGCGGTGACCGCCGCCGAGGCGCCCGGCAGCGGGATCACGCGCAGGCCGGCCTCCCTCACGGCGTCGACGATGCGCGCGCCAGGATCGGAGACAGCCGGCGTGCCGGCGTCCGACACCAAAGCGACACGTTCGCCTGCACGCAGACGCGCGACCAGCTTGTCGGCCGCTTCGCGCTCGTTATGCTGGTGCGCGGCAAGCATCTGTTTGTTCAAGCCGTAACGGGTGAGCAAGGCGCCGGTTTTGCGCGTATCCTCACAGGCGACCACGTCGGCCAGCGCCAGCAGGTGCAGCGCGCGCAGCGTGATGTCGGTGGCGTTCCCGATCGGGGTGGCCACCACATACAATGTTGCTGTAGGATAAGACTGTTGAGCTGCCTCGGCCATCACGGGGAGCTGGGCGATATCGATGGACTGGTTGTCGTTCATGTTGAGGATACGATGCTCGTAAAAAGTCTTATGAAAAAAGGCCTGCTGGCCGCCGGCGCAGTGGGCGCAGTGGGCGCAGTTGGCGCAGTTAGCATACTTGCGGGCTGCACCACGCCCATGCCGCCCGACCTGGGCTGCGGCGTACCGGGCGGATTGTGCGCGCCCGTCCAGCCAAACACAAGTGCGGTACCGAGCGAGCCGCCGCCAGCGCCGCCGGAAACGCCGCCCTCGGAAATGCGCACTTCGCCGGTGGAGCTGTATCCGGGAACGAATAACCCGCAGTCCGGCGCCCGGCCCGCCGCTGGTACGGCGCGCATTGCCCTGCTGTTGCCGCTGGGGTCGCCGGGTCTGGGCCAGGCGGCCGAGGCCGTGCGCGCCGGCTTCCTGGCCGGCCAGGAACGCGACGGCGCAGGAATCGAGGTCACCGTGGTCGCGAGCGGCGAGTCGCCCGAGTCGACCCTGCAGGCCTATGCCCGCGCGGCCGAACAGAACGATATCATCGTCGGCCCCTTGGCGCGCTCGAGCGTGGCGGCGATCATCGGCAGCAATGCCGTGACCCGGCCCACCCTGGTGCTGAACCACCCGCAAACCGAGGGCCCGCTGCCGCCGCAGGTGCTGGTCCTCGGCCTGTCGCTGGAAGAAGAAGCGCGACAGGCAGCGGACTGGGCCGCCCAGGAACACCCGGCCGGACGCGCCCTGGTGCTCAGTGGCAAAGCCGCCTGGCAGCAGCGCGCCGCCGGCGCGTTTACTGCACGCTGGACGCGCCTGGGCCACAACAACGCGCGTGTCGAACTGCCGATCAACGACGGTTATGTCGACGCCAATGCCCTGTCCGAGCTGCGTTCGCGCCTCGCGGTCGACCGTCCGGAACTGGTGTTCGCCGCGCTCGACGCCGGCACCCTGCGCCAGGTGCGCAGTTCGCTCGGCACCTCGCTGCCGACCTATGCGCTTTCGGCGGCCAATCCAGGGCGTTCCCCGGGCCTGGCAGTGCCGGAACTCGATGGCGTGCGCCTGGTCGACCTGCCCTGGACCATCCAGCCGGACAACGCGCAAGTGATGCTCTACCCACGCCCGGTCGACAGCGACTCGCTCGACATGCAGCGTTTATATGCGCTCGGCATCGATGCCTTCCAGGTGGCGCGCACCCTGGTCCAACAGCCGGGCACCGGCTTCGAGCTGGACGGCGTGACCGGACGCCTGTCGGTGCGCCGGAACAATGGCGCCTGGTCGCTGCGGCGCATTGAGGCGTCCGCCGTCTACCGCGACGGCATCGGTTACGAAGCGGTAGCCGGGAAGTGAGATGGCTTTTGTTAAGCTGTCCGAGAAGCAGGCGCAAGGCCGCGAGGGAGAGCAAACCGCCCTGCGCTACCTGCGCCGCCACGGGCTGGTCCTGGTCGAGGCCAATTTCACCTGCAAAGGCGGCGAGATCGACTTGATCATGCGCGACGGCGAGTCGCTCGTCTTTGTCGAAGTGCGCCAGCGCGCCGACCGCCGCCACGGCGGGGCCGCGGCCAGCATCACCCCCAGCAAAATCCGGCGCCTGATCCGTGCGGCGCAAGTCTACCTGCAACGCCTTCCCACCGTACCGCCCTGCCGCTTCGACGTCGTCGCGATCGACGGAGAAGCACTCGACTGGCTACGCGACGCGATTCAAGTGTGACAAGATACCCCGGCTTTGTAAGCAATGTTTAAAACGCTTTGCCGCCTGCCATTGCTACTACACTATAATCGTCGGCTATGAACACTCAACGCATCCTCGCTCACTTCCAGGAGAGCGCCGACCTCAAACTGCAGTCGGCCCCGGCCCTGGCGCAACCTATTTCGCAGGCGATCGAACTGATGTTCGGCGCCCTGTCCAACGGCAACAAGATTCTCGCCTGCGGCAACGGCGGCTCGGCTGCCGACTGCCAGCATTTCGCGGCCGAACTGGTCGGCCGCTTCGAGCGCGAGCGCTTCCCGCTGCCCGCCATCGCGCTGACCACCGACACGTCGATCCTGACGGCCGTCGCCAACGACTACAGCTTCCGCGAGATTTTCTCGAAGCAGGTGCAGGCCTTCGGCCAGGCCGGCGACATCTTGCTGGCCATGTCGACCTCGGGTAATTCGGCCAACGTGCTCGCCGCCGTCGAGGCCGCGCTCGAGCGCGAAATGCGCGTGGTCGCCTTTACCGGCAAGGATGGCGGCGCGCTCGCCAAATTGCTGACCGACGCCGACGTGCACATCAACGTGCCGCACAGCCGTACCGCGCGCATCCAGGAAGTCCACCTGGTCGCGATTCACTGCATCTGCGACGGCATCGACGTCGCGCTATTCGGAGGAGACGAGAATGAATAAACCCGGCCTGAAGGGCTCCCTGGCAAAAGCCGTCCTGTGCGCAGCCTTGATCGGCTCGCTGCAGGGCTGCGTGCCGCTGGTCATCGGCGGCGCCGCGATGGGTGCGGCCGCCAGCATGGACCGCCGCACGCTGGGCGCGCAGACCGAGGACAAGTCGATCACGGTCAAGGCCGAAGTCCTGGTGCCGAAACTGGTCGGCGACGCCGGCCACGTCAACATCGCCAGCTACAACCGCAAGGTGCTGCTGACCGGTGAAGTGCGCGACGAGGCAATGAAAGCGAATGTCGAGCGCGAAGTGCGCGGCATCGAGAACGTGGTCGCCGTCATCAACGAACTGGCCGTGGCCGGCCCGTCGAGCTATACCTCGCGTTCGTCGGATGCCATCATCACCGGCAACGTGAAGGGCAGCCTGGTCGAAATGAAAACGATCTCGGCCACCTCGTTCAAGGTCGTCACCGAGCGCGGTACGGTCTACCTGATGGGCCGCGTGACCCAGCGCGAAGGAGATCTGGCCGCGAACATCGCGAAGAGCGTCTCCGGCGTGCAGAAAGTGGTCAAGATTTTCGAGTATCTGACCGAAGAGGAACTGCGCACGCAGTATCCGAAAACTTCCTCGGTCGCCCTGTAATCACGGCGGGGCCCGCCCCGCTTTTTTTCCGCCTGCGCCATGAATGCTCCTACTCGCTCCTGGATCAAACCTGCCGCCATCGGCGCACTCGTGCTCGCGCTGGCGGGGGTCGGCTACACGACCCTGGCGCATGGCGAAAAAGCGCCCGACGTCACTTTCATCAGCATTGCCGGCGACAAGATCAGTACCGCGAATTTGCGCGGCAAAGTCGTCATGGTCAATTTCTGGGCAACCTCCTGCACCACCTGCGTGCACGAGATGCCGGCCATGGTCGACACCTATAACAAGTTCAAGGGCCAGGGCCTGGAATTCGTCGCGGTGGCCATGCAGTACGACCCGCCGAACTACGTCGTCAATTTTACGGAAACCCGCAAACTCCCCTTCACCGTCGCCCTCGATGCGGGCGGAGACATCGCCAAGTCCTTCGGCGATGTCACCATGACGC
Organism: Massilia sp. LXY-5; assembly: GCF_059801075.1. Taxonomy (NCBI): domain Bacteria; kingdom Pseudomonadati; phylum Pseudomonadota; class Betaproteobacteria; order Burkholderiales; family Oxalobacteraceae; genus Massilia; species Massilia sp. LXY-5. The sequence continues at coordinate 238,274 of NZ_JBNNEH010000006.1, forward strand.
CGACTACCTTTGTGATCGGCAAGGATGGCAGCATCCTCAAGCGCTATGTCGGCGAGCCGGATTTCAAGCAAGTGCATGCCCTGCTGCAAAAGGCGCTCGCTGCGGGCTAAGGCTTCGATGGGCCGTGCTCGCCTTGCTGCGATGCCGAACTGTCATTACACTCGTATGCATGCGCGCCAGCGGGCCGCGATCGCGGCGAAGACGCTACAGCACGCCTGACTTAGCTCAAGCCGATGGCGCCGGAACGGGCCAAGCTTGATGCATTCGCGGGCCGCAAAGCCGCTGGCCGTACGCGCAAAGGAGATGCAATGGGGTATTTCATTCGCAGGATAGGCATGTGCATCGCGCTGCTCGCGCTGGCCGCCTGCGCCGGGCCGAAACCGAGGGCGGTCGCCGTGCTGCATTACCAGCATGTCGCGAACGCGCACGAAATCCGGTTTACCAACCCGATTCCCCTGTCGGCCGCGCTGTACCGCGTGGGCTACCTGTCTCCGGTCGATTCGCAGGGCTTCTGGGCCATCTTTGTCGTGTGCAGTGTCGACGTCAACGGGCGTGCGCAGCGCGGTTTTCATTACAGCGTCAATAATTTCCGTGTCAGCCACGAAGGACGCGAATTCGGCGGCCTGCCGCCCTATTCGCTGCGCTACCAGGGCCAGGTCGACCTGAACAATGCGGGCGATACGATGCCGATCCTCGACGCCATCGCCGCCGAAATCCAGGAAGGCCCGCCCGAACAGGTTTTCCAGAGCGGCTACTATCCTGAGCTGAACTACCGCTTCGCCATCTTCGTGCCGAAGGCGCTCGCCAACTATACGGGCGAGCAATTAACGCTCACCTATAAGGGCCAACCGGCGATTTTGGCCGGCAACGGCAAGCCGCCGTCCGATCTGCATGCCGTGGGCGGCACCGCGGCCGGCGTGGCGGCAGCTTGCGTGCCGCCGCCATAAGTTTCTTACTTCGGATACAGGATCATTTGCGTGCAGCGGAACAGGGCAATCGTCTTGCCGTTGGCCTTGTCCGTCACTTTCACGTCCCACACCTGGGTCGTGCGGCCCCCGTGCACGATGTTCGCCACGGCGACGATGGTGCCCTCGCGGGCAGTGCTGAAATGGTTCGATTTCAGTTCGATCGTCGTAAAACTCTGGGCGCCTTCGGGCAGGTTGGCGATGCAGGCGTAGCCGGCCGCGGTGTCGGCCAGGGTCACCACGCTGCCGGCATGTAAATAGCCGTTCGGCGCCAGGTGGTGCGGTTGAATAGGCAATTGCGCGGTCATGCTCTGGTGGCCGACCTCGATGATCTCGATGCCGAGGTAGCCGGGCAGCGTGCCGATGCCGCGCTGGTTGAAAGCTTCTAGGGTTGGTGCGGTGGTCATGTTGGGTTATCCCGAGTGGCGAATTGGCTATCCTACACCGGGTGGACAAGCATTGCCGGAGGGTGCCCCGGGCTAGGCCCTGCGCTTCGATTTATGCGCATTCCCGCCCTGCCGCTTGCGCGTGGCTGCATTCTGCTGCTGCAGCAGCGAATCGACCCGCTCCGATGCTTCCCGCGCCAGTTGCTGCGCTTCCTCGATGCTGGGGAAGAACTCCGGCGCGCGGTAGCCGAGCCAGGCATAGGCCGAATACATGCGGCAGGTGTCTTCCACTTCCTGCAGGTTCTTCCAGAACAGCCCTTCCGGATGCGGCGTGAGCCGGCTGACCTTCTTTTTCGCAAGAGATAAGGCCCAGTGCTCCCAGGCGCTTTGCAGCATCGGCACCCGGCTTGAAATCGGCACCAGGGACAGCATGAATTTTTCGGCCACCGTCAGGTCCAGGGTGTCGAGCCACTCGGCGCGTTCGTTCTGGTCCTCCGTGATGCGCGGATAAAAAAAGCCGTCCGGCACGTCGATGTTGTGCACGAAGCGGCGCAGCAGTTTTACGAGCGAGGTTTCTCCCGTCACCGACGAGATCCTGTGCAATTGTTCGAGCGAGGGGGCGACGGCAAAGCCGCTGGCCGGCACCGGCGGAATTTTTTCCTTCATCAGCGCGCGCATGACTTCGTGGGTGTCGTCGTCGTAGCCGGCGACAAAGCCCTCTTCGTGCACGCCGTAGCGCCCCGCACGGCCGGCGATCTGCTTGGCCAGCGCCGCCGAGATCTCTTCCTCTTCGACGCCGTTGTACTTGACGGCGGTCGTCATCACGATGCGCGCGATCGGCATGTTCAAACCCATGGCCAGCGCGTCGGTGCCGACCACGATGTCGGCCTGTCCCTCCCTGAAGCGTTCGGCCTGGGCGCGCCGCACTTCCGGAGACAGGTTGCCGTAGACGGTGGCGACCGATAGCCCCTTTTCCGTGATCATGTCGCGCCACATCAGGACCTCGCGCCGGGAAAACGCGATGACGGCATCGCCGCGGCGCAGGTTCGACAATTTACGGACCGGGCCTGGTTCCATCGCCAGCGGCGCCATGCGCTTTAATACGTGCACTTCGAGCGGTACTTCCAGCCGTTCGGCCAGGGCCTCGATCGCACGCCGCGCTTCCGGCGCCCCGACCAGGTAGACGACCGAGGCCGGCGCGCCGCAGACGGCGGCGGTCCAGGCGGCGCCGCGGTCGCGGTCGGCCAGCATCTGGATCTCGTCGATCACGGCCACTTCGATCGGCGTTTTACTGTCCAGCATCTCGACGGTGCTGGCGACGTGGGTGCTGCCTTCGGCGATGCGGCGCTCCTCTCCCGTGATCAGGCTCACCTTGATCGGCTCGCCATGGGGGCGCGCCGCCTGCAGGCGTTCGTAGTTTTCCAGCGCCAGCAGCCGCAATGGCGCGAGATAGGCGCCACTGCCCGCTTTCGCCAGCGCTTCCATCGCGCGGTGGGTTTTTCCGGAATTCGTCGGCCCGAGCAGCGCAATGAATTTACGCTGCATGCGGCTGGCGACCTCGAAGGACTCCGGGTATTCGGCCAGATTGATGCTTTCCTTGGTGCGCGCGGCGTGTCGTTCTTCCTGCTCGCGCTCGATCGCGTGTTCTACCCGCTGGCGAATCCGCTCGAACACGTAGTCGGCCGGCTCCGAGGTTTCCAGTTCCTCGAGCACCCCGAGGAAGACGCGCGGGTCGAAACCGGCATCATCGGCCTGCTCGGCGATGTCGCGCACGAACTCCTCGGTGTCGAGCTGGAGTTCCGCCAGCGCCTTGTCGCCCGTGCGCTCCTCGATCAGCGCGCGCCGGCTCGTCAAATCCATCTTGCGCCATTTACTCGGCTTGGCCAGCACGCCGCGCGCCGGCACCAGCGCGTAGCGCACGCGCAGGCCCTCGTATTTCACTTCTCCCGTAAAGCGCAGGAACACCCGCCCTTCCATTTTGACCAGTTCGATGCCGCGCTCGCCCAGGTTCAGTTCGCGTTCAAGGAAGGCGTCGTCGTCGCCGGTGTCGTTGTCGGAAGCGTCGTAGCGTGAATTGCTCATGTGTTTCAGGAGTGATGTCTGGTTGTTATCACTATAGCGCGGATGGCGCAGGCGCCCTGTTCCAGATCGCGCCGGCGTTCTAGGCTGAAACTTCGCATTTCGTCCGGAAGTGTGTACCGGTATCGACAAAAACTTGACCAGACAGGCAGTGAAAGCAGAATGTTATTTTCCTTGAAGAAATTTTCAACTATAGTCTGACGCTTCCCCACCACTTACTGTCGACCAGCGCCGCACACGCCCGGAAGGACCCGCCATCATGAAAAATAACCGGATCGGCCTGATTCTCATTGTCTCGTCGCTAGCGGTGATCGCACTGGTGGTAACCCTGCTGCTGCAACGCCAGCAGACCGAGCATGCGGAACAGGTACGCGCCCAGGGCCTGGGCATGGTGCGTTCGCTGGCGGCATTGCCGGTCGCGGTGCTGGCGCCGGGCAAGGGCGCGCCCAGCGTGCTCGACTCCATTCTCGCCTACCGCGACAATCCGGATTTTGCGTATGCGGCCGTCAGCTTCGAGAACGGGCGCAATGTGACCGAAGTGGCCAGCGCCGGCACCCTGGTGCCGCCCGCCGTGCCGCTGGCCCTGACCGGGTTTGCCGAGCGCCTCATCGCCGCCGGCCAGAACGGACGCGCGATCCGCGAATTCCACGGCCCGCTGGCCAGCGCCGACCAGAAAATGCAGGTGCGGATCGGCTATTTCGAGCCACGCACGCCCTTCGCCATGAAGGACCTGCCCTTCTATGCGCTGATTGCGCTGGCCATGTTCCTGCTGGTGCCGCTGATCTACCTCGTGATCAAGCGCGAAATGGCGCCGCTCGCCGCGCTCGGCGAGCAGCTGCGCACGGTCGCCGCCGCCCAGGCGGGGTCGGGCCAGGCGCTGCCGGCCGTGGTGCCGACAAACGGGAACGATGGCGATGCCGACGTGCGCGGCCTGGCGCATAAACTGAACCGCTACCTCGACCAGGCCAGCGCGCGCATCCGCGAGCTGGAACAGGAAAGCGTGGCCAGCATGGCCAGCGGCCGCCTGCTCGAATACGGCAGCAACAAGATGCAGGCGGTGCTGCAATGCCTGCCGGACGGTTTACTGGTGCTCGATCCGGCAGGCGAAGTGACTTTCGCCACGGGCAAGATCGAGCCCCTGCTCGGCGTACCTGTCGCCGAGGTGCTGTCGCAGCCGGTCGAGGCCTGGTGCCGCGACCCGGAACTGCGCGCGATGCTGGCGCGCTTTCGCAGCGCCGGACTCGATACGCGCAGCCAGATGACGATCGAATTCAACCCGGCCGGCGTGCCCGACAAGCGTTTATGGGCCACGGCCCAGGCATTACTCGGCCACTCGATGGCCTACGGCACCCTGGTGGTGCTGCGCGACGCCACCCGCGAGCACCTGGCGCGCCAGGCCGGCAACGATTTCGTCGCCCACGTGGCGCACGAACTGAAATCGCCGCTGAACGTGATCGGCATGTACGGCGAAATGCTGGCCGACGCCAGCGTCGACGATCCGGCGCTGCGCGTGGAAGCGATCAACGTGATCCAGGACGAAGTCGAGCGCATGAATTCGCTCGTCAACAACCTGCTCAACGTCAGCAAGCTCGAGATGGGCAGCATGCGTCCCGAGCGCCACCGCGTCAAACTCGACGACTTGTTGCGCGACGCCTGGCAGCAGGCGCGTGCGCGCGCCGACAGTAAAGGTATCCGCCTCGAACTGCAGGTGGCACGCGACCTGGCGGCCGTCTCGGTCGACAAGGACCTGTTCCGCATTGCCATCAACAACCTGCTGAACAACGCGATCAAATACAACCAGCCTGGGGGCAGCGTGGTGCTGGCGGCCGACGAAGGCGACTCGGACGTCGTGATCGCGGTGCGCGACAGCGGCATCGGCATGACCCCGGACGACCGCGAGCGCGTGACCGAGAAATTCTTCCGCGTGCGCGAAACGGGCCTTGAGCAGCGCGGCGGCCACGGCCTCGGGCTGTATCTCACCAATCAGATCGTCGAGCTGCACCATGGCCGCCTAACGATCGACAGCGAACTGGGACACGGCAGCGTGTTCTCGATCCACCTGAAAAAAATGCCGGCCCTGGTCGAAGGAGGCCAAGTCCTATGAACAAACGCATGATCCTGCTCGTCGATGACGAGCCGCACGTGATCCGCGTGCTGCGCCTGATGCTCGAGCGCGAAGGCTACGAGGTCGCCAGCGCCAACGACGGCGCCGAGGCGCTCGAAAAGATGGGCGTACGCCGCCCCGACGTGATGGTCAGCGACATCCAGATGGCCGGCATGGACGGGCGGGAGCTGTGTCGCACGGCGCGCGCCCGCTATCCCGACGCCCCCTTCCCGATCTTCGTGATGACCTCGATGACGGCATCGAACGAGCGTGAATGGGTGAAGGAACTGGCGAATGTCGATTTTCTCGAAAAGCCGCTCAGCCCCCGCCAATTGATCGCACGCCTGGCCGCCCATTTTACGAGTGCCGCCACCCAGCAGGAGAACACCCATGCAGCCTGACGCTTTGCACGCGCTCGATTTTTCCCGCCATGCGCGCTGGCTGCGCCGCGTCACCGGCGTCGAGCACGACTTCGCGGTGTGCGATGCCGGCGGCCTTGCCGTGTGGACCGCACGCGCCGACAGCGACATCGCCGCCTGGATCGGCGCGCGCTGCGCCGCCGGTTTCAACTGGCACAGCGATGGCGACGGCCTGCAACGCCTGGACGCGGACGGCGACACGCTGCTCTACATGGCGATCCACGGCAAGACCGGGCTGCTCGGCTACCTTGCCGTGCGTGTCGAGACCCTGGCTGAGGCCCCGATCGCCTGGGATGCGCTCGCCGAAACCTTCGAGGACATCGGCGCCGGCATCGCCGACGAAGTCGCGGCCAAGCGCGAACTCGACAACATGGCGCTAGAACTGTCCGAGCGCTACGAAGAGCTGCACCTGGTGTATGCGATCGACAAGCAGGTCCAGCAACTGGAACCGGGCGCCGACCTGTTCCAGAAACTGCTGCAAAGCTGGGCCGAGCACATGGACGCCGATGTCGCCGCCTTCGTCAAACCGGGCGAAAACCTGTGCGTGCATGCGACGAACCTGTCGGCGCCGATCCACAACCTCGACCTGGTGCTGGTCGAGATGCGCGGCGATTTATACCGTTTTACCCATTCGGCACGCGCACCGATCGTCATCAACGACGTGGCCGACCCGCGCCGCGCCTATATCTTTACCGACCTGCCCTTCAAATTGCTGTGCTGCCCGGTGATCCACGACCGCAGTGTCGTCGCGATCCTGGTGCTGGCGAACCATCTTGCGAAACCCGATTTTTCGAACAGCGACCGCAAGCTGGGAGAATTGCTGGCGAACCAGCTGTCGGGCTTATCCAGGATGTACGGCATGCTCGCCGAGACCCGGCAATTCAACGACCAGATGGCCAACGCCCTGATCGAGGCGGTCGAAGCGAAAGACCCGTACACGCGCGGCCACTCCGAGCGCGTGCACTACATCACGATGCAGATCGGAGAAGCGCTGAACCTCGGACCACGCGACACCGACGACCTGTTCTGGGGCTCGCTGCTGCACGACGTCGGCAAGATCGGCATTCCCGACGCGGTACTGTGCAAACCGGGCCGCCTGACCGCCGACGAGTTCACGTTCATTAAAGTGCACCCGGAGCGCAGCTACGAGATCCTGCGCCACATCGACCGTTTAAAAGGGGCGGTACCGGGCGCACGCCACCACCAGGAAAAATACGACGGCACCGGCTACCCGCACGGCCTGAAGGGCAACGATATTCCGCTGCATGCGCGCATCATCGCGGTGGCCGACACCTACGATTCGATCACCAGCTCGCGCGCCTATCGCGCCGGGCGCAGCCACGAAGTGGCGATGGCGGAGATCGCGCGCGTCGCCGGCAGCCAGCTCGACCCGGCCATCATCAAGGTGTTCGAGGCGGTCTGCGCGCAAGAGCCGGAATGGATCGCCCGTTTCAATATCGCGCGCGAGCCAGCCCTCAGTGCGGTGGGAGCTGCAGCCTAAATGAGCGAAGCAGTTACCCGCAGCCGCATCGGCTCGATGACCTACCTGGCGCCGGCGATGGCGCTGGTGGCAACGGAGGCCATCGACGCCGTGGAAAGCGCGCTCGCCGAATGCATCACCCAGCACCAGGTCAGCATCGTGCTCGACCTGGGCAAGGTGCCGCTGCTGTCCGGGCGCGCGCTGGAATTGATGACGCGCGCGGCCGCCCGCCTGGGTTCGCTCGGCGGCTGGCTCAAACTGGCCTATCCGAGCCCGCTGCTGCTCGATATCCTGACGATCACCGGCGTCGCCGACCAGGTGGCCCTGTATGACGCACCGCAGGCGCCGGCGAAACCGGCGCGCCCGGCCGGTCAATTAAAACTCGGCGACATCCTGGTCGAACGCGGCATCGTGACCGCCGCCCAGGTGGCGGAGGCGGCGAGATTGCAGGAGCAGACCGGCAAGCGCATGGGTTTCATCATGGTCGAAAAGAAGTGGCTGTCCGAGGCCGCTCTCTTTCAGGCGCTGGCCGAACAGCTGGACCTGCCTTTCGTCAGCCTGCGCGCGGGCCTGTACGATCCGACCGCCGTCTCCTTGCTGGAACGCGACGTGGCGAAACGCCTGAACGTGATCCCGCTGTTCGTGGTCGAGAACACGCTGACGATCGCCACCGGCGAGCCGCAGGCGGTGCACAGCATCGACGAGATCCGCGCCCGCACCGGCTGCCGCATCCGGGTGGCGATGGCGCCGCCGGCCGACATCAACCGCGTGCGCGACGATGCCTACGGCGGCACCATGCCGGACTTTATCCACAGCGAGGCGAACGACCTCGAACTGGTGGAAAACCAGATCCCGGACGACTACACGCAGATCGACCAGATGGCCGGCGCCAGCCCGGTGATCAACATGGTCAATGCCGTGATCCAGCGCGCGATCCACGACAACGCCAGCGACATCCACATCGAGATCTCGCGCAACAAGTCGCGCATCCGGCTCAGGATCGACGGCATCCTGTACGAGGTCATGTCGCCGCGCATCGAACTGCATCCGGCGATCGTCTCGCGTCTGAAAGTGATGGCGCACCTCGACATCGCCGAGCGCAGATTACCGCAGGACGGCCGCATCCAGGTGATGACGCAGGGCCGCACGGTCGACCTGCGCTTTTCTTCCCTGCCCGGCATCTACGGCGAGAAGGTGGTGCTGCGTGTGCTCGATAAAAACCAGTCGATCCTCGATGTCGACAAGCTGGGCATGAACGGCGGCGCCGTCGACACGTTTAAAAGGCTGCTCGGCCGCAGCCACGGCCTGATCCTGGTGACTGGCCCCACCGGCAGCGGGAAGACCACCAGCCTGTACGCGGCGATCAACTATTTAAAGAGCATCGAGAAAAACATCGTCACGATCGAGGACCCGGTCGAGTACCAGCTGGACATCATCAACCAGAACCAGGTGAACGATGCGATCGGCCTCACCTTCCCGAAAATATTAAAGCACGTGCTGCGCCAGGACCCGGACATCATCATGGTAGGTGAGGTGCGCGACCGCCAGACGGCCGAGATCGCGGTGCAGGCGGCATTGACCGGGCACCTGGTGCTCACTACCCTGCACACCAACGACACGCTGGGCGCCGTCGCGCGCCTGGTCGAGATGGGGGTCGAACCCTATTTGTTGTCGTCGGCCCTGATCGGGGTGATGGCGCAGCGCCTGGTACGCCGCATCTGCCCGGCCTGCAAAACGGGTTATCTCGTGCCGCCGAACGCGGCCGCCGCCTATGGTTACAAGGGAGAGGGCAATCTGAAACTCCTGAAGGGGCGCGGCTGTCCGTCGTGCTACGACTCCGGCTACAAGGGCCGGCTCGGCATCTACGAGCTGCTCGAAGTGGGGCCGGAGCTGCAGCGCATGATCGTGGCGAATGCCAGCAAGGACACGATGGCCCAGCACGTGGCCAACAGCGGCCACCGCGATTTGTATGCCGACGGCATGGAGCGCGCCTTTGGCGGCGACACCACGCCCGAGGAAATCGCGCGCGTCGTGCACTCGCTGTAAAGGACAGGCATGGCACTCGAATGGGACGATCTGCCGGCGCCGGTGACGGCGACCGAACTGGCCGGGCCGGCCGCCGCCAAGGCGGCCGCGCGCAAACCGGCGTGGACCTTCACACAGGAGCGCATCGGCAGTGCCGACCGCATGCTGTTTACGGAACGCCTGGCGCTGCTGCTGGAAACGGGCGTGCCCCTGCACGACGCCCTCGGCGCGCTGCGCGACCAGACCGTCAAGCCGCGTTTAAAGGCCATCATCGGCGAAGTGGCGGACGCCATCGTCGGCGGCCAGCGCTTTTCCGAAGCACTGAACAAACACCCGGACCTGTTCCCGCCGACCTACATCAACCTGATCGGCGCCAGCGAGGAAGGCGGTTTTCTCGCCGAGGTGCTCGAGCAGCTGGTCGACATGGACGAAAAGCAGGAGCGGCTGCGCAGCACCATCGTCTCGGCCTTGTCCTATCCCGGCTTCCTGATCGTGTTTTCGATCCTGGTGGTGGTGTTCATCCTGGTGGCCGTGTTCCCGAAGTTCTCGGTGATGTTCACGGCGATCTACGACGAACTGCCGCTGACGACCAAGATTTTTATTGCCGCCAGCAATGCCCTGACCCGGCACGGCACGGTCTTCGGCATCGGCGCCCTGGTTCTCGTCGGTGGCCTGCTGGTGGCCTCGCGCCGTCCCGACGTGCACGAATGGCTCGACCGCATGAAGCTGCGCGTGCCCTTCGTGAAAGACATCTTCATCAAGATCTACCTGACGCGCCTGATGCGCGTGATGGGCATTTCGCTCGAGCGCGGCGTGACCATCCTGGCCACGCTCGGCGCCTGCCGCAACGTCATTCCGAACGCCGAGTTCCAGCGTTTTATCGGCGACCTCGAGGTGCAAGTGACCGAGGGACGCGGCATCGCCGCCGGCTTTCGCGACAGCTCCCTGATTCCGGTCAGCGTCAAGCAGATGATCGACACCGGCGAGCAGACCGGTTCCCTCGGCCGCGTCATGGGACGGGTCGCCGATTTTTATGAACGAGATTTGACGCGCCAGCTGAACGCGCTGGCGAAGATGGCCGAACCGGTGATGCTGCTGGTGATGGGCGTACTGGTCGGCACCATCGTTACCTCGATCATTCTGCCTATCTTCAAAATGTCGCGCGCTGTGCACTGAAAAACGACAATCTGGAATGGTTAATGCGCAACGGCAACAAAAAGAGGTGATGTTTCATGCTACTCTTCGTTGCTACTCGTTAAGACTTTGCCCACAGCAAATCGCCCTTAGCCACCTACTCAAAAAATGATGAACTCTACTTTCCGCCGCGCCGCCGCCAAAGGCTTCACGCTTATCGAACTCCTGATCGTCGTGATCATCATCGCGATCCTGGCGGCGATCGCGATTCCGCAGTTTTCGAATACCTCGACCGACGCGCAGGAGTCGGCGGCCATTGCCAACCTGACGACGCTGCGCTCGGCCATCGAACTGTATCGCGTACAGCACAACAATACCTATCCGTCGACCTTCGTCGCCGGCGCCGCAGCGGCACTGCCCTGCACCGGTGGCACGGCTGGCGACGGTGCGGTCAACACGGAGGCCGCCCTCATCCAGCAATTGACGACCTTCTCTGACGCGGCAGGCCGCACCTGCAGCGTCGCCGCGCCTGGCTACAGCTTCGGCCCGTACCTGCGTGCGATCCCGGTCGAACCTGTCACGAATGTGGCGACCGTCACCGTGGTTACTGCCGCGGCCAACAACCCGCCGGGCGCAGCGACGACCGGCTGGCGTTTCCTGAACACCAATGGCACGCTGCAGATCAATACGACCCGCCTGTCGCGTGACGGCGCGACCGCATTGTCGGCCAAATAAAGCAGCACGCGCCATCGTGCTCCGTCGTCCTGCCGTTCGGCATGCGGGTGTCACGTTGGCGGAAATGGTGATCGTCATCGCCGTCGTCAGCGTGGTGGCCGCCATTGCCATCCCCCAGGCATCGTCGACGTCTCCCGCTGCCGCCGACGCGGTGGCGGCGGAGATCGCCAGCGCCCTGCGTTTCGCCCAGCGTGAAGCGATCCGGACCGGCAAGTACCAGCAGGTCAGCGTCAACCCTGCAACCCAGATCCTGCGGGTGTATGAGCCCAACTCCGGGAATGGCACCACCGCCACGCATCCGGTCGACAAACGCGACTACCAGATCAGCTTTGCCGGAAACGCCATGCCGCGCGCGACCATCGTCAGCGCCGTCTTCGACTACGAAGGCGGCCCCACCACCAACTACGCTTCGTTCGGCCCGGATGGGACGCCCTCGTACATCGACCCAAGCAAGCTGAGCCAGCTATGGAGCGCACTGTTCGGTACCAAGGACATCGACCCGCTGAAGGGCGAAGGCAGGGTCACGATCCGCTACGGGAATGTCGAGCGCGTGGTACGCCTGGCGCCGGTGACGGGCCGGGTGACGTTTTGAGCGCTGTCGCTCGCCAGCATGGTTTCTCGTTCGTGGAAATCATGGTGGCGGTCCTGCTGCTGGCGATCTGCGCGGTGCCGATGGGCGACGCCATCCGCAACGGCATCACGGCTTCGTCGATTGCCGCGGCCAAAGCACGAGAACTGCGCTGTATAAAGAACACAATGGAAACTGTTTTGGCCGAGCCGTACCAGAGCTTGTATGCAGCCGCCGCCGGCAAGGATCAGCTCGCGGCGCTGCCGCTGCCGGCCGATGCATCCTGCGATACCGCGCCGCGCGTTTATATTGCCTGCTACGAGCGCGAAAACGGCGCGGCTGAGGTTTGGCTCGCTTGCAACGTCAACTCCAGCGATCCCCGCCTGGAGTCGCCGCTGCTCCACATTACCGTCGCCGCGAACGGCGGCTATTCGTTCACTACGCTGGTGGCACGATGAAGCGGCCGCAGCGCTTCCGTGAACACGGCCTGAGCCTGGTCGAACTGTTGCTGGGACTGGCGATCACGGCCCTCGTGCTGGCACCGCTGGTGCCGATGCTGGCCACGGCGTCCAGCGCCGCGCGCATCGGCAGCAACCAGCTGACGGTCGAACGGGAAGCCAATTTCGCACTCGAGCGCATTGCCGCGCGCATCGGCGCCTCCACGGCGGCGGCGCAGCTGACCGGGTCGTCGTGCGGCGGCGCCAAGTCCGCCGCCTACGATGTCATCGATGGCGCACTCATCGAAACCTCGGGTAAAGACAAGTATGTGCTGGCCGAATCCGTCACCTGCATCACGCTTACGGCGCTGACATCGTCGAGCGAACGGCCTTTGATCCAGGTCAGCCTGAACCTCGCCCGCGACAGCGCCAGCACGGCCACGACTGCGGTCGTGCGCCTGGGGGTGGCGCCATGAGCACCGCAACCCAACGCGGCCTGCTGCTGCTGCCGGTGGCGCTCACCCTGGCGCTGGTGGGCACGCTCGCGTACAGCCTGACGCGCGAGGGCAGCATGTCGGTCTCCGAGGTGGATGCGAAATACGATATCGAAGCGGCGCGCTACCTGGCCAGCGCTGGCGTCGCTCTCGTACGCTGGCAGAACGAAAAACTCGGCTGCACCTCGACCAGGAAATTTGCCGACCTTCCCCTGGCAGGCGGCACGATCACGGCGGACCAGGTCAGCCTCGATGGCCGTGACTGGAAAATCAGCGTCACGGCCAAAACTGCCCGCAGCACCCGCTCGGTGGTCGACTACCGAGCCACGCGCTACAGCCGCGCGAACGCGAGCGACACAGCGCCGATCGTTCCCTCCGGCGACAGTGACACCACGATCAAGGACAGGCCCGGCAACATGGTCAACGTCCCTACCCTTGAAACGACCCAGGACACGGCGTATGCGCTCATCAAATTCGAGAACCTGCCGAGCGAGCTCTCCGACGCCCTGATCGTCAGCGCGCAGCTCAAGCTGGCGCACGCAAGCTCGAACACGGCAGCGCCGCGTTCCCTCGGCGTGCACCGGGTGACCACCAAATGGGGTGCCACCGCCACCTGGACCGCCCCGTGGACCAGCCCCGGCGGCGACTATGTACAAAAACCGCTGTGGACAGTCCCGATCAATGGCTCCAGCAGCGCCCTCGTCGAATACACCTGGCGCATCGACCCCCTGGTCGAAGGCTGGGTCAGCGGGGCGATCCCGAAATACGGCGTGCTGTTCAAACCGATCGGCCCGCTTGACGCGAAGTTCTACAGCCTCGATTCAAGCACGAACAAACCCACGCTCGTCGTCCGCTATTACCCGCGCTGCTGAGCGCATGCGCATCCAACAACACAGGCCATGAAAACCACCGCCTCCACCTTTGTCAGCGACCTCACCAAGGTCTGGTCCTGCCTCGATTTCGCCGGCGAGCTGCGCGACTACGCCACGCCGGTGATCACGCGCGAGACCCGCAAGGGCGTCGCCCTGCTCAGCCTTGTCGCCCTGCTCTTCCTGGGCCTGGTGCCCCTGGCGCCTGGCGAGGCGGCGGCATGATGAAGTCCTGGCTCAATTCCCTGGTCAGCAAAGGTGCCCTGGCGGCGCCGATCGGCGTCGATTTCGCCGCCCAGCGCCTGAACATGCTGCAGACCGCCCCTTCCGCCAAGGGCATCGTGGTACGCGCGGCGCTGTCGCTGCCTTACCCCGTCGAGCGCGCGCAGCTGCTGGCCGACCCGCGCCGCCTGAAAGCGTTCATACGCGAAGCACTGGCGGCCGCTCCTTTCGCCGGACGGCGCGTGGTGTCGGTGCTGGCGCCGAGCGAAGTGCGGATCCTGCCGCTGACGGTGCACGTCCCCGACGGCCAGAGCGAACCGCAGGCGGTGGCGCGCGCGGTGCGCGAGCAGCTGGGCGCGGCGGCCGTCGAATCGGTGGTCGACTACTACCAGGTGCGCAGCGTCGAGGCCTCCGGCATGGACAAGCAGGTGCTGGCTGCGGTGGCGGCCTCCAGCAAGGTGTTGACTTACCTGGAAACGCTGCGCGGCGCCGGCCTGGAGCCGGTGGCGCTCGATATCGGCCCGGCTGCGATCGCGCGATTACTGGCGGCGATGCAGGAAGATTTCGACCAGTCCGTCCTCCTGATCAATTTCGGGGCAAGTAAAAGCTATCTGACCGTGATCTGGGGCCGGCGGCTGATGCTGGATCGGGAAATCGACTTCGGCGAGATGCAGCTGGTCGACCGCCTGTCACGCGCGCTCGGGCTGAGTACCGAGGTCGCGCTGGCGCTGCTGCGCGAGCACGGCATCGGCACGCCGGCCGGCGCACCCCACGGGGCCGGAGAACAGCCCGACATCGGGCGCACGGTGCGCGAGATCCTGTACCAGGAATTCGCTTCACTGGCCGAAGAACTGGTGCGCACCCAGGTGTATGTGGCGTCGCGCACGCGCGGCAGCGCGATCAGCCGGGTCTACCTGAACGGCAGCGTGGCGCGCTACCGCCATATCCAGGAGCGGGTCGAGGAACTGGTGCGCCTGCCGGTCGAACTGCTCGATCCCTATAAAGCCTTCCACGGCGCGCCGCTGTCGGCGCCGGTCGGGAGCGACACGCACGGCATCGCCCTGGCCGCCGGCCTGGCATTGCGGGGAGAAGCCCATGGCTGATATCGACATGATCCCGCGCAGCTACCGCGAGGGCCTGCGCGTACGGCGCACCTTGACCGTGTATGGCGCCGCCCTGGCCCTGCTGCTGGTGGCCGGAGGCAGCGCCAGCGCCCTGCTGCGCTGGCGCCTGTCCCTGGAAACGCCGCGCCTCGAACAGAGCCGCACGGCCTCGCTGCAGATCGGTGCGATGCGCACCCAGCTGACGAACGCGCAGGCACGCAAGGATCTGCTGGCCGAGAACGTCGGCGCCCTGGACAGCCTGCGCGGCGCCGGCGACGTGGCGGCGCTGGCGACTATCCTGAATGGCACCCTCAACGACAAGGTCTGGTTCGAGCGGCTGCGCTTTGGCCGCACCCGGGAATTGCTGCAGGCGGCGCCGCCCGCGCCGCTGCCGCCCGGCACGGTGCAGGCACGCGCGCCGCAAACGGGCGCGGTGCAGGCCTGGCGCCTCGGCAGCCAGATCGAGATCGCCGGCCAGGCCGAGAGTAACGGCGCGATGACGGCCTTCCTGGCGGCGCTGGCCGCCGATCCGCATCTGGCGAATGTGCGCTTCCTGAACAGCAGCACGGCCGCGCCCGAGGATGGCGGCGCCGTCAGCTTCAGCGCCGCCGCCACCCTGGTCAAGCGGGGAGCGACGCCATGAACCCCGCCCTGATCCGCAAGGCCGCCGCCCTGCCCGCGCGCCAGCTGCACCTGATGGGCATTGGCTTGCTCCTGATCGTGTCCGCCGCATTGTGGTTCTATGCGCTGCGCGCGCCGCTGGCGGCGCTGCGCGCGGTGCGCGCCGAGCAGGCGCAGCTCGACCTCGGCGCGAACGACCCGCGCCTGCTGGCTGCGCAGCTGGCCGTGCTCGCAAGCGACACCGACACCCTGGCCAAACGCTTCGGCGCCACGGCAGCAAGCGCGCCCACGCAGGTGCTGGTGCGCCTGGTGGGCGAGCTCGGGCAGCTGGCGCAGGCCCAGGGCGTTACCCTGCACGGCATCGTTCCGGCGCCCGAGGAGACGGTACTGTCCTTTACCCAGGCCGGCTTCGATGCCGAGGCGAGCGGCACGTATGCCGCCCTGCTGGCCTGGATGGGCGCGATCGAGCACGCGCAGCCGAACCTGGCGATTGCCAGTTTCGAGATGCGCCCGGCCGCGGAGCCGGGCCAGGTCGCCATGAAAATCCGTATCGCGGCTTTCCGGCCGCAGGAGAGCAAGCCATGAAGCACGCCGCGACGATCTTGCTGGCGCTGGCGTCCCTCGCGGTGCAGGCGCAGCCCTTGCGCGATCCGTTCGCGCGCCCTGCCCCACCGCTGCGGGCTGCAGTAGCGGAAGCGGAACCGGATGCGCCGCAGCGCGCGCCGCAACTGCGCGCCGTCATGGTCGCGCCGGGACGCGCGCTGGCGAACATCAATGGCCAGATCCTCGCCGTCGGCGAGTGGTTCGGAGACTATCAACTGATCAAGGTGGAAGAACGCGGCGTCACGCTCAGCAAACGTGGCGTGAAAAGCGTTCTGGTACTGAACGAGGCAAGCCGCAAATGAAGCAGAACGTTTTAGTAAAACAGCTGATCCTGGCGGCCCTGCTCGCCACCGCTTTTGACGCGGGCGCGGCCAGGAAAAATGCGCCGCAAAGCGCCGTGCAGCCTGCGACCGCGGTGTCGTCCACGGTCGCGCCGGCCGGCGCCCCCACCTCGTTCGTGTTCCGCGACACCCCGATCGCCGAGCTGTTCGAGATGATCTCGCGCCACGAACGGGTCAACATCATGCTCGGCAAGGGCGTGACGGGCAATGTCGCCGTCAGCCTGTACGACATGACGCCGCGCCAGGCGATCTACGCGATCGCCGAAGCGGGCGGCTACCAGGTGATCGCGCGCGACAATGGCTATGTGATCGTCAATCCGGCGCAGCCGGCGGGCAGCGAGGTCGTCCCATCCGGCCAGCTGGAAGTGCGGGCGTTGAAGGTGCTGTATTCGGAGCCGCAGCTGGTGGCCGACATCCTCTCCAAACACGTCGGCCGCGGCGGCAAGGTGTCGGTACTGCCGACGCGGCGCATGATCGTGGTCGAGGACACCATTGAGGGCGTCAAGCGCATCGAAGCCGTGCTGCGCGAGATCGACACCCAGCCGCAGCAGATCATGATCGAGGCAAAAATCCTCGAGATCACGCTCGACCAGAACGAGAACTTCGGCATCGAATGGAACAAGGTGTTCAGCGGCGACGGCGTCAACCGCATCAGTACCGCCGGACTGGTTCCGCGCACAGGACAGGGCCTGGTCTTCAATTTCGTGAACAACAACGTCGACCTGTATTTGAACGCCCTGAGCAACAAGGGCCGCGTGCGCACGCTGGCCACCCCGAAACTGCTGACGCTGGAAAACCAGGAGGCGAGCACGAATATCGGCGACAAGCTGGGCTACCGCGTGACCACGACAATCAACAACGTCACCAGCGAATCGATCCAGTTCCTCGAAACCGGCGTGATCCTGCGCGTGACGCCATCGGTCGACAGCGACGGTCGTATCGCGCTGCGCGTGCGCCCGGAAGTGAGCTCGGGTTCGCTGCTGGGCGGGATCCCGTCGAAGAAGACGACCGAAGTCAACACCCAGCTGGTGGCGGAGAACGGCCAATCCATCCTGATCGGCGGCCTGATCAAGGCCAGCGCCGGCCTGCGCCGCACCGGCGTGCCGATCCTGGGCGAGGTACCGGGCCTTGGCAGACTGTTTTCGAACAGCGAGGAGACCGGCAGCTCGACCGAGACCATCGTCCTGATCACGCCGAGAATTGTGCCGACCCGCCCGGTCGGCGTGGACGCCCAGACCGTCGAGCGCGTCCGGCAGACGGAAGGGGAATTGCACCAGCAGGTCAAGGGACCGGCCATCCTGCCGTGACGGCGCATCCGCTTCGTCCATAAAAAAACGGCCTCCTCGGAGGCCGTTCCTGTTTGCGCCGGCAGGCAGGCTTTACGCCGCCACGCCCGCGTTGTGCGCCTGCTGGTCGGCATGGTACGAGGAACGCACCATCGCGCCGACGGCGGCGTGCACAAAACCCATCTCGTAGGCCGCTTCCTCGAATTTTTTAAATTGGTCCGGGTGCACGTAGCGGCGCACCGGCAGGTGCGAGTTCGACGGAGACAGGTACTGGCCGATGGTCAGCATCTCGACATTGTGCTCGCGCATGTCGCGCATCACCTGCAGGATCTCCTCGTCGGTCTCGCCGAGGCCGACCATGATGCCGGACTTCGTGACCGCGTTCGGATACAGCGCCTTAAAGTCGCGCAGCAGCTCGAGCGAGTGTTTGTAGTCGGCGCCCGGGCGCGCTTCCTTGTACAGGCGCGGCACGGTTTCCAGGTTGTGGTTCATCACGTCCGGCAGGCCGTCGGCGAAGATCGCCAGCGCTTTTGCGAGACGGCCGCGGAAGTCCGGCACCAGCACTTCGATCTTGGTGTTCGGGCTCAGGGCGCGCGTCTTGGTGATGCACTCCACAAAATGGCCGGCGCCGCCGTCCCGCAGATCGTCGCGGTCGACCGAGGTGATCACGACATACGACAGGCGCAGGTCGGCAATCGTCTTGGCGAGGTTGCCCGGCTCGTTGACGTCGAGCGGATCCGGACGGCCGTGGCCGACGTCGCAGAACGGGCAGCGGCGGGTGCACTTGTCGCCCATGATCATGAAGGTGGCGGTGCCCTTGCCGAAGCATTCGCCGATGTTCGGGCAGCTCGCTTCTTCGCAGACGGTGACCAGGTTGTTCGCGCGCAGGATGTCCTTGATCTCGTAGAAGCGCGACGAAGCCGTTGCCGCTTTCACGCGGATCCAGTCCGGCTTTTTCAGGCGCTCGGCGTCGGCGATCGGCACGATCTTGATCGGGATGCGCGAGGTTTTATTGGCGCCCTTTTGTTTATCAAGGGCGTTGTAGGCGGGATTCAGACCGGTATCGGTGTCGGTAGTCATGTCGCTTGGCCCACAGGGGCTTCAGTTGGTTTGTTCGGTTCGGCAGTCGAGGCCAGGTGCTGCACCAGGGCGTGCGCCAGGGCCTGCTGTACGTCGGCCAGCGGCGCCTCGATGCCCATGGTGCGCATGTCGACGGTGGAGAGGCCGGAATAGCCGCAAGGGTTAATCCACGAAAACGGCGATAAATCCATCGCCACGTTCAGCGAGACTCCGTGGTAGGTGCAGCCGTTGCCGCGCACCTTTAATCCGAGGGCGGCGATCTTGGCGCCGCGGCGGGGACCTTCGGCAATATAAATGCCGGGCGCGCCGGCAACGCGTTCACCGCCGAGATTATACGCCGCCAGCACGTCGATGACCGCCTGTTCGATTTTTTCCACAAATTGCCGGGCGTATAACTTGCCGCCCGGCTTGTTGCGCCGGAGATCGATCAACAAGTAGATCACGACCTGGCCGGGACCATGATAGGTGACTTCGCCGCCGCGGTCAGTCTGGATGACGGGGATGGCGTGTGCGGGCACGCCGGGCCCGGCCAGGACATGGCCGCGGTCGGCGCCGAGGCCGAGCGTGAACACGGGCGGATGCTCGACGATCCACAACTCGTCCTGCGTCTCCGGGGTGCGCGCATCGGTAAACGCGCGCATTGCGGCAAACACGGGTTCGTAGTCGGCGCGGCCCAGCTCGCGAATCAGCGGGCCGGCGGGGCGAGATGCATGCATGGGATCCGGTCGGAAAGGTGGACAGCCCCGACATTATATGCCAGTGCCTGCCGCCTTGCCCGGCGGGTCCGACCTTGCCGACCTGACACTTACATGACGATCTTGACCATCGGATGGGCCGACAGCGCGCGATACAGGTCGTCGAGCTGGGCGCGGCTGGTGGCGAGCACGGTGCAGGTCAGGCCGGTGTAATTGCCCTTGCCGGACGGACGCACTTCCATGCGGCCGTGATGAAAAGTCGGGTCGAAGCCGGTCACCACCTCGACGATCGTGGTGGGGAAGGCTTCATGCGTCGGGCCCATCACCTTGATCGGGAAGTCGCTCGGGTATTCGATGAGGGATTCTTTGGGGTCCATGGCGGCTCCTGTGCAAACCGATATTGTAGCCAATGCGAGACCAGCGCGTGAAATTGCCCGTCCGTCAACGTTCCATTTGACGTATGCCGTCGCGCCGGTGCGGGCCATCCTCGCCCCCGCGCTGCGTCCGTGGTGGCGCTGCCTGCGGCGGCGCGGACGGCTGGGGCGGCGCGGACGCCACCGCGGGAGGCGGCGTCGGCGCCGGGCGCGGCGGTGGAGAGACGATCGCCGTTGCCATCGGCCGCGCCATCTGAACCTGGGCGCGTGCCTGGGCCTGAGCCTGAGCCTGAGCCTGAGCCTGGGCCTGAGCCTGGGCTTGAGCTTGAGCTTGCGCCTGGGCTTGAGCTTGCGCCCGCGCGGCGGCCGCTTCCATCGCCGCGGCCGCTCCGCCGTGCTGAGCGAACGGTGCCGGCTGGGGCTGGGCGCCCTCGGCACGCTGCTGTAGACGCTGGCGGCGGCCATCCTCGAAGGCTTCGCGGCGCTCGCGGCCCTCGCGTTCGCGCCAGTCGCGCTGTCCGTCCGGCGCCGGGGCGGTCGTGATCACGCCCGGCTGGCGCACGAAGCCGACCTGGGGCGGCGGCGCGACGGGCGCCGGTGCCGGCACGGTCGTCACCATGGCCGGCGCGGCAGGGCGCTCGTCGCGTCCAGCCTGGCGGCCATCGCGGCGCCAGCCGCCGTCCGGCCGGCCGTCGCCGTCGCGGTCGCGCCTTTCCCAGCGGCCATCGTGGTCATCGGCGCGGCGCACGTCGTTCTGGTTGCGCTCGCGCCAGCTGCGCGGCACCGGCGGCACGGCGCCGGGCGCGCCCTGCCAGTTGGCCGGCGGCGTCACCCGCGCTTCATGTTTCACGATGACTTCGCCGCGCTGGCCGAAGCGGTCCTGCGGCACCACGGTGAGCCCGCGCTGGCGGTAATCCGGGATGCCGTCGTGGTTGCGGTCACGGCGTCCCTCGTGCGCATTCAGGCGCCGTAGACGGTTGTCCGACAGCCGGTAGCCGGGCACGAAGCGGTCGTAGGGAGACAGCGGATACCAGCCTTGCGCCACGGATCCGGCCCCGATGCTCCAGCCGGCGCCGCCGACCCAGCCGACCAGGGCCGGCGCCCAGACCGGATTTCGCTCGAGCCGGCCCGGGGCCCAGGCCCAGCGGTTGTGGAGCTGGACCCAGCGTCCATAGTGGAAAGGCGCATAGCCCCAGGGCGCGTTGTCGACCCAGGTCCAGCCCCAGGGAGCGATCCAGGTCCAGCGGCCGTCGCGGTAGGGCACCCAGTTCGAGGCCACCGCAGGCAGCCATACGCTGCCGTATTCGCTGTCTTCGCGCCAGCTGCCGTAGCGGTCGAGGTCCTCATAACCCGTCATCTCGGCCGGCACATAGCGGGTGGCGCGCACGGAATCAAATTCGCGGTCGCGCACGGCCGCCCACTCGTCGAAGCTGTCGCTGAGCGCTTGCGTCATGCGCAGATCGGGGCCCTGCATCTCGGCGCTGCGGCCGCTGCGCACGGTCAGGCGTTCGCCCCCGCCCTCGACCACGGCGACGCCGTCGAACACGCGGATGCTGCTGGTGTCGCGCACGCGCTCGGCGTCCACGCGTATCCGTCCCGGCTGCTGCAGCAGCACGCGCGCCTGCGGCGTCGTCAACTCGAAACCGGCGGCGACTTCCTCGTTGACGACGCGGATGCTGGCGCTGCCGTAGTGCAGGCGCAGGCGCAGCCTGTCGTCGTCGAGCTGGGACACCTCCAGGGCCGAGTCGCCGTCGAGGCGGATCGCGGTCGAGCCGACCCGCAGTTCGGTGCGCGCGCCGGGGGCCGTCGAGATCGTCTGGTTCGAGGTGACCGGCCAGTTGACCAATGCGGTATTGGCCACTTCGCCGGCACTGCTGATGCTGACTTGCCCCTGGGTGAGAGAGACGCGGCCGACCCGGGCCGGCGGGTCCTCGTCCGCCAGGGCGAATGTGGAACAGACCGCCAGCGCCAGCAGCGTTGCGGACTTCATCAAACGGAAGGTCATCATGGGCTCCAGGCGGTGGACGGAATGCGTCGACCTGATTACACCGCAAGCGCCCAGGCCACGACAACCGGAATTACAGACGGTTGCAAATGCTGCACAACCGAAACAAGCTCAACTAGCTGCGCGTTTTACGAAAAACAGCATCGAACCAACAACGATAAGGACTGCGCCAAAAAACCGGTTCTGGATACGCATCGCGCGCGGATCGCGGAACAACCTCTGCATCGAGGCGGCCAGCGTCGCATAGCCGTGCATCACGAGGCTGTCGATGGTGACCATGGTGACGCCCAAAATCAGCAGTTGCGGCAGCAGCGGGGCATCTTTCGAAATAAACTGCGGCAACACGGCCACCATAAAGATGATGCCTTTTGGATTCGTCGCATTCGTCAAAAAGCCGGTCAGCACGCGCTTGCCGAAAGAAGGGTGGGCGGCCAGGCCGGCGCTGCTGGCCAGCGGGCCGGCCTCGTCCTTCGAGCGCCATTGCGACACGCCCAGATAGATCAGGTACAGCGCGCCGATCACCTTGACGACGAAGAAGGCGGTGGGCGAGGCCAGCAGCAGGGAGCCGACGCCGGCGCCGGCGATCGCCAGCACCAGGATCAGGCCGAACTGCAGGCCGAGCACGGTGGCGCTGGCTTTTTTGACGCCGTAGGCCAGGCCGTGCGACATCGACAGCACGGCGCCGGAGCCCGGCGAGATGGCAATCACGGTGCCGGCGATGACGAAGGCGATCCAGGTGGCGAAAGGCATGGGGAAAATTCGGGGAAACGAAAAAAACGAAGAACGGGAACAACGGAAGAGGGCGGATGGCGCGCGGCTGCATGCCGCGGCGCCAGGCCGGATGCCCAACGGGCGTGCGGAATTAAAAAATTACTTCTTGCGCGGGTTGACCGCAGCCTTCAAGGTAGCGCCGGCCGAGAAACGCGGGGTTTTCGATGCGCCGATCTTGATGACCTCGCCCGTTGCCGGGTTGCGGCCCTTGCGCGCCGCGCGCTTGGTGACCGAGAACGTGCCGAAGCCGGTGATGCCGACGGTGTCGCCTTTTTTCAGACGCTCGGTGATGATCTCGATGATCGTGTTGACCGCGCTGTTGGCAGCGGTACCGGACATCTCGGTACGCTTGGCAAATTCCGCGATCAGTTCGCCTTTTTTCATGGTGCCTCCGGGGTTAAAAGAGCGGAAAGAGTAGCACAAATGTTTGCTACATGTAACTTTCTCGCACCCATCAACCGGACGTGGCGCCACGGCCCGGTTTTTCCGGGCATTTCAAGGCGTGCCCGTCAGAGCAGGCTCGGTTCGGCACCGGCCGCCGCCAGGCGGGTACGCAGGGCGGCGTTGATCAGGGTCTGGTAACCGGTGCCGCAGCGTTCCGACAGGTTACGGAATTCGTTCAGGACCTCGTCGTCGAGGTAGATCGTGATGCGCGTCTTGCGCTTCGGCGGACGGGTGCGGCGCAGCGGGGTGGCGGTCTGGGGTATCGTCAGGGTCGGGTTCGGTGTCATCGTCATCTCCATCGGCGGGGGCGAGGCTGGCGTACCGCAGCCTTCGATATTGACTATACGTACGTACAAGCGTCCCGTAAGCCGAAAGCGACGAGCTGCAGATTTGCGGGCCTGAACCGCAATTTATCGCGCTGAACCGTGTGCCCGCGCCATCCGTGCTCGGTTAAGATGCTGCCATATTGATAATTTCGGGAGTGGTTCATGGCTGCAGGCAGTTTGCTCGCATTATTCGACGACATCGCCGCCGTCCTCGACGACGTGGCGCTGATGAGCAAGGTCGCGGCCAAGAAGACCGCCGGCGTGCTCGGCGACGATCTGGCCCTGAATGCGCAACAGGTCTCCGGCGTGCATGCGGAGCGCGAACTGCCGGTGGTGTGGGCGGTAGCGAAAGGTTCGCTGGTGAACAAGGCGATCCTGGTGCCGGCCGCGCTCTTGATCTCGGCCTTCGTGCCCTGGCTGATCATTCCCTTGCTGATGATCGGCGGCGCCTTCCTGTGCTTCGAGGGTTTTGAGAAGCTGGCCCATAAATTCCTGCACAGCCCGGAAGAAGACGCGGACCACGAGGAACGCCTGGTCGCCGCCCTGGCCGACGAAAAGGTCGACATGCGCGAATTCGAGAAGGACAAGATCAAGGGCGCGGTGCGCACCGATTTCATTTTGTCGGCCGAAATCATCGTCATTTCGCTCGGCACCGTGTCCACCATGCCCTTCATGCAGCAGCTTGCGGTGCTGGTGATCATTGCGCTGGTGATGACGGTCGGCGTGTACGGCTTAGTCGCAGGCATCGTGAAAATCGACGACGCCGGCCTGTATTTGAGCCAAAAATCGGGCGGTTTTGCACGCAGCGTCGGCCGCATGCTGCTGGCCGCCGCGCCCCGCCTGATGAAGCTGCTGACGATCGTCGGCACCGCCGCCATGTTCATGGTCGGCGGCGGCATCATCGGCCACAACTGGGCGCCGCTGCACCATTTCGCCGAAGGGGCGGCCGAGCGCATGGGGGAAGTCGCCGTCATCGGCGGTGTGCTGCACGCGATCACCCCGACCCTCATCGACGCCCTGGCCGGCGTGATCGTCGGCGCGCTGGTGCTACTGGCGGTCACGATCGTGAACAAAGTCCGCGGCAAGAAGGTAACAGCGGACGCGCATTAAACACGGTTTCCCTTACGTCATCCTGACGTACTGACAACTGTTGCATTTGGTACTTACAGCACCCGTTGCAAATTGACATGCTCGGGTGCGCCCTCCAGACTGAGCCGGCAAGAGCCGTTCAGACTATCAATTTGAGGGAAGATCAATGCAAAGAACTATCAATAATAAAACGGTGCTGGCCCTGTCGATCGCCGCGATGTTCGCCAGCACGGCCCAGGCACAGGACAGCAGCGCCACCGAAGGCGGCACCGCGACCGTCGTCGTGACCGGCACCCGCGTGGCCAACCGCAGCGCGCTCGACACCGCTGCCGCAGTCGACATCATCTCGGCCGACACCCTGAAAAACACCGGCACCACCGAGATGAACCAGGCTTTGTCGGTCGCTTTGCCTTCCCTGAACTTCCCGCGCCCTTCGCTCACCGACGGTACCGATACGATCCGCCCGGCCACCCTGCGCGGCATGGCGCCTGACCAGACCCTGGTGCTGGTGAACTCGAAGCGCCGCCATTCGTCCGCCCTCGTCAACCTGAACGGTTCCGTCGGCCGCGGCTCGGCGGCGGTCGACATGAACACGATCCCGACCGCGATCGTGAAAAACATCGAGGTGCTGCGCGACGGCGCCGCCGCCCAGTACGGTTCCGATGCGATCGCCGGCGTGATCAACCTGCGCCTGCGCACCGACCGCAGCGGCGGAGAAGGCAGCGTGACGTATGGCGCGCGCATCACCGAATACGACCTGTGGAACGACGTGCCACCAAGCGGCGGCACCTGGAGCGGTCCCGCCTCGCGCGAGCGCACCGACGGCCAGAGCACCACGGTCAGCGCCTGGAAAGGTCTGCCATTGGGCGAGTCCGGCTACCTGACCATCGCCGCCGAATACAAGGACCAGGCGAAAACCGAACGCGGCGGCTACGACATGCGCCAGCAATACCCGAAACTGGCGAACGGCGCCTTCGATCCGCGCGAAAACACGGTCAACCGTTTTAACGCCTGGTACGGCGACCCGGAAATGCAGCAGACGACCCTGTTCGCGAACGCCGGCAACGATCTCGGCAACGGGATGAAGGCCTATGGCTGGGCCAGCTACCAGAAACGCGAAGCGCGTTCGGCCGGCTACTTCCGCCCGGCCCAGGATGCGCGCAACATCCAGGCGATCTATCCGGACGGCTTCCTGCCGATCATCGCCCCGACCGTGGACGATTTTTCCATGACCGGCGGCCTCACCTGGTCGCTGGGCAGCTGGGACATCGACACCTCGCTCGGCTACGGCAAGAACAAGATGCAGTTCGAGATCCAGAACACGCTGAACCGTTCGATCGGCCCGTCGAGCAAGACCGAATTCGACGCCGGCGGCTTTTCGTATGACCAGCTGGTGTTCAACCTGACCGGCGTGCGCACGCTGGACGTGGCCGGCCTGTCGTCGCCGCTGAACATCGCGGTCGGCACCGAAGTGCGGCGCGAAGGCTATGAGCTGTTCGCCGGCGAACCGGATTCCTACCGCTACGGCGGCCAGGTGCTGGCCAACGGCACCCCGGCCGCACCGGGCGCGCAAGTCTTCCCGGGCTTCCGTCCGGCCAACGAGATCGACACCCACCGCACCGCGGCCGGCGCCTTCGTCGACCTGGAAGCGAACATCACGCCGCAATTGCTGGCCTCGGTCGCCGTGCGCGCCGAACATTATTCCGACTTCGGCAACAGCCTGGCCGGCAAGCTGGCGGGACGCTACGATTTCAGTAAAATCTTCGCCCTGCGCGGTTCGGTCCAGAACGGCTTCCGCGCGCCGTCGCCGCAGCAGCAGAATTTCACGTCGACCTCGACCAATTTCATTAACGGCGTGCCGTTCGAGATCACGACCTTCAAACCGACCGACCCGGTCGCCGTCGCCCTCGGCGCCCAGCCGCTCGACGCCGAGAAATCGGTCAACGTGTCGCTCGGCGGCGTGCTGCGCTTCGACCGCATCAGCCTGACGGTCGATGCCTACCGGATCAAAATCCGCGACCGCATCGTGCTGTCGGAAAACCTGACGCAGGCGAACGTGCGCAACTACATCGCCTCGCAAGGTTTTGTGGGCGTGGGCGGCGGGCGCTTCTTCATCAACGGCGTCAACACCACCACCGACGGCGTCGACATCGTCATGAACTGGCCGGTGAATGCCGGCGCGGCAGGGCGCTTCGACACCACCCTGGCGGCCAATTTCAACAGCACGGAAGTGACCAAGACCCCGGTCACGGCCCAGCTGGCGGCATTGACCCCGGCGCCGGTGCTGTTCGACCGCGCCAACATCATCGCGATCGAGGAAGGCCAGCCGAAGAACAAGTTCAGCGCCAACGTCAACTGGAAGCTGGGCCAGTTCGGCGCCACCTTCCGCGCCACCCGCTACGGCAAGACGATGACGCCGGGTACCACCGCCGCCTTCGACTTCCCGCTGGCCGCACGCACCATCGTCGACCTCGAGGGCCGTTACGCCCTGACGCCGAAGCTGACGCTGGCGCTCGGCGCCGACAACCTGTTCGACCAGTATCCGGAAACGCTGCCGCCGGCGCTGAACACGACGGGGAATACGCCGTTCTCGAACTACTCGCCGTTCGGCCGCTCCGGCCGTTTCGTGTACGCCCGCGCCAACTACGCGTTTTAAGTTGAAGCGAGGGTCCTGAAACGCGCCCGGGGCTCGGTCCCGGGCGCGTTTTTTTCATTGCCCCCCGGGTGCCGTGGCGATCGCACCCAGCGCCAGGCCCACGGCGAAGGCGGCATAGACACCGGCCAGGGACTTTTTCGACAGGCGCTTTTCGTAACCGGGTTTCAGGCGTTCGGGCGTAAGCTTGTAGTCGGCGAAGCAGGCAATGGCCGAGGCGGCGGCGGAGGCGGCCAGCGTCACCCGCAGGTCCTTGTGGTCGAGTTTTTCTCCGGCCAGCTTTTCGAACAGCACCGACCAGAAGGTGGCGCTGAGGTGAGCTTCTGGCTGATGGTGGCCAGGCCGATGTAGGGCCAAGCGGAACAGGCGCCCGTAACGACCGCAGTAGAATGGGCCGCAACCAGTCAAGGAGAAGACGATGCGGGCTTACCAGATTCTGCCGGGCGACAACATCGACGGCTTGCAGTGCGTGAATTTCCCCGAGCGAGAATTGGCGAATGGTGAAGTCCGGGTACGGGTGCACGCGGTCTCGCTAAATTACCGCGACCTCATGGTTGCCAGCGGCAATTATCTGGTGAATGTGGACGATCCCATCATTCCCTGCTCCGACGGCGCCGGCGAAGTGCTCGCCGTCGGGCATGGCGTCACCCGGCTGCAGGTGGGCGACCGCGTCGCCGCTTCCTTTTTTCCCTACTGGCAGGACGGGCGCACCTGCGCCACCAAAATCCGCCATGCGCTCGGCGGAGACATCGACGGCGTACTCGCCGAAGAAGTGGTATTGCACGAGGATGCCCTGGTCAAAATTCCGCCGCAACTGAGCTATGTGGACGCGTCGACCATGCCCTGCGCCGGCGTCACCGCCTGGAATGCGATGTTTGAATCGAGCAATGGCATCAAGCCGGGCGATACCGTGCTGCTGCTGGGCACCGGCGGCGTCTCGGTGCTGGGCCTGCAACTGGCGAAAGCGGCCGGACTGCGCACCATCATCACCTCGTCCAGCGACGACAAACTGCAGCGCGCGCGCGAACTGGGCGCTCACCACACGATCAATTACCGCAGCACGCCGGAGTGGCAGGAAGAGGTATTACGGGCGACCCATGGCATGGGGGCGGACGTGGTGCTGGAAGTGGGCGGGCAGGGCACCGTCAACCGCTCGGTGGCGTCCTGCGCCATGGGCGGCAGCGTCGCCATCATCGGCGGCGTCAGCGGCTTCGGCGGCGAAGTCAATCCGGCCACCCTGCTGGCCGGCGCCAAGCGCATGGTCGGCATCTTCGTCGGCAGCCGCAGGATGCTGGAGCAGGTGATGGGCTTTGCCGCCATCAGCGAAATAAAACCGGTGGTCGACCGGGTGTTCGGGTTCGACGAAGCGAAGGAAGCCTACCGTTACATGGAATCGGGCTCGCACTTCGGCAAGGTCGTGATCGCGGTGACTGCCTAGGCTTTATCGTCCCTCGAAGCGCACCAGCTCGATTTCGAACAGCTTCGGCCAGAATTTACCCGTCACATACAGCTTGCGGTGCTTGCCATCGTAGGCAATGCCGTTGAGTACGGCATCGACCGAGTTGGTGCCGCGTTTTTCGCGCGGCAGCAGATTGGTCAGGTCGATCCAGCCCGTCACCTTGCCGCTGGCGGGATCGATGCGGGCAATGACGTCGGTGCCCCAGACGTTCGCAAACAGTTCGCCGTCGACGATTTCCAGCTCGTTCAGGGAATCGATCGGCTTGCCCTCGGCCGTGACCTGCACCCGCCGCAGCTCTTTCAGGGTGCCCGGATCGAGCACGCGGATGCTGGCGCTGCCGTCGCTCATGTAGACGTTCTTCGCGTCGCTGGCCAGGCCCCAGCCTTCTCCCTCGTAGGGGAACTTCGCTTTCATCGCAAACGTTTTGGCGTCGAACACATAGCCCGTCTTCGATTGCCAGGTCAGGCCGAGGATGTTCTCGCCGACGGCCGTGGAACCCTCGCCGAACACCTCTTTCGGCAGCTCGGTCTTCTGTACCACTTTGCCGCTTTTCAGTTCGACGCGGCGCAGGGTCGAGCGGCCGATGATGCCGGTGGTCTCGTAGAGCTGGCCGTCGCGGAAGAACAAGCCCTGCGTGAACGCTTGCGGATCGTGCGGATAGGTGTTCTTGACGATGAAGCCGTAGACGGGAATGGCCGCCACGGCGGCGGTGCTGACGCAGCTTGCGAGGACAAGGGCAAGGATGGCAGAAGCAGTGGCAGTGGGTTTCAGCATGCTGGAACGAGAGATTGATAAGGGGAATGGTCACTGTAGCATGAGGCGGACCAGGCCGCAGCTCAGACATAGGCGAGCATGCGGCCGCAGCTGATGACGCCCAGCCAGAGCAGGATCGACAGGCCGGCGCCCAGCCGGGCCAGCAGCGGCGCGGCGCGCTCGCGGTCCCAGCCGGCCACGCTGCGATACGGCAGCAGGTGGAAGGCGAGGGCGTTGCAGCCGGCGAGGGCGATCAGGGTCAGTTTCAGCAAAAAAACGGGATTCGCCGCCAGCTCGCCCGGGTGCGCACTGAACAGCAGCAGTCCGGCCGGAATCACGAGGACCAGGCTCGCCAGCGCCCAGCGCAGCAGGTGCCGGCCGAGGGCGGCGAGCGGCAGGCTTGTCGCACAGCCCAGCACGCGCAGGTCGAACAGCACCACGCTGCCGACCAATACCGAAAAACCGGCGATGTGGACGATCTCGACGATCGGATACAGCCAGGCGCTTTCGCGCATCGCGCCAGCCAGGGGCGTGGCCGCCAGGGCGTCCAATACGCCGGCGCCCTGCGCCATCAGCGCAGCTCCGTGGTCTTGCCCTCGATCGTGATGTTTTCGGCGCGCATCTCGTCTGCCTTGCTGCGGTGCGGGTAGCCGTGCACGCTGGCGCGCTGGCCCGGCACCAGTTTCTCCTTCATCAGGCCGCGGTTTTCCATGCGCGAGGGCGGCGCCAGCACCACTAGCCAGGTTTTATCGGCGGTTTTCAGGCGCACGAAACCGTGCGGCTGCTCGTAGCCGGCCTGCTCGATGGTGCCCGTCAGGTCAAGCGGCTTGTCGGACTGGTATTCGCTCCAGCCGTGGTGGGCCAGGGTGCCGGCGCTGAAAACGAGCCCGGCGGCGAGCAGGATCAGGCGTTTCATGACGTGTCTCCCGGTATGCGGTGCGCCCGATTCTACGCCCGGCCTGTGCGGGGAGGCGCACCGCTTATGTTAGGCTTTATGCATTGATTTTATAGAGAACGCGATGATGGGAAGTCTGCAGATCCTGGTGCCACTGGTGGCCGCGGCGGCTTTGAACGCACCGGCGCGCGCCGAACCGCAGTGCGCGGCCTATGCGGGGGAACTGGCGGCCATGGTGGAAGCGGCCGAGGCGGTGCGGAGCCGGATCGATTACCTGGCGTCGCCCGACGCTCCGGCGGCTGTGCAGGGGCGCACCGAGCTGGACGCGGTCGAGCGCGGCAACGCCGAGCGCCTGGGCGCGTGGATGAACGCCTGCGGCTGGCCGCGCCGCAGCGTGGAAGGCGTACAGGCCGCGCGCGGCGCCTGGCTCGTGGCCCAGCAACGCAGTGGGGACCTGCCCTTCCAGCGCCAGGTGGTGCGCCAGCTGGAGCTGGCCGTGCTCGATGGCGAAGCGCCGGCCATGTACCTGGCCACGGCCTCCGACCGGCTGGCGGTCAGGGAGGGCCGGCCGCAGCGCTATGGCACCCAGCTGCGCCAGGTCGACGCCTGCCGCTGGGATTATTACCTGCTGGACGATCCACAAAGGGTCGAGGCCCGCCGCAAGCGACTGGGCCTGCCGCCGCTCGAAGAACACATACGCGGCATCAACGATGCCGCCGCCAGCGAAAACTGCCCGCCAGCGCACCCGGTCGCGGCCGCGCCTGTCCGCTAAAATATACCGTATAAATCGTTTATTTTGTATGAATCATATAAACGATACTACGGTTTATTTGACGGTTTTTCGAGCAGTTTTTTCTTGGCCTAAAAAATGCCGAGAGACAATAAAACCTCACTAAAACTAGTCTCCAAAACCCTCGAGTACCACTTTGCCGCTGGCGGCGCCGCTCTCGATAAAGGCATGGGCGCGGCGCAGGTTGGCGGCGTTGATCGGCCCCATGTTCTGGGCCAGCGTGGTGCGGATACGGCCATCCTCGACCAGCTGCGCCACTTCGTTCAGCAGGCGGTGCTGGGCTTGCAGGTCGGGCGTGTTGAACAGGGACCGCGTAAACATCAGTTCCCAATGCAGCGAGATGCTCTTGCGTTTTAACAGGCGCACGTCGATCGGTTCCGGATCGTCGATCAGCGCCAGTTTTCCTTGCGGCTTGATCGCATTCACGAGCGCATTGAAATGCTTATCGGTGTGGGTCAGGCTGATCGCGTAGTCGACTTCACCCAGGCCGGCGCCGGTCAAGGCGGTGTCGAGCGGCGTGCCGTGGTCGATCACGTGATGGGCGCCGAAGATGCGCGCCCACTCGCGCGTTTCCGGGCGCGAGGCGGTGCCGATCACGGTGATGCCGGTCAGCTGGCGCGCCAGTTGCACCAGGATCGAGCCGACGCCGCCGGCGGCGCCGACCACCAGCAGCTTCTCTCCCTGATGGCCGCCGAACTGCAGGCCGAGGCGGTCGAACAGCAGTTCCCAGGCCGTGATCGCCGTCAGCGGCAGCGCCGCCGCTTCGGCAAAGCCGAGCTTGTTCGGCATGCGCCCGACGATGCGCTCGTCGACCAGCTGCAATTGGCTGTTGCTGCCCGGACGGTTAATGGCGCCGGCATACCAGACGCGGTCGCCGGGGCGGAACAGCGTCACCTCCGGGCCCACGGCGCGCACGATGCCGCTCGCATCCCAGCCGAGCACGCGCGGTTCAGCTTGCGCTTCGGCCGGCAAGCCACGGCGCACCTTGGTGTCGACCGGGTTTACGGAAACGGCATGCACCTCGACCAGGATGTCGTGGCCGGTGGCGACCGGATCGGGCAGCGTGATGTCCTGCAGGGATTGCTCGTCGGTGGCGGGGAGCGCGGCAAATGCGGCGATGGCTTTCATGGTCATTCCTTTTGTCAGTGTTAATTGGGTCCATCGTAGTCGGTTTCGATTACGCCGATTAGTCCTTATAATCCGGAAAGACTATCCAGCGGAGCGAACAATGAAACTCGATGCCATGGCCTTGTTCGCCCAGGTCGCGGCAAGCGGCAGCTTTACCGGGGCCGCCCTCGCCGCCGGCTTGCCGAAGTCGACCGTCAGCGCGCGGGTGGCGGAGCTCGAAAGCGCCCTCGGCGTGCGTCTGCTGCACCGGACCACGCGCCGCCTGAGCCTGACGGCCGCCGGCCAGGTGTATTTGATCCACTGCCAGGCGATGCTCGACGCCGCCAACGCGGCCGATGCGGCGATCTCCCGGCTGCGCGACGAACCGGCGGGTCACCTGCGCCTGACCGCGCCGGAAGCGTCGGGCATCCTGCTGCTGCCGCCGCTGCTGGCCGCTTTCCATGCACGCCATCCGGCCGTCACCGTCGAATGCGTGATCACCGATGCCCACCTCGACCTGGTGGCGGAGCGCATCGATCTCGCCCTGCGCACGGGCCAGCTCGGCGATTCTTCCTTCGTCTCGCGCCGCGTGGGGACGGTGCGGCGCGTGCTGGTCGCCGCTCCCGCCTACCTGGCGGCGCATGGCGCGCCTCAGCACCCGGCCGACCTGTCGCGTCAACGCCTGCTGCTGCACGATGTGCTGCCGCAGTGGCCGCTGCACAGCGACGGTAAAGTCGTGCACGTCTCCGCCGCCGGCGCCCCACTGCGCGCCAACAATTTGAACACCCTGCGCGGGCTGACGCTGGCCGGCGCCGGCATCGCCTTGTTACCCTGGTTCATGGTGCGCGAGGCGCTGCTCGACGCCAGCCTGCAGCTGGTGCTGCCCGAGCACCCGCCCACCGACAACACCTATTACGCCGTCTATCCCGGCCGCAGCCACCGTCCCGCCGCCCTCAGCGCCTTGCTCGAATTTATCGATCAATTCGGCCTGGCAAGTTACCTCGCCTGAGTCCCCACAGGTCGGCATTCTCGTCGGCTAATTGTGCGCCGGTTACCTTGCGCTTGCTACTAAGATGGTCGTAACGGAATGACAACAGCGAATCACAGCTGCGGTCGGCGCCGCCTCCTGCGCGCCTCGAACAGCCCTGTCCGACCCATCCAGAAAGGATTCACCATGACCGCTCCCGAGCGCTATCCGCTCACCCTGCGCATCAACGGGCAAGACCACCAGATAGACACCGAAGCCTGGGTGACGCTGCTCGACCTGCTGCGCGAGCGCCTCGACCTGACGGGTTCGAAAAAAGGCTGCGACCACGGCCAGTGCGGCGCCTGTACCGTCCTCGTCGACGGCAGGCGCATCAACTCCTGCATGACCCTGGCCGTGATGCAGAACGGCCGCGAGATCACGACCATCGAGGGCCTGGCCAAGGAAAATGAACTGCATCCGTTGCAGCAGGCCTTCATCGACAACGACGCCTTCCAGTGCGGTTACTGCACGCCCGGCCAGATCTGCTCGGCGGTCGGCCTGATCAATGAGGGACAAGCGAAAACCGTGGCCGAGGTGCGCGAGCTGATGAGCGGGAACGTCTGCCGCTGCGGCGCCTATCCGGGCATCCGCAAGGCCGTCTGCCAGGTGGCCGGCATCAAGGATGGCGACAACGCCGTCCACGCCATCGTTCCCGCGACGGTGCCGGCATGAACCCGTTTACTTTTTCCCAGGCCGATAGCGCGCAGGCGGCGCTGGCCCAGGTCGCCGGCAATGCCAGCTTCGCCGGCGAAGCCGTGCGTTTCATCGCCGGCGGCACCAACCTGATCGACCTGATGAAAGAGGGCGTGATGGCCTCGAGCCGCCTGGTCGACATCAACCGCCTGCCGCTCGACCAGATCGAAGAGGACGGCGAGGGCCTGCGCCTCGGCGCCACCGCCCGCAATGCCGATACGGCTTACCACCCGCTGGTGCGCGAGCACTATCCGCTGTTGACGGCGGCGATCCTGGCCGGCGCTTCTCCCCAGCTGCGCAACATGGCCAGCAACGGGGGCAACCTGCTGCAGAGAACCCGCTGCTACTACTTTTACGATGTCGGCACGCCCTGCAACAAGAGGGAACCCGGCAGCGGCTGCTCGGCGATCGGCGGCATCACGAAACAGCATGCGATTCTAGGGGCCAGCGACCACTGCATCGCGACCCACCCGTCCGACATGTGCGTGGCGCTGGCCGCCCTGGAAGCGACCGTGCACGTCGAATCGGCGCGCGGCAAACGCGACATTCCGTTCGCCGAATTCCACCGGCTGCCGGACGACGCGCCGCAATACGACACCGTGCTCGAAGCGGACGAACTGATCACGCATATCACCTTGCCCGACGCGCGCCGCTATGCGCGCCACTCGGCCTACATCAAGGTGCGCGAGCGCCTCTCGTATGCGTTCGCGCTGGTCTCCGTCGCGGCGGCGCTGGATATCGGTTCGGACGGCATCATCCGCAGCGGGCGCATTGCGCTCGGCTCGGTCGCGCATAAACCGTGGCGCAAGCCCGAGGCGGAAGCCCTGCTGGAAGGGCAGCAGGCCGACCCGGCCCTGTTCGGGCAGGTGGCCGACGTCCTGTTGAAAGGCGCCGTGGGCCAGGGCCACAACGATTTCAAGATAGGGCTGGCGCGCAAGGCGATCGTGCGCGCGCTGCAGACCGCGGTGCAGGGCACCGTCACCAATACCGGAGAGCCGCATGACTGACCTGATCCAGGCATTACATACTCCCGTCGCCGAACCGGGCACCGGACAGGTCGTCACCGGCACGGCTGTCTCGCGCGTCGACGGCCGCGCCAAGGTCACGGGTGCGGCGCGCTATGCGGCCGAACACCCGGCCGAGCATCTGCTGTATGGCGTGGTCGTCAGCGGCACGATCGCGAAAGGGCGCATCCTCGACATCGATACGGCCGAGGCGATGCTGATCGAGGGCGTGGTCGAGGTAATGAGCCACATGAACCGGCCGAAGCTGCGTTCCTTCGATCTCGCCTACAAGGACATGACGGCGCCGGCAGGGTCTCCCTTCCGCCCCTTCTACGACGACCA
This sequence comes from Massilia sp. LXY-5, assembly GCF_059801075.1. Lineage (NCBI taxonomy): Bacteria > Pseudomonadati > Pseudomonadota > Betaproteobacteria > Burkholderiales > Oxalobacteraceae > Massilia > Massilia sp. LXY-5. Next base: position 273,652 of record NZ_JBNNEH010000006.1, read on the forward strand.
GATTTTGTACAACGGCCAGCCGGTGGCGCTGGTGCTGGCCGAGACCTTCGAGGCAGCACGGCGCGCGGCGGCCCTGGTGCGCGTGCGCTATGAAGAGGAAGAACACGACACGCGCCTGACCGCGAACCTCGGGCGCGCCTACACGCCGCGGCCCTTGAAGGCGGGCTATGAGCCGCCGCCCCCGGAAAAAGGGAATGCCGAGAAGGCGTTCAAGGCAGCCCCTGTAAAAATCGAGGCCGAGTTCTACCACGGCGTCGAGCACCATAACCCGCTGGAGCTGTTCGCCTCGACCGTGATTCGCGCGGAAGATGGCCACCTGACGATCTACGACAAGACGCAAAGCTCGCAGAACAGCCGCTGGTATGTCTCGCACGTGTTCGGCCTGTCAAAGGATAAAGTCACCGTGCGCAATCCGTATGTCGGCGGCGCCTTCGGTTCCGGCCTGCGTCCGCAATACCAGCTGACCCTGGCCGTGATGGCGTCCTTGCACCTTCAACGTTCGGTGCGGGTGCAGCTGACGCGCCAGCAGATGTTCAGCTTCGGCCACCGTCCGGAGACGGTGCAGTGGGTCAAACTGGCGGCCGATCGCGACGGCACCCTGACATCGATCCAGCACGAAGCGATCGCCGAAACCTCGCAGATCGAGGATTACGTGGAAGTCGTGGTGAACTGGTCCGGGCTGGTGTACGCCTGCGACAACATCAAGCTCGGTTATAAACTGGTGAGCCTCGATCAGTACACGCCGATCGACATGCGCGCGCCCGGCGCGGCGCACGGCATGCATGCGCTGGAAGTTGCGATGGACGAACTGTCCTATGCCCTGAAAATGGACCCCTTGACGCTGCGCCTGAAAAACTACGCCGACCGTTCTCCGATCGACGACAAGCCGTATTCGAGCAAGGAACTGCGCGCCTGCTATGAACAGGGGGCCGAAAAGTTCGGCTGGTCGCAGCGTCCGCTGGCGCCGCGTGCGCGCAAGGAAGGCAGCGAATGGGTCGGCTGGGGCATGGCGACCGGCGCCTGGGATGCACTGCAAATGTTCGCGCGCGCCAGCGCCGTGATGCATGCGGACGGCAGCCTCGTGGTGTCGAGCGCGGCCACCGACATCGGTACCGGCACCTATACGGTGATGGCGATGATCGCGGCCGAAGCCATGGGCCTGCCGCTCGAGCGCGTGACGTTTCAACTCGGCGACTCGACCTTGCCGGTGGCGCCGATCGAGGGCGGCTCGTCGCACGTGGCCACGGTCGGTTCGGCAGTGGCGGGCGTGTGCGACAAGCTGCGCCTGACCCTGCTGCGTTACGCCCAGGCGGACGCCGATTCTCCCTTCCGTGATAAACGTCTGAAAGATGTGGAATTCGCGGGCGGCGTGCTGCGTCTTAAAAAAGATCCAGATACCTTCATTTCGCTCGGCACCATCGTCCGCAACACGGGGCGCGAGCGGCTCGAGGAAAAATACCTGATGCTGCCGCAGATGCTCAAGCAGCGCAAATTCCGGCGCATGGTGCATTCGGCCGTGTTTGTCGAAGTGCGGGTCGACGAGGAACTCGGCATCGTGCGCGTGACGCGCGTCGTCAGCGCGATCGCGGCAGGACGCATCATGAATACCAAGACCGCGGGCAGCCAGATCGTCGGCGGCGTGGTCTGGGGCATCAGCCAGGCGCTGCACGAGGAAAGCCATACCGACCACCGCTTCGGGCGCTTCATGAACCACAACCTGTCCGAATACCATGTGGCCGTGAACGCCGACATCCACGACATCGACGTCATTTTCGTGGAGGAGGACGACCGCATCGTCAGCCGCCTGGGAGCGAAGGGCGTGGGCGAAATCGGTCTGGTCAGCGTGGCGGCGGCGGTGAGCAACGCGATCTATCACGCGACCGGCAAACGGATTCGCAGTACGCCGATCACGCCCGATAAAGTGCTGGCCGGAGGGCCGTAAGGCCGGGGAGAACACGGATGGCAGAATCTGCAGTCAAAGCGGCGATCGTCACCGGCGCCTCGCGCGGCATCGGCCGCGCGATCGCGCTGCGCCTGGCGCAGGACGGGTATGCCGTCGCGGTCAACTACGCCAGCCGCGCGGTGGACGCCGACGACGTAGTGCGGGAAATCGAGGCGGCCGGCGGACGCGCGATTGCGCTGCAAGGCGATGTCGCCCAGGCCGCCGATTGCGCGCGCCTGTTCGACGAAACGGAAAAAACCTTTGGCGCGGTCGATGTCGTCATCAACAACGCCGGCGTGATCCAGCCCGGCATGACGCTGCTGGCCGATACCGACGACGCCCTGTACGAGCGCATCATGTCGATCAACACGCGCGGCACGTTCAACATGCTGCGCCTGGCCGCGACGCGCCTGCGCAACGGCGGGCGCATCGTCAATTTTTCGACCAGCGCCATCGGCCTCGCCATGCCGGGTTACGCCGTGTATGGCGCGGCCAAGGCGGCGGTCGAGACCATGACCAACATCTTTGCCAAGGAAATGCGCGGCAAGGGGATTTCGGTGAACGCCGTGGCGCCGGGGCCGACCGCGACCGACCTGTTTTTGGATGGCAAACCGGCCGAGCTGGTGGAACGCCTGGCGAAGGCCGCGCCGCTCGAGCGCCTCGGTACGCCGGAAGACATCGCGAACCTGGTCGCGTTTCTGGTCGGGCCGCAGGGGGAATGGGTGAATGGGCAGACGCTGCGGGTGAATGGCGGGATCGTGTAATTCAATTCATCCGGATGTCGTAATGCACATCGTTGCGGTCGCGCTGCTGGGGCCCCGCGACCAGATAGGTATCCCAGCCGAGGCGGCCGAGCGGGCTGCCTTCGCGCATCGTGACCGGACGCACATCGGCCGCGCGCAGCACCAGTTCGACTTCGTATTCGAGGGACAAACCCGTAAACATCGTCAGCAGGCTGGTGAGCGCGCGCGCCGCCAGTCCACCCGGCAGGAAGGCCGTGAAACCGGCGTGATCGAGGGGACCGACCACCAGGCGCAGGCGCAGATCGCGCTGCCATACCCGTTCCCCGGCAATGGCGCGGCTGCCGAGGGTGGCGCTCTCGCAGCCCAGGGTGCTTTGCTGCGCGGGCGGCACCGCATACCAGGAACCGACGAATTGCTCGACCTCCACCGGTTGCGCGAAATATTCCGACAGCACGCGCGCCACCTGCACCGCGGAGATCGGCCGCTGGCGGATCGAGGCGGCGAAATAGCCGATCGACTCGTCCAGCACGGTGCCATTGTCCTCACGCGCCAGGCGCTTGCGCAAGGACGGATTGCCCAAGCCGGCCAGACTCATCAGCAACGGCAGGAAACTGTCCCTGCCGCCCAGTTCGTATTTGAGGTGCAGCCGGTACTTGCGCCAGGCCTCGTAGAACAGCGCCAGCGAGCGGTTCGAAAAGGTGTCGAGGAAAGCCCGCGCACCCTCGTCCTTGTCGTCGAACTGCTGTTCGGCCACGCGTTCCGTGTAATGCGGCGGCAGCACGCCGTTCACGCCCAACAGTCCCATGAAGGTCGGCGTGATGCGGATCCATTTCAGGGTGGCGGCCTGCAGCGCTTGGCCGAGGGAGGGCGCCGTCGGCTCGATCGTGCGCGGCTCGACGTGGAGCGCCTCGAGTTGGCTGGCCGGGAAACGCAGCGAGGTCGAATTCTGAAAGCGCAGGAAATTGGCGACGACACCGTGCTGGGGCGCGCCATGGCGGCGCAGCCAGAGTTCCAGCATGCGCACCGCCTGGAAATACTCGAAGCGGTAGGGTTCGCGGAACAGGCGTTCGATTACAGCAGGCTCAAATCGCCGCTTTTTGGTGTGCATGTCAATAGTTCTTCCCCGGTTTTTGCCGAAACGATGACCAGCTGCGTAAAACTGTTGGCGTGCACGTAGAGGGCGAGAAAACGTTCGACGATGTGGGTAAAGGCGTGGATGCCGCTGCCGATAAAGGCTTCTTCGTCGATGGCGAGGCGCACCTGCACCCCGCGCACGAGGCAATTAAAAGGGTTGCCGGCCAGCCAGGCGGTGGTGGCGCCCTGTTCGATGGCGGTAATGCCGCCGATCTGGCGCTGCGAGGAGGGAGAACGCGGCAAATCGTACAAAGCCAGCATCTCCCGGAAGGCTTCGACACCGCCGGCGCTGATCGACAGGTGGTTCAGGGACAAGTGCGAGATCAGGCGCCAGTGCGCGCTGCGCCCGCTGGGAAAACGCCAGGAGTGGGTCGGTTTGCGCAGAAAGTGGATCGTACGCACGCTGGAGCCGCCCTCGAGGAACAAATCGCCGCCGGCCTGACCATAGGGCAGCAAAGAGGGCAGGTCCCGGTTCGAGCAGGTCAGTTCCAAGTTCAAGGTATCGGTTTCGACCGCGGCCGGGTCGAAATCGATATCGACGATCGCGATTTGCGTTTCGAAGCCGGGGCTGCGCTCGGCCAGCGTCTCGTCGCGCCGCATCGCCCAGTAATGGCCGTTCTGCTCGGGCGTTTGCGCATGCTGCAGCGAGTAGAAGGGGCGAAACTGCACCACCGTCTCTCCCTGCGGGGTCTGGCGCACCAGGTTCACCGAATCGATAGCCTGCACCTCGAAGGCAAAGGCGCGCCGCGCATCGGCCAGCACCGGATAGCTGGCCGTGGTGTGGGTCAGCCGGATCGGTTCCCCGCGCTGGCGGAACAGATTCACGACGGGTGTGCAGCCGAGCAGGACGTTATTCGTCGACAGCGTGCCAAGCATGCGCGCCGTGTTCGAGTCGCTGCGAATGCCGGACAGGGCCAGGTGCAGGGTGATCGATTTCGCGCCGGGCAGGGCGGCGGACAGCTGCTGCAAGTCGATATCGAAAAAATTGAATTTCTCGGGAAAACAGAAATATTCGGTCAGCAGGCGGTAGGCGGCGTGCGAGCGGGCCGGGAAATCGATCAGCGATTCGGCGTCGTCGAAACCTGCCGGTTGGACGGGAATGGCGGGCAATTGAACCCAGCGTCCGTTGCCATCTCCTTCGGCATAGGCGGCCACCGTCCGCATGAACAGGGCGTCGCGCAGGGCGGCGCAGAACGAGGGTTCGCCGTCGATGAACACGCGCAGCCGGGGCAGGTCGAGTTGATTCACATCGACCTGCTCGGCGCTGCCGGCGATGCGCAAGCTGATGCTGGCCGTGGCGCCGGGCGGAGGCCGTACCGCATCGGGCGCGCGCAGGATGTCGGAAAAGCTGGCCGCGGCCAGCGCCAGCGGCGCCACCGCCACCGGGTACACGGTGCGGAACGTGCAGGCGGCGCCACGAACAGGACGCGTCGTGAGCTGGGTGCCACGCGGGATGGTGCCGGCCGTGGTCTGCTGCTTGGCCGCGCCGGTGAAATCCAGGCGCGCGATCGAGCACGAGGGAAAGGGCCGCAGGTAATGCGGGTACAGCACGTCGAACAGGGCTTCCGTGAATTCCGGATAGTCGTCGTCGAGCCGTTTGGCGATCCGGGCATTCAGCAGGGCAAACGATTCGATCATGCGTTCGGTGTGCGGGTCTTCACACACTTCTCCGCTGATCAGGAGGCGTCCGGCGATTTTCGGGTAGCGCTCGGCAAATTCGCGCAGGTTGCGGCGCAGGTAGCCCAGCTCGCTCTCGTAATACGGCAGTAATTGTTCCACTTGATCAGGCTCCCGCCGGCGCGGCGCGGCCGGCCTTGCTGATGCTGTAGCTCAGGGTCGAGGGCTGGAGCACGGCATCGAAATTCACGGCTTCTTGCGAAGCGCTGGCGACCAGCACCCCGGTGATCGAAAAATCCAGGCGGTTAACGGCGCCTTCCCGCATTTCCAGTGCGGCCTTGACGTTGCGCAGGCGTGGCTCATGGGAGCCGATCGCCTCTTCGATGCAGGCGCAGATCAGGGCCCGGTCCGAGGGACTGGACAGGGACAGCTCGGCAAAATCCTTCATTCCATAGCTGACGATCGAGCGGCTGCACTCCGGGTAGGCCTTCAAATAATCTTCCGGCAGCACGGCGCGGGTATTCAGCAGGGCTTCGAGGTCGCGCGCGACGGCATCCTTCATGTCCTCGACCGACAGGCGCGCGGCATTGCCGTTGCCACTGCCGTTGCTGCTGCGCAGTGGCGTCCCGAGCAGGCGGTCGAACAGGCCTGGCGTAAAACGGTTCATCGGTTTTCCTTGTCGAGCCTGGGTGAGGTCGGCGGGTGCACCGCTGCCGATCAGCTCCGTAGTGTTACCGCGCAGACTCCCCTCAACCTTGAAGAAGGATAAGGAAGCGGCATCGCCCGTGATGGCGTTGTGCAAACCCGACGTTTGCGCAAACGCAAGCTGCCACCGCCGAGGGCAGTGCTACTGTTTCCGTTGGCAAAGTTGCGCGCAACGAAAAATCACCGATAGGGATCACAGCGGACATGACCAGCAAAGTACTCTGGGGCGAGGGTTTATTGCTGCGCCCACAGCATTTCCAGCGCCAGGACGCATACCACGAGCATTGCCTGCAAAAAGGCATCAAGGCGGTGCACCCGTATGCCTGGGGAGTCGAGCGGCTGCAAGTCGATCGCGAAGCGCTGGCCAACAACACGCTGCGCATCCTCGACCTGGCGCTGCGCTTCCAGGATGGAGAGCTGGTCGACGCACCGAACGCCGATGCGCTCCCCGATACGGTCGGCCTCAGCCTGCTGCAGCAATCCCAGCAAAGCGTGACGTATTACGCGGCCCTGCCAAGCCTGAAACCGTTCAGCGGCAATTTCGCCACGCCCGGCCAGGCCGCGCATACGGCCCGTTTTATCCAGACCAACCTGGAAACGGCGGATTTATATACGCAGGCCGCGCCGGTGCAGCTGGCCTATCTCAAGAAATCGGTACGTCTCGTCTCGGAATTCGAGCCGCGCGACGCCTATGTTCACTTCCCGTTGCTGCGCCTGCGCCGTGCGGCCGTCGGCGGTTTTGAAATCGACCCCGGTTTCGTGCCGCCCAGCCTCTCCATTGGCGCCGCCGCCCCGCTGTTCCAGCAACTGCGGCGCCTGCTCGACGCGCTGCAGGCCAAGGTCAGCGCCCTGTATGGCCATCACCGCGAGCCGAGCCGCAACGTGATCGAATTTCGCTCCGGCGACATGTCCTCGTTCTGGCTGCTGCACACGGCCAGTTCCGCCTACGCCACGCTGACCCACCATTTTCATCACCCCAGCCTGCATCCGGAACGGCTGTACGAACAATTGCTGGACGTCGCCGGCGGCCTGATGACCTTTTCAAAAAGCTGGACCCTGGCGGATTTGCCTCCCTACCAGCACGCCGACCCGGGCCCCCCTTTCACGAAACTGCACACGATCATCCGCGAACTGCTCGACACCGTCATTTCGTCGAAATATTTTGCGATTGCCCTCAGCGAAGTGCGGCCCTCCTACCATATCGGCGCCCTCGACTCGGGCAAGATCGACGACAAGACGACGTTTTATATTGCCGTCTCCGCGGATATTCCCGCCGTGCAGCTGGTCGACGTCGTGCCCCTGCGTTTCAAGGTCGGCGCGCCGGACGATGTCGAAAAATTCGTGCTCTCTGCGCTGCCCGGCGTGCGCCTGCAATACACGCCGCAGCCGCCGGCGGCCCTGGCGGTGCGTCCCGATACCTGCTACTTCATGCTCGAATCGAAAGGGCAGATGTACGAGCGCATGCTCAAGGCGCAATCGATCTCGATCTATGTGCCGGCGGGGATGAAGGAGTTGAAGCTCGAGTTGCTGGCCGTGGCGGCGTAAGACCACGGTTACCTGCGACCACTCATCGGAGAAAACCATGTCCGGACCCTTGATTGTTCTCGGCGACAAAACCTCGCACGGCGGCGCCGTCATCGAAGCCTCAAACCAGAGCGACAGCGGCGGCGTCCCGATCGCGCGCATGGGCGATAAAACCGTTTGTCCGAAGCATGGGCCGAATCCGATCGTCAGCGGCGATTCGTCCTTGATCATCGACGGCAAACCGGCCGCCCGCCATGGCGACAAGACCGCCTGCGGCGCCTCCCTGATCGCCAGCCAGCAAGCCACGATCGACAAGCTCTGATTGACACCATGACTTCGACCACTGTTGCGCCGCCGCGCCTGGCGCCAAGCTGGATCAAAACAGCCCTGCTGGCCGCCGCCGTATTCGTGCTCTGCTGGGGCGGCGCCATCGCCTACTGGCGCTCGGCCGAGCACGGCCCGGCGACAGGCGACTTGCTGCTGGCGCTGCTGGCCGCGCCCCTCGGCGTGCTGGCTGCCGTCTGGCTCGGCAAGAAACTGGTCACCGCACGGCCCGCGGCCGCAGCGGCTGCCGGCACCGCGACTGCAGCCCAGCCGGCGCCCGCCGCCCCCGCGGCCCCACCACTCGCCGTCCTGGCCGCTGCCCTGCGCGCGCCGCACGGGGACTCACCCGACGCGCTCGCGACTGCGATTGCCGGCAACCAGGCGCACCCCGACCTCGATCCCGAGCTGATCGACGACGATGGTTTTCCGCTCACGAGCGCCCGCAGCGACGCTGCCGTTGACGAGGCGCTGCAGGAAGAAGTCCACGAATGGCTCATCCTGAACGGCATGGCCGAGCTGCGTTTTGGTGCCGCGCAGTGGCGCGCGCTGACCCTGGGCACGGCCGTCGTGCGCGACCTGGCCAACGAGGCCGTCATGCAATTGATGCCGCCCGAAGGCGCGCCGCCGCCGCTGCGCTTGCTGCCGCTGTTTCCGCCAGGCTGGACGGTCGAGCAGCGCCACGCGACGGGCCTGTGGTTCAGGCATACGGTGGCGCAATTTGGTTGGCCCGTGGACAGCCTGACCCGGATCGATGCCCCGCTGGATGCCGCTCCCACAACGATCCTCGGGCTATGTGCAGACGCGAGCGGAGCGCGCGCCCCGCAGCTTGCCACCATCCTGATCGCCTGCGCCTCGTCCATCGACCAGGAAATGGTGGATGGCTGGTCCGCAAACGGGTCGCTGCAGACGCCGGCCCGGGCCCAGGGGCGCATTCCGGGGGAAGGAGCGGCCGGCCTGCTGCTCACCAGCCTCGATGGGGCCAGCAAGACCGATGGTGCCGTGTTCGCGCAGTTGTACCCCATGGTCGAGGCACGCAGGGAAGTCTCGGCCGACAGCGCCAAACGCGCGGAAACAACACGCCTGACCGAGCTGGCGCAACGTGCCGTCCAGGCCGCCGGACTCGGATTGTCCGACCTCGCCTGCGTGGCCGCCGACACCGACCACCGCACCAGCCGCGGACTGGAACTGATGGGACTTGTCTCGTCCGCGCTGCCCGATCTCGACACGACGGCCGATGTCCTGCGTACGGGCGTGGCCACCGGCACCTGCGGCGCCGTGCCCTTCATGTGCGCCCTGGCGCTGGCGCGCCATGCTGCGCTGGCGGGCAATGCGCCGGCCCTGTTCGTCAGTCACGAGGATCCATTTACGTGCAGCATGGCGCTGGTCGCCCCTCCGCCTGCACCGGCACAGCCGGCCTGAGCGTCAGCCCTGATGAACACGCCGTGCGAAGCCGCCTACACGGCTTCAGCCCGCGCTCCTATTGGTGTACCTGAATAAACGGCTACCATCGATCCCATGGTTCATTACGCCAAGGAGATCGTCATGGCTGGAAACAAGCAATACGATGCAGGCGCCGGCAAGGCCGGTAGCCATCATCCAGATACGCGCGGACCGGATTCGTTGTCGGGCCGCTCCGACCCCGCCGACCCGGACACGGGCCAGCGCCAGCAGGCAGACAATGGCGGCTCGAATGCCGGCCATTACACCGGTGCTGGGGGAGCGAAAAGCGAACGCGAAGGCGGCATCGTCAGCGCGCCGCCGGAGAGCAATGTCGGGCCGGCAGGTGCACCGCAAAGCGACCGCGGCGCCCACGCCCACGCCGCCGGCATGACGGCGGCAGCGGCGGGCGGCAAGCCCGGTACCTCGGCGGCAGGCGAGGGGGAGGGCCAGGGACAATCGGTGGACGCCTCCGTGACCGGCACCGGCGTCGACGAGCTTGCCAAACAGACCCCGGACCGGCCGGGTGGTGCCGACTCGCGCTGATTCCCTTCCAAATCGGGAACGCCGCACGACAGGTCCATTCCTTACCCACATGCCGCTGGTGACAGCGGCTTTTTTTTTGCTCAGCCCGTCCGCCATTGCCCCGACACTGTTGCAAAACCGAGCAGCTCATCAATTTCTGATAAAACCTGCTTGCTTGTAATCTTTGTGTCATGCATCGTTGTAAAAATTTGTACTTTTATAACGAGAGGGGTGAGGCCACATGCGTCGCGTTCATACCATGAAGTTGCTGCCATTGGTGTTGGCACTCGGTTTCAGTCAGGCAGGCCTGGCATCGGAAGCGGACCACCGCGAGTTCGAAGCGACCCTGCATGCGCCCTATAGCGCAGCCGCGGCCGCCCAGGAAGGGCGCACGTTTGCCTTGACCTTCAGCTACCCCTTCGTCGTGGAGGCGCAGGACATTGTCTGGCGGCTCGAACTGCTCGATCCGGCGCAGCGCGTCATCGAGCGCTGGCAGGGCGTGCGGCGCCTGTCCGGCAAGCCGGTCGACGTCAAGGTCAACTGGCGCGGACGCGCCGGCGACCCGGCCCTGCGCGATGGCATCTACCAGGTGCGCATGGTCGCCGTGGCGCGCGCCGCCGAGGCAGGGCAAGCGCGGCCGCTGTCGGCCGCGGAGACGGACGCACTGCTCGAAGCGGAAGGCGGCCACCAGGTAGAACAGGCCTGGGACATCGCCGTCGGCGCGCCCGACACGGTCCCGATGCCGGCGTTTACGGCGCTGCCGACGACTGCCGGCGCCAGGGAAGCGGCAGCGCGCACGGGCGGCGGCATGGTGTCGCCCATATCGGTCCCGGCCACCGCCGCGCTCCCCTACACCGTGTATTACGCCAACCTGCACAGCCAGACCAACCACAGCGACGGCGGCGGGGCCCTGTCCTCCTGCACCGGCGCCCAGAGTCCGCAAACCGGCGCCTCCGGTCCGGCGCAGGCCTTCGCCTATGCGAAAGGCAAGGGCCTGGATATCCTGATGGCGTCCGAGCACAACCACATGTACGACGGCTCGGACGGCACCAATGCCGCGGCCAGCCCGGCGACGGCCAAGGCCCTGTACCAGTCAGGCCTGAAGGCGGCGAGCGATTTCAATCTCGCCAACCCGAATTTCCTGGCCGTGTATGGTCTGGAGTGGGGCGTGATCAGCAACGGCGGCCACCTGAATATCCTCAACAGCAACGAATTGCTCGAGTGGGAATACAACGGCAGCAACCAGCTGATCGGCGACACGTATACCGCCAAAAACGATTACGCCTCGCTCTACACCCTGATGAAAAACCGCGGCTGGATCGGCCAGTTCAACCATCCGGATACGAGCGGCCAGTTCCTCGTCAACGGCCTGCCGCTCGGCTACACGGCCGACGGCGATAACGCGATGGTGTTGTGCGAAGTGCTGAACACCTCCGCGTTTTCGACCAATACGACCGAAACCGAAACCGGCCGCAGTACCTTCGAGGGCGCCTGCAAAAAGGCGCTCGAGGCCGGCTTCCACGTGGCGTTTTCCAGCAACCAGGACAACCATTGCGCGAACTGGGGCGCCTCATACACCAACCGCACCGGCATCCTGATTCCGAATGGCACGGCACTGACGAACGCCAGTTTTGTCGCGGCATTGCAGGCGCGCCGCGTGTTCGCGACGATGGACAAGACCTCGCAACTGGTGCTGACCGCCAACGGCCACCTCATGGGCGAGCGCTTTGCCAATAGCGGCCCCCTGAACCTGGTCGCCAATTTCGCCAGCACCTCCGGCAAGACGGTGTCGTCGGTGGCGATCTTCGAGGGGGTTCCCGGCCGTAACGGCACGGTGACCCAGCTGTCCACCAGCGCCAGCACGACGATCACCCCAGCCACGGGCGAGCATTTTTATTATGCCAAGATCACGCAAAACGACGGCAATATCCTGTGGTCGGCACCGCTCTGGGTGACGCAAGCGACCTCGTCGTCCGGCGACACGGTCGCCCCGACGGTGAGCGCCAGCGAAAGCGGCACGGCCGGCACCGTGACCCTGTCCGCCAGTGCAAGCGACAACGTCGGCGTCAGCAAGGTCGAGTTTTATGTCGACAGCGTCCTGAAAGGCAGCGACACCAGCTCGCCCTATTCGATGACGCTCGACTCGACCACCCTGGCCAACGGCAGCCACACGCTGACTGCGAAGGCCTATGATGCGGCCGGCAACGTCGGCAGCTCGGGCGCGACCAGCTTCAGCATCAGCAACGCCAGCGGCGGCACCCAGCTGCTGCTGAACCCCGGTTTCGAGTCGGGCGCCGTGTCCTGGAATGGAGGTAGCGGCATCATCAACAATGCGACGACGACCCCGCCCCATACCGGCAGCTGGAAGGCGAAACTGGCCGGCACCGGCGCCACCCGTACCGACAACCTGTACCAGCAGGTCGCCATTCCCTCGACCGCAGCAAGTGCAAGCTTATCGTTCTGGCTGCAGGTGCAGTCGGCGGAAACGACGACCACCAGTGCCTACGACACCCTCAAGGTGCAGGTAAGGAACAGCGGCGGCACGATTCTCGCCACGCCGGCGACCTATTCCAACCTGGACAAGGGAACGAGCTACACCCAAAAGAGCGTCGATCTGTCGGCCTACAAGGGGCAGACGGTGCAGGTGTTCTTTGTCGGCAGCGAGGATTCCTCTTTGCAAACGACCTTCCTGGTCGACGACGTGGCGCTGACGGTGCAGTAAAGCGGCGTTCCATGCGCAAGACGTAAAAGCCCGGGCTGCGCTGCCCTGGGCTTTTTTTTGTCATTCGCGCATTGGCACAGTGGCGCCGCGCGCAGACAGCTGGACCGACTGCGCCGCGCGTTTGCCCGATTGCGGCGGCAGCGCACCGGACGATCCGGTCAAGGTCGGCACCGACGGATCGGTGGCGACGAGCCGGCGCTGCACCTGCGTGGCATTGCCGGCACGGTCCGTGACGGTGACCTTGACCACGAACGATCCAGCCTGGCAAAAGGTATGGCGCAGGCTGACGTCGCCCACTCCGCGCTGCTCGCGCAAGCTGGGCGCCGCCTGTGCGCACGCATCGTTGACGCTCGTCACCGCCCGGTGCGACTCGGCCACGGCGCTGTCGACGAAGTTGACGCTGAAGTCGACTGTCTGTCCCAGCCTGACGCCACCGTCGGCGGCCCCGCCGGCGACCGCACCCAGCACCGGCGCGGCCGTTCCTTCGCGCCCCGGACGCAGCAGGACCAGTCCGGCGTTCGAATCGGCGACGATGGTACCGTTGTCGTTGATCTTGCTTGCCGAATACAGCACCAGCCCGGCAGGAGCCCGGTACAGACGGGTGTTCAGGTCGACCGGATTGGCGACGTCGTTCCAGAGGACGGCGCGCCGGCTGCCGGGGTCGTCAAGCGTGCGTTCGAGGTAGCCCACCATTTCGCGCCGGTTGTTCAGTGCGTTGACTCTCCCTTCCGCTGCACCGGCCAGCGGCAAGGGGCGCATGCCGCGCGCGGCCGACCAGACGAAGGGGGCGTACCGGTATTGCGGGTCGCTGTCCACGACCAGGTTGTTCCCTGTGACTTCTCCGTTCTCGTTGAGCGCGGTGACATACTGATCGCCCGTGTCCGGGCCGATGCGCACCATGCCGCGTTGCCGGCTCCAGAGGAAGCCGATGCCGCGCCCCTCCTTGTAATAGGTGCCCAGCACCTGGCCGGTCGCGTTGATGTGGGTGGCGGTCGATTGCGTGCCGCCGAAGAGGCCGAGGTCGGTGGCCGTGCCGGCCCGGTCCCAGACCATGGCGTGGCTGTCCTGATACTGAACCTCGGAATCGCCGACCGAGACGCCGCTGTCATTGATGGCGCGCGCCGCCGATAACCTGGCGGGCGGCGGACCGAGCGGAGTAAGGGTGCCGTCGGCATTCCAGCGGTTGGCGCGGGTATAAAACATCTGCCCCTGCGCCCGGACCGCACCCACCACCTGGTTGAGGTTATTGATGGCATGGGCGTCGGACAAGGTCGGCCCCGGCAAGGCGCGCATGCCGCGCGCGGCGGTCCAGGCAAAGGCGCGGTAGTCGAAGGCGGCGTCCTGGGACTGGCCGACCACGACACCCTGGTTGTTCAAGCCCTGCACGAAGGTATACGACCCGCCCAGCGAACCCAGGGTGTACACGCGCCTGCCGTCGAAGAACCCGTTGAATATCGGTTCAGGGTATGACCAGGTGGCAAAGGCGACCTGGTCGCGCGCATTCAGGAATGCCTGTCCGGTGTCCGGACCGAGATTGACGACGCTGTATTCGGCGACACGTGCACGCGCCGCCGCATCCACGGATGCGCCTGGCGCGGTCGGGGGAGCGGCGTGGGCGCAGAGCGCAGCGATGGCGGGGACGAGCAAGCCCGCCCATTGCAGGCGTGCTTTGTTGCTGAGCATGAAAGTCATAGGAGCCTTTGGTGAAGAACAGAAGAACTACAGATTCACTGTAGATCCCGCTTCAGACTCGAACATGACTTCGCTCTAACTCAGCATCGGAACTAAAACCTCACTCAGCGGTCGGCACGCATGTTGACAGTGCCGCCGCTTGCGTGGTTGTCGATTACTCGACCGTCACCGACTTCGCCAGGTTACGTGGTTTATCCACATCGGTACCGCGTGCCAGCGCCGTGTGATAGGCCAGCAGTTGCAGGGCGACCACGTGCAGGATCGGGGACAAATCGCCGTAGTGTTCCGGCAGGCGGATCACGTGCAGTCCCTCGCCCGAGGTGATGCGCGAATCGACGTCGGCGAACACGTACAGCTGGCCGCCACGGGCGCGCACTTCCTGCATGTTCGATTTCAGTTTTTCCAGCAGCGCGTCGTTCGGGGCGATGGTCACGACCGGCATTTCTTCGGTCACCAGCGCCAGCGGACCGTGTTTCAGTTCACCCGCGGGATAGGCCTCGGCATGGATGTACGAGATTTCCTTCAGTTTTAACGCACCCTCCAGGGCGATCGGGTAGTGCATGCCGCGGCCCAGGAACAGGGCGTTTTCTTTTCTCGCGAATTCTTCGGCCCAGGCGATGATCTGCGGCTCCAGCGCGAGCACGGCGGAGATGGCCACCGGCAGGTGACGCATCAACTTCAGCTGCGACGCCTCTTCTTCGTCCGTCAGGCGGCCGTTGACCTGCGCCAGCGTCAGGGTCAGCAGGAACAGGGCGGCCAGCTGCGTGGTGAACGCCTTGGTCGAGGCGACACCGACTTCGACGCCCGCGCGGGTGATGTAGGCCAGTTCGCATTCGCGCACCATGGCGCTGGTCGAGACGTTACAGATCGTCAGCGTGTAAGGCATGCCGAGGCTGCGGGCATGTTTCAGGGCGGCCAGGGTGTCGGCCGTTTCACCCGACTGGGAGATGGTGACGACCAGGGTTTTCGGATGCGGGACACTGTCGCGATAACGGTATTCGCTGGCGATTTCGACATTCACCGGCAGCTTGGCGATGCACTCGATCCAGTATTTCGCCGTCAGGCCGGCATAGTAACTGGTGCCGCAGGCCAGGATCAGCACGCGGTCGATGTCCTTGAAAATTTTATAGGCCTTATCGCCGAACAGTTCCGGCATGATGCCGGTGACGCCCTCGAGGGTGTCGCCGATCACGCGTGGCTGCTCGAAAATTTCCTTCTGCATGTAGTGGCGGTACGGGCCCAGCTCGGCCGCGCCAGTGTGCGCGTGCACGGTTTTCACTTCGCGCTCGACTGGTTTGCCGTCGACGTCGACGATCCAGTAGCGCGACAGTTGCAGGTCGACGACGTCTCCCTCTTCCAGATAAATGATCTGGTTAGTCGTGCCGGCCAGCGCCATCGCGTCGGAGGCAACGAAGTTTTCTCCTTCGCCGACGCCCAGGATCAATGGGGAACCCTGGCGGGCGGCGACGACGCGGTGCGGTTCTTCGCGCGAGAACACGGCGATCGCATACGCGCCGTGCAGGCGCTTGACGGCCTGCTGCACCGTCTCGAACAGGTCGCCGTTGTACATGTGGTCGACCAGGTGGGCGATCACTTCGGTGTCGGTCTGGCTCTGGAACACGTAGCCGAGTTCGGTCAGTTCGCGGCGCAGCTCATCGTGGTTTTCGATGATGCCGTTGTGCACCAGCGCGATGCGGGCGTTTTCTTCGTTCGGAGAGAAGTGCGGGTGCGCATTGTGCGAGGCCGGGGCGCCGTGGGTGGCCCAGCGGGTGTGGGCGATGCCCGTAAAACCTTGCAGGCCGGTACCGGCGATCTGCGTTTCCAGGTCGGCCACGCGCGAGGTGCTGCGCGAACGGGCCAGACGGCCTTCGACGTGCAGGGCGACGCCGCAGGAATCGTAGCCGCGGTATTCGAGGCGTTTCAGACCCTCGATCAGGATAGGGGTGATGTTACGTTGAGCAACTGCGCCGACGATACCGCACATGGACTTACCTCGTTATAAAAAAATTAGCAATAAGGGATATCGTATGGCAAGTCATCTGAAATATGCTTTCAGAGCGCACCATTTTTTGTTATAAAATTTCACGCATCACGGAAGATGAAATATTATTTCATCTGATACGGAAAATTTAGAGAGAATTTCATGCCGAATGAATCTGTCTTGGATGAACTTGATCGTCGCATCTTGAACGTGTTGCAAACTGATGCATCTCAGACCAATGCGGAGCTGGCTGGGCAAGTTCACGTCTCGCCGCCTACTTGCCTGCGCCGCGTCAAGCAGTTGACCCAGAATGGTGTTATCTCACGGCAAGTCGCGCTTGTCGACCCCGATAAGGTGGGCGCCCGCCTTACCGCCATTGTCGAGATCACGCTCGACGTCCAGGCGGCGGACCGGATGGCGCAGTTCGAGAAGCTCGCCGCCACCGAGGATGCAGTAATGCAGTGCTACCGCGTCGCACCGGGACCGGATTTCGTCCTGATCATCCAGGTCGCCGACATGCCTGCTTACCACGCGCTGGCGCACCGTTTATTTGCCACCCACACCAACGTGCGCAACGTCAAAGCGTATTTTTCCACGTTCAGAAGCAAGTTCGACACCCGCATCGCCGTGTAAGCGCCAAGAGCGCCTAACAAAAACGTCAGGGCAAGGCGCAGCGCCGAAGACAGTACGAGCGTACGGCAAGGCGCTGCAACGCGGCCATGGCGATTTTGTCAGGCGCTCCAGGGCTGTGGATAATCCTGTGCAGAAGGCTGTGCAATCAGCGTGGGTATCCACTGCATAAGCCAGTGGATACCCTGTGATTTTCCTGTCGATTTCCGGTGGATTACTTTGGCTTTTTCACCGGACGGCTCCAGCCGTCGATGGTGATCTGCTTGGGCCGCGAGATCGTCAGCTTGCCGGCCGGGGCGTCTTTCGTCAGCGTGGTGCCGGCGCCCAGGGTTGCACCCTTGCCGACCGTGACCGGGGCGACCAGCTGGCTGTCGCTGCCGATGAAGGCGTCGTCCTCGATCACCGTGCGGAATTTATTGGCGCCATCGTAATTACACGTAATGGTGCCGGCGCCGATGTTGACCTTCGAGCCGACCGTCGCGTCGCCAATATAGGCCAGGTGATTCGCCTTGCTGTGCGCCGCCACCTGGCTGTTTTTGACTTCCACGAAATTGCCGATGTGAACATCCTGGCCCAGTTCGGTACCCGGGCGCAGGCGCGCGTACGGGCCGATCTGCGACTGGGCGCCGACGACGGCGTCCTCGATATGGCAGAAGGGCTTGATCTGGGCGCCGGCCGCGACCTTGGCATTGACCAGCACGCAATGCGGGCCGACCTTGACGCCATCGGCCAGTTCCACGCGACCCTCGAACACGCAGCCGACGTCGATGACGACATCGCGTCCGCAAATGAGTTCGCCGCGCACGTCGATGCGGGCCGGATCCATCAGGGTGACGCCCTTTTCCAGCAGAGCGTTGGCAATATTGAGCTGATGACGACGCTCGAGTTCGGCCAGTTGCACCTTGCTGTTCACGCCGGCCACTTCCCATTCGCCCGCCGGCGAAGCCGATACGACTTCCACGCCATCGGCAACGGCCTGCGCCACGATATCGGTGAGGTAATACTCGCCCTGTGCGTTGTTATTCGACAGCCCAGTCAACCAGCGCTTCAAATGACGGGTCGGCACCACCAGGATGCCGCTGTTGATTTCTTTGATCGCGCGTTCGGTTTCGCTGGCGTCCTTCTCTTCGACGATGCGCACGATGCGGCCGTTTTCACGCACGATGCGGCCCAGGCCGAAGGGATTGGCCTGCTCGACGGTGAGGATGCCGAGTTTATCGATACCGGCGGCCTCGACCAGGCGGCGCAACGAGTCACTTGTTGTCAGCGGGACGTCGCCGTACAGCACCAGGGTCGGCACGTTTTCGTCGAGTTGCGGCACGGCCTGCATCACGGCGTGGCCGGTGCCCAGCTGCGGCTGCTGCAGGGCGGTGTCGATCGGCGCCTCGCCGTCGCTGGCGAGCCCGGCCACCATCTCCGGCACCGCTGCGCCCCCGTGTCCGTAAATCACGCATAATTTACTCGGCCGCAGCATGCGGGCGGTATCGATGACATGCTGCAGGAGCGGCTTCCCAGCCAGCGGATGCAACACTTTAGGCAGCGCGGACTGCATGCGCTTTCCCATGCCGGCGGCAAGGATGACAACGTTCATAAGCCGTATTCAATAAGAGTTAATAAGATGAAAAAGTTTATCACGCATGACCCCTTGTTCTCGCGCACGCGTGCGCTGTTCCTGATCGTTCTGCTGGCTTTATTGGGCGCCTGCAGCACGATCCGGTTCAGCTATAACCATGGCGACACCTTACTGTACTGGTGGTTGGATGCTTATGTCGACTTTGAAGGCGACCAGTCCGATTGGGTCAAACGTGACATCGGTGAACTGTTTCAATGGCACCGCAAAACCCAGTTGCACGACTACGCCGCCCTGCTCGCCACGTTCCAGCGCCAGCTGGCCGCCAATCCGACCCAGGCCGATTTACTGGCCGACTACCGCGAGCTCCGTACCCGGACCGAAACCCTGGCGATGAAGGCGGTGCCGGATATGGTCGACCTGGCGCGTTCGCTGACGCCGGACCAGATTGAGCAAATGGAAAAGCGTTTTAACAAGAAAAATGAGGAATACCGCCGCAAGTTCGTCAGCGGCAGCGTCGAGAAACGCAATGAGGCGCGTTTCGACAAGTCGATGGACCAATTCAAGCTCTGGTTCGGCGCCTTCAGCAACGAGCAGGAAAAAGCGCTGCGCCGTGCTTCGGATGCGCGTCCGCTCGACAGCAATATCTGGCTGGAGGAGCGTATTTATCGGCAGCGCAAGATCCTGGCCCTGGCGCGCAAGATTCAGCAGGAAAAGCCGAACAAGGAACAGACCGGCACCATGATTACCTCGATGCTGCGCGAATTTTTCACGCGCATGGATACACCCGAGCGCAAGGGTTTTTATGACAGCTATATCAATGCGACCTCGAATTTCATTCTGACGGCGATCCACATCGCCACGCCAGCCCAGAAAGCCCACGCCCAGAAGCGCATGCAGGGCTGGATCGAGGATTTCAATGCCCTGGCCAAGGAAGCAAAATAAGGGCCGATCGCCTCTGGTATAGTGCGCGCCATGCAAAGAAAGCCAGCCAATAAACCCCAAGCTAAACCCCAGGGCCAGCACGGCCGTCCGCGCCTCGCGCCCCAGCAGGTGCGCATCATCGGCGGAGCATGGAAACGGCGCCTGCTGCCGGTGCTCGACGCGCTCGGCCTGCGCCCGACCCCGGACCGGGTGCGCGAGACCGTTTTTAACTGGATCCACCACCAGGTCGGCGGCGATTGGGCACAAGTCGATTGCCTCGACCTGTTCGCCGGCAGCGGCGCCCTCGGCTTCGAGGCGGCCAGCCGCGGCGCCCGCTCGGTGACGATGCTCGATTTTCACGCGCCCGCCGCGCGCCAGCTCGAAGCGAACAAGGAAATGCTGAAAGCGGAGAACGTCAGCATCCTGCGCGCTGACGCTTTGTCGGTCGCGCGCGACCTGGCCGCGCGTGGCCAGCGCTACGATGTCATCTTCCTCGATCCGCCGTATCAGCAGGATTTCATTGCGAAAGCGCTGCCGCTGTGCATCGACCTGCTCAAGGAGGACGGCATGGTCTACGTGGAAGCCGAATACGCCCTGCCGCAGGGAGGAGAAACGCCGGACTGGCTGGCCCCGTGGGAACAGGTGCGCGCCGACAAGGCCGGCATGGTTTTTTATCATCTACTCAAGCTGAACGACAACTTGCACGAAAACAAGGCTTAATTACCTGAAGTTTGCTCATTTTCCGGGCAAGGAAGGCGCCATACTGGGGCAGCTGCCGGATTTTCAGGCATAATGCGCGTTCCAACACAGGTCTTTCTTCATGGGAGCGACAATGGTAGTAGCCGTTTATCCAGGTACCTTCGATCCGCTCACCCGCGGCCATGAGGATCTGGTCCGCCGTGCATCGGGCCTCTTCGACACGCTCGTCGTCGGTGTCGCCGACAGCAAGAACAAGAAGCCGTTCTTCTCGCTCGAGGAGCGCCTGGAGATCGCGAACGAGGTGCTGGGCCATTACCCGAACGTGAAGGTCGAGAGTTTTTCCGGCTTACTTAAAGATTTCGTGCGCCAGCATGATGCGCGCGTGATCGTGCGCGGCCTGCGCGCCGTGTCCGACTTCGAGTACGAGTTCCAGATGGCCGGCATGAACCGCTACCTGCTGCCCGACGTCGAGACCCTGTTCCTGACCCCGTCCGACCAGTACCAGTTCATTTCGGGCACCATCGTGCGCGAAATCGCGATGCTCGGCGGCGACGTGTCCAAATTCGTCTTCCCTTCGGTAGATCGCTGGCTGCAAAAGAAGATCGCATCCATGACCGCGCCGAAAGCCTGACCAGGCATTCCTCTTTAGAAGCAGCATCATGGCCTTACTGATTACCGACGAATGCATCAATTGCGACGTGTGCGAGCCCGAGTGCCCGAACGACGCCATTTCGATGGGCGAAGAGATCTACGAGATCGACCCGCACAAGTGCACGGAATGCGTCGGCCACTTCGACGAACCGCAGTGCCAGGCACTCTGTCCGGTCGCCTGCATCCCGTTCAACCCGGCCTGGCGCGAAACGCGCGAAGAACTCATGGCCAAGTACGAACGCCTGACGGCCGCCAAGCACACCGGCTGATGCCGGACGCCGGCAGCCGCCGCGTACGCGCGTCGCCCGCTGTGGACAGCATGCTATGCTCGTTCCATGGGCGAACACGACGACGACCTCACATCGCGGCTGCCACAGTCGGTTAACGAAAACCTCGACACCATCGCCGAGTATTACGCTCGCCACGAAGAAAAGGTAACGCGGGCCCAGGCCTTCGTCGAGAAAATGAGCGTGTTTCTCGGCAGTCCCGGTTATGTCGCCACCAGCGTGGGCGTGATCGTCGTCTGGATCGCCTGGAACCTGGGCGCATTCGAGCTCCACCTGCAACCCTTCGATCCGCCGCCGTTTTCCTTCCTGCAGGGTTTTATCACCCTGAACGCCTTCATCATTTCCACGACGGTGCTGATTCGTCAGAACCGCATGTCGAAGCTGGCCGAGCGCAACGCCCACCTCGATTTACAGATCAGCCTGCTGTCCGAAGAAAAGATCAGCAAGATCATTGCCATGCTCGAAGAGATCCGGCGCGATTCGCCTACGCTCCCCGACAAGGTCGACGAAGAAGCCGACGAACTGGCCGAGTCGGCCGACACGAGTACCGTACTGGAAGCGATCGAACGCGACCAGGAACAGGACGAAGCCCGTCCTTCCTAAAACTTTCCCGTTGTATTGTGCCGTTGCAGCATTGAAATAGTCATTTTGTCTTGATTTACATCAAGATTTAGGTGCTATATTGACATTGCTGTTTTAGCACGATCAGACTTTTTCGACGAGACGGGGAGTTCGGTGAACATCAATAACTTGCGCATCGGCCAGCGCCTGGCGATCGGCTTCGGGGTCGTCATTTCCTTGCTGGTGTTATTGGCGGGCCTGTCGTACACGCGCCTGGCCAGCCTGGATCATGAAATGAGCGCACTGATCCACCTGCGCTATGCGAATACCGTCAGCGCCAACGCCATCAAAGCCGACGTCAACGAAGCCACGCGCGGTATGCTCAGCGTCTTGGTGATGAGCGATCCGGCACAGATCCGCAAGGAACTCGAGAGCGCCGCCGGGAAAAGCGCGAATGCCAGCGCCGCCGTCGCCGCCCTGGCCGGCACCACCAGCGAAGCAGAAGGCGCGCGCATCCTGGCCACCCTGAGCGCGATCCAGGCCAAATTCCTGCCGGGCGAGCAAGCATTTGCGAAACTGGTACTGGACGACCGCAAGGACGAAGCGATGGCGAAATTCATGTACGTCCTGCGGCCCCAGCAAACCCAGTATTTCGAACAGCTCGACCGTTTTATTGCTTACCAGAACGCCGCGATGACGGCCGCCGCCGACGCCGCTGCCGCCGTCACCCGCCGCACCCAGCTGCTGGTACTGATCCTGGCCGTGGCCGCCGCCGCCATCTCGCTGGGCGTGGCCTGGCTGTCCACGCGCAGTATCGTGCGACCGTTGCGCCACGTGGTCAAGGTTGCGCGCCGCGTCGCCGATGGCGACCTGACCAGCGAGATCCGGGTCGAGACGCGCGACGAAACCGGGCAGATGATGGGCGCCCTGCGCCACATGAACGACAGCCTGCAGCGCATCGTCGCCGACGTGCGCGTCAGCACCGAAGCGATGGCGGCCAGCTCGAGCCAGATCGCCAGCGGCAACATCGACCTCTCGGTGCGCACCGAACAGCAGGCTGCTTCGCTCGGCCACACGGCCGACGCGATGCGCGAACTGACCGACACCGTCCAGCAGAATGCCGACAACGCGCGCCAGGCGAACGCCCTCGCGGCCCAGGCCTCGACCGTGGCCGCGCGCGGCGGCGCGGTGGTCGAGCAGGTGGTCGACACCATGGGCTCGATCACGAAGTCCTCGCAGCGCATCGTCGACATCATCGGCGTCATCGATTCGATTGCCTTCCAGACAAATATCCTGGCCCTGAATGCGGCGGTCGAGGCGGCGCGCGCGGGCGAGCAGGGACGCGGCTTCGCAGTCGTCGCTTCGGAAGTACGCAGCCTGGCCCAGCGCTCGGCGGCCGCCGCCAGGGAAATCAAGCTGCTGATCGGCGATTCCAGCGACAAGGTCAAGGAGGGCAGCCTGCTGGTCGAGCAGGCCGGCGCGACCATGCGCGAGGTCGTCGACAGCGTGCGCCGCGTCACCGACATCATGGCCGAGATCACGGCCGCCAGCGTCGAGCAGAGCGCGGGCATCGCCCAGGTCAGCCGGAACGTGGTCGACATGGACCAGGGCACCCAGGAAAACGCGGCCCTGGTCGAGGAAGCGGCCGCCGCCGCGGCCTCGATGCAGGAGCAGGCGGCGCAGCTGGCCCGCGCCGTCAGCATTTTTAAGTTGACGGCGCCGGCTGAACTACCTGCGCTGGGCGCAGCAAGCACGCCGCGCCGCCTGCCGGCGCCAGCCGCAGCAAACGAATAACAAGTATGACCAACAGGAGACTGCATGACCCTTATCAAGACCACTATCCTTGCCTGCGCCGCCCTGACACTTGCCTGCAGCGCCCAGGCCGCCATCGACGTCAACGGCATCAAGTTCGAGGATCTCGCTAAAGTCGGCGGCAAGGAGCTGAAACTGAACGGCGCCGGCATGCGCACCAAGCTCGTCATCAAGGTCTATGCGGCCGGGCTGTATCTGCCGGAAAAGAAAACGGCTGTGGCCGACATCTTGAAAATGGACGGTCCGCGCCGCGTGACCCTGGTGATGGCGCGCGACATCGCTTCGGAAGACCTCGGCAAAGCCTTCATGGACGGCATCAACGAAAACCTGGACAAGGCGGAGAAGGCGAAGATCGTCAACCAGATCTTAAAATTCGGCGAAATGTTCGCTGCGGTCGACGACATCAAAAAGGGCGATGTCCTGCACATGGACTGGATCCCGGGCACGGGTACGGTCTGCGAGCTGAACGGCAAACGTATCGGCGACACGGTGTCGGATGTGAATTTCTATAATGCCGTGCTGCGCATCTGGCTGGGAGACAAACCGGTCGACCGTTCGCTGAAACCGGCATTGCTGGGCGACGCGCGCTAAAGCAGCGTCGATGAAATAAAAACGCGGCGCCGGGTAACCGGAGGCCGCGTTTTTTTATTGGGCAGGGTGTTTATTTCAAGCGCCGACGCCGGCGGAAGGCTGACGGCGTGGGGTGCGCGGGCGAACGGTCAGCACCAGGGCACGCAGCAGGCCGGAAAGCAGGGGACGGAAAAACATCAGCAGGCTGGCCAGCAAAGACAGCACCAATGCGGCGCGCACGAGTTCGGCAACCGGCAGCATCGGCAGAGACAAGTGAGTAAGAGCGTCGACAAACGGCATGGATTGGCTTTATTTTTAACTACAAGATGTTGTTTTTAAGAACTATACTGCATTGCAACATATAAATCTAATTCCGTTTACTGATGTGCCTTATATTGATTGTGAATGAAATCGGGTACACTTTGACGCAGACCAATAGCAACCCGATAGACGCCAACGAGACCGCCATGAGCTTCCTGACCCTGGATCTGAACCTGCTGCGCGTGTTCGACGCAGTCATGACCGAACAAAATTTAACGCGCGCTGCCGGCCATCTCGCCATGACGCAGCCGGCGGTATCGAACGCGATCAAACGCCTGCGCGAGAGCCTGGGCGACGAACTCCTGATCCGCACCGCCTATGGCGTGAAACCGACGCCGCGCGCGGAAGCGCTGTGGCCATCCGTGCGCGCGGCCCTGGCCTCGCTGGAAGCGGCGGTGATGCCGGAAACCTTCGACGTCTCGAAAGCGCAAGCGACCTTCAGGATGGCAATGGCCGACGCCACCGCCGCCTATTGGTTGCCGTCGCTCATGCGTTCGATCGAAAGCGAGGCGCCGGGGGTGAACATCCGCATGGTGCCGCTGACGACGCGCGAACCGCGTCCGATGCTGCTGCGCGGCGATATCGACCTCGCCGTCGGCTTTTTCCCGGGCGTGGCGGCGCAGCTGTCGTATGAGACCGGGTCGCCGATTCGCCACGAGCGCCTGTATTCCGGCCAATATGTGTGCGTGATGCGCAAGAACCACCCGCTCGCCGGCAACAAGCTCGACCTCGACACCTATTGCAAGGCGAACCATTTACTCGTGAGTTTCTCCGGCCGCGCGCACGGCCTGGTCGACGAAGCGCTGGCGCAAATCGGCCGCGAGCGCCGCATTTTACTGACCGTGAACCAGTTTTTTACCGCGGGACGGGTGGTGGCGAATTCGGATTTGATTACCGTGCTGCCGAAGCACCTGATGGTCTCGACCGGCATGACGGAATCGCTGGTCTGGCGCGAACTGCCGTTCGCCCTGCCGGCCGTGCACCTGGACATGCTCTGGCAC
Organism: Massilia sp. LXY-5; assembly: GCF_059801075.1. Classification (NCBI taxonomy): domain Bacteria; kingdom Pseudomonadati; phylum Pseudomonadota; class Betaproteobacteria; order Burkholderiales; family Oxalobacteraceae; genus Massilia; species Massilia sp. LXY-5. The sequence continues at coordinate 299,024 of NZ_JBNNEH010000006.1, forward strand.
GAACGCGACGGCCGCAGCCCGGCGCACCGCTGGTTGCGGAATAACCTGGAATCGACGGCGGCGCAGGCGACGGCGCCGAAGGGCGAGCGCGTCGCCGCCTGATCGAGGGCGGCAAGCTTGACTGAAGCGACGAAGTCAGCGGATCGGCAGCTTCGTCGTATTTTTCACTTCTTCCATCACCGCATAGGTGTGCGTCTCGCGCACGCCCTTCTGCAACAAGGTTTTTCCCAGGAATTCGCGGTAGGCCGCCATGTCCTTGACGCGCGCTTTCACGAGATAGTCGAAGCCGCCGGCCACCATATGGCATTCCAGCACTTCCGGGATCAGCTGCACGCTCTGTTTAAACGCATCGAACACTTCCGGCGTGGTGCGGTCGAGCACAACTTCAATAAAAACCAGCAGTGACACATCCAGCAGTTGCGGATTCAACTGGGCCGTGTATCCCATGATGTAGCCGGACTCGTGCAGTTTGCGCACGCGCTCGAGGCAGGCTGCCGGCGACAGGTTCACCCGGGTGGCGAGCTCGACATTGCTGATGCGGCCGTCGTTCTGCAACTCGGCGAGAATTTTTTTCGATATCTTGTCCAGCATGCCGTCTCTCCTGGGCGTAAATATTATTTGGTCGAATTCTCGCACCAAAAACTATCTATTGCTAGTGCCCCGTAAAAACAGAATTAATCCAGAAGAAATCCTTCTACAATCAAACGATTGAAGCACGTACCAAAACGCGCCGGCTGCCCCTGCAGACTGGCGCGTTTTGCTGTGCGCCCCTTGACCTACCCTGATAAGACCACCATGCAGATCGCCGCCAATTCGGCCACCACCTTCGTTCCGTTCGACGCGTTTCAGGCCGAAATCAAGCCGGACCAATCTCCCTTGCGTGCCGCCATCACGGCCGCCTACCGGCGCGACGAAAACGAAGCCGTCAACTGGCTGCTGGCGCAAGGCGCGCGGCCGAGTGCGGACGCGAAACCGCTGGCGCACCGACTGGTCTCCGCCGTGCGCGCCAAACGCACGCGCGCTTCCGGCGTCGATGCCCTGATGCACGAATTCTCGCTATCGTCGGAAGAGGGCGTTGCCCTGATGTGCCTGGCCGAAGCGCTACTGCGTATTCCCGACAGCGCCACCGCCGACCGCCTGATCGCCGATAAAATCAGCCGCGGCGACTGGCGCAGCCACCTGGGCGAATCGCCCTCCCTGTTCGTGAACGCCGCGACCTGGGGCCTGCTCATTACCGGCAAGCTGGTCTCGAGCAACAGCGAACGCGGCCTCGGTTCGGCCATGACGCGCTTGATCGCCAAGGGCGGCGAACCGCTGATCCGCAAGGGCGTCGACCTCGCCATGCGTATGCTCGGCAACCAGTTCGTAACCGGCCAGACGATCGACGAAGCCCTCAAAAACAGCCAGCCCAACGAGGCACGCGGTTATCAATACTCGTACGACATGCTGGGCGAAGCGGCGCTGACGGAAGCAGACGCGCAAAGCTATTACGCCTCGTATGAAAAGGCGATCCATGCGATCGGCAAGGCCTCGAATGGGCGCGGCATCAAGGACGGTCCCGGCATTTCCATTAAACTGTCGGCCCTGCACCCGCGCTACAGCCGCGCCCAGCATGCGCGCGTGATGAGCGAACTGCTGCCGCGCGTGCGCAGCCTGGTCTTGCTCGCGAAGGGCTACGACATCGGCATCAATATCGATGCGGAAGAAGCGGACCGCCTCGAGATCTCGCTCGACATGCTGGAAGCCCTCGCTTTCGACGCCGAGCTGGCCGGTTTCGAAGGCATCGGCCTGGTGGTGCAGGGTTATCAAAAACGCTGCCCCTTCGTGATCGACTACGTGATCGATCTGGCGAAACGCAGTGGCCGCAAGTTCATGGTGCGTTTAGTAAAGGGGGCGTATTGGGATGCCGAGATCAAGCGCGCGCAAGTGGACGGCATGCCGGGCTATCCGGTGTACACGAGAAAGGTGTACACGGACGTGTCCTATTTGACTTGCGCTCGTAAACTGCTGGGCGCAACAGACCTGATCTACGCCCAGTTCGCGACCCACAATGCCCATACCTTGTCCGTGATCTACACCTGGGCCAAGGAAAGCGGCGTCGAGAACTATGAATTCCAGTGCCTGCACGGCATGGGAGAAACCCTGTACGACCAGGTCGTCGGCAAGGAAAATTTGAATAAGACCTGCCGCATCTATGCGCCGGTCGGTTCGCACGAAACCCTGCTCGCCTACCTCGTGCGCCGCCTGCTGGAAAATGGCGCGAATTCTTCGTTCGTGAACCAGATCGTCGACGAAAAGGTCGCGATCGAAACCCTGTTAAACGATCCGTTCGAGGTGGCGCGCGCCAGCGGCGGCCTGCCGCACACGGGCATTGCCCTGCCGCGCGCGCTGTTCGGCGGCGAACGTCACAATTCGGCCGGCATCGACCTGACGAATGAGGATGCGTTGCGCGTCCTCGGTACCGAACTGTCGCGCCAGCGTGTTTATGAAGCGGCGCCGCTGATCGCCGGCAAGGTCGACGGGGCGGACACGCTGCCGGTGCGCAACCCGGCCCAAAACGCCGACCTCGTCGGCCAAGTGCAGGAAGCCTCGACAAGCGACGTCGAAACGGCGCTGGCCGCCGCTACCGCTTTTACGAGCGAGTGGAACAGCAGCGCCAACCGCGAGCGCGCGGCAATGCTCGACCGCGTGGCCGACTTGTTCGAAGCCAATTGCGCCGAGCTGATGGCCCTGGCCGTGCGCGAAGCGGGCAAATCGCTGCCGAATGCGATCGCCGAAATCCGCGAAGCCGTCGACTTTTTGCGCTATTACGGTGCCCAGATCAAGGACGCGCCGGCTGCCGAGGCCCTGGGCCCGGTCACCTGCATCAGCCCCTGGAACTTCCCGCTTGCGATTTTCACGGGCCAGGTCGCCGCGGCGCTGGCCGCCGGCAACGTCGTGCTGGCGAAACCGGCGGAACAGACGCCCCTGATCGCGCACCGCGCCGTCGAACTGTTTTACCAAGCAGGCATCCCGCGCGCCGCGCTGCAATTGCTGCCGGGCCGCGGCGAAGTCGTCGGCGCCGCCCTCACGGCGGATCCGCGTATAAAAGGCGTGATTTTTACGGGGTCGACCGAAGTCGCCCAGCTGATCAACCGCACGCTGGCCAAACGCGGAGAGAACGAGGGCATCGACATCCCGCTGGTGGCGGAAACCGGCGGCCAGAACGCCTTGATCGTCGACTCTTCGGCCCTGCCCGAGCAGGTCGTGCAGGACGTGCTGAGCTCGGCTTTCGATTCCGCCGGCCAGCGCTGCTCGGCGCTGCGCGTCCTGTTCCTGCAGGAAGACATTGCCGACAAGACGATCCGGATGCTGAAAGGTGCCTTGCAGGAGTTGCGCGTCGGTAGCCCGGACCGCCTGGCGACCGACATCGGTCCGGTGATCGACCAGGAGGCCCAGCGCAACCTGCTGGCCCACATCGAACGCACCAAAGCCACTGCGAAACAGCATTTCGCGCTCGACTTGCCGGCCTCCGTTACTTCGCAAGGCACCTTCGTGCCGCCGACCGTGCTGGAAATCGGTTCGCTGGCGGAACTGAAGCATGAAGTCTTCGGTCCGGTGCTGCACATCGTGCGTTACCGCCGCGCCGACCTGAATCAGGTCGTCGATGCGATCAATGCCACCGGGTACGGCCTGACCCTGGGCGTGCACTCGCGCATCGACGAGACCATCGATTTCATCACGGGCCGCGCCCACGTCGGCAATATCTACGTTAACCGGAACATCGTCGGCGCCGTCGTCGGCGTGCAGCCCTTCGGTGGCGAGGGCAAATCCGGCACCGGCCCGAAGGCGGGCGGTCCGCTCTACATCAAGCGCCTGCAGCGCCAGGCGGCGCCCTTGCCGACGCACGGCAGCGCGGCGTATGCGGCCCTCGCGGCGCTGCAAGTCTGGGCGCGTGCCAATGGCCATGAGGACATCGTCGCCCTGGCTGACGGCTATGCGCGCAGCCAGCTGAACGGCACCACGATCGCCTTGCCGGGCCCGACCGGAGAGAAAAACAGCTTGTCCTTCCATGCGCGGGGCGTCGTCCTGTGTGCGGCGCGCTCCACGAAGGGCATGCTGAACCAGCTGGCCGCCACCATGGCGACGGGCAATCGCGCCTTCGTGCTGGCGGGCAACCAGGTTGCGATGCCGGAAGAACTGCCGCCGGAAGTCAAGGATCGCATCCGTTTTATTGGCGCGGCGGAAGTGGACAACTGTGCATTCGAGATCGCGCTGGTCGAAAGCGGTCTGCAGGGCAGCCTGCGCTCGCAGCTGGCGGCACGTCCGGGCGCGATCGTCGGCATCGTCGATACCGATGCAGTATCTGCCGTTCCCGTGTGGCGCATGGTGGCGGAACGCGCACTGTGCGTCAACACGACTGCGGCTGGCGGCAACGCAAGCCTCATGACCCTGGGGCTGTAATCATGTAGTGAGCTTTTTCAACTGGAGGAAGACATGTTAGTTGGCGTTCCAAAAGAGATCAAAAACCACGAGTACCGGGTCGGCCTGACCCCGCCTTCCGTGCACGAGCTGGTCGCACGGGGGCATCAAGTGATTGTCCAGAAGAACGCCGGCACCGAGATCGGCCTCCTTGACGAGCAATATGTGGCGGCCGGCGCCACCATCGTCGACACGGCCCAGGAGATCTTTGCCCGGGCCGAGATGATCGTCAAGGTCAAGGAACCGCAACCGGGCGAATGCGCGATGCTGCGCGAAGGGCAGATCCTGTACACCTATCTGCACCTGGCGCCGGATCCCGAACAGACAGCGGCCCTGGTGCGATCGAAGGCGGTCTGCATTGCCTACGAGACGATCACCGGTCCCGGCGGCGGCTTGCCGCTGCTGGCGCCGATGAGTGAAGTGGCGGGGCGGATGTCGATCCAGGCCGGCGCGGCCCATCTGGAAAAATCGAAGGGCGGCATGGGCCTGCTGCTGGGCGGCGTACCGGGCGTGGCGCCGGGTCACATCGTGATCATCGGCGCCGGCGTGGTCGGCACCAATGCGCTGCAGATGGCGGTCGGCACCGGTGCCCGCGTTACCGTGCTTGACAAAAACATCGAGCGCCTGCGCCAGCTGGACCTGGTGTACGGCAACCGCATCGCCACCGTGTATTCGACGGGGCACGCGATCGAGGAAGCGGTGCTGGCGGCCGATCTCGTCATCGGCGGTGTGCTGGTACCGGGTGCGGCCGCGCCAAAGCTGGTCACGCGCAGCATGATTTCAAAAATGAAAAAGGGGGCAGTCGTGGTCGATGTGGCGATCGACCAGGGCGGCTGCTTCGAGACCTCGCATGCGACGACCCACGCCGACCCGACTTTCGTCGTCGACGGTGTAATCCACTACTGCGTGGCGAACATGCCGGGCGCCGTGGCCCGTACCTCGACTTTCGCACTGAACAACGCGACGATCGGCCATGCGCTGGCGCTGGCCAGTAAAGGCTGGCGCCGCGCCTTGCTGGACGACGCCCACCTGCGCCAGGGTTTAAATGTCTGCCAGGGCAAGGTCACCTATGAAGCCGTGGCCAAGACCCTGGGCTACGATTACGTGCCCGCCGATTCCCTGCTGGCCTGATCGCTTATTTTCACATCCTGCGCCTGCAGGCAAAAGCGCCTGACGATGTAACAGGCATATACCGCGGCCACCGATTTTACGAAACGTAAAAAATCGGTGGCCGCGTTTTCATTGGCGTTGTCCGAAATCGTCCGGATCACGGCGCAAGGCACGTCAAGCTCATGGCAGACCTGGGCCACTGCCGCCCCTTCCATTTCCACCGCCACCAGCCCGGGTAAAGCGGCATTCAAGCCGTTGATGTGCTCGCGGTCATCAATAAACTGGTCGCCGCTGGCGATCAGGCCGCGGTGAATCCTCGGCCGGGTCAGCCTGAACACCGCTTTTTCATCCGCTGCGATCGCTTCCATGAAATCTTCGTCGAGGAAAGAGGAGGCGGCGTCAAACAGGCGCGAGGCCAGCTGGTGGTCGGCGGGGAAATGCGTCAAGCCGAGCAAGGGGACTTCGAAGCGTGGAAACAGGGGACTGGCATCCATGTCGTGCTGGACCAGCGATTCGGCCACCACGATGTCGCCCACGTTCACCGTTTTGTCGCCGCTACCAGCCACACCCGTAAACAGGATGTGGGTAACTCCGAACTTCTCCACAAGCGTGGTGGTCGTCACTGCGGCGGCAACCTTGCCTATACGCGACAGAACGCACACAGCGTCGATTTCCCACAGCTGTCCGACCCAGTACTCGCGTTGACCATGGATGAGCTTGTAGGGGCTCTGCATGGCTTCCACGAGCCCCTGCTGTTCTTCGGACAGCGCGCTGATGATCCCGAGACGCATTTTTTGACGGTTTTCCAAGCTGGTGAAAGTGAAAAAAGGCGTTTTTCAGCCGTGGTTCAGGGTAAACACCGCTTGTCCACGCTGTTCGCGCTTTTCTCTGTTTACAGTAATAAAGGTATGTATACAGATTGGTAGTGATAGTAAACGCCTGTTTTTCTGTGGATAAGACGGGTTTACTCCACAAGATCAGCAGTTTAGGTCGACCTAAACGAGCTGGACAAGGATTGTATCGAGCCTGCACCGATGTTGGAAAAAAAACGTCGGCTTGTCAGTAAACGGTGTTCTGCACATCGGGTCCTGTGGATATGCAAGGGCTTGTCCACAGCCGGGATAGCTTTCACCGCGCTTTTAGCCTGGATACGGTCTGGACAGGGATACGGCCAACCGGTTTTGAGGAAAACGGGGTCCTCATGATCCTTGACGCGATCGTTTTCGCCATCGCCATCGGCATGTTGCTTTCTGCCAAACCATTGAGCAGCCGAACAGCGGCAGCTTGGCGTTCAGTCCGGAACGCATGCGAACCGATTTTTTTTCCAAGCGCTTGTAAGTCGAAGTCTTGTCTTCAGAGAAACCGGTCGCGTTTTTTTTCCTGCCAAACCTTTCAGTTGTCGATAGCAGATGGCTCGTCTCCTGGCCAGGAGCCGACGCGAGCCGGTTTTCACACACGCTTCGCTTCATCTATTTAATTAAATAAGGATGTATACAAATTGGTAGTAGTAGTAAACGAGGCGGTTTACTGTGGATAAGCCGGCTTTTCTCCACAGTCTCAAGGGTTTACGCGCGTTTCGATGTCCTGAACAAGCCCTGTATCGCGCTTGCACCGAAGGTGTACAGATTTTGCGGCGTGCGGATTCGCACTGCTTCTGCACATTCGCTCCTGTGGATATACATGGGTTTGTCCACAGCCGCCTGGCCATGCAGGAAGGGGTTTCCTCGAGTGCAGGGACTGGCAGGCAGGAGAGGCGGGTCAAGGCAGGGGCGGTTTCGTAAAACTTGTCGTGCCAGGATGGATCTGATGCAAGGGGCCAACAGTTCGGGCAGGGAACAAAAAAAATTTTTTGCGAACCCGCGGCCTGCGCGTTCTCAGGTTTACAACCAAAATAGGTATACAAGGATAGTAGTAGTGTTAACAACTGGCGTTTTCTGTGGATAAGCCGGTTAACGGATGAGAAATCATCGGTTTACGCGCGGTATAAGCCTGTGATGGCGGCTGTATCGTTGCGGTGACAAATCTGGACAAGATTTTGGCGTCCACAAAAAAACGGGTTTCTGCACAATCCGTTCCTGTGGATATCAAGAAGCTTATCCACAGATGCGCCTCTGGCTTTACGGTGACGATCTGGTAAGCTTGCCTTGGTGAATTGAAAACCGCATTGAAAACCCACTCGACAATGGAGGCGGACATGGGAATCGACGACTTGTTCCAGATACCGGTCATCCAGGGCCCGATGGCGGGCGGCGCTTGCACGCCGGAGCTGGTGGCCGCCGTGTCGAATGCCGGCGCGCTCGGCGCCTTGCCCTGCTCGCTGCTGTCTCCGGCGACGATCGAGGAGCAGGTGGCGCGCATCCGCACACTCACCAGCCGCCCCTTCATGCTGAATTTCTTCGTGCAGGGCAAACCGGCCCCGAGCGAAGAAGAAGTCGGCAAGGCCGTCGAACTGCTCCGCCCGGTCTGGGAAAGCCTGGGCTGGAACACGCTGCCGCTGCCAACCAAATGGTGCGAGGATTTCGAGGCCCAGTTCGAGTGCTTGTTGACATTACGTCCGCCGGCCGTCAGTTTCACTTTCGGCATCCTGGAAGCCGTCCAGGTCGAGCGCCTGCATGGGGCCGGCATCCGCGTGATCGGCACCGTGACCACGGTCGAGGAAGCGCTGGCCTGGCAAGCGATCGGCGCCGATGCGGTGGTCGCGTCCGGAATCGAGGCAGGCGGACACCGCGGCACGTTTTTGGGACCCCAGCAAGATGCGACCTTGCCGGCGGCCGAACTCTGGCCGGCCGTCGTCGCGGCCGTTCAGATCCCGGTGATTGCCGCCGGCGGCATCATGACGGGAACGGACATCAAGCGGGCCCTTCAACTGGGCGCGCGCGCCGTGCAGATGGGCACTGCCTTCCTCGTGACCGACGAAGCCGCGCTGCATCCTGCCTACAAGGCGCGCCTGCTCTCCGGCGAAGGGACGACAAAGCTGACGCGCAGTTTTTCGGGGCGCTACGCACGCGGCATCGAGAACGGCTTCATGCGGCAGATGGCAAGTGTAGAGCCGCTCGTTCCCCCGTATCCGATCCAGAATGCGCTGACCGGCAGCATTCGCGCCGCGGCAGCCAAAAGCGGCGACACGGAACTCATGTCGATGTGGTGCGGCACCGAATTTGCCCGGGCGCGGCCCATGCCGGCTCGTCAATTGATCGAATTGCTGGCATCCGAATTGCAGTCCTGAGGAGACGACAAGCGTGGAATCGGCTGGAGAATACGACTACATCATCGTTGGGGCCGGTACCGCGGGCTGCGTCCTGGCGAATCGCCTGACCCAGGACAAGCAGATCGAGGTCCTGCTGATCGAAGCGGGGGCACGCGACGACTATTTGTGGATCCACATTCCCGTCGGCTACCTCCACTGCATCGGCAATCCACGCACCGACTGGCTGTTCAATACCGAACCGGATCCCGGCCTGAATGGCCGCGCACTGATCTACCCGCGCGGTAAAGTGCTGGGCGGGAGCTCCTCGATCAACGGCATGATCTATATGCGCGGCCAACAGCAGGATTACGAGCGTTGGGCGGACAGTTGCGGCGACGATTCCTGGCGCTGGAATCACGTGCTGCCGCTGTTCAAAAAAAGCGAAGACCATCATCGGGGCGCCAGCGACGTCCACGGCGCCGGCGGAGAATGGCGTGTTGAAAAACAGCGGCTGTCCTGGAAAATCCTGGACGCGTTTCGCGATGCCGCAGCCGAGGTCGGCATCGAAAAGGTCGACGATTTCAATACCGGCGACAATGCCGGCAGCTCCTATTTCGAGGTCAACCAGCGCCGCGGCATCCGCCTGAATACCGCGAAGGCCTTTCTGAAACCGGCGGCCCAGCGGCCGAATCTGACCATCATGACGGGCTGCCACGTCGAGCGCCTGCTGCTGGAGACGACGGACGCCGGACCTGTCTGCCGCGGCGTGCAATTTAGCGGCGGCGGCAAAGCGCACACGGCAAAGGCGCGCCGCGAAACGCTGCTGGCGGCCGGCGCGATCGGCTCGCCCCACATCCTGCAACTGTCCGGCATCGGCGACGGCGCCCACCTGCAGCGCCATGGCGTCACACCCCTCGTCGAGCTGCCCGGCGTGGGCGAAAATTTGCAGGACCACCTGCAACTGCGCATGGTCTATAAAGTGCAGGGCGTAAAAACCCTGAATACCAGCGCTGCCTCCTGGTTCGGGAAGATGAAGATCGGCCTCGAATACGCTTTTTTACGCAGCGGACCGATGTCGATGGCGCCGTCGCAGCTGGGCGCCTTTGCGAAATCGCACCCGCAGCAGGCGACGCCGAACCTGCAATACCACGTGCAGCCGCTGTCGCTCGAAAAATTCGGCGACCCGCTGCACGGTTTCCCGGCATTTACGGCAAGCGTCTGCAACCTGCGCCCGACCGCGCGTGGGCACGTGCGCCTGGCCACGCACGACAGCTACGCGCCGCCGAAAATCACGCCGAATTACCTCAGTACCGTGGAAGACCGGCAGACGGCGGCGGCGGCGCTGGCGCTGACGCGCCGGATCGTCGCTTCTCCTTCCCTGGCACGCTACCAGCCCGAGGAATTCAAGCCGGGCATTCACTACCGCACCGAGGAAGAGCTGGCCGAAGCCGCCGGCCTGATCGGCACCACGATTTTTCATCCCGTCGGCACCTGCAAGATGGGCAAGGCCGACGATCCGGACGCCGTGGTCGACAGCCAGCTGCGGGTGCGCGGGGTAGGGGGCCTGCGCGTGGTCGATGCCTCGATCATGCCGTTTATCACCTCGGGGAACACGAATTCACCGACCCTCATGATTGCCGAGAAAGCGGCCAGCATGATCAAGGCCGCACACCCACGCTAGTCACCTGTTCATTTATGCACAACGGGTCTGCGCTGGCAGCCCAGTTGTGCGCTGCTGCACAGGTTCCCCTTGTATTGTATAAAGAACTGATCTGTGTAATATTTGCCAAGATCCTATTCGGATAGGCGCGCCAGCAGCGCGCCGGACTCAGCCGGACAGGATCAGAGTTCCCGACGCATCCACGCACTGGAGACACGATGGCAGACGTCATTCTTGAAACAAAGAACTTGACCAAAGAGTTCACGGGTTTTACTGCAGTCAATGATGTCGACCTGCGCGTTCAGCGCGGCCACATCCACGCCTTGATCGGCCCGAACGGCGCCGGCAAGACCACCTGTTTTAATTTGCTGACCAAATTCCTGGTGCCGACCTCGGGCCAGATCCTCTTCAATGGGCGCGACATCACGCGCGACAAGCCGGCGCAGATCGCACGCCAGGGCATTATTCGGTCCTTCCAGATTTCGGCCGTGTTCCCCCACCTGACGGTGCTGCAGAACGTGAGAATTGGGCTGCAGCGCGAGCTGGGCACCAGTTTCCACTTCTGGCGCAGCGAGGGGTCGCTGTCGTCGCTGGACGAGCGCGCCATGGCGCTGCTCGACGAAGTCGATTTGAGCAGCTTCGCCGACACCGTCACGGCGGACCTGCCCTACGGCCGCAAGCGCGCGCTCGAGATCGCGACGACCCTGGCGATGGAGCCGGAGCTGATGCTGCTCGACGAGCCGACCCAGGGCATGGGCCACGAGGACGTGCACCGCGTCACGGCCCTGATTAAAAAAGTGTCACAAGGACGCACGATTTTGATGGTCGAACACAATATGAACGTCGTTTCCGGCATCTGCGACCGCATTTCCGTCCTCCAGCGCGGCGCCATGCTGGCTGAAGGGACCTATGCCGAAGTCTCGAAAAATCCGCAAGTGATGCAGGCCTATATGGGCACCGCCGACGGCGAACTCGAAGCGGGGCATGCATGACCGCGGCCCTGGAAATCAGCGACCTGCAAGCCTGGTACGGCGAATCGCACATCCTGCACGGCATCAGCCTGTCGGTGGCGCCCGGCGAAGTCGTCACCTTGTTAGGTCGAAATGGCGCCGGCCGCACGACCACGCTGCGCGCGATCATGGGGCTGACGGGCCGCCGTACGGGCTCGATCCGCATCAACGGCGTCGAGGCGGTCGGTTTGCCGACCCACCGCATCGCCCACCTGGGTGTCGGTTATTGCCCGGAAGAGCGCGGCATTTTCTCCTCGCTGTCGACCGAAGAAAACCTGCTCTTGCCGCCTGCCTTGAAAGTGGGCGGGACGGCGATGTCGATCGACGAAATTTACGAGATGTTCCCGAATCTGAAAGAGCGCCGCCACAGCCAGGGCACGCGCCTGTCGGGCGGGGAGCAGCAGATGCTGGCGGTGGCGCGCATCCTGCGCACCGGCGCGCGCCTGCTGCTGCTCGACGAGATCTCCGAGGGCCTGGCGCCGGTCATCGTGCAGGGTCTGGCCCGCATGATCACCATGCTCAAGGCGAAGGGCTACACGATCATCATGGTCGAGCAGAACTTCCGCTTCGCCGCGCCCCTGGCGGACCGGTTCCACGTTGTCGAACATGGGCAAATTGTCGAGACCATCGAGGCGCGCGACCTCGAGGCGCGCATGCCTGTACTGACCGAGCTACTCGGCGTGTAGTAAAGCAATTCATAAGCAGTATCAACCACAAGAACGGAGACAAAACAATGAAACGTACCGCCCTCGCCCTCGCCGCCAGCGCCGCCTTCCTCGGCTTCATGGCACCTGCTTCAGCCCAGATCAGCGGCGACACCATCAAGATCGGCCTGCTCACCGACCTGTCCGGCGTCTATTCCGACGTCGACGGCAACGGTGGCGCCGAAGCCGTCCGCATGGCGATCGCCGATATGGGCGGCGCCGTGAACGGTAAAAAAATCGAATTCATGGTCGCCGACCACCAGAACAAACCGGACATCGCCGCCTCCAAGGCGCGCGAATGGTTCGACCAGCAAGGCGTCGACATGCTGATCGGCGGCACCAACTCCGGCGCCAACCTGGCCATGGCCAAGGTCGCAGGCGAGAAGAAGAAACTCTTCATTTCGATCGGCGCCGGCACCGCCCAGCTGACCAATGAGCAGTGCTCGCCCTACACTGTGCACTACGCCTACGACACCGTGGCGCTGGCACGCGGCACCGGCTCGGCCGTGATCAAACAGGGCGGCAAGAGCTGGTATTTCCTGACCGCCGACTATGCCTTCGGCCAGTCGCTGGAACGCGACACGACCGAGGTGCTGAAAGCCAATGGCGGCACCGTGCTGGGCAGCGTCAAGCATCCGCTGTCGGCCTCGGACTTCTCGTCCTTCCTGCTGCAGGCGCAATCGTCGAAGGCGCAGGTGCTGGGCCTGGCGAATGCCGGCGGCGACACGATCAATTCGATCAAGGCGGCCAAGGAATTCGGTCTGACCAAGAACATGAAGATCGCCGGCTTGCTGGTGTTCATCAACGACATCCACACCCTGGGCCTGGACGCAACCCAGGGCATGTACCTGACCGACGGCTGGTACTGGGACATGAACGCCGACACCCGCAACTGGTCGAAGCGCTATTTCGCCAAGATGAAGAAGGAACCGTCGATGCTGCAGGCGGCCGACTACTCGGCGACGATGAATTACCTGAACGCGGTGAAAAAGATCGGCACCGACGACTCGACCAAGGTCATGGCGCAGTTGAAGGCGACCAAGATCAACGACATGTTCACCAAGAACGGCGTCATTCGTGACGACGGCCGCATGGTGCACGACATGTACCTGATGCAGGTGAAGTCGAAGGCCGAGTCGAAGTACCCATGGGATTACTACAAGCTGGTCGCCACCATCCCGGGCGACCAGGCGTACACCAAGAAGTCGGAAACGAAGTGCGCCGCCTGGAAGTAATCTAAAGATAAAACGCCGCGGTAACGCAGGCGTGGTTTGAACGCGTGGGCGGGAAGACCCGCTCTCCGTAGGGTGGGCGGGTCCCGCCCACGCGTTTAACCACCGCCTGCACATCGCGCCGCACGTTTCGATGTTGTTTGTTCCCCTTGGCCGGTCCGGCCGCCCCGGCTGACCGCCATCCCGACTTTTTGCTTTGGGTACCTATGGAAATTTTTGGCGTCCCCCTCCAAGCCATGATGAGCCAGCTGCTGCTGGGCTTAGTGAATGGTTCTTTTTACGCGATGCTCTCGCTCGGCCTGGCCGTGATTTTCGGTCTGCTGAACGTCATCAATTTTTCCCACGGTGCGCTGTACATGATGGGGGCGTTCATCGCCTACATCGGCGTCACCTCGTACGGCCTGAATTACTGGATGATGCTGGTGCTGGCGCCCTTCGCCGTCGGCCTGTTCGGTATCGCCGTCGAAAAGACGATGCTGCGCTGGCTGTATAAACTCGATCATTTATATGGCCTGCTGCTGACCTTTGGCATCACTCTGCTGCTGGAGGGCGTGTTCCGCTCCTTCTTCGGCGTCTCGGGCCAGACCCTGGAGGTACCGGAAGCCCTGACCGGCGCGACCGACCTCGGCTTCATGATGCTGCCGAACTACCGCGCCTGGGTCGTCGTCTCCTCCCTCGTCGTCTGCCTCGGCACCTGGTTCGTGATCGAAAAAACGCGACTTGGCGCCTACCTGCGCGCCGGTACCGAAAACCCGAAACTGGTCGAGGCCTTCGGCATCAACGTGCCGCGCATGGTGACCTCGACCTATGGCTTCGGCGTCGCCCTGGCGGGCCTGGCCGGGGTGCTGGCCGCGCCCGTGATCAACGTCACGCCGCTGATGGGCTCGAACCTCATCATCGTCGTGTTCGCCGTCGTCGTGATCGGCGGCATGGGTTCCATCCTCGGTTCCATCATCACCGGCTTGCTGCTGGGCGTGATCGAGGGTTTAACACGGGTGTTCTATCCCGAAGGCTCCGAGGTCGTCGTATTCGTCGTCATGGTCATCGTGCTGCTGCTGCGCCCGGCCGGTCTATTCGGTAAGGAGAAATAAGCGATGAACAAGAAAATTTTCTATACGCTGGCCCTGGTCGCCGCGCTGGCGGCGCCTTTTGTCGGCTATCCCGTCTTCCTGATGAAGCTGCTGTGCTTCGCGCTGTTCGCCTGCGCTTTTAATCTTCTGATCGGTTTTACGGGACTGCTCTCCTTTGGCCACGCCGCCTTCTTCGGCAGCGCCGGCTACATGACCGGGTATCTGTTATCCACAGTTGGCCTGCCGACCGAACTCGGCATCCTGGCCGGCGTCGCCACCAGCGCCGTGCTCGGCCTCGTGATCGGCTCGCTGGCGATCCGCCGCCAGGGCATTTATTTTTCGATGATCACGCTCGCCCTGGCGCAGATGGTGTATTTTGCCGCCCTGCGCAGCCCGTTTACGCACGGCGAAGACGGCCTGCAGGGCGTGCCGCGCGGGAAGCTGCTCGGCGTGCTCGACCTGGGCAACGACTTGACCCTGTACTACGTGGTGCTGGCCATCTGCGTCGCCGGTTTTGCCCTGATCGTGCGCACCGTTCATTCCCCGTTCGGCCAGGTGCTGAAGGCGATCAAGGAAAACGAGCCCAGGGCCATTTCCCTTGGCTATGACGCGGACAAGTACAAGCTGCTCGCGTTCGTGCTCTCAGCGGCCCTTACAGGCCTTGCAGGGTCCACCAAAACCCTGGTGCTCGGCTTCGAGACCCTGACCGACGTCCACTGGACCATGTCGGGCCTGGTTGTCCTGATGACCCTGGTCGGCGGCATGGGCACGATGGTGGGCCCGATCATCGGCGCTTTTATTATTGTCGCGCTGGAAAACAAGCTGGGAGAGCTTGGCAATTTCCTGGCCAACAGCACCGGTATTTCCTGGTTCTCGTCCCTGGGGGAATCGGTCGGCATGGTCACCGGCCTGATCTTCATCGTCTGCGTGCTGCTGTTCCGCCGCGGTATCGTCGGAGAAATCGGCGCCCTGTTCGAGCGCATCGGCAAGAAGCGCCCGGCAGCGTCCACCCGCGTGGCAGCGGCTGCCGACCGCGAAGCAGCCTGATCGACACGCTGAGGAGGCAGCATGAAACAGGAGACCCTGGTCCTGACCGTGAATGGCTTGCGCATGCAGGTGCAGAGCGCAGGGGAGGGTCCCGCTGTCGTGCTGCTACACGGCTTTCCCGACACCCATATCGTGTGGCGCAAGCAGATCGCGCCGCTGATGGCGGCCGGTTACCGGGTGCTGGCGCCCGACCTGCGCGGTTATGGCGGCAGCGATGCACCACGTGAAGTTTCTGCCTACCGCTTGCAGCACATCGCCGCCGACGTGCTGGCCATGCTCGACCAGCTCGGCATTGCCCGGGCGCGCATGGTCGGGCACGACTGGGGCGCCGCGATCGGCTGGATGCTGTGCATGAGGGCGCCGGAGCGCATCGAGCAATATGTGGCGCTGTCGGTCGGCCATCCGCTTGCCTTCGCCAAGGCCGGCCCGATGCAAATGCTGCGCTCGAGCTACATGATGTGGTTCCTGGTACCGGGCCTGGCCGAGAAATCGCTGACGGCCGGCGATTTTTATCTGCTGAACCGGTTTACAAGGGACCGCGCCCAGGTCGGCCACTGGAAGAAGAATCTGCGGGAGCCGGGCCGCATGACGGCCGCCCTGAATTACTATCGCGCAAACGTGCCGCATGGGATAGCCATCGCCGCCAGAGCCGAGCCGGTGCGGGTGCCGGTGATGGGCGTCTGGAGCAGCGGCGACCAGGCGCTGGGCGAAACGCAAATGCGCGACTCGACTGCCTATGTGGCCGAGTATTTCCGGTATGAGCGCATCGAGGGTGCCGATCACTGGCTGCAGGTCACGGCCAGCGAGCAAGTAAATGCTTTACTGCTCGATTTCTTTGCCAACGGGCCGCATTCTGCGGCCCCTGCCACGTCCGCCTGATCCTATAAAGCGGCGGCGTAGATCGCGCGTGCGTCGGCACGCGTCAATTCTCTCGGATTGTTCCCCAGCAGGCGCGTCTGCAACATGGCGTCGTCCGCCAGCCGGTCCAGGTCGGCCTCCGCAATGCCTACATCCGCCAACCTGGTCTGGATCCCGGTGCGTAGCGCGATCTGTTGCATCGCAGCAATCAAGCCTTCGGTGCGTGCGGCGTGGCTGCCGCTGGCGCCCGGCACCACGATATCGGCCAGCTCGGCGTACAGGGGCGCCGCATGGGATGCATTAAAACGCAGCACATGCGGCAGGACGAGCGAATTCGACAGCCCGTGCGGCACATGGAAAATGCCGCCGATCGGGTAGGCGAGGGCGTGCACGGCGGCGACCGGCGCATTCGAGAAGGCCTGGCCGGCGAGGCAGGCGCCGAGCAGCATCGCCTGGCGCGCTTCCAGATTGCTGCCGGTTTCGACCGCCGTCATCAGGTTACTCGACAGCAGGCCGAGCGCCTGGCGCGCCAGGTTGTCGGACAATGGATTTTTCTTGTGCTTGCTCGTATAGGCCTCGATCGCATGCACCATCGCATCGATGCCGGTGGCGGCCGTC
Source organism: Massilia sp. LXY-5 (assembly GCF_059801075.1). Classification (NCBI taxonomy): domain Bacteria; kingdom Pseudomonadati; phylum Pseudomonadota; class Betaproteobacteria; order Burkholderiales; family Oxalobacteraceae; genus Massilia; species Massilia sp. LXY-5. The sequence continues at coordinate 315,981 of NZ_JBNNEH010000006.1, forward strand.
ACCAGCGGCGGCAGGCCCAGCGTCAGCTCGGCATCGAGCAGGGCGAGGTCGGCATACAGCTGGGGAGCGACGACGCCCATCTTCGTCGTTTCTCCGGTGGTGACGATGGCGATATTGGTGACCTCGGAACCGGTGCCGGCCGTGGTCGGCACCTGGATCAATGGCAGCCGCTGACCCTTGACGTTGCCGATCCCGTAGATCTGGTGTAAAGGCTGGTCGCTGCCGGCCAGCACCGCCACCAGTTTCGCCACATCCATCGAGCTGCCGCCGCCGAAGCCGATGACGAGGTCGGTCTCGTGCTCGCGGGCAGAGGCTACCGCGGCGAGGACGATCTGTTCGGGCGGGTCGGCGACGACGTCGGAAAAAATGCGTACCGCGAGTCCCTGCGCTTCCAGGCTGGCGCGCGCGGGCTCGAGCAGGCCGGTGCGCAGGAAGCCGGCGTCGGTCACGATCAGGACGCGGCGGGCAGTGCTAAAACGTTCGGCGACGAGCTGGCCGAGGCGGGCGGCTGCGCCCGGTTCCGAAACGATGCTGGCGACGGTGTTGAAGGCGAAGGCGGTCATGGTCGATCCCGAGTCGTGGAGCAAATAGCTTACACCAGAAACGGAACGCCGAGCCGCCAGGGCGCTGCCGAGTTGCCGTACAATTTCGCCTCTTTTAAAAAGTCGAGAAGCAGTCATGATGGATTTTATGTGGCTCGGCGGCGCCGCCTTTCTTGCCGGGCTGGTGGATGCCGTCGTCGGCGGTGGCGGCCTGATCCAGGTACCCGCCATCTTTTCCTTCCTCCCGCGGGAAGCGCCGGCGACCCTGCTGGGCACGAACAAGCTGGCCAGTATTTGTGGCACGGGTGCGGCGGCGTTTAACTATTCGCGCCGCGTGCGCGTCGCCTGGAGCGCGGCAGCGCCGGCGGCGCTGGCCGCCTTTGCCTTGTCCTTTGTCGGCGCCTGGACCGTGACGCGGGTGCCGGGCGATTTCGTGCGCAGCCTGCTGCCCTTTATTTTGCTGGCGGTCGCGCTATATACCTTCCGCAAGAAGGACCTGGGGTCGGTGCACGCGCCGGTACACAGCGGCGCAGCGGAGCGCTGGTGGGCGGTCGGCATCGGCGCCGCCATCGGTTTCTATGACGGCTTCTTCGGCCCCGGCACGGGCAGCTTTTTGATTTTCCTGTTCGTGCGCTTTTTCGGTTTTGATTTCCTGAGCGCCTCGGCGGCGGCAAAGATCGTGAATGTCGCCTGCAACCTGTCGGCCCTGCTGTGGTTCGGCTACAGCGGTCATTTGCTGTGGCAGCTGGGACTGCTGATGGCGGTCTGCCAGATCGGCGGCTCGCTGGTCGGTACGCGGCTGGCGATCAAGCATGGCAGTGTCTTCGTCCGCAAATTGTTTCTGGTCGTGGTGTCGACCCTGATCGTCAAGACTGGCTTCGATGCCGTGGTACGTCTGGCCAGCTGAGTTGTTTCACGTGGAACAAAGCCGGGAAGCGCTCCGCGCCCCGGCTTTTTTTACGTCAGGCGCTTCAATTGTTCCACGTGAAACACAACTCGACCGCCACCTGACTGTGTTCCACGTGAAACAACATCCCCTGTGTTTTTTAGCCGCGCTGAGTTTGGGAACCCAAAAGATTCTATAATCGCGAATTAGACTCCTCGCCTCACACCTCCATCATGCTATTTCCAACTGAATTTGACGTGATCGTCGTCGGCGGCGGCCATGCCGGCACCGAGGCCGCGCTCGCGTCCGCACGCATGGGGCAGAAGACCCTGCTCCTTACCCATAACATCGAAACCCTGGGCCAGATGTCCTGCAATCCGTCGATCGGCGGCATCGGCAAGGGCCATCTGGTCAAGGAAGTGGACGCTTTAGGCGGCGCGATGGCGATCGCCACCGACGAAGCCGGCATCCAGTTCCGCATCCTGAACTCCTCGAAAGGTCCGGCAGTGCGCGCCACCCGGGCCCAGGCCGACCGCATCCTGTACAAGGCCGCGATCCGCTCGCGCCTGGAAAACCAGCCGAATTTGTGGCTGTTCCAGCAGGCGGTCGACGACCTGATGGTCGAGGGCGACCGCGTCGTCGGCGCCGTCACCCAGATCGGCCTGCAGTTCCGCGCCCGTGCCGTGGTGCTGACGGCCGGCACTTTCCTCGACGGTAAAATCCATGTCGGCTTGCAGAACTACACGGCGGGCCGTGCGGGCGACCCGGCGGCCGTCTCGCTGTCGAGCCGTTTAAAGGAACTCAAACTGCCGCAGGGCCGCTTGAAAACCGGCACGCCGCCGCGCATCGACGGCCGCAGCATCGATTACTCGGTGCTCGCCGAACAGCCGGGCGACCTCGATCCGGTGCCCGTGTTTTCGTATATGGGCAATGCCGCGATGCACCCGAAACAGGTGCCGTGCTGGGTCACGCACACGAATGCGCAGACCCACGACATCATCCGCAACGGCCTCGACCGCAGCCCGATGTACACCGGCGTCATCGAAGGCGTCGGCCCGCGCTATTGTCCCTCGATCGAAGACAAGATCCACCGCTTCGCCTCGAAGGAATCGCACCAGATCTTCCTCGAGCCGGAGGGTTTGACGACGCACGAAATCTACCCGAACGGGATCTCGACCAGCCTGCCGTTCGACGTGCAGATTGCCCTGGTGCGCTCGATGAAGGGCATGGAAAACGCCTTTATTTTGCGCCCCGGCTACGCCATCGAGTACGATTACTATGACCCGCGCGGCCTGAAATCCTCGCTCGAAACCAGGGCGATCAAGGGCCTGTTCTTCGCCGGCCAGATCAACGGCACCACCGGCTACGAGGAAGCAGCGGCCCAGGGGCTGTTGGCCGGCATGAATGCGGCCCTGCAAACGAAAGGCGAACCCGCCTGGACCCCGGGCCGTTCGGAAGCCTATCTGGGCGTGCTGGTCGACGACCTCACGACCCAGGGCGTGGCCGAACCGTACCGGATGTTCACCAGCCGCGCCGAATACCGTTTATCTCTGCGCGAAGACAATGCGGATATGCGCTTGACCGAAATGGGCCGCAAACTCGGCGTCGTCGGCGATGCGCAGTGGGCAGCGTTCGAGACCAAACGCGAAGCGGTGGCGCGCGAACTGGAGCGCCTGCGTTCGACCTGGGTCAATCCGCGCATCCTGGCGGCGGCCGAGTCGGAACGCGTCGTCGGCCAGGCGCTGGAACGCGAGTACAACCTGGCCGATCTGCTGCGCCGTCCGGGCGTCGAATACGCCACCCTGATGACGATGACCGGTGTCGAAGGCCAGCCGCTGGCCGGGCCCGGCGTTGCCGATCCTGCCGTGAAAGAGCAGGTCGAAATCCAGCTGAAATACGCCGGTTATATCGACCGCCAAGCGAAGGAAGTCGAGCGTCACGACCACTACGAAAACCTGAAATTGCCGGACAACCTGGACTACCTGGACATTGCCGCTTTGTCCTTCGAGGTGCGCCAGAAGCTCGATAAACAGCGTCCGGAAACCCTGGGCCAGGCTTCGCGCATCTCCGGCGTGACGCCGGCGGCCATTTCCCTGCTGCTGGTGCACCTGAAAAAACGCGGCGCCAAGGGGTTTACGACCATCCCGGCAATCAATGAGGAGGCAGCACAGTGAGGGGTTTTGACCGCGAAAAATTGATGACGGTACTGAGCGACGGCATCGACGCCATGGATTTGCCGCTGTGGGCCGCCCAGCGCGAGCAGTTGATGGACTATCTCGCCTTGATGGCCAAGTGGAACGGCGTTTATAACCTGACTTCGCTGCGCGACCCGCTGCAGATGGTCACCCACCATTTACTGGATTCCCTGGCGGCGGTCCCTGCATTCAAGGATGCGAAAAACGTGCTCGACGTCGGCGCCGGCGGCGGCCTGCCCGGGCTGGTACTGGCGATCGCGCGGCCGGACATGAAAGTCTCGCTGATCGACACCGTCCACAAGAAAACAGCCTTCCTGACGCAGGTAAAAGCGGAGCTGGGCTTGTCGAATGTCACCGTCTACACGATGAAAGTGCAGGACTTAAAAGCGGGACCTTTCGACGTCATCACCTCGCGTGCTTTTGCCGACCTCTCCGATTTCGTCAACTGGTCCGGGCACCTGCTGGCCGAGGGCGGGCAATTCATTGCCTTGAAAGGTACGGCGCCGGCCGAGGAGCAGGAAAGGCTGCCGCTGGAGTGGAGGGTGCGCGAACTACGCCCAATCAAGGTGGCGAAACTGGAGGCGGAACGGCACCTGGTTTTCATCGAAAAAGCAGCACAAACAACCTAACAATATAAATCGTTTATACCGTTTATATTTGATAAACCGAACCAACAGTTTATTTGATAAAAACGGTATTAACTGAAATGTCTCGTCCGAAGGAACAGATGGCAAAGATATTTTGTGTTGCAAACCAAAAGGGCGGCGTCGGCAAGACGACCACCAGCGTCAACCTGGCCGCCGGCCTGGCCAAGCTCGAGCAGCGCGTGCTGCTGGTCGACCTCGACCCCCAGGGCAATGCGACGATGGGTGCCGGCATCAACAAGGCGGACCTGGAAGCGTCCACCTACCAGGTACTGCTGGGCGAGGCGGAAGTGACGGAGGCGCGCCAGCGTTCGGAAGCAGGGCGCTTCGATGTCCTGCCGGCAAACCGCGAGCTGGCCGGCGCCGAAGTCGAGATGGTGGAACTCGACAACCGCGAGCGCAGGCTGAAACACGCGCTGGCGAAGGTCGACGCCGACTACGATTTCATTCTGGTCGACTGCCCGCCGGCCCTCTCCATGCTGACCCTGAACGGCCTGTGCGCCGCGCATGGCGTGATCATCCCGATGCAGTGCGAGTACTACGCCCTCGAGGGATTGTCGGACCTGGTCAACACGATCAAGAAGGTGCATGCGAACCTGAACACGGATTTGAAGATCATCGGCCTCTTGCGCGTGATGTTCGATCCGCGCATGACCTTGTCCCAGCAAGTCTCGGCCCAGCTCGAGCAGCATTTCGGCGGCAAGGTCTTTAAAACGATCATTCCCCGCAACGTGCGCCTGGCGGAAGCGCCCTCGTATGGCGTGCCGGGCGTGACCTTCGATCCGTCCTCGAAGGGCGCGCAGGCGTATATCGCGTTCGGGGCCGAAATGGTCGAGCGCATCAAGACAATGTAATCTGAAAGAGTGATCCACAATGGCGACAAAAAAACTCAAGGGCCTCGGCCGCGGCCTGGATGCTTTGCTCGGCGGAGACATGGATGACGCACCGGCACCCGCCGGCGCGCCGTCCTCTTTATCCATCTCCCAGCTGCAGGCCGGCAAATACCAGCCGCGCACCCGGATGGACGAGGGCGCATTGAACGAACTGGCCGCCTCCATCAAAACCCAGGGGATCATGCAGCCGGTGCTGGTGCGTCCCGTGGATGGCGGGCGCTACGAGATCATCGCCGGCGAGCGCCGCTTCCGCGCGGCCCAGCTGGCCGGACTCGAGGAGATCCCGGTACTGGTGCGCGAGGTCGACGACCAGGCCGCCGCCGCGATGGCCCTGATCGAGAACATCCAGCGCGAGGACCTCAATCCCCTGGAAGAAGCGCAGGGCATCGCACGCCTGATTTCCGATTTCGATTTCACCCACGAGCAGGCGGCGAGCGCCGTCGGCCGCTCGCGCAGCGCCGTCTCGAATCTGCTGCGCCTGGTGAACCTGGCGCAGCCGGTGCAGACCATGCTGATGGCGGGCGATATCGACATGGGCCATGCGCGCGCTTTGTTGTCGGTGGACAACGCCAGCCAGATCGCCCTGGCCAGCCACGTCGTCGCGAAACGGCTGTCGGTGCGCGAAACGGAAAAGCTTGTGGCACGCGCACTGGAGGAGCAGGCGAGCTCGGCCACGCAACCGCGTCTGAAAGAAAAGTCGGGAGACATCGTCCGCCTGGAAGAAGAACTGTCGGACAAGCTGGCCACCCCGGTCGTCTTCAAGATGGGACCGAAGGGCAAAGGCCAGATGATCATTGATTTTGCCGACCTCGACATTCTCGAAGGGGTACTGGCGCGCCTGCGGGCCTGAGCATCATCGGCGCGCTTGTGGATAAACCTGTCGACAAGCGCGTGAACAAGGCTGTGTACGGTTGTGGAAAACTGGCGGACAAGCAGTGCATGACTGCGGGATAACTTTTAATATTTCACCGCACACCACCGCAAGCCACACCGTCCCGGTTGCCTTGCATGCAAAATCACGCAGTCGCGGCCGGCAAAGGTTCCATACCGGCGCGCTGTGGATAAGCCTGTACACAAGCTTGTCGACAGCTTGTGCATAGCCGGTGAGCAACCTAAACTCCCTTGGGCGAGGAGGGCGACGCACCAGAGCGGTGCGCCCGCTCCAGCCGCTGAGCACCCTTCCTGTCCGCTTTCGATCTTCCCTGTCCGTACCCTTCCGACAACGCGGCCCGCTACCGCAAAACTACGGTAACGCGTCCTTCAGGTCGTCACATTCCTGCCGCCGTCCCTGCGTTTCCTGCTGCGAACTACCGCGAAAAACCCCGATTCGAGCAATATTTGTGTGACATTTTCACGTCTCGCGAAACGGCCGAACACAGCCGGAATCGTTTGACTCGCAAGCACGAAGGAACTTATAATCCCGCTGATTCATGTAATTACCACACCGTAACTCGGTTCCAACGGCCAGGGCAAAGAATAAAAATGTTACGCCTGGTCTCCCTGCAATTGATCGCAACGATAGTCGCCGGCGTCCTCGCTGCACTATTGGGGGGAAGGGCTGCGATGTTTTCGGCGGTGCTTGGCGGACTTTGCTGTGTCGTGCCGAATGCAATCATGGCGCTACGCTTGTTCGCCTCTACGAAAGCGGGCGGGGCCAACCCCTTCTCGTTTTTCATCTGGGAATTTATAAAGATCGGTTTAACGCTTGCCCTGCTGGGTGCAACTGCGTACTTGTACCGTGACCTGAACTGGCTGGCGCTACTCGCCGGGTTCATCGTGGCACTGAAAAGTTACATATTCTTATTATTTAGGCACTGATATGACGACAACCGTAGAAGGCGCAGCAAACCACGCGCCCACCGCATCAGAGTACATCCGGCACCACCTCGGCCACCTGTCGAATACGCACCAGAACGGTCCGGTCGACTTTTCCGTCATTCACTACGATACCCTGTTCTGGTCGATCGCCATGGGCGTCCTCGGCTGCCTGATCATGTGGATGGCGGCCCGCAAGGCGACCGCCGGCGTGCCGGGCCGCTTCCAGGCTGCCGTCGAAATGCTGGTCGAAATGGTCGAGAACCAATCGAAAACCATCGTCCACGGCGACCGCAGCTTCATCGCTCCTGCTGCCCTGACCGTGTTCGTCTGGGTCGCCCTGATGAACTCGCTGGACTTCCTGCCGGTCGACCTGTTCGCGGCTGCCTTCCGGGCGCTCGGCTTCGGCGAACCGCACCACCGCGTGGTCCCGACCGCCGACCTGAACGGCACCATCGGCATTTCGCTGGGCGTGCTGATCCTGATGCTGTACTACGGCATCAAGATCAAGGGCTTCGGCGGCTGGCTCCACGAACTCTTCGCAGCACCGTTCGGCATCTACATGGCGCCGTTCAACCTGCTGCTGAACATCATCGAATACGCAGCAAAAATGGTGTCGCTCGGTATGCGACTGTTCGGCAACATGTTTGCCGGTGAGCTGCTGTTCCTCTTGATCGCTTTGCTTGGTTCCACCGCTACCGTGTTCGGTTTCGCTGGCCAGGTGATTGCCGGCTCGATCTGGGCGATCTTCCACATCCTGATCGTGTTCCTGCAGGCATTCATTTTCATGATGCTGACGCTGGTGTACCTCGGTCAGGCCCACGAAGGCCACTGATCGGCGCCGCAAGCATCGAACAAGATAGTGGTTGTAACGAAGTTGTAGTTTTTAATCTAGTTTTTAAATTAACTTTTTGGAGTAATCATGACTGACGTTTCTTTTGTTGCACTGGCTTGCGGTTTGATCATCGGCCTCGGCGCTATCGGCGCATGTATCGGTATCGCTATCATGGGCGGTAAATACCTGGAAGCCTCGGCACGTCAGCCTGAACTGATGAACACCCTGCAGACCAAGATGTTCCTGCTGGCTGGTCTGATCGATGCGGCATTCCTGATCGGCGTTGGTATCGCCATGCTGTTCGCTTTCGCAAATCCGTTCACCCCGACCTAATCGGTCCGGAAGTCTGGTTTTGAAGGGCCGAACCATCGCGGTTCGGCATCCGTTTTTGTGAGAAGGGAAAAACCGTGAACCTCAACGCAACTCTGTTTGCACAGCTCGCCGTCTTCCTCGTCCTGGCGTTCTTCACGATGAAATTCGTGTGGCCGCCGCTGATGAAGGCACTCGACGAGCGCGCCGAGCGGATCGCCAATGGGCTGGCCGCCGCCGACCGTGGCAAGGCTGACCTGGCCGCTGCCGAAAAGCGCGTGCAGGCCGAACTGGCAACTGCCCGTGACGAAGGCCAGGCGCGCATCGCCGACGCCGAAAAGCGCGCCGCGATGATCATCGACGACGCCAAGAAGACCGCTGCTGAAGAAGCCGCCCGTATCGTCGCCAGCGCTCGCGCCGACGCCGAACAGCAAGTGACCCGCGTGCGCGAAGAACTGCGTGGCCAAGTCGCTGCCCTGGCAGTGCAAGGCGCCGAGCAGATCCTCAAGCGTGAAGTGAATGCAGAAGCGCACGCCGCCCTGCTGACGCAACTGTCGACCGAGCTGTAATCATGGCCGAACTCGCAACCGTCGCCCGTCCCTACGCCGAAGCGCTGTTCCGTGTCGCCCAAACCGGCGACATGGCAGCCTGGTCCGAACTGGTGTCGCAGCTGGCACAAGTCGGCGCCAACCCTGATGTGCAGGCGTTTGCCGCCAACCCGAAACTGACGTCCGCCGACCTCGTCGCAGCCTTGAGCTCGCTGGTCAAGGCCCCGGTCACCCCGGAGGCCACGAACTTCCTGACGATGCTGGCCGAAAACGGCCGCGTCAGCCTGCTGCCGGAAATCGGCGCGCAGTTCCAGGCGCTCAAAAATGCCCAGGCCGGCGCCGCCGACGCGGAAATCGCCAGCGCCTTCGCGCTGTCCGATGCCCAGGTGGCCGAGCTGGTCGCCGCGCTGGAAAAGAAATTTGGTCGCAAGCTCAACCCAACCGTTACGGTGGACCCGTCGCTGATCGGTGGTGTGCGCGTGCTGGTCGGTGATGAAGTGCTCGATACCTCGGTACGCGCCAAGCTGCAGCAAATGCATGCTGCGCTGACTGCGTAAGCGGAACTTCGCACTCTTTGCCGGCATCTCACGTCCTTGCCCTACGCATCAAGAAACTATTAGGAGTTAGCACTCATGCAACTTAATTCATCTGAAATCAGCGAACTGATCAAGAGCCGGATCCAGGGTCTGGAAGCGTCCGCTGACGTTCGCAATCAAGGCACGGTGATCTCCGTCGCCGACGGTATCTGCCGTATTCACGGTCTGTCGGACGTGATGCAGGGCGAGATGCTGGAATTCCCCGGCAACACCTTCGGCCTGGCGATGAACCTCGAGCGCGACTCGGTCGGTTCGGTCATCCTGGGTGCGTACGAGCACATCTCGGAAGGCGACACCGTCAAGACGACCGGCCGCATCCTGGAAGTGCCGATCGGCCCTGAACTGCGTGGCCGCGTGGTCAACGCACTGGGCCAGCCGATCGACGGCAAGGGTCCGATCAACACGACGCTGACCGCCCCGATCGAAAAGATCGCGCCAGGCGTCATCGCCCGTGAATCCGTCTCGCAGCCGATGCAGACCGGTATCAAGTCGATCGACGCGATGGTGCCGATCGGCCGTGGCCAGCGCGAGCTGATCATCGGCGACCGCCAGACCGGTAAATCGGCTGTCGCAGTCGACGCGATCATCAACCAGCGTGGCCAGAACGTCACCTGCGTGTATGTCGCAATCGGCCAGAAGGCATCGACCATCAAGAACATCGTGCGCTCGCTCGAGCAGCACGGCGCGATGGAGTACACGATCGTCGTCGCCGCTTCGGCGTCGGAATCGGCCGCCATGCAGTACATCTCGGCCTATTCCGGCTGCGCGATGGGCGAATACTTCCGCGACCGCGGCGAAGACGCGCTGATCGTGTATGACGATCTGTCGAAGCAAGCCGTGGCTTACCGCCAGATTTCCCTGCTGCTGCGCCGCCCACCAGGCCGCGAAGCGTATCCAGGCGACGTGTTCTACCTGCACAGCCGCCTGCTCGAGCGCGCAGCCCGCGTGAACGCCGACTACGTCGAGAAGTTCACCAACGGCGCCGTCACCGGCAAGACCGGTTCGCTGACCGCCCTGCCGATCATCGAAACGCAAGCGGGCGACGTCTCGGCCTTCGTGCCGACCAACGTGATTTCGATTACCGACGGCCAGATCTTCCTGGAGACCTCGCTGTTCAACGCCGGTATCCGTCCTGCGATCAACGCCGGTATTTCGGTCTCGCGCGTCGGTGGCGCTGCCCAGACCAAGGTCATCAAAAACCTGTCGGGCGGTATCCGTACCGACCTGGCGCAGTACCGTGAGCTCGCTGCGTTCGCGCAGTTCGCATCGGACCTGGACGAATCGACCCGCAAGCAGCTGGACCGTGGTGCGCGCGTGACCGAGCTGCTCAAGCAGCCGCAGTACTCGCCGCTGCCGATCTCGCTGATGGCCGCATCGCTGTTCGCCGTCAACAAGGGCTACTTCGACGACATCGAAGTCAAGCAAGTGCTGTCCTTCGAGAACGGCCTGCATGGCTACCTGAAGACCAAGCAGGCTGCGCTCCTGTCGAAGATCGAAGAAACCAAGCAACTGGACAAGGACAGCGAAGCAGCACTCGCGGCCGCCATTGCTGATTTCAAAAAATCCGGCGCATTTTAATTCATGAAATGAAGGATCCGGCATCGCCTGTTCACAGGCGATGCCGGTGACCGGAAGGAGTAAGGACTCATGGCAGTAGGCAAAGAGATTCGTGGCAAGATCAAGAGCGTAGAGAATACGAAGAAGATCACCAAGGCGATGGAAATGGTCGCCGCATCGAAAATGCGCAAGGCGCAGGATCGCATGCGCGCCGCCCGTCCCTACAGTGAAAAAGTTCGGAACATCACCGCCAATCTGGCCGGCGCAAATCCGGAGTACACGCACGTCTTCATGGCGCAAGCCAAGCACGTGCAGGCAAAAGCTGTCGGCTTCATCGTCGTCACGACCGACAAGGGTCTGTGCGGCGGCATGAACACCAACATCCTGCGCCAGGTGACGCTCAAGTCGAAGGAACTGGAAGCGGCGGGCAGCCGTGTCGAGGCAGTCGCCATCGGCAACAAGGGCCTGGGCTTCCTGAACCGCGTCGGCGTCCCGATCGTGTCGCATGCGACGCAGATCGGCGACACCCCGCACCTGGAAAAGCTGATCGGCCCGATCAAGGTCATGCTCGACGCATACCAGGATGGCCAGCTGGACGCGGTCTACCTGTGCTACACCAAGTTCATCAACACGATGAAGCAGGAACCGATCGTCGAGCAGCTGCTCCCGTTGCCAGCGAAACACCTGGAACAGGAGAAGGGCGCCATCTCGTGGGATTACATCTACGAGCCGGAAGCGCAAGTCGTGATCGACGAACTGCTGGTGCGGTATGTCGAGGCCCTGGTCTACCAGGCCGTCGCGGAAAACCTGGCGTCCGAGCAGTCGGCACGCATGGTCGCGATGAAGGCGGCAAGCGACAACGCAGGTAGCGTCATCGGCGAACTGAAGCTGGTCTATAACAAGACCCGCCAGGCAGCGATTACCAAAGAACTCTCCGAGATCGTCGCCGGTGCGGCAGCGGTCTAAACGACAAGAATTTAACTATATCTGAAGGAACGAACATGGCTGATGGCAAAATCGTTCAGTGTATCGGCGCAGTGGTTGACGTGGAATTCCCGCGTAATGCCATGCCGAAAGTGTACGACGCACTGAAAATGGAAGGCTCCGCACTGACCCTGGAAGTGCAGCAACAGCTGGGTGACGGCATCGTCCGTACCATTGCGCTGGGCAGCTCGGAAGGCCTGCGTCGCGGCATGATCATCCAGAACACCGGCGCACCGATCATGGTCCCGGTTGGCGTCGCCACCCTGGGTCGCATCATGGACGTGCTTGGTAACCCGATCGACGAGTGCGGTCCGGTCAGCAACGAGCGCACCGCCTCGATCCACCGCGCGGCACCTGTCTACGACGAACTGTCGCCATCGCAAGATCTGCTGGAAACCGGCATTAAGGTCATCGACCTGGTCTGCCCGTTCGCCAAGGGCGGTAAGGTCGGCCTGTTCGGCGGCGCCGGCGTGGGCAAGACCGTCAACATGATGGAACTGATCAACAACATCGCCAAAGCGCACTCGGGTCTGTCCGTGTTCGCCGGCGTCGGTGAGCGTACCCGCGAAGGTAACGACTTCTACCACGAGATGGCCGATGCCAAGGTCGTCGACCTGGAAAATCCGGAAAACTCGAAGGTCGCGATGGTCTACGGCCAGATGAACGAACCACCAGGCAACCGTCTGCGCGTCGCGCTGACCGGCCTGACGATGGCCGAAGCCTTCCGTGACGAAGGTAAAGACGTTCTGTTCTTCGTCGACAACATCTACCGCTACACCCTGGCCGGTACCGAAGTCTCGGCACTGCTGGGCCGTATGCCGTCGGCGGTGGGTTATCAGCCTACCCTGGCCGAAGAGATGGGCCGCCTGCAAGAGCGCATCACCTCGACCAAGACCGGTTCGATCACCTCGATCCAGGCCGTCTACGTCCCTGCGGATGACTTGACCGACCCGTCGCCTGCCACTACCTTCGCCCACCTGGATTCGACCGTCGTTCTGTCGCGTGACATCGCCTCGCTGGGTATCTACCCTGCGGTCGATCCACTGGACTCGACCTCGCGCCAGCTGGACCCGCTCGTCGTCGGCCAGGAACACTACGAGACGGCCCGCGCCGTCCAGGGTACCCTGCAGCGCTACAAGGAACTGCGCGACATCATCGCGATTCTGGGCATGGACGAACTGGCGCCGGAAGACAAGCTGGTCGTGGCTCGCGCGCGCAAGATGCAGCGTTTCCTGTCGCAGCCCTTCCACGTCGCTGAAGTGTTCACCGGTTCGCCAGGCAAGTACGTTTCGCTGAAAGACACGATCAAGGGTTTCAAGATGATCGCATCGGGCGAACTGGACCACCTGCCGGAGCAGGCGTTCTACATGGTCGGCACCATCGAAGAAGCGATCGAAAAAGCCAAGAAACTGGCTGCCTAAGTCGGCTCTTCAACCTGAAGGACACACATGGCAAACACAATTCACGTTGACGTGGTCTCGGCCGAAGCGCAGATCTTCTCCGGCGAAGCGACTTTCGTTGCGTTGCCGGGTGAAGCGGGCGAGCTGGGTATCTACCCGAAGCACACCCCGCTGATCACGCGGATCCGCCCGGGCGCGGTGCGCATCGAGAAGGCCGATGGCGGTGAAGAGTTCGTCTTCGTCGCCGGCGGCATCCTCGAGGTGCAGCCGACCGGCGTGACGGTCCTGGCCGACACCGCGATCCGCGGCGCCGACCTGGACGAGGCAAAGGCGCAAGCGGCCAAGCAGGCCGCCGAAGAGCTGATGCAGTCGCAGGACTCGCAGATCGACTACGCGAAAGCGCAAGCCGAACTGGCGTCTGCCATCGCCCAGCTGGCGGCAATCGCCCGCCTGCGGTCGAAAGGCCGCTAAGTCTTCAAGTCGTTCGCAACACAGCAAAAAGGCAGAGCTTCGGCTCTGCCTTTTTTTTATTCGCCGGCTCCCGTCCGGAAACCGGTATGCGATTCAGGTGTCCCGGAGTGCGGCCTCGGCAACCGCACGGCGCGCGCCGACTGCGCTAATGCGTCGCCTTGTATAACATCCCACCCAGTTTATAGCCGAGGTCGAGCGCCGCGCCCCCCAGTGCGACGACGGCGGCGGCTGCGGCGACGGCGGGATTTCCGCCTGAAACATCCTCGATTTCAAGATCGTTCAATTCGACCATCGCCATCGGATAAGCCGGCTGTAATGCGGCGGGCTGTAGTTCGGTTCGCGTATTCATTGTTATATTCCTTTCGTGTGGGCGAAGAGGCCTGGCGCGGCAGCGCGTCATGCCGTAAAACCGGTTTTATTTCTGCTGCTTCTTCTTGGATTCGTCCATCCATCCCGCCGCCGCGCCGATCACGATCAGCACCACGACGACCACTACCACTGCCGCTGCTCCGGCACCGCCACCGGCAACCTCATCAATTTCGTAATTAGTCAGCTCTTGCATGTTCCGTTCCTTTCGTCGATTAGATCAGTGCAGCATGCGATAACAAAGGGCGCCCAGTTGTCTACCGAAATCCAGGGCCTGATTCAAGGTAAAAAGGCAAACAAAAGAAATGATGATGACCCGGACATAGGAAGGTAGAGAATTGGCCAAACCATGGACTTCCTGAATTAAATTACTCATGCGGACTTCGATCCGTTAAGTTGAAATTCCGGCGCTTTATGCGTAGTCGATCGGATGCGGGTGTAAAGCGCTCGGGCCATGACACGGCGCGGCGACCACGCCTTCCCGGACAAACAGCGCAGGATGGGCGGCATCTGGGCCGTGACGTACAAATGAAGGCGTCTCATCTGTATGAATGGCCAGAATAGGGGAGTGTCAAAGTTTTAACTTGGTCGCGCTCAAGCCGGTCACAGCGCAGGCGGGGCGCCGACCTGAAGCGAAGTCGAGCTATGGAATTGTCAAGCTTTGTGCTTGATCAGGCTCGTATTCACGAGTAGGAAGGCAGAAACGATCAGGCAATTAAATGACAAGCATAAAGAGTGAAATGCGCTTGCGTTTTCGCTTCATAAAAATGTGAATATACGCGCCGGAATACCGTCAGCGCGGCGAATGCAGGCGCTGCGCGACCCGCTCTTTAAAATACCCGCCCTGCACATAATGGTATAAATGCGCGCCCGGGCAGACGGTCTTGTCCGAATAATCGCGGTGGCTGGCGATGTTCTCGACCGGGACCTTGTACTTCTGCGCCAGCATCGCCATCACATTCACCACCGCATCGAGTTGCGCCTGGTTCGGTTCGACTTCCTCGAAATTGCCGACCACCTCAATCAAGGCGTGGCCGCTCGGGTCGTACTCGGTATTCGTGTCGCCCGCATAGGCGATGTCGCGCCCCGCATAGACCCGTCCTTCGAGGTCGATGATGTAATGGTAGGGAATATCCAGCCAGCCTTTGCTGTTGCGCGACCAGGCCTGCAGCTTGCGCAGGTACTGGCGCGGGTCGGTCCCTGGTGTGAACGGTTCGCCCTGGTGGTGCAGGGTGATGTGGGTGATCGTGTGGCGCCGCGCTTGCGCCGGATCGGCCGGGGTGCCTCCCCAGTCGGCCACCGTCACGACCACTGGATCGTTCGACGCCGGCTTGGTGGCGCAGCCGCTGCAGGCCAGCGCCAGGAAGAGGGCGGCAACAAGAGAAGAGGTTTTCATGGACGAATCCGGCTTTAGGAAGCCGCCATCTTTTCACAGCGGCAGGCTGCATGCAAACACGCGGCGCACGATGCAAACCTGTTAAGCTAACGTCGATCCCTGACTACCCATTACGCCCATGAGAACGATCGCCCAAATCCTCAACGACAGCAAGACCATCGCCATTGTCGGCCTCTCGAACAAACCCGATCGTGCCAGCTTCGGCGTGGCCGAATACCTGCAAGGGCAGGGCTACCGCATCATTCCCGTCAACCCGGCGTATGCGGGCGAGGAGATCCTGGGCGAGAAAGTGTATGCCAGCCTGCAGGAAGCGGCCGACGCGCTGGCGCCGAGCGGCACCCGGATCGACATCGTCGACTGCTTCCGCAAGCCGGAAGACATCCCGCCGCTGGCGCGCGACGCGATCGCAATCCGCGCCGGCTGCCTGTGGATGCAGCTCGAGATCGAGAACCAGGCTGCGGCCGACCTGGCGCGCGCCGCCGGCCTCGATGTCGTCATGAACCACTGCCTGAAAATCGAACACCGCAAGCTCAACGCCTGATTTTAAATGGACCGACCATGCTGAAAACTGCCCTGACCCTTTCTCTGCTGGCTGCCGCGGCAACGAGCAGCGCCCAACAACCCACAGGCGTCGTCAATCCCCGTCCGCTCGTCGCAGCCACGCCGGCGCCGGCCAGCTGCCCGGCCCTGCTGAAACAGAGTTTTAAACGCCTGCAGGACGAAGCGCCGCAGGACCTGTGCCAGTACGCCGGTAAAGTGGTGCTGGTGGTGAACACGGCCAGTTATTGCGGCTACACCAAGCAGTACGAGGGCCTGGAAAAGTTATACGCGAAATACAGCCCGCGCGGGCTGGTGGTGCTCGGCTTCCCGTCCAACGATTTCAAGCAGGAAGCGGCCAGCACCAAGGAAATCGCCGACCTTTGCTACAACACGTATGGCGTGAAATTCCCGATGTTTGCCCCGACCGTCGTGAGCGGCGCCAACGCCAATCCGCTGCACGCGGCGCTGGCGAAACAGACCGGCAAGGAACCGAAATGGAATTTCACGAAATACCTGATCGGCCGTGACGGCAACGTGATCGCGCACTACCCGAGCAAGGTGACGCCGGACGATCCGGACCTGCTGAAACAGATCGAAGGCGCCCTGTAAGCGCCGGCGGCGGCGTCTCAGGCGCCGTCGCGCCGCTCGAGTAGCGCCAGCAGGGGGCCGCGCAGCGCATTGCAGACCACGATCCCTTCCGCCTTCTCGAGCATCTCGCGCGTGATGATGCGCTCGCGCGCAGCCCAGGCGGGCGCGCCCAGCATGATCGTGCGCATCACGCCCGGCAGCAGGCCGCAGGACAGGGGCGGCGTGTACCAGTGGCCGTCCAGGCGCACGAACACATTGCTGCGCCCTCCCTCCGTCAATTCCCCGCGCTCGTTGAAGAACAGGGCGTCGAAGGCGCCTTGCGCCTCGGCGGCGCGCCAGGCGGCGTCGTAGCGGCTGCGCACCGAGGTTTTATGGCGCAGGAAGACGTCGCTTGACTGCGTGGTCGACTCGGCCAGCACGACGCGCACCGGCTCGGTGAGCGGAGAAAGCGGAGCCGACGCAAGCGCGAGTGCGCCCTCGGCATCAAGCGACAGGCGCAGGCGGTGGATGCCGCCCTCTGGCGGCAAGCCGAG
Organism: Massilia sp. LXY-5; assembly: GCF_059801075.1. Classification (NCBI taxonomy): domain Bacteria; kingdom Pseudomonadati; phylum Pseudomonadota; class Betaproteobacteria; order Burkholderiales; family Oxalobacteraceae; genus Massilia; species Massilia sp. LXY-5. The sequence goes on from NZ_JBNNEH010000006.1 coordinate 333,079, forward strand.
GCAGGCGTCGACCACGAGGGTATGCGCCGCCCTCGCATCGAAGGCCAGGCCGAAATAGGCGGCCGAGGCGCCGATTCTCGCCAGGTGCAGGTCGAGGTGGCGCGGGCCGTCCTGCCACGACGCCTTGATGGTCTCGAACAGCTCGAATTTGTTCGCCAGCCCGGTCAGGAAGCGCGCTTTTAATTTGCACTCGGCATACTCTGCTTGCGGATCGCTGTCGAACACGATACCGGCGCCGACGCCAAGTTCTCCGCGCCGCACGCCTTCTCCGGGCCCGAGCGCCAGCGTGCGGATCGGTACCGACAAACAAAAGTCGCCGAAGGGACGCGTGTCCTGTGGCGGATCGAACCAGCCGATCGCGCCCGTATAGATTCCTCTCGGGTCGGCTTCGAGTTCATCGATGATTTCCATCGTCCGGCGCTTGGGGGCGCCCGTGATCGAGCCGCAGGGGTACAGGGCGGCGAACAGCTCGTTCAATGTCAGGTCCTCGCGCAAGCGCGCCTGCACGGTGGAGGTCATTTGCAGCACGGCGCCGAAGCGCGTCACCTCGAACAGTTTGGGGACGGCCACGCTGCCGGTGCGCGCCACGCGTCCGAGGTCGTTGCGCAGCAGGTCGACGATCATGAGGTTTTCGGCGCGGTTCTTCGGGTCGAGCGCGAGCGCGGCGGCGCGTTGCGCATTCGTCGTCTCGTCCCCGGCGGCCGGCGCCGTGCCCTTCATCGGGCGCGCCAGCAGCGTCTCTCCCGTGCAGCGCACGAACAGCTCGGGCGAGAACGACAGCACGGCGCCGCCGTCGGGCAATCCGATCATGGCGCCGTAGGGCACTGGCTGGCGCGCGCGCAGGCGCTGGTACAGGGAGAACATGGAACCGAAGGCGTCGAAGCGCAGGCGGTAGGTGTAATTCACCTGGTAGGTGTCGCCGGCGGCGATGTAGTCGCGGATACGCTCGATGGCCTCCGTAAAACGCGCTTCGTCGACATTCGCTTCGATCGCGGCGACGCCGGCCGGGGTGTCGCCCGCGGCGCGGGTCGTGATCCAGGCCTGCGCTGCGGCCGCCGTCAGGTGCTCGCAGCGCTCGAACAGCAGCACCTGGGCCAGCGCACCCGGGAGGGGTTTGCAAGGAATGCCGAGCAAGTGCGCGCCCAGTTCATAGCTGAGCAGGGGCACGGCATACAGGCCGCGCGCCAGGGCCGCCTGCAGCTCGTCCAGCACGCCGTTCCAGCCAGCCGCATCTTTGCAGCTCAGGGTGCCGGCGTGGCCCGTGTACAGGCGCGAGCGCGCCTGCGCATGCCCCTCCGCGCTCGCATCGTCGAGCAATGCAAAGACCGTGTCCATGACCGCCTGCGTCAGGCTGCCAACAGGAGCGACAATTGTACGTCCGTCCCCTCGGCCGGGTTCTGGCGGAAGCCGCTCTTGGCGTAGCGGTGCCAGCGCCCGGTCACATAGCTTACCAGCAGGCTGGCGCGGGCCGCGACGTCGTCCTCGACGCCGTGGCCCTGGGTGACGGCCAGGCGCAGGGCGCCCTTGCAGGCCAGCTCGATCCGGTCATAAAAGCCGTTCATGCGTGCCTGCAGGCGTTCGTCTTCGCCGACCAGGGCGTCGCCGATCAGGAGCCGCGTCATGCCCGGATTGTTCGCGGCAAAGGCGAGCAGCATTTGCAGTATCGCGTGCAGCTGGTCGACGCCGCGCTCTTCCTTCTCCGTGATCTGGTTGATCACGCCGAACACGCTGGACTCGATGAACTCGATCAGCCCCTCGAACATCTGCGCCTTGCTGGCGAAGTGGCGGTACAGCGCCGCTTCCGATACCGATAGCCGCGCCGCCAGCGCCGCGGTGGTGATTTTTTCACCTTTCGGCTGCTCGAGCATGGCCGCCAGGGCCTGGAGGATTTGCAGTTTACGCTGGCCTGGCCTGGTGCTTGCCATGGGATCCCGAAAGAGTAATTGGATAAATTTAGCGGAGCCGCTGCAGGCGCTTCGGCAGCTGGCGCACGGATTTTACTTTGACATCGACGTAGTTTGGGAGAATCAATCGGCGGGGCCGCATTTGCGCCAGTGTGCTGGCCTCGTTCCGCCGCAGGTATTGGGTCACCCACACCGTGCGCAGGCCCAGCTGTTTGGCGCTTTTCAGGTTCACCAGCGTGTCTTCGACCAGGATGCAGTCGCGCGCCGCCACCCCATGCCTGCGCAGCAGCCGGGACAACATCAGCTTCGATGGCTTCGGTCGCAGCTGGCGGTGCACGTGCATCTGCTCGATCGCGATGTGGTGCGCGAAATGGCGCTGCAGGCGCAAATGGCGCATCACGTGCGTCGAATAATCGCGCGGCGCATTCGTCAGCAGGATTTTACGGCCGGGCAGGCGCTGCAGCAGGCGGCCCAGGCCCGTCTCCGACCGCATCATCGCGCGCAGATCGTGCAGATCGTGGGTCTCGCTCAGGAAGTCGGCGGCGCAAACGCCATGGTGGCGCATCATGCCGAGCAGGGTGGCGCCATATCGCTTCCAGTAGCCGAGGCGCGCGGCATCGACCCGTGCCTGCGTCACCGGCGTGACGCCGTCCTCGAGCACGCGCGCGATATACGTGTTCATGTTGGCGCTGATGGCCGGGAAGATCGCGTGTGAAGCGTCGTGCAGGGTATTGTCCAGATCGAATAGCCAGACGGGGGAGGCGGGGATATGATTCGGCACGTTGAACGATGACAGGAGAAGTAAATTGCGACGTCCGATTATAGTGGCCTTCCTCGGCTTGTTCCTGATGGCGTGTCAAGCGCTGGCCGCCGAGCGCGGCGCGCTGTTCAAGGTGAGCGCGAGGGGCCATAGCTTGTACCTGTACGGGACCATCCATGCGGGCAAGCCCGGCTACTATCCGCTCGAGCCGCGCATTCGAAAAGCGCTGGCGGGGGCGCCCACGCTGGCGCTGGAAGTGGACACGATGCGCGATCCTGGCGCCGTAGCCGCGGCGTTTCGCGAGCATGGCTTGTTTACGGCCGACAGCGCCGGCTATGCGGGTCTGGCGCCGGAACGGCGAAAGCGTATCGAAACGGCCTTGACGCAGCAAGGCATCAATCCGGCGGGCGTGGCGCAATTCAAGCCCTGGATGCTGGCGGCGGTGCTCGCGCTGGCGGACCTGGCGAAGCTGGGCTACGACCCGGAACTGGGCGTGGACGCGCACCTGGCCACACTCGCGCGCGGCAAGACGCGTATCGTCGAACTCGAGTCAGTGCAATACCAGGCGGCGCTGCTGGACCGGCTGCCCATCGAGGCGCAGTGGAGCTTGCTCGAAGAAACGCTGGCCTACATGGCGTCGGGGCGCTTGTTGCGCGAGACGCGCGACCTGTTCGACGCCTACGAGCGTGCCGACCAAAAAGCACTCGACGATATTGCCCATCGCATCGAGACCGACGACAGCCTGAACGGCAAGTTCATCCGGGAGGTGGTGCTGGCGGAACGCAACGGACCGATGGCCGATAAACTGGCGGCGCTGCTGGCGCGCGAAAACAATGCGGTGGCCGCGGTCGGTTTATTGCACTTGCTGGGGAAACGGGGCGTACCGGAGCTGTTGCGCCAGCGCGGTTTAAGGGTGGAACGGGTGTACTGAGGGGGAGGTGGTGCCCTTTACGTGGATTGAACACGTGGCCTCTCCCTTACCAAGGGAGTGCTCTACCACTGAGCTAAAAGGGCGGTACTGATATGGCGGCATGGACGCCGCCACAAGATTTTTTTAGTGCGAGCGGATCATAGTGCCAAAAGCCTGTTCGGTCAAGACTTCCAGCAACAAAGAGTGCTCGATGCGGCCATCGATGATGTGCACGGTGTTCACGCCGGACTTGGCGGCATCGAGTGCCGACGAGATTTTCGGCAGCATGCCGCCCGAGATCGTGCCGTCTTCGAACATCTCGTCGATTTCGCGCGCCGACAGGTCGGTGACCAGCTTGCCTTCCTTGTCCTGCACGCCGGCGATGTTGGTCATCATGATCAACTTTTCGGCTTTCAGAATTTCCGCAATCTTGCCGGCGACGACGTCGGCATTGATGTTGTAGGCCTGTCCATCCTGGCCGAAGCCGATCGGCGAGATGATCGGAATAAAAGCGTCGTCCTGCAGCGCTTTCACGACGGCCGGATTGATCGCCTCGATCTCGCCGACAAAGCCGATGTCGAGGAACTCGCCCGGCTTGTCGCGGTCGGGCATCGACATTTTGCGAGCACGGATCAGGCCGCCATCCTTGCCGGTCAGGCCGACTGCCTGGCCGCCGTAGTGGTTGATCAGCATGACGATGTCCTGCTGCACTTCGCCGCCCAGCACCCACTCGACCACTTCCATGGTCTCTTCGTCGGTAATGCGCATGCCCTGCACGAAGGTGCCTTGCTTGCCGATTTTTTTCAGGGCGTTGTCGATCTGCGGACCGCCGCCGTGCACCACCACCGGGTTCATGCCCACCAGTTTCAGCAGGATGACGTCGCGTGCGAAGCCGTGCTTCAGGCGTTCGTCGGTCATGGCATTGCCGCCGTATTTGATGACAATGGTCTTGCCGTGGAAGTTGCGAATATAGGGAAGCGCCTCGGCCAGGATCTGTGCCTTGATCTGCGGCGACACCGCGGTCAGGTCACTCGATGGGTCCTCGGTCTTCAGGCTGGTCACGTGAGCGTTCATGGGGAGTCCGAAATGAATGTGGCGGAGATTTTACAGGCAACACGGGCGCCCTTGTGGGCATTCTATGGCGCGTTTGTTGTATTTTATGGTGTAACAGGGTCGGGATCGCTGCCGATGAATGCTTCTACGATATTACACATGACGAATAATTCCTGTCGCAAGGCTGCGCCATGAGCGACTGTACCCGTTGCGGCGCCGCCTTCGGCTGCGCCATGGCCGATGGGGGTGATGCGCCCTGCTGGTGCACGACGCTGCCGCCGGTGGTGCCGCTACCCGGCATCGACGCCGGCTGCTGGTGCCCGGCCTGCCTGCGTGCGCACATCGCCGAGACGGCGCGACCGGCCTCCGAAAAGTTCCCGGCCGCCGATTGAGGCGCACCGGTCGCGTGCGGTGCATGCAGGCGCATCATCTGCCTGTCGAGCCGACCTTTGAATCATACGCCGGCGCCGGGCCGCATGAAGCGGCCGGCATGCCACGCCGTCAGTCTCAACGGTGGGTACTGAAGAAACGCATCATTTCGCGGCTGGCGTCCGGCCCCTTGCCGTCGGTATAGCTGCCGCGGGCGCTGCCGCCCGACCAGGCATGGCCGGCGCCGTGGATGACCCAGTGTTCGCCGTGGACCTTGCCGTCGGCGCGCTTGTGCATGGTGCGGGTAAAGGCGTGGCCGTCCGGTACTTGGCCCGGCTCGACCGCCATGCCGGCGGCGGCGTCACGCGCGTGCACCATGAGTTCGTCGCCATTGGTCGGGTGCACGGTATGGTCCTGGTCGCCGTGGAAGACGATGATCGGGATCGCGCGCGGCGGCCGCTTGCCGTCGGCGCGCTGGCGCTGGAGTTGACCTTGCATCGCGGCCAGGGCCGACGGCAAATCCTTGGCCGAGGCAAAGGGCAGGCCGGAGTGCACGCCGACGGCTGCGTACAGGTCGGGGTACAAGGTGCCCATGATGGTGGCCATGGCGCCGCCGGCGGACAAACCGGCCACGTACACCTGGGCCGGGTCGATGCGGTATTTGTTCATGATCTCGCGGGTGATGCCGGCGATGATCGAGGGTTCGCCCTGGTCGCGTTTCTGGTCGACGTCGTTGAACCAGTTCCAGCAGCGCGAGGAATTGGCCTGGCGCGATTGCGCCGGATAGACGACCAGGCAACCGGTTTCTTCGGCCAGCGCGTTCATTTGCGTGCCGAGGGCGAAGTCGTCCGGATCCTGGGTGCAGCCGTGCAGCATCACGACGAGCGAGGCCGGCTTGTCCGCGGTGTCCGTGTAACTGCTCGGCACGTACAATTTATAACTGCGGGTGCCGGCGGCATTCGTGAAACTGCCTTCGCTGAAGGTGCCGGGCAAGGCTTCTGCCGGTTCGTTGGCGGCGGCGGCGCCCCCGCCGAAGGTGCGGCTCAGTTCGGCGAGCATGTCCGGCACGTCGGACGGGGTGCGCAAGTGGGCCATGCCGTTCGCCTGCGACAGTCCCTGCATCTGCGCCTGGGCCGCCTGGGTCATGGCCGAGGCGTTTTTCAGCGCGTCCTGGATCACCTTATTGGTATCGATCCGGGGCTTCTTGATCAGGTTACGGGTGGCGGCACGCATTTGCGTGAGCAATTTATTATTCATGAGTTTCATTTGGCTTTCCTTGTATGCGCTTTAAAGTATGCGCTCTGCCAATGCGGCCTTGATGGCGCTGCTTGCATGCAGTGCTCCCAGGACCGAAATCGATTCAATGGTGGCCAGGGCCAGTTCGACCGTGACGTCGCTGGCGATGCTGGCCATGCCGAGCACCTGGATCTGCAGCCGGATACCGGCCTGTTGCGCCGCTTCCAGGTCGGCGCGCGAATAGTGGTGCATCCCGAGCACGAGACTGCGGCGCGCCACGGTTTGCCGGACCACGTCCGCATGGGTATTCAATTGGTTGCGAATGGCTGTGCGGATCAGGTCGGTCCGGTTGCTGTAAAAGCCTTCGCTCACCAGCAAGTCGATCTGGCCCAGGTCGATCATGCCGAGGTTGATCGTGATCTTTTCCGAGTCGACCAGCTTCGGTTTCGCTTCATTCGTCGTCATCAGTTCACCGCGCATGCCTTACACCCTCCTTACAAACCATCTGGATACCATCCACATGGATGGTGAAATCAGGTGCCAAGTCTACGCGACTGAAGCTTGAGGTCAAGCGCAATTCGATTGAATCGGGTACTCTATTTCTCCATGAGTCCAGAATTACAACCCGGCCTGCGCTTCGCATGGCAGTACACGGTACCGCCGCGCGCGACCGTCCCGCAGCTGTATCACGACACCCCGTTCTGCCTCGACATGCCGGACGTGCTCGCCACCGGTTACATGGTCGGCATGATGGAACTGGCCTGCGTCCATGGCATGCTGCCCTTCCTCGACTGGCCACGTGAACAGAGCCTGGGGACCATGGTCAATTTTCAACATCTGGCGCCGACGCCGCCCGGCATGACCCTGCGCATCGAAGGAGAAGTCATTGAAGTCGACGGCCCGCGCGTACGTTTTAAAGTGCAGGCCTGGGACGAGCAGGAGCGTATCTGCGAAGGCACGCACGAGCGTTGCGTCATCGATCGGGACCGTTTTAATGGACGCGTCGCGAAAAAGCGGAGGACTGCAATCGTATGAGCCCGCTCTCGTCTCCCGAACTGCAGACCCCGGTTCCATCCCCCTGCATCAGCCTGTGCGAGATGGACGGGCAGAGCGGCCTGTGCCGAGGCTGCCTGCGCACGATCGATGAGATCGTTGCCTGGGGCAGCGCCAGCGACGAGGTCAAACGCGCAGTGTGGATGGAGATCCGGCGCCGCGAAGCAGACCTGGATTTCGGCGCATGACCCATTCCCTGCCTGCCACGATGCGCGTCTTCGAGCGCGGCTGGCTGTCGTCGAACAATGTGTTGTTTATCGGCGAAGAGACGGCGCTGGTCGATAGCGGCTATGTGACCCACGCGCCGCAGACGCTGGCGCTGGTACGCCATGCGCTGGGCGGGCGGCCCTTGCACCGCCTGTTGAACACCCATCTGCATTCCGATCACTGCGGCGGCAATGCCGCGCTGCAGGCGGCGTATGGCTGCCACACGGCGATTCCCGCCGCGGAAGGCGTCAAAGTCGCCGCCTGGGACGAGGATGCGCTGAGTTTCCGGGCCACCGGACAGCAATGCGCGCGGTTTACGTTCGACGCGCTGCTGGCGCCGGGGCAAAGCCTGGAACTGGGCGATATGGACTGGGAAGTGCTGGGCGCGCCCGGCCACGATCCGCATGCCCTATTACTGTTCTGCGCGCAGGAGGGGATCCTGATCGCGGGCGACGCGCTGTGGGAAAACGGCTTCGGGGTGATTTTTCCGGAACTGGCAGGCGAACCGGGATTTAATGAAACCCGCGCGACGCTGGACCTGATCGCCACGCTCGACGCGCGCATCGTCATTCCCGGCCATGGCCGCATGTTTGCGGATGTGGCCGGCGCACTGCAACGCGCCTGGTCTCGGCTCGATTATTTATCGAGCGCGCCGCAGCGCAATGCCGAGAATGCGATCAAGGTGCTCGTCAAATTCCTGCTGCTCGAGCGGCAGCGGGTGGCGCTGGCGGACCTGCCGGGGCTGCTGGCGTCGATTCCGATGGTCGGGAGTGCGCTGCGGCAGATGGATCTTGCCTCCCTCGCGGCTGATCAGACGCTGCTTGAACGCGTGGGCAGCGACGCTGCCCGCCCTGCGGCGCTTGCGCAGAGCGGCAGGGTGGGCGGGTCCCCCGCCCACGCGTTCAACGAACGCTTGCCTGCCACGTCATTCGAGCCCTACCTGAGGCTGGCCAACTGGGCCATTTCCTCCCTGCTGCGCGCGCAAGCCGCCCGCATCGATGGCAATTTCCTGGTCGACGCCTGATTTAGAGCCGCCGATCTAGCACGATCGTGCTTTTATTCCCCGATAGACCCTATAATCAGTCAGTCACGCTCCATTACACCACGCCGAAAGTTGCCCATGACGCTGCCAACCGTACTGCAAAACCTCTCCTTACCCGTCATCGCCTCGCCGATGTTCATCGCCAGCGGTCCCGCCCTGGTCGCGGCGCAGTGCAAGGCGGGGATCGTCGGTTCCTTCCCGGCCCTGAACGCCCGTCCGGCCGAGCTGCTCGACACCTGGCTGACCGATTTACAGAAAGAGCTGGCCGACTACCAGGCCGCCCATCCGGATCGTAAAGTCGGCCCGATCGCCGTCAACCAGATCGTCCACGCCTCCAACGCCCGCCTCGAGCACGATGTCGAAGTCTGTGTCAAACACCAGGTGCCGATCATCATCTCGTCCCTGCGCGCGCCGCCGAAAGAGATGCTCGATGCCGTACACAGCTATGGCGGCATCGTGCTGCATGACGTGGTCTCGATCCGCCATGCGCAGAAGGCGCTCGAAGCCGGTGTCGACGGCCTGATCCTGGTCGCGGCCGGCGCCGGCGGCCATGCGGGCGCGCTGTCGCCGTTCGCGCTGGTGGGAGAAGTGCGTAAATTCTTCGACGGCCCCCTGGCCCTGTCCGGCTCGATCGCCACCGGCGACGCCATCCTGGCGGCGCAGGCGATGGGCGCCGATTTCGCGTATATCGGCTCGCGCTGGCTGGCAACCAAGGAATCGAACGTCAGCGACGACTACCGCGACGCCATCGTCGAATCGAGCGCGGCCGACGTGGTGTACACGAATTTGTTCACTGGCGTGCACGGCAATTACCTGAAAAAATCGATCGTCAATGCCGGGCTCGATCCAGACGCGCTGCCGGAATCGGACAAGAGCAAGATGAGCTTTGGCGACGGCAGCTCGAAAGCGAAAGCCTGGCGCGACATCTGGGGCGCCGGACAAGGCGTCGGCCTGATGAACGACGTGCCGACGGTGGCCGAGATGGTTGAGCGGCTGACACGCGAATACAACGCGGCGCGCGCGCGCCTGGCGCTGCGCTGATCGCTGGACGGGACACGTTCAAAAAACAAAAGGCCTCCATGCAGGAGGCCTTTTTTTGCGGATGATGTCGGTTCAGGACGCTTTCGCATCCGGCACCGGATACTCCAGCTCCGGCTCCGCCGGTTTCAAATCCTGTGGCGAAATGGCCCACAGCCCGGGCAGGTTGCGCCAGTAACCGTAGACGTCCATGCCGAAACCGACCACGAAGGCGTTCGGCAGCGTCAGGCCGACAATATCGGCCACGATCGGTTTATTGCGTCCGATGTCCTTGTCCGCGAACACGGCGATGATGACCTCGGCCGCGCCCATGTCGAGCAGGCGCTGTTTGACGTGCGCCAGCGTCTCTCCTTCGTCCAGGATGTCGTCGAGCACGACGATCGTGCGTCCGGCCACGTTCTGGCGCGGGATCACTTTCCACACCACTTGTCCGCCGCGGTCGTCGTCGCCGTAGCGGCTGACGTGGATGTAGTCGAATTCGAGCGGGAAGTCGAGCTGGGGCAGCAGGGTGCCCGTGAACACGACGGCGCCGCCCATTACCCCCAGCACCAGCGGGAAGCCGGCACCGGGCGCTTTAAAACGCTCGTTGAGCACGTCGGCCACCTGGCCGACCGCAGCCTGCACCTGGCTCGGGGTAACGATCTCTTGCGCATGTTCAAGCAGGGCTTGGGCGCGTGTAACATGAAAATCTTGCATGAGTATTGACGGTAAGGGGGCAATGCGCCAATTATCGCGAATATTTCCGATGACGGGCGGACATTTGGCAGGGGTCCGTTCCTGCCCTCCTTGTCTTCCTTGCCATGATGGTTTCCTTGCCCATCCCCGAGGGCGAAACAGGCACGGCCGCCTAGCTGTAGTCGCGCGCATCCTCGATCAGCTTGCCGTCCTCCGGCAGCGCGCCCGGCGCAACAAAGGCAACTTCGCCGCGCAGCTTGGTGACTTCGCGTATCGAGGCGCCGATGGCCGCGGCCAGCGCGGGATCGGGCCGCCTCTCCACTTCGCACTGCAGCGTCATCACATCGTTGGCCATCTGCCCCGACACCACCAGCCGCGCCTTCAGAATGGCGGGATGGCGGCGCACGATATTCTGCACCTGCGAGGCGTGCACGAACATGGCACGGACCTTGGTGGTCTGGTCCGCGCGGCCGAGCCAGCCGCGGATGCGGCTGTTGGTGCGTACGCCGCGCCTCTCTTCCACCAGCAGTGCCGACAAATCGCCGGTGGCGAAACGGATCAGCGGATAGTCGGGATTGAACAGGGTGACGACGACTTCGCCGATGTCGCCGGGCGCCACCGGCTCGCCGCTGCCGGGCCGCACGATTTCCAGCAGCACCTCTTCGTCGAGCACCATGCCCGGATCGAGCACGCCGTCGGTGGCGGTTTCATAGGCGATGCTGCCGATGTCGGCCGAGGCATAGGTCTGGAACACGTGCGGCACGCCCTGTTCGCGGAACCAGCTGCGCAGGGACTCCGGCAGCGCCTCGGCGCCGAGCAGAGCGTGCCGCACGCTGCCGATGTCGGCGCCGGTTTCGCGCGCCTTCTCGATGATGATGCGCAAAAACGAGGGGGTGCCGACATAGGTATCCGGGCGCAATGCCGCCATCGCCTGCACCTGCATTTCGGTCTGTCCGGTACCGGCCGGGATCACGCTGCAGCCGATGCGGGAAGCGCCGCTTTCGACCATGAAGGCGGCTGGCGTGAAGTGGTAACTGAAACAGTTCTGCAGCAGCCCGCCGGCGCGCACGCCGGCCGCAAACAGGGGCCGCGCGAAGCGCCACCAGTCCTGGCCGCGTCCTTCGGGGTCGAAGATCGGGCCGGGCGACATGAACACGTGCGCCAGTTCGGCCGTCGGCGTCGCGGCCAGGCCACCGAAAGGCGGCCTCTCCTCCTGCAGCGCCTTTAAATCGGATTTGCGCGTCACCGGCAGCGCCGCCAGCGCCGCGCGGCTGGTGATGGCGCCGGGGTCGACGCCGTCCAGGATCCTGGCCCAGCCCGGGGCCTGTTGCGCGCGCGCGATCAGGCCTGGCAGGCGCGCCAGCAGCGCACGTTCGCGTTCTTCGGGCGCGCGCGTTTCCAACGCATCGAGAGGGTTGCTCGTCATGGTGCTCTCCGTGAGGGGGAGGCTGGATTCAGGCCAGCCAGCGTTTGCGGCGTCGGTAAAACTTCATGTCCCTGAAACTTTTACGGCCGGCGCCGGACACGCCCAGATAAAATTCCTTGACGTCCTCGTTGTTGGCCAGGTCCTGCGCCGCGCCTTCCATCACCACGCGCCCGTTCTCGAGGATGTAGCCGAAATCGGCGTAGCGCAGGGCGACGTTGGTGTTCTGCTCGGCCAGCAGGAAGGAGACGCCTTCCTTTTCATTTAAATCTTTCACGATGCCGAAGATCTCGTCGACGATCTGCGGCGCGATGCCCATCGACGGTTCGTCGAGCAGGATCATCGAGGGGTTCGCCATCAAGGCGCGCCCGATCGCGCACATCTGCTGCTCGCCGCCCGAGGTATACCCGGCCTGGCTGCTCCGTCTTTCTTTCAAACGCGGGAAGTAGTGGTACACCGATTCGAGCGCGGCTTTCAGTTCGCCGCGCCCGATGTTCCGGGTATAGGCGCCCGTCAGTAAATTTTCTTCGATCGTGAGGTGGCCGAAGCAGTGACGTCCCTCCATCACCTGCGACAGGCCGCGCCTGACTAACTCGTTCGGCGTCAATTGGTCGATGCGCTCGCCCTGGAAGCGCACCTCTCCCTTGGTGACGTCGCCGCGCTCGCCGCGCAGCAGGGTCGAGATGGTTTTCAGGGTGGTCGACTTGCCGGCGCCGTTCGCGCCCAGCAGGGCCACGATCTTCCCCTTCGGGACCTGCAGCGACACCCCCTTCAAAACCAGGATCACGTGGTCGTAAATGACTTCGATGTTGTTGACGGACAGGTAGGGCGCGCTGGTGCTGGTCATGGTTATTTTTTCCGAAAACGCCCCCGCCAGGCGGCGGGGGCGGTTCATCGATTACTGCATGCAGGCAGGCGTGATGTTCTTTTCCTTGGCATAGGCCAGCGACGACTCTTCCAGCAGTTTGCGGGTCAACGCCTTGTCGCCGACCACCCAGTTCGGCGTGATCGCGACCCACTTCTTGCCATCCCACTGCTGGACTTTCACAGCCCCGGAACCCTCGTGGTCCTCGCAGCTGGTCTTCACGGTCGGGAACATGCCGAAGGCGCCGAGGGCTTTCTGGCGTGCCGCATCGACGTTCAGGTTTTCCAGGCCCCAGCGCACCTGCTCGCCGGTCATGGTTTTACCCTTGCCGAATTTCTCCTGCGCGGTGCGGATCGCCTCGACCCAGAGCACGCCCAGGGTCACGCCGCGCATGTGATAGACGGAGCCGATGCGGCCCTGGTCGGCCAGGTTGCCCTTGCCGGCGGCGTAGACTTTCTTGCGGATCTCGTCGATCAGCGGGTAATTGCCCGGCGTATTAAACGTCATCGAGGTATAGCCCTTGGCCGCTTCGCCCGACGGGATCGTGTCTTCTTCCGAACCGGCCCACCAGACGCCGAGGATTTTCTCGCGCGGGAAGCCGTTCCTCTGTGCGGTTTTGATCGCCACCGAATTCATCACGCCCCAGCCCCACAGGATCACATGGTCCGGTTTCGCCTGGCGGATCTGCAGCCATTGCGATTGCTGCTCGCTGCCCGGCGGCGCCACCGCAATTTTGATTAACTCGAACCCGTATTGCGCAGCCTGGGCATCGAGCACCGGCATCGCTTCCTTGCCGAAAGCCGAGTCGTGGTACAGGTAGACGATCTTTTTGCCTTTCAGCTTGGGATAGCCGCCGTTCTTGTCGGCCAGGTACTTGATCATCGCGGCGGCCTGGTTCCAGTAGCTGGTGATCAAGGGGAACACGTACGGAAAAACTTTGCCGTTGGCCGCGTCCGAGCGGCCGTAGCCGAGCATGGTCATCGGGATTTTATCGGTCGCGACGCGGTCGACGATGCCGTAGGCGATGCCGGTCGAGAGCGGGTCGACCAGGGTGGCGCCGCCGTTCTTCGTTTTCATGCGCTCGTAGCACTCGACGCCGCGCGAGGCGTTGTATTCGGTCTCGCACTCTTCCCAGGTCATCTTGACGCCGTTGATGCCGCCGTTCGCATTGACCAAATTAAAATAGTCGATCATGCCGCCATAGAAGCCGGAACCGCCGGCACCGTAAGGGCCGACGCGATACGAGGGCAGGGCGACGAACTGGTCGGCCGCCAGCACCTGGCCGCCCGCGCCCATCAGGGCTGCGGCGAACACGATCGATTTCATGAGTTTCATGGGTGTCTCCTCTTTATTAACGACGTTTGAATAGCGGATAAAAACCAACTCAATGCGGGAAGGGCCACAAGCGTAATTTCTCTTTGCCGATCTGCCACAGGCGCGCCAGCCCATGCGGTTCGACGATCAGGAAGAAGATGATCAATCCGCCGAACACCATCAGCTCGAGGTTCGAGGCGTAATTCGTCGCCAGTCCCAGCGCGTGCGCCAGCATGTTCAGGAAAATCGGCAGCAGGACAATAAAAGCGGCGCCGAGGAAGGAACCGAGAATGGAACCGACGCCGCCGATGATCACCATGAACAGGATCCGGAACGACAGGTCCAGGCTGTAGGCTTCCGGTTCCACCGTGCCGAGATAGGCAAACGCGTACAGGGCGCCGGCCACGCCGCAATAAAACGAGCTGACGGCAAACGCGAGCAGCTTGGTGCGCAGCGGCCGGAAACCGATCACTTCGGCCGCCATGTCCATGTCGCGGATCGCCATCCACGAGCGTCCCACGTTCGAGCGGATCATGTTCTTGGCCAGCAGCGCCATCAGGGAAACGATTCCCAGCACCAGCAGGTATTTCGCTTGCGGCGACACGAAGCGGTAGCCGAAGATCTGCATCGTCTGCACCGTCACCACGCCCGATGAACTGTAGTTGGTCAGGTACGGGATCTTGGTCAGGCACCAGATGACAAAGAACTGGGTGGCGAGGGTCGCCGCCGCCAGATAAAAGCCGCGGATGCGCAGCGAGGGCAGGCCGAAGGCGATGCCGACCAGGGCAGCGCACAGGCCGCCCAGGATAAAAGCGAGCAGCAGCGGCATGCCGGGAATGCGCGCCACGAAATTGAACGAGGCATAGGCGCCGACCGCCATGAAGGCGGCGGTGCCCAACGACAGCTGGCCGGCGTAGCCGGTCAACATGTTCAAGCCGAGCGCGGCCAGCGCAAAAATCAGGAACGGAATCAGGATGGCGGAGAGCAGGTAAGGGGAGGCCAGCAGCGGCACCGCCGCCAGGGCGACCGCCAGCAGCGCGCACAGGGCGACGCGGTCCTGGCGGATCGGCAGGATCTGGCCGTCGGCGACATAGCTCGTTTTGAACTGTCCGGCTTCGCGATAGAGCATGGTTTAAATTCTCCGGATGATTTTTTCGCCGAACAGCCCTTCGGGCCGCACCAGCAGGAACAGCAAGGCCAGCACATACGGGAACCAGCCTTCGATGCCGCCGCCCACCATCGGCCCGATATAGACTTCGGCCAGCTTTTCGCTGGCGCCGATGATCAGGCCACCGACGATCGCACCCGGTATCGAGGTGAACCCGCCCAGGATCAGCACCGGCAGCGCTTTCAGGGCGATGAAGGTCAATGCGAACTGCACGCCATTGCGCGCGCCCCAGAGCAGGCCGGCGACGAGCGCCACCAGTCCCGCGACCGACCAGACGACGACCCAGATTCTCTGCAGCGGAATGCCGACGGCCAGCGCCGCCTGGTGGTCGTCGGCTACGGCGCGCAGGGCGCGCCCGACCCGCGTTTTCGTGAACAGCAGCGCCAGGGCGACCACCAGCACCGCGCACACCACGGCCGCCGTCATGTCGAACTGCGATACCAGGATATTGAAATGCTCCATCAGGTATTCGTTTGGCACGTCCTCGATCGGCAGCTCGAGTTTACGGACCTGCGAACCCCAGAGCAGCTGGGCCAGGCCCTCGATAAAAAACGCCAGGCCGATCGTGGCCATGAACAGCGTGATTTCCGGCTGGTTCACCAGGGGCCGCAGCACGACCCGTTCGATGGCCAGCGCCAGCGCGATCATCACCAGGATCGTCAAGGGAATGGCGAGCCAGAGCGAGACGCCGAATTTGTCGACCATGCCGACGCAGGTCAGCGCCGCGAAGAAGACCATGGCGCCTTGCGCGAAATTGAAGACGCCCGAGGCTTTATAGATCAGGACAAAGCCGATGGCGACCAGCGCGTACATCACCCCCGACAGCAGGCCGCCGAGCAGCACTTCGATGAAAAAGCTCATGCCGCGCTCCCTTCGTGCGCCTGGCCGAGGTAGGCCTTGATCACGTTCGCATTAGTCCGCACCTCGTCCGGGGTGCCGTCGCCGATCTTCTTGCCGTAGTCGAGCACGACGACGCGGTCGGAGATGTCCATCACCACGCCCATGTCGTGCTCGATCAGGACGATGGTCGTGCCGAACTGGTCGTTCACGTCGAGGATGAAGCGGCACATGTCCTGCTTTTCCTCGACGTTCATGCCGGCCATCGGTTCGTCCAGCAGCAGGATCTCGGGTTCGGCCGCCAGCGCGCGCCCAAGTTCGACCCGCTTTTGCAGGCCGTAGGGCAGGCGCCCCACCGGCGTCTTGCGGATCGCCTGGATCTCGAGGAAATCGATGATCGCCTCGGCCTGTTCGCGGTGCGCGATTTCTTCCCTTCTCGCCGCGCCCAGGTAAAACGCTTGCTGCAAAAAATTCGTTTTCATTTTGAGGTTCCGGCCGGTCATGATGTTGTCCAGCACCGTCATCCCTTTAAAGAGCGCGATATTTTGAAAAGTGCGGGCGATGCCCGCTTTCGCCGCGCCGTAGCAGTCCATGTTCGTGCGGTGCACGCCGCGCAGCACGATTTCTCCCTGCTGCGGGCGGTACACGCCGTTGATCACGTTCAGCATCGAGCTTTTGCCGGCGCCGTTCGGCCCGATAATGGCGCGGATCTCGTGTTGCTTCACGTCGAAGGAAATGTCGGTCAGCGCTTTCACCCCGCCGAAGGAGAGCGAAATGTTTTTCAGGTCGAGGATCACGTCGCCGATCCGGCGCTCGGTGCCCGGCTGGCCTGGGGGCTGGGTCATTTCCATCACGCCGCCTCCTGCAGCACGGGATAGGTAGCGGCATCGACGATGCGCAGCTCGGCGCTGACGACACCGCTGCGCCCGTCCTCGAATTTGACCTGCGTGCTGATGAACTGCGAAGTCTTGCCCGTGTACAGCGCCTCGATCAGCACGGCGTATTTTTGGGCGACGAATTTTCTCCTCACCTTGCGCGTGCGGGTCAGCTCGTCGTCGTCCGGATCGAGTTCCTTGTGCAACACTAAAAAACGGTGGATCTGCGTTTGTCCCATCAGCGCTTC
Source organism: Massilia sp. LXY-5 (assembly GCF_059801075.1). Lineage (NCBI taxonomy): Bacteria > Pseudomonadati > Pseudomonadota > Betaproteobacteria > Burkholderiales > Oxalobacteraceae > Massilia > Massilia sp. LXY-5. The sequence goes on from NZ_JBNNEH010000006.1 coordinate 350,056, forward strand.
ATTCGCGAGATCGGCATTCACTTTCTGTACGCAGTCGCGCATCAGTTCCAGCACCTGCGGATTGGCCGCCAGATCCGTGTAGCCGGAATAGGCGAGGTTGCGCCGCTCGGCCCAGTTGCCGACCGCTTCCATGTCGATATTCAGGAAAGCACAGACCTGGTCGCGCCCATTGCCGAAGGCGACCGCCTCCTTGATGAACGGGAAGAACTTCAGTTTATTTTCGATGTAGTTGGGCGCGAAGATGGCGCCGCCGTTCATCCTGCCGACATCGGCCGCGCGGTCGATGATTTTCAGATGCCCATCGCTGTCGAACATGCCGGCGTCCCCGGTGTGAAAATAACCGTCGCTGTCGATCACTTCGGCCGTCGCGTCCGGCCTTTTAAAATAGCCATCCATGTTCGACACGCCTTTTACCAGTACTTCGCCGTTCTCGGCGAGGCGCACCTCGACCCCGGGCGCGGGAATACCGACGCTGTCGAACTTGATGTTCCCGTCCGGCTGCAGGCAGACATAGGCGCAGGTTTCGGTCGAGCCATACAGCTGCTTTAAATTGATCCCGATCGAGCGATAGAAACGGAACAGGTCGGGACCGATGGCCGCGCCCGCGGTGTAGGCGATGCGCACGCGCGACAGGCCCAGCACGTTTTTCAGCGGCTCGTAGACGAACAGCCGGCCCAGCGCATAGTTAAGCCGTTCCAGGGCGCCGACCGGCTTGCCGTCCAGGATGGCGGCGCCGCTGCGGCGCGCCACGGCCATGAAATAGTCGAACATGCGGCGTTTGATGGCGCCCGCGTCTTCCATCCGGATCATGACGGTGGTGAGCATGTTCTCGAACACGCGAGGTGGGGCAAAATAATAGGTCGGGCCGATTTCACGCAGGTCGGTCAGCACCGTGTCGCTCGACTCCGGGCAGTTCACCGTAAAACCGGCGACCATCGCCTGCGCCAGCGAAAACAGGCAATCGCCGACCCAGGCCATCGGCAGGTAGGAAAGGATGTCCTCGCGTTCGGTCAGCTTGTCGAAGCCGACCCCGCCTTCGCCCGCCGCGATCAGGGCCGCGTGCGACTGCATCACGCCCTTCGGCTTGCCGGTGGTGCCCGAGGTGTAGAGGATGATGGCGGTGTCGCTGCCTTGGCCGCTTTGAACCGCGGCGTCGAAGGCGCCGGGGTGGGCCGCATCCCAGGCGCGTCCCATTTCCTGGAGGGCGGCAAACGACAGCAGGCCGGCGTGCCGATAATGGCGCATGCCGCGTTCGTCCTCGAACACGATGCGGCGCACGCGCGGGCACAGGGCCTGCAGTTCGAGCAGTTTATCGACCTGCTCCTGGTCTTCGACCACAGCGAACTCGATATCGGCGTCGTTCAGCACATGCGCCATGTCGGCCGCCGGCGCATCCTGGTAGAGCGGGACCGGCACGCCGCCCAGGCACTGGGCCGCCAACATCGCCCAGTACAGGCGCGGCCGATTGTCGCCGATGATGGCCAGGTTCATGCCGCGTTCGAAACCGAGCGCGGCCAGCCCGCAGGCGAGAGATCTCACCTCGGCATTGACCTGCAGCCAGGACCATTCCTGCCAGATGCCCAGGTATTTCTCGCGAAACGCCGGGCGTGCGCCGCGCTGTTGCCCGTGGGCGAGCAGGCGCCGCGGGAAAGTCTGCAAGGGCACGCTCTCCGATGTCTCCATCGCTGTCTCCTGGTGTGGTTCCGCACGAAATCTTTGGCCGGCGAAATTTTTATGTGAAGATAGTACTTGGCGTTCGTTTAATAAGTTGTCATCTGAATGACAATTGGCCGACTTTCGATGACGCGTTGCACAATGAAAATGCCGACACAGACCCTGCTGGAACACCTGCGCGCCACGATCTGGGGACGCGTGCTGACGCCTGTCGAAATGGCGCGGGTCGAGGCCGACTGTTTCGAGCAGTTCGTCCCGAAAGGCGGTTTTGTCTGCCGCAAGGGAGAAGCGCTGGAAAACTGGGTCGGCATCATCGACGGCCTCGTTAAGATCAATAATTTTTCGCCGTCCGGAAAAAGCGTGACGTTTACCGGGGTGACCGCCGGCGGCTGGTTCGGCGAGGGATCCTTGCTGAAGGACGAATTCAGGAAATACGACGTCATGGCGCTGCGCGACACCCGCGTTGCCCGCATGCCGCGCGCCACCTTCGAGTGGCTGCTCGAGATCAGCCTGCCGTTCAACCGGTTCTTGCTCATGCAGCTCAACGAGCGCCTGGGCCAGTTCATCGGCCAGGTCGAGACCGACCGCATGCTCGACGTCGATACGCGCGTCGCGCGCTGCCTGGCGGCGATGTTCAACGCCCACCTGTATCCGGGCGTGGAACCGCTGGTGCAGCTCTCGCAGGAAGAGATCGGCTACCTGTCGGGCGCCTCGCGCCAACGCGTCAACGTCGCCTTGCAGCTGCTCGAGAAGGCGGGGGTGGTACGGCTCGATTACGGCGGGATCCGGGTGCTCGATCTCGAGGGACTGCGCGCCTTCCAGGCGTAGGATGCACGGCCACGATTGCCTGCGCCATCTCCTATGGTTGGAGGTATGATAGGAGGCATGTCTACTCCAACGCATACCTCTTCCCCTGCGGCGCGTGTAAAACTGCTGCGCGCCGCGATGGCCCGCCACGGCATCGATGCGTATATCGTCCCGTCGAGCGATCCCCACCTGTCCGAATACCTGCCGCGCCGCTGGCAGGGCCGCGAATGGCTGTCCGGTTTTACGGGTTCGGTCGGCACCTTGATCGCGACCGCCGATTTCGCCGGCGTCTGGACCGATGGCCGCTACTGGACCCAGGCCGAGACCGAGCTGGCCGGCAGCGGGATCGCGCTGATGAAGATTCCGTCGGGCGCCAGCCTGCTGCACATCGACTGGTTGGCAAAGACCATGCAGCCCGGCCAGACGGTGGCGGTCGACGCGCGCGTACTCGGCCTGGCCGTGGCGCGCCTGTTGAAGGACGCCTTGCAAGCGCGCGACGTCAAACTGCGCACCGACATCGACCTGCTCGACCAGATCTGGAGCGAGCGCCCGGGACTGCCGACCGAAGCGCTGTACGAACACGCGGCGCCGCACGCGACCTTAGCGCGCGCCGACAAACTGGCCGCGACCCGCGCGGCGATGGCGCAACTGGGCGCCGAGCGCCATTTCATGTCGACGCTCGACGACATCGCCTACCTGCTCAACCTGCGCGGCGCCGACGTCCCTTTCAATCCGGTGTTCGTCGCCCACGCGCTGATCGAACAGGACGGCGCGACGCTGTTTGTCGCCGAAAATAAGGCAGCGCCTGAACTGCGGGCACGGCTGCTGGAAGACGGCGTGCGCCTGGCGCCGTATGCGCAGGCTGCCGCAGCCTTGTCGGCCCTGCCGGCGGGTTCCACCCTGCTGGTCGACCCGAGACGTATCACGGCCGGCATGCGTGAAGCCGTGGCCGGCGGCGTCAACGTGGTCGAGGCGATCAACCCGACCACCTTCGCCAAATCGCGCAAGACGGAAAGCGAAGCCGCCCACGTGCGCGCCACCATGGAGCAGGACGGCGCGGCCCTGTGCGAATTCTTCGCCTGGCTGGAAGCGACCCTGGCCGACCCGCAGCGCGCGCCGCTGACCGAACTGACGATCGACGAACGGATCACGGCCGCGCGTGCGCGCCGCCCGGGTTTTGTCAGCCCGAGTTTCGGCACGATCGCCGGCTTCAACGCCAACGGCGCAATCATGCACTATCGCGCCTCGCAGGCTTCCCACGCCGTGATCGAAGGCGATGGCCTGCTCTTGATCGATTCGGGCGGCCAGTACCTGGGCGGCACCACCGACATCACGCGCGTGGTCCCGGTCGGGAACATCAGTGCCGACCAGCGCCGCGATTTCACCCTGGTGCTGAAAGGGATGATGGCCTTGTCGAGCGCCCAGTTCCCGCGCGGCACCAGGTCTCCGATGCTCGACGCCATCGCACGCGCCCCGATCTGGGCGGCGGGCGTCGACTACGGCCACGGCACCGGCCACGGCGTCGGCTATTTCATGAACGTGCACGAAGGCCCGCAGGTCATCTCCCCATCGGCAGCGCCCGACCCGCACACGGCGATGGAGCCGGGCATGATCACCTCGATCGAGCCGGGCATCTATAAACCGGGACGCTGGGGTATCCGCATCGAGAACCTGGTGCTGAACGTCCCCGCGAAGGAGGAAGGAAATGCGGGCGAGTTCGGAGAATTCCTGCGCTTCGAGACGCTGACCCTGTGCCCGATCGACACGCGCTGCCTCGACTTGTCGCTGCTGCAGCCGCACGAGAAAGCCTGGCTGAACGACTACCACGCGCAGGTAGCAGAGCGCCTGCTGCCGCATGTGGCGGGCAGCGCGCGTGAATGGCTCGCACTGCGCACGGAGGCGATCTGATGGTCTCCGCCCGCTCCACCCGCGCCAGTTCCGCCATCGAGCGTTTAAAACGCCGCACCGGCCACACCGGCTATTCGATGGCCCGCACCGCCAGCGGCGGCTTTTATTTGTCCGAGATGCCGGGCTCTCCCCCGCTGTGCGAGCCGCTCGAACTGGACGACTTCGTCCGTTTCGTGAACGGCCTCGGGCCGCAGGAAGTCAAGCGCATGACCAAGAACGACATCGCGTTCGAGAAGCAGCTGGTCAAGAAAAAACCGTGAGGCGTCCCGTGGTCCCGACAAGCGCGCCATGACGAACGCCCAATACCTGCTGCCCTACTGGTCGCCGAACGAGATCGCCACCAATGCGGTGATCCTGCTGCACCTGGCCGGGGCGCTCTTTCTCGGCCTGCTGGTCGGCTACGAACGCTCCTATCACGGACGCGCGGCCGGCATGCGCACCTATGGCCTGGTGTGCATGGCTTCGTGCGCGCTGACCATCATCAGCGGCTATCCGGAGATGTGGTTCGGCGGCCAGATGGGGGCGATCGGCACGGTCGACCCGACCCGCGTGATGCAGGGCGTGGTAACCGGCATCGGTTTTCTCGGCGCCGGCGTCATCATGCGCGAGGGTTTCAATATCAGCGGCTTGACGACCGCCGCCTCGATCTGGAGTTCGTCGGTAATCGGTATCCTGGTCGGCGTCGGCTTTTATTTGTCCGCGATGGGACTGGCCTTCTTCTCGGCCATGATCATGATCTACCTGACGCGCGTGGAAGCGTTTCTGCCGTCGCGGCGCGCGGTGGCGGTGACGCTGCGTTTTCGCGAAGCCTTCCTGCCGCGCGAGGATGCATTGCGCGAAGCGGCCCTCGAACGCGGCTACCAGATCGCCAACAGCTCGCTGACGATCTCCAGCAACAACGGACGCCAGGAGTGGCGTTTCGTCGCGATCGCGATGTCGCGCCACAACCGTGCCACGCTCACCGAACTGGCCGCCGAACTGGCGGCCTCCGAAGGCGTCGAAGGTTTTCAACTCTCGCACGCACGTAATTAAAATGAAAACAAGACTGGGGTAATACGGATGAATGCTCAAGACGTTCTCGATTTCTGGTTCCTGCCTGCCGGCGATCCCGGCCATGGCAAGGCGCGGCCCGAATGGTTCCGCAAGGATCCGGCCTTCGACACGCAGATCCGCGAACGCTTCGGCAGCCTGATCGCCCAGGCGATCGCCGGCGGCCTGCGTGAATGGGACCTCGAACAGGGCGCGCAAGGCACGCTGGCGCGCATCCTGGTACTCGACCAGTTCACCCGCAATGCGTATCGCGAGACGCCTGAATCGTTTGCCGGCGACACGCTGGCGCTCGCCGCCGCCCAATCCCTGGTCGAAAGCGGCGGCGACCGCGTATTGGCGCCCTTCCAGCGCGCCTTTGCCTACATGCCTTACGAGCACGCGGAAGACGCGCGCATGCAGCAGTGCGCGGTCGACCTGTTCGCGCGCCTGGCGGGCGAACACGAGGGGTTTACGGAGATGCTCGACTACGCGCACCGCCACCGCGGCGTGATCGCGCGCTTCGGCCGCTTCCCACACCGCAATCCGATCCTCGGACGGGCCTCGAGCGCCGACGAATTGCAGTACCTGAGCCAGCCGGGCGCCGGATTCTGATGCTTGCAACGCTCAATATCGTGGGCGCCGGCCATGTCGGGCGCACGCTGGGCCGCCTGTTTCATGAGCACGGCGTGTTCGCCGTCCAGGACGTGCTGACGCGTTCGCAGGCCAGTGCCGCGGATGCCGTCGCGTTCATTGGCGCCGGCCGCGCGCTGGCGCAGGTGGCGCCATTGCGTCCCGCATCGGTCTGGATGCTGGCCGTCGGCGACGACCAGATCGCGCCCACCTGCGCGGCGCTGGCGGCAGCTGGACTACTGAACGGCGCCACCGTCTTCCACTGCAGCGGCGCCAAGGCCTCCGGTGAACTGCAAGCGGCAAGCCAGGCCGGTGCGCAGGTCGCCAGCATCCACCCGGTGCGCAGTTTCGCCGACCCCGATTCGGTCGCTGCCCATTTTGCAGGCACCTGGTGCGGCGTCGAGGGAGATGCGGACGCACTGGTGCGCTTGTCTCCCGCCTTCGAGGCGATCGGTGCGCGCCTGGTCGCCATCGATGCTGCCGCCAAGACGGTCTATCACGCGGCCTCGGTATTCGCCTCGAACTACCTGGTGACGGTGCTCGACGCCGCACTGCGCACCTATGCCGCCGCCGGCGTGCCACCGCACATTGCACGCGAACTGGCCCAGCCGCTGGCGAGCGAAACCCTCGCCAATGTGTTCCGCCTGGGCGCTCCCGCGGCGCTCAGCGGACCGGTCGCGCGCGGCGACATGGCGACCGTGGCACGCCAGCAGGCGGCGCTGCAGGACTGGGATGCACCCACGGCCACGCTGTATGCGGCCCTGGTCGAGGCCACCACGGCGCTGGCCGGGCGCAAGCGCCGCGGCGAGGCCTGACCCTTCATTACATTCACTGAGGAATATCGATGCTGTTGACCGCCTGGGCCACGCTGGCCGTTCTCGGGGTGTATTTCTGGACCGGCGTCATGGCCGGCTATGCGCGCGTGAAATACAAGGTAGCGGCGCCGTCGATGGACGGGCCCGCCGCCTTCCAGAGCGCCCAGCGGGTGCAGGCGAATACGCTCGAGCAGCTGCCGATCGTCCTGGTCCCCCTGTGGCTGTGCGCTGTATATTTGAGCGACACCTGGGCCGCGGCCGGCGGCTTGCTCTGGTGCGCGGGACGTATTGCGTATGCGCTGGGTTATTACCGCGACCCGGCCAAGCGCGAAATCGGTTTTGTGCTTGGCATGGTGGCAAGTGGCGCCCTCGTTTGCGGGGCGGCCGTTGGTTTATTGATGCACTAGAGCAAAAAATCTGCATCCAGTAATCGACAAAGTTCCCAAACGGCAATAAGCTTTGCTGTTGAATCCGTCATGTCGGTGACTGGTGCGCGTCGCGCCCGGGCCGGTTCGATGCGTAGGAGGCACCATGTTGTTTTTGAAAAGTACCGCGGCCATGAAGGCACCGGGCATTTATGAAGTCGATGTCGCCGCCAAGCCGCCCGGTAAAACCTTCGGCGTCTACCTGGCAACCGATCCCGACAATCCGCCCCAGGGCGTGCTCGCGGCGCTGGCCGAGCTCGGTTTCAAAAGCACCTACCAGAAGAACTACACCCACCGCGACGGCGGCCGCGTGCTCGACCTGCATTTCGAAAAGGATGGCACCGACCTGTTCAAGGGCTGGAAGGCCGAGGAATGCAGCGCCAACCTGGCCGCCATCAACAGCCTGTTCGGCGATCTCGGCGTGACGGTCACGACCCGCGTGATGAGCATGGCCGAAGCCTACGCCTGATGCCTGCCGGGAGTGCCGCCACCGGTGCTCCGGAGTTCCCCGCTACCTGTTCACGCACGAGCCCGCTTTGCGGCCTCGTGCGTTTGGCATTAAGCCTGCACGGCGATGTGGTACAAGGCCCAGGGGCAGGCGCCGAAACGGGCCGCCAGCGGCTGCGCCGCCATCTCCGGCACCCGGTCGGCATCGTAGACGGCCCACAGCGGTCCCAGGCCCCCGAGCGCCATCGGCCGTCCGTCGAGGTGGGTGGCCAGGATAAACCCCTGGGCCCGCGCCTGGCGCAGGGTGATGCCGGCAGCGTAACCGTCGACCGCGCGCAGGGTGATGCGGGTGTCATTTGCCCCCGGCGCGCCGGCCAGGGCCAGCACGTCGGACAACGAGGGGCCGTGCAGGGCATGCGCCTTGCCGTCGTACTCGAGCGTGGGGTGAATCGTGCGTGCCGGCAGCCGCGCCAGCGCCGCGAAGTCGAGCGCATGGGCCTGCGTAAAGCTGAGCTTGTGCCTGGCCATCATCTGGTCGAGCGCCGGATCGAGCGCGCCGCGGTTCGGGCGCCGGATATCTCCGTTGATCGTCAGCAGCACCGGGCCGGCCGGCGCAGCGCCGGCCGCGCCGGCCAGGCCGGGCAGGGCGCTCGCGGCGAGGGTCGCGCCGAAGAACTCACGTTTGTTCATGCGACAATTCTCCATCTGGCGATACGCCCATGATAATCGCTGAATGAATCCATGGATCTGTTCGACACCCCCGGCACACTGTTGCCGATTCCCATCGAAGACGGACAACTGGCGCTGCTGAGCCAGCTGCCGCTGCCCTGGCCGAACGCCGAGGTGTTACAGCGCCTGCTGGACGAGACGCCGTGGCGCCAGGAAAGCGTGGTCGTCTACGGCAAGCGCCATCCCCAGCCGCGCCTGACGGCCTGGTATGGCGAGGCCAGCTATACCTATTCGGGCCTGAAACTGGAACCCTTGCCGTGGACGCCACTGCTGCTGGCAATCCGCGCGGCGGTCGAGGCGGCCTGCGGCGCGCGGTTTAACAGCGTACTCCTGAACCGCTACCGCGACGGGCAGGACAGCATGGGCATGCACAGCGACGACGAGCCGGAACTCGGCCCGGAACCCATCATCGCCTCGCTCAGCTACGGCACGACCCGTCCCTTTATTTTGCGGCATAAACGCAACAAACAGACCATCCGCATCGCGCTGGAGGAGGGCAGCCTTTTATTGATGAGTGGGCAATTGCAGAAACACTGGCTCCACGGCATCAATAAATCGGCTCGTTCCCTAGGAGAACGGATTAATCTAACCTTCAGGTACGTCGTTTAATCTGCACGTATTCGGCGGCATTTCGCACGCAAAATAACTGAACTTTAGGTCAGTTATCTTACATTTGCTTACAGTTCTTACTGGATTTGGACTGTGTGCACCCTTTTCATGATGCTATCTTGGACACATCGCGATTCACGATGAATTGCGAGCCAGACAACAAACGTGAAAAGGATTTACGTATGAAAAAGCTCATCTTTGCACTGATCGCAGGCTCCGCACTCATGACCGCCGCCCAGGCCCAGACCATCACCCCACGTCCGTATGTCGGCGTCGGCGCCTCGGGTGCCGATCGCGAATACAAGGTGAACGGCGCGACCATGAACGACAATGACGGCTACAAGTTTTCGGGCAAAGTGTTCGGCGGCGTCGAACTGACCGATAAATTCGGCGTCGAAGCCGGTTATACCGACTTCCGCAAGGCCGGCGGCAACTACACCCTGAACGGTGCCAACGTTAATACCGAGACCGATGGCTACGGCGCCTATGTCGCCGGCAAGGCCTCCATGCCCCTGAACGACAAGTTCTCGGTCTTCGGCAAGCTGGGCGTGGCCCACACCAAGGCCGAAATGGAATCGGCTACCGCAGGCCTGAACCGCAAGGTCAGCGATAACGGTGGCTACGGCGCCCTGGGCATGCAGTACAACGTGACCCCGCAAGTCGCGCTGACCGCCGAGTACGAGCGCTACGGCAAGAAACAAGACTTCGGTCCAAAGCCGGACGTCTTCACCATCGGCGCGAAGTACCAGTTTTAATGCGTCGCTGAGGTAACAAAGTAAAAGGGCCTGCGGGCCCTTTTTCTATTGGTAGTAGCGCTTGGCGCGCGCTGCGCTTCCGACTCACAAAGCGGGTGCGGCCCCGATCCCTCCGCCGTTTCGCATGGCCCAGGGCGGCAGAACGGGCGGCGTTTCCAGTTGCGGCGCCAATAAACCTTCGGCAATAAAACGGTGGACCGAGGACCAGGGCCAGTCGTGGGCGCAGGTACACAGGCCATGGCGCACCGGATTGGTGTGCATGTAGTCGATCAGGGAGGCGTATTCGGCCTCGTCGGACACCCGGAATTCCTGGTACTGGCGCGCCCAGATTGCGCCGTCGGCGCTGGCGGCGGCCAGCGATTTGCGCAGCGCCTTGGAAAACGCGATTTTCACGGCGCGCCAGCGGCTGGAACAGTCGTGGTCGCCGGGCGGCAGGGTCCACATCGCGTGGGCATGGTCGGGCAGGACCACCCAGCCGTCGACGTGGAAGGGCTTGCGGACGCGCGCCTGGCGGATGGCGTCGCCAAAAGCGGCGATATGGTCCGTCAGCAGGGTACTGCCACGGTCCAGCAGGCGCACCGTGAAGAAAAAGGTCCCACCGGGGACCCGGTTGTCGCGGTAGTCTGTCATGAGCAAAGTGTGCCAATCGATGGTGATCGCCATGTCGATTGGCGCAAATGGGAGGCGGGAACTGGGATAGGTTCCAAGAGCCTCATCAATGATCGATTCTACACACGGCTTTTCAGGAACCGCGTTTCATTTCCGCGCGAAAATCATCTATCAAAACAAACGCCCGGCAGTGCCGGGCGTCGTGCTCGCAGGAGCCTGTTTCGATGACGATTCGGGGAATCAGGTCGTCAGCGGCTTGTAGCGGATCCGCTTCGGCTTCGCGCCTTCTTCGCCCAGGCGCTTCTTCTTGTCCGCTTCGTATTCCTGGTAGTTACCGTCGAAGAAGGTCACTTGCGAATTGCCTTCGAAGGCCAGGATGTGCGTCGCGATGCGGTCCAGGAACCAGCGATCGTGCGAGATCACCATCACGCTGCCGGCAAATTCCAGCAGCGCATCTTCCAGGGCGCGCAGGGTTTCCACGTCGAGGTCGTTCGACGGTTCGTCCAGCAGCAGGACGTTGCCGCCTTGCAGCAGGGTTTTCGCCAGGTGCAGGCGGCCGCGTTCGCCACCGGACAGGTTGCCGACGATCTTCTGCTGGTCCGAGCCTTTGAAGTTGAAGCGGCCGAGGTAGGCGCGCGACGGCATCTCGAAGCGGCCGACGCTGAGCATGTCGGCGCCGGCGGTGACGTCCTCGAACACGGATTTGTTGTTCGCCAGTTCGTCGCGGTGCTGGTCGACGAGCGAGATGCGCGCCGTCTTGCCGATCACGACTTCGCCGCTGTCCGGCTGCTCTTTACCCGCAATCATTTTAAAGAGGGTCGATTTACCGGCGCCGTTCGGGCCGATGATGCCGACGATCGCGCCTGGCGGTACCGTAAACGACACGTTGTCGAGCAGCAGGCGGTCGCCGAACGCTTTCGAGACGTTCTTGAACTCGATGACTTCGTTGCCGAGGCGCTCGGCGACAGGAATAAAGATTTCCTGGGTTTCGTTGCGCTTCTGGTATTCGAATTCGGACAGTTCATTGAAGCGCGCCAGGCGTGCCTTCGACTTGGCTTGACGGGCCTTCGGATTCTGGCGCGACCATTCGAGTTCCTTCTGCAGCGCCTTCTGGCGTGCCGATTCGGTCGACTCTTCCTGTTTTAAACGCGCCTGCTTCTGGTCGAGCCAGGAACTGTAATTGCCCTTCCACGGGATGCCCGAACCGCGGTCCAGTTCCAGGATCCATTCGGCGGCGTTATCCAGGAAGTAGCGGTCGTGGGTGATGCCGACCACGGTGCCCGGGAAGCGCAGCAGGAACTGTTCCAGCCATTCCACGGATTCCGCGTCCAGGTGGTTGGTCGGTTCGTCGAGCAGCAGCATGTCCGGCTTGCTCAGCAGCAGTTTACAAAGCGCCACGCGGCGCTTCTCGCCGCCTGACAGGACGCCGATTTTCGCGTCCCACGGCGGCAGGCGCAGCGCATCGGCCGCCATTTCCATTTGCAGGTTCAGGTTGCCGCCGTCGGCCGCCGAGATGATGGCTTCCAGGCGTTCCTGTTCCTTGGCCAGCGCATCGAAATCCGCGTCTTCGTCGGCGTAGGCGGCATACACCGCTTCGAGCTTGGCTTGCGCCTCGAAGGCTTCGCCGAGGCCCGATTCGACTTCCTGGCGTACGGTTTTTTCCGGATCGAGCTGCGGCTCCTGCGGCAGGTAGCCGATGTTCAGGCCCGGCATCGGACGCGCTTCGCCCTGGATGTCGGTGTCGATGCCGGCCATGATTTTTAAGAGGGTCGATTTGCCGGAGCCGTTCAGGCCCAGCACGCCGATCTTCGCACCGGGGAAGAAGGACAGCGAGATGTCCTTCAAAATCTGCCGTTTCGGTGGGACGATTTTGCCCACGCGGTTCATCGTATAGACGTAATTAGCCATTATTCAATTCTGTAGAAATGCAAGGTGCAAAGGATACGATAGAAGCGCCCGGTCGGGCACCCCCGTCACGAAACTTTCGGCGCCGGGGCGGCGCGCCCGCGCTGCAGCAGGCCTTCTCCGGCGAACAGGGCCAGCGCCGCCCAGATCAGGACAAAACCGACCAGCCGGTCGGCCGTGAACGCTTCCTTGAACAGCAGCACGCCGAGTAAAAACTGGATGGTTGGCGCCAGGTATTGCAGCAGGCCGAGGATCGACAGCGGAATTTGACGGGCGCCGCTGGCGAACAGCAGCAGCGGGACGGCCGTGATCGGGCCGGACGCGACCAGCAGCCAGCGCGTCGTGTCGGACGGCGTGTTGATGAACGCATTCTCGCCATGCAGCGTCAGCCAGGCAACATAGGCTGCCGCCAGCGGGAACAGCACCATCGTTTCGAAGGACAAGCCCTCCAAAGCGCCGAGGGCGGCCGTCTTACGTAATAAACCGTAGCCGCCGAAGGTGGCGGCCAGCAGCAGGGCGATCCAGGGCACGCTGCCGGACTGCACCGTGAGCCAGGCCACGCCGAGGGCGGCGATCGCGATGACGGCCCACTGCAAGCGGCGCAGGCGTTCTTTTAATAACAAAAAACCGAACATGATGTTCACCAGCGGCGTAATGAAATAACCGAGGCTCGCTTCGATCACGTGGCCGTTGTTGACCGCCCAGATATACAGCAGCCAGTTGCCGGCCAACAGGACGGCCGAGGCGACGAAACTCCAGAACACGCGCGGCTGGCGTACCTGCTCCAGCCAGCGCCATTGTCTGCGCAGCGCCAGCACGATCAACAGGAAGGCGAGCGACCACAGCATGCGGTTGGCGAGGATCTGCAGCGCCGGCACTTCGCCGATGGCGTGGAAATACAAAGGGAACAGGCCCCAGCACAGGAAGGCCAGGGCGGCGGAAACGATGCCGGTACGCATGAAGGAAGAGGGGATGAGTTGCCAGTCGAGTATTATCGGCGAATTGGCGCGGGTTTGCCGGAGGCAGCATTTTTGTTCACTACCCCGTAAAGGCGCGCTAACGCGCGACCAGCCGAGCCGTATTCGGGCAAACTTGCAACACTACCCAGCGTGCGTATCCCTGGCCAAGGCAGCCATCGAATAGTTCTTGCAATTTTCTTGTCGTTATTTTATGGTGCGCCGCACCAGAACAACAATATGGTGCAATCTTGACGTCGCAAAATAATAAAAGCGGCCTGGCGGCAATGACGCTGGCTGCGGTGGGTATCGTCTACGGCGATATCGGTACCAGTCCGCTATACACCCTCAAGACCATCTTCGACCCGGAACACGGCCTCGCGCTGAACACCCCCAACCTGCTCGGCATCGTCTCCCTGATCTTCTGGGGGCTGACCCTGATCGTCTCGCTGAAATACGTGACCCTGGTGCTGCGCGCCGACAACCGCGGCGAGGGCGGCATCATGGCGCTGATGGCGCTGGTGCTGAACTCCGTCACGAAAGCCTCGCGCTGGTACCATCCGCTGATGATGATCGGCGTGTTCGGCGCCACCATGTTTTATGGCGACAGCGTGATCACCCCGGCGATCTCCGTGCTGGGCGCAATCGAGGGCCTGGAAGTGGCGACCCCGGCACTGTCGCACTATGTCGTGCCGCTGGCGGTAGTCGTGCTGGTCGGCCTGTACAGCCTGCAGCGCCACGGCACGGCCGGTATCGGCCGCTGGTTCGGTCCGGTGATGATCGTCTGGTTCCTCGCGCTGGCGGTCATGGGCGTGATCAACATCGCGAAAGCGCCGGTCATCCTCGAAGCCCTGAATCCCTGGCATGCGGCGCGCTTTATGGCGGAAAACAAGTTCATCGCCTTCGTCGCCCTGGGCGCGGTGGTGCTGGCGCTGACCGGCGCCGAGGCCCTGTATGCCGACATGGGCCACTTCGGCAAGAAGCCGATCCGCTTTGCCTGGTTTTTAATCGTGTTCCCGGCCCTGGCACTGAACTACCTGGGCCAGGGCGGCCTGTTGATCACCGATCCGACGGCCATCGAAAATCCCTTCTTCCGCCAGCTTGGCAGCTGGAGCGTGTATCCGCTGGTCGTGCTGTCGACGATGGCGGCGGTGATCGCTTCGCAGGCGACGATTTCCGGCACCTATTCGATGACGAAACAGGCGATCATGCTCGGCCTGCTGCCGCGCATGCGCGTCCTGCACACCTCGGAAAGCGAGATCGGCCAGATCTATATCCCGGCCGTGAACTGGATCCAGCTGGCCGTGGTCCTGATCGCGGTGACCGGCTTCGGTTCCTCGGACCGCCTGGCCGGCGCCTACGGCATCGCCGTCACCGCCACCATGCTGGCCACGACGATATTGACCTTCTTTGTGACGCGCTATCGCTGGAAGCTGCCGCTGGCCGTCTGCATCGGCGCCACCGGCTTCTTCATGCTGATGGACATCGCCCTGTTCTCGGCCAGTACCCTGAAACTGCTGCACGGCGGCTGGTTCCCATTGCTGCTGGGCGCCATCCTGCTGACCGGCATGCTGACCTGGAATCGCGGACGGGAACTGGTCTTCGAAAACCTGGAAGCGCACGCCATTCCGCTCGACGCCTTTTTGCAGTCGCTGTTCGTCGGGCCGCCGACGCGCGTGCCCGGCACCGCGATCTTCCTGCGCGGCGAAACCGACGGCGTGCCGCATGCGCTGCTGCACAACCTGTCGCATAACAAGGTGCTGCATGAGCGCGTCGTCTTTCTCACCGTCCACATCCGGGAAGAACCCTGGGTCCCGGCGGCCGAGCAGGTCCAGGTGGTGGAACTCGGGCATAACTGCTTCCAGTTGAACGTGCATTACGGTTTCAAGGATGAACCGCACATCCCGGGCGTGATGAAGCATTGCGCCACGCTGGGGCTGCCGTTCGAAATGATGGAAACCTCGTTCTTCATCGCGCGCCAGACCGTGATCTCGACCCCGGGAAAGGGCATGGCGCCCTGGCGCGAGCACCTGTTCGCGGCCATGTCGCGCAATGCGCGCGCCGCGGCCGATTATTACCAGATCCCGCCGAACCGCGTCATCGAGCTCGGCACGCAAGTCGAGATCTGATACATAAGCCGTACAAAAAGCGGACAGTCTGGAGGTACGGGCTCGGGTAAGGTGCAGTGTTTCTCCTGTTAAACACCTACACCTTACGCGAGTTCCCGATGCACCTCCGATCTTCCCTTATCTGCGCCTGCTGCGCCGCCGTCCTGAGCCTGAGCGCCTGCGGTGGCGGCAGCGACAGCGACGGCAGCGCTCCTGCCATTGTCGTTGCCAACCCGGCTACGCTGATCGTGACCGACAGCGTGGTCGGCACCGGCGCCGTCGCCACCGCCGGCAAGAAACTCACGGTCAATTACACCGGCTGGTATTACAGCGCCGGCGCGCTTGACCACAAGGGTGCCCAGTTCGAAAGCGGCAGCTTTGCCTTTACGCTCGGCACCGGCATGGTCATCGCCGGCTGGGACCAGGGCCTGGTCGGCATGAAGGTGGGCGGCAAGCGCAGCCTGTCGATCCCCTCGAACCTCGCCTATGGCAGCAGCGGCCGCGGTCCGATTCCGCCGAACGCGGGCCTGCTGTTCGAGGTCGAGCTGACCAAGGTCGAGTAATCGGCCTGCGAAGCGTGCTGCGCCGGCGCCCCACACGCCGCTCCCGGCAAGCGCGCGCTACCGGCCCGCACACTCCTGTCCGCCAGGGCGCGCCATCGTTCTACCTGCTCTGGAGTACGATACGCCTTCGGCGACCTCAACAGGTCGCCGATTGTGCAATTACCGGAGCATTTAGCATGGCAGAAACACTTACCCCCACCGACATCCAGGAACTGACACCGCGCCAGCGCGTCTTTGCGATTGTCGGCGCCTCCTCGGGCAACCTGGTCGAATGGTTCGACTTTTATATTTATTCGTTCTGCGCCCTGTATTTTTCCTCGGCCTTTTTCCCATCGGGTAATCCCACCACCCAGCTGCTGCAAACGGCCGGCATTTTTGCCGCCGGTTTCCTGATGCGGCCGGTCGGCGGCTGGCTGTTCGGCCACGTGGCCGACCGCTACGGCCGCAAGAATTCGATGATGATCTCGGTGCTCATGATGTGCGGCGGCTCGCTGATGATCGCGGTGCTGCCGACCTATGCCCAGATCGGCACGGCGGCGCCGGCCTTGCTGCTGCTGGCGCGCCTGTTCCAGGGTTTATCCGTGGGCGGGGAATACGGCACCAGCGCCACCTACATGAGCGAAGTGGCGCTGCCCGGGCGGCGCGGCTTCTTCGCCTCGTTTCAATATGTCACCCTGATCGGCGGCCAGTTGCTGGCGCTGCTGGTGCTGGTGGTCTTGCAGCAACTCTTGAGCGAGGCGGAGCTGAAAGCCTGGGGCTGGCGCATTCCGTTCGTGTGCGGTGCCGCCGCCGCGCTGGTGTCGCTGTATTTGCGCCGTTCGCTGGCCGAAACCACCTCCGCTTCGGACCGCAACAGCAAGGAAGCGGGCAGCCTGGGCAGCCTGTTGAAGCACAAGCGCGCGTTCATTACGGTGCTCGGCTTTACCGCCGGCGGCTCGCTGATTTTTTATACGTTTACGACCTATATGCAGAAATACCTGGTCAACACGGCCGGGATGAGCGCCAAGACCGCCAGCGCCGTGATGACGGTCGCGTTGTTGATCTACATGGGCCTGCAGCCGGTGTTCGGCGCCATGTCCGACCGCATCGGCCGGCGTACCGCGATGATCTGGTTCGGCGGTTTGGCGACCCTGTGCACGGTGCCGATCATGTCGGCCCTGCACGGCGTCACCAATCCCTGGGTGGCGGGCGTGTTGATCGTCGGCGCGCTGGCGATCATCAGCCTGTACACCTCGATCAGCGGCCTGATCAAGGCGGAAATGTTCCCGGTCGAGGTGCGCGCGCTCGGCGTCGGCCTGTCCTACGCGGTCGCCAACGCGCTCTTCGGCGGCTCGGCGGAATACGTCGCCCTGTGGTTCAAGCAGGCCGGCATGGAGCAGAATTTTTACTGGTATGTCAGCGGCATGTGCGCGCTCGCCTTCATCGTCGCCCTGAGGATGCCGGATCCGAGCAAATCCGGCCTGCTCAAAGGCTGATTCGTCAGCGCAGCATGTCGATGTGCATGATGCCGTCTTCGTCGTAAGGAGCGGAGACGGTTTCAAAACCGAAGTCCTGGTAAAACTTTTCCAGGCGGTGCTGGGCGCCGATGCGGATGCGGTGACCGGGATGCAGCTGCTCGGCATACTGGATGCCGTGCGCGACCAGTTCGCGCCCGGCGCCGCTGCCGCGCACGTCGTTGGTCGTCAGAATGCGGCCGAGCGACATCTCGGCGTATTTCGCCCCCGGCGCCAGGCAGCGCAGGTAGGCGACCAGCATCTGCCTGCCGCCGATGTCGCGCCAGCCGAGCAGGTGGTGGGCGTCGAGGTCGTAGCCGTCGATGTCCGGATACAGGCAGGTCTGTTCGAGAATAAAAACCTGCTGGCGCTGCGCCAGGACTTCATACAGCTGGGCGCCGGAAAGGTCGGCGAAGCTGCTCCATTGCCATTCGATCATGTGTGAATCCGTGAAATTATAAATAGGCTGCGCTCTCGAAACCTTCGAGCACGTTGACCGTGTGGATGCCGGTCTCGGCCCCTTGCCCGCCCTCGAACACGAAGGCGGTCGGCAGGCCGAGCCAGGCGATGCGTTCGCCGCTGCGCAGGTAATCGGCGCCGGAGAGCGCAAACTGCGCGCTGGCGTCCGCCTCGCCCATGGCCTTGCCCACGCCGAGCGCGACCACCAGCGCCTCGGGCGCGAACGTTCCGACTTTCAGGCAGGCCGTCTCCAGCGCCGCCAGCCAGTGCGCGCCGGTCGCGCCGCGCGCGAGCGGCAGGTTCATGTTGCAGCCGGCGCCGTCGCCGCTGCCCGTTTCGCCGGCGTGGCCGAGGTAATACGGAAAATCGGAGCGCGGGTCGGCATGGATGGAAACGGTCAGCACGTCGCTGCGCGCATAAAAAATGCCCTGCGTGCCGCTGCCGTGGTGGTAGCCGATGTCGAGGATGGCCACGCGTTTGAGCCCATCGTCGAGCAGGTGCTGGGCGGCCAGCGCCGCATTGTTGAGAAAACAGCCGCCGCCGAAATGGTCGGCGCCGGCGTGCTGGCCGGGCGGACGGGTCAGTGCGAAGCTGCCGCGCCGGCCCAGGCGCAGCGCGTGCGCCGCATTGATGGCGCAGTCGGCGCCGGTTTTACAGGCATTCCAGGTGCCGGCCGTCAAAGGCGTGGCGTCCATCGAATACAGGCCGAGGCGTCCCGTAAAACTGTCGGGTTCGATGTCGCTGCGCGTGCCGCGGATCGGCCAGTTCGACGCCTGCGCAGCGTGCCCGCTATTGGCGGGGTCGAGCGCCAGCCACTCGCTCCAGGCGCTGCGCAGAAAGTGGATATAACGCGGGCTGTGGATGCGTTCGAGCGAGACCAGCGGCGCGCGGTGCGGGGTGACGATCTCGCCCAGCCCGCGCCGCTGCAGCTCCGTTAACACCAGTTCGACTTGCCCTGGCTTTTCAAACGCGGTCGGTACCTGCGCCAACGCGCGGTGCTGGGCATGGTGTTCGTTATAAAAAGTGAGCAAAGAAGCCCCGTGCGGATCAGCTGTGATTACCGCACAGTGTACTGGTATTGTAGGCGGCGACGAAATCGTCGAAGCTGCCGGTATCGGTCTGCTCGACGATCGCCTGCTCGGCCAGCGAGGCGGCGGCCATCTCGGAAAATTCCGCTTCCTCGGCCGGCATCAAGGGGCTTTCGCGGAAATAGGCCGCGTGCAGGCGGCTCTGCTGCAGGCCGAAGGCGGACGCCGAACCGAGCTTGCGCACTTCCGCCAGCACGCGCGCCGACGGCGTTTTTTCCGGATCGGCGACCTTCGCCTTTTGCTGCGCCAGTGAAGCTTCGTGCACGCCGCTCTCGTTGTGCTCTTCATCGAGCAGGCGCGCCAGCGGGCGGATGCGTTCGAGCAGTTCGTCGGCCCAGGTCGACAGCAGCACTTCTTCGCCGTCGCGTGTCAGGGTCAGGTCCGGACGGCGGCCTTCCTTCACCGTGCGCGCGAAGTTGCGGGCGTGGACCTGCCCCTCGGCGGCGCTGATCATCGGGCTTTCTTCCAGCGTACAGAACAGTAAGAAGGCGTCGAGGAAGCGGCCGGTCTCGATGGCGATGCCGATCGGCTCGAACGGATCGACGTCCAGGCAGCGCACCTCGATGTACTGCACGCCGCGGTTGCACAAGGCCTGTACCGGACGTTCGCCGGTGCGGATCACGCGCTTCGGGCGGATCGTCGAATAGTATTCGTTCTCGATCTGCAGCACGTTGGTCGACAATTGAATCCACTCGCCGTCTTTTTTCGTGCCGAGTTGCGCATACGGCGCATACGGGCGGTTGACCGCATCCATCAGGCTCGTGACATAGCTCTCCAGACTGTTTTCGTGCGGACGCAGGCCGGACTGGGCGTCGTTCTGGTAGCCCAGGTCGCTCATGCGCAGGCTGGTCGCATACGGCAGATACAGGGTGTCGTCGGACAGGGTCTCGAGTGAGTGTTGGCGCCCGCGCAAAAAACTTTTGGTCAGCGCCGGCGAGGCGCCGAACAGGTACATCAGCAGCCAGCTGTAGCGGCGGAAGTTGCGGATGGTGGCGATATAGCTTTCCGACTGAAAATCGCGCAGCGCATTACGGCGTTCTTCCGGAATGCCTTCGCTGGCCAGGATCAGCTGCCACAGCTGCTCCGGCAGCGAATAGTTGTAGTGAATGCCGGCGATGCACTGCATCGCCTTGCCGTAGCGCAGCGCCAGGCCGCGGCGGTAGACGTGTTTCAACATGCCGATGTTCGACTTGCCGTACCAGCCGATCTCGATGTCTTCTTCCGCCGGCAGTTCGCCCGGCATCGACGAGCTCCACAGCATCTCGTCGCCCAGCTTCGAATAGGCGAAGCGGTGGATCGCGTCGAGCCGGTGCAGCGCCAGGCCGATGTCGTGCTCGGCCGGGGTGATGAATTCGAGCAGCGCTTCGGCGTAGTCGGTCGTGATTTGCGGGTTGGTCAGGGCCGAGCCGAGCTGGACCGGATGAGGCGTGCGCGCGAGCTGGCCTTGCGGGTCGATACGCAAGGTTTCGCGTTCGATGCCGCGCAAGCCCTGGCCGAGCAGGCCACGGTGCGCATCGTCATCCAGCAAGGCCAGGCGGCGGGTCAGTTGGTTCGACACGGGTGTTTCCTTTCTTATACTACTGCTATAGCGATTGGTGCAGAGAGTAACCGAAATTCGGACAGCACGTCGGCGGCTGGTCCATTTCTGACCAGCGTCCGGATTCAGTCCTGAGTGGGCGTCGGCGGGGCGGGTTCGACCGGCGGCTTGCCCTTGGCCGGCGCGGGATTTGCAGGAGCGGACGGAGCCGCTGTGGAGGGCGTGCCGTCGGCGGCGGGGGCCTTGTTGACGGCGGCTGCAGGCGGGGAGACGGCCGCTGCCGGTGCCGCCGTCTCGGCAGGCGGCCTGGCGGCTGGCGGCGCCTCCGGCCCGCCCAGCTGGACCTTCAGCCATTTTCCCATCTCGCGATCGAGCAAGGGCAGCGGCAGCACCCCATTGCCCAGCAGGGCATCGTGAAAACGGCGCAGGTCGAAACGCGGACCGAGGGCCAGCTGCGCCTTCGCGCGCAAGGCGGTGAACCGCAGCTGGCCCGCCTTGTAGCTCAGCGCCTGGGCCGGTTGGGCGATGTAGCGGTCGACCTCGACTTCGTTGTCCTGGGCTGCGTTCGCCGTGTTCGCGTTCAGGTAATCGAGCGCCTGCTGGCGCGACCAGCCGAGCGCGTGGATGCCGGTGTCGACCACCAGGCGGGCGGCGCGGAACATGTCGTCGTTCAGGTAGCCGAAGCGGGAAAAGGGATCGCGAAAGAAGCCCAGTTCCGGCCCCAGGCTCTCGGCATAGGTGGCCCAGCCTTCGCCATACGCATCGTCCCAGCCTTTACGCCGGAACGCCGGCAGTTCGCGCAACGAGCGGGCGCGCGCCACCTGCAGGTGGTGGCCGGGTACGGCTTCGTGGAGCGCCAGGGTGTCGACTTCCCACAGCGGCTGGCTGCCCAGGCGCTCGGTATTCACGACCAGGGCCGCACTGCGCTCGCGCGTGCCGGCTTCGTAATAGGCCGCCACCTGGCCGGCGCCGCCCGCGAGACCCAGGCGCTTGACGCCAATCTCGTCCTCGGGAATCGCGCCGAACAGGGCCGGAAGACGCGAGGTCGCGCGTTCGATCACGCGGCGGTAGCGCGCCAGCAGCGCCTCCGCGTCGCGCGCGAACAGGCGTTGATCCGAGCGCGCAAAACTCAGGAACTGGGGCAGCGTGCCGCGAAAGCCGGTGCGCCGCACGGTGTCGAGCATCGCCAGGCGGATCCGCGCCACCTCCTTCAGACCGAGTGCGTGCAGTTCGAGCGGGGTCAGGTCGCCGCCGGTCGCATTCCGGGCCAGAAAGGCGTAGTAGCCGGGCCCGCCCGGCAGGCTGGAGGCGGCGAGGGTGTCGCGCGCGGCCGGCAGGTACTCGGTCCTCATGAACTCTTCCAGGCGGCGCAGGGCGGGTGCGGCGCTGTCGGCCAGGGCGCCGGTACCGGCCGCCAGCAGTTCCTCGCGCATTTTGATGTCGATGGTGGCGGGAATGCGGCGCAAGGGCGCGCCGAGCGGACCGTCGACCAGGCGTTCGCGCAGCACTTTTAGCTGGTCGGGCACGGCGCGCACGCTGGCCCTGGACGCGGTCCAGCCGCTGCGCACGCCTTCGCGCAGTTGCTCGATCAGGCCGTCGACGTGGTCCGGCAAGGCGTTCAGGCGCGCGATGTAGTTGCGGTAGTCTTCCTCGCTGGCGAAGGGCGTCTGCGCGACGAGGCGCGGCAGGCGTACCTGCAGGCCGTCCCAGCTTGTCAGCAGCTGCGGGTCGACCGGAGAGAAGGCGAGCGTGGCGAGCTGGCGCTCCTGGTCGAAAATCAACAGGTCGAGCGAAAGGCGCTCCTGGGCGCCCAGGCCCGTGCGGTCGATGGCGCGCGCTTCCTCGAGCACCGTGCGCAGGTGTTCGCGCCTGGCTTTTACGGCCGCCAGCGACAGGTCGGACAGGCGGTCGTTGTAGCGCCGCTCGCCGATGATGGTCGCGTATTCGGGCTGGTGTTCCAGCCGCCATTGCCAGTCGCGCTCGAACAAGGCCGCCGCCGGGCCGGGCGCGCTGAGCGCGATGCCGTGGGCGGTGAACAGGACGAGGGCGGTCAATAGGCGGCGCATCGGGAAACAAGGGTGGCGGTGTGAGCATTGTAGCAACGCTCGCCGAAGGGGCGCGCACCGCGCAGTCGGCTACCCGCGCCGGCCGCCGCTGACCCGTTCGATCCCGCCCAGGTCGCGCCAGCTCTGGACCTCACCATAGCCGGCCTCCAGTAACAGCGCCCGCACCGCCTCGGCCTGGTCATAGCCGTGTTCCAGCAGCAGCCAGCCGCCCGCCACCAGGTGGGCCGGCGCGCCCTGGATGATCGTGCGCAGTGCCGACAAACCGTCGGCGAAGTCGGTCAGTGCCCCGCTCGGCTCGAACCGTAAATCTCCCTGCGCCAGGTGGACGTCGCCGCCGGCGATGTAGGGCGGATTCGAGGCGATCAGGTCGAATGTCTCGCTCCCCAGGGCAGCGAACCAGTCGCTGCGCAGGAAGCGGACATCGGCCTTGTTCGCATGCGCATTCGCCGCGGCGACGGCGAGTGCTTCGGCGCTGACATCGAGCGCCGTCACGGCGGCGTCGGGCCGCGTATGCGCCACCGACACGGCAATCGCGCCGCTGCCGGTACCCATGTCGAGCAGGCGCGCGCGCGGCGCCAGGCGCTCGAGTGTCAATTCGACGATCAACTCGGTATCCGGACGCGGGATCAGCACGGCCGGGGTGACGTGAAAGGGCAAGCCGAAGAATTCGCGCTGCCCGACGATGTAGGCGATCGGCTCACCGGCCTGGCGCCGCGCCACCAGCGCGCTGAGACGCGCCGCCTCGTCCGCGTTCAGCACGCGTTCGGAATTGGTGATCAGCCCGACGCGCGTGAGGTCCAGCGCGTAACAGAGCAGGATGCGGTTTTCCAGCGGGTCGAGCGGCAGGCCCGCCTGCAGCGCGGCGACCGTGGTGCCGGCGGCAATGTTCATCGCGCGCGGCGGCCGGAGACCAGCACCCAGGCCAGGGGAATGGTCAGCAGCACGAACCAGACGGCCGACCATTGCGGGATCGACAGGCCGAACAGCGCATCGGTGGCGTTCTCGCATAGCCCCTCGGCCTTGAACAGCCAGGGCAGCAAGGTCGCCGTCGGGATTTTGTTCAGCATCGTTTCCATCGGATCGATACCGCAGGAAAAGCCGGGGTGCGCCAGCACATACAAGTGTTTGCCCACAGTGCCCAGCCCGCCCAGCGCCGCCAGCAGCGCGACGCCGGCGCCGCCCCGGATTTTATTGCCCAGCGCGCCGACCAGGCTGGCCACGCCGATGCCGATAAACGCATAGCGCTGGATCACGCACAGCGGGCAGGGCAGCATGTCGTGCGCGTGCTGCAGGTACAGGGCGGCGCCGACCAGCGCGAAGCTGATGAAGGAAGTAATGAGCAAAACGGAGCGGAAACGTGGCATCGCGTATGAACTTTCGGGGTCAGGAGAGTGGCGCGATTCTCGCATACGGAGGGATCGCTGCCGCATTTTCACATTGGCAAGACCTTCTTGCCTTAACGTGAACTTAATCGCCCAGCGCCGCCAGCAATTCCGCCTGGTGCTCGGCCGCCAGGGCGTTGGTCAGCTCGGTGAGGTCGCCGTCCATAATAAAGTCGAGTTTATATAAGGTCAGGTTGATGCGGTGGTCGGTCAACCTGCCCTGCGGGAAGTTGTAGGTGCGGATCCGCTCGCTGCGGTCGCCCGAGCCAATCAGACTTTTACGGGTGGCCGCTTCCTTCGACTGCTGTTCGCGCAGCTGCACATCTTTTATGCGCGCGGCGAGGACTTTCATGGCCTGCGCCTTGTTCTTGTGCTGGCTGCGGTCGTCCTGGCATTCGACCACGATGTTGGTCGGCAGGTGGGTGATGCGCACCGCCGAATCGGTTTTATTGATGTGCTGGCCGCCGGCGCCGGAGGCGCGGTAGGTGTCGATGCGCAGGTCGGCCGGGTTGATGTAGACGTCCTCGACCTCGTCCGCTTCCGGCATCACGGCCACCGTGCAGGCCGAGGTGTGGATGCGTCCCTGGGTTTCGGTGGCGGGCACGCGCTGCACCCGGTGGCCGCCCGATTCGAATTTCAGTTTCGAATACACGCCATTGCCGATCACGCGCACGATGACTTCGCGGTAGCCGCCCAGGTCCGAGCTCGATTCGGAAACCATCTCCACCTGCCAGCGGTTGCGTTCGGCAAAGCGGGTGTACATGCGCAGCAAATCTCCCGCGAACAGGGCCGATTCGTCGCCGCCGGTACCCGCGCGGATCTCGAGGAAAATGTTGCGCTCGTCGTTTTCGTCCTTCGGCAGCAGCATTTTTTGTAAATCGAGGTCGAGCGCGGCGAGGCGCCCTTTGGCGGACTCGATTTCTTCTTGCGCGAATTCCTTCATCTCCGGATCGCCCAGCATTTCCTGGGCCGCGGCAATATCGCCGTTCGCCTCCTGGTACTGGCGGTAGAGAGCGACGAGCGGACCGATCTCGGCATGCTCCTTCGTCATCTTCCGATAATTGTCCATGTTGGCGGTGGCGCCTTCATGGGTCAGCAATTCGTCGAGTTCGACCAGGCGGTTCGCGAGTTGGTCCAGCTTGGCCAGCATCGATGGTTTCATAGCGGATTCGGAAAGAGTTGGAACAAAGGCGCGTGGCGCCGGGACGCGCCCGATGGCGGGCGCAACTGCAGAAGTAAAAAAGCGCTAACGGCGGCCGCGGAACAGCTGCGGCAGCAGGCCGGCCAGGCGTGCGCGCTCGTCGCCTTCGGCACGGTGCAGCGCCTGCTGCGGACCGTGCAGGAACTTGGCGGTCAGGCCTTTCGACAAGGCCTCCAGCACGGCGTCGACGTCTTCTCCGCGCGCCAGCAGTTTGCGGGCGCGCTCGAGTTCGGCCAGGCGCAGCGCCTCGCTCGACTCGTGGAGTTGCTGGATCACCGGCACCACGGCGCGGTCGCCGATCCAGTGCATGAAGGAGGCGACCCGGTTCTCGATGATGGCCTCGGCCTGGGCGACGGCCGCCTGCCGGCTTTCCATGCCGGTCTGCACCACCTGCGCCAGGTCGTCGACGGTGTACAGGAACACGTCGTCCAGTCGCGCCACTTCCGGTTCGATATCGCGCGGTACGGCCAGATCGGCCATGAAGACCGGACGGTGGCGCCGCGCTTTGATGGCGCGCTCGACCAGGCCGAGGCCGAGCAGCGGCAGCGTGGACGCCGTGCAGGAGACGACGATGTCGAACTGGTGCAACTGCTGCGGCAGGTCAGCGAGGCGGATCGCGCGCGCGTTCAGGCGCGTGGCGAGCGACTCCCCGCGTTCCATGGTGCGGTTGGCGATGGTGATCGATTTCGGGTTCTGCGCCGCGAAATGGGCCGCGCACAGTTCGATCATCTCGCCGGCGCCGATGAACAGCACGTGCTGGTCGGAGATGCTGTCGAAGATGCGCTGCGACAGGCGCACGCAGGCCGCCGCCATCGAGACGCTGTGGGCGCCGATCTCGGTGGTGGTACGCACTTCCTTGGCCACCGCGAAACTGCGCTGGAACAGCTGGTGCAGGTAGGTGCCGAGACCGCCCGCTTCGTCGGCGGTGCGCACCGCGTCCTTCATCTGGCCCAGGATCTGCGGCTCGCCCAGCACCATCGAATCGAGGCCGGAGGCGACGCGGAAGGCGTGGCGCACGGCATCGTCCTGCGGCAGCATGTACAGGTGCGGACGCAGCTCGGCGAAATTCAGGGCGTGGTAGTGGGCGAGGAACTGAGCCGAGGCATCAAGCGGATTGGCGACGCCGCTGGCGGCATACAGTTCGGTGCGGTTGCAGGTCGAGAGAATCGCCGCCTCGTCGCCGCCGGCGGTGTCACTGTGCTTGATGCGGCCGAACCATTCGCGCGCCGAGTGCACCGCCCGTCCCAGCTGCTCGGGCCCGAGCGCCAGCTGCTCGCGCAGCGAGACCGGTGCAGTCGTGTGGTTCAGGCCAACGGCGAGCAGTTGCATGCTGGGGTAAAAGGAGGGAAACGGTGACAGCCATTATACGCGCATGCGCGCGCAGTGTCCGGCGGGTGCCCCGTGGAAGCTCGCAGGGTGGGCACGGGCGAACCCGGCATGCAGGCCGTTGGCCTGCATGCCCCCGCAGACATTATTGCGCGCCGAGCTTTTCGAGGCGATAGCCGTAGCTGTACACCGGCACCAGCCTGAAACCGTTTTCCGGGCGCAGGCTGAGTTTATTGCGCACGCGCGAGACATGGGTGTCCATGGTGCGCGAGGGCACGGCCGTTTCGCGGACCCAGACGGCTTCGTGGATATAGGCGCGCGACAGCGGGCGGCCGATGTTGCGGAAGAACAGCAGGGCCAGATAAAACTCTTTCTGGGTGACGTCGATGACGCTGCCGTCCTTCAGCAGGCGGCCCGGGCGGGTTTCGAAGACGTAGGAGCCGAATTGCAGCTGCTCGGTGCCGGTCTGCGCCGGATAGGCGCGGCGCAGCAGGGCCGAGACGCGCGCCACCAGTTCGCCGCGGCGCAGCGGTTTCACCAGGTAGTCGTCGGCGCCGGCGGCCATGCCGGCCACGATGTCGTCTTCGGCGCTGCCGCTGACGAGGAACATGGCCGGCGCGTCGGGCGCCATTTTTTCCTTGGCGCGGCGCAGGGTATCGGCCGCTTCCGGGTCGCCGGCGGGCCAGTCCATGATCAGGAGGTCGGTGCTGTCCTTGCGCATCTGCGCCAGCATCTCCTTGCCGCTGTCGAAGAACTGGCAACTGTGGCCGGCGGCACTCAGTACCTGGCAAACCAGGTCTGCCTGACTACGGTCATTATCAAGGACGGCTATTCTCATGGCGGCACGCTATTTGTCAAATTCGTACTGTAGGATGAGTCCTACAACGTTAAACCGACTATATCAGACTTTGACAAAATAATGCTACTTGTTAACTTCCATTTTTTATCGAAAGAGCATAGGCCTCGGGAAGGTGTGCGGAATTCTCAACAGTTCTTCCTCTATGAACACTCAATTCCGACAGTTTGACAGGAGTTGGACGTGAGCGAATCCTTGCAGCATAAATGCAACATAAATGGCCAAAAAACAACACTGTTGCATGGCCTGGGGGCATTGTGAGGGAAATGTGAAAGACGCGCTGGCGCGTATTCCTACAAGAAAGGCGGCCCCTGCGCTTCAAAAAGGCCGGGCGGAAACGACAGCGTCCGGACTGGCCGGACGCTGGTGGGGGAAGGAATGCGCTGTGTTACGCGTCGGGCAGGACCACGTTCACGTCGAGCACTTCCAGGTTGCCCTGGCGGTCGAGCGAAATCTTGATGTCGTCCGCGTTGACCTTGGTGTACTTCGAGATCACTTCGATCAGTTCGCGGTGCAGGGCCGGCAGGAAGTCCGGGCCGGTCCGATTCGTGCGCTCGCGGGCGATGATGATCTGCAGCCGTTCCTTGGCCGCGGTCGCGCTCTTCTTCTTTTCGGGGAACAGGAATGAGAGCAGGGCCATATCACTTTGTCCCGAAGAGGCGCTGCAGCAGGCCCGGCTTTTCGTAGTTCGTGAAGCGCAGCGGACGGTCTTCGCCGAGGAAACGGGCGACCACGTCTTCATAGGCTTCGGCCACGTCGGTGCCCTTGAAGTGAATCGCCGGATTGCCCTGGTTGGAGGCGTGCAGCACCGATTCCGATTCCGGGATGATGCCGATCAGCGGGATGCGCAGGATTTCCTGCACGTCCTGGTAAGACAGCATCTCGTCGTTTTCGACGCGCTTCGGCGAGTAACGGGTAATCAGCAAATGTTCCTTGACCGGCTCGCCGCCGGTCTGGGCGCGGCGCGACTTGGCCTGGATGATGCCGAGGATGCGGTCCGAATCGCGCACCGACGACACTTCCGGGTTGGTCACGATCAGCGCTTCATCGGCGAAGGTCAAGGCCATCAGGGCGCCATGCTCGATACCGGCCGGCGAATCGCAGATGATGAATTCGAAGTCCATCTTGACCAGTTCGTTCAGCACGCGCTCGATGCCGTCTTCCGACAGGGCATCCTTGTCGCGCGTCTGCGAGGCCGGCAGGATGAACAGGTTGTCGCAGTGCTTGTCCTTGATCAGGGCCTGGTTCAGCGTCGCCTCGCCATTGACCACGTTGACCAGGTCGTACACGACACGGCGTTCGCAGCCCATGATCAGGTCGAGGTTCCGCAGGCCGACGTCGAAGTCCAGCACGGCGGTCTTGTGGCCGCGCAGGGCCAGGCCGGTGGAGAAGCTTGCGCTGGAGGTGGTTTTGCCCACGCCGCCCTTGCCGGACGTCACAACAATAATTCTTGCCACAAAAGTGTCCTTTACAGTATCTGGTAGTGCCTGGCTCAGGTGCGCGATCAGATGCGCGACGAAGCCGGAGTCAGCGGTTCGAAGTCAGTGATGATATATCGATCCGGTCGCCGACCAGGCGAATTTGTGCCGGCTGGCGTGCCAGCTCGGCAGGGAAGCCGTCGTCGAAGGTGCGGTACACGCCTGCGATCGACACCAGTTCCGGTTGCAGCGACAGGCCGAAGATGCGCGAATCGGCATTCCCCGACGCCCCCGCCAGCGCGCGCCCATGCATGGGCGCGTAGACGTGGATGCTGCCGTCGGCAATGATCTCGGCGCCATTGTTCACGGCTGCCGTGATGATCAGGTCGCAGCCGCGCGCATACACGCGCTGGCCGGCGCGCACCGGCGTGTCGACGATCATGGCCGGCAGCGCCACGGTCTGCGGCTGTTGCGGCTGGGCTGGATGCGGGGCTGGCGGCGCGGGCGCCGGGGCCGCTTGCTGCACCGGCGCGATGGTGACGGCGGCGCTGGCGGCGGTCGCCGCGGCGACATCCTCGCGCGCGCGGTCGCCGCCGGCGCCGTCGTCGAGCGCCAGCCCGCGCGCCTTGATGGCCTCGCTCATCTCGGGCGTGGCGCCGCGCACGGCCACCGCGTTCAGGCGGTATTTCTTCAGCAGGTCGACCAGCGCGCGCCAGTCGATATAGGTGGGCTCGGGGCGCAGCGCGCCGACGTCGATCACCGCGAATTCATCTTCGAAAAAGTCCGAGACGCCGCCGGTCATTTGCTTGAGGGCCGCATCGATCGCAATCGGGTCAACCGAATGCAGGATCGCCGAGATGGCGACGACCGTGGAAATCTTGATTTCGATGGGCAGGCTGGACGGGCTTTTCGACATAAACGGTTCAGGTTGGATTAGCCCGTGCATTCTACTGTGAAATTTGCTGAAAAGGGAGGCATTTCCCCGATCATTCCATAGGGCAATTGACAGTGCAACAGCGTTCCTTATTTTGCTGGAAATAACCGTGTGGAAACCCCTGATCAACCTATAAGCTTTACTGGTTGTTTTCCGTGGATAAGCTGATAAGATTGACTTCGCTCAAACGTAAACGCAGGCGTGAAATCTACCATCCGAGGTTTCCGCCGGGCCGACATCGGCAGCCCTGCACCGTATCCGGGTGCACATTTACTAGCGCCACAGAGCGTACCGAGCGTATCGCTGCCAATCAAACCTGGCTCAGCCAGAACTGGAGAGAACAATGGAAGACGTCGTCATCGTAGCCGCCGGCCGCACCGCGGTCGGCAAATTCGGCGGGTCCCTCGCCAAGATCCCCGCCGCCGAGCTCGGCGCGCAAGTCATCCGCCAGCTGCTGGCGAAAACCGGGATCGATCCCGCGACCGTCAGCGAAGTCATCATGGGGCAAGTGCTCACCGCCGGCGCCGGCCAGAACCCGGCGCGCCAGGCCGCCATCAAAAGCGGCCTGCCCGACATGGTGCCGGCCTACACCATCAACAAAGTCTGCGGCAGCGGCCTGAAAGCCACCCATCTGGCCACCCAGGCGATCCGTTGCGGCGACGCCAACATCGTCATCGCCGGCGGCCAGGAAAACATGAGCGCCTCGCCGCACGTGCTGAACGGCTCGCGCGACGGTTTCCGCATGGGCGACGCCAAGCTGGTCGATACCATGATCGTCGACGGCCTGTGGGACGTCTACAACCAGTACCACATGGGCGTCACTGCCGAGAACGTCGCACGCAAGTACGAGATCTCGCGCGCCGAGCAGGACGAATTCGCCCTGAACTCGCAGCTGAAAGCCGAGGCCGCGCAAAAGGCCGGCAAATTCAAGGACGAGATCATCCCGATCGAGATCCCGTCGAAGAAGGGCACCGTTGTCTTCGATACCGACGAGTATCCGAAAGCCGGCAGCACGATCGAGGCCTTGGCCAGCCTGCGTCCCGCCTTCAACAAGGAAGGGACTGTCACGGCCGGCAACGCATCCGGCCTGAACGACGGCGCCGCTGCCGTGATCATGATGAGCGCCTCGAAGGCGCGTGAACTGGGCCTGACCCCGATCGCGCGCATCAAGGCCTATGCGTCCTCGGGCCTCGATCCCACCATCATGGGCATGGGCCCGGTGTCGGCGTCGCGCCTGTGCCTGCAGAAGGCCGGCTGGACCCACGACCAGGTCGACCTGATGGAAATCAACGAGGCCTTTGCCGCGCAGGCGGTGGCGGTCAACAAGGAAATGGGCTGGGATACCTCGAAGATCAACGTCAACGGCGGTGCGATCGCCCTCGGCCACCCGATCGGCGCCTCCGGCGCGCGCGTGCTGGTGACCCTGCTGCACGAAATGGTGAGGCGCGACGCCAAGCGTGGCCTGGCCAGCCTGTGCATCGGTGGCGGCATGGGCGTGGCGCTGGCGGTGGAACGCGACTAGGCAGGCTTGTGGTGCTGACAAAGGAGCCACGGGACACCAACGCACAAGCGGTGATCGCGGCTCCTCACAACGACGGACAAAACAGGAGAAGACAAATGGCACGAGTAGCTTTAGTTACGGGTGGTATGGGCGGTCTTGGCGAAGCCGTGTGCATCAAGCTGGCGGCACTCGGCTACACGGTGGTGACGACCCACTCGCCGGGCAACAACAAAGCCGAAAGCTGGCTCGCCTCGATGCGCGACCAGGGCTTTAATTTCAAAGCCTATCCGTGCGACGTCGCCGACTACGATTCCGCGCAGGCCTGCGTCAAACAGGTCGAGCAGGAAGTCGGTCCGGTCGACGTGCTCGTCAACAACGCCGGCATCACGCGCGACATGACGTTCAAGAAGATGGATAAAGTGAACTGGGACGCGGTCATCAAGACCAACCTCGATTCCGTGTTCAACATGACGAAACCGGTCTGCGACGGCATGGTCGAGCGTGGCTGGGGCCGCATCATCAACATCTCGTCGGTCAATGGCCAGAAGGGCGCCTTCGGCCAGACCAACTACTCGGCCGCGAAAGCCGGCATGCACGGTTTTACCAAGGCGCTGGCGCTGGAAGTGGCGAGAAAGGGCGTTACCGTCAACACCATCTCGCCGGGCTATATCGGCACCAAGATGGTCATGGAGATCCCAAGTGAGGTGCTGGAAAGCAAAATCATCCCGCAAATCCCGATGGGCCGCCTCGGCAAGCCGGATGAAGTCGCCGGCCTGGTCGCCTACCTGTCGTCGGACGAAGCGGCCTTCGTGACCGGCGCGAATATCGCGATCAACGGCGGCCAGCACATGTACTGACCGGCGTTTTGTACGTCACCGGAAGCACCGCCGCGGCCCTCGGCCCAGGCGGTGTTTTTTTATGAGCGGCGCAACGCAGGCGCAAGTGCAGATGTGCAAGAGCGCGGCTCGTTCGCGCCGTTTTTTGTATCCTGCATGGACCCCCTGTCAAACCGATAAACCGATGGACGCCAGCGAAACCTCTTCCGTAGTCAATCTTCCCAAGCAGCTGCGCTACGAACATTTTATTCGCCGTGTGGCCGATACCGGCCGGGTCTGGGGCCTGGTGCGCGACGGCTGGGCCATCGGCAAGACCGACGACGGCGCGCTGGTCTTTCCGCTCTGGCCGACGGGCGAGCTGGCGCAGCAATGCGCCGTGCTCGAGTGGGAAGGGTATGTGCCGCAGGAATTCGATTTGCAGGAACTGTTCGACGAACTGCTGCCGCAGATCGAGGCCGACGGCATCCTGCCCGGCATCACCTATACGCCCGACGAATACGGGCTGACGCCCTCGCACACCCAACTGCGCGCCGACCTGCAGGCGCGCCTGCGCCAGCGTGCGTTTTCCCGCAACGACTCCGCCGAATAAGGCCATCTCATGCATACCCTCCCGTACGACGGCCTGGTCCTGGCCGCCCTCGACGAACAGTTATTGCACCCCGGCGTCAAAGGTTTACCGATCACCGAGCCGCTGCGCCAGGGGGCGATCGGCGTGCAGGGCTGGAATGTGCTGCACGCCGACACCAGTTTCCCGGTCGCCGTCCTGAAAACAGGCGCCCTGCGCCATAACCTCGACTGGATGCGCCGCTTTTGCGAACGTTACCAGGTGACGCTGGCGCCGCACGGCAAGACGACGATGAGTCCGCAATTGTTCGGCGCCCAGCTTGCCAACGGCGCCTGGGGCATCACCCTGGCCAGCGCCACGCAAATCCAGGTCGCCTACCGCTTCGGCGTGCGGCGCGTGCTGTTGGCCAATCAATTGGTGGCACCGGCCGACATCAAGTCGGTACTTGCCCTGCTGCGCAGCGACCCCGGTTTCGAATGCATCCTGCTGGCCGATTCGCTGGCGGGGGTGGCGCGCCTGGCCGAAGCGGTGGCGCTGCATCCACTGGCGCATCCGCTGCCGGTACTGGTCGAACTGGGGCTGGCCGGTAAACGCGCCGGCTGCCGCACTCCGGAGGCGGCCATCACGGTGGCGCGCGCGATCGCCGGCGCGCCCGGCCTGCAACTGGCGGGTTACGAGGGGTATGAAGGGCTGCTGGTGACCGACGACCGCAAGCATGACCTGGCGGCCGTCGACGCCTTCCTGGCCCAGCTGGTGGAACTGGTGCGCAGCGGCGACGACGAAGGACTGTTCACGGGGGCCGAGATTCTGTTGTCGGCCGGCGGTTCCGCCTATTTCGACCTGGTCGCGCGCGGCCTTGGCGCCGTTTCCGGGCTGTCGCGGCCGGTACGCGCGGTGCTGCGCAGCGGCTGCTATCTGACGAGCGACCATGGCACCTACGAACGCATGATCGGCGAACTCAATGCACGCGAAGGAGATCGGGACGGCTTGCAACCGGCCCTGGAGGTGTGGGCGATGGTGCAGTCGCGTCCCGAACCGACGCTGGCCATTCTGACCATGGGCAAGCGCGACGTGTCGTATGACGCCGACCTGCCGGTTCCCCTGCTGTACCACCGCCCCGGCCCCGGCGCGCCGCACGCGCTGCCGCCGGGCTGCAGCATTTTCAAACTGAACGACCAGCACGCCTATCTGCGCCTGCCCGACGGCCATCCCTTGTGCACGGAGCTGGCGGTGGGCGACCTGGTCGGCTGCGGCATTTCCCACCCGTGTACCACCTTCGACAAGTGGCCATTGATCCTGAGCGTCGACGACGACTATCACGTGCGCGGCGCCTGCAATACCTTCTTCTAAGACGGTAGTACGGTAGGCTACAATCCTTGCTCGAACTTCAAGAGAGCCGCCATGCCCGCCACCCCGCCGTCGCTGTTCCCGCCGATCCAACCGACCCGCCACGGCATGCTCGCCGTGGATGCGCTGCATACGATCTACTGGGAGGAGGTAGGCAATCCGAACGGCATCCCGGTGCTGTTCCTGCACGGCGGTCCCGGCGCCGGCCTCTCTCCCCAGCACCGGCGCTTTTTCGATCCCCATGCCTACCGCGTGATCCTGTTCGACCAGCGCGGCGCCGGCAAGTCGACCCCGCTGGGCGAATGGCGAAATAACACCACGCAGTTGCTGATCGAGGACATCGAGCGCCTGCGTACCATGTTTGGCATTTCGCGCTGGCTGGTGTTCGGCGGCTCCTGGGGCTCCACCCTGGCGCTGGCCTATGGCCAAACGCATCCCGAGCGTTGCCTTGGTTTTGTCCTGCGCGGGATTTTTCTCTGCACCAAGGCCGAAGTCGAGTGGTTCCTGCACGGCGTGCAATGGTTTTATCCGGAACTCTACGCCGAATTCATCGCCCCGATCCCGGCCAGCGAGCGGGTCGATCTGCTGGGCGCCTATGCGCGCCGCCTGCTGTGCGACGACCCGGACTTGTACTGGCCGGCGGCGCGCGCCTGGAGCCGCTTCGAAGGCAGGCGGGTGTTCCTGCTGCCGCAGGAAGAAGAGCAGCCCTCCGATACGCTCGACCTGGGCGTCGGCCGCCTTGAAGCGCACTACATGGCGAATGGCGCTTTTTTGGAAGAAGACCAGCTGATCAGCGACATCGGGCGCATAGCCCACCTGCCGGCCGTCATCGTGCAGGGCCGCTATGACGTGATCTGTCCGCCGCTGTCGGCGCACCGCCTGCACGGCGCCTGGCCGGGTTCGATCCTGCGCATGATTCCGGATGCCGGACACGGCGCGCTGGAACTGGGCATCGCGCGCGCCCTGGTCGGCGCCACCGAAGCCTTTAAACGCTTCGGCCGCTTCGATTGACCGAAGACCCCACAGGCGGCTGCTACACTACGCCTGACACATTCCAACGCCCGTAAAAAAACGTGTTTTCATGAACATCCAGATTAGCGACATCGGCCACATGATCCAGCTGGCGATCGCGCCCGTCTTCCTCCTGACGGGCGTGGCGACCAAGCTGACGGTGCTGACCAACCGGCTGGCGCGCATCATCGACCGCACCCGCGTGCTCGAGGACCGCCTGCAAATCGGCCCGAACGACGCCTATACCGACGAACTGGAAACGCTGTATACGCGCTCGCACCTGATCAACTACGCGATCACCTCCAGCACCGCCTGCGGTTTCCTGGTCTGCCTCGTGATCGCGATGCTGTTCGTTGGAGACAGCGCCAACATCAAGCTCGACAAGTACATCGCCGCCTTCTTCGTGCTGGCCGTGTTCGGCCTGATCTTCAGTTTCATGTTTTTCCTGCGCGAGATTTTCATTTCCTCGCGCTTCATGCGCATCCGCCACGACGCCAGCCTGGTGCCGGGCGAGCGCCGTACCTGACTACCTACCTTCACATCGAATCGAGTTCCACATGCACGACTACCAGCGCCCACCCACCCTGCACCTTTACGGCATGCGCGACGAGCTCGAGCAAGCATTGAAGGCGGGCCAGTTCCGGCTGGTGCCGGCCAACGGCTTCCTGACGATTTCCTTCTCGCAGGCCTGGAACAAGTCCCTGTTCGAGGTGCTCGGGCCGGCCGACTGCTGCCTCGTCATCCACAACAGCGAAGAGTTCGGAGAGCGCCTGCACCGCGCCGTCCAGCGTGCCTTGCCGAACTGGGCCGGCATCGACGGCGCCGTCGAATACGGTACCCGCTCGCCGCTGGGCGCAGCGTTTACGAAAAGCCGTGCCGAAGCGCAGGAACAGGAATGGAAGTTCGCCTGGCGCTCGCTGTCGCCGAATACGAGCCTGAACCCGGTGACGGTGAAAATCGGCAGCATCGAGCAGTTTGCCGAATTGCGCGCACCCGAGAGTCACCTGGTGTGAGGCAGGGCATCTGCGACGTTTAGAACCACGACTCCACGGATTCCCGCTTTAATGTCGGGATGACAAATACTGCCTACCCCCATCTCCTCGCCCCGCTCGACCTCGGATTCACGACCCTGAAAAACCGCGTGATCATGGGGTCGATGCACACCGGCCTCGAAGACCGTTTCTATAACTACGGCAAACTGGCCGCCTTCTACCGCGAGCGCGCGGCCGGCGGGGTGGGATTGATCGTCACCGGCGGCATCTCGCCCAACCGGCAGGGCTGGCTGCTGCCGCTGGGCGGCACCCTGAATTTCATCGGCGACGTGCCGAACCACCGCCGCGTCACCCGCGCCGTGCACGAAGAGGGCGGCAAGATCCTGATGCAGATCCTGCACGCGGGCCGCTACGGCTACCAACCCTTCGTCGTCTCGGCCTCGCCCGTAAAATCGCCTATTTCAAAATTCAAGCCGAAAGAACTGAGCGAAAGCGGGATCGAGTCGACCATCCGCGCCTACGTGCGCTGCGCCAAGCTCGCGAAACTGGCCGGCTACGACGGCGTCGAGGTGATGGGCAGCGAGGGCTATCTGCTGAACCAGTTTTTATGCGCGCGCGTCAACAAGCGGACCGACCGCTGGGGCGGCGCGATCGAGAACCGCATGCGCCTGGCGGTGGAGGTCGTGCGCCGTATCCGCGCCGCCGTCGGTCCGGACTTCATCCTGATGTACCGTCACTCCGTGCTCGACCTGGTCGAAGGCGGCAATACCTGGGAAGAAGTGGCCAGCGTGGCGCGCGCCCTGGAAGCAGCCGGCGTCACCATCCTGAACACGGGTTATGGCTGGCACGAGGCGCGCGTGCCCACCATCGTCACCTCGGTCCCGCGCGCGGCATTCGCCAGCGTGGCCGGGCGCCTGCGGCGCGAAGTGAACATTCCCGTCGTCGCCTCGAACCGCATCAACATGCCGGGTGAAGCAGAGGACGTGCTGGCGCGCGGCGACGCCGACCTGGTATCGATGGCGCGCCCCTTCCTCGCCGACGCCGCTTTTGTTGCCAAGGCCGCCAGCGGGCGCGCCGACGAAATCAACACCTGCATCGGCTGCAACCAGGCCTGCCTCGACCACACCTTCTCGAATAAACGCGCCAGCTGCCTGGTCAATCCGCGCGCCTGCCACGAGACGGAATTGACCTACGCGAAGACGAATAAACCGCGCAGGATCGCCGTCGTCGGCGCCGGACCGGCGGGACTGTCGGCGGCGACGGTCGCAGCCGAACGCGGGCACGCGGTGACCTTGTTCGAGGCGTCGGATAGCGTCGGCGGCCAGTTCAACATCGCCATGCAGATCCCCGGCAAGGAGGAATTCGCCGAGACCGTCCGCTATTTCACGAGAAAACTGGCATTGACCGGCGTCGACGTGCAGCTGAACCGGCGCGTGACGCGCGACGAACTGCTGGCGGCCGGTTTTGACGACGTCATCGTCGCCACCGGCGTGCGCATGCGCATGCCGGCGATTCCCGGCATCGATCATCCGAAAGTGCTTTCTTACCTGTCCGTCCTGCGCGACAAGGCGCCGGTGGGCAAGCGGGTGGCGATCATCGGCGCCGGCGGCATCGGTTTCGACACCGGCGAATTCCTGCTGCACGATCCCGAACACCCCTTGCCGCAGCCGATCCGCACCTGGACCGGGGAGTGGGGCGTCGACCTGGATGCGACGGTGGAGGGAGGATTAGTCAAACCGGTGCCTGCCCACCCCTACCGCCAGCTCTACCTGCTGCAGAGAAAGAGCACGCGTCCTGGCGCGGGCTTGGGTAAGACCTCGGGCTGGGTACACCGCGCGGCGCTGGTGCGCGGCGGGGTGCAGATGCTGGCGGGGGTGCAGTACGACCGCATCGACGACGCCGGGCTGCACATCACCGTCGGCGGCCAGCAGAGACTACTTGAGGTGGACAACGTCGTGATTTGCGCGGGGCAGGAGAGCCTGGACGAGTTGACGGCCGGGGAGGCGGTATCGAAAACGGCCTTCCACAAGATCGGCGGGGCCGTGCTGGCGGCGGAGCTGGACGCCAAACGCGCAATCCGCGAAGGCGCCGAGCTGGCAGCGCAGCTTTAATAGTTCAGGCGCAGGACGACGTTGCGGTGATACTCGTTCAGGTAGCGCAGCAGGAAGTACTGGAAATACAGGATGGAGAAAATTTCCAGGGTTTCCTCGGCGGTTACCATCAGCATGAACGCAACATCGCGCACGCCATGGGTCTGCGCCATATGGTTTCCTTCGATGGTCTCGAAACCGATCGCGGCGAATACGAAGGCGGCGCCGGCCAGGGCGAAGTTGATCATGTAGACCTTCTTCAGGCGCAGCAGGAAAGGAACGAAATAGAAGGCCAGCACGACCAATAAGGCCGCGACCGGCACGGTCCAGGCCACGGTCAGCAGCGGCACCCCTTCGAACGAGCCGCCGGAAGCCGCCTTGACCATCCTCGACAGGATCTGGCGCAGGTCGGCGAATTCATCGACTGCCATGAAGAGGAAGCCTGCTGCCAGTACCCGCCAGGCCACCGCCTGCCGCTTGCCCTGCTCGCCTTGCCGTGCCAGGTAAGCGATCGCGAACAACAGTGCCGAGGTCAGCAGCAAGTTCAGCGACGAAAAATAGGTAGGGATGTTGCGCTCTTCGTAGAAGTCGAAAAGCGGCACCAGGCCGAACGCGATGTCGTTGCCCGCATAGTATTTGAGCCCCATGGCCGCGCAGTGCGCCAGGAACAGCAGCGCGGCCATCCCGAGCAGTTTGCGGTGCAGTCCGAACAGGTTGGCCGGACCGATGACGGCCTGGTGCCTGTCGGTGCGCAGTAGCTGGTCTTCGATAAGCTTTCCCACGACGTCTCCCCCGCATGTTGTAGTAATTGATTCTGGATATTATCAGAAACAATATATATTATTACAACTACGTTTTCTGGCGTGCGGGACTGGCTGGGCGCTGACGACAGACAGGGCATACAGGGAAAAAGACCTGCTTGCGGACGACTGAGCGGAGGGGATCCGGTCAGCTGGCCTTACTTCTTGCGTACCACCACGCATCCGATCGAATACCCGGCGCCGAAAGAACAGATCACGCCGTTCGCGCCCTGTGGCAAATCGTCCTGGTATTTGTGGAAAGCGATGATCGATCCCGCCGACGAGGTATTCGCATAGGTATCGAGAATCACCGGCGCCTCGTTCGGCTCGGCATCGCGTCCGAGCAGGGTGCGCGCGATCAGCAGGTTCATGTTCAGGTTGGCCTGGTGCAGCCAGTAGCGCGACACCTGCGGGATCTGCAGGCCGGCCGCTTCCGCCGTCTCGCGGATCATCTCGGCGGCCATCGGGCACACTTCCTTGAACACCTTGCGGCCCTGCTGGCGGAACAGTTTATCTGCTTGCCCCACGCCCGATTCGTCGAAGCGGTTCATGAAGCCAAAATTGTTGCGGATGTTATTCGAAAACTTGGTTTTGAGTTTCGATTCGAGGATCTCGAACTGGTGTTCGCCGACGGCCGTGTCGGCCGCTTCGATGATCATCGCCGTACACGCGTCGCCAAAAATGAAATGGCTGTCGCGGTCGCGGAAGTTCAGGTGGCCGCTGGTGATTTCCGGGTTCAGCACGAGTACCGCGCGTGCCTGGCCGGTCTGCACGGCCGCCATCGCGGTCTGGATGCCGAAGGTGGCGGACGAACAGGCCACGTTCATGTCGAAGCCGTAGCCCTCGATGCCGAGCGCGTCCTGGACTTCGACCGCCATCGCCGGGTAGGCGCGCTGCATGTTCGATGCGGCCACCAGCACCATGTCGATGTCGGCAGCCACGCGGCCGGCGCGGGCCAGGGCGTCACGGGCGGCGGCCACGCACATCTCCGCCTGCAACGACAGCTCGTCGTCGCCGCGCTCGGCGATGCGCGAGGTCATGCGCGTCGGGTCGAGGATGCCCTCTTTTTCCATCACATAGCGCGACTTGATGCCGGAGGCTTTTTCGATGAAACCGCTGCTCGATGGTTCGAGCGCTGTCACTTCGCCCGCGGCGATGGCTTCCGCATTCTCACGGTTGTGCAGCTCGACATAGGCATTGAATGCCGTCACCAGCTCGTCGTTCGAGATGGAAAACGGAGGCGTAAACAGACCGGTGCCGCTGATGACGACTGGTTTCATGTTGGGGACTTTCAAAGGAGATAAGGGGAGATTCCCCGGCGAATGACGGCGATTCTACACAATCAACCCGGGCCTGGGAATTGTCGGGGAGACCATCCGAGGCTGAGCTCTAGCAAACGATGCTAATGATGCCGCGCCAGCGTGGTCCCGGATGGGCGCTTCGACAATTGCATCGGCAGCCCCTTCAGGTGTTGAACGGCCTGCAGTAACTGAAAATCGCCCGCGCTGCCGTAGGCCAGCGGCTGGCGGTCGCGCGCCGCATCCAATAAGGCCATCTGCTCTTCGATATCGTCGGGACGGGTCTTCGTCTCCCCGCTGCCGTCGCCCGACAGGTGGTGGTCGAGGTCGGCTTCGCGCAGGCGCAGCGCGTTCAGGCCGTCGTTCTCGGCGTTTTCGTCGACCGCGAAATCGGGGACGATGCCGCGCGCCTGGATCGAGCGTCCGTGTGGCGTGAAATAGCGCGCCGTCGTCAGTTTGACGGCAGCATCGCGCCCAATCGGACGGATTGTCTGCACCGAGCCTTTACCGAAGGTCTGGGTGCCGACGATGGCCGCGCGCTTGTGGTCCTGCAGGGCGCCGGCGACGATCTCGGAAGCCGAAGCCGAGCCGGTATTGACCAGCACCACCAGCGGCAGCGTCTTGTACATTTTCGGGATGCTCGCGAGCGGATCGGGTCCGCTGCGCAGCATGTAGTGTTCGGGCTGCCCATAAAAACGCTGGCGCGACTCGGGCAACTGGCCGTTGGTGGAAACGATTTCCGCGCCTTCCGGCAAAAAGGCGGCGGCCACGCCGATCGCGCCCTGCAGCAGCCCGCCCGGATCGTTGCGCAGGTCGAGCACCAGCCCTTTCAAATGCGGTTCCCGGCGCGCGAGTTCGGTCAGCTTTTCCGCCATGTCGTCGACGGTCGGTTCCTGGAACTGGGCGATGCGCAGCCAGCCGTAACCGGGTTCCACGATCTTCGCCTTGACGCTTTTCTGGACGATCTCCTGGCGTTCGACAGTGAGCACCAGCGGCTGCGGCGCGCTGGCGCGCGCAATCGTCAGCGTGACGCGGCTGCCGGGCGCGCCGCGCATGCGCTTGACCGCTTCTTCCAGGCCGAGGCCACGCACATCGAGGCCGTCGATGCGGGTAATGCGGTCGCCGGCCTGGATGCCGGCGCGTTCGGCCGGCGAGTCTTCCATCGGCGAGACAATTTCCACATAGCCGTCGTCGCTTTCCCCGATCTCGATGCCGAGGCCCACGAACTTGCCTTCGGTTCCTTCGCGCAGCTCGCGAAAGGCGGCCGGGTCGAGGTAGGCCGAGTGCGGGTCGAGCGAATCGACCATGCCCGAGATGGCGCTGGTGAGCAGCTTGCCGCCCTCGACCGGTTCGACGTAATCGGCGCGGATCAGCTCCACCGCCTTGGCCAGCTGCTGCAGCTGGTCGAGCGGCATGCTCGGCTCGACCGGTTTATAGGCGAGCGCGGAAAACTGCATCGTGACGGCGGCGCCGGCGGCGAGGCCGACGGCAAGCAGGCCGGCGTTCTTGAGAGTGGAGCCCATAGTGTCGATGGTGGCGGAAGAGTAGGACCAGGTCCTGGCACGCATGAGATAGCGCGCCCCCAGTATAAACCCGAATCGCGCCCGGCCCGGGCTGCGCCCGCGCAAACGGGCGCGACTTGTAAAGCGGGTTGTACTTCCGGTAAGTAATTGTAAGAGTGGTCACCTGGGGCCCTGGCCGGTCCTATAGTCGATTCCAGTTTTTCTCTCTCCACCCCAAAGTGGTTGCGCCCACGGTTCCCCGCCGTGGGTATTTTTTTTCCGATCTCGTGTTGTATCGAAAAGTAAAAAAGGACCAATGGATGAGGCGGTCTCGACGGCAGCCGCTAGAATGGCCGGTTGCGTCAATACCGATGGCGCTGCCGGCCCGGCGGCGCCTCACATAAAAAAGAGACATGAACAAGCTGATTCCCACTGCCTGCCTTGCCCTGCTGGGTGCGGCAGGCTCCCCCGTCCTGGCCGCCGGCCAGAGCGTCGACACTGCCGCCCCTGCGCCCGATGCGCAGAAAACGACCGTCAAGGCGGCGCCCGCCACCAGCGGCAAAACAGACGGAAAAACGGGCGAGGCGGCCCCGGTCGCCCAGGTCAGCGTCACCGGTTCGCGCGCCAACGACACCGATCAACGGCGCCTGTCGACGGCCTCGAAAATGGTCTTCGGACGCGAGGAACTCGACCGCAACGGCGATTCCAGCGTCGGCGACATTTTGAAACGCTTGCCGGGCGTGACGATGGGCGGGCCGCCGGGCCGCGGCGGCGGCGGCGCCGTGCGCATGCGCGGCCTGGGCAACGGCTACACGCAAGTGCTGATCAACGGCGAGCGGGCGCCTGCAGGGTTTTCGATCGAATCGCTGCCGCCGGAGCAGGTCGAGCGCATCGAGGTCATGCGCGGACCGGTGGCCGAGCACAGCACGCAGGCGATCGCCGGCACCATCAACATCGTGCTGCGCGAGGGTTATCGTCAGAAGGACATCCAGTTACGCGCGGGCGACAACATCAGCGCCGGGCTGCATTCGCCGAACCTGTCGCTGGCGCTGCCTGGCCAGTCCGGCAAGCTCTCCTGGCTGACGACGGTGAATGCGATGACCGGGCGCAGCCACAACGACAGCGACAGCTATGTACGCGAGGAAGACCTCGCCGGCAAGGTGACGCGCGAGCAGGACATCCATACCGGCATCGATTCGCGCACGCGCGGCATGTTCCTGTCGCCCCGCCTGTCCTATAAATTCGAAAACAGCGATACCCTGACTTTTCAGCCCTTTATCGGGATCAACCGCAACGACAACGGCAGCGACACCCATATTGACCACCTGGGCGGCACCCGCCCGGCGGAATACGCGCGCCTGCGCACCGCTTCGACATCGGACTCCAGGTTCTTCCGCGCCATGGGCAACTGGCTGCACAAGATGGACGGCGGCGCCAAGCTCGACGTCAAACTGAGCGGGGGCGCGAGCCGCAACGACAGCGAGAGCCTGCGCCATACCTTCGATGAGGGAGGGGCGACCCTGCGCACCTTCAACGA
This sequence comes from Massilia sp. LXY-5, assembly GCF_059801075.1. Lineage (NCBI taxonomy): Bacteria > Pseudomonadati > Pseudomonadota > Betaproteobacteria > Burkholderiales > Oxalobacteraceae > Massilia > Massilia sp. LXY-5. The sequence continues at coordinate 393,264 of NZ_JBNNEH010000006.1, forward strand.
TGTCGACAACACCCGCAACAGCAACATCACGCACAGCGGCAAGTACACCAAGCCGATCGGTAAAGGCCATTTGTTCGCCATGGGCTGGGATGTCGAAGGCGCGCAATTGCGCCAGGTGCACGTGGCCGAAGACGACGGCGGCGCGCTGTTCGACGATTCCGGCGCCAGCCTGGAAGCGAGCACGCGCCGCCTGGCGCTGTTCGCCCAGGACGAGTGGGACATCACCGAACGCTGGTCGGTCTACCTCGGCCTGCGCTGGGAGGGGATCCGCACCACCAGCACCGGCAGCGCGTCGGAAGTCGAGAACACGAGCCGCGTCTGGAGCCCGGTCCTGCATACGGTATGGCGCATTCCCGGTTTCGAAAAGGACCAGGTGCGCGCCAGCCTGACCCAGAGCTATCGGGCGGCGCCGCTGAACGACATGATCGCTTCTCCCTCGTTCGCGACCTATAACGCGCGCGTCAGTCCCGACCGCAGCGGCAACCCGAACCTGAAACCCGAGCTGGCCAAGGGCATCGACCTCGCCTACGAACACTACCTCGGCAAAAGCGGCCTCCTCAGCGCCAGCGGTTTTATCCGCAACGTCGACAACCTGATCCGGCGCGTGATCACCGAGCGCCCGACGAACCAGGGCCTGCGCTATCTGTCGAGCCCCCAGAACATCGGCAGCGCGCGCACCAGCGGCATCGAACTGGAAGCGAAATTCCAGCTGGCCGAACTGGTGCCGAACAGCCCGGATATCGACTTCCGCTCCAACTACAGCCGCTTCTGGTCGCATGTCGAGGGCATTCCCGGCCCGAACAACCGGCTCGACGGCCAGGCCGAGCAGACGGCCAATGTCGGCCTCGACTACCGGATGAAGGGGCGGCCCTTGACGCTCGGCGCCAGCTACAACTGGACCCCGCCGCTGCTGGTGCAGACCAGCGCCACCGAGGCCAGCGCCGCCGGCGCCAAGCGCCAGGTCGACCTGTACGGGTTGTGGAAATTCAGCGCGAATAACCAGCTGCGCCTGTCGGTCAACAACCTGCTGGCCGAGGACTACGTGACCGCGCGGTATTACACCGCGCCGACCGGCTACGTGCGCACCAGCGCGCACACCGATCCGACAGTCGGTTTGCGCTTCGAAATGAAGCTGTAAATGGAAGGCGATCCGCGGACATGCATATGTGCGCGGACGCCGACGGGCTGTAGCGCCCGTCAATACAGGCGCCGTGCAAAATGCGCGGCGGCCCGCACTGTGCGCATTTTTGCCACATTCCCTCTCGACGGATGGGTCCGGATCGGGCATTCTTGCAGGATGACCCATGCCGCGGTCGCCAACGCTTGACACGAGGAACTCTCTTGAAACGTACCCTTCTGAGCACCCTGACCCTGTCCGTCCTTGCCACTCTCGCCCATGCCGGCGACACGACGAAATCCAACGCCGCACCCGTCGCCGTCGCGGCGGCCAGCACCGCCAGTACTGCCAGCGCGCCGATCTCCGGCATCGACACCCAGTTCATCGACTCCTCGGTGCGCCCGCAGGACGACTTCTTCACTTACCTGAACGGCAAGTGGCTGAAATCGACCGAGATCCCGGCCGACAAGGCCAGCTGGGGTACCTTCATGCAGCTGCGCGACGACAGCCAGGCGCACCTGCGCGGCATCATCGAGGCGGCCCAGAAGGATCCGCACAAGAAGGCCGGCACCGAGGTCCAGAAGATCGGCGACCTGTACGCCAGCTTCATGGACGAAGCGAAGCTCGAAACGCTGGGCGTGAAGCCGTTGGCAGGCGAACTGCAGCGCATCCGCACCCTGAAGGACAAGAAGGGTTTGCCGGACCTGGTGGCCCACCTGTCGAAGATCGGCGTCGCCACGCCTTACGGCATCCGCGTCGGCCAGGATGCGCGCGCCTCGACGAAATATGCGACCTATATCGGCCAGGGCGGCCTCGGCATGCCGGACCGCGACTATTACCTGAAACTTGACGACAAGCGCATGGCCGACACGCGCGCGAAATACGAAGCGCACGTCGCCCAGATCCTGACCCTGGCCGGCGAAAAGAACGCGGCCGAACAAGCCAAGGCCATCGTCGACTTCGAGACCGAACTGGCCAAGGTGCAATGGACCAAGGTCGAGAACCGCGACCCGGTCAAACGCTACAACAAGATGAGCGTGGCCGAACTCGGCGCACTGACCCCGGGCTATGACTGGAATGCCGCCCTGGCGGCCAGCGGCGTCGGCAACAAGCTCGACTACGTCATCGTCGCCCAGCCGAGCTATCTCACCGGTTTCAACGCGGTCGTGGCGAAAACCGATCTCGCGACCCTGAAGTCCTACTTCGAATGGCAGCTTCTGCGCGAATACTCGCCTTATCTGTCGAAGGCCTTCGTCGACGCCAACTTCGCCTTCTACGGCACCACGCTGACCGGCGTCACCGAAAACCGTCCACGCTGGAAGATCGGCGTGTCGACCGTCGAAGGCGCACTCGGCGAAGCGGTGGGCCGCCAGTATGTCGGCAAATACTTCCCGGCCGAGCGCAAGGCGCGCATGGAAGAACTCGTGAAAAACGTGCTGGCCGCCTACAAGGACAGCATCGATACCCTCGACTGGATGACCCCGGCGACCAAGAAGGAAGCGCAAGCGAAACTGGCGAAATTCACGCCGAAGATCGGCTACCCGAACAAGTGGCGCGACTATTCGAAGCTGAGCATCCGTAGCGACGACCTGGTGGGCAACGTCAAGCGCGCTTCGGAGTTCGGCTACAACCGCAACATCGCGAAACTGGGTAAACCGATCGACCGCGAAGAGTGGGGCATGACGCCGCAGACGGTGAACGCCTATTACAACAGCTCGATGAACGAGATCGTGTTCCCGGCCTCGATCCTGCAGCCGCCGTTCTTCGACATGCGCGCCGACGATGCCGTCAACTACGGTGCGATCGGCGCCGTGATCGGCCACGAAATCGGCCACGGTTTCGATGACAAGGGCAGCCAGTCCGACGGCGACGGCAACCTGCGCGACTGGTGGAGCAAGGAAGACCGCGCCGCCTTCCAGGCGCGTGCCGACATGCTGGTCAAACAGTACAACGGCTATAGCCCGATCCCCGGCTACAACGTCAACGGCGAACTGACCCTGGGCGAAAACATCGGCGACAACTCGGGCCTGGCGATCGCCTATAAAGCTTATAAAATCTCGCTCAAGGGCCAGCCGGCCCCGGTGATCGACGGCTTGACCGGCGACCAGCGCTTCTTCATGGGCTTCGGCCAGGTGTGGCGCAGCAAAATGCGCGAAGCGCAGCAGATCGTGCAAGTGAAAACCGACCCGCACTCGCCGGGCCAGTTCCGCGCCAACGGCACCGTGATGAACCACCCGGCCTTCTATGAGGCCTTCGGCGTGAAGGAAGGCGACAAAATGTATTTGGCGCCGAAAGACCGCGTCACGATCTGGTAAAGTCATCAACCTGGTCGTGCATAAAGCCCGTCGCGACGGGACGTATGCATAGTCGACCGATCCGGCCGGTGCCCACGAGGCGCCGGCCGCCAACCTGATAAATAGTGGAGAGACACCCATGAAGAAACACATGCTGAGCGCCCTGACGCTGGCACTGATCGCCGGTTTCGCACACGCCGAAGGCGCCGCCGGCACCGCCGCAGCCACCGCCAAAAGTGCCAAGGTCCCGGTCCTGTCGTCCGGCGTCGCCACCGAATACATCGAAGAGAGCGTGCGCCCGCAGGACGATTTCTTCGAATACCTGAACGGCAAGTGGCTGAAAAATACCGAGATCCCGGCCGACAAGGCAAGCTGGGGTTCGTTCATGCAGCTGCGCGAGAACACCTTGCCGCGCCTGCGCGGCATCATCGAAAAATCCGCCGCGACCAACCCGGCCGCCGCCACCGACGCCCAGCGCATCGGCGATTTTTATGCGAGCTTCATGGATGAGGCGCGCCTGGAACAGCTGGGCGTGACGCCGCTGCAAGGCGAGCTGGCGAAGATCGCCGCATTGAAAGACAAGTCCGAGCTGCCGGCCATGCTGGCGCGCCTCGGTAAAATCGGCGTCGGCGTGCCCTTCGACTTCGGCATCCACCAGGACAACAAGGATTCGACGAAATATGTGGCCGACATCGGCCAGGGCGGCCTGGGCATGCCTGACCGCGACTACTACCTGAAGGCGGACGACGCCAAGCTGGCCGCCACCAAGGCGAAGTACCAGCAGCACGTCGAGAAGATGCTGGCGATGGCGGGCGACAAGAACGCCGCCGCCAACGCCAAAGCCATCGTCGACTTCGAGACCGAGCTGGCGAAAATCCAGTGGACCAAGGTCGAGCTGCGCGATCCGATCAAGGCCTACAACAAGGTCAACCTGGGCGAGATGGACAAGATGGCGCCTGGCTACGACTGGAAGAGCTGGCTCGATACCACCGGCCTGTCGGGCAAGGCGACGTATGTGATCGTCGGCCAGCCGACCTACCTGAAGTCCTTCGTCGAGCTCTCGAACAAAACCTCGCTCGACACCTGGAAGGCGTATCTGTCGCTGCACCTGGTCCAGTCCTACGCCAGCTTCCTGTCGAAGAATTTCGTCGACGAGCGTTTCGACTTCTACGGCAAGACCCTGTCGGGCGTGACCGAGATCGAGCCGCGCTGGAAGCGTGGCGTCAGCGCCGTCGAGCGTTCGCAGGGCGAGTCGCTGGGCAAGCTGTACGTGGCCGAATACTTCCCGCCTGAGCACAAGGCGCGCATGGAAGCGCTGGTGAAAAACCTGCTGGCCGCTTATAAAACCAGCATCGACAAGCTCGACTGGATGAGCCCGGCGACCAAGAAGGAAGCGCAAGCCAAGCTGGCCAAGTTCACGCCGAAGATCGCCTACCCGAACAAGTGGAAGGATTACTCGGCGCTGGTCGTCAAGCGCGACGACCTGGTGGGCAACGTGATGCGTTCGCGGGTGGTCGAAGCGGACCGCGAGATCAACAAGCTGGGCAAGCCGATCGACCGCGAAGAGTGGGGCATGACGCCGCAGACGATCAACGCCTACTACAACCCGGAGATGAACGAGATCGTGTTCCCGGCCGCGATCCTGCAGCCGCCGTTCTTCGATGCCAACGCGGACGACGCGGTCAACTACGGCGGCATCGGCGCCGTGATCGGCCACGAGATCAGCCACGGCTTCGACGACCAGGGTGCCCAGTACGACGGCAACGGCAACCTGCGCGACTGGTGGAGCCCCGCCGACCACAAGAACTTCAAGGCCAAGGCCGACATGCTGGTCAAGCAGTACAACGGCTACAGCCCGCTGCCTGGCTACAACGTCAATGGCGCACTGACGCTGGGCGAAAACATCGCCGACAACTCGGGTCTCGCCATCGCCGCGAAAGCGTATAAAATCTCGCTGAAGGGCAAAAAGGCGCCGGTGATCAACGGCCTGACTGGCGAGCAGCGCCTGTACATGGGCTGGGCGCAAGTCTGGCGCGAGAAAATGCGCGAGCCGGCCCGGATCGCCCAGGTCAAAACCGACCCGCACTCGCCGGGCCAGTTCCGCGCCAACGGCACCCTGATGAACCAGCCGGGCTTCTACGAGACCTTCAAGGTCAAGCAGGGCGACAAGATGTACCTGGCGCCGAAGGACCGCGTGATCATCTGGTAAGCAGCGGTTCACGCTCCAAAATAAAACACCGCCTGGCTTGCGCCGGCGGTGTTTTTTTTCGTCCTGTGCCTGGGTGCGGGCCATAAAAAAACCCCAGCGGCCTTGCGGCGGCTGGGGCTGGGGCAAGCGTGATCCTTAGCGCGGCACGATGGCGAACTCCGGGCTCTCGCCGTAATTTGGCTTGACGGTGCGCGCCATGAACTTGCTCCAGGCGGCGGCGGCGTTCGGCAGGCGGGCATCGACTGCATACGCCAGCGCCGGCTGCATGTTCGACGGATAACCGGCATAGCTCGACGAATAGCCCGTCATCTCGCCCACCTTCAGCCCGAGGAAGCTTGCCATCGCCGCGCTGCCGCATTCGAGCGAGCGGAAGGTCGCCGTCTCGCTGGCGTCCGCTGCCTGCTTCATCGTCGTGTACAGCGGGCTGGTCGCCGAGTCGCGGATGTTCATCGAGTACAGCGCGCCATCGATCCAGCAAATACCCGGGTCAGTCATGCGGATCACGGGCGCCTTGGCTTTCCAGCTCAGCAGTGTCTGGGCGCCGGTGAAGCCCAGTTCGGCCACGTGACCAATCGCCGACGTGAAGAAGTCGTCCTGCCATGGTGCGATGCCACGGTTGCTGTTGTAAACAACGGCGCTGTTCATATCGAGGACGTTGAACACGTTGGCTGCCGGGTTATTGGTATAGGTGCTGTTGTACCAGTCCAGGTTACTCGTCACGATGCGGATGAAATGCGATTTCAGCGTGTCGCTGTCCGGCGTGATGTAGGCCGCTTCGGCCAGTGTGCGCATGCTCCATGCCTGGCCCCGTACCTGTTCCGGTGCCAGCAAGCCGGCAATGTTTTTACGGTAACCCGGATTGGTCGAAAACGCGTCGTACATCGCCCAGAACTGCAGCTCTTCCAGATAATAATAGTCGCCGGTGACCAGGTAGGGCAGGTAGGCAAATGCAGGCTGGTGCGCCGTATCGTGCGAGTAAGGCGTGCTGCAGCTGGCACCGACTGCGCACTTCGGGAACGCTTCGAGTTGCTTGGTGACGGGATTGCGCGTATCGGTCGGAATCCCGTAAATGGTCATGTAGGGATAGTCGATCAGGCTGACCGGGCGGCCCGTGTTCTTGTCGCGGTAGTGCGCTGACCAGCTGCCTGCGAGGTCGGCCGTGCCCAGTGTCACTTCCTTGGCGCGTCCCTCCATCGTCAGCAGGTAGGTGGCAGCCCAACCAGGCAACAGGCCGAGGTCAACGCGGCCGCCGGTAGTCGGCATATACGGAATCGCCATGCCGATGCCCATCGGCTCGATGGCGGCGCCGGTCCATTTCGATTTCAGGCTGGCGAAAGTCGCTTCCGGCACGACCACGCTCTGGTCGTAGTTCGGCACCGCACGGCTGGCGATCAGGTAGCCGACATTGTGCTTGACCAGCGCCTGCGATGCATCGCCGCCCCACCAGAACACCTTGCGCCAGCGGCTGTGGTGATAGTGGGTCAGGCCCGGCTTCGAATAGACCACGGCGCCGCGCACCATCACTTCGGCGTCATAGGTGAAATTTTGCGGATTCGGTTCGTAGGCCCAGTTGTTTTCGAGCGTGACGTCGACGCGCGCCTTCTTGATGTCGTTGTACCAGCGGATCGCGAAGCGCGCCGTCAGGTGCGGGTGGGCCACGCCGTCGGCGCTCGTCAGCGGCGCCGAGACCTGCCACTCGTTGGCGACCGCGCCCGCGAGCCAGGTCTGGTAGGCGCCGCCGGTCTTGATGATGTCGTCGGCCGACACGCTGTAGCGCACGCCGTTGATGGTGGCGTGCACCGACGAGCTGAAACCGTTCAGCAGGAGGGTCTTCGGACCCATGCCGCTGGCGTGCGGCGCGTTCGTTTTCATCAGCGACAGCAAGCGGGTTTCGCTCGCGTTCAGGCTCGGGATCAGGCCCGACACCACTGCATGGCGCACCGAACCGTCCGGGTGGGTCGCCTTGACGTCGAGCTGCAGCGGAACTTCGGTGCCGTCGTTGAAGCGGCCGACCAGCGAATCGGCCGGCATCAGGTCACCGGCGGCAAATACCTGGCCGAACGTGACCGGCAGGTTCGTTTGGGCGCTGGCGGTGGTGTTCTGGATGCGCACGTCGGTGACCACACCGAAGATGGTGTAGGCGGTGGTCGTGGCCGCCGTGGTGGCGGGCGCCGGGGCCGTGTCCGCAGGCGACACGGTGGCCTCGGGCGCTGCTGCGCCGACCGGCGCGGCCTGCGGGGCCACTGCGGCCGCGGCTGCCGGGACCGTTGGCGCCGATGTGCTCGAGGCGACACCGGCAGTTGAACCGGAACCGCCGCCGCCGCCGCAGGCCACGAGCGTGCTACCGAATACCGCGATTGCGGCAATTCGCATTGCAAAGTGTTGGAGTGGGAGTGTCATGGCGTCTTCAGAGGGTTACTTTGGGGAATAAATTATTGCCCCAGTGCATTTCTGAAGGTTACGCCAAAGCAAAACTGAACGACAGAAAAATCAGTCTTGCTGTTCCGGATTTCGTCCAAATACAACACAACATTGTCGATTACTTTACGAATATTATTCGTTTAGAAACCGAAACGAAGTGTATTTATATAGTTATTTTGACTCGCCACCCAATAAAAAAACCGCCCGGCGGGCGGTCTGGACCAACCATTCCTTGGGCTTCGTCAACGCGAGGAGGCCACCATGAAGTCGACTGCTGCCTTGACGTCGGCATCCGGGGCGCTGGAGCCGCCTTTGGGCGGCATGACGCCGGCCTTGCCCTGGAAGCCCTTGATGGCATGCTCGTACAGCACCTCGTTGCCCTGCTTGATGCGGGGCGCCCAGGCTGCCTTGTCGGCCACTTTCGGCGCACCGGCAATCCCGGCGCCATGGCAGGCGATGCAGGCACTATTGAACAGCGCCTTGCCGGCGTCGGCATTGGCGACGGCCGGTGCGGCCGCAGCAGGGGCAGCGGCCGCAGGCGTGGCCGCAACCGGGGCCGCAGCCGGAGTTGCGCTGGCCGGCGTGCCGCCGGCCGGGGCGGCCGTGGCGGCATTCGCTGCTGCCGGCGCGGCGGCGGTCTCGGCGCCGGCGGCGGGCGCGGCGCCCGCTGCGGGTAGCGCCGGCTCCTTGAACTTGGCGCCGCTCTGGTTGGCCATGTAGACCACCGCGCGTTCGACTTCCACATTGTCCAGGTCGGGATTGCCGCCCTTGGCCGGCATGGCGCGGATGCCTTCGATGGCATGCTTGGCGAGCGTATCGTAACCCTGCGCCAGGCGCGGGCCCCAATCGCCGGCGACGCCGATCTTCGGGGCGCCCGCGGCGCCGCTGGCGTGGCAGGCCGCGCACACGGCGGTGTAGACGGCATTACCTGCTTGCAGCACTTTCGGCGCGTTGGCATCGCGCAGCGTAAAACCTTCTTCGGCAACCGGGCGCAGGCGCTGGGCCACTGCTTCCTTGCCGAGGCTGTTGGTGCCGGCGCCTTCCAGCTTGTCGTTGGTGACAAAGGAGACAAGCAGGATGATGCCGATAACGATTACCAGGAAGAAGCCTGCGACCACCCCGATCAGTTGCTTGGGCGTCCTGATAAACGATTGTTCATTGTGTGCGTCGCTCATGATTTCCTTAATACGATTAAAAAAACCTGCTACCCGGCGTGTGTACTTCCTGCATGACTTTTTGGAAAGGCCGCCAATCGGCGATTATAGTCTCAAAAGATGCCCCATAGCACATGACTCGTTTGCAACTTCTACTTTCCATGGACGGGGAACGCGAAAGAATGTATCCTTCGCATCGCTCAGGCATTTCCTCGCGAGATGACTCGACGCGTTTTACCAGTGCGGCTGTAGCTCAGTGGATAGAGTATTGGCCTCCGAAGCCAAGGGTCGCTGGTTCGATCCCAGCCAGCCGCACCACCCCAAATTCCTTCAGGACCGTCAGATCAACGCCGTGCCCATCGCGTCGCATGCGGCGTTGATTCAGAGCCTGCAACTGCACGTTCTCTCGCCATTTTCTCTTGTTGTACACGGTTCGCCAGCCTTGCCCGGCAGCCGACTTCCGGCACGCCCATTCCCGGGAGCGTCCTTGCGCGCAAACTTTTAATGCAGGTCTAGTGATGTCCGCCGGCGAACTCGTCGGGAACAGCCAGGTCGACGTGTGTGTTGCAGGACAAAAACTTAAGGATTGGAAACATTCAGGACGGCTTGGGGAGAAATTTGCGCCGCTGACCAGTCGCGCGGTTCGCGCAGGCGCCATGCGGCAAAAGCCCAGAGCGGATGCTTGCGCAACAACTGCCGCGCTTGCGTAGGCTGGGCAGCGAGCCAGCCAATCACCAGGGCTTGCGTGGTCGCCGGCAGCAGATTCGGTGCCATGCGCTTGACCGCTAGGTGTTCGCGCAGCGCCCGGTTTTCGAGCTCGCCCTGGGCCTGGCGCAGGATGCGTTTCAATTGCGATACAACATTTTTATAGGTGATGTGGCCCAGCGAACGCACTTTCCAGACGGCGTTGGGGACCACGGCGATACGTTGCCGGTCCCATGTGTTGGCTGCGGGATCGAGGCCGAACATGAGCAGCGCACCAGTCAGGGAGTCGGTTCGGTACAGTCCGAGCGGCAAGCGGATCCCGGAAGCACGCATGGCGCCCATTACCTCGGCGCGGATGGCGTTCAGGTTGCCGTGGAAACCGCCTTCGCGCAACATCTGGGCGCGCAGGCTTGCGGCCGAACGTCCGCAGGTCGGTACGCCGGTGGCGCCCTGTGCCTCGGGTGAGGCCAGCAGCGCCTGGTCGAGGGCATCAAAGGCGTCGTGCGCGACCTCCACATAACCATCGACGAAAATAGCGTTGCCCTGTCCAGGCCAGATGCGGTGCACATATTCGTTCCAGGCATGCGCCTTGTCGCCCTCTGCGATGTTCCAAAGACGAAATGTGCAGTGGCTTGGGCAGTCGAGCTCGGCCGCTGCCACCTGTTGCACCAGTCCGGGATTGCCGTTTACTAAAACATCGATGACCGCAGCCCGTTCATGACACGCTTCAAACACCGAAACGATGCAATTTTTCAGTGTAGTGGCATCCTCACGCGACGCGATAATCGCGATCGATCGCGGCTCAACAGTCATGGCAAATCCAGTCAAAATTTTATTCTAGTGTTAACTCGCAAAACGCAGCACGCGGTTGCGATTTCACACAATTTTGATGGCAGAGGGGTGAAGCCGATGACGCCTATAAACTGATATAGCGCCGCAAGCGCCCGCCCAGGCTGTTCGCCACCCCCAGCGGCAACCGCTGCCAGGCGCTTTCGATCAGGGGCCGCAGGGAAGAGCCGCCCTTTGCCGCGGGAGCCGCGATCGTTGCCACCCCTTGCGCGTCCCATTCTTTCCACTCGAGCGCCACTGGCAGCGCGCCCCATTGTTTCTTGAATTTATAGGTCCCCTCGCCGAAGGTGGAGCGGCCGAAGTCGAACTGGCGCACGCCGCGTTCGCACAGGTGCGACTGGATCGCCCAGTACAGCAGCATATTCGGCGCCAGCGAGTTGAACTCGGCCAGGGTCGAGGCCCAGGGAATGACGGCCTTGTCTCCGCACAGCAGCACCCAGCCGGCGCCGACCGCCTTGCCCTCGTGGCGCACGATGACCATGAACATGTCGCCGGCCGCGCCGTAGTGCCGTTGGACGGCCTCGAACCAGGCACGGCTGTGGGGAGGACTGCCGAGGCGACGCATGTTGCGGCTGTAAATATCGTAAAACTCGGCGATGCCGGCCGCGCCGGTGACGACTTCCGAGGTCAGGCCGTTCTTTTCCGCTTTTCTCACCTGGCTGCGCAGCTTCGGGGGATACGACTGCATCAGTGCCGCCGCGCTCTCGGGCAGGCCGAGCAGCATGCGCACCTTGCGTCCCTCCAGTCCGGCTTCGTCCTGCGTCCCGGGCGCCGAGCAGCGCAGTTCCAGTCCAGCCGCCCCCTGGGTGCCCAGGTCGAGGCGCGCGCGTGCCGCCAGCGCCTCGGCGACGGCACCGGAGACGGCCAGCGGCCCGCCGAGGTCGCAAAACGGTAGCGAGATCCAGCGCGGACGCGACAGCGGCCGGGCGAATTCGCACAGCGGCAGCATGCCGGCCAGTTCCGATCCTTGCCAGGCCACCAGCACGCGGCCGGCATAGCCGTAGGCGCTGGCAACGGCGCGGCGCCAGGCCGCCAGCTGGTAAGCATTGCCCTCGGGATGCGCGCGCACGAAGGCGTCGAGCGTATCGTTGCCGGGATCGTCATTGTCGAGGGTGGAGAATCTGAGGTCGTTCAAGCGCTGCTCCTGCGGTGGCATCAGTGTTTGCTGAGATGCATGATGGGTCGCGCAAGATTGTAATCGATCGACAACATCTTTTCGTCGCCGTATTCCAAGTGTGTGCAGCGCGCACGATTCATTTTCTTACGGAACTTGTCAGACAGAAAATGCTATATTGCACAGTGTCATGCGAACAGCGTGGCCTCCTTGCTGTGCGCCGCGGCCGATGCTCCCTGATGAACCGGGGACGGGCCTGGTGAGCCGGTTAAGGAGAACGAAAAAACAACGGAACACACGGATGCAAATACAACATCGCCTATGCGTCCGTGTTGTTGATGGCGTACAAACTAGGGTGCCGCGTTGAGGGGCTTCTAGTTCCCATGCTATATTAAATATTGGCATAATAGCAAAACTTTATTCGATATCGAAAGCTGATAATGAAAGCAGATCAGGTCGTCGCAGTAGTAGGACTGGGTTACGTGGGCTTACCACTCGCAGTGGAATTCGGCAAGAAAGTACGGACGATTGGTTTCGACCTGTCGGCGTCAAAAATCGAGAACTACAAAAAATTCATTGACCCGACCGGCGAAGTCTCGACCGAGCAGTTGCAGGCAGCAAACAAGCTGGAAGTGACGACTGACGCGGCGCTGCTGGCGCAGGCGGACTACGTCGTCGTGGCCGTGCCGACCCCGGTCGACATCGCCCACAACCCGGACTTCACGCCACTGATCGGTGCCAGCACCACGGTCGGTAAAAACCTGAAACAGGGCGCGATCGTCATTTTCGAATCGACCGTCTATCCGGGCGCCACCGAGGAAGTCTGCATTCCGCTGCTGGAAAAGCATTCGGGAACGAAGTGGAAAGAAGGCTTTCACGTCGGCTTCTCGCCTGAGCGCATCAACCCGGGCGACAAGGAACACACGCTGACGACGATCCTGAAAGTGGTCTCCGGCGACGACGCCGAGACCCTGGAAAGCGTCGCCCAGTTGTACGAAACCGTGATCACCGCCGGCGTGCACCGCGCCTCGAGCATCAAGGTGGCCGAGGCAGCCAAGGTCATCGAAAACACCCAGCGCGACCTGAACATCGCCCTGATGAACGAACTGGCGATCATCTTCGACAAGATCGGCATCGATACCCTCGAAGTGCTGAAGGCGGCCGGTACCAAGTGGAACTTTTTACCGTTCCGCCCGGGCCTGGTCGGCGGCCACTGCATCGGCGTCGATCCGTACTACCTGACCCACAAGGCCGAGATGGTGGGTTACCACCCGCAAGTGATCCTGGCTGGCCGCCGCATCAACGACGGCATGGCGAAATTTGTTGCCGAGAAAACCGTGAAATCGATGATTTCGTCGGGCTTCCAGGTCAAGGGCGCCAAGGTCAACGTGATCGGTCTGACGTTCAAGGAAAACTGCCCGGACCTGCGCAATTCGAAAGTGGCCGACATCGTCCACGAGCTGGAAAGCTACGGCGTCGACGTGCACGTCTGGGATCCGCTGGCCGAGGCCGACGAAGCCCATCACGAGTATGGCATCACCCTGGAAAAGAACTGGGACGCGCTGCCGAAGGCGGACGCCCTGATCGCCGCCGTGCCGCATAAGGAAGTGCTGGCGATGTCGGTACCGGACTTCCAGGCAAAGCTCAACGACGGTGGCTGCTTCATCGACGTCAAGTCGCAATTCGATCAGAATGCCCTCCGCGAGGCTGGCTTCTGCGTCTGGCGCCTGTAAGTCGTCGTGCGGAACGAGCCGCCGCCTGACCGCGGCGGCTTTGTGCGTTCTGCCACCGCCCGAACTGCAGTGCGTTAGTTAATGAGAAAGTGTTGTGAAAACTGTGAATAAGATTCAAGACGTTAGGCAGCAGCTGGGCCAGCACAGCCATCACTGGCTGGTCACCGGCGCCGCCGGCTTCATCGGCTCGAACCTGGTCGAAGCCTTGCTCAAGCTCGGCCAGCGGGTAACCGGACTCGACAATTTCGCCACGGGTCACCGGCATAACCTGGATCAGGTGAAAGAATCTGTCACGCAAGAAGCCTGGGCGAAATTCAATTTCATCGAAGGCGATATCCGCCTGCCTGCCGATTGTGCGCGCGCCTGCGAGGGCGTCGACTTCGTGCTGCACCAGGCCGCGCTCGGTTCGGTCTCGCGTTCGATCGACGATCCGATCACGACCAACGACACCAACGTCACCGGCTTCCTGAACATGCTGGTGGCCGCGCGCGATGCGAAAGTACGCCGCTTCGTCTACGCCGCATCGAGCTCGACCTACGGTGACCATCCGGACCTCCCGAAACGCGAAGACGTGATCGGGAACCCGCTGTCGCCCTACGCGGTCACAAAATATGTCAACGAGCTGTATGCGAACGTGTTCGGCCGCACTTACGGTATGGAGACGGTGGGACTACGCTACTTCAACGTGTTCGGCCCGCGCCAGGATCCGCACGGTGCGTATGCCGCCGTGATCCCGCAATGGGTTGCCGCGCTGATCCGTAATCAGCCGCTGCGCATCAACGGCGACGGCGAGACCAGCCGCGACTTCTGCTACATCGACAATGTCGTGCAGGCGAACCTGCTGGCAGCGATGGCCTCGCCGGAGGCGGTGAACCAGGTCTACAACGTCGCGCTCAACGAACGTACCAGCCTGAACCAGCTGTACGCGATGATGCGCGACCTGCTGCGTGAGCGCTTCCCCCATGTGGATGGGCACGCACCCCAGTATGTCGACTTCCGCCGTGGCGACGTGCGCCACTCGCAAGCCGACATCGGCAAGGCCGCCGCGCTGCTGGGCTATGCGCCCACGCACCGAATCGGCGAGGGCCTGCGCCAGGCCATGGATTGGTATGTCCACGACCTGCTGAAGCAGGATTCTCGTGCGGCATCCGAGTAAGTAAAAAGAATCAGGAGGCTGACGTGTTCAGGATTTCTAACCATTATGTGTCGAAGATCGTATCCGTCCTGCTTGTCGTGGAAGTGCTGGTGCTGCTCGGCGCCGCCTACGCGGGCGCGGCGCTGCGCTACATGGAAGTCGGCACCACGGTGACGGTTCCGTCGCTCGACCATTTCTTCACCTCGGCCGTCGCGTTCGCGCTGGCCATCGTGTTCAGCATGAGCGCCATGGGCATGTACCAGCTCGATTTCGAAGAAGGCCTGCGCCACCCGTTCCTGATGAAGCTGATGCCTTCTTTCGTGATGGGCTTCCTGATCCTGACGCTGGTGTTCTATGTCGCGCCCGAACTCTCGTTCGGCCGCAGCATCCTGGTGATCGTGTTCGCGCTGGCGGCGGTCGGCATCTTCATCGCGCGCATGATTTTCTTCAAGACCTCGGAAGCGCGCTTCCTGCAGTCGCGCATCATGTTCCTCGGCGGCGGACCGCTGGCCAAGGAATGCAGCGAACTGGCCGAGCGCGCCAACCGCTACCACCGCTACGACATCGCCGGTTTCATTCCGGCGCCGGGCGAGGAGCTGTGCGTGACGCAATCGGACCTGCTGAAAATGCGCGACGGCGATTCGCTCGTCAAACTGGCGCGCCAGTACAACGTGTCGGAAATCGTGGTCTCGGTGCAGAACCGGCGCGGCGGCTTCCCGATCAAGGAACTGCTCGACTGCAAGCTGCAGGGGCTGAAGGTCACGGACGCCGCCACCTTCTTCGAACGCGAAACCTGCCAGATCCGGGTCGATTCGATCCAGCCGAGCTGGCTCGTCTTCGGCGGCGGCTTCGACCAGAGTTTCGTGCGCATCTTCATGAAGCGCACCTTCGACCTGATTTGCAGCACGATCATCCTGGCGCTGACCTTCCCCTTGATGCTGCTGGCCGCGCTGGCCGTGTGGTTCGAAGACCGCGGTCCGGTGTTCTATTCGCAGGAACGGGTCGGCAAGGACGGGAAAAGCTTCTTCGTGCATAAATTCCGCAGCATGCGCGCCGACGCCGAAAAGGGCGGCAAGCCGCAATGGGCCGCGCAGAACGATCCGCGCGTTACCCGCGTCGGCAACTTCATGCGCAAGACCCGGATCGACGAACTGCCGCAGATCCTGAACGTGTTCAAGGGCGAGATGTCCTTCGTCGGTCCGCGTCCGGAGCGCCCATACTTTGTCGAGCAGCTGATCGAAGTGGTCCCGTACTACAATGTCCGCCACAGCATCAAGCCAGGCATCACCGGCTGGGCGCAGGTGCGCTACGGCTACGGTTCCTCGGCCGAGGATGCGCTGCAAAAGCTGCAGTACGACTTGTACTACGTCAAAAACAACAGCCTGTTCCTCGACTTCCTGGTCCTCATTAATACCTTGAAGGTGGTGCTGTTCCGCAGCGGCCGCTAATCGTCGGCTCCGCCCGCGATAACGTTACATGCCGGGCCTGCGCGCCCGGCTGCGCACATGGATAGTGTCTCTCTCACCAGTATCGCCACCTACAGCTACGGCCTCGCGGCCGTCGGCTTCCTGCTGCTGGGCGTGCCGCTTCTGACGAGCTGGCGCGGGCGGGCGCACGGCCCGCTGCTGGTGGCGGCCTGCCTCATCTCGGCCTTCTGGGCCGCCTCCCTGGCCTGGGCCGCCACCGACCTGCTGATGTGGACCGACCTCTCCGACGGCTTCGAGGTGGCGAGGAATGCCGTCTGGTCGCTGTTCCTGGTCGTCCTGCTGGGAGACTGGCGCGCGCCCGGCAGCCGGCTGCCGCTGAAGCTGCGGCCGGCCCTGTTCGCGGCGGCCGTCTGCTACCTGGTCGCGCTGGCCGCGGCCAGCCTCGGCTACTGGGACCTGGCCCTCCTGGAAAGCGTGCTGCCGGTGACGGTGCGCGTGGTGCAGGCGGTCGGCGGCATGCTGTTAGTGGAACAGGCCTACCGCAACAAGACCACCCAGGAACGCTGGGCCATTAAATTCGCCTGCCTCGGCATCGGCGGCATGTTCGCCTACGATTTTTATTTGTACAGCCACGCGATGCTGTTCCGCGAAGTCGACCCCGACATCTGGGCCGCGCGCGGCGTCATCAATGCGCTGACGGTGCCGCTGCTGGCGCTGTCGATGCGGCGCGCCAAATCGTGGCGCTCGCCGCTGGCGGTGTCGCGCCGCGCGATGTTCCACTCCGCTGCCCTGTTCGGCTCGGCCATCTACCTGCTGGCGATGGGCTCGGCCGGCTACTACCTGCGCTATTTCGGCGGCAGCTGGGGCACGGTGATGCAGGTCACCTTCCTGTTCGGCGCCTTGCTGCTGCTGGCCGGGATCCTGTTCTCGGGCACCTTCCGCGCCTGGCTGAAGGTGTTTATTTCCAAGCATTTCTACAGCTACGGCTACGACTACCGCGAAGAGTGGATGCGCTTTACGCGCACGCTTTCCGAAGCGGGGCCGAACCTGGGGGAACGCACCGTACAGGCCGTGGCCGCCCTCGTCGAAAGCCCGGGCGGAGCCCTGTGGCAGCGCCGTGAAGCGGGCCGCTTCGAGCCGGTCGCGGCCTGGGAAGTGCCGCTGCCGGACGTCGCCGAGCCCGCCGACTCGGCCCTGTGCCGCTTCCTCGAATCGACCCAGTGGGTGATCGACCTCGGAGAGTACGCGGACGACCCGGACAAATACGAAGGGCTCGTGCTGCCCGAGTGGCTGCGCGATTTTCCGCGCGGCTGGCTGGTGGTGCCGCTGATGATGGGGGCAAATAAACTGTTCGGCTTCGTCGTGCTGCATACGGCGCGCAGCCCCGTCAAACTGAACTGGGAAGTGCTGGACTTGCTCGAGATCGCCGGCAGCCAGGCCGCCAGCTACCTGGCCCAGCAGGATGCGGCCGACGCGCTGATGACGGCGCGCCAGTTCGAATCGTTCAACCGCATGTCCACTTTTGTGGTGCACGACCTCAAGAACCTGGTTTCGCAGCTGTCCCTGATGAATGCGAACGCGGAAAAGCACAAGAACAATCCCGAATTCCAGGCCGACATGCTGGAAACGGTGTCCTTGTCCGTGCAGAAGATGCGCCTGATGCTGCAAAAGCTCTCGCGCATTGATGTCCAGGAAAAGCCGGTGCCGCTGGCGGTGGACCAGGTGGTGCGGCAGGCGGTGGCCAACAAGGCGGCCTTCGAGCCTCGCCCGCAGCTCGACCTGCGCGACACCGGCCTGCGCGTGCTGGCCGACCGCGAGCGCCTCGAGCGCGTCGTCGGCCACCTGATCCAGAACGCGATCGAAGCCACGCCGAAGGAGGGCAGCGTCACCATCGGCCTCTACCAGGACGGCGAAGCGGTCCGCATCGAGATCACCGATACCGGCGAAGGCATGAGCGAAGAGTTCATACGCGAGCGCCTGTTCAAGCCTTTCGAGTCGACCAAGTCGGCCGGCATGGGCATCGGCGTGTTCGAGAGCCGCGAATACATCAATGAGCTGGGCGGGCGCCTGGAAGTATCCAGCAAGCCGCTGTCCGGCACCACTTTCAAAGTCATCCTGCCCCTGTACAAGCAGGATGCGCTGCTCGTCGACCGTGCAGCCTGACCCGAGGATTGACCACTGTGACCCAGACCAAACAGAAACTCCTGATCATCGAAGACGACCCCGGCCTGCAAAAGCAGCTGAAATGGAGCCTCGACGCCTATGACGTCGCCGTCGCCGGCGACCGCGAAGCCGCGCTGGCGCAGATCCGGCGCCACGAGCCGGCGGTGGTGACGATGGACCTCGGCCTGCCGCCCGATCCGGACGGCTCGACCGAAGGTCTCGCCACGCTGCAGCAGATCCTGGCGCTGGCGCCGGACACGAGAGTCATCGTCCTGACCGGCAACCAGGACCATGCGAACGCGGTCAAGGCGATCGGCCTGGGAGCGTATGACTTCCACCAGAAGCCGTGCGATCCCGAGGTGCTGAACCTGGTGATCCAGCGCGCCTTCTTCCTGCACGACCTGCAGCAGCAAAACCGCCGCATGCAGCGCGAGCAGGCCGATTCGCCGATGGCCGGCGTGATCTCGCGCGCGCCCTCGATGCTGAAAATCTGCCGCAACGTCGAAAAGGTCGCGCCGACCTCGGCCTCGGTGATGCTGCTCGGTGAATCGGGTACCGGCAAGGAAGTGCTGGCGCGCGCCGTGCATGCATTGAGCCCGCGCGCAAAAGAGCGCTTCATGGCGATCAACTGCGCGGCGATTCCGGAAAACCTGCTGGAAAGCGAATTGTTCGGCTACGAGAAGGGCGCGTTCACGGGCGCGGCCAAGCAGACCAAGGGTAAAGTCGAACTCGCCCACGGCGGCACCTTCTTCCTCGACGAAGTGGGTGACTTGCCGATGCCGCTGCAGGCGAAACTGCTGCGCTTCCTGCAGGAGCGCGTGATCGAGCGCATCGGCGGCCATGAGGAGATCCCGGTCGACGTGCGCATCGTCTGCGCGACCCACCAGAAACTCAAGGAACTGTGCGCCACCGGCCGCTTCCGCGAAGACTTGTATTACCGCCTGTCCGAGATCGTCGTGACGATCCCTCCGCTGCGCGAGCGCGAGGGCGACGCCGCCCTGCTGGCCCACCATTTCAAAAATAAATTCTGCGCCGCCGAAGGACGTCCATCGCTGCATTTCGCGCCCGATGCGATTGCCGCCATCGAAGCCTATCCATGGCCGGGCAACGTGCGCGAGATGGAAAATTATATTAAGCGCGCCGTGATCATGGCCGACGGGAATACCATCGTCGCCGACGACCTGGGCCTGCCGGGCGAGGGGCTGGAAGAAGAGCCGATCAACCTGCGCCAGGTGCGCGACGAGGCCGAGTACAAGGCCATCGTCAAAGCACTGGCCCGGGTCGACGGCAACATCGTCAAGGCCTCGGAGATCCTCGGCATCAGCCGCCCGACCATGTACGACCTGATGAGCCGTCACAACATCAAGACCGGCGCATGAAGTTCATCAAGCTGCTGGCCGTGCCGCTGGTCCTGGCGGCGGCCGGCGCGGCGGCGGGTTTATATTACCTGCAGTCGCAAGGCGTCACGCCGCGCGCGCTGGCGCCGTATCTCCTCAAGCGCACGAGCGGCCACAACCCCCTGGTCGAAGGCGCGGGACGCTTCACCTCCGGCACCTTGCTCGCGCTCGACCGCGGCCAGACCGGCCCGTATGTGCCGCCCGCGCTGCTGCTGGGCGCCCAGCCCGAAGGCCTGCCGGCCCCCGCCGGGCGCGAGCGGCTGGTGGCAAGCGTCGACGAGCTGCGGCGCGCAATGGCCGATGCCGCGCCTGGTGACGTGATCACGTTTTTACCGGGGGAGTATGCCTTGCGCGCCACGCTGTATGCGAGCCGCCCCGGTACCGCGTCCGCCCCGATCGTGGTCCGTGCGGCGCGCCCCGGCACGGTAGCGGTCACGGTCGCCGTCGGCGAAGGGTTTACGGTGACCGCGCCTTACTGGCGTTTCGAAAACCTGAGCCTGCGCGGCGCCTGCGCCGAGGACGAGTACTGCGACCATGCCTTCCACGTGGTCGGCAACGCCCACCATTTTGTCGCCCGCAACAACACGATCCGCGACTTCAACGCCCACTTTAAAATCAACGGCGAGCGTAGCAGCTTCCCCGACCACGGCCTGATCGAATCGAACACCCTGAGTAACGCGGCGCCGCGTAAAACATCGCGGCCGGTCACGCCGATCGACCTGGTCGCCGCCAGCGACTGGACCATTCGTGCCAACCTGATCCAGGACTTCGTCAAGGCCTGGGGCGACCGCACCAGCTACGGCGCCTTTGCCAAGGGCGGCGCCGCGCGCACTGTCTTCGAGCGCAACGTGGTGCTGTGCGAGGCGCTGCTGGCCGGCCAGCCGGGACAGCGCATCGGCCTCTCGTTCGGCGGCGGCGGCACCGGCAAACCCTATTGCCGCGACGCGCGCTGCATTACCGAGCACGATGGCGGCATCATGCGCGCCAACCTGATCGCCGGCTGTTCGGATGTCGGCGTCTACCTCAACAGCGCAGCCGGCACCCAGCTGGTCGACAACACCGTGCTCGACACGGCCGGTGTGCAGGTGCGCTTTCCGACCAGCAGCGCTACCCTGGAGGGCAACCTGGTGGACGGACCCCTGCGTTCGGATGAGGGAGGGGTGCTGCGCGCCGGGGACAATCTGGCGACCGGTATCGGCTGGCTTTACCTGGGAAGGCATCCGCAGCGGCAGTTGTTCGCGGATCCGGCACGGCTCGATTTGGAATGGCGCGGCGAGGCGCCGCAGCGCGACGCGGGAGCGTCCGCAGCCGGCCTGTGTGAAGCACAGCGGCAGGCGCGGCGGGCCTACGGCGCGGCTGACGATTTCCGCGCCTGCTTGCGCCCCCAGCAGGCTGAGCTCGGTCGTCATCCGAAGATGATGTAATATTGCAATTCTAAATCGGCAATGCACTGTTCTTTGCCTGATCTCACTACTTTTGGATACCCCATGGAGCTCGATCCGCTCATCTCGCTGGCAAGGGCAACCCTGATGGGTCTTTCCCAGCGTCTTTCCAGCATCACGGAAATGGCAACGATCGCCGATTTCGTCCGCAATGCGCAGGAAATCGGTCCCTTCGAACACTATAAAATTTTTCCTCAGAACGCCCGTGCGCTCGTTCCGAGCTCTCAGCTTGCTGATGGCAGCAAGGCTTCAGCGATTTTCCTGAAAGCCGCCATTATGCAGGGCATGCTCGAGACGCTGACATCGAAGCGCTTTGCCAAGCTCCCGCCCCGCGTGCGTATGCAGCAGACAAGGCAGTTCGAGCGCATGCTCGCGGAGGGCGAGACGCTACCCGAGTGGCTGGACGTGGATCATGACCTCTTCCACAAGGAATTCGGCATTGCCACGCTGCGGCTTTACGTGGCGGGCGCGCAGCTCGTCGATGCCCGCTGTGGCATCCCGCGCTCGATCTTGTTCAAGGGGGGACTAGGCGGTGTGCCGGGGAACCTTGCGAAACTGCTGCGCCTGGGCGGCTTTCGCGCATATTTCCAGATTCATACCCATAAATTCATGCTCGACACCTTCAACGAAGAAGGGTGGAACGAATGCTACCGCTGCTGTGCCGAGCTGTATGCGCTCCATCCGGAAGTGCTGGGGATGTATGGGAGCAGCTGGTTCTACGATCCCGCACTCGACCTTGTCAGTCCGCGCCTTTCCTATCTGCGCGCGGTGCCGATGGCAGGGGGGGCAGAATTGTTCTTTGTGGAAGAGGGTGGGGATGCCCTGAACAATTCCTTGTCGACCTCGCCGACCCGGCGCAAATTATACGAAGAAAAAAAATATTCTCCGAAGAGTTATATGCTTGCTTGGGGTAGGGCAAAGCAGATCGGCTGGGCCCAAGCGCAACAGCACCTGGCGTCCTGAGGATGGCAGGTGCAGCACGCAGGGGCGCTTACGCGGTGATCGGTTGGGGCGCGGGACGACGCTCGCGGAGGAAGCTGAGCGCCTTGCGCATCAAGTCCGAAAATCCACTCATTTCTGCCTCGAATTCGAGGGGATGAACGTCCTCGCCGTCCAAGAAGCGCGGCAGATAATGACATTGCTCTCCGTCGAGGCTGTCGATCAGGCCGGGAATGCAGGTGGTCGCGGAACGGATGCCCAGTGCGTTGAGCGTGCCGGCTGCCTCCGGACCGAATGAGCCGCTCGGGTAACAATAGTGCTTGGGCGTATCTAGCCCGAGCCCGACAATCGTGGCCTCGCATTGTCGCAAATCGTTGGCGAACTGATCCGGTTTGCCTTTCGGATACTCATGCACATGGCCATGTGATTCGATGGCGCATCCTTGGCCCAGAACAGCGAGCACTTCTTGCTGGGTCACGTAGTCGAAGCGCCGGCTGCCCAAATTCAGCGTCGCCGCTGACACACCGAGGCCGCCGGCAAACGTCTCGAGTGCACTACAGACCTGTTCGCGGCCTCTTGCCAACGCATGGATCGCGTCTACGATGGTGTGCGCCAGGCGATGGCGCTCCCCGGCCTTGCGCAGGTCGTAGTCGCCATCCACCGCGGCACCCCATCCTTCGACCTTTACCGGTTGTTGGCCTGCTTTCCAGATGATGTAGCGCACCGTGACGTTCAGGATGGGATGGTCTGCAAGAAAATCCTTCGTGCTGAGGTAGAGCGTCGAGGGTATCTGCAAACGCGACAGCACCGGCAACAGCTTGCTGGCCGTCGAATACCAGCCATCGTCGAAGGTCACTACTGTGCGTAAGGCTGCCTGCCTGCCACCTGCGACTTGCTGCTTGACGCCTTCGTCGAGCGTGACGAACTGGAAGCCCTTGTTTTGCATCCAGCGCATGCGGGAATCGAGCGTTTCCGCGGTGCAGAACAATTTGGGATTGAAGCCTTTTTCGTCCCCGATCACGCCGCCGTGGTAGCACAGGATGCGTAGCTGCGATTTCGTCAGGTAGCGCGCTAGTTTGAAGAGGCCGAGCGTACGCGCACCGGTCAAGATGAGGATTTTTGGACGCAACATGAGTTCGCTTGAAATAAGGGCGTGTGGAATGCCGTAAGTCGAGGCAGGCGCATTGACGAAATGTTTGGCGGTTTATGTTTTCCCGATGACAACAAACGGTCAAACATGCATCGAGGAAATGCGACACAGTCCGCATCAACAGGCGTAATATGAACAATTCTTCTAAGCAATAGGAGAAATCCTACAGAGTATTTTGCATATTTACCATTTTTTATCGATGCTTATATGCTTTAAAACAACAAAATGCTTGGGGATTCGGTTTGGGACTTTGCAACTTCCGGTATCGCATGCGGGATGATGTATGTAAGTTACGCGCAAGCTTTCCTCAAGCTCAGCAATTCGTAACTCGGAGGATGTGTTTAGAGCCGGCGCGGCGGCCGCCAAGGAGATCGCAGGCGTCGTGGCCGTGCTGAAACGAAAGCAGCGGATGCTGCCTTGGCGTGAACTAGGCTCAGCGGCCTCAGGCGCCCGGCCGGATGTTCTGGTTGGTGCGGAACAGGTTGTCCGGATCGTATTTCGCCTTGATCTGCCTGAGCCGCGCGTAGTTCGGGCCATAGGCTTCGGCGATGCGGTCGACTTCGTCCTCGTTCAGGAAATTGATGTAGACACTGCCGGCGGCATGGGGCGCCGCGGCCTTGAAAAATTCGCGCGCCCAGGCCAGGCAGGCCGCATCCTGCGCCGCTTCTTCCCAGCGCGTGTGCACGTTCATCGCATACAGCGCGGCGCGGTGCGGATAGGCCATCTCGTCCGGGGCGTGGGTATTCGCCGCGCCGCCCAGCAGCCCGAGAAAAATTTCGCTCTGCGCGGACGGCAGCTTGCCGGCATAGTCGACCACGACGTCGATGGCCGCGTCCGACAGCGTATTGAAATTGTGCGACTTCCAGTAATTGCGTGCCGGCGGCACCAGCAGTGGATCGAAGGCCTGCTGCCAGGCGCTGTAGGGCACGGCGCCGACGTGTTCGCCCAGCGGGTTGCCGAAACTGCGCACCGTGTCGAGCGCAGCCTGCACCTGTTCGGGCGGCTGCGGCGAGAAAAAGGCGAGGGCGACGATCCCGGTGCCGTGCACCGATTCGGGCAGGAAGGGCAGTGGCGGCGCGCCGCGCAGCACGGCCCAGACGGATATGTTCTCGTCTAGCGCCTCCACATAGTCGCGGTAGTTGCGCAGCAGGGAACGCGCCTGTGCGAAAGGAAAAACGATCAGGCCGGCGGTGACCAGGGGCCCCACCTGGTGCAGCGCGAACTCGAAGGTGGTCACCACGCCGAAATTGCCGCCGCCGCCGCGGATGGCCCAGAACAGGTCGGGGTGATTGTCGCTGTCGATGTGCAGGCGCTCGCCGCTCGCGGTGACGATGTCGGCCGAGACCAGGTTGTCGATGGCGAGACCGTGCCTGCGCGTCAGCCAGCCGAAGCCGCCGCCCAGGGTCAGGCCGCCGACGCCGGTGGTCGAGTTGATGCCGAGCGGCGTCGCCAGCCCATAGGCCTGCGCCTCATGGTCGACGTCGCGCAACAGCGCGCCGCCCTCGACCCAGGCCCGCATCCTGTGCGGCGCCACCTGCACCGAGCGCATGCCGGACAGGTCGATCACCAAACCGTCGTTCACCAGGGCGCTGCCGGCGATGTTGTGGCCGCCGCCGCGCACCGCCAGCGGTATTCCGTGCTCGCGCGCGAAATCGACCGCCGTGCGCACGTCGGCCGCGCCGGCGCAGCGCACGATCATGGCCGGGCGCTTGTCGATCATCGCATTCCAGATCGTTCGCGCCTGGTCGTAAGCTGGTTCTCCCGGCAGCACTACACTGCCTCTCAGCTTGCCCTGCAGTTCCTCCATCTTGCTCACCGCCACCGTATCCATCGCACACCTCCGCATCGCTTGTCAAACCTTCAGGATAGGAAGACGAGGACGTTATGCAAGTGGGGCGGCGCCTTGGATTGTCCGCTGGAGTTGGTTCAACGTTAATATTTAATAGATGTAAGCTCGATAAGCTGATGTGATGCGTGTTGAAGCCTTCGACCTGATATCTGTCAAACCGGTTCACGGATCTAACGAATTTAAAAATGACAATTAGTAAGATTTTTCATTTAACAAATTGTTGTTAAGTATCTTCTTTTTCTATCAGTAACAGGATAATTGAACCCAAAAATATGCAAATGAAATAACATCAGCGGCTCAACGTAACATCGTGTCACTGATCGCGATGAAAAAATTGGCTAAGGGTCACCATGCAGAGCAATCAAGGTCCGTTAATTGTCGATCTCGACGGTACTCTTACACCCACCGATACCTTGGTTGAGTCGATCGTATCGATTCTTAAGAGAAATCCGCTGGAAATATTCCGATTGATCTATTGGTTGATCAGTCAGCGTTGCATCGCTGATTTCAAGCACAGGGTTGCGAAGATAAGTCGGTTTGCTGTTCCCAAAATTCCCTTTCGCGAAGATTTAATAGCTTGGTTAAAAAGCGAAAAAGAGCGGGGCCGCACCCTTGTGTTGGCAACGGCGGCGCACGAGAGCATTGCCAACGCCACGGCGGCGAAGCTAGGGCTGTTCGACGCCGTGTTATCCAGCACACCCCACACAAATCTGAAGGGATCATTGAAGTTGGAGGCTATCCGCATCCGCTTCGGCGACAATTTTACGTATGCGGGCGACAGTCATGCAGACCTTCCAATCTGGAAAAATGCCGCTGCCTCGGTGCTGGTCGGTGCCAACCGCCGTGTCAGTGACCAAGTTGAACGACACGGGAACCTTGAAAAAACGTTCAGCTACCCGGCACCATCGGTGTCGACTTGGCTGCGTGCGATCCGGATTCACCAATGGCTCAAAAACCTGTTGATGTTTGTGCCCTTGCTGACGTCGTTTTCCTTTGTGTCGCACCTGCACCTGCTGGGCGCAACGGTCGGTTTCGTCGCCTTCTCGTTTGCGGCCTCCGGTACGTATATCCTCAACGATATCTGGGACCTGGAAAATGACCGCAGCCATTCGCGAAAGCAAGCGCGTCCATTTGCTGCTGGGCTCATTCCGGTCCACCGCGGGATCGCTGCGTCGGCCCTGCTGATCGGCGTGGCGTTGCTGTTGGCCTATAGCCTGTCCCTTCAATTTTTCGGCATGCTGGTCACTTACATCGTCCTCACGACCACCTACAGTCTCGTCCTGAAGCAATATGTACTCGTCGATGTCGTGGTGCTGGCCCTGTTGTATACGTTTCGCGTGCTGGCCGGCGCTGTGGCCATTGGCAGTACCGTGACGCCATGGCTGCTTGCTTTCAGTGTCTTTATTTTCCTTAGTCTGGCCTTGGTCAAGCGCTGCGCCGAGCTCGTTGCGTTGCAAGGCACGGAGCAGGCCCATGTTCACGGACGCGACTATGGGGTGGCGGACTTGGCTGTGCTTTGGCCGCTCGGAATCGGCGCCGGCCTTTGCTCGGTCGTTGTCTTCGGCTTGTACGTCGGTAGCCCAACGGCGATCAATTTATATGGCGATACTACCAACGGACTATGGCTGGCCGGTATCGGCCTGATTTATTGGATAGCCCGTGTCTGGCTCAAAACGGCACGAGGCGAAATGGATGATGACCCGATCGTATTTACCTTGAAGGATTTCGGCAGCCGGGTCGCCATTGGTGCAATGGTGGCCGTTACCTTGAGCGCCCAGCTGATCAGCTAGAAATTAATGAAGACATATTTTCTCGCACTAGCCAGCATCGCCACTTCGGTAATGGCGCAGTTTACGTTGAAACTGGGCATGAGCACGCCGTCAGTCAAAGCGCTGGCCGGCAGACGTTTCGACCTGTCCGTATTGCTGACGACAATGACAGAACCCTATGTTCTACTCGGCTTTATCCTGTACGGCCTGGGCGCTGTCGTCTGGCTGGCAGTGTTATCCGAATGGGACGTCAGCAAGGCCTATCCACTGGTCGGCGCCGGCTTTGCGCTGAGTGCGCTGGCGGGCTACCTGCTGGGCGAGCATATTTCGTTACAGCGCGTCGTCGGCATTTGCCTCATTTGCTCCGGTGTATGGGTTGTAGCAAGAACTTGACAGGAAAATCAGTGAATAATACCTACCCCAAAATTTCCGAACGCCAGTTGTTGTGCATGGTGATTACGCTGTCTCTACTGTTGCGTTGCGTGACCGTGTACGCATTGCACATCGAGCCCGTCAGCGATTATCTTGCCTACGACCAAATGGCGCGTAATCTCGTGGCCGGTCGCATCATGGCCGACGATTTCGGAAACGTCGCCTTTTTCAGCGGAGGCTACCCTTTATTCTTTCTGACACCGATTTATATGGTGTTTGGCCACAATCTGCTTGCGGCACAACTGGGCAATGCACTGCTTGGCGGACTCAGTACCTATTTTGTCTACGTTTTGCTGAGTGAAGCAAAAGCAGGCCGGACTGCGCGTCTGCTTGGTCCTTTGTTGTTCGCTCTATATGTACCGTCCTGGATATATTGCGAATATCTAGCCAAGGAAAACCTGATGACACCACTGATGCTTGGCCTGATGGTGGGTTCAGCGCGCTTGCATCTTCGCCCGACGGTCGAGGCTGGTTTGGTTACGGGGGCGATCGTCGCCATCCTCGCAATTACCGGTACTGCCGGGATGGCATTGTTGCCAATCGCGTTCCTGGCGCTCGTGTTCGCCAGGGAGTCGACGGGGACAAAACTGCGTGCGGGGATAGCCTTGGTACTGGCCTCCGCACTGTTACTGGCACCTTGGCAATACCGAAATGCTCAGTTGCTGGGAACCCCAATCATCACCTCGAATGGCGGTTTTAATTTGTATCTAGGAAACAATCCCAATGCGGACGGTTTTTTCGTATCGATTGCGGAGACGCCATTAGGACACCAGTGGAAGAGCTTGCGGCAACAAGGCGAAGTATATGCTTCGGAGGAGTTAAAAAAGGCAGCAATCCATTGGATTGCCGAGCATCCTCTTCGCTTTGTCGGCTTGGCTCTGAAGAAAGCAGGTTTGTTCTGGATGCCGCCCATACATGAAGGGAAAGACAAACCGTCATTGATCGAGACGGTTACGCGCGCGATCTGGCTATTGCAATATATCGTCTTATGCCTGCCAGCAATCTATGTACTGCTGACCATCGCACGCCGTAACCGGGTCATGATAGGTATTGGCGGTGCGCTTATCCTGTATACAGGTATCCACATGGTCTTTTACGTGATCTTCCGCTACCGCGAGCCGATCATGCCACTGGTAATCGTCTTTGCGGCGATTGGTATCGAAGTCTTTTCGCTCCGATTCAGCAGATCCTTCAACGGGCTCCCGTTCTGGCAGACCGCGGTGTCGCGCAACAGGGCTGAGCGCGCGGCCAAGGGGTAAAGCGTAAGCTAGGGCAGCGGCGCTTTCGTCCGGCGGCGTCTCGCTGCCCGGACGCGGTTTACGCCATGGGCGAGCTCTCGAGGCTCTCTTCGTCTGCGATGACAGTGCCCCGTGTGCTGCCGTACTGGCGTGCCAGCATCCACTTTCCAAAGCGGTCGTAAGCCAGCTGGGCCATCATGCGGGGCAGCGTATGCCGTAGTGCGCTCTTGAGCAGGCGATTTTCGGATGCCTGCGCGGCGGGCAGGGCATCCGCGGCGCTGGCCATGCCGCAGGCGTCAAAGCGGTCGCTGTTTTCGTGCAGGAAGCGGCACAGTTTGACCAGTCGCGACTGGGTCAGGCGGTTGCGGCGCGTTTGCTGGAAGGCAAGGTCGCGTTTCTGGACAAATTCGAATGGATGGGTCAGCACGACGACGAGTGGAATGCCGTCGCGCCTGGCCTGTTCGATCAGGCGCCGCGTTTCGGCAAAGCTCGATCCGGCGATGGTCAGCGACTTGATCTTCTGTTTCGGTCCAATGCTCCAGTCGGTGAACGACAAGACCGGAAATTCCTTGACCCCATGCCGCTGATGCTGGCCGCTATAAAGGCGGTAATCGGGGTCGCCACTGTCGTAGATCGCCACGCCGATATTCGAGCTGTACGGAATCCCGGTGGCCGCCAGCGCACGGTACAGGTTGTCGCCATGGTGCAGGTTGCCGCTGCGGTAGACGCGCGGCGCAGGCAGGCTCCACTCCTTGAACGTATCAATTCCCTGCCTGATCAGCGTGACCGCATCCTCGGCCTGGTCGATATTGTCGTTGACGCGCTTCGTGCCCTTACGGCTGCGCCAGTCTGTATGCTGGAACACCGTCCAGCAAGGATGAGAGTGCAGCTGCACTTCATGACCTGCAGCATGGATTTTTTGGGCAATTGTCCGCATCGGATCGTGCCTGAAGTAGTAACGGTGTAGGGTCTCGACAAAGAAAGTCGCCTGGACGCCGTACTGGCGGAAGGTATCGAGCATGAAGCCCAAGCCCTCCGACCGTCCTTCGACATTGCACCAGACCAACGGCTCGGCGACCGGCTGCTTTGCCTTATCGGAGAACGCGCCGGCAATACTGAATTCGGTATCGATCGTGATGCAGACACGTGTGCGTGCCACGGTGCTGTCCATAGTTGCCTGATGAGGTTGTCTTGTCATACGCCGGGTGATCGGGAAACCGCACAACTGCATGTTTAAAGGTTTCTTAATCGCGTAGGATTTCTCCTACGTTAAGTCTACCGTAAATACAATAAGTAGGCGCAATAAATGATCCTTTGATGCAACAATGAGACGAATGGCAAGCTTGTTGTCGTAGATTGGGCTGGGTGGCCGGAAGGCGGGGAGGCAGGGAGGCCGTTCGGCCGTCTTCAGGGCGATTTGGAGGGAGAGACGCCGCTTGCGCCAGGTGTGGCGCCGGCAAGCAGGGAATGGAGGCTTTGCGGAGGAATCGAGGCGGTTCAGCTCACCAGCTGCGCAGCCAGTCGCGGGTCCAGCTCGACACCTGGTCCTGCCAGGGCCGGCGCGAGAAGGTGTGGTCCGCCTTGTCGATCTGCTGGCGCGTAAAGCGCGGCGTACCCAGCAGGCGCTGCCAGGGTCCGGAACGGTGCGAGAGCGCGGCGAATTCCTGGGCCGTGAGGTCGGCCCCGCTGAGGACGACGAGCACGCGCCCGCCAAAACGGGTCAGTGCGCCCTGCATGCGTTCCGGCAAGGGCGCGCCGTCGCCGGACGCAGCCGTGCCGGGGTCCGGCTTCGGTCCGAACGCCTTGCCGACGTTGTCCCACAGCGAACGGACCGAGTCCTTGACATCGAACTGGCCGCTGCCGATCTTTTTCCACAGGTGCGCGTCGAACAGGCGGTCCTTGTAGTAGTGCTTGATGGTGGCGCGCGCCGCCCCTCCCTCGGTGCGGACCCAGGGGTTCAACAGCACCAGCCCGGCCACGCGCGGATCCTGCGGCGCGTACATCGCAGCGGCCGAGGCGCCGTCGCACAGCCCCCAGAGCACGATTTCGGAGAGGCCGGGGACTTCCGCCACAAAACGGTCGATCGCCGCGCGCAGGTCGTCGTCAACGTTCTCGAAAGTTTGCAGGTCTCCCTCGCTGTCGCCCATGCCGCGGTAGTCGAAGCGCATGGCCGGGATGCCCGCATCGGCCAGGTCGCGCGCGAGCAGGGTGAACTGGCGGTGGCTGCCGGCGCGGTATTGCGGGCCGCCGACGACGATCAGCACGCCGCGCGACGATGGCTTCGCCGCTGCCTGCGGCAGGCTCAGGATGCCGTACAGCCAGGCACTGCGGCAGGAAAAGGCAATTGCGCGTTCCTCAGGCATCGGGTGTCTCCAGGCGGGCCAGGGTTGCCTCGATCAGGGCCGGGCAATCGATCGTTTCGGGCGCCGTCCAGAATTGCGGTCCCTGGACCGGGACCAGGTCGACCCGGCTGCCCTGCAGTCTCCAGGTATCGGCCACGCGCACCGCGGCCGGCGGCAGCGGGCGGCCGGCGGCTGCCGTGACTTCGAACCAGCTGATCGGGCAGCGCGGGCCGAGCGCGCGCGCATCGGCCGCGTCCAGGCCCGCGGCCAGTTGCGGATTCAGGGTATAGCCCGCGATCTCGAGCGCCTCGTCGGCGGCCAGCGCTTCGCGCAGAGCTTCGGTGCCGCCGCTGTCGCTGCCGCCCGCCAGCAGTTCTCCGGCCAGGCGCAAACGTAAAAAGCCGTTCAGGTAGCCCGAGCCGTTGGTGACCGGCTGCCACAGCAGCAGGCGCTCCGGCGCCACGGCCGCCGTTTGCGCATGCACGACCGCGAGCAGGGCGCCGACGCGCAGGCCCCACAGGCCGGCCGTGCGGCCGAGGCGTTCCTCGATCCAGGCGCGTCCCTGCGCGACGTCGCGCAGCCAGCCGTCCCAGGTCGCGTCGCCGAAGTCGCCGGCGCTGTCGCCGCAGCCGTGCAGATCGAGCAGCAGCACGCCGATGCCCTGGTTCGCCAGCGCACGCGCGCCCAGCGCGGCCATGCGGCGCGAACGGTTCATCTCTTCGGCAAACGGGTGCACGTAGACCAGCGCGCCGCGGCATTCCCCGCGCGGCGCGTGGTACATGCAGAAACGCGGTCCGTCGGGCGTGTCGAGGAAGAACGCGTCGGCGTGCGCGTGGCCGGGGTCGCTCATGCCTTAGTTGGCACCGTCGTCGGCGCGCTCGGCCACGAAGGCGGCCAGGCTGCCGAGGGTGGCGAAGGTGCTGGCGCTGATGTCGTCGTCGTCGACCATGATGCCGAAATGTTCTTCCATTGCGCCGATCAGGGTGACCACCGCCATCGAATCGAGTTCCGGCAGGCTGCCCAGCAGCGGCGAATCCGCATCCAGCGATTGTCCGGCCGGGCCGAGGTTCAGCACGTCGATCAGCAGGGTTTTGACTTCTTCAAGGTACTTCATAAGCTCGTCGTCGTTGTGTTGGCGGGGCGGGAACCCAGCTTGGTGCGGGTGTCCAGCAGCGTGTGCAGGCGTTTCACTCCCGGCCAGCGGTAATAGTTAACATGGTACAGAGTGCGTACCTCTTCCGTCCAGCGCGTATGCCATTCCATCACGCGGCCGTAGAACTCGAGCCGTTCGAAACGGCCGGCGTCGAACAGGCGCCGGGTCGCTTCCTCGCGCATCAGGAGGGTCGGCGACAGGTTCGAAGGCACGCTCTCGTCATATGCCGTCTTCAGCACGACGATGCTCGCGCCATCCTCGACGCACAGGTCCATCGCGACCAGCTGCTCGCCGAAATAATAGCGGTAGACGCTGGCGGCAGCGCGCGCCGCCATCGCTTCCAGCATGGCGCGATAATAACGGCCCTGGGCATTCTCGCTGCTGACCGCCGTGCCCTCGTTTCCCTTCCAGCCCGTGGTTTCGAGGCGCCCGTAGTCGGCCACGGCCTGCGCCATGGCTTCTGGTGCGCGCTCGATGACCATCCTCGTTGCGATGCCTTCGCGCTCCAGGCGCGCGCGCTGTTTTTTCAGGTTGCCGCGCAGGTTTTTTCCGCGCGCGTTCCAGTAATCCTCGAAGCTGCCGGCCAGGGTCACGCGCGCCGTGTCGATGTAGTCGAGCGTACGGGTGCAGGGTCCCTCGGCCGGGCGCGGAACCAGCATCGGGTCCATCTGCGTCAGCGCCAGCAGCAGCGGGAAGCCGGGCAGCGCGCCGAGCAGGCCGCGCGCGAGCGTCGCGGTGTCGCGGCCGTCTTCCTGCAGCCACAGCCCGACCGGCGCCTGCGCCGGCTGAAACGTGCTCCAGGCGCCGCGCCGGCTCGGGTGCACGATCGCCATGGCGCATACCGTGCCGCCATCGCGCAGGCAGGCCAGCAACTCGTCGCCGCGGCCGAACTGTTCGATCAGCGGCGCGACGAATTCCGCCGCCAGCAGGGCCGAGGCGTGCGTGGGGGCGAGCGAAGCGTGCAGCCGCATCCAGTCGCCGCTGTGGCGCGCGAACTCGCGCGCCGGATAAAGCGTCCAGCTCATGGCGCCACCGCCTCGCGCAGGCGCGCCGCCAGCCAGGACATTTCGCGCTCGGTGAGCTCCTGGTGACAGGGCAGGGCCAGCACGTGTTCGGCCAGCATCGCGCTGTTGGCGCAGGTGGCGGCGTCGACACCTTGCCACTGCGGGGTGCCGAAACGGGTCAGCGGCACGCCCAGCGCCTGCAGGCGTGCGAACAGGCGCCCGGGGTCGTCGGCCAGCAGCGGAAATACCCACGGGCAGGCGCCGTCGGGCAGGCGCGGATGCAGCGGGCGCACGCCGGGTAAGCCCTGCACGGCCGCTTCCAGGCGCAGGTAATGGCCGCGGCGCAGGGCGGCGATGCGCCCGGGCGCGGCCAGTGTCAGCATGGCGCGCGCGAACAGCGACGAGCGTTTATCTACCCAGGCCGGGTCGAAATTGAAACTGCTGTCGGAGGAGTCGGGCGCCAGTGCCGGGGCAGCGCCACCGCGCCTGCGCTTGAACAGTCCCCATACCGCGCTTTTCGCGCGCAGCGGCAGGGACAGGGCGGCGCGCACGGCCGGCAGGCGGCCGTACATGAATCCTTTTTCCAGGGAATTCAGGGCCACCTTGGCCTCGAAGCCGGCGCCGGCCGAGTGCAGGACGATGTGATCCAGGCTGTGGCGCGCCGATACCAATGCGCCGCCCTCGTAGATCGGCAAGAACTTCATGCTGCTGGCGATGGCGTAATCTCCCCAGGCGCCGACCGGGCGTCCGCCTGCCTCGCCGATAAAGCAGTGGGCGCAGTCTTCGATCAGGGCGATGCCGTGTGCATCGCACAGGGCGCGGATCGGCGCCATCTCTTGCGGGAAGCCGAAATAATGGGTGACCATCACGGCACGCACGTCGGGAGTGATTTTTTCAGCGAGGTCCCGCAAATCGACCGCGGCATCGGCGTGCACCCGATAAAACACGGGTTCGGCGCCGCGCCAGAGCACGGGAGGAATCATCGAGGCGCTGTGGTAAGCGGGCACCAGCACCCGCTGGCCCGGCTGCACGCCGATTTCGCGCAGCGCCAGCGCAATCGCGACGCGCCCGCTCGTCACCAGTTTATAGTTGCCGGCGTCGAGCACGGTGCGCGCAGGCGCTGCGGCCGCGCGCCGGAACGAGGACGCCGACAGGATCGGCGCCAGCGGAATCAGGGGCCGGACGGGTGACGGGTTCGCGCGCATCCGGCCAGTATAAACCGGGTGTTGAAAAATTTGCCACGAGACATCGCTTGTTGGCGACAGGGGCGCGATACGCGGGCTGGAAAGCTGCAAGCTGTTAAGATTGCGGGCTGCGCGGCCCTGATGTCGCGCTTCCGCATTCGACCCCGTATTGATCACGACCATGGCTGATTTGATCCACGATTTTCTGTTCGATTCCGCACGCCGTACGCCCGCTGCGGAGGCGCTCGTCTACGGCGCCGTGCGCCTCGACTACGCCGCCCTGGCCGCCGCCGTCGAGGGCGCGGCCGGCGCGCTGATCGAGGCCGGCATCGCGCCGCGCGAACGGGTTGCCGTGTTCCTGGAAAAGCGCATCGAGAACGTGGCCGCGATGTTCGGCGCGGCCCTGGCCGGCGCCGTGTTCGTGCCGGTCAATCCGCAGCTGAAACCCGAGCAGGTGGCCCACATCCTGGCCGACTGCAAGGTGCGGGTGCTGGTGACCTCGCCGGAACGGCTGGCGCAATTGACGGACGTGCTGGCCGGCTGCCCGGACCTGGGAACCGTGTTCGTGACCGGCGCGGCGCCGCTGCAGGCCGCCGTCGAGGTGCGCAGCTGGGACGCGGCGCAAGCGGTTCCTGGCGCCGCCGTGCTGGCCGCGCGCCGCCCGATCGACGCCGACATGGCCGCGATCCTGTACACCTCGGGCAGCACCGGCAAACCGAAGGGCGTGGTGCTGTCGCACCGGAACATGGTGGCCGGCGCGCGCAGCGTGGCGAGCTACCTGGCGCTGACGCCGCAGGACCGCATCCTGGCGGTGCTGCCGCTCAGCTTCGATTACGGCCTGAGCCAGCTGACCTGTGCCTTCCTGGCCGGCGCCACCGCGGTCCTGATCAACCACCTGTTCGCGAAAGACATCCTGAAAGCGGTGGCGGCAGAACGCATCACGGGCCTGGCGGCGGTGCCGCCGCTGTGGCTGCAATTGGCGAACCTGGCCTGGCCGGGCGACTGCTCGCTGCGCTATCTGACCAATTCCGGCGGCGCGCTGCCGACGGCGACTGTCGCCAGCCTGCGCGCGGCCTTGCCCCGCGCCGAGCTGTTCCTGATGTATGGCCTGACCGAGGCTTTTCGTTCCACTTATTTACCGCCATCCGAACTCGATCGCCGTCCCGATTCGATGGGGCGCGCGATCCCGAACGCGCACGTCATGGTGGTGCGCCCCGACGGCACGCCCTGCGCGCCGAACGAACCGGGAGAACTGGTGCACCGCGGCGCGCTCGTCTCGCTCGGCTACTGGAACGATCCCCTTAAAACCGCCGAGCGCTTCAAGCCGGCGCCGGGCCACGACCCGGCGCTGCCGATCGTCGAGATGGCGGTCTGGTCGGGCGATACGGTGCGCATGGACGAAGAGGGCTACCTGTATTTCATCGGCCGCGGCGACGACATGATCAAGGTCTCTGGCTACCGGGTCAGCCCGCTCGAGGTCGAGGAGGTGGTCTACGCCAGCGGACTGGTGGTCGAGGCGGTTGCCTTCGGCGCGCCGCATCCGCAGCTGGGGCAGGCGATCGTGCTGCTGGCGCTGCCGAAGGACGCGGACCTTAGCGGCGCGGCCCTGTTAAAAGCCTGCCAGCGCCACCTGCCGGCCTGGATGGTGCCGGCCCACGTCGCGTTGCGCGACGAGCCTTTTGCGCGCAACCCGAACGGCAAGATCGACCGCAAACTGCTGCAGCAAGCCTTTATTACCCTGTTTGAAAGCACACCATGAACGCAGACGCGAAGCTGAAGCCGGTCCATGCCTCCCAGACCCTGTTCCCGGTCGAGGACGGCTGCCTGCAGGTGGGCGGCGTCCCGCTCACGCGCCTGGCGCAGCGCGTCGGCAGCACCCCGTTCTATGCCTACGACCGGCGCCTGTTGACGGAACGGGTGGCCCACGTGCGCGCGCACCTGCCGCCGGCGGTAGAGCTGCATTTTTCGATGAAGGCCAATCCGATGCCGGCCCTGGTCCAGCACATGGCGCATCTGGTCGACGGCATCGACGTCGCCTCTGGCGGCGAACTGAAGGTCGCACTCGACACCGGCATGGCCCCCGGCCGCATCAGTTTCGCCGGTCCCGGCAAATCCGAGGCCGAGCTGACGCGGGCGGTGGCCGCCGGCGCCGTGGTCCACGCCGAGTCCGAGCGCGAGCTGCGCACGCTGGCGCGCGTCGGCGACGCGCTCGGCATCGCACCCTTGCTGGTCCTGCGCATCAACCCGGACTATGAGTTAAAAGGGTCGGGCATGCGCATGGGCGGGGGCGCCAAGCAGTTCGGCATCGACGCCGAGGATGCGCCGCGCCTGCTGAAGCTGTGCGCGGAGCTCGGCCTCACGGTGCTCGGCTTTCACATCTTCAGCGGTTCGCAAAGTTTAAAGGCCGAGGCCATCATCGAGGCCCAGGCCCAGACGTTTATCCTGGCCCAGCAGCTGAGCGGGCAGATGCGCGACCCAGTGCGCATCCTGAACATCGGCGGCGGCTTCGGCATCC
The DNA here is from genome assembly GCF_059801075.1 of Massilia sp. LXY-5. Classification (NCBI taxonomy): domain Bacteria; kingdom Pseudomonadati; phylum Pseudomonadota; class Betaproteobacteria; order Burkholderiales; family Oxalobacteraceae; genus Massilia; species Massilia sp. LXY-5. Next base: position 429,999 of record NZ_JBNNEH010000006.1, read on the forward strand.
CGTATTTTCCGGGAGAAGCGGCGCTCGACCTTTCTCCGATCGGAGATGCGCTCGCCGCCGCGCTGCCGGGCGTGAAGGCGGCACTGCCCGAAGCGCAGCTGTCGATCGAACTGGGGCGATACCTGGTGGGCGAGGCCGGCGTGTATGTCGCGCGCGTGATCGACCGCAAGGTGTCGCGCGGGCAGGTGTTTCTGGTCACTGACGGCGGCCTGCACCACCACCTGGCCGCTTCCGGCAATTTCGGGCAAGTTATCCGGAAGAATTATCCGGTCGCGATCGGCAACCGGATGAGCGAATCGAACGAACGCGAAACGGCTTCCGTCGTCGGCCCGCTGTGCACCCCGCTCGACCTGCTGGCCGAACGCATGGAGCTGCCGGCAGCGGAAGTGGGCGACCTGGTGGTCGTGTTCCAGTCCGGCGCCTATGGCCGCTCGGCCAGTCCGCAGGGTTTTCTCAGTCATCCGGAAGCGCCGGAAGTGCTAGTCTGAGGGCCATCCCTGAAGCTGGACGATATTTGCGTGGAAAGATAGCCACACTGCACGATATATTTCCCAATAACTAGGTATTTTTTCTTGGGGCGAGTGTTTCGTTATTAAACTGGGGCAAACTTTGGAAACGTAATGAAACAACACATCCCATATCTCGACGGTTGGCGCGGATGCGCGATCGCCTTTCTGTTGATCGGACATTTTTTCCCTTATTCAGGGATTAATTTCGGCACTGTTGGGGTGGCATTGTTTTTCGTTCTTTCCGGATTGTTGATGGCCCAGGTGCTGTTCGTCCAGCGAACGGATTTCGGCAGCTTTTACCGGCGCAGGATTTCGCGTGTCGTGCCCTCGGTGGTGGTGTACCTGGCCGCGATCACGGCGGTCTTCGCCCTTACCGGAAACCAGGTGTCCTCGAGCGAATTGCTGTCCGCCGCTACCTTCACCAATAATTATTTCGTGGCCACTAGATGGACCATGCCGTTCGGGCATATCTGGTCCTTGAGCGTCGAAGAGCACTCGTATGTGCTCTTGTCCTTGGCCGCCTTCTGGTGCCGCGCGCGTGGCGGGCGCGGCCTGCATGCCATTGCCGTCATCGTCTCCGCAATGCTGCTGGCGATCGCCGTGTATTCACTGGTCCCCGGTGCGCAGGCACCCAACTTTTCCCTGCGCACCGAGGTCGCCTCGTTCGGTATTTTCTGTTCCGGCTTCCTCGCCTTGCTTGTCACGCAAGGCCGCTACGCCCTGGCCCGGGCCTGGATCGCGCCGGCAGCGCTCGCAGCCGGGATCGCAGCGCACTGGTGGAGTGTTCCCATCGGGCTACGCGTGGTACTTGGCGCGGGCGGACTGGCGGTGGCGCTCAACGCGATGGCGTACGCGCCGCGCTGGCTGCTGGCCATTTTTGAATTTTCCTGGCTGCGCACCCTGGGACGCTATTCGTTCTCGATCTACCTGTGGCAGCAGCCGTTCTACCAGCTGACTTATCGCAGCGGGCTGCCACCCGTGCTGGGGCTGCTGTTATCGCTCATTGCGGGCTGGGCGGCTTTCCATCTGATTGAGGATCCCGCCCGCCTATACTTGAACAAGCGCTGGGGCGCGCGGGCGCGCATGGATTCGTACCCCGAGTCCGCAATCATCTCTCGCTAAGGCAGCAGGCGTTTCCGGAGGAATTCCAGGGTGCGCACGATTGTTGTGATTCTTGACACACTCTGCACCTTGGTCTACTCTGCGGTGGATATATTTCCCACGATCAAAGCACAATGCGCCGCACCTCAGGAAGTTTACAGCGCATGGGAGCAACGGGCACGGCTGATGTTCTGTCGGCGCTGTGCCCTGCGTCGCCCCGTGGCGTCGCCAATCGGTCACAGTTGCAGCAAAGGTAGTTCGTAAGATGTCCCAGAAAAACAGCAGCAGCATCACCGGCGGCGCAATGATCATGGTCGCGATGCGCTGGGCCGATCGTTTGATCGGCATCGTCAGCACCTTCATCCTGGCCCGCATCCTCATTCCCGATGATTTCGGCATTGTCGCCATGGCCTCGGTGGTGGTCTCGTTTGCCGACATCATCTTCGATCTCGGCGTCAACGTCGCCCTTATCCAGCGCAAGAACCCGAGCCAGGCGTACTACAACACGGCCTGGACCCTGCGCATCATCCAGACCGCCTGCGTGGCCACGGTACTGGTGATCCTGGCGCCCTTCGCGGCTGAGTACTACAAGGATCCGCGCGTCACCGTGGCGGTCCAGATCATGGCGCTGTCGCTGTTCGTGTCCGCGTTCGAGAACGTCGGCATCGTCGACTTCCAGAAAGAACTGCGTTTTGGAGACGATGCGAAATACGTGCTGTTCAAGCGGCTGGTGGGCTTTTTCATCACCGTGGTGCTCACACTCATCATGCAGAGTTACTGGGGCATGATCCTGGGCGCGCTCGCCGGCCGCGCGGCGGCGGTCGCGCGCAGCTATATGGTCCACTCGATGCGTCCGCGCTTTGCAGTGTCGGAATTCAAGGAAATCTTCGCGGTCTCGCAATGGGTACTAGTCAAGAACATCAGCTCCTTCCTGGACCACAAGCTGCATATCTTCATGGTCGGTGGTCTGGCCAGCACCAGCGTGACGGGCGGCTACACGCTGGCCACCGAAATCGCCGATGTGCCGGGTTCGGACTTGTTGGCGCCCATCAACCGGGTGCTGTTTCCCGCCTTTGCCCAGGCCAAGGACGATTTGCGCGAGCTGACCAAGCTGTTGCTGCGCGCGCAGGCGGTGCAGGTGATGGTGACCTTCCCCGCCTGTGTCGGTTTCGTGCTGACCGCGCAGGAATTCGTGCCGGTGGCGCTGGGCGAAAAGTGGCTCTTCATCGTGCCTTTCATCCAGATCCTGGCCCTGTCGAACATCATCCAGTCGATCAACAGCAGCGCGAACTACGTGCTGACCGTCATTGGCAAGATCCGCCTGCTGGCCGTGACGAGCTGGATCCAGATCCTCGTATTCTGCGCCGGCGCTCTCGTGCTGAGTGCAAATTTGACCCCGGAACGCATCGCCCAGTTGCGCATGGCCTCGATCGTGCTGACCTTTGGCGTTTCCTACAGCCTACTGATGCGCAATATTCCAGGACTGACCGTGCGGATGCTGGCCCAGGGTACCGGGCGCCCGCTGCTGGCTTGCCTGGCCATGGCCATGGCCCTGTTCTTCCTGCAGACGCAAGTGCAGGCCCCGAACTGGGCCATGCTCGTCCTGAAGGTGGGGACCGGGGTGCTCGTCTACTGCGCCGTCGTGATGTTGCTATGGCGCGTCGCCGGCCGTCCGGAAGGTGCGGAAACCTATTTTCTGTCTAAAATAAAGCGGACGAAGCCATTGCCCGTCGGCGTACCTGGCGAGGCCAAATGAACATCAACCTGGATTTGATAGCGCGTCAGTTCGCGGACGTCGAATTTTTCCTGGCCTGCGTCTTCCCCGACACGGCGCCGCAGTTCGGTCCGGTGCCGTCCACCCTGGCCGTGGCCAGTACGCCGGAGTTCTGGGCGGTCAGTTCGCGCGCGCCGTCCAACGGACGGGGCTTGCTGCATGAGGTCGCCGGCTCCCAGCTGGCCTTTCGCGGCTATGAGGCCGCGCTCGGCGTCCACTCCTATTCCGACCCGGCCATGCTCGAGCGCATCGCCGCGCCGGACGCGCTGCAGAACGGTGCTTTTGCCTACCTGAAATTCGACCCGCAGCTGCAGCAGGCAATGGTCAGGAACGATGCCTTCGGCTTCGGTCCGATGTATTACCGGCAGCGCGGCGGCACCTGGTTCTTTGCTTCGCACCCGGTCTTGCTGCACTTCGCCGGGGATGCGCCGGACCTGGGCTCCTGGGTGAGCCTGATGCACAACGGCAGCGCCATGGACGGCCGCAGCTTCTTCCAGGACATCAAACGTTTCCAGGCCGGGGCGCAGATGACGATCCGGCGCGACGGTGCCGACACGCAGCAGTGGTTCGATGTTGCCCAGCTCCCGCCGGGCGAGGAAATGATCGACGACAAGGCCTTCCGCATCGTCGAAGACGCCTACCTGGCTGCCATGGAGCGCTGCCTGAAGCTGGACGTGGGCGAGGTGACCTTGCCATTCTCGAGCGGCTTCGACTCGCGCCGCTTCTTCGCCACCTTGCTGCGCAAGGCGGTGCCGTTCAAGGCCGTCACCTGCCAGACCTTCCACCGCAAGAACGGTCGCGACTACGATATCGACTCCTATTTTGCGCCGAAGATCGCCGCCGCTTTCGGCGTCGATTGCGAGCTGGTGCGCGCCGTGCCTCCTTCCGCGATCGAAGCCGAGCAGGCGCGGCGCCAGGCCCTGATCGGCACCGAGACCTTCATGCACGGCTGGGCCTTGCCCTTCATGCACTGGCTCGCCAAACGGCCACCCTCGCTGGTGTTCGACGGCCTGGCCGGCGACACCTTCGGCAATTCCGGTTTCGAGATCGACGGGTTGCACGAGACGCCCGAAAAGGATGCGGAACTGGTGCTCGAGAAGTCGACCGGCCCCTTCGTGCTGCAGCAGCTGTCCTCCCGCTTCCCTTCCGGAGAAAGTTTCCGCCGGCATTACCGTGCATTCCTCGCGCAGTTCCCGCCCAACCTCAACCAGGCGGAACTGGCTTTCCTGCAGTCGCGTACGCGCCGCTGCATCAGCCCGTGGATCACGATGATGCACCCGCCGGGACACGTCGTCGTGTTCCCGTACTGCGACCTGGAATTTGCGATCGCAACGCTGAAATACCACCCTGCGGAAAAATACAAATATTTCTTCCAGAAGGAATGCCTGCTGCGCTTTTACCCCGAATTCTACGATTTCCATGGTTCGCGAAACCTGCCGGCCGATCACCCGCCGCTGGAGCAGGCCACCAGCCGGGCGCGTGACGAGGCCCAGGAGCGCTATGCCTATGGCGACGCCGCGGTGACCCGGGAAGCGCTCGGGTATCTGAACTGGCCGAACAAGCTCGTGCTGCTGGCGTCGCGGCTGATGCCGGGCCTGCGCCGGCGCCGCGACTGGCTGTTCCGGCCTCTGCTGCTGCTGGTGCGCACCTACCGCGAAGCGCCGGCCTTCATCGAACTCGATACCCGCGCGCAGGCAGCTCGCCAGGCCGGCCAGGCTGAATTGACCGAACCAACAACCGCAACCAGGGGATGACATGAAAACCGTTGGACTGATGATCAGTACGAAGGAAAACGAAAAACGGCGCGCCATGCTGCCGAAGCACATCGAACGCATCCGCAACCGGGGGCAGCTCTATTTCGAAGCCGGATACGGCGAGACGTTTGGCCACAAGGACGACGAATACCGGGCCGCAGGCGCGCACGTGGTGTCGCGCGAGGAGGCGCTGTCGAAGGACGTCATCGTCGATCCGAAGATCGGCGACGCCACCTATCTGTCCGAACTGCGCAGCGGCCAGACCGTGTTCGGCTGGGTCCATGCCGTGCAGAACCGCTCGATCACCGACAAGATCATCGACAAGCAAGTGACCGCGATTGCGTGGGAAGACATGTTCGAGGGCGGCCGCCATGTATTCTGGCGCAGCAACGAGCTGGCCGGCGAGGCCGCGATCATGCACGCCTTCACGCTGTACGGCAAACTGGTCTATGAATGCAAGGTGGCCCTGATCGGCCGCGGCAACGTCGCGCGCGGCGCCCACCGCGTGCTCTCCTGCATGGGCGCGCACATTAACGTCTACGAGCGCCGGACCGAGTCGCTGCTGCGCCAGGAACTGTCGAAGTACGATGTGGTCGTCAATGGCCTGCTGTGGGATGTGTACCGCAAAGACCACATCATCTACCGTGAAGACCTGCCGAAGCTGAGGAATCCGGCGATGATCGTCGACATCAGCTGCGACCGGGCCGGCGCCATCGAGACCAGCCGGCCGACGACGATCGAAGATCCGGTCTACACGGTCGACGGCGTGCTGCACTATGCCGTCGACCATACGCCGGCACTGATCGGCTATTCCGTCACCGCCTGCCTGGGTGAAGAAATGGTCAATTACCTCGACACCATTATCGAGGACCGGATCGAGGAAGACCCGGTTCTGCGCCCGGCGATCTGCATCCGCAACGGCAATATCGTCGACCAGCGCATCATCGATTTCCAGAAGCGCTGACTTCGACAGGCCCTGGGAAAAGCAAGTACAACACGGAGTTATTCGGTGGAGGATCCTGCGTGGCGCCCGTAACACGCCCTGTCGTCCTGTTTGTCCTGCAGTGGTCCCTGCGCTATGTCGGCGGCGTCAACCACGTCGTCACGCAGTTGGCGCAACAGATGCGCGCTGGCGGCGCGTTCGAGCCGCTGGTGCTGATGGCCGACTGGGATGCGCCGGCACCGGTGTATGAAGACATCCACGGCGTGCGTACCGTGCGCTGGCAACTGCGTGCCCGCCACCACGGCATGGGCGTCAAGGCGCGCCTGGCGTATGCGCTGTGGGAGCGGCGCTTTCGCAAGCAGTTCGCCCGCTTCTGCCAGGTCCACGACGTGCGCGCCGTGAACCTGCATTATCCGGGCGACGCCGCGTTTACCTTCGCGCGCGTGTTGCAGTCGCTGAGGCCGCGCATTCCGCTGCTCCTGTCCTTCCATGGCACCGATGCCAGCAAGCTGGCCACCCTTGGAATGGCCGAAAAAGACGCGTGGCGCCGTCTGATCGTGGGGAGCGACGCGGTCGTGACCTGTTCCCGCGAACTGGCGCAACGGCTCGATGGAGCACTGGCGACGCCGGTGCCCCATCGCATCATCTATAGCGGCGTCGATGCCGCCAGGTTCGCCCGCCGCGCGGCGCCGGACGCGACCGGCAAGCGCGTGATCCTGCACGTCGGCCGGTTCGATCGCAACAAGGGGCAGGATGTCCTGCTTGCGGCCTTTGCGCGCATCGCCGATACGTTTCCCGACACGGTGCTGCACCTGGTCGGCGACAACGACGGTAACGGGAGCACGCTGGACAGCCTGCGCGCGCAGGTGACCGACCTGCGAATCGAGGCGCGGGTACGCTTCTTTGTCAGTGTCCCGTTTGACGACATGCCTGCGCATTTTGCCCAGGCCACCGCATTCGCCTTCCCCAGCCGGCAGGAAGCCTTTGGGCTGGCCCTGCTGGAGGCGGGCGCCGGCGCGCTGCCGGTCGTGGCGGCGCAGGTCGGCGGCATTCCCGAACTGATCGAGGATGGGGTGACGGGACTGCTGGTCGAGCCGGACAACGCGCCGGCGCTGGCGCAGGCCCTGGCGACGCTGCTGGAGGATCCCGCCGCGGCGCAGCGGCTGGGAGCGCGCCTGGCCGAACGGGTTGCGGCCGAATTTTCCTGGAGCGCGACCCGCATGCGCTATGAGGAACTGATCCGCGAAACGGGCGGCAAGGCCCGCGGCGCGGCCTGAACGGAGCTCAGGCGGCCTTCGACGTCTTCTGCGTGACAACGCCATTGACGACTTCATCGAACAGCGCGGCCAACTGGCGCGCACGGTGCGCGCGCGACGAGCGCTCGACCAGTTCGAGCGAGGCGACATGCGCGCTGTCTTCGCGCAGGCGCTCCAGGAAGCGCTCCAGCCGCGCTGCGATCTCGGCGGCATCGTCAATGAAGGCGGTGTCGTCGAAGCCGGCATTCGCCAGCACGCGCGCCGTTTCTCCCTTGTGGTCGACCAGGCCGAAGATCGGCTTGCGGGCGCGGAAGTACTCGTACACCTTGGCCGGGATCTGGTTGTTGAAGGGCGTGCCCTGGAACAGCAGCAGGCCGTCGGCCGCGCCCATTTCGGCCAGCGCTTCGCGGTAGGGTACCGGCTCGGCGGTGGCGGCAATGTCGGCTACGCCATACCGTTCGATCAGGGCCGTCACGCCGGCGCTGTTGCCGGGCGCGCGCAACACCACGCGCAGCGTCGCGGCGCTGATCACGCCGCGTGCCTTGAGGCGCGCGAGGGCGTCCAGGAAGGCCGAGGGATCGCGTCCGGTGTCGTAGAGCAGGCCGCTGTGCACCAGCGTCAGCGCGCGTCCGGCCGCCGGCGCCCTGGCGGCGGGCGGGGCGCTGCCGAATGCGTCCTCGTCGTAGCCGTTCTCGATCACGACGAATTTCGCCGGCGGCAGCTCCGGGAAACGCTCGCGGTAGGAGGCCATGGCACCCTGGGTCGTAAACACGGCCTTGCTGCAGCGGCGGATGGTCTGCTGCTCGATCCACGCATACAGGCGGCGTTGCGCCTTGTTGGTCGGATAGGCCGGCTGCAGCATCGGGTCCCGGAAATCGGCCACCCAGGGCAGGCCGGTGAGGCGATGCAGGGCCAGGCCGATCAGGTGCGCGGTGGCGATCGGGAAGGTCGACCAGATCAGGCGCGGACGCTGCGCGCGGATCAGCGACAGGCCGGCAGGGACCGCGCCCATGCACCAGCTGATCCAGCGGTCGGGCAGGGCGCTCGCGTTCAGGTAGCGCCCGCGCCAGCCCATGTGGCGCTTGGCGTCGAGCGCGAACGCGCGCCGCACCAGCAGCTTGGGCGGAATGCTGGCCAGCTGCGAAGGATTCTGGGTTTCGTAAACGCTGGCGTTGGCGGTGAGAACCATCGGTTCCCAGTCGCTGGCGGGAAGATGGCGTGAAAAACTCAGGCTGCGCTGGATGCCGCTGCTGGCTGCCTGCGGCGGAAAATGAAATGCGATCAGTAACGCACGGTTGTGCATGTTGCTATCCTTGTTGCTCATCGTGGTTGCTGGCTGCTGGTTGCCTAGCGCCATCCAGCTCAGGAGGCGCAGGCCAAAACGAAATGGGGTGCGGTCCCAGGGCCGGCTGCGTGGCAGCTGGAAGCGGTCCTGGTCGGAGGTGATGCGCCCGACGGCGGTGGTGAAGGCTGCGAAATAGCCGGCCTGGCGTACCATCTCGACGTGGCGCGCATCGAAGTCCTGGCCGACCTTCCCGTTGGGATAGGCGAACAGGCGCACCGGTTTGCCGATCAGTTCTTCCAGCTGATTCTTGCCGCTGGCGATCTCGATGCGCGCGCTCTCATCGTCCAGGCTCGTCAAAATCGGATGGGAGACCGTGTGCGCGCCGATATCGACGCCGTTGCGGTCGAGTGCAACGAGCATGTCAGGGGTCAGCATCAGCGCGGCATGGTCCATGCCGCTCATGTCGTCGAGGCGGGCGACCAGACGCTCGCGCTCGGGCGGCGGCAGGTATTTGCCGGACTCGGTCAAGCGCAAGGCGGTCTGCTTGCGCTCCTCGAGCGAGTTCAGGGAATAGCGTTCGAGCCCGATGTCGCTCAGGTCGAGGGTACCGGCCGGCAGGGACTGCACCGCATGAATGATGCGGTCGTTCCACATATTGCCCGCGCCGCTGCCGAGAAAGCCGGTGGTAACGAAGACCGTGGCCGGCAACCGGAACTTGCGCAGGATCGGCAGCGCCAGGTCGTGCACCGAACGGTAGCCGTCGTCGAAGGTAATGCAAACGGTGCGCGGCGGCAGGCGGCCTTCGTCAAGCGCGCGCAGCGCCTCGTACAGCGGCATGACATTGAAGCACTCGGCCAGCAGCGCCATCTGCCAGTGGAAGGTGGCGACATCGGGTTCGGTGTCGAGCAGCGGATCGGGACGTGCGAGAACGCGGTGATAGTTCACCACGACCAGGCTGCGCTGGCTGGACAAGAGCCCGATGGCGCCGCCGGCAGCGCGCAGCAATTTGGTGCCGAGCCGCGTGTGTCGATGCGATTGGCTCATCGGATCAGCGGCCCTGGCGTTGACCGCGTCGCCGCCGTTGCGCGCGCATCGGATGCGCGCGGAAGGCAGAAAAGCATAGGGTGGTGCAAACATGCGATGTAGGGGGTCATCAAATTCGTGGGCGAGCGATTATTCGTACCGGGGGCGATACCGGGCTAACTGAGGGCGCGGGACACACCGTCCCGCCTGCCGAGCCAACTATATCATTCCATTTGGCAATTTATCCGTGTGCAACATAGGCAGGCTTGGCGGCAAACCCGGTATGCGGCCGCGCGTTTGGCGCCGGCACGACCGCGGCAAGCAGCCTTCTTTCCAACACGACGACCAGTCCGAACAACGCGAAGAGCAGATCGAAATACGCCAGGCTCAACGCGGCACCGCCGAGCGCGAACGCGAAAATACTGAGCTGCACCATGACCGCCGCGTTCGGCAGCCAGGCCGGCGCACCCAGGTTGCGTGCCTTGCGTGCGACCCTACCAGCCTTCAGGAAGCTCGTCACCAGGCAAGCGATGTACAAGGCGAGTCCGACGAAACCCTGGTCGCCCAGCACCTGGAAATAGATACTGTGGGCGGCGCGTGCGAATTTATCGTTCGGCAGCGAGGTGCCGGTATAGAACCAGGGGTAGGCAAAGAATTCCTTCGACAGCTCCGACCAGACCGGGAAATACTCGAGCGACTTGATGCCCCCTCCGAAAAAGGGATGGTGCATGGCCATGATGAAGCTCAGCTTCCAGGCAACGACCCGGCCCATGAACGAATCGTCCTGCCCCGCGGTCGTGATCGTGTCGATACGCGCCACATAGTCCGACGAAATGTAGAACGATGCACCGATACCGAAGGCCACGATCAGTATCGTGAGCAGGATCTTGCGATCGCTTTTGATGTACAGGTAAGCACCCAGCGTGAGCAAGGCGACGAAACCGCCGCGCGACTCGGTACCGATGACCCCAAGCGCTAGCAAGGCCATCGTTCCGATCAGGCCCAGGTTCAGGATGCGCGATTGCTTGCCATATTCGGTCCAGAGGTAATAGCAAAGCGGAAGCGTCATGACGAAGGCCAGCGACAGTTCGTTGCGGTCGCCCAGCACGTGGCCGGTGAGGCCAACGATCTTGTGGCCGCCACCGCTGGCGATGAATTTCAGCGTCTCCAGGTCGGCGTAAAAACCGACCGAGAGCACGACGCACCACAGGACGAAATCGAAGTGCAGCTTGTCCTTGATCACCAGGATCACGGCAATGAACAAGGCCATGACTTTTGAAAAACGGATCCAGTAGTCCCAGGCGACTTCCTGGTTACCGATCGACATCGCGGTACTGCCCAGGGTCCACAAGAAGAAGGCGAGCACGAACGCACCGACACCCGTCAACTCGATTTTCGGCTTGGTTTTCCAGGCCAGGTAGCTGATGATGGCAACGCCCGTAAACAGCAGGTTGTAACGGGGAATGCCGGCGATGCCGTAGACCCAGGCATTCGGGTAGAACAGCGCCGTCCACAGCCACATGCCGACCGCGATGAAGGGGCGTTGAATCATCGCATACAGCAGGACCGGCAGCAGGGCGAGCAGGAAGAGGTCACGCATCGCTTTGCTTCCTGTCGCGGGCAGCCTGGTCCTTGCGCTTTTCCGTCTTCAGCGCCCACAAGCACAAATAGGCGACCGCCAACAGGTCAAGCGCCCACAATATAGATTCCATTTTCGTCAGTCCACTGAAAAAGGGTTAAGCCAGCGCCAGCTTTCCGGCCCGGCGCAGCAGGACCTGCTCGAACAGGCGCAGCTGGCCATCAGTCGTATCGTCCCAGCTGAAACGCTCGGCGTAGCGGCGCGTTGCGCCGCGGTCGGGGTAATTCGCGCGCAGCGCATTGACGGCATCGGCCACGCCCTGGTAGCTGCGCTCGCCCATCAGGACGCCGGCGTCGGGCGAAGCCACCACCTCCGGCGTGCCGTAGACGCGGCTGGCCACGACCGGGGTGCCGCAGGCCATCGCCTCCAGCAGCACGTTGGCCCAGCCTTCGCGGCTCGACGACAGCACCAGCGCGTCGGCCGCGCCGTAATGCTCGCGCAGCTGCGCCTGCGGTACCGCGCCCAGGAAGGTAACACGGTCGCTGACCTTCAGCTCGCGCGCCAGGGTCTCGAGTTTTACCCGGTCCGGGCCGTCGCCGGCCAGCACCAGGCGCACGCCCGGCAGCAGGGGCAAGGCACCGATGATCAGGTCCTGGGCCTTGACCGGCACCAGGTGGCCGACTGCGAGCAGCGTGAACAGGGCGTTCGGCCTGCGCTCGGTCGGACGGAACAGTTCCAGATCGACGCCGTTCCTGAGCGAGACCACGCGGTCGGCGTCGACGCCGAGCGCCACCACTTCGTCGCGCAGCGCATTGCACACCGTGATCACCGCGTCCGCCCGTTTGGCGGCCCAGGTGATCATCTTGCGCGGCAGCGCGTACTGCGGAAACAGCGTGATGTCCGAGCCGCGCGCCGTGATCACCAGCGGCTTGTTGAAATAGCGACCCAGCATCGCGGCGGCCACGCCGTCCGGATAAAAATAATGGGCGTCGATCAGGTCGAAATCGAAACCCTCGTCGATCAGGCGCGCAATGGCCGGCTTGGCCGCCTGCGCCAGCAGCGCCGGCGCCAGGTTCATGCCGACTTTCGGGATCACCGGATAGCGCGGGTGCGCGACCTGGATCCCGTGGCGCACTTCATGACGCGGCGCCCTGGCAAAACGCGCCCAGTTGCCGAAGCGCGGATGGGTCGAGGGGAACCAGGGAATCGGCGCCACCACGCGCGACTCGACCTGGCCGCTCGCGACCAGGTGGCGCAGGCGCGTCTCCACGAAAATGCCGTGGCCCGGCTTTTCGCCGTTCGGGAACAGGGTACTGAACGTCAGGATCTTCATGCCGCTTTTAACTTGGAGCCCGTCAGCTGGCCATAGATGTTTTTATAACGCGCCACGCTGACCGGCCAGTTACGCTCGGTTTCCACGTATGCGCGGCCGGCCAGGCGCAGCGCCGGCCAGGTCGATTGGGCGTCGAGCAATTCTCCGACCTTGCTGGCCAGCGCGGCCGGATCGTCCGGCGCGAACAGGATGCCGGTCTTCCCGTCGTCGATCAGCTCGCGGTGCCCGCCGACGCTGGACGCGGCCAGGATGCGGCCCTGCGCCATCGCTTCCAGCGGCTTTAATGGCGTGACGAGGTCGGTCAGGCGCATCGACAGGCGCGGGTAGACCAGCACGTCGAGCAGGTCGTAATACTTTTGCACCTGGTCGTGCGGTACGCGGCCGGTGAAAACGACCTTGTCGGCGATGCCGAGATCCTTGGCCAGCTGGCGCAGGTTCGCATCCTGCGGACCGCCGCCGACCAGCAGCACGCGCAGGTCGGGCGCGCGCGCGGACAGGGCCGGCACCGCGCGCAGCAGCACGTCCAGGCCCTCGTAGGCATAGAAGGAACCGATAAACCCGATTAAGCGATGCCCCGCCAGGCCCAGCTGGCGCTTCAAATCCTGGTCGGCTTCGCCGCCGACGGCGAACTTGTCGATATCGACCGCGTTCGGGATCACGGTGACTTTACTGGCCGGGATGCCGCGTTCGACGATGTCGCGGCGCAGGCCTTCGCAGATCGTGGTCACCGCATCCGCGCGTTTCAAGGCATGGGTTTCCAGCGCGCGCGTCATCTTGTAGCGCAGGCCGTTCTCGGTGCTGGTGCCGTGGTCGACGGCGGCGTCTTCCCAGAAGGCGCGCACCTCGTAGACGACCGGGATGCCGAATTTGCGGCCGGCGCGGATCGCGGCGATCCCGTTCAGGCAGGGAGAATGGGCGTGCAGGACATCGGGTTTGATCTGCGGGATGATTTCGCTCAGGCGCTTTTCCAGGCCGTTGATCACTTCCAGCTGGTTCAGGATCGGCAGTTTTGCGAACGCACCCCTTGATTTCGCGGTGCGATAAAAATGCAGGCCGTCGGCCGTTTCCTCGGCCAGGTCCTTGGCGCCCTGGTGCTTGGAACCGGTCACGTGAAAAGTCTCCCAGCCGAGCGCGCGCTGTTCGCGCAGGATCGAGGCGGTGCGGAAGGTATAGCCGCTGTGCAGCGGGATCGAATGGTCGAGGACGTGAAGGACACGCATTTTATTTTAAAACTCCGAAAATCTTGTTAAGCGGCGGTGGCGATCAGCGGGCGCGCCACGCTGGTGGCGCTGTCGGCGCCGTTTTTACGCAGGAAGGCTTCGAACATCAGCACTGCCCACAGCGCGGTGCTGTGGTCCTTGGTGCCGGCCAGGTGTTCGTCGATCATCTGCTGCAGGAAGGCGGCATTAAAAATGCCGGTGTCGAGCAGCATCGGGTTCAGGACCGCCGCCTTCATCGACTCGCGCAGCGGACCGCGCAGCCAGGACGCGAGCGGAATCGAGAAGCCCATCTTCTTGCGGTACAAAATGTCGTCGGACAGGTAGGGCTCCAGCGCCTTCTTGAAAATGTGCTTGCCTTCTCCGTTGCGCAGCTTGCTCGACGAGGGCAAGCCGGACACCCATTCGACGAACTTGTGGTCCAGCAGCGGCACCCGCACTTCCAGCGCGTGCGCCATGCTGGCGCGGTCGACCTTGGTCAGAATGTCGCCCGGCAGGTAAGTCTTCATGTCGATGTACTGGATGATCGACAGCGGATCGTCGGTCGGCGCATTCGCGGCGTGGCCGCGCATCACCTCGACCGCGCGATAACCCTGCAGCTGGCTGCGGAAGCCCTGCGAAAACAGCTGATCCCGCACGCGGTCGACCAGGATCGACACGCCATGGAAGTAGCCGTCGGGCAGGTCGCGTGCCAGCGCCTCGAAAGTCGTCTTGGCGCGGAAGATGCGCGGCGCCCAGTCGGCCTTCGGATAGGCTTTACCCAGGAAGCCGAAGACGGGCTTGCGCAAGGCCAGCGGCAGCATCGAGCGCACCTGCTGCTCGCCCATCGCCATCCGGTGGCGGCGGTAGCCGGCAAAGTTCTCGTCGCCGCCGTCGCCCGACAGGGCGACCGTGACGCGCTTTCTCGCCAGTTCGCACACGCGGTAGGTCGGGATCGCCGAGCTGTCGGCATACGGTTCGTCGTACAGGCCGGCCAGCAGGTCGACCAGGCCGTAGTCGTCCTTGTCGACGGTTTCGCACTGGTGGTTGGTTTTATATTGCTCGGCCACCTGGCGCGCATAGGTCGATTCGTCGAAGGCTGGATCGTTGAAGGCGATCGAACAGGTGTTCACCGGGCCTTTGTTCAGGCCAGCCATCATGGCCACGATCGCGCTCGAATCGACGCCGCCGGACAGGAAGGCGCCGAGCGGGACCTCGGCTTCCAGCTGGCTCTCGACCGCTTCGCGCAGGCGCACGATCAGCTCTTCTTCCATCTGCTTTTCGGACATCGGCGCGTGCGGCGTGAAGGGCACGTCCCACCAGCGTTTCGGTTTCACGTTTTGCGCGTTGGCGCCCACCTTCAGCGTCAGCGAGTAGCCCGGTGCCAGTTTGAAAGCGTCCTTGAAAATCGTGCGCGGTTCCGGCACGTAGCCGTATGCAAAATATTCCTCGACGGCGCGCGGTTCGATCACGCGCGGCAGTTCCGGGAAGGACAGCAGGGATTTCAGTTCCGAACCGAATACAAACGTCCCATCAGGCAGGAACGCGTAGTGCAGCGGTTTGATGCCGAGGTGGTCGCGTGCGACGAAAAAGGTCTGCTTGTTGCGGTCCCAGATGGCGAATGCAAACATGCCGCGCAGGTGCTTGACGCAGTCCTCGCCCCATTCTTCCCAGGCATGGACGATGGTCTCGGTATCGGACCTGGTGGCGAATTTGTAGCCGAGTGCGGTCAGCTCTTTCGTCAGTTCGCGAAAGTTGTAGATCTCGCCATTGAACACGGTGACGACCGACCGGTCTTCGTTGAACAGCGGCTGCTGGCCGGCGGCCAGGTCGATGATCGACAGGCGGCGGTGGCCGAAGCCGACGCCCGGTTCCAGGTAGACGTCGCCTTCGACGGGGCCGCGGTGGAACTGGGTCTGGTTCATCCGCACGAGGGCGTCGCGATCGAATGCGCGCGTGCCGCGCGGGTCAAATATGCCTACGATTCCGCACATGGTTGGGTAATTTCTTTGAGGGTTGTCTTGGAGTTGCAGAGCTGGTCGTACAGGGCGGTATACGCGCCGACCATGGCTGCAACGCTGTAATGGCGTTCGATTTTTTCGCGCGCGGCCACGCCGTGGCCGGCGACGCGCGCGCGGTCGTCGACGTAGCGGCCGAGCGCCTCGGCCAGGGCCGGGGCGTTGGAAGCGGGAACCAGGGCGCCATTGACGCCGTCCTGCACCACTTCCGGGATGCCGCCGACGGCGGTGGCCACGACCGGCACGCCGCAGGCCATGGCCTCGAGCAGGGTCACCGGCGTGCCCTCGGCGATCGAGGACAGGGCGAACAGGTCGAAGCTGCGCATCAGTTCCGGGATGTCGTTGCGGGCGCCGGCGAACCAGACCAGGTCGGCCACGCCGGCGTCCTGCGCCTTTTGTTCCAGGCGCGCGCGCAGCGGGCCGTCGCCGACGATGGCCAGGCGCAAGCCGGCGCGTGCCGCAGGGCGGGCGGCGCACAGCAGGGCAAACGCCTCGATCAGCGTGGCCTGGTCCTTGACGTCCTGCAGGCGCCCGACGGTGCCGATCACGAACGGTTTCTCGCCGTCGGTCCACGGCATCGTCGCCGCCGGCAAATCCGGGGCATAGCGCACCGTGTCGACGCCGTTCATGATCAGTTGCGATTTCGCGGCCGGAATCTTCACCACGTTCTGCAACCAGCGCGCCAGGTCATGCGAGACCGGCACATAGCGGTCGATCCACGGCACCAGCGCGCGGCGTAACAGGTTGTGCTTGCGGTTCAGGCCCTGCGGGTCGCTGGCGTCGCGCCCGTGTTCGGCGTGGATGCGCACCGGCACGCCGGCGGCCCAGGCCGGGACGGCGTATTCGGCGCAGGCGAAATTATAGGTGTGCAGGATCGCCGGACGCAGTGCGCGCAGCAGTTTGAACAGTTTGACGTGGATGCCCAGGCCCAGGCCCGGCTGCTTGTGCAGGGCGTACAGTTCCACGCCCGGGCGCGTGATCTTGTCCGCAAACGCCGTGTAGTCGGTCAGGCAGACGATCGCATGGCGGTAGCGTTCGGGCGGCATGTGGTTGATGCAGTCGACCAGCAGGGTTTCCAGCCCGCCGAAGTCGAGCCGGTAGATCAGGTGCACGACCAGCGGGGTGTCCACTGGCCGGTTCTTCGTGACAGCCATGATTAATGTTCCCGTGCCGCCTCGAGCGTTGCCTGCAATGGTGCCAGGTTCGCGTCCAGGAAAGCGCGCAGCGCGGCGCGCGCGGTGTCCGGATCGTCGCCGACCGGGGTCGCGACCATGATCGCGGCGCCGTCGTCGCCGCGCATCATCAGTTTCGCCTGCGCCTGGCGCAGCTTGCCGAGGTAGTCGTTGGCGATGAATTGTCCGTCGATCCAAGTCCAGTGCCAGACCAGGTAGTTGCCGTCCGGGCCTTTTACGCGCGTCTCGCGCAGCGCCAGTTTCTCTCCGCGGATGGTTTCGAGCCGGCCCTCCGAGCTGACATGCTGGAATCTGGCCTTGCGGTTGTCGACCCGGTTGACGGAGCTGATCAGGCGCTTGTCCGGCCCCTGGTTGCGGTAGTACAGCAGGGTCAGATCGACCGGCACGCCGGCCGCCGTGTAGCGGCCCGCGAGGGTGGCGTCGGGTGCCAGGAATTCCGGGCTCCAGGCGGGAACGCCGGCCGGCGTGCCCGCCAGGCGCGTGCCGTCGAGGCGCACCGGCGCCGGATTGTGGGCCGCCTTGTCGCTGACCGCGCCCAGCGCCGGCCACAGTGCGCAGACCAGCAGCGCGGCGATCGCCACGGCGGTCAGCGGACGGGCCGGCAGGGCGGCCGGTGCCTCGACGGCGGCGCCGGCCGTTGCGGGCGCCACGTCTTCTTCGCGCCAGTAGCTGCCGATCCAGAACATGATGAACATGACCAGGCCGAAGAACAGCCAGCCGTAGATCAGGTGGTCGACGCCGGTGGCCAGCGCCATGTCGCTGGTGTGGCCGATCATGACGATCATGTAGGCACGCAGGCCGTTGGCAATGACCGGCACCACCACCGACAAAGCGATGAACAGGATGCGGCGCGCGGTCGAACGGTAGCTCAGGTAGGCGTACAGGCAGCCCAGGGTGATCGAGGAGATCAGGTAGCGCACACCGCTGCAGGCTTCGACCACCGACCAGTTGCCGGTCGGGAGTTCGAACATGGTGCCGTTGCGCAGCACCGGGATGCCGGTGGCGCGCACCGCGGCGACCGTGAAGTCGGCCGTAAAATTAATCAGGGGCGGCACGAAGACTTCGCCGAAGGGCACCGCGAACAGCAGGAACAGCAGCGGGAAGGCCAGCGCGCCGGCCAGGCGCCGGCCAAGGACCGCCAACGCCAGGGCCGGGATCATGGCGACGAAGGCATATTGCATCACGACCTGCACCTCGCCTGCGCGCGCCAGCAGCCAGGCGCCGCCGCACAGGGCGAGCAGGCCCAGCGCCGGCCAGCACGGGGCAGCCGGGATGCGCGTAAACACCTCGCGCCGGCGCCAGATCAGCCACAGGCTGATCGGCAGGATGGCGTAGCCGTGGGCGAAGGTCTCCGAGCTGTTCCAGACCGAGACCATCGAGGCGACGGTGCCGCGGTACAGCACCAGCAGCGCCAGCAGGGCGGCGACGAGGATCGCGATCCGCGGTACCGACAGGCGGGGCGACGCGGCGCCGGCCAGGGCCGGCTGGTCGTTCATCAGCATTCGAACCTCGTCTCGATCGGGGACAGGTGGGCGGCCCAGCTGTAGCGGCGCTCGACGCTGGCGCGCGCGGCCTGGCCCATGGCCGTGTCGGGAGTACGCAGCAGAGCAATCACGCTGTCGGCATGCTCCTGCGGCGTGTCGGCCACGATCAGTTCGCGGCCGGGCGCGGCCTCGATGCCCTCGAAGGCCTGCTGCGATGCGACCACCGGACGGCCCATCGCCATCGCCTCGAGCACCTTGTTCTGGATGCCGCGCGCAATGCGCAGCGGCGCCACCGCGGCCACGCAATGGGCGAGGTAGGGGCGCACGTCGGGCACGGTACCGGTGACGACGATGGCTTCGTTGGCCAGCGCCAGCACTTCCGGCGCCGGGCGCGAGCCCACGATATAAAACCGTGCGTTCGGTACCGAGGCGCGCACGCGCGGCAGCACGTGTTCGGTAAACCATTTGACGGCGTCGACGTTCGGCCAGTAGTCCATCGCACCGGTAAACACCAGCGCCTGTTCGCCGGCGGCATACGGATTGTCGTAGGCGCGCAGCGGGCTGAAATACTCGGTGTCGACGCCGTTGCTGAAGTGGCCGATCTTGGCGCCGCTCTCCGGCGCCAGGGTGCGGAACAGCTCCGCTTCCGGCGCCGAGACGAACAGGGAGGCGTCGAATTCGCCGGCGACCTTGCGCTCGTAGTCGAGCAGGCTGCGCGCTTCATGGGCATACACCCAGCTCATCGGCCATTTCTTCTTTTCGGCGTACTGGCGCCATTTGTCGGAGTCGATGTCGCAGAAGTCGATCACGCGGCGCGCGGCCGGGAAGTCTTCCGCATACTGGGCCATCACCGAGCAGAAGGTCATCACGCGCGCGATGCCGCGCTCGCGCATCGTGCGCGCAACCCAGCGCTTCATCCCGGCGTCGCGGTAATATTCCAGCGACAGCGATTTGCCCATCGCCAGCGCCTTTGCGCTGCGCAGCTTGCCCTGCAGCGGGTCGAGCTTCACGAAATGGCTGCTGGCGCACAGCGCCTCGACCGTCGGCACGTGCTGCCAGTCGTCGGCGTCGTCCACAAAAGTAGCCAGGTGCACCTTGTATTTCGTCGCCAGGTGTTTCAGCAGGTTGTACGAGCGGATCTTGTCGCCCTTGTTCGGCGGGTAGGGGATGCGGTGCACCAGCAACAGCAGGTCGGGCTTGGCCGCCTCGAAGGCAGCGGCGGACTGCCGCTGCAGCGCGCCCTCGATGATCGAATTCATGGCTTGCTCAGGAAAATGCGGTCCATCCGGTCCCACGCGAAATCGCGGGCGAGGGCGGCAATGCGCCCTTCCATGCGCTCGATGTTGATGTAGTGGCGAAAGCGCGCCTTGGCGCCGAGTCCTTCCGGGCGCGGCTGGCCCGGGTCGACTTCCCACGGGTGGAAGTAGAACAGGGCCGGCTCGTTGTCCAACTCATTTACGCGTTTCACCATCCAGCGCGACAGCGCATACGGCAGCAGGCGGAAATAGCCGCCGCCGGCCGGCAGCTTGCGCTTGCCCAGCATGGCCGTGGTGATCGGGATCTCCAGCAGGCCGTCCGGGCCATTCGGATAAAAGGCGAAGCGCGGCGCGTCCGGCATGCCGTAGTGGTCGTGGGCGATCGGGTAGATGCTCGAGCTGTAGCGGTAACCGGCTTCGGTCAGCGCCTCCAGGGCCCACAGGTTGCCTTCGCCGATCGAAAAACTCGGGGCGCGGTAGCCGATCACCTGCTGGCCGCCGATGTCTTCCAGCAGGGCTTTCGCGGAGCGGATGTCGTTGTCGAACTCGGCGCGGCTCTGGTCCGAGGCGCGCAGGTGGCCGTAGCCGTGGCTGGCCAGTTCGTGGCCGGCATCGACAATGCGGCGCACCATCTGCGGATAGCGTTCGGCGATCCAGCCGAGCGTGAAGAACGTGCCTTTGACGTCGTTTTGTTCGAACAGCGCCAGGATCCGTTCGACGTTGGCTTCGACGCGGCATTCGCGCGTCGGCCAGCTGTCGCGGCTGATGTAGGGCGCGAAGGCCGAGACCTGGAAGTAATCCTCGACGTCGCAGGTCATCGCATTCTTGATGCGCTCGCCCGGCTGGCGTTGCGGCCGGGCTGCGGGGGTCTGCATCTTCATTCGGGGGTATCCACGTGTTGGTTCGCGGGCACGCCGTTTTGCGGCGTGGCGACGATTTTTTTCAGGATCGACAGGACCGAGACGATCGATTTTTCGAGGCGCATCATGCGCTCGTCGAGCATGTCGACGCTGTCGCGGCGGTCCTGCATGCCGCCCAGGCCGCTGTCGAGCAGTTCGCCGCCGATGTCCGCGGCTGGCGGGCGCATCGCTTCCGGCAGCTCGAATTCCTCGCTGACGTCGGCGATCACGGTCTGGATATGCGCTTCCGTAAAATGGTGCAGTTCTTCCAGGTAGCCCATCAGGAGCACGCGGTCGAGCAGGGTATTGGTCTTGCGCGGGATGCCGCCGGTGTAGGCGAAGATGGCCGCGTGGGCGGCGTCGTCGAAGCTCGGGTCGCCGTTCCAGCCGACCGTGTGCAGGCGGTGCTCGATATAGGCGCGCGTTTCCGGCGCATCCATCGGGCCCAGGTGGTAGCTGGCGATGACGCGCTGGCGCAGCTGCTGCATGCTCGGGCTGTGCAGGGTGCCGCGGAACTCGGGCTGGCCCAGCAGGAAGGTCTGCAGCAGCGACTTGTCGTCGGTCTGGAAGTTCGACAGCATGCGCAGCTCTTCAACCGTCTTCGGGTTCAGGTTCTGCGCTTCGTCGATGACGAGCAGGGCGCGCTTGCCCTGGCGGTCGACCGTGTGCAGGAACTGTTCCAGCCGGGTGAGCAGGTCGGTCTTGCTCGCGCCTTCATACGGCAGGCCGAAGCCCGAGACCACCATGCGCAGCGTGTCGTCCGGATCGAGGTGGGTGTTGACGATGTGGGCCGCGACGATCTGGTCCGAGGGCAGCTTGTTGAACAGGTTGCGCACCAGCGTGGTCTTGCCGGCACCGACTTCGCCGGTGACGACAATGAAGCCTTCACCTTGCGACAGGCCGTATTCGAGATAGGCCATGGCGCGTTTGTGGCCCTTGCTGCCGAAGAAAAAGTGGGGATCGGGGCGCAGCTGGAAGGGCTTGGCGGTCAATCCATAATACGGTTCGTACATCGTGTCTCTCCGCTTTAGAACAGGGCCGTTAAGGTGGCGCTGATGGCGTTTTCTTTGTAATCCGAGCCAAAGCCGCGGTTGCCGCGCAGGTGGCGCAGTTCGGCGGTGCCGGACAGATTGCGGCTGAAGCGGCGCGTCAGGCCGAGGCGCACGGCCTGCTGGTCCGATTCGATGTCGGTGGTCAGGGAGCGGGTGCGCGACGTGCTCAGCGTCGCGTTGGCGCTGGTGCGCGCGTTGACGCGGTAGCTGTAGGCGGCACTGGCGCCGAACTGGCGCACGTTGTCGTTGAGCGAGAACAGCTGGTTGCCCAGCAGTTCGCTGTCGGCCGCGCCCGAGGACAGCGCGACACGCTCATTCGCGAACAGTGTCATTACCGCACCATGCTGGCGCATGGTGTACGCGACCGAGGCTTGCGCCAGCTTCTGGCGGAAGTAGCGATTGGTCAGGTAATTGACTCGTTCGCCCTGGGTCGCGGGCAGGCCGGCCAGCTGGATGTAGTCCAGCACCGCCTGGCGGCGCGCGACCGGGTCGGGAATCGATACGGCAAACAGGCTGTCGAGCAGGGCCGCGGTATCGATCTGCTGGCCCTGCGTGTACTCCTGGCGCGTACTCGTGACGGCGTCGGAATAGCTCGCCCGCCAGACCGTGTGGCGGCTGCGGTGCGTGGCCAGCAGGGAGCCGGTGTTGCCCAGGAAGTGGCGGCCCACCGACATCTCGATGGCGGTACGCACGGTCGGGCGCCAGGCGAAGCCGGCCGACCAGCTGGCCCCGGAGGTGCGTCCGCCGAAGTCGCCGTAGTCGTAGACGTCATAGCCGGCGCTGGCCGTCAGGCTCAAGGTGCGCTGCAGGCGGTAGCTCAGGCCGAGCAGCGCATTTTCCGAGGACGAATCGCCGAAGCGCTTGTTCGCCACTTCCTGGCGCGCATAGCGCAGGTTCCAGCCCAGGTCGCGCCAGGCACGTCCGCTGGCCAGGTTGAAGCTGACGCCGTCGGACTCGCTGCTGCCGAAGCGCGTCTCGTCGGCGTTCACGCTGTCGTGGGTGTAGCGCAGCGTCGCCGCGGCGAAGTTGCCGAAGCGCCGGACCAGGTAGGGACTGATGCTCCAGTTGGACAGCTTGGTCTGGTTTTCGTCCGTATAGCGGTTGAAGGTATTGTCCGGGCCGAAGGCCGACACCGGGCGCGTACCGCCATTCGCCCGCGCATCGACATACATGAATTCGTCGATCACCTTGAGGGTGCCGCCGGCATCGTACTCGACGCCGCTGCGGCGCGCGTTGGCAGGCCTGCTGTCGCTGTAATTGAAGGACGAGGCGCGTGCGTTGGCATGGAACTGGATGCGCGAATTGCGGCCGTCCACCCGGATGGCGGGCGTGACTTCGGTAATGAACTGGCCGCGCTTGTTGGCATCGCTGTTCAGGCCCGGGTTGTCGCTGTAGGTTTCACCCAGCGTGAGCGAAGGCGTGACATTCCACTGGGCCTGGGCCGGCAACGCCACCAGCAGCGCCGCGGCCAGCGGCGCCAGGCGCGGAACGCGTGCAGCGATGCGTTTAGCCGTAGTGATAGTCATACGTCTCTTCGATCCCCGGGATGTCCCGCGCCTTGTTATAGATGAGATTGACGTTGCTGCAGCCTTCCAGCTGGCGCAGCGCTTCCTTGACCGCGTGCTGGGTCGTGCCCTGGGCTTCGACCACCACCACGATCTGGCCCATGTGACCGGCCAGCACGCGCGCTTCGCTCGTGAGCAGCAGCGGCGGCGAGTCGAAAATGACGATGCGGTCCGGATAGCGGTTGGCGATCTCGTTGACCAATGCGCTCATCGTCGAACTGGCCAGCAGCTCGGTCGCGCGCGGCGTGCTGGTGCCGGCCGGCAGGATGCTCAGGGTGTCGACGTTGGTGCGCAGCATGACGTCCGACAGGTCGAGCTTGTCGTCGACCAGGATGTCCATCAGGCCGCGCTGGGCCGGCAGGCCGAGGGTGCGCAGCACCGATGGGCGGGCGACGTCGGCGTCGACCAGCAGCACCGTGTGGTCGAGTTCCATCGCGATGCTCATGGCCAGATTGATCGCGCAATAGGTCTTGCCTTCGCCCGGCAGCGAGCTGGTGATCATGATCAGGTTGTTCGGGCGGCCCGGCGTGCCTTCGCTGAAGGCTTGCTTGAGCAGCGGGCGCTTGATGACGCGGAAGTCTTCCAGCAGGTTGGTACGGCCGCTGGCGGCGGTGACCATGCCGGCTTCGCGCATGCGCACCAGGTCCAGGTCGACCTTGCGCACGCCCGGCTTCGGGGCCACCTTGCGCGGCGCGGCGACGCCCGGCTTGTCAACGCGCGGCGTAGCGACGCCCGGCGTTTCGACGCGCGGCGTTTCAACCCGCGGCGTTTCGACGCGTGGCGCCGGCGCGGCGGCCGGGGTCGGCTCGACCGCGGGCGGCGCGGCTTCGGCCGCGGGCGCCAGGCCCTGCGGTTCGAGCACGATGGGCTGGCCGTCGTGTTCGACGACGGTGGGGGCCGGCGCCGGTGCGCGGGTGTGGTCAATGCGGCTGGCCGCTTTTTCGATAATGCTCACATTCGCTCCTAATATTGTCCGTCAGGCGCTGGCGCGCGCCAGCATCGTCGCCACGCCGACGGCGTAGGCGACGATCAGCAGCAGTACTGCGACGCCGACACCGAGCAGGCGGCGCTTGCGCAGCACCTTCTGGCTGTCGGTCCAGTGCATGTTGATCGATCCCAGTACCGGCACGCCGGTCACTTCACGCAGCGCGGCGTGGCTGAGGAAGGTCGGCCGCACCTGGCTCATCATGAAGGCGCCGACCAGTCCCGCCACCAGGGCAAAAACGAACACGCCGGAGAACAGCGCGATGCGGTTCGGGCCGCTCGGCTTGGTCGCGGCCAGCGGCGGCTCGACCACGCGGAAGGTCAGCATGTCGGTGGCCGAGGACAGGTCGCCGGACAGCTTGGCCTGCTCGCGGCGCTGCAGCAGTTGCTGGTAATTCTCGCGGTTGACCGTGTAGTCGCGGTTCAGCTGGACCAGCTGGGCCTCGACTTCCGGCGCCGTCTGGCTCTGGTTGCGCAGGGTCGTGACGCGGGCCTGGTATTCGCCGACGCGGGCGCGCAGGGCGGCGACGCGCGATTCGGCATCCGACAGCGAGACGCTCAGCTGCTGCATCATCGGGCTGGCGGCCACCGACGGATCGGGACGGCCCTTCTTCATCTCTTCCTTCTTGCGCGCCTGCAGCTGCTCGACCAGGCGCTTGGTGGCGATGATGTCCGGGTGTTCTTCAGTGTATTGCAGGCGCAGGGTGTCCAGGTTCTTCTGGGCGGCCGCCAGGCGGCTTTCGGTTTCCGGATCGACCATGCCGCCGCTGCCGCCTTCGGCAGTGCCGCCACCGCCGCTCATGCGGCGACGGATGGCGTTGCGCGACTGCTCCGCTTCGGCCAGCTCGAGGCGCGCCTGGCTCAGCGCATCGTTGGCGGCGGCCACGCGGGCGCTCCAGTCGCCGCCTTCGCGCGGCAGCAGGCCCATGTTCTTGAGCTTGAATTCCTTCAGCGCGTTCTCGGCGGCGGCCAGCTTCGTTTCGTAACCCTTGATCTGGTCGTCGATGAACTGGACCGCCTTGTCGGAGTCCTGCTTCTTGCCGCCGAAGCTGCCTTCCACGAAGATGGTCAGCAGCGACTGTACGACGTCCTTGCCCAGCTTGGCATCGGTCGAGGTGTAACTGATGGTATAGATGTCGTCGCGTTCGGTGCCGGCGATCTTGATCTTGGTCATCAGCTCGTCGATCATTTTCTCCTTCTCGGCGCTGCTCGTCGCTTTCACGTCGAGGTCGGTGTCGCGCATGACCTTTTCGATGTTCGGACGGCTGATCAGCGTCTGGCGCATGAACATCACCTGCTGGTCGAGGTTCGGCAGCGTCGTCATGCCTTGCAGCAGCGGTTTCAGGATGCTCTGGGTGTCGACGTAGACGCGGGCCGAGGTTTCGTACTGGTTCGGCAACTTGAGCACGATCGCCCAGCCGATCAAGGCGACCAGCCAGGCGATGCTCACTGCGTGCCAACGGTATTTACCGAGGGCTTTGAGGAAATTCAGGATAAGGGCTGTTATTTCTGCCATCTCAGTCTCGCCATGTCCGCCCGGCACGGGGCCGGGCATAAATAATCACAAAAGAACACGCATCATCGCTTGTAGTTTGTGCAATTGCAATTGCGTCCCGGAAAATCGCGCTAATAAAGGTTCAGTCTTAGTACCCGATACAACACAAATTCCTGACTGCAATGCCGAAATTCACTGTCGCGCCCTCTCATCGGCGTTATTATTGCCAACCGACAAACAACAACAGTGAAAAATGTTGCACACCATCAAGAATGAGGTGGGGAGCAGGGGGCGTCACCGTGAAGTCCGGACACCGCCCATGCGTAACATCAAGCTGTTGTATTGTAATGTTTAATTTGCAAAAGGGCCTGCACGATTGATTCCTATTCGAAATAATGAATGCAACATGATCAAGGCCCGTGCGCGCCGCCGTGCGCTGGGCCTGTGTGCCGCGCTGGCGGCCCTGCTGGCGCTGGCGCCGGCGCGTGCCGACAGCCTCGTACGCACGATTGCTGCGGTGAAACCTTCCGTGGTCGGCGTCGGCAGTTTTCTGAGGACGCGCAGCCCGTCCGTCGTATTTTCCGGCACCGGTTTTGCCGTCGCCGACGGCATGAGCATTATCACAAATGCCCACGTGGTGCCAAGCAACCTCGACGCCTCCAAGATGGAGGAGCTCGGTGTCGTGGTCGGCGCCGGCCAGGATGTCCGTTTTCGCGCGGCGCGCCTGGTGGCGCTCGACCGCGAACACGACCTGGCACACCTGCGCCTGGTCGACGGTCCGCCGCTGCCGGCGCTGGCGCTGGGCGATTCGCGCGCCGCCGCTGAAGGGCAGGCGCTGGCGTTTACAGGGTTCCCGCTCGGCATGGTGCTCGGGCTGAACCACGTGACCCATCGCGCGACGCTGTCGGCGATCACGCCGATCGTCATGCCGTCGCTCAGTTCGCGCCGCCTCGATGCCCGTGCCATCGCCCAGCTGCAGCGCGATCCTGTGAAAATTTTCCAACTCGACGGCACGGCCTACCCGGGCAACAGCGGCAGTCCGGTCTATGATGCCGAGAGCGGCGCCGTGCTGGGTGTGATTAATATGGTGTTCGTCAAGGGCTTGAAGGAAACCGCCATCACCAGCCCGAGCGGTATCAGCTATGCGGTCCCGGTCCAGTATGTGCAGGAGTTGTTGCGGCAGAAGTGAAAACGAAGTATTTCAATCGTGCACGCCTTTCGTTAAGGCATGATTAAGATACAATATGCCCAGTTTGATGGCTAAATAACAATTTTATGTTTCTATTACAACAGCCTGGCTTTGCCGGTTGCTGCTGTCGTGAAGGGGAATGACGTGAGCAAGATCATGACGAATCTGATGAAACTGGCCCTGGCCGCCGCCTGCGCCATGGCCGTGTCCGGCTGTGCGTTCTGGAACAAGCCGGCTGCGCCGTCGGCAGCCGAGATGGCAGGTGCCGCGCCGGCCGATTACCTGATCGGTCCGGGCGATGCCGTCAACATCATCGTCTGGCGCAATCCGGAAGTATCGATGTCGGTGCCGGTCCGTCCGGACGGCAAGATCACGACCCCGCTGGTCGAAGACCTGCCGGCCGCCGGCAAAACCTCGACCGAACTGGCGCGCGACATCGAAAAGGCATTGGCCAAGTTCATCCAGCAGCCGGTCGTCACCGTCGTCGTCACCGGCTTCGTCGGCAACTACGGCGAGCAGATCCGCGTGATCGGCCAGGCCGCCAAGCCGCAAGCGCTGCCTTACCGCCGCGACATGTCGCTGATGGATGTCCTGATCGCCGTCGGCGGCGTCACCGAATTCGCTTCGGGCAACCGCGCCAGCATCATCCGCACCGTCGACGGCAAGCAGCGCAAGCTGAATGTGCGCCTCGACGACCTGATCAAGGACGGCGACATTTCGGCGAATATGCCGATGCGCCCGGGCGACATCCTGGTGATCCCGGAAAGCTTCTTCTAAGCTAATTGACTGTCGGCTTTTCTTACAACGGCGCCTGGGGGCGCCGTTGTCGTTTTGGGTAAAAGTCGAGGCTACCGGGCTAAGTGCTTGATTCGATGTTGCAATTAGTCAACTTATAGGTCTGTGGTCCGTATTTTGCTTATGTAGGAATATATGCCGTTGAACAAATGTGTATGGCATACTTTCTAAGACTTAGGAAACGTGCTCATGGACACTCAAGATAAAACTACCCCGATCTCGGCTGACACGCCGGCCGTGCCGCAGCCACTGCTGGATCCGCAGGGGATTGCCCGCCGCCGTTTTGCGCGCGCGGGGGCGGGCGCTGCCGGTGTCATCCTGACGCTGCACAGCCAGCCCGGCATGGCCGCGTTCAGCAAAACGATGTGCAACTCGCCTTCCGGCTATATGTCGATGAGGCCGGGCGCCAGCGCCAAGCCGCAGATGTCATGCAGCTATAACCGTTCCCACGGCTACTGGAAAACCCATCCGAACGAATGGAAGACCACGGCCGGGATGGATTCGAGCGCCAAGTTCAGTAGTTTTTTCATCTGTAGCGGCAGTTATGTCGCACTGGCCAACGTCACGATGATGCAGGTGATCGATCCGACGCGGGCCATCAAGGCGATCGACCGCAACAATGTGGCGATGCAGTGTGTCGCCGCCCTGGTGAATGCGCGCGCATCGCGCAACGCTGGTATCCCCACCGTGTTACCAGAGGACAGGGTCATCGAGATCTGGACCCAGTTCGTCACGAAAGGCTATTACTCTCCCGGCGCCGGCATGGCGCAGTGGGGCGGCGCGGACATCGCTGCCTATCTCGTGAGCACCTTCCGCTAGTACGGCGCCGCTTTGCACGCATGACAGCTTCCCCGACCTGGCGCCTGGTCTCCGGCCAGCGCCTGCGCTACCGTTGCTGGGACGGCGAGTGCGTGCTGTATAACGACCTGTCGGGCGATACCCACCTGCTCGACGAGTTTGCTCTGGCCTTGCTCGCGCAGTTGCAGGCGGCTCCCCAGGCGGTCGTGCAGCTTGCCGCGGTCTTCGGGCTCGATCCCGACGCCGACGCACACGACGGCGCTGCGATGCTGCACGATGTGCTGGACGACCTGGCTGCGCTGCACCTGGTCGAACCGCTCGCGTGCTGACCGTCGGCGCACTCGACCGCCACACGCTGGC
Organism: Massilia sp. LXY-5; assembly: GCF_059801075.1. NCBI lineage: Bacteria > Pseudomonadati > Pseudomonadota > Betaproteobacteria > Burkholderiales > Oxalobacteraceae > Massilia > Massilia sp. LXY-5. Next base: position 458,840 of record NZ_JBNNEH010000006.1, read on the forward strand.
GGCCCGCCTGCGCGGTCCCGGCCTGCGCCTGCAGACCGGCCCCTTCATTGCCTGCATCCGCAGTTCGCTGCCGGCGCTGGCCGTCGCCCTTTCTCGCATGTACGCCGACTATCCGGTGCTGGACGAAGACACGACCGCTGATTTCAACGTGCTGCTGCGCCGCCCGCGCGGGCTGCGGCGCTTCATCAAGCCGCAGGTCTATTTTCACTACGACGGCATGGAGCCTTTCCAGCCGCTGCCGCTGGCCCAGCTCTACCCGATGTTCGAATGGGCGATGAACTGGTGCGTCTCGAGCCACGCCCACTCCTGGCTGGTGATCCACGCCGCGGTGGTCGAGAAGGAGGGCGCGGCCGTGATCCTGCCGGCCCCGCCGGGTTCCGGTAAAAGCACCCTGGGCGCGGCGCTAGTCGCGCGCGGCTGGCGCCTGCTTTCCGACGAGCTGACCCTGGTGCGCCTGGTCGATGGCCAAATCGACCCGGTGCCGCGTCCGGTCAGTCTCAAAAATGCCTCGATCGACGTGATCCGGGCCTGGGCGCCCGAGGCCCACATCTCGCCCCCGGTGGCCGATACCGTCAAAGGCACCGTGGCGCACATGTGCGCACCCGGCGCGAGCGTCGCGCGTGCCCTGGAACCGGCGACGCCGGCCTGGATCGTGTTCCCGCAATGGAGGCAGGGCGCGCCGGCCGAACTGGTTCCGGTGGCGCAGGCGCGCGCCCACCTGCGCCTGGCCGAGAACGCATTCAATTACAGCCTGCTGGGCGGCGCCGGGTTCGACACGGCCGCGCGCCTGATCGACGGCACCCGCACCTTCGATTTCAGCTACGGCGCGCTCGACGACGCCATGGCCGTCTTCGAAGGCCTGCTCGCCGGACGCCGATGAATACCTTGCCCCTGCTGACCCGGGTGCTGCGCAGCCCCCCGACCATGGCGGCGTTCGACGCGCCGGCCTGGGAACTGCTGCTGCGCCAGGCGGTTTCCGCCGACCTCGGCGCCACGCTGGCCCTGCTGGCCGAAGAACACGGCATATTGCATGCCTTACCGGAGCGCGTACAGCGCCGCCTGGGCTGGGAGCGCAGGGCGTGGGAGCGCCACGGCCAGGCGGTACGCTTCGAGACGCAGCAGGTGCGGCGCGCGCTGCAGGACACCGGCCTGCCGCTGATCCTGCTCAAGGGAACGGCTTATGTGGCTGCCGGGCTGCCGGCGGCGGCGGGGCGCCTGTTTTCCGATATCGACATCCTGGTGCCGAAAGACAGGCTCGACGAGGTCGAAAGCCGCCTGATGCTGCACGGCTGGGTGTCGAACCATCACGACGCCTACGACCAGCGCTATTACCGCGAGTGGATGCACGAACTGCCGCCCTTGCAGCACCTGCGCCGCGCGACTGTGATCGACGTCCACCATGCGATCCTGCCGGAGACGGCGGCGGTGCGCCCCGACCCGGCCCGCTTGCGCGCCGCTGCGCGCGCCATTCCAAGCGCCCCTGGCCTGTCCGTGCTCGCGCCCTGCGACATGGTGCTGCACAGCGCCACCCACCTGTTCTACGAGGGCGAGTACGACCACGGCCTGCGCGACCTGTTCGACCTGCACCGGCTGCTGTGCCATTTCGGCGCGACCGAGCCCGGGTTCTGGACGGCGCTGCCCACGCGTGCGCAGGAACTCGAACTGGCCCGTCCGCTGTTCTATGCGTTGCGCTACTGTATACAGCTGCTCGGCACGCCCGTGCCGGCCGCCACCGTGGAGGCGGCCGCAGGCGGGCGCCCGGGGCGCGCCTTGCTCGCCTTGATGGACGGATTGTTCGCGCGCGCCCTGCGTCCGACGCATCCGAGCTGCGCCGCTGCCCTGACGCCGCTGGCGGATGCCATGTTGTATATCCGCGGCAACTGGTTGCGCATGCCGCCGCTGATGTTGTCACGCCATCTCTTCCATAAAGCTTTTTTGTCGCCTGGAAATGTTAAATCTGATCAAGTTTGAGTGCTCAAAAGTATTATAATTCCTACAAGAATTTTTTGTGAAAAAATGCTGTCGGGGTTTTTTACATAGCGGTTGAGTCCGCTCTAAGGTTGAGCCACAAGTGATTGATTATAAAAGGAATTAACAAGCTGGCACGCTGCTTGCTAATAGTTGAGTGTGTTTGCCCAAACCTATCAACTAAGCGAGGATTGAAATTATGAAATTTCTGAAGAAACTGGCATGCGCCGCAGCTGTTGCAATGACTGTCGCTGGTGGCGCTAACGCTGCTACCGTGTTGAACGACTGGGTCTTCAACCCAACCGGTGGCGGCTACGCCAGCGGTCAAAAAATCAACGAATACCTGGACGTGAACGGCAACGCCTTCATCCAGATCAACCCGACCGGTGGCTCCAGCTTCTCGTTCTCGGAACACGCAGTGTTCAACATCGTCCAGGCTGACAGCAACAGCCAGCTGTTCCCGGTGAACTACCCAGGCGGTAACATCTCGGCAACCTTCGAAGCGACCGGTACCGGTAACTTCAGCGGCGCCTTCAGCTTCAGCGGCGGCACCATCCGCATGTACCAGAACGCGACCAACCAGTACGGCACGTCGGCTGGTATCTACGGTGCCAACCAGGGCAACATGATCGCCGAGTTCACCGTGCTGGCCGGCGGCGGCGGCCGCGTCGATGCAAGTGGTTCGCCAACCAACAACGGTCAAGTCACCGTGTTCGCCAAGGCTGACCAGGGTTCGCTGGATTCGGGCTACTTCTTCCGTGAAAACGGCCAGGACCTGTCGACCGAGTCGATCATGGCCTTCGCCTTCACCAACGCCAACACCGTCGCTAACCCGACCAGCATCCTGGTGGACGAAGTCGCTTGCCAGTACGCCAACTTCACCGGCAACGGTTGCAACGGTTCGGCTTATGCCAACACCCCAGGCAACTTCTTTGTCAGCAACAACGGTCAGTTCAAACTGGCTGAAGTGCCAGAGCCAGGTTCGCTGGCCCTGTTCGGCATCGCCATGCTGGGCGCTGGCGTCGTGAGCCGCAAGCGCGCCAAGAAGGCTTAATTAGCCCTCTGAGCGTCAGGTAGTACAAGGAGAGAGCGGGCTTGCCCGCTCTTTCCCGTTGCAAACTACGTAAAACGCGAGTTGCTGGGCAAGCGCTGGCGATAACAAGAACAAGATCGACCAATTAGGGCAATGAAAGCAAAAGCGGCGTCAACCTTCGGGTCGACGCCGCTTTTTTTTGTGGCCGGGCCAGCTTGGTCAGCGCTTCATCAGTTCGGAAACGGGGCGGCGAACCGAGCGCGCCGCCGGTGCCGGGCCATAGCCGAGGCGTCCCATGTAGACCGGGAACAGGGCGTCGTTGAAGATCAGCGCTTCGGTCTCGCGCTGCAAGGCCTTGGCCGCATCCGTCAGTTTCGCCTGCGCCGTAAAACGCGTGCCTTCGCGCGCATACTTCGAGAAGATCAGCGGCGTCATTTCCGGCTGCATGTACAGCCCGAGGGTCGTCATGGTCAGCCAGAAGCGCTGCAGCGCGCGGCCGGCGGCGACGTAGTCGTCGATCGACTGCGGCGCGGATTTCGCCTTGAGCACGAAGTGGGCGGCGCAGGCCATGCCCGGGGCCAGGTCCATCTGCAGGCGCGGCGCCCAGGTGCCCATCAGCGTGTTGACGGACTTCATGCGGCGCCAGCTAACCATCGCCCATTTCATCAGGACCAGGGTCATGGCGTCGACGCCCAGGGCGCCGGCCGGCACCTTGTCCGGGCTGTGCGTGCGGTTGTCCCAGTCGATGATGCTGCGGTGGGTCTCGAAGGCTTCCGGCATCGTCAGGCGCAGCCGGGCGTTATTGAACATCAGCTTGGCGGCCTGCCATTTCTGCGGCCGGCTCTCGAGCCAGGTCAGGGAGTAGGCCGGCGCCACGGTGGCTTCCAGCAGGCGCTTGTGTTCGGCGGTCAGCGGCGTCGTCTTCATCGGCCGGCGCTGCACGGTGCGCACATTGATCACGTCGATCAGCGGATCGCGCACGATCGCCGCATCCTTGGTGAACCGCACGTCGAAGATGGGGTGGGTCTCGCGGCCCCCGGGGCGGCGTTCGATCCCGGCACGCAGGCCGTGGCCGCTGGCGGCGATGGCAATCGTCTCCAGCAGGGTGCCGAAGGCGATCTGGCTCGGGTGGCCGTCGAGGTCGTAGACGCAGTGGTCGCGCGTGTCGTAGGCGTGCACGGCCAGGTGATCGGGCGCGACGATCTCGAAGCGCCAGGTCTGCATGTTGTCGCCGCTGGGGGCCCAGCGCGCCAGTTCGAGGATCTGTTCGATCGTGCCGGGTTTGATGTCTGCATTCATGCGCTCGCTCCCGCGGCGGCCAGGTCCTTGGCCAGCTGCTTCTTGCCGATCTTGATCATCAGGCGGTGCAGGGGATTACGGTTGCCGCCCGGCCGCCAGGTACGCACCAGCTTGTTGCGATAGGCGTCGAACTGGATACCCCATGGGGCCGCCAGCACGCGTCCCCGTCCGAGCAGGATTTTGAGGGCTTCGGTGCCCATCACGCCGGCGCACAGCTGGCAGGCCATGATGGTCGAGGGACCGCGCCGTTCGACGAAGTTCACCGCTTCCGGCACCACCAGGTAGGGGCGGTGCAGGCCGGCCGGGGCCAGCCCGACCACGAAGTGGACGGCCTTGTCCGTTTCCGGCAAGTCTCCCCACTGGAAATACTCCTCGAAGGTCATCTGGCCCGGCAGGAAGTTCAGCAAGGCTGCCCCCATGCCCAGCGGCGCCACGGTGCTGGCGGGGATGCCGAGCCGGGCGCACAAGGCGAAGGTTTTCTGGCGGATATCGAAGGCGAAGAAGTCGAGCGCGTCGACGTACATGTCGGCGCCTTCGAGGAAGGCGTGCAGGTTGGCGTCGTTGATGCCCTGGTCGAACATCTCGACTTCGCATTCGGGGTTGATGTCGAGCAGCATGCGACGGATCACCTCGACCTTCGGCTGGTTCAGGGTCGAGACCATGGCGCCGACTTGCCGATTAAAATTGGGCACGTCGAAGGTGTCGAAGTCGGCGATCCGGAATTTGGTCACGCCCAGGCGCGCCAGGGTCAGTGCATGGACGCCGCCGACCCCGCCGCCGCCCGCGATCGCCACCCGTTTGGTACGCAGCTGCGCCTGCTCCTCACGCGTTACCCAGCCAATATTTCGGGAAAAAGCCTGCTCATAGCGGAAAGGAGATGTCATGTGTGGGAGAGGTAAAGCGGTCAACGTGAATGTCGGGATGGCGAAAAACAGGAAGCGCCCGGGCGGCGCATCCAATGGCGCTGCCCGAAAATGGGGCAGGCCGCAACCAGCGGGCAGATTACGCCGCCTGGTGTTCGTCGATGCGGCGCAGGCGGTTGATAATACCCTGCTCTTCGCGCGGGGAGAAGAAATATGGATAGAACGAGCGTTCGGTGGCCGCTTCGGTGGCCGATTGGCTGAAGGTGCCGCCGTGCTTTTGAATCTGCTCGGTGACATACGCCAGCTCGATACGCAGCAGATAGGCCGGCGCATTCACGCGCGGATTGTCCTTCAAATCGCCTTCGCGCTTGAACCCGAGCATATGCTCGTAAAAGCGGCGGTGACGCGGATTGACTTCGATAACGATATCGGTGCAATCGTGGATATCGCGGGCGTAAATGACAGCCAGGTGGAACAGATTGGCGAGCGAGGTTTTCGAACGCACGGTCGGATCGAAGGCCAGCTTGGTGAATTCACAGAGCTTGGCCCCGCGCGCGCGGTGCGCGTCGAGTTCTTCCTTGAAGATCTGGTCGGCCATCAGGCCGATGGGCGAATCGATACCGAGCGTCAGGGTGCCTACCACTTCGCCTTTGTCCGTGGCGGTGAGCGTGATGCGATTGGGATCGTCGCTGAACTGGTGCGTGCCAGCATAGCCGCGCCAAGCATACATCTTGTTGACCAGCATACTGGCCGAATTGCGTCCTTTTGCCGTATCGGTAAGCCGGATTCCATATGAATCTTGGTTCACGATAACATCCTCTAATTCTGAGTTCGCTATATTATCGCGATCCTCTGACACATGAGCGTTCGATAGAAACTCGAGGGTTCGTTCGTCCAGTTCCTGGACTTCGTCGGGATTCGTCATCGTGAGACACCTTGGGTTTTGGCGCGCCGCCGCGGTGGGCGGCGCCTTTATTTTGGCCCGGGGCCGCGCTTTGCCAGTCAGGCAAAAAGCGCGGCGCTGTTGGTTTTTTATTTAGCTGAAATATAGACCGTTATAAGGTTTTTAGCAACGAACGGGCTTCCTCCAGCTGGGCGAACGGCTTGTTTTGCGCGAGCAGGGTTTCGAGTTCCTTGCGTGCGCCGGCCTTGTCGCCCGATTTACTCAGGCCGACCGCCAGGTGATAGCGAATTTCCGGCAAAGCCGGCGCGCCGGCAGCTGCTTTTTGCAGCAAGGGCAGGCCGCGCTTCGTGTCCCCCTGTTCCACCAGCATCCAGCCCAGCGTGTCCATCACCGAGGCGTTGTCGCCGGCGACCTTGTACGCCTGCTCGGCGGTGGCCAGCGCGCGCGGATCCTTCTGCTGCTGGTAGGCATAGGCCAGGTTGTTCAGGGCCGCGCCATTGTTGGGCGCGCGCTTGACGACCTGCTCCAGTAGCGCCGCGGCAGGCTTGTATTCCTTCGCCGCCAGGTGCGCTTCGGCCAGGTAGTTTGCCACCTGCACGTCGTCCGGATGTGCCTTGGCCCAGGCGTTGACGCGCTGCTTCGCTTCGTCTTCCTTGCCCATCTGGCGCAGCGCCTGGGCGCTGCGCAGCAGGACCGCGCTCGACTTGGTGATGGCGAAGGCCTTGTCGTAGGCCGCCACGGCCAGCGCCGGCTTCTTCTGCGCCTGCTGCAGGTCGCCTTCCATCAGGAAGCCGACCGGGGAACCGGGCACGTCCTGCTGCAGCTGGCGCACCATGCCCAGCGCCTCGTCGGTACGGCCGCGGCGCATGGCGACTTCCACCTGGGCCACGCGTGCCTGCAGCAGGTTCGGCTGCAGTGCGCTGGCGCGCTTGAGCGATTCGGCCGCGCCGGCATCGTTCTTCAGCTTGCCCTGCGCCTCGGCCAGGCGCATTTGCGCCAGCGCCGATTTCGGCACGATGTTGACCAGCTTGCTGTAGCTGTCGAGCGCACCCTGGCCGTCGTCGTTTGCCAGCTGCGCCTGGCCGAGCAGGTCCATCAGCTCGGGATTCGACGGATGCGCGGCCTGGAATTTACGGGCCAGCGTCAGCGCCTTCTTTTCCTGCTTGGTCGCCAGGTAGTGGCCGCCCAGCCTGAGCACCGGTGCGATCGCATCCGGATTTTCGGCTTGCGCCTTTTCCAGCCAGGTCGTGGCTTCTTCCGGACGGTTCTGCAGCATCGCCAGTTCGGCCAGCGCACCCATCGCGCCGAAGTTCTTCTTGTCCTTTTCCAGGATCGCCTCGAAACGCTTGCGCGCGGCGTCCGGCTTCTTCTCCATCATGTCGAGCTTGGCCAGGTTGGTGGCGGCCGGGAAGAAGGTCGGCTGGATTTGCAGGGCTTTCTCGAAGGCGCTGCGGGCAGCGGGGATGTCGCCCTTGCTGAGCAACACAGTAGCCTTCAAGTTATAGGTCTGCGGATCGTTCGGTTTCAGTGTCTCGAGCTTGGCGGCGGCGGCGGCGGCCTTGTCGTAATGCTTCAGGCCGAGTTCGGCCTGCACCAGCGCCGTCAGTGCGCGCTCCGATTTCGGATCGAGCTCGGCGGCGCGTTGCAGTTCGGCAATACCCTTGGCGGCATCGCCCTGCTGCAGGCGCGCCATGCCCAGCGAGGTGTGCAGCGCAGCGACCTCGGGAGCAAGCTGGGACGCTTTTTCGAGGTAGGCGATGGCCTTGCCGAAATCGCGCGCCTGCATGTACGACTCGCCGGCCAGGGCCAGCAGCTGCGGGTCGCTCGTGTCCTTCAAGGCCGGCGCCAGCATGGAGGCGGCGTCAGCCGGCTGGGCGTTCTTCAACATGGCCTGCGCCATCAGCTTGCGCGCATACACGTTGTTCGGCTCGACTTCCAGGTATTTGCGCAGGTGCATCTGGGCCGACTGCGGCGAATCCAGGTTCAGCTCGACGGCGGCGGCCAGCAGCACGCTCGGCATATGGTTCGGCGCGCTTTTCAGGATGCGCTGCAGCGATTCGCGCGCTTCCTTGTTCTTGCCTTCGCTGTAGTCGAGCAGGGCCTGGCCGTAGGTCACGAGCAGGCTCCCTGGTGCGAGCTTGTGCGCCGCCTCGAGCTCGGTACGCGCTTCGGCATACTTCTTCTGGTTGATGCGGATATACGCCTTCTCCAGGTTCGCGTTGCGGTCTTGCGGACGCAGGGCGAGCACCTTGTCGAAGGCGGAGAGCGCCGCGTCGGGCTTGTTCAGGCCGCGCAGCAGGCCGCCCTGGAACATCCAGACTTCCGGATTCTTGCCGTCCTTGGCGATGGCGTCGGCCGCGAAGCGCTGCGCCGTCGCCGTATCGTTCTTCAGCAGGGCGTGGCGCGCCAGGCCGATGAGCGCGGCGCCGCTGCCGCCGTCGATGCCCAGTGCCGCATCGTAGGCCGCCTTGGCGGCGTCGGTTTCGCCGGTGGCGAGCAGGGCGTCGCCGCGCAGGGCCGTCAGCGGCGCCGACTTGGCGGCCAGTTCCGGCTTGATCTCGGCCAGCACTTCCTTGAATTTGCCCTGGGCCAGCAGTGCCTGGCCCAGCAGCGGCAGGCTGCGCGCCGGGGCCAGGCCCAGGCTGGCTGCCTTGCGCAATTCCTTCTCGGCCGATACGGCATCGCCCGTTTCCAGGTACAGCGACCCGAGCTGCACGCGCGCCTCGGCGTCTTCCGGGCTCTTCGCGACGGCATTTTTCAGCTGGATCAGGGCGGCCTTCTGGTCGCCCTTCTGTTGGTATTGCCTGGCCTCGGCCAGCAGGCTCGCGGTCGACTGGTCACGGTTGCAGGCACTCATGCCGGCAAGCAGGAGCGCACCGGAGACGACAGCGGTGGTGAATTTGATCTTGTTACGGGACATGGCTTCCTCAATTTGACGTGCTGATGCCGGCCGGGAAACGCCGGACGACAAGTTTCCTAGTCAACAATAATACCTCAAGGAACAGATTAATTACCGCACAATCGGGCAGGCGTTGTAGGCAGACGATTTCTTGTTGGAACTGCCTGTCAATCCTCGTCGGTCTTGCGCAGGCGGCCGAGCAGGGCTTCGACGTTTTCGCTGACGGGCAAGCCGTGGCGGCGCAGCAGCTGGACGTGCAGGACGAGGTTTTCGAGGACCAGCTTGGCGGACACCGCGAGCAGGGTCAGCAGGCGGTCTTCGGTACTGAAATTTTCCATGGCCGCCGCCATCTCGCACAGGTGGTTCGCCACCAGCGCTCGTAAATCGTCTTCCGCAAAGGGCAGATCGGCGAAATCGATCGGGTCTTCCAGCTCGACTTCGCGCATCAGGGCGGCAAGTTCTTCCGGCTTGATCGGCATGCGGGGCTCCGTGGATGGGTGACGCTTCCATTGTAGGCGCCGCGCAAAAAAAAAGGGAGCGGCAAGCCGCTCCCAAAGTCTGACGGGAAAGTTATTTAATTAAAAGCGATACAGGAGCGAGGCTTCCACCGCACGGCCGAAGATCGGACGGGCATTGATCGGACCGCTGCTCTGGGCGCCGGTCAGGCGCGAATTGCCTTCGGTGAGGCCCAGCTCGTTGGTGAGGTTGGTGGCCGCGACGCGCACTTCCCAGTTCGCGCCAATGCTGGCCAGCGCGCCGATGTCGAGCGTTTTATAGGACGGCAGGTAGGACAGGTTTGCCTGGTCGGCCCAGCGGTCGCCAACATAGGTGTAGGTACCGTACAACTTGACGGCGTTGTCGCCCAGCGGGATGCGGTAGCTCGGCGAGAAGCGGAACTGCAGGTTCGGCTGGCGCTGCACTTCGTTGCCGGTGATCGCCGGATTGTCGCGGTACTTCGATTTTTGATAATCGCCGGTCAGGGTCAGCTGCAGGTTTTTAACAGGACGCAGCGCCAGCTCGAATTCGACGCCGTGGCCGCGCGACCCGCTGACCGAGTTCAGGACCGCATCGGTCGTAATCTGCTGGAACGAAATGCCGGTGAATTCGGTGTAGAACGCGTTGATGTAAGCGCTGTACAGCGAGTTCGCCGTTTTGAAGCCCAGTTCGTACTGCTTCACCTTCGGGTTCGGCACGCCGTTGCGGTCGTTGACGGCCGCCTGGGTGCCGGCATTGCGCAGGTCGTCGAAGTAGATGAAGGTGTGGCCGGTGTTGGCACGGGCGAACACGCTGGCATCCTTGTTCAGCTTGTACAGGCCGCCGACGGTGAAGGAGGTGGCGCTGTCGTCGCGTTCCAGGCGGGTAAAGCTGCCGGTCGGGATCGAGGTGCCGTTATTGTAGACGGTCAGCGGATTGTTGTCGGTGTCGCCCGCGGACAGGTTCGAGATCGACCCTTCCAGGCTCTGGCGCTCGCGGCGCAGGCCGGCGTCGACGCGCAGGTTGTCGCTGATCTTCCATTCGTCGGCCAGGAACAGGGCGACGTTGTTGCCCTTGTAGTTGGCGACCGGCGCGTAGAAGACGTTGCCGCTCTTGCCGCCTTGCGAGACGATGGTGCCGTTGGTTAGGCTGGCGTTGATCAGGCGCGCGTTCGGCGTGGCCGTCATCAGGTGGGCGTTACCCAGGTACCACTCGTCGTCCGACTTGTAGTTCGCGTAGTAGCCGCCGACGGTGAGCGTATGGCCGGGGAAGACTTCGCGGCTGACACGCAGTTCATCGGTGAACGAGCGCAGCTGCTTTTCGACCGACCACAGGCCGGCCTGCACCACTTGCTGGTTCGGATCGACGGCGCCGCCGCCATTCACATAGGTCATGCTGCCGGAGCTGCTTGCCGCGGTCGGGTTGTACTTGGTGTTGGCGGCGGCCAGGTAGGCGGCTGCCGTCTGCGGGTTGTCGCCGGTGAACATCGAGATCGTGTTCAGGTCACCGTCGAAATAATTCGCCTTATTGGAAACGTCCCAGCCGTTGATCTTCTGCTCGTAGTCCACGCCCCAGACGGCGGCCTTCATGCCGCGGCCGTCGGCCAGGTCGCGCTCGAGCGTTTTGCCGGGCGCGGCGTCGATCGTGAAGTGACGCATTTCGTTGCTCATCAGGGTGCCGGTGAGCGGATCGAAGCCAGGGAATTCGCTGATGGTGCGGCCGTTGTTGCTCGAAATGAGCGGCACGCCGGTATAAAACGCGTTCTTTTCGTTGGTGGCGCGCACGTAGGCCGTGACTTCACCGCCCTCCAGCTTGCGGGTGATGGTCGCGGTCAGCTGGCCACCGTCGTCCGCCTTGAACTGCGGATCGCGCACGCCGTGGCCCTGGCGGTAGAAGCCGCCCACGGTGCCGTACCAGCCGTCGGCGAGCTTGCCGCCAACGAAGACGTCGCCGCGGCGCAGGTTGCCGGTGCCGGTGGTCAGGCGGATCGTGCGCTCAGGCACGTCATCACCCTTTTTCAGGATGAAGTTCATCGTCGCGCCAGGCTGGCCGACCGAATAGATCGTGCTCGGGCCGCCGCGCAGCACTTCCACGCGCTCGATCGTGTCGTCGAGGCGGAAGGCCGAGGTGCCCTCGAAGAAGGACAGCACCGGCACCGGATAGATTGGATTGCCGTTCAGCTGGACCGAGACGAAGGGCGAGTCGGAGCCCGACGGGAAGCCGCGCACTTCGACGTTGGCGCCCGACTGGCCGCCGGTCGCTTCTGCGTACACGCCCGGTACCAGTTTCAACACGTCGGCGGTGCTGCTCGGCGAAGCCGCTTTCAGCTGCTCTTCATTGGCGGTGGTGATGGAGAAGGAGGTGTCGATCCTGCGGGTGCCGGAAGCCGAGGCGGTACCGGTGACGACGACTTGCTGGATTTCCTGGGTGACTGCGGCATTGCTGCCTTCTTGAGGCGTAGCCTGGCCGGCGGCCTGGGCTTGGCTAACCAGGGTCAGCACGGCCAGTGCGACCGTGGACAGCACGAACTGCTTCGATTGGTTCATGTAATTGCTCTCTTTTTTATGGTTCAAAATCCGTCTCCTGGACATGCGGGCCCTGGCGGGCCGTTGAACGCGTACTGTCGCAGTGCATGTACTACTTCGTCGTCTTGCTCGTATTTGGTGCATTGGCGGGCTTGAATGGTGCACGCCTGTCAATGTGTGTCATTGAAACAAGGAATGATATCGATGTCAATAAAATTGTTATCGATGTCATTTGTGATTCCACCGTCATTTAAATCTGTCATAATTTGACGCAGAGTTGTTTCCTTCACCCAAGTAGCCCATGGCGACCAACAAAAATATCAAGCGCAGCAGCGAAGCCGGCATGACGATGGAAGACCTGGCCGCGCTGGCCGGCGTGTCCACGATCACCGTGTCGCGCGCGCTGCGCAACAGCCCGCTCGTGACCGAGAAGACGCGCGATAAAGTGCGCCGCATCGCCGAAGAGCAGGGCTACCGCCTGAACATCAGCGCCCGCAACCTGCGCATGGGCCGCAGCAATTCGGTGGCCGTGGTGGTGGAAATGACGCCCATTAAAGGGCGGCCGATGTCGGATCCGTATCCGCTGGCCCTGCTCGGCGGAATTACCGAAGAACTGACAGCGGCCGGCTACACCGTTGTATTAACGTCACGCCAACTGCTCGACAGCGCGCCGGTGCGCGGCGCCGACGGCATGATCCTGCTGGGACAGGGTTCGCATGGCGAAGCGGTCAAGGTCTTGCAAAAGGTCGGCCTGCCGCTGATCGTCTGGGGTGCACCGGAAGCGTCCGACTCATATGTGGTGGTCGGCAGCGACAACCACGCCGGCGGCGCCAGCGCCGCGGCGCGCTTCATCGAGCAGCGCCGCCGCAAGCTGGTCTTTCTCGGCGACGTAGACCACGCCGAAGTGCAGAGCCGCTGCGCCGGCTTCATCGAGGCCATGCGCGGCCACGGCATCGTCCATATCGTGCGCCCGAAAGCATTCACCTTCGAGGCCGGTTTCGACAGCATGACGGCGCTGCTCAAGAAGAAGGGAGAGCACGCCGTCGACGGCGTGTTCGCGGCCAGCGATTTGCTGGCGATGGGCGCGATCCGGGCGCTGGCCGAACACGGTCTGCGCGTGCCCGACGAGGTGTCGGTGATCGGCTACGACGATACGCCGGGCGCGGCCAGTTTCGTGCCGCCGCTGACCAGCGTGCACCAGGATTTGCGCGATGGCGGCGTTTTACTTGGACGCAAGATGCTGGCGCTGCTGAACGACGAGCCGGTCGCCTCCGAGACGCTTCCGACCAGGCTGATCGTGCGCCAGACCTGAGTTTTATCCGCTTCAACCCTTTACCCCGGTGTCCGCCCGAGCGGACGCCTGTTTTGTTTCGACTTCGATCCACCGTACTCCGTTTTGAGGACTCGCCGTGCAGCCATCCGACAGCCCAACCATGACCCTTCCGCTCGATCCGTGGAGCATCCGCGAGACCGGTTTCGATACCAGTACCCACTTCCTGCGCGAGACCCTGTTCGCGCTCGGTAACGGCTACATCGGCCTGCGCGGTACCGGCGAAGAGGGCTATACCGGCCCGGCCGGCACCTCGCTCGACGGCACCTACCTGAACGGCTTTTACGAGTCCGAGCCGATTGTCTATCCGGAGGCGGCCTTTGCGCTGGCCAAGACAAACCAGTTCATGCTCAACGTGCCGAACGCGAAGGGCGTCGAGATCGAGATCGACGGCGCACGTTTTAATCCATTGACCGGCACCCTCGGGCGCTACGAGCGTGTGCTCGACTTGCGCAGCGGCGTGCTGGTGCGCTCGCTCGAATGGACCGCACCGAACGGCAAGCGCATCGCGCTGCGCAGTCGGCGCGTGGTGTCGTTCGCAAATAAGCACCTGTTCGCGATCGAGGTCGAACTGACGCCGCTGAATTTCTCGGGCACGGTCATGATTAAATCCTTCCTCGATGGCGCCGTGAAAAACCAGGAAGCGGGCGACGATCCGCGCGTCGGCTCGGCGGTGTCGGGCCCGGCCCTGAAAACGGTCTCGGTCGAACAGGTTGATGCCTTCTCGGCCCTCGTGCAGCGCACCCACAACAGCGGTTTCAGTTTGGTGAGCGCGATCCAGACCGTCGTCGAGGGTATCGCGGCGAGCGCCTGGCAGGAAGGCCAGCGCGCCGGCCAGAGCTTCGCCTGCGACGCCGTCGAGGGACAAACCCTGCGCCTGACGAAATACGGCAGCTACCACTCCTCGCGCGACTATCCGGAAGGAGAATTGCTGGCTCGTGCCCGTGAGACGCTCGCGGCCGCCCAGGCAGCCGGCTTCGAAGCGCTGTGCGCCTCGCAGGCGGCCTTCCTGGCCGACTTCTGGGCCAGTGCCGACGTCGAGATTGCCGGCGACGACGCGCTCCAGCAGGGTATTCGCTTCAATGAATACCACCTGCTGCAATCGGTGGGACGCGACGGCCGCACCAACATCGCGGCGAAAGGCGTGACCGGAGAGGGATATGAGGGCCACTATTTCTGGGACACCGAAATCTACATCTTCCCGTTCTTCCTGTATTCGAAGCCGGAGATCGCGCGCAAGTTACTTGAATATCGCTACGCCGGCCTGGAGCAGGCACGCGAGCGCGCGCGCCAGATGGCGCATGCGAAGGGAGCGCTGTACCCGTGGCGCACCATCGCCGGCGGCGAGTGCTCGGCATACTTCCCGGCCGGGACCGCGCAGTACCACATCAACGCCGACATCGCGTATTCCATCAAATCGTATTACGAAGCGACCGGCGACCTCGATTACATGGCGCAGGCGGGCCTCGAGATCGTGCTGGAGACGGCGCGCATCTGGATCGGCATCGGCAGCGATGACCGCGAAGGGCGCTTCTGCATCAACGAAGTGACCGGGCCCGACGAATACACGGCGCTGGTGAACAACAATTACTACACCAACGCGATGGCGCGCATGCACCTGCGCTTCGCCGCCGACATGGCCGACCAGCTGGCAAGCGAGCGCGCGCACGACTTCGCGCGCGTCGCCACCGCGACCGGCGTGACGGACGACGAAATCGCCGTCTGGCGCGACGCCGCCGCGCGCATGCACCTTCCCTATGACGGCAAGCTCGGCATCCACGAGCAGGACGACAGCTTCCTGTCGAAAAAAGTGTGGGACTTCGCGAACACGCCGAAAGAGAACTACCCGCTGCTGCTGAACTATCACCCGATGGTGATCTACCGCCACCAGGTCTGCAAGCAGGCCGACGTGGTGCTGGCGCTGATGCTGCTGTCGAACGAGTTCACGCTGGAAGACAAGCGGCGCGACTTCGATTACTACGAAGCCGTCACGACCCACGATTCTTCTCTCTCGTCCTGCATCTTCAGCATCATCGCCTCCGAGGTCGGCTACCACGACAAGGCCTACGACTACTTCATGGAGACGGCGCGCCTTGACCTGGACGACACCCACGGCAATACCCATTACGGGGTGCACACGGCGGCAATGGCCGGCACCTGGATGGGCGTGGCCTATGGTTTCGCCGGCATGCGCGTCTCCGATGGCGCGCTGCGCTTCGCCCCGACTCTGCCGAAGCAGTGGCAGCACTACCAGTTCAAGATCCAGTTGCGCGGCGCCCAGCTGCAGGTGCGCGTCGATGCCGGCGCGGTCGAGTACTCGCTGCTGGCGGGCGATACGCTGGACTTCAGCCACCTCGGACAAGAGGTGCAACTCACCCGCGCGGCGCCGAACGCCCGCATCCCGATGGAGCCACAGGCATGAGTCACTTCAAGGCAGTCATTTTCGATCTCGACGGCGTCATCACCGACACCGCCCATTACCACTACCTGGCCTGGAAGGCGCTGGCCGAATCGGAAGGCGTGCATTTCGATCACGCGTTCAATGAAAATTTAAAAGGCGTGGACCGCATGGGGTCCCTGAACCTGATTCTCGCGGGTTCGCCGAAGACGTACACGATGGAGGAAAAACTGGCGCTGGCCGAGCGCAAGAACAATCAGTACGTGGAACTGATCGCGACCATGAGCGCGGCGGACCTGCTGCCGGGCGCGATTGACGCCCTCGCTGCGGTGCGCGCTGCCGGCCTGAAAATCGGCCTGGCCTCGGTCAGCAAGAACGCGTTCACGGTGCTCGATCGCCTCGGCATCCGCGACCGCTTCGATTACGTGGTCGACGCCGCTCGCATCGCCAACAGCAAGCCGCATCCGGAGATTTTCCTGAATGCCGCCGCGGCACTGGGCGTGGCGCCCGGGGACTGCCTGGGTGTGGAAGACGCGGTGGCGGGGGTCGCCTCGATCAAGTCGGCGGGCATGTTCGCGCTGGGAGTCGGCAGTCCCGCCGTGCTGACCCAGGCCGATCGGGTGATCCCGAGCCTGAGCGAATTCCGCCTGAACGACTACTGACACGCGCATCACACTAAAAAAACGGAGACAGCGTGAAAAACCAGCGCATTTTATTGGCCTTGTTCCTGATTTACTTCGTGTTCGCGATCCTGCTCAACAGCGTGGGCACGGTGATCCTGCAGGTCATCAACAACTACGACGTGAGCAAATCCGGCGCCAGCATCCTGGAGGCTTTCAAGGACCTGCCGATCGCCGCGGTGTCCTTTCTGGTCGCGTCGTTTTTGCCGCGCCTGGGCTACAAGAATGCGATGCTGGTCGCGCTGGCCATCGTCACCGCGGCCTGCGTGGCGATGCCGCTGTTGCCGAGTTTTGCGACGGCCAAGCTGCTGTTCCTGTGCGTGGGCGTGGCGTTTGCACTAGTCAAGGTGTCGGTGTATTCGACGCTGGGGCTGATCGCCACCGACCGGCGCCACCACGCCAGCATCATGAATACGCTGGAGGGCGTGTTCATGGTCGGCGTCTTGAGCGCCTACTGGGTGTTCGCCCATTTCATTGATTCGGCCAATCCGAAATCGCAGAGCTGGCTGCAGGTGTACTGGGTGCTGGGCGGCCTGTGCGCGTTCACGTTCGTCCTGCTGCTCACCACGCGCTTCGACGAGAGCGAGGCCCAGCTGCCGGCCGGGCGCAGCCGCTGGGAAGATTTCACGGCGATGTTCAAGCTGTTTACGAAACCCCTGGTGTGCGTGTTCGTGCTCACCGCTTTCCTGTACGTGCTGATCGAGCAGAGCGTCGGCACCTGGCTGCCGACGTTTAACAACGAAATCCTGAAACTGCCGGCGGCGATGAGCGTGCAGGTGGCCAGCATCTTCGCGGCCTGCCTCGCGATCGGGCGCCTGTCGGCCGGCGTCGTGATGCGCAAGGTGCACTGGTACACGGTAATGAACGGCTGCGTGATCGGCATGGCGGCGATGGTGCTGCTGGCCCTGCCGCTGACGCGCGAACTCGCCATCGACGCGAATGTGACGTGGGAGAACGCGCCGCTGGCGACCTTCCTGTTCCCGCTGATCGGCCTGTTCATGGCGCCGATCTACCCGGGCATCAATTCGGTCATGCTCAGTTCCCTGCCGAAGAACCAGCATTCGGCCATGACCGGTTTATTGGTGATTTTTTCGGCGCTGGGCGGCACCACGGGCTCGTTCATTACCGGCTACGTGTTCGGCAATTTCAGCGGCCACTTCGCGTTTTATCTGACGCTGGTGCCGATTACGCTGGTGTTGATTACGCTGTTCTTCTTCCGCCGCCAGGTGGAGCGCAGCGGGGAAGCCGTGGCGCAGCCGGCCTGACAGGGGTTGTGCGGCGCCACCGACCCGGGGGCGCCGACCTCGTCTAGAATGGCATGATGATGCCAAATAGCAATCGTCTCAGTATTGGAATCGTCGGCGCCGGCACGGCCGGCCTGGCGAGCGCCATTGCCCTGGCCCGTCTCGGGCACCCGGTGACGGTCTTCGAGAAGCACCCATCCCTCAGTCCTTTCGGCGCGGGCCTGCTGATCCAGCCGCAAGGCGTCGCCGCCCTCGATGCGCTGGGTGTCGGCGCCGCCTTCCACGCGGCCAGCGTGCCGGTGACGCGCCTGCTCGGCACCTGCCACCGCAACTGGACCCTGGTCGACATCACTTATGACGAACACGAAGCGCGCGGCGTGAGCCGGGCGGCGCTGGCGCAGGTGCTGCTCGAGGCCGCGCTGGCGCTGGGGGTGCGTATCCGCTATGGCTGTCCGGTCGAGATGGTCACGGTCGAGGGCGAGCGGGCGACCGTGCATGCCCCATGCGCTGCCGGCTTCGACCTGGTCGTGATGGCCGATGGCGCGGCATCCACCTTGCCGGCGCAGGTCGGGCTGTCGGTGGCCTCCACGGTCTATCAATGGGGGGGCATTGTGGGCGATGTTCGATGTCGCCGACTGGGACGGGCAGGCCCTGCTCGAGCAGCGCTACGAGACCACGCGCAAGATGTTCGGCCTGATGCCGACGGCGCGCGTGGACGGCAAGTTGCGCCTGTCAATGTTCTGGAGTTTACCGTGCGCCGACTATGCCGCGTGGCAGGCGCGTCCGATCGAGGAGTGGAAGGACGAATTGCGCGCCCTCTGGCCGCAGGCGGCGCCCGTCATCGATCAGATCGAACGCCATGACCAGTTCGCGCTCGCCACCTACCGCCATGCGCGCGCCCGGCGGTTGGCGGGCGGTCCCGTCTGCGTGATCGGCGACGCCGCGCATTCGATGAGTCCCCAGCTTGGCCTGGGCAGCACGCTGGCGGTGCAGGATGCGCTTGCGCTGGCGAACGCCGTCCGCCTGCACGGTGCGGTCGCCGGCGCGGCAGCCTATTCGAAGGCGCGGCTGTGCGCCGTGCGCAACTACCAGATGCTGAGCAAGGCGCTCACACCCTGCTTCCAGGCCGACAGTACGGGCCTGTGGCGCGACCTCGTGTTTGCGCTCGGCTTGAAGCTGCCGGGCATTCAGCGCCTCATGTACCGCAGCATCGCCGCGCCGGCGCGGGCAGTCAAAAAACAAATCCCTCCGGACGCCGCGGAGGCGTTGCGGAGGGATTGAGCGCGCCGGCCGCGGGCGCGGCCCTCGCGGTTCCGATCAGATCTCGGCCAGCAGCTGGCTCCGCTTCGAGCCGTATTCGGCGTCGCTGACGAGCCCCTGGCGCTTGAGTTCCTCCAGTTGCTTCAGGCGCTCCTGCAGGGAGGGGCCGCCGCTTGCCGCACGCTGCGGTGTCCTTTCGGTAGGCGTGGCCAGGGACGCCGACCCGCAAGCGGCATTGATGTCGTTCATCAGCGCGACTTCGTCGAAAACGGTCACGCCTTTCTGGTCGCGCGTGAGGTTGGCATAGGTCCGTCCCAGGTTCAACGTGGTCATGCGCAGCCCGGCATTGGTCGGATCCGCCGTCAACTTGGCAAGGCTGTTGTCGTAAGCTTCCTTCGCGCTCTTCCGCATCGTGGATTTACCCATGGCGGCGAGCACCATCACCACGGCTACGCCGATTAAGATTACCCAAAACATAGATTCCCCTTTGACTGTGGCAGCAGTTTCACTGCAGAACTTTGCAGGATGATACGCTTTTTTTCCTTGAGGAATCTATCGAAAATTCACAAGCGGTGCACCGGGATGCTGCGTTTCAGGATGGAGACGTGAGGACGAGGGCGCGTCCCGCGAACGGGGAATGCGCCGGCTGGCACACGAACGGCGCCAGCCGAGGATCCTGCTTACATATTGCGGCGGTACTGCCCACCCACCTCGAACAGGGCCGTCGTGATCTGGCCCAGCGAGCAGACGCGCACGGCGTCCATCAGTTTTTCGAACACATTCTCGTTGTCGATCGCGGCCTGCTGCAGCGCGGCCAGGGCCGCTGGTGCCTCGGCTGCGTGCTGCTGATGGAAGGCTTCCAGGCGCGTCAGCTGCGACTGCTTTTCATCGTCGGTCGAACGGGCCAGTTCGATCGTGGCCGGGGCTTCCGCGCCTTTCGGGTTGCGGAAGGTGTTGACGCCGATGATGGGCAGCGAGCCGTCGTGCTTCTTGTGCTCGTACAGCATCGACTCTTCCTGGATCTTGCCGCGCTGGTAGCCGGTTTCCATCGCGCCCAGCACGCCGCCGCGCTCGGCGATGCGCTCGAATTCCTGCAGCACGGCTTCTTCGACCATGTCGGTCAGTTCGTCCATGATGAACGAGCCCTGGTTCGGGTTCTCGTTCTTGGCCAGGCCCCATTCGCGGTTGATGATCAGCTGGATCGCCAGTGCGCGCCGCACGGATTCGTCGGTCGGCGTGGTGATCGCTTCGTCATACGCATTGGTGTGCAGCGAGTTGCAATTGTCGTAGATCGCGATCAGCGCCTGCAGCGTGGTACGGATGTCGTTGAAATCGATTTCCTGCGCGTGCAGCGAGCGGCCCGAGGTCTGGATGTGGTATTTCAGCTTCTGCGAACGGTCGTTGGCGCCGTATTTGTCGCGCATGGCGACGGCCCAGATGCGGCGTGCGACGCGGCCCAGCACCGTGTATTCCGGATCCATGCCGTTCGAGAAGAAGAACGACAGGTTGGGCGCGAAATCGTCGATGTGCATGCCGCGCGCCAGGTAGGCTTCGACAAACGTAAAACCGTTCGACAGCGTAAACGCCAGCTGCGAGATCGGGTTCGCGCCCGCTTCGGCGATGTGGTAGCCCGAGATCGACACCGAATAAAAATTGCGGACCTGGTGGTGGACGAAATACTCCTGGATGTCGCCCATGACTTTCAAGGAAAACTCGGTCGAGAAGATGCAGGTATTCTGGCCCTGGTCTTCCTTCAGGATGTCGGCCTGCACCGTGCCGCGCACGTTGGCGAGCACCCATTCCTTGATTTTGGCCGCTTCGTCGGCGGTCGGCTGGCGATGGTTGTCGGCCACGAATTTGTCGATCTGCTGGTCGATCGCGGTGTTCATGAACATCGCCAGGATGGTCGGCGCCGGGCCGTTGATCGTCATCGAGACGGACGTGCTCGGGCTGCACAAATCAAAGCCGTCGTACAGCACCTTCATGTCGTCCAGGGTGGCGATCGAGACGCCCGAGTTGCCGACTTTGCCGTAGATGTCCGGACGCAGGGCCGGGTCGGCGCCGTAGAGGGTGACGGAATCGAAGGCGGTCGACAGGCGCTTCGCATCCATGCCGGTCGAGACCAGTTTAAAACGTTTATTGGTGCGGAAGGCATCGCCTTCGCCGGCGAACATGCGGGTCGGATCCTCTCCTTCGCGTTTGAAGGCGAATACGCCGGCGGTGAACGGGAAGGAGCCCGGCACGTTTTCCAGCATCAGGAAGCGCAGCACTTCGCCGTGGTCCTCGAACTTCGGCAGCGCGACCTTGCGGATGCTGGTGCCGGACAGGGTTTTCTGCACCAGGGTCGTGCGGATTTCCTTGTCGCGGATTTTGACGACGTAATCGTCGCCGGCGTAAGCGGCCTGCATGTCGGGCCACATCGCCAGCAGTTTCTTGGCGCCGGCGTCCATCGCATTGTCACGCTCGGTGATCAGGTCGTCGAGGACCACTTCGCGATTCGCCGCGGCCAGCATGCGCTTGGTCTCACTGAGTTGCTGGCGCTCGCGCGCGAGTTTCACCTGTTTCGCGGTGTTCTTGTGATAGCCGCGCACGGTGTCGGCGATCTCGGCGAGGTAGCGTGCACGGGCCGGCGGGACGATCACGTTCTTGCCGCTCGAGTGTTTCTGCGATGGGACGGCCAGTTTCGACGGCTCGATGTGCAGGCCCAGTTCCGCCAGCTTCGGCAGCAGGCCGTGGTAGAGGGCGGTGACGCCGTCGTCATTGAAACGCGAGGCTTGCGTGCCGAACACCGGCATCTGGTCCGGGCTCTGGCTCCACAGTTCGCGATTTCTCTGGTACTGCTTCGCCACGTCGCGCAGCGCGTCCTGGGCGCCCTTGCGGTCGAACTTGTTGATCGCAATGAAATCGGCGAAATCGAGCATGTCGATTTTTTCCAGCTGCGAGGCGGCGCCGAATTCCGGGGTCATCACGTACATCGAGGCGTCGACGTGCGGCACGATGGCCGCATCGCCCTGGCCGATGCCCGAAGTCTCGACGATCACGAGATCAAAACCGGCGACTTTGCAGGCCGCGATCACGTCCGGCAGTGCATGCGAAATCTCGGAGCCGGCTTCACGCGTGGCGAGCGAGCGCATGAAGACGCGGGATTGGCCGTTCCACGGATTGATCGCGTTCATGCGGATCCGGTCGCCGAGCAGGGCGCCGCCCGACTTGCGGCGCGACGGATCGATCGAAATGACCGCGATGTTCAGGCGGTCGTTCTGGTCGAGGCGGATGCGGCGAATGAGTTCGTCGGTGAGCGAGGATTTGCCCGCGCCGCCGGTGCCGGTGATGCCGAGCGCCGGGACTTTCACGAGGTCGGCCGCTTCCACGATCTGCTTGCGCAGTTCCGGGTCGACTTTGCCGTTTTCCAGCGCGGTGATCAGCTGGGCCAGCGGGCGGTGACGCTCGGCGATGTCGCCCGATTGCAGCGGGGCGAGGGCGGTCGGCGCGTACGGGGTCAGGTCGATGTCGCAGGCTTCGATCATCGAGCGGATCATGCCGACTAAACCCATGCGCTGGCCGTCTTCCGGACTGAAGATGCGGGTGACGCCATAGGCGTGCAGTTCTTCGATTTCGGACGGGACGATCACGCCGCCGCCGCCGCCGAAGACTTTAATGTGCGCGCCGCCGCGCTGGCGCAGCAGGTCGATCATGTATTTAAAATATTCGACGTGGCCGCCCTGGTAGCTGGAAATGGCGATGCCTTGCACGTCTTCGGCCAGGGCCGCGGTGACGACGTCGTCGACCGAGCGGTTGTGGCCGAGGTGGATGACTTCGACGCCGTTCGACTGCAGGATGCGGCGCATGATGTTAATCGAGGCATCGTGGCCGTCGAACAGCGACGCGGCGGTGACGAAGCGGACCTTGTTGGCGAGCTTCGGCTGCTCCGGCAGCTCGAGCTTGGCGGCGGTGGTGATGTCGTTCATGGGGTTCCTTCTGGAAGTCGGACGCGGACAGGTTCGATTTGTACGGTATATGACGTTAACGTTAACGTCAAGTTTGGGATGCAGGATGATCGACGGATGAGACCGCGTGGGCACAAGTGCCCACCCTACGGAGGGTGGACTCCCGCGTCCACGCGGTACAACGCCAGAAATTAAGCTGCGCGCTTCTTGATGTTGCCGCTGAGCAGCTCCGCCTTGCGGGCACGGAAAGCTTCGACCGCCTTTTCCTTCACGTGACCAAAGCCGCGGATCTGTTCCGGCAGGTTCGCCAGCTCGACGGCGGTGGCATACGAGGCGCCGTTCAGGGACGGCAGCAGCATGTCGATCATCTGGCGATACTCGACAATCAGCGCGCGCTCCATCTTGCGCTCGGCGGTGTGGCCGAACACGTCGAAGGCGCCGCCGCGCAGGCCTTTCAGTTTAGCCAGCACTTTGAACGCGCCCAGCATCCAGGAGCCGAATTCCTTTTTGACCAGCTGGCCCTTGGCATCCTTCTTCGCGAACAGCGGCGGCGCCAGATTGAACTTGAATTTAAAATCGCCTTCGAACTGCGATTTCACCTGCTCCAGGAAGCGGCCGTCGGTGTACAGGCGCGCCACTTCGTATTCGTCTTTATACGCCATCAGCTTGAAGTAGTACTTCGCCACCGCCATCGACAGTTTATTCCCGAGACCCGCTGCCGTTTCGGCCGCGCGCACGCGCTCCACCAGCTCGGCATACAGGCCGGCATAGGCCGCGTCCTGGTAGCCGGTCAGGAACGCGACACGCTTCTTGATGACCGTATCGAGGCTTTGCGGCATCTGCACCAGCACGGCCTGGGCCGGCGTTGCCACCTTTTCGACGCGCTTGAAATCGACTGCGGCGCGACGGCCCCAGAGGAAGCTCTTTTTATTCGAGGCCACGGCGACACCATTCAGTTCGATCGCCCGCATCAGCGAGGCTTCGGTCAGCGGGATGCGCCCTTTCTGCCAGGCGTAACCCATCAGGAACAGGTTCGTTGCGATCGAGTCGCCCATCAGCGCAGTCGCTAATTTGGTGGCGTCGACGAAATCGGCGCCGGACGCGCCGCCGACCGCTTCCACGATCAGGCCGCGCACGTCGTCGGCCGGGAACTGCCAGTCGGCGTTCTGGGCAAAGGTGCCGGTTGGCTGCTCGTGCAGGTTGACGATGGCCAGCGTGCGGCCCGGACGCATTTTCGAGATGGCATCGGCGGCGCCGGTGGTCAGCATGTCGCAGCCGAGCACGAGGTCCGCTTCGCCGGTGGCGATGCGCTGGGCGCGCAGGCGCTCCGGCGTCGCTGCGATTTTCACGTGCGAGGTGACGGAGCCGTTCTTCTGGCTCATGCCGGTCATGTCCAGCACCGAAGCACCCTTGGCTTCCAGGTGCGCCGCCATGCCCATCAGCGCGCCGACGGTGATCACGCCGGTGCCGCCGATGCCGTTGATCAGGATGTTGTACGGATGCTCGACCGACGGCAGCATCGGCTCGGGCAGTACACCCCAGCCGTCGTCACCGGCGTCTTTCGACACACCTGCCTTGCTCTTCTTGAGCGTGCCGCCTTCGACCGTGACAAAACTCGGGCAGAAGCCTTTGGTGCACGAATAGTCCTTGTTGCAGGACGACTGGTCGATGGTGCGCTTGCGGCCGAAATCGGTCTCTTTCGGCAGGATCGAGACGCAGTTCGACTGGATGCCGCAGTCGCCGCAGCCTTCGCAGACGGCTTCGTTGATGACCATGCGCTTGGGCAGGTCGGGGAATTCGCCCTTCTTGCGGCGGCGGCGCTTCTCGGCCGCGCAGGTCTGGTCGTAGATGATGACCGACACGCCCGGCAGCTCGCGCAGTTCGCGCTGGATGTCGTCCATCTCCTTGCGGTCGTGCAGGGTCACCAGCGCCGGCAGCGAAGAGCGGTCCGCGTAGCGCGACAAATCTTCGGTGACGAGGGCGATGCGTTTGACGCCCTCGGCCGCCATCTGCTGGGCGATCATCGGCACCGAGGTCTGGCCGTCGACCGGCTGGCCGCCGGTCATCGCGACCGCGTCGTTGTACAGGATTTTATAAGTGATGTTCACCTTGGCCGACACGGCGGCGCGCACGGCGAGATAGCCCGAGTGGAAGTACGTCCCGTCGCCCAGGTTCTGGAACACGTGCGGCACTTTCGAGAACGCGGCCTGCCCGATCCAGGGCGCGCCTTCGCCGCCCATGTGGGTGGTCAGCTTGTTCATCTCCGGGTAGATGGACGTTGCCATCACGTGGCAGCCGATGCCGGCCAATGCGAAGGAGCCGTCCGGCACTTTCGTGGACGTGTTGTGCGGGCAGCCGGAGCAATAAAAGGCTGGGCGGAAGGGCGTGGTGATCGCCTTTTGCAGCACGGTGTCCTTGGCATCGAGGAAGGCGAGACGGGCCTTGATCAGGTCACGCGTGGCCTCGTCCGTAACGAGGCGTGCGATGCGGCCGGCGATCACGCGCGCGACCTGGGCAACTGAAAAATCGGCCTTCGGCGGCAGCAGCCAGTCGCCGCGCGGCGCAACCCATTCTCCCTTGTCGTCGAACTTGCCGATGATGTGAGGACGGACGTCGTCGCGCCAGTTGTACAGCTGTTCCTTTAACTGGTATTCGACGACTTGCCGCTTTTCCTCGACCACCAGGATTTCGTCCAGGCCCTGCGCGAATTCGCGCACGCCTTCCGGTTCCAGCGGCCAGATCATCGCGACCTTGAACAGGCGCAGGCCGACCTTGGCCGCCATCGCCTCATCGATGCCGAGTTCTTCCAGCGCTTCCAGAACGTCGAGATAGGATTTGCCCGAGGCGATGATGCCGAGCTTCGCGTTCGGGCTGTCGATCGTCTTGTGATTCAGCTTGTTTTCGCGCGCATAGGCCAGGGCCGCGTAGATCTTATAGTCCTGCATCAGCGCTTCCTGGTTGCGCGCCTGCTGGCCCAGCGGGACCGAAGACAATGTCGTATTCAGGCCACCTTCCGGCATCGCGAAATCCTGCGGTAGTTTGACCTGCACGCGGTGCGGATTGGCGTCGACCGAGGCGCTCGATTCGACCGTGTCGGCCAGCGCTTTGAAAGCCACGGCGCAGCCCGAGAAGCGCGACATCGCCCAGCCGTGCACGCCGAGGTCCAGGTATTCCTGCACATTGCAGGGGTACAGGACCGGGATCATGCAGGCCGAGAAGATGTGGTCCGACTGGTGCGGCAGGGTCGACGAATAGGCGCCGTGGTCGTCGCCGGCGACGAGCAGCACGCCGCCATGCTTTGCGGTACCGGCATGGTTCATGTGTTTGAAGACGTCGCCGCAGCGGTCCACGCCGGGGCCCTTGCCGTACCACATGGCGAACACGCCGTCGTATTTCGTCGGGCCGATCAGGTCCACCGTTTGCGTGCCCCAGACGGCGGTCGCCGCGAGGTCTTCGTTCACGCCCGGCACGAACTGGACGTGGCTCGCCTCCAGGTGGTTTTTTGCTTTCCACAGGGTCTCGTCGAGGCCGCCCAGCGGCGAACCGCGGTAGCCGGACACGAAACCGGCGGTGTTCAGGCCGGCCGCGCCGTCGCGCTCGCGCTGCATCATCGGCAGGCGTACCAGGGCCTCGATGCCCGACAGGAAGATGTTGCCTGACTTCGCAGTGTATTTGTCGTCGAGGGTGACCGCAGTTAAAGCTGAGTTATTGAGGCGGGACGGGACAGCATCCTGCGCGGCTTGTGGCGCGACGGTATCGGGCATGACGGACTCCATGGGTATGCGAGGGATCCTGCCGCGTCGGTCACGCCGGGTAGGCGCGGGGTGACGGCAGGGTGGTGTCGCGGTGGGCGACGGGCGCGTGGAGTGTATGGCCTTCCCGCTAACAGGGGAAATAGGGATTGCGGATAGGGGTATAAGAAAAAATGATGGCAGTTATTCGCGCAAACGCGCGCCGGGCCAGCCGCCATTGGCACACAGCATTTCGGTCACCTGGCGCACCAGGCGGCTGATCGCGGCAGCCGCATTCGTCAGCGGAATATTGCGCGAGGCGCACAGGGTAACGCTGCGGCGGATCGGCGGATTCTCGATCGGGGTCGCGGCCAGCAAGCCGCTGTTGATTTCAGCGCGCAGCGGCGCCAGCGGCAGCAAGGTCGCACCCATGTCGGCCAGCAGGGCGGACTTCAGGATCGCGATCGAGTTGATTTCGATCAGTTTGGTGAGCGCCAGCCCCGCACCCGCCGCGGCTGCCTCGATCAAGGGGCGTACGCCGTGCTGCTGGGCGGGCAGGATCAGTGTGTTGGACAATGCCGCGGCCAGCGCGATCGATGCCGAGCGCGGCTTTGACAGGGAATCGGTGCGGCAGATATACATCAGGTCTTCCTCGACCAGGGGTGTCGCCTCGAAGCCGCCGAGCTGACCATCGTCGAACAGGACGGCCAGGTTCAATCTCCCCGATTTCAGCTGTTCGATCAGGTTGCCCGAGATTTCCTCGGTCAGTTGCAGCGTGATTTCCGGGTAGGTGGTGCGCGCGGCCGTAAGCAGGGGTAAGGCCAAGGCCCCGGAGATGCTGTGCGGCAGCCCGAGTGTGACGCTGCCCGAGGGGCGGGTGGTCGACTGGGTGACGGCCGAGCGCGCGTCGGCCACCTGCTTCAGGATGGCTTGCGCATGTTCGTAAAAGACCTTGCCCGCATCGGTGCTCAGGACGCCGTGGGCGGAGCGGTGCAGCAACTGGGCGCCGAGTTCTTCCTCGAGCTGGCGCAGCTGCTGGGTCAGCGCCGGCTGCGCCACATGCAGCACCAGCGCAGCGCGCGACAGGGACCCGTGATCGACGATGGCAACGAAATAACGGAGTTGTCTTAATTCCATCGAGAACTAATTTGTGCCTAGCTGCAACACTTTAGTGGTAAAAAGTTTATTCAGGGAAACGAAGTTGATATACTGTATAGCCCGTCGTGCTGGCGGAGATTAACATACGGTCGGACCCTTGCATGCTTAAAAAAATCGATTCCTCCCAGCTTCGCGTGGGCATGGCTATCCACGACCTCGACTGCGGCTGGATGGAACACCCGTTCGTCCGCGCCAGGTTCGTTCTCAGCAGCGACGACGAGATCCGCAAGATCACCCGTGCCGGCATCCGCAACGTCATTATCGACTGTTTGAAAGGTGTCGACGTCGAGGCGGCCCCGACACTGGCCGAAGCGCAGGCGAAGACTGAAGCGGAAGTGACGGCCATTGCCAGCAAGCCCGTGAAACCGGTCCGTACCAGCCTCGGCGACGAGATGCAGCGCGCGGTCGGCATCCGTCGCCAGGCGGTCAACCTGGTGCGCACGGTGATGCAGGACGCGCGCCTCGGTAAAGCGGTCGAGATGGAGAATGTCTCGCCGGTCGTGACCAACATCACCGAATCGATCCTGCGCAATTCCGGCGCCTTGCTCAGCCTGATGCGTATCAAGACCAAGGATGACTACACCTTCCTGCACTCGGTCAGCGTGTGCACGCTGCTGGTCGCGTTCTGCCGTTCGCGTGGCATGGACGAGGAAACGATCTACCAGGCCGGCATCGGCGGGCTCCTGCACGATACCGGCAAGGCGCTGGTGCCGGATAGTATCCTGAACAAGCCGGGGCGCCTGACCGACGAAGAATTCGCGATCATCAAGAAGCACCCGCGAGACGGCTACGACCTGCTGCGCCAGACGCCGGAAATCGGCGCGATCCCGCTCGATATCACCTTGCACCACCACGAGCGGCACGATGGCAGCGGTTATCCGGAAATGCAAAACGCATCCGAGATTTCCGAGCTGGCACAAATGGCGGCGATCGTCGACGTCTACGATGCGATCACCTCGGACCGCAGCTACCACAAGGGCATGTCGGCGGCCGACGCGCTGCGCAAGATCTACGAGTGGAGCAAATTCCACTTCAATCCGGCGCTGGCCCAGGAGTTCATGCGCTGCGTCGGCATTTATCCGGTCGGCACCATGGTGATGCTCGAATCGGGGCGCCTGGGCGTGGTGGTCGAGCCGCACGAGAGCAACTTGCTCACGCCCAAGGTCAACGTGTTCTTCAACACCAAGAGCCAGACCTATATTCGTCCGGAGCTGCTCGACCTGTCGCGCGCGCTGGGCTTTGGCGGCGGCGACAAGATCGTGCGTCACGAGTCGCCCGACAAGTGGCGCGTCGACCCAAATAAATTCTTGCTGGTTGCCTGAAATAAGGCCTAGAAAAATTCGGCGGTTTCGTTCGAGGTCACCGTCTGCAACAGCCCGCGCTCGACCAGCTCGTTGTAATGGCAGACCTGGTTGCGGCCGTGGGTCTTGGCGTAGTACAGCGCCTGGTCGGCGTGACCGAGCGTCACCACCGGCGAATCGTAGGGGCTGATGCTGACGAAGCCGACGCTCACCGTCACCTTTCCCACCTGCGGAAACTGGTAGTTTTCGACATTGCCGCGGAAGCGGTCGATGATGCGGCGCGCATTCTCGAGCGTCGTCGAGCGCAGCAGGACCACGAACTCCTCGCCGCCAAAACGAAACACCCGGTCCTGGGCGCGGAACGATGCCTGCAGCTGATTCGCGATCAGGATCAGCACTTCGTCGCCGTACAGGTGGCCGAAGGTGTCGTTCACCATCTTGAAATGGTCGACGTCGACCACCGCCAGCCAGCCCGTCTTCTCGCCCTGATTGCAGCGCCGTTCGGGCTGGCCCGCTAGCGGCGGCTCCGGCTCGGCCGGGCATTGCAGCATGCGTGCGAGCTGGTCTTCGAAGGTTTTGCGATTGAGCAGGCCGGTAAGCGAATCGCGTTCGCTGTAGTCGAGCAGATTCTGGAAATTCCGGTAGACGCCGACGATGCCGGCGACCATGTGGATGGTGGTGGCAGGGAAGGGCGCTGCGCGCACGATTTCGATGCAGGTGGTGGCCTTGTCGCCGAACCAGATCGGCAGCCACAAGCTACGGGTGCCGTCAGGACCGCATGTTTCGGTGCTGGTGTCGTGGCGCGCCAGGCAGGCGGCCAGTTCAGGATAGGCTTCGAGTGGCTCGCCGGGCGTGCCGCCGTCGTGCAGGTCCTCGACGCGGGCGGCACCGCCGGTGCTGATGCTGGCGCGGACACGCACATGCTGGCGCCCACCGAACGTGGAGATGGACAACACCCGCGTCTGTGCGGCGGCGGCCAGTTCCTGCACTGCCGCCACCACCGAGATGTCGAGCATCGCATGGTCGCGGTGGCCGGTCATGTCCACCATGTGTTTCAGAAGGGAATCCATGTCATTCTCAGAAATGTAATCAACCCACCACTGCCTCTCTTCGACCAGCGCCGACCGCTAAAATTTCCGAAGAGCAAGCGAAACAGCATAATCCTTTTTTGTTATCAGAGCAATATTCGGCCTGCTAATTCGGTGGTTTCCATGACACAGACAGTCCCATTCGATCCGCATCAATGTTCTCCAAGAGAAAGTAATTCCTTATGGAAAGCTTGCTAACAGTCAACTTGCCGTGAGGCATCATATTTTATAGTGAACTCACTGCAGCGGAAACGACGAAGCGCAGTTAGCGGAGTCAACGGAGGTTCTCCAGCCGTTGCAGGGTTGTTCTTATAAACCACCATATGGAGTTTGTCATGAAAACGATCTTTACCGCTGTGCAAGCTTTCATCGCTGACGAAGACGGCGTCACTGCCATCGAGTATGGTCTGATCGCTGCGCTGGTCGGTGTCGCCGTGGCGGGTACCGCAAAGCTGCTCGGCACCGAGATCAAGACGACGTTCACCAACGTGATTAACGCCCTGAAAGGTACCACTACCTAATTACTCAGGTTTGCCCTCCGGATCTCGGTCCGGAGGGCTTTTTTTTTGGGGAATTCGATCATGCCCATTCCTACCTGGCTCGACCTGTTGCTGGTCATTCTCGTTGTCAGCGCGGCCATCACCGACCTCGCGATACGCAAAATCCCGAATTTATTTCTGTTACTTGCCTGGTGCGCGGTGGTCGGTCTGCACCTCGCCGACACTGCTCCCGTCGTCGCCCTCGGCCATGCCCTCGGTGGCGCTCTCATTGGGTTTGCTTTCTTCCTGCCCCTGTATGTCGTACGGGGCATGGCAGCTGGCGATGTCAAGCTGATGGCGACCGTCGGCCTGTTCCTCGGGCCCTCGAACACCGCACAGGCCTGCATCCTGACCTGGTGCGTGGGCGGGGTGATGGCACTGCTGATGATTCTCTTTACGCGCCGCTGGTCCGATGCCTATGCCAATTTGCGCAGCCTGCTCCTGCCGATGCTGCGTATCGGCCCCAGCGTACAGGCAGCCTCGCTGGCGCGTCCCAGCGTTGGTTCGATGCCCTATGGGTTCGCAATCGCCGTCACCACGCTCTGGCTGCTGGCACAACGGCATTTTACCTAAGGTAAGTAAGACTTTGCTTATGGTCAACTTTCCTTGCGGCATCATATTTTATAGTGGACATACTGCAGCGAGAACGGCAAATCATCGTTGGCAGAGTCAAGGAAGTCTCCTGCTGTTGCAGGGCTGTTTTATCAACCAACCTAGGGAGTTTTCATGAAAACGATGCTTAACAGTGTGCAAGCATTCATTGCCGACGAAAGCGGCGTGACTGCCATTGAGTACGGTTTGATTGCTGCCCTGGTCGGGGTCGCAGTGGCCGGGACCGCCAAGTTGCTGGGCGATGAAATCAAAACCACATTCAATAACATTGTGACGAGTCTGAAATTGGCGTTGACGTAAGCACGCAGGTTTGCCCTCCAGAGCGGCTCCGGAGGGCTTTTTTCAGAAGCGAGCTCGCCCGAACCAGCGTTGAATCCGTGCCTGATGGATTCGCAAGTTCAACGGCCACTTTATGGTGATGCGCACAACCTCATCTTCCGCGACGGTAACCCCTTGCTGCGCCTCAATGGCTTGGGAGAACCGGTCGCTAGAATGAAATCCATATTCCTAGGGAATGTTCTCTAGCGAATGCAAGGAGAAATACCATGAGTGAAACGCTGTCTTTCGCAGCGTCTGCGGGGGCGTTCGGCACGGCGCCGAGCGCGTCCACGATGCCGCCGGGCGAACTCGATGTCGCTGCGATCTTGCCGCGCCAGCCGAGGTCGGTCAGCGACACCGGACTCGACCTGCGCCTGGTATCGAGCCTGGTGCTCAAAACCTTGCATACCACCGGGCGCGCGCCGCTGCCGCTACTGTCCGGAAAGCTTCGCCTGTCCATCAGTGTGTTGCGTGAAGCGCTGGGGGCCCTGACGGTCGAGCAGCAGGTCGAAGTGGCCTGGTCGGGTGATTCCGACATCGACGTCCAATATCAACTGACGCCGATCGGCCAGCGTGCCGCGCTCGCCTGCCTGGCCGAGTGCGGCTATGTCGGGCCGGCACCGGTCACGCTCGATGCCTATCGCGCGATGGTCGAGCGCCAGTCCCTGCGGCGGCCGGCGCTGCGCCATCCGGAACGGCAGGGCGGACGCCCGTCGGCCCCGACTTGCGGGCCTGCCCCGGCCGCCCTGGCTGCCATGCTGGCTGACGATGGACTGGATCGGGCCCAACGCGAGCTGCTCGGTGCGGCCTTGCATGCGCAACGGCCGCTCTTGCTGCATGGCCCGACCGGCTCCGGCAAGACGACACTGGCGCGCAAGCTGGCGCGCCTGCTGCCGGGCACGGTGGCGGTGCCGTACGCGCTCCTGGTCGAGGATCGCATTGTCCCGTTCCACGATCCGCTGCGCCATCCGGCACCGCTGCCGCTGGGACGCCAGCAGGAAGAACGGCGCAGCTGCGATGCGCGCTGGGCGATCTGCCAGCGCCCGCTCGTGCATGTCGGAGCCGAACTCGATGCGTCCATGCTCACGCTGCACGCCGACCCCGACAGCGGAATGCATCACGCTCCGCTCCAGCTACAGGCCAACAATGGCATCCTCGTACTCGACGATCTCGGACTCGCACCTGCGCCGCCGAGCGAACTGCTCGCGGCCTGGCTCGGAGTGCTCGACGGCGGCCCGGCACGCCTCGCCGCGGGCGGACATGGTGAGACGGTGCCCTTCGACGCAATGCTGGTGCTCGTCACCAACCAGGCGCCGGGCAGCGTGTTCGATCCCGCTTTCCTGCGCCGCATCGCTTACCGGATCGAGCTCGGGCCGCTGGCCGAAGCGGCCTATCGCGCCATGTTGCGCCGTGCCAGCCGGCTACACGGACTGGACTGCGACGAGACCGTGATCGATCACCTGGTCACGCGCCTGCACCGCGCCGGCAACATACCGCTGCTGGCCTGCTATCCACACGAGCTGCTCGGCCGTGTGCTTGATTTCGCCGGCTTTGCCGGTACCGAACCCCGCCTGACGATCGCTGCCCTGGAGCAGGCGTGGAGCAGCATGTGCACCAGCGGCAGCGCCCCGGCCTCGTGCCACGTCGCAGGAATCGAACCATGAAAAACAAGCGCGCCCTTGTCGTGATGGCCATTGCCGTCCTGTTCGGCCTGACGGCCGTGATCCTCGCTTCGCGCTGGTTGCTGTTGCAGCCGACTGCCAGCGCCGGACATATCGTGGTCGCCGCCACCGACATCAACCTCGGCCAGCGCCTGACGCCCGAGATGCTCAAGCTGGCCGAGTGGCCCGCCGACAGCATGCCCAAGGGCGCCTTCACGGATCCGGCCAAGCTGGCGGGCCGGGTACTGAAAAGCAGTGTGCTGGGCGGCGAACCGGTCAGCGAAGCGAAACTGGCGCCGGCCGGCACGCTCGGCGGCCTGTCGGCCCTGATCACCGAAGGCAAGCGCGCGATCACCGTGCGCGTCAACGACGTCATCGGCGTGGCCGGCTTTGCGCTGCCGGGCAATTATGTCGACATCATCGTCAGCACCGCGAAGGATCCGGGCCCCGAGACGAATGCGCGCGAACAAAGCATTTCGAAGATCGTGCTCGAGCGCATCCTGGTGCTGGCGGTGGCACAGGAAGTCAACCGCGATGAGACCAAGCCACGCGTGGTCAATGCCGTCACGCTCGAGGTCACGCCGGAACAGGCCGAGAAACTCGACCTGGCGCGCAGTGTCGGCACGCTCTCGCTGGCGCTGCGCAACCAGGTCGATCCGCAATCGGCCCAGACCGAGGGCGCCACCAAACTGACCTTGTTGCCGCTCGCGGCCCCCGTTGAAAAACCAGCGTCGCCCAAGCCGGCAGTCGCGCCGCGCCGTCCCGAGAAGGCCGTCGTCTACCGCGTCGCCACGCCCCTGGTCCGGCGCAATTGCGTCACCGTCATCAACGGCCTGCATTCCTCGCAAGAGTGCCTCTGATCCCCTTACCGTGTCAGGTGAAATCATGAACACCAGTTCACAACCGTCCGGCTACCCGCTTCACCCGCGCGCCGGCTTGCTTTCCCTGTTGCGCCGCTGCGCTGTCGGCGGCGCGGCATTGGCACTGGCCGGCGCCGCGCACGCTGCGCGCCCCATTCCCCAGGCCGAGGCCGCGCCCGCCGCCGGCAGCGGGGCGGGGCCGCGCTGCAGCGGCGAGGCGGCACGCCCGGCCCAGGTGGCGCTGCAGATGGGTAAATCGACGCTGATGCGCCTGCCGGAAGCGGTCCAGAACCGCAGCGTCGGCAACCCGGAAGTCGTGCAGGCGATGCTGGTGTCGGCGGACACGATGTATATCGCCGGCGTCGATGTCGGCACCACGAACATGATCGTGCAGGGCCGCAGCGGCTTGTGCAGCGTGCTCGATATCACGGTATCGATGGATCCGAGCGCGCTGCAGGCGACGCTGGCTGCCGTCATGCCCGAGGAGAAGGAGATCCGCGTGCTGGCCGCCGCCGATTCGCTGGTGCTGACCGGGACCGTCTCCGATGCGTCGGCAGTGGCGCGCGCCGCTGACCTGGCCACTGCCTACGTGCACCGTCCGCTGCGCCCACTGGGCGCCGTGCCGAAGGATCTGGCACCGAACGGCGCGGGCGCAGCCAATGGCAATACGGGCGGCCCGCGCCTCGTCAATCTACTGAGTGTGGCTGCGCCGCAGCAGGTGCAGCTCGAAGTGAAGGTGGCCGAGGTATCGAAAAGCCTGCTCGAACGCCTTGAAGGCGGGGTCAACTGGAGTTTCGGATCCGGCAACTGGGCCGCTGTGCTGGGAGCGAATTTCCTGAGCGGTACCATGAAAGGAGGACTGGCTGCCCAGCGTCCGAACGGCAACGGCTTCGGTGCAGCCGCCCAGACGCAGGATAGCCTGGTACGTGTGTTGGCCGAGCCGAACGTCATGGCCATCAGCGGCCAGGAAGGCAGTTTCCTCGCAGGCGGCAAATTCTATATCCCGGTGGCGCAGGACAACAACCGCATCACGCTGGAAGAAAAGGAATTCGGCGTCGGCCTGCGTTTCACGCCGACAGTGCTCGGCGGTGGCCGCATCAACCTGCGTGTCGCGCCCGAAGTGTCGGAGTTGTCGCGCGAAGGCATCGGCATCAGCGCCACCGGTCTTTCCGGTAGCGCGATCCTGCCGGTCGTCACCACGCGCCGCGCCAGCACCACGGTGCAGCTGTACGACGGCCAGAGCTTCGCCATCGGCGGCCTGATCAAGAACAACCTGGTGACGGGCCTGAAGGGGTTGCCGGTGCTGGGCGAGGTCCCCGTACTCGGCGCCCTGTTTCGCAGTACCGACTTCCAGCAGGACCGCACCGAACTGGTCTTCGTGATCACGGCGCGCCTGGTCAAGCCGCTGACGGCGACCGGCTACAAACTGCCGACCGATGGTGTGGACGCACCGTCGCGCGCCGCCCTGATGCTCGGCGGCCGGTTGGAAAGCGCGGCCAAGCTGCCCGAGCCCGTCGCGCGTACGGGCCAGAGCGTCGACGGATTCGAACTCAAATAGGAGGCGGCAATGATCACCAGGATAACCGCATCAATCGTGGCGCTGCTGCTGCTGCAGGGCTGCTCGACCGCACCCCGTTTCGAAAAAGGCTTCGGCACGTCGGTACGCGCCAATCTCGCGGCGCAGACGATCGACCCGCGCGGCGCGGCCAACGCCAACCCTGCAATTGGCATCGACGGGCCGGCCGCGCGCGCGGCGCACCAGCGCTACCAGCAATCCTTTGTTCAACCCGACAGCGCGGCCAGCGCACCGCTGCTCAATACACTCGGCAGCGGGAAGTAAGTCGAGCGGCGCGCCATCGTCCCTCCACTGTTTCCAGCCCGAGTGCCTCCACGAGGATCGTCATGAAAGCCCTTTTGATCAGCCGCGACAGCCTGCTGTTTGCCGAGCTCGCCTCCCAGGGCGCGGCACGGGTGCCGCCGCTGAACGTGGCCAACAGCCGTGTCTCGATGCGCGAAGCGCTTGACCGGCCGCTGGGTGAAGCGCCAGGCCTGGTGATCGTCGACGCCGGCGAAGGCGCGCCCGACGATGCCGACCTGCTGGAACGGATGGTGCGCCAGTACCCGGAGGCGCAATTCATGCTCCTCACCAGCCAGCACCAGCCGGAATTCCTGATTCGCGCGATGCGTGCCGGCGTGCGCGAAGTGCTGCAGCTGCCGCTGGTGCACCGTGCCTTCCACGAGGCGATGGACCGCATTGCCACCGCCGCCGGCGTCGCCCAGATGCGCGAAGGCAAAGTACTCGCTTTCATCGCCTGCAAGGGCGGCAGCGGGGCGACTTTTATTTCGACCAACTTCGGCTACGCCTTGGCCACGCTGGCCGAAAAGAAGGTGCTGCTGATCGACCTGCACGGCCAGTTCGGCGACGCGGCTTTGTACGTGTCGGACCAGAAGCCGACGATGACGCTGTCCGACGTGTGCGAGCAGATCTCCCGCATCGACGGCCCCTTCCTCGATTCCTGCCTGGTGCACGTGACGCGCGGCTTCGGCGTGCTGGCCGCGGCCGACGACCCGTCGCAGGCGAAAGAGGCCAAGCCGGAACACATCGACGCCATCCTGCGCGTGGCGCGCCAGCACTATGACTACATCGTGCTCGATGTCGGGCGCCAGATCAACGCCGTCTCGCTGCGCGCGCTCGACAGCACCGACACCATCTATCCGGTGCTGCAGCTGGCGCTGCCCGACATCCGCGACGCCCGGCGCCTGCTCGACATCTTCCGCTCGCTCGGCTATCCCCTCGAGACGATCCGCCTGATCGTCAACCGCTACGAAAAAGGCGGCCGCCTGCGCCTGCCCGACCTGCACGCAGCGCTCGGCTGCGAAGTCGTGCATACCGTGCCGAACGATTACGTCGCCGTCACCGATTCGGTCAACCAGGGCGTGCCGGTCCTCGAACTGTCGCGCACGAGCGCGGCCGCGCGCAGCCTGGCCGACCTGGTGGAACTGGTCACCGCACGGCGCGCCCCGGAAACCCGTGGCTTGCTCGACCGCCTGTTCGGACGCGGCGAAGCCGATTATTAAGTATTCAGGGAGAAGCCCATGTCCTTGCGCGAACGCCTTTCCGTCTCCGACGATGACCGCAAGACCGGCGTACTGCCGGTCGAAGCCGGTAACGGGGCCTATCAGGAACTCAAGAAGACGATGCACCAGATGATCCTCGACCGGATCGACCTGGAGCGCCTCAAGCGCCTGACCGCCGAGCAGTTCAAGCACGAGCTGGCGCTGCTCATCCAGCGCATCATCGAAGAGGAACGCATCGTCCTCAACCAGCACGAGCGCCACAACCTCGTGCTCGACATCCAGCACGAGATGCTCGGCTTCGGCCCGCTCGAGCCGCTGCTGAACGACCCGACGGTATCGGACATCCTCGTCAACACGGCCAGTCGCGTCTACGTCGAGCGTCGCGGCAAACTCGAAATGACCGACATCAGCTTCCACGACAATGCGCACCTGATGAAGATCATCGAGAAGATCGTGTCGCGGGTGGGCCGCCGCGTCGACGAATCGAGCCCGATGGTCGATGCGCGCCTGCCGGACGGGTCGCGCGTCAACGCGATCATCCCGCCGCTGGCGATCGACGGGCCGATCCTGTCGATCCGGCGCTTCGGCGCAACGCCGTTGACGGTGCAGAACCTGCTCGAGTACAAGAGCGTGACGCCGCCCATGGTCAAGGTGCTGCAAGGCCTGGGTATCGCCAAGATCAACATTCTGATCTCGGGCGGCACGGGCAGCGGCAAGACTACCCTGCTCAACCTGCTGTCGGGCTTCATTCCCGCCAACGAGCGCATCGTCACGATCGAGGATGCGGCCGAGCTGCAGCTGCGCCAGCCGCACGTGGTGCGCCTGGAGACGCGGCCGGCGAATATCGAAGGCAAGGGCGAGGTCACGCAGCGCGCGCTGGTCAAGAACGCGCTGCGCATGCGCCCGGACCGCATCATCCTCGGCGAAGTACGCGGACCCGAGGCACTCGACATGCTGCAGGCGATGAATACCGGCCATGAAGGCTCGCTGGCGACGATCCACTCGAACACGCCGCGCGACGCCTTGTCGCGCCTGGAAAACATGGTCGGCATGGCCGGCGTGAACCTGACGCCGCGTGCGATCCGCCAGCAGATCTGCTCGGCGGTGACGGTGGTGGTGCAGGCGTCGCGCCTGATCGACGGCGGCCGCAAGATCGTCAGCCTCCAGGAAATCACGGGCATGGAAGGCGACATGATCTCGATGCAGGAGATCTTCCATTTCGAGCAGACCGGTGTCGACCGCGACGGCAAGGTGCT
The DNA here is from genome assembly GCF_059801075.1 of Massilia sp. LXY-5. Lineage (NCBI taxonomy): Bacteria > Pseudomonadati > Pseudomonadota > Betaproteobacteria > Burkholderiales > Oxalobacteraceae > Massilia > Massilia sp. LXY-5. The sequence goes on from NZ_JBNNEH010000006.1 coordinate 497,266, forward strand.
CGGGCAGTTTTCCGCCACCGGTGTGCGGCCGCGCTTTGCCGACCGCCTCAAGATGTACGGCGTCGACATTCCCGACAACACCTTCGACCCCGACCGCATTTTCCAATGAACCCGCAGGCCATGCCTGCAGTGGAGCCGCGCCATGGATCTGCTTTTCTACAGCTTCACCGTCTTCCTGTTCGCCGCCGTGATCCTGCTGATCGAGGGCGTTTATTTATGGTGGTCGAACACCCACGGCAAGGCTGCCCAGCGCATCGCGCGCCGGCTGCAGGTGATGTCCGGCGGGGTGGGGCGATCCGGCGAGCGCATCTCGATTCTCAAGCAGCGCCGGTTCAGCGCCCATGACGGCGTCGACCGCCTGCTGCACCGGATCACGCCGCTCCACCGGCTCGACGCCTTGCTGCTCCAGGCCGGCAGCGCGCTGACGGTCGACCGCTTCCTCGGCTGTTCCCTCGCGGCCTTCCTGCTGGCCCTGCTGGTGAGCGCGCACTGGCCGCTGCCCCTGGCGCCGCGCATCATCCTGGTGCTGCCCGCGCTCGGCGTACCGTATTTCCTGGTACGCCGCGCGCGGGCACGGCGCCTGCACCGCATCGAGTACCAACTGCCCGATGCCGCCGATTTCATCGCGCGCGCCCTGCGTGCCGGGCATTCGTTTACGAACGTGCTGCAAATCGTCGGCAACGAGCTGCCGGAACCGCTGAGCAGCGAGTTCCGCATCGCGCGCGAGGAAATCAACTATGGCGTGCCGATGGGCGAAGCCCTGCACAACATGGCCGCACGGATTCCGCTGACCGACCTGCGCTACCTGATCATCGCAGTGCTGATCCAGCGCGAATCGGGCGGCAACCTGGCCGAGATCCTCGGCAATATCAGCACCATCATTCGCAGCCGCCTGAAACTGGTGGCGCAGGTGCGTGTGCTGTCGGCCGAGGGCCGTATGTCGGCCTGGATCCTCGGGCTGCTGCCGTTTGCCGTGATGCTGGCGCTCACCCTGCTCAACCCGGAATACGTCAGCATGCTGTGGACCGACCCGAGCGGCGTGCGCCTGCTGTGGTACGCGGCCGGCATGATCCTGTTCGGCGTCGTCTGGCTGCGCAAGGTCATCCGTATTCGCATTTGAGGAGTTGCCATGAACGCCGCACAATTGTCCTTCCTGCTGATCGTCTTCGGCATCGTCTGCGCACTGGCATGGCTGGCGATGATCCTGTTCGCACCGGTGGCGCTGCGCACCCGCCTGCGCCGTTTCATCGGCAAGTCCGACACAACCCAGCTCGAGTCCGATGGCTGGGTGGAGCGGATCGCCAAGGTCACCCAGCCGCTGACCAAGCTGTCCGTTCCGGACGAGGGATGGGAACAATCGGCCTTGCGCACCCGTTTCATGAACGCGGGCTGGCGCAACCCGTTTGCACCGACCTTGTTCTTCGCCGCCAAAACGGCGCTGTCACTGTTCGGGCCGGCTGTGATCGGCGTGCTCGTCCTCGCTACCGTGATCGTGCTGTCGGGTATGAAACTCCTGTTTCTGCTGCTGCTGACCGCGTCGATCGGCTACTACCTGCCGAATGTCGCCCTGCGCCAGATCGCGCAGCGCCGCCAGCGCGAGATTTTCGAGACCCTGCCCGACGCGCTCGACCTGCTGACCGTTTGCGTCGAGGCCGGACTCAGCCTGGAACGGGCATTCGTGAAGGTCGCAGGCGAAATCCACATCAAAAGCGTGACATTGGCGCAAGAGCTGCAACTGGTGCTGATGGAAATGCGCGCCGGTTTCAGCAAGGAGCGGGCTCTGCGTAATTTCGCCCTGCGCAGCGGTGTCAACGACGTCGATACCCTGGTCGCCATGCTGATCCAGTCCGAGCGCTTCGGCACCAGTGTCGGCGACTCGCTGCGGGTGTATTCGGACAACCTGCGCAACAAGCGGCGCCTGCTGGCCGAGGAGTGCGCCGCCAAGATCGGACTGAAACTGCTGTTTCCGCTCATCTTCTGCATCTTTCCGACGCTGTTGATGGTCCTGCTCGGACCGGCCGCCATCCAGCTGGGCCGCACGCTGGGCTCCGTCAACGCCGGATTGTGAATCAAGGAGAACCCTCATGCAGACCCGCCGCCTACTCAAGAAGATCTCGGTCCTGTGCACCGGTGCGCTGTTGCTCGCCTGCGCGAATGGCACGCGCCAACCGGCCGCCGCGCCGGCTGCCGACGCCGAGCGCGCCTATGACCAGGGGCGCCAGCATCACCTGGCCGGACGCTATGAGGAAGCCATCGCCGCCTACCGCACGGCGCTGGCCGCCACGCCGCGCCATGTGGGTGCGCGCAATGCGCTGGCGGCCGCGTTTGCGCGCCAGGGCAACTTCGCGCAGGCCATTCCCATCTGGCGCGCCCTCACCGACGAGCTGGCACCAGGCAGCGGACCGGACAGCGCCTACCTGTTCGCCAACCTCGGCCACGCCTACCTGCTGGGCGGCGACCTGCAAAACGCCGTGACCGCGCTGGAGAAAGCCTGCGTGCTCGACCCGCTCGACCATCGCGCCTGGAGCAAGCTTGGCGAAAGCCTGCGCCGCCTCGGCCAGGACGAACGCGCGGCCCTGATGTTCCGCCAGGCCGAGGCGCTGCGCCAACACGATTTCCGGGGCGACTATGCAACCGCCGGCGGCACGGCGGTGGCGGCGATCGAAGCGGCGGTCGCGCAGCCGGCGCGGCCAGAGAACGGCTGGGCCGTCACCGAAGTGCGCACGGCCGCCGACGGCACCCTCGAACTGCTGCGCCTGCCGGCAGCGGGAACGCCGGCCAAGCCGGCGCTGGCACGGACTGCGCCGGCACCGCAGCCGGCGCCCCGTGCGCGGCTTGAACCCGTGCTGCTCGAAATCCGCAACGGTAACGGTGTCACCGGGATGGCCCGCTCGCTGTCGCGCCAGGTCGTGGGCGACGGCCTGCAAGTGACGCGGTTGAGCAACGAAAAAGGTTTCCAGGTGCGCCACAGCCGCATCGAGCACGCTGCGGACTTCCGCGCCGCGGCCGAACGGCTGGCGCAGCGCCTGGGCGGCGCCGGCAGCGGCCGCTTCGATCCGGTCCAGATCGTCCAGGTCGACAATTGCAAGCCGACCGACATGCGCCTGGTGCTCGGCCAGGACCTGGCACGCGGGCAACTTGTGCTGCGCCCGGCCGCGCAAGGCCAGCAGGCTCTGGCGGTGGCCGACCTGCCAACCAGGGCGCCTTGAGCGCGCGCTAGCCCGGCACCTTTGTTCCGTATCAAACGCTGTCGGTACGCCCGCCCGAAAATGGGAAGATCTTCTTCATCTCACGGGAGCGTTGCCATGAATATTGCACAGCGTTTTATCTCGATGTTTGCCGCCTTCATGGTGTTTGTGCTGGTCGGTTGCGCGCCGACCAGTACGCGCGAAGGCACGGGCGAGTACATCGACGACACCCTCATCACTAGCAAGGTCAAGGCCGCCTTTGCCGCCGATCCCACCGTGAAAGCCACTGAAGTGAAGGTGGAAACGTTCAAAGGTACGGTGCAGCTGAGCGGCTTCGTCGAATCGCGCGAGAGCGCCCAGAAGGCGGTACAGCTCGCGCGTGGGGTCAAGGGTGTGAAGGAAGTGCGCAACAACACTGTCCTGAAGTAGCGGGTTTTATTTAACGCCAGCTGACCTTGCCCATGCCACCAGTGGTCGCATTGCGCTGCGCCGGCTTGCCATAGACGGTGGCCGAGCCCATGCCGTTCAGGTTCAGGCTCGCCGCCGAGCTGGCATACACGGTCGCCCCGCCGAGACCGCTCATATCGAGGTCGACGGTTTCGGCGCGTAGCTTTTCGGCGTCGAGGTTGCCGACCCCGGCGAGGGTCGCGCGCAGCGCACGGGTCTGGCCGGTGACGGCGAGTCGGCCGGCACCGCGCAAGGCGAGGTCCATCCGCTCGGCCTTCGCCGCGTCGATGGTCAGGCTGCCGACGCCGCCCAGGCTGGCATCGACCTTGCGGTAGCTGCCCGCGAGCGTGACGGCCCCGGCGCCATCGAGGGCGAGCACGATCTTGTCGCCGCTGAAGCCGCTGACCGTGCTGGCGCCCACGCCTTCCGACACGAACTCGGCAAGGTTCGGCACGACCAGCTCGGCACGCAATTTCGGATTGTGGTCACGGGCGTAGTGATTGCGGCGTTCGGTGTCGATTTCCAGCGTCTCTCCCTGCTGGTGGGTCGTCACGCGCGCGACATCGGCGCGTTCGCCCGAGATCACGAGCGAAGGCGTGACGCCCTGGCGCACGACGAGGTCGACCACGCCGTCGAGTTTTACGCGCGTGACACGCGCATCGACTTTGCGCGCTTCGCGCACGAGGTCGTCCGCCAGGGCGGCGCTTGCGCTCAGGGTCAGGGCCGAGGCCATCAGGGTGGTGCCGAGCAGTTTGTTCATGGTTGTCTCCGTCATCGAGTGGATGATGCCACTATAGGAGCGGGAACCGGCCACGGCACGGGCCGTGCGACAGACTGCACGATAGACGGAATGAAGCGCTGAACCACCGCTCAGCGCCGCAGTGCCCGCCTGATGAGCAAGCCCGCGCCCAGCAGCGACAGCACGACCACCGCCAGCGCCATCCATCCTTCGTACGCGTGAATCAGGTGCGGCATCCCGGTCTCATGGGCCTGTGCGGGCGCCGCGGTGAGGGTGGCGGCAAGGATCGCGACCAGGATTGCGGCGATGGGAGCGAGGCGGCGCAGGAACGGGGACATGACAACTCCTTGGTCAGGTAAAAGAGGGAACGGCATCGAGCAGTCCCTGATGGCGGATGAAGGCAACGATGTCGTCGACACCGGCGCCATGGCGCAGGCTGGTGAACACGAAGGGACGCGTACCGCGCATGCGTGCAGCGTCCACGCGCATCACCTCCAGGTTCGCGCCCACATGGGGCGCCAGGTCGGTTTTATTGATGACGAGCAGGTCCGAGCGCGTGATGCCCGGGCCGCCCTTGCGCGGGATCTTTTCTCCGCCGGCCACGTCGATCACGTAGATCGTCAGGTCCGACAGCTCCGGGCTGAAGGTCGCGGCCAGGTTGTCCCCACCCGATTCGATCAGGATCAAATCGAGCTGCGGGAAGTCGGCGCTCATGCGCGCGATTGCTTCCAGGTTGATCGAGGCATCCTCGCGAATCGCCGTGTGCGGGCAGCCGCCGGTTTCCACGCCCATCAGGCGCTCGGCCGGCAGCGCTTCGGCACGCAGCAGGATCTCCATATCCTCGCGCGTATAAATGTCGTTCGTGATCACCGCCATCTCGTACTGCGCGCGCATCGCTTTGCACAGCATTTCGCACAGCGCCGTCTTGCCCGAACCGACCGGGCCGCCGATACCCACGCGCAGCGGCGTTTTAGTGGATTCCATCTCGATCTCCTTATGAGCGGTACAAGCGGCTGTATTGCACTTCATGCCGCATCGACAGCAGCGACAATCCCGGCGCCCAGTTCGACAGCGCGTGATCGGGCAATGCCTGCGCGTCGCCGGCAACCATCTCGACGACGGGTGCCAGCGCAAGCAGCATCTTTTGTCCGGCGACCTGGCCCAGGGGGATGGTCTTGACGCACACCAGCACCTGGTTCTCGGCCCAGGAAAACAGGGCACCGAGCAAAGCCTCGCGCGGCGCCACGCCGAGTGCGGCCGCGGCGCAGGCGTAGGCGACCGGCAGCGACAGCGCGGCGGCGTCGAGCAGGGGCAACATGCGCGCATCGGCGCCGGGCAGGTCCTCGAGCAGGGCACCCAGCAACTGGCGCAGCGAATAACCCATCTGGATGGTTTCGGCGCGCAATTCAAACGTGTCGCGCGAGGCGAGCCAGCGCTCGCTCCAGTCGCAGACTGCGGCGCCATCGCGCTCGGTGAATGCACATAACAGGCGCCACTGCAGCGGCGCGTCAAAGCGGCCCACGACCTCGGTCAGCGCTGCTCCGATCCAGTCGCGGGCGCTGGCCGCGTTGTGCACCAGGCCGGCATCGATCGCGCTCTCGAGTCCTTGCGAATAGCTGTAGGCGCCGATCGGCAGCGCAGGACTGGCCAGTTGCAGCAGGCGAAGCAGGGAAGCGTCGGCCATCATGCGAGGTCCGACGGCCGGTGGATTTTCTGGCGCAGCGGTACCGGCGCCAGCGGGTGGGTACCGTGTTCGCCATGATGGTGGCCGCCACCGTAGGCGCCCGCTTCCGGCTCGAACGGCGCCGTCTCGCTGCTCACCTGCGCCCCGAGTCCGATCAGCATCTCCTTCAGCACCGGATCGGCGCGGATGCGCAGCCAGCCGTTGCCCACTTGCGCCTGCGTATGCCGGTTCCCGAGGTGGAAAGCGCAGCGCACCAGGCCGGTCGTGTCGGCGTGCGCGATCGTATACAGGCTTTCCGCTTCGGCGACGATGCGCACGACACGGCCATCGTCGCCGCGCAGCAGGTCCCCTCCGCGCAGCACTGTGCCGCGCGGACGCAGCACGGCCACCTCTTCGCCGCTCGCCAGCGCCGCGCGCAGCCGGCTTTTTTCGCGCAGGTGAAACGGCAGCACCAACTCGCCATCAATCGGCGCCGGGCCATCGATCAGGGTATGCAGGGTCAGCATGGTGACACTCTCAGAATAGAAAATAACGCTGCGCCAGCGGCAGCTCGGTCGCCGGCTCGCACGCCAGCAGCACGCCGTCGGCGCGCACCTCATAGGTTTCTGGATCGACCTGCATGTGCGGCGTCGCATCGTTGTGGACCATGTCGGCCTTGCCGAGGCGGCGGGTGTCGCGCACCGCCATCAAGGGTTTGACGAGACCAAGCTGCGCGCCAATGCCGGCGTCAAACGCCGCCTGCGACACGAAGGTGAAGGATTTCGTCAAGGCGCGGCCGAAGGCGCCGAACATAGGCCGCGCGTGCACCGGCTGCGGCGTCGGGATCGAGGCATTCGGGTCGCCCATCTGCGCCGCCGCGATCATGCCGCCCTTGATCACCATCGACGGCTTCGCGCCGAAGAAGGCCGGCTTCCACAGCACCAGGTCGGCAATCTTGCCGGGTTCGACCGAGCCGACCGCGTGCGCGATACCGTGCGTGATGGCCGGATTGATCGTGTACTTGGCGACATAGCGTTTTACGCGCGCGTTGTCGTGGCGTGCCGGGTCGCCGGGCAGGGCGCCGCGCTGCAGCTTCATCTTGTGCGCGGTCTGCCAGGTGCGCAGGATGGTCTCTCCCACCCTCCCCATCGCCTGCGAGTCGGACGACATCATCGAGATCGCACCGAGATCATGGAGGATGTCCTCGGCCGCGATCGTCTCGCGCCGGATGCGCGACTCGGCAAAGGCGATGTCCTCGGCGATGGCCGCGTCCAGGTGGTGGCACACCATCAGCATGTCGAGGTGTTCGTCGAGCGTGTTGACCGTATAGGGCCGCGTCGGATTGGTCGACGAGGGCAGTACGTTCGCTTCGCCGACGGCGGCGATGATGTCCGGCGCATGGCCGCCGCCGGCGCCCTCGGTGTGAAACGTGTGGATGGTGCGGCCTTTGAAGGCTGCCAGCGTATGCTCCAGGAAGCCGGCTTCGTTGAGCGTGTCGCTGTGGATGGCGACCTGGATGTCCATGGCATCGGCAACGTTCAGGCAGGTGTCGATCGCGTTCGGTGTCGTGCCCCAGTCCTCGTGCAGTTTGAGGCCGATGACGCCGGCCTGCACCTGTTCGACCAATGGCGCCTGTTGGCTCGCATTACCCTTGCCGAAAAAGCCCAGGTTCATCGGAAAGGCCTCGGCCGCCATCAGCATCGAGTGGATATGCCAGGGCCCGGGCGTACAGGTGGTGGCCGCCGTGCCGACCGCGGGACCGGTGCCGCCGCCGAGCATGGTCGTGATCCCGCTGTGCAGCGCTTCGTCGATCTGCTGCGGGCAAATGAAGTGGATATGGCTGTCGACGCCGCCGGCGGTGACGATCATGCCTTCGCCGGCGATGATCTCGGTCGCCGCGCCGATGACGATCGTCACGCCCGGCTGGATGTCCGGATTGCCGGCCTTGCCGATCGCCGCGATCATGCCGTCCTTGATGCCGATATCGGCTTTCACGATGCCCCAGTGGTCGACGATGACGGCATTCGTGATCACGGTATCGGCCACCTGTGCATGTAGGCGCTGGGATTGGCCCATGCCGTCGCGGATCACCTTGCCGCCGCCGAATTTGACCTCCTCGCCGTAGATTGCATGATCGCGTTCGATCTCGATGAACAGCGCCGTATCGGCCAGGCGCAGGCGGTCGCCGACAGTCGGCCCGAGCATCTCGGCATAGGCCTGGCGCCCGATGCGGCTCATGGCGCCTCCGTCAACGGTCCGTTGACTTGACCATTAAAACCGAAGACGATCCGGTCGCCGGCCAGCGCAACGAGGGTGACGGTGCGCACCTGGCCCGGCTCGAAACGCACCGCAGTGCCGGCGGCGATATCGAGCCGCATGCCGTAGGCGAGGGCGCGCTGGAACTGCAAGGCCGGATTGGTCTCATAAAAGTGAAAGTGCGAGCCGACCTGGATCGGCCGGTCGCCACTGTTCGCCACCGCGAGCGACACGGTCGGCCTGCCGGCGTTCAGCTCCAGTTCGCCCGGTTCGATCAGCATCTCGCCTGGAATCATGCCGCCTCCTAGATGATTGGATGGTGCACGGTGACGAGCTTGCTGCCGTCGGGGAAGGTGGCCTCGACCTGCACATCCGGGATCATCTCCGGCACGCCTTCCATCACCTCGTCGCGCGACAGGATCGCCGTCCCCTCGCTCATCAATTGCGCCACGCTCTTGCCGTCACGCGCGCCTTCCATGATGGCGGCCGAGATATAGGCGACCGCTTCCGGATAATTCAGTTTCAGTCCACGTCCCTTGCGGCGCTCGGCGAGGAGGGCGGCCGTAAAAATCAGCAGCTTGTCTTTTTCGCGTGGGGTGAGTTCCATGATGTCCTCAGGTATTCCACAGACGCGGCACGGTGGCCTCGCGCCCAAGCAGGGCAGGGCGCAGGCGGCGCCAGGCCGCGAGCAGCACGGCGCGCGCCGCCTCGCTGGAGCGACCGAGATGGCGCACGACGACGATCTTCGGCAGCTGGGTGACGCCGGTTGTCCCGCCGGTGTGATCGAGTTCCTCACGCAGTTGCCGCAGCTGGCCGGCGTCGAGCGTGAGGCCGCAGGCGACCAGGCTGGCGCAGACTGTGTTGCCGTCCAGGCCGAACCGACTGTGCATCGCAGCCCCGGCGCCATCGATCCGGCCCTCTTCGTGCCACACCAGTTCCCCGTCGCGGCGAATGGTGCTGGTCTGCCGTATTGAACCTTCAGTGAACACTTCGCCCGACGCGGTGCGGCCGAAACACAGGATCTCGCTGCCGAGATAGCGCGCGTCCGCAGCGAGCGACACGTCGTGGGTCATCTCGACCTCGGCCTCGCGGTAGAACAGGGTTTCCTGGGGCAGCCATTCGAGCGCGGCGTTTTCGGCGACATCGATGCGCATGTCCTGGCGCGACGCACAGCCGTTTGCGCGATACCACTTGCCAGCGCCAGGCGTTGTCAGCAGCGCGTGGGCACCATTGGCGGCGCCGATATCGATGGCAAGCGCGTCGCCCCCGACGATGCCGCCGGGCGGATGGACAATGATCGCATGGCAGACCTGTGCGCCTTCCGGATACAAGGGCTTTTGCACGCGCAGCGGACCGCAGTGAACGCGTTCACCCAGCTTGGTTCCGTCGCCACCGCGCACGAAACCGAGGCGCAGCTGCGCCTGCCAGCGACCGCTAGGCAACGGTGTTCTCATCGGGAATAGAGCACGGTCTTCATAACCAGTTTTGAGCAAGAAGCATGCCGTGCTAAAACGCCCTTTGTTGTCTGAAAAGGCAGCTGGCCTGCACCCGAACAGGGCACTTTCCACGCCACGCGCCAGCATGGGGCACAGGTGCGTGAAAGGAGGATCCCTCCTGACGCCATGCCGGATCGGAACCGATAGACGATTGCGGGCGCGCTCGCACGGCCCGCGATCCGACGGCGTCGCTTGAAGGGCGCTATCAACACGCCCACAATGGATATCTGACGAACAGGGTGCTCGTTCGCGGTTACGCTAACTTTAATTTGAGAAATTTGATCGCGTCACTTAGGAGGCTACGGTCATGGCTTTCATTCCGTTTGTTCGCGCACAAGTTGCAAGCAGGCTGCCACAACCCGTCGATTTCAGAGTGAGACAAGCGCTCGAAATACAGCGTTTCTCCGAATTTGTCACGGACATCTCGCCGAAGCAGAAAGACGAGATCGAGCAATTGGCGCGGGAGATCGTTCGAAGCAATTCCACGAATGATCCCATTTATGCGTTTCGCGTCGAGGGCCATGCAGACATCGCTCGCACGATTCCTGTTGGACAACGAACGCAATTCGAAAACGAAATCAGCGAAGAGCGTGCGGAAAATGGCTTCCGGCTGTTGGTGGAAGCACTGGAAAGGATCGGCGGCAAGGCGCTGGCGGAAAAGATTGCCAGGGACTCGAAGGCGTTCGGCATGGGCACGCAGCGTTTGAAGATTCCGAATGCCATCACAAAAGATCAGTTCGAGCAGAACCGGCGCGCCGTCTTCTTCGTTCAGCAAGTCACCTATATCCAGCCAGGACCTCCGCCCCCACCACCGCCCACCTCGGTCATTGAGGACAGGTTCACGGTCCAGCTGGTGAAGAGTGCCACTGTGACCAAAACCATCACGCCCTCACTGAAGGTGGTCGACTTTGGGATCGAGGGCATCATCCTGGCGGCCACGCTGGAAATCGTCGATACGATCGACAAGAAACGCGCAACGTTCAATGTCTTTGCCACCGGGGTCGGCGTAAGTATCGGGCCACCGCAACTCCCGGCCGGTAGTCAGATCGTCTTCAGTCCGGGGCCGCCGGTGAAGTTCAAGATCTTTCGTTTGCTGGGGAAAAACCGTGTTCACATCGACCTGAACAGTTTCGTGGGATCTGTGACCGTCTTCATCAACGCCGGTACAAGTCCGGGCGGAACGCAGTCAGTGGGTGGCGCTTTGTCGTTTTCGTTCGACGCTCTGGAGGCGGCTGGCGTCAACACCCAGCCGACCTTGGTCATGGTTCCGAGCGGCTCTTCAAGCCTGTCGACGCCGTCCGTCGGGGGCGGCGATGTCTTGCCTTTGGCACGGATGATAATGATCGGAACACCGTCCGACCTCTGACCGGGCCGATGCAATCAAACGATGGCCGCGCCAGCGCTTCGCCGCGCGGATCCAGATCGCATAAGGACGCGTTTGCCTGGGAACCTGCATGGCAGCACAAGGTTCCAGAAATGAAAAAGGGTTACACGCAATGAGCATGTAACCCTTCGAATCGACCACTATCCTGGTGCCGGCTGCCGGTTTCGAACTGGCCACCTGATGATTACAAATCAACTGCTCTACCAAATGAGCTAAGCCGGCGTAATCTGTACGGCAGGAATTATAACGCTATTTAATCCGGGTCAGCGTCGGGCGGCCGCCTTTTTTCGGGGGCTCATTGTTGTCGTCGGGCGAATGCGACACCTCCGCCGGCGGCGCTTCGCTGGTCACACCAGGCACGGCCGACAGGGTCGGCGCGCTCGGGCTCGGCTCTTCCTCGGCTGCCGCCATCTCGGCCGCGGTGGTGCTGACGTCGAAGGCCATGCCCTGGCCGTTTTCGTTGGCGTAGATCGCCAGCACGTTTTGTACCGGCACGTAGATTTCACGCGAGACACCGGCGAAGCGGGCGCGGAACTGGATCGCGTCGTTGTCCATCTTCAGCCCGGAGGTCGCGCCATAGCTGATGTTCAGGATGATCTCGCCCTTTTTGACGTATTCCATCGGAACCGTCGTGGCCGCGTCGACCTTGACTGCAAGATAGGGCGTGAAACCGCTGTCGGTGCACCATTCATACAGGGCGCGCAGCAAATAGGGTTTAGTGGAAATATCAGGCATGTGCAGATGGGATAAACAGTGAGCCGGCTATGGGTCGGCGAAGGCGCCAGCGCAGCACACGCGCAGCGGCAGCAATGGGACTGCCAGCAAACACGTGTGAAACGTACATACACGAGGTGCCAGCTTACTGCGCTTTGTCAAACGACGTCGCAACACTGGCACGAACGACAGCACGCCGTCCGCCAGGCGGACGGCGTGCTTGCCACGTTTGCCTTAGCGGCGCATCACCTTTTCCGACGGCGTCAGCGCTTCGATGTAGGCCGGACGCGAGAAGATGCGCTCGGCGTACTTCATCAGCGGCGCGGCCGTCTTCGACAGTTCGATGCCGTAGTGGTCCAGGCGCCAGAGCAGCGGAGCAATTGCCACGTCGAGCATCGAGAACTCGTCGCCCAGCATGTACTTGTTCTTCAGGAACAGCGGCGCCAGCGTCGTCAGGCGGTCGCGGATTTCGGCGCGTGCCTTGTCGTGGGCTTTTTCGTTCGTCTTGTTGCGGTCGCTTTCCAGCACGTGCACGTGGACGAACAGTTCCTTCTCGAAGTTGAACAGCATCAGGCGGGCACGGGCGCGCATCAGCGGGTCGGCCGGCATCAGCTGCGGGTGCGGGAAGCGCTCGTCGATGTACTCGTTGATGATGTTCGATTCGTACAGGATCAGTTCGCGCTCGACCAGGATCGGGACCTGGCCGTAGGGGTTCATCGTCGAGATGTCTTCCGGTTTGTTGAACAGGTCGACGTCGCGCACTTCGAAATCCATGCCTTTTTCGAACAGGACGAGGCGGCAGCGTTGGGAGAACGGGCACGTGGTGCCAGAGTAGAGAACCATCATGGTTGGCGTTCCTTAAGAAACAAAGGGGCGAGCGCCGAGCGACTCACCCCGAATAAATAATTGCCCGTATTATAGCCAAGCGGGCAATGAAAACGAATTACTTCAGATCTTTCCAGTAGGACGCGTTCAAACGCCAGGCCAGGAAAGCAAATACTGACAGGAAAATCAGCACGATAGCACCAAGTTTCTTGCGGGTTCCTTGCGCTGGCTCAGCCATCCAGCTGAGGTAGGCAACCAGGTCGGCCGTCGCGGTGTCGAAGTCGGGTTGGGACAGCGCACCCGGTGCCACCTGCTCCCAGCCGGCGAACTTGTGGATCTTCTTGTGCGCGTCGTGCGGATCGGTCTCCTCGACCATTTTCGGGGTGCGTATGCCCTGCAACTGCCACATCGCGTGCGGCATCGCCACGTTCGGCACCACCATGTTGTTCCAGCCGGTAGGGCGGGCATCATCCTTGTAGAAAGTGCGCAGATAGGTGTACAAGTAATCGGCGCCGCTGCCTGCCGACGACGATTTTGCACGGGCGATCACCGACAAATCCGGCGGCACCGCACCGAACCAGGCCTTGGCGTCTTCCGGGCGCATTGCCGTCTTCATCAGTTCGCCCACTTTGTCGGCAGAGAACAACAGATTGTTCTTGATCTGCTCGTCGGACAGGCCGAGATCGCGCAGGCGGTTGTAGCGCATCGACGTGGCCGAATGGCAATTCAGGCAATAGTTGACGAACAGCTTGGCGCCGTTTTGCAGCGAGGCCATGTCGCTGCGTTCCGGTGCGCGGTCGAGCGGGAAGCCGCCTTCGTTGGCGAATACCAGTCCCGGCACCAGCGCCAGGACCGCAATCAGTTTCTTCGTGAGGTTCATGGTTGTCCTTGGCTAGTCCTGCGATCAATGCGGGTGGAAGGTCACGCGCGTCGGCACCGGCTTGAACCGGCCGGCGGCGCTCCACCACGGCATCAGGAGGAAGAAGCTGAAGTACAACAGCGTGCAGACCTGGGAAATCATCGTATAGGCCGGCGTCGGCAACTGGGTGCCGAGGTAGCCGAGCGCCACGAAGGCCATGCCGAACAGGACATAGAGCCACATGTGCCAGTTCGGACGGTAGCGGATCGAACGCACCGGCGAGTGATCCAGCCACGGCAGCGCGCCGATGATCACCACCGAGGAACCGAACAGCACCACGCCCCAGAACTTCGCTTCCAGCGTCAGCATGCCGACCAGCAGGATCAAGGCGATCACGGCGGTCGCGATCTTGGCCTTGTACGACAGGCGCGACTTGATCCAGATGAACACGACGTACAGGACAATCGCCGCCATCAGCACGAAAATAAAATCGGCCGTGGTTGCGCGCAGCACCGAATAAAACGGCGTGAAATACCAGGTCGGCGCGATGTGCGGCGGCGTCTTCATCGAATCGGCCGGAATGAAGTTGTTGTACTCGAGGAAGTAACCACCCATTTCCGGGGCGAAGAAGACGACTGCCGAGAAAATCAGCAGGAACATCGACACGCCGAACAGGTCTTTCGTCGAATAATAGGGATGCGACGGAATCGCGTCCAGCGGGTGGCCGTCCGGACCGATATGGTCTTTGACTTCGATGCCGTCCGGGTTGTTCGAGCCGACTTCGTGCAGCGCGATCAGGTGTGCCGCGACCAGGCCCAGCAGCACCAGCGGCAGGGCGATGACGTGGAAGGCGAAGAAGCGGTTCAGGGTGGCGTCGGAGACGACATAGTCGCCGCGGATCCAGAGCGACAGGTCGGGGCCGATGATGGGGATCGCGCCGAACAGGTTGACGATCACCTGTGCACCCCAGTACGACATCTGCCCCCATGGCAGCAGGTAGCCGAAGAAGGCTTCGGCCATCAGGCACAGGAAGATCGCGAAACCGAAGATCCAGATCAATTCGCGCGGCTTGCGGTAGGAACCGTAGAGCAGGCCACGGGTCATATGCAGGTAGACGACGATGAAGAAGGCCGAGGCGCCGGTCGAATGCATGTAGCGCACCAGCCAGCCCCAGGGCACTTCGCGCATGATGTATTCGACCGAACCGAAGGCGAGACTCGCGTCCGGTTTGTAATGCATCGTCAGGAAGATGCCGGTGACGATCTGCAGCACCAGAATCAGCATCGCGAGCGAGCCGAACAGGTACCAGATATTGAAATTTTTCGGGGCGTAGTACTTGCCCCACTGGTCGTTCCAGAGTTTCGACAGCGGGAAGCGGTCGTCGACCCAGGCCAGGGCCTTGTGGCCGGCCGGCGCGTCGGCCGGCAGCTTGGTTTCCTTGAATGCGGCGCCCATGTTATGCCTCGCCTTTCTCGTCTTTGCCGATCACGATCTTGTTGTCGGACAGGTACATGTACGGCGGGATGTCCATGTTCGTCGGGGCCGGCTTGTTCTTGAATACGCGTGCCGACAGGTCGAAGGTCGAGCCGTGGCAAGGGCAGAGGAAGCCGCCATGCCAGTCGTCCGGCAGGTTCGGCTGCGGGCCGGGCGAGAAGCGCGAAGAGGGTGAGCAGCCCAGGTGCGAGCAAATGCCGACGGTGACCAGGACCTCTTTATGTTCGGGGCGGGCGCGGAATTCGTTCTTCGCGTACTCCGGCATATCGAGCTGGAAGGTTTTTTCGGATTTGGGATCGGCGACGAGCGCGTCGTTCTGCTGCAGGCTGGCGAGCATTTCCGGCGTACGGCGCAAGATCCACACCGGCTTGCCGCGCCACTCGACGACCTTCATTTCCCCGGGCTTGACGTCCGAGATGTCCACTTCGACCGGAGCGCCGGCAGCCTTGGCCCGCTCGGACGGCTGGAATGTGCTGACCAGTGCACCTGCCGTAGCAACACCGACGACGCCACCCGCCGCACATGTCGCGACGAGCAAGCCGCGCCGGCCTGAATCGACCTGCTTTTCATTACTCATACCAACCCCACTCCGTGAAATTACGAATCTTGAGAATCAATTAAGAGCTTGCAGCAACACAAAATTATATGTGAATGGCAATCTTTATTGGAGAAAAAATATTGCGTGTGCAAGGAGGACGAAATGTCTGTCCCTTTCATGGCCTCGAAGCAGGGGTTTCCGGCTGCCCTGGCCCGGAGTGAAGCGGCATGAATATTCACCGCGCGTACGCGCACGGAGCCTTGCGGTATGATTGATCTTGGGATTTCCATAACAACCTGGGAGAGCAACGATGTCGATGATGAGTGAGTTCAGGCAATTCGCAATGCGTGGCAATGTCGTCGACCTGGCGGTCGGTGTGATCATCGGCGGCGCCTTTGGGCGCATCGTCGACTCCCTGGTGCAGGACGTCATCATGCCGCCCATCGGCAAAATCTTCGGCGGCCTTGATTTCGCAAATTACTATATACCCCTGAACAACCAGGCAACAGGCCTGGCGCTGGCGGAAGCGAAAAAAGCCGGTGCGGTGATCGCCTACGGTAACTTCCTGACGATCCTGCTGAATTTTATTATTCTCGCCTTCATCATTTTCCAGATGGTGCGCCTGATGAACCGCATGCGCGAGCGGCTCGTGCCGATCGAGGCAGCTGCCGCGCCGGCGACGCCGGAAGACGTCCTGCTGCTGCGCGAAATCCGCGATTCCCTGCGCCGCCCACCCCTACCGTAAACCGTGAAAGACGACATCGTCACCATCCGCCCGGTCTCGGCCTCGCGCCGGCTGTGGCTGCTGTTTGCCCAGGTGGTGACGGTCGCACTCGCCCTGTATTTCGTGGTGGCGGCCCTGCGCCCCGACTGGCTCGGACGCATGCCGGTGCAGGTGCCGGTCGGCGCCGGCGCGCGCGATGTGCCCGTGCTGCAGGCGCAGTCCGGCCCGCCCACCGCCAGCTACCGCGACGCGGCCGGGCGCGCGATGCCGGCGGTGGTCAACATCCTCACCAGCAAAGCCTCGCGCGAAGCGCATCCGATCCTGAAAGATCCATTCTTCCGGCGCTTTTTTGGGGACCGCATGCCGCCCGAGGAGCAGATGTCGAGCCTGGGTTCGGGCGTGATCGTCAGCGCAGAAGGCTATATTTTGACCAACTTCCACGTGGTGGAAGGCGCCGACCAGATCGAAGTGGGCCTGGCCGACGGCCGTAAAGCGGCCGCGCGCGTCGTCGGCACCGATCCGGAGACGGACCTGGCCGTGATCCGTATCGGCGAGCGCAACCTGCCGGTGATGGTGCTCGGCCAGCCGGACGAGGCGCGGGTGGGCGATGTGGTGCTGGCGATCGGCAATCCGTTCGGCGTCGGCCAGACCGTCACCATGGGCATCATCTCGGCCGTGGGGCGCAATAACCTGCACATCAACCACTTCGAGAATTTTATCCAGACCGACGCCGCGATCAATTTTGGGAATTCAGGAGGCGCCCTGGTCGACATCCACGGCAACCTGCTCGGCATCAATTCGGCGATCTATTCGCAGACCGGCGGCTCGATCGGCATCGGCTTTGCCATTCCCGTCTCGACGGCGCGCACGGTGCTCGAATCGATCATCAAGCACGGGCAGGTGGTGCGCGGCTGGATCGGCATCGAATCGCAGGACATCACCCCGGAACTGGCCGACAGTTTCGGCCTCGGGCGCAGCAGCGGCGCCATCATCGCCGGCGTCGTGCGCAACGGCCCGGCCGACCGCGCCGGCGTGCGCCCGGGCGACATCCTGCTCGCCGTCGAAGGAAAAATCGTCAAGAATACCGGCGACATGCTCAATCTCATTGCCCAACTCGCGCCCGGCGCCAAGGCAAGCTTGAAACTCATGCGCGAGAACCGCGAGTCGACCGTCAACGTGACCGTCGGCAAGCGCCCGCGCCCTTCACCGTAACCCCATTCTCTGGACCATCCATGCACCTGCGTGACTTGACGCAATTTCTTAGCGAGCTAAGCGAAAACAACACCCGTCCCTGGTTCATCATGAACAAACCGCGCTACGACATCCTGCGCGAAGAGTTTTTGGCCGTCGTTACCGAACTGATCCGCGAGCTGACGACATTCGACCGCCAGATCGCCGGCGTCGATCCAAAGAAGGCGATGTTCCGCATCAACCGCGACATCCGCTTTTCGAACGACAAGACCCCCTATAAAACCCGCTTTTCGGCAGGCATCACGCCGAACAACAAACGGCGTCCGAGCGAAGGCGGCGGGTCGACCTATTATTTTCAAATTGACGGCAACGGCACCCTGGGTCTCGGCGCCGGCGAATACCTGCCGCCCGCGGCGCGTCTGAAAGCGATCCGCGAACACGTGGTCAACGATGCGCCAGGTTTCGCGAAAATGTTAAAGAATAAACACCTGCGCGCGACCTATGGCGACCTGCTCGACGAAGATAAACTGCAGCGTCCGCCTAAAGGGTTCGATCCGGCGCACCCGCATATCGAACACATCAAGCTGAAAAGCTTTTTCGTGTGGACGGAACTGCCGCTCAAGGTGAACGATCCGGACGAGCTGGTGCCGCGGCTGGCGCGCGGATTCGAGGATGCCTTTGCGCTGGTCACCTGGCTGCGCGGGGTGCCGCACACAAACGAAGAGAACGAATAAGGAGGCGACATGGCCTTGCAACACGCAGCATCGGGCGAACGGATCGCCTTGCAACGCGGCGAAGACGACATCGCCAATTTCACGTCGATCGCGCTGGCGAAGACCGAACACATGGAACTGATCCGGCTGATCGTCCCGAAGGACAAGCCGATGCCGGAACACCGGGTTGAGGGAGAAGTCACCCTGTTGTGCCTGGAAGGAGAAGTCGTGGTCGATGCGCACGGCAACAGCGTGGTGCTGCGCCCGAACGAAATGCTGTACCTGATTGGTGGCGAACCGCATGGCATCCGTGCCAACGAGGATGCCGTGGTCCTGATGACGATTCTGTTGGGGCCGGTGCGCACGGGCGGGCCGACGCATACCGGCGCCGGCGCAGGTCAGGACAAATAAGCACGCAGTGCGCATTGTTCCGGGCAGGCTCGCGCAGCCTGCCCGGCGCAATCAAATCAATTCATTCCTCGGATCGCGCGCCAGCAACTGCTTCGCCATCTCCGCCGCGTCATAGCCGTCGAACAGGACTGCCGCCACCGCATTCGTGATCGGCATGTCGACCCCGAGTTTGGCCGCCAGATCGCGCACCGCTTTCGAACACGGCACGCCTTCGGCCACGTGACCGAGTTCGGCCACGATCGTCGCCAAAGGTTTGCCCTGCGCCAGCGCCAGGCCGACACGGCGGTTGCGCGACAGGTCCCCGGTGCAGGTCAGGATCAAATCTCCCATCCCCGTCAGTCCCATGAAGGTGCCGGGTTGGCCGCCCAGGGCCATGCCGAGGCGGGTGATCTCGGCCAGTCCGCGCGTGATCAAGGCCGCGCGCGCATTCAGGCCGAGGCCGAGGCCGTCGGCGGTGCCGGTCGCGATCGCCAACACATTTTTGACGGCACCGCCCACTTCCACGCCAATGACGTCATCGCAGGCATACACGCGCAGGTTGCCGCCGTGGACCGTGGCAACTACGCTGTCGCGCAATTGTTTCGAGGTCGAGGCCACCGCCAGCGCACAGGGCAGGCCACGCGCCACTTCCTGCGCGAACGACGGGCCCGACAAGGCCGCGCCCGGCACCGACTCGCCCAGCACTTCGCGCACCACCTGGTGCGGCAATAAACCGGTGCCGTATTCAAAACCTTTGCAGAGCCAGACCACGTTCGGGATCTTTCTCCCTTTGAGTTGCTCGAGCAGCGGACGCAGGCCGGCGACCGGGCAGGCCGCGATCAGGAGCGCGTCCGGCCCGGCGTCGAGCACGTGAGACAAGGCTTGCTCGAAATCGGCGGTGACGCGCAGGCTGTCGGGCAGCGGCTGACCCGGCAAATAGGTCGTGTTCTCGCGCGCGGCGGCGGTTGCGGCCATCTGTTCGGCGTTGCGGCCCCAGAGCAGCACGTCGTGGCGTGCAGCGACGGCGATGGCGACGGCGGTGCCCCAGGCGCCCGCGCCGAGAACGGTGATCTTGTTCATTTTCTTGGTTTCTTGCATGGTTGAATTCAGGTGCCCCAGATCTCAAACGCGCGCACGAAGCCGGCGATGCCGTCCTGGTGGCGCACGCGGACCCAGTCGTTCGCTTGCGGGTCGACTAGCTCGAGCAGGACGCCCTTGTCGGCCGTCATCAGGACGGCGGCGTTGTCGTCGGGCGCGGCGCGTACTTTGGCAAACGGCACCTTCACGACGACGTTGCGGCGCGCGGACAGTCCCCTCGATTCGGTCCAGGCGAATTCGCCATCGACGTCGCGCACCTTGACCCAGTCGCCGTAGCGCGCAACGATCTCGACCGGCATGCCTTGCGGCGCGACGTAGCGCTTGCCGCTTTTCGCAGAGGGCGCGTCATACAGCACGACGGAGGCGGCGCCGACCGAGCGGAAATCGGCGGCGCAGGCCTGCGCGCATGCCAGCATCAGCAGCACGGTGGAGAAGGATCGGGAAATGGTCATGGCAGGGCCCGGGTTCGGTAAAACCAGACGCCAATATGGCAGGAAGGGCATCCACCCCGCGCTTTTCATGGATATAAAAGGCGCGGCAGGGATGCCCGTCACGGTATGCCGACCCATCCAGCGCATGCCGAACGGGGCAGGCAAAGTACAACTTAGTTTGCCGGTGCGGCTGCAGCGGCTTCAGCCATCGCCTGGCGGCGCTGCTGGTAGAACACTTCGAAGTTGATCTCGGCCAGGTGCACTGGCGGGAAGCCGGCACGGGTGATCACGTCGGCGATGTTCGCGCGCAGGTACGGGTACACGATGTTCGGGCAGCCGATGCCCAGCAGCGGATCCATCTGGTCGGCAGGGATGTTGCGTGCCTCGAAGATGCCGCCTTGCTTGCCTTCGACCAGGAAAGCGACCTTGTCCTTGACCTTGGCGGTCACGGTGATGGTCACGGTCGACTCGTAGATGCCTTCGGCGATCGCTTCAGCGCCAACGTCCAGCGAGACCTCGATGGTCGGGGCTTCCTGCTCGAGGAAGATTGCCGGGGAGTTCGGTTGTTCCAGCGACATGTCTTTCAGATAGACGCGTTGGATTTGGAAGACTGGTTGCAGGTTTTCGTCAGACATGGAACGCTTTCGTTGTGAAGTAAAAGGGACGGCAAAGCGCCGCCCCCGATGGGCTTGGAGTCAAACGCAACGGCAATTGTATCAAAATCAATTTGGATAAAATACTCCCGCGGGGCGCCTTTTTCGCCCCGCCCCGATTTGTAGCCTGGGCACCTGTGCCCAGGGTGCGGCGCCCGATCAACCCGCACCCACGGCCTTACCTTACTCCCCCTTGAGCAGCGGATCGAGACGCCCGGCCTGATCCAGCGCATACAAATCGTCGAAGCCGCCGACGTGGGTCTCGCCCACGTAGATCTGCGGCACCGTGCGGCGGCCGGTCTTTTGCATCATGATCTGGCGCTGTTCCGGGTCGAGGTCGACACGGATGCGCTCGATTTCGGTCACGCCCTTGGCTTCGAGCAGGCGCTCGGCGCGGACGCAGTAGGGGCAGCTGGCGGTGTGATAGAGGACAACGTGGGCACTCATGATGATTTCCTTCCTGTCTTGATTTACTTGGTGGTCGGCAGGCCGGCTGCCGTCCAGGCCGTCATGCCGCCTTCCAGGCTGAGCGCGTCTTCGAAGCCGGCCGCCTTCAACTGGCGGACCGCCTTGTCCGAACGGGCGCCGGTCTGGCAGACGACGACCAGGGTGCGGCTTTTCGACTTTTCCAGCTCGCCGATGCGATTGCCCAAGTCTGCCAGCGGAATGTTTTTCGCGTCGCGCACGTGGCCCGCCGCAAATTCGTCGGCGCCGCGCACGTCCAGAATCGTGGTCTTGCCGCGGTTGATCAGCTGGGTAACCTGCAGCGCGGTCGCGCGGCGGCCCTTCGGCGCCAGGGCTGGCCACAGCAGCGCGCCACCGGAAACGACGGCAATAGCGACGATGAAGATATTATCGAGGATGAATTTCACAAGGCTTCCAATGGTTGAACGCAATCCGGCCATTATAAAATAGAAGCCGGACAGGAATATTTTTAGGGGCTCGATCAGCCGCAGCGGGCGCCTTTGCACGTTTTTTCAATAGATAGCAAAGAAGATCTTATGTACAAAATCGTATTCATGCGCCATGGCGAATCCACCTGGAACCTGGCCAACCGCTTTACCGGCTGGGTCGACGTCGACCTGACCGACAAGGGCATCAACGAAGCGAAGGCCGCCGGCCGCGTGCTGCGCGAAGCCGGTTTTCATTTCGACCTGGCCTACACCTCGGTCCTGAAACGCGCGATCCGCACGCTGTGGCTGGCGCTCGACGAGATGGATCAAATGTACCTGCCGATCAAGAACGACTGGCGCCTGAACGAGCGCCACTATGGCGCCCTGCAGGGCCTGGACAAGGCAGAAACGGCTGCCAAATACGGCGACGCGCAGGTGCTGGTCTGGCGCCGCAGCTACGACACGCCGCCGCCCGCCCTCGAGGAAGGCGACGACCGCGCATCGTTCAACGACCCGCGCTACGCCGGCCTGCCGAAGGAGCAGATTCCCCTCACCGAATGTTTAAAAGACACCGTAGCGCGCGTGATGCCGGCCTGGGACGAAGAGATTGCCCCGGCCATCCGCGCCGGCAAGCAGATCCTGATTTCGGCCCACGGCAACAGCCTGCGCGCCCTGATCAAGATGCTGGACGGGATCAGCGATGCCGACATCGTCGGCCTCAACATCCCGAACGGCCAGCCGCTGGTATATGAACTGGACGAAAACCTGAAGCCGATCCGCCATTACTACCTGGGCGACCAGGAAGCGATCGCCGCGGCGACCGCAGCGGTGGCGAACCAAGGGAAGGCGAAGTAAGTCTTGCGTTTTCCTATCAAGAAGTTGGCCGTCGGCACCCTGCTGTGCGGCCTGCTGGCCCTGTCCGCGGCGGGTACCGCCGCGGCCGCCAAGCCTACCGAACGCAGCCGCCAGAAGGCGGCTGCCGAGGCGCAGCGCGCCGGGATCCAGCAAAAGCTGACGGCGCTCAAGAAAGAGATCAGCCGTACCGAGAGCGAAAAGGACGATGCCGCCGACACGCTGGCCGAGTCGGAAGAGGCGATCTCGAACGCGAACCGCGCCCTGCGCGACCTGCACCAGGAAACGGTCGAGACCAATGTCCGCCTGCAAGACCTCGCGGGCGAACAGGAACGCCTGGCGCAAACGATCGCTGGCCAGAAAAAACAACTGTCGGCCCTGCTGCGCGAGCACTATGTGGCCGGCAATGAGGACAGAATCAAGCTGCTGCTGTCGGGAGACAACCCGAACCGCATCAACCGCGATTTGCAGATGATGGCCTATGTCTCGCAGGCGCAGGCAAAACTGCTGACCGCCCTGAACGCGAACCTGGCGCAAGTCGAGGCGAACAAGGAGAAGGTCGAGAACGCCAAGGTCGAACTCGAAGAGATCGCCGAGGAACAGCGCGACCAGAAAGCCGTGCTGGAAAAGGAAAAGGCGCGCCGCGCCGCCCTGCTCGGCGAACTGTCGAGCAAACTGGTGGTGCAGAGAAAACAGGCCGACAGCCTGCAGCGCGACGAGCAGCGCATGAGCGGCCTAGTCGACCAGCTGACCAAGCTGATCCGCGAACAGGCCGAGGCCGAACGCAAGCGGCAAGAAGCGCTCGCTGCCGCCCGCGCCAAGGCGAAGCTGGAAGCGGAAGCGGCCGCGAAAGCGCGCGCGCTGGCCCGTGCCGCCGCAAAAGCCGAGCGCGAGCGGTTGGCGCGCGAAGCGGCGAAAGCGGGCAAGCCGGCACCAAAACCATTGCCGCCGGAGCCTGATGAGCCGAAGGTGGCGGAGCAGCCGAAACACGAAGAGCGTACGCCCGATATTTCGCTCGCGCCCGCGGCGCCCGCCGGCGCCTTCGCCTCTCTGCGCGGACGGTTGACGTCACCGGTCAGCGGCACCATCGCGGCGCGCTTCGGCGCCAAGCGCGGCGGCGATGGCCCGAGCTGGAAAGGGATGTTCATCAAGGCGCCGGAAGGGACGGAAGTGCGCTCGGTGGCGGTCGGCCGCGTGGTGCACTCGGGCTGGATGCGCGGCTTCGGGAATTTGATCATCGTCGACCACGGCGGCGACTATTTATCGATCTACGCCAACAACCAGACGCTATTGAAACGCCTGGGCGATGCGGTGCGCGCCGGCGAGCCGATTGCGAGCGCGGGCAATACCGGCGGTAACGAAGAATCGGGGCTATACTTTGAGCTCAGGCATCTCGGTAAAGCCTTCGACCCGGCAAGCTGGGTTAAATTCTAGGGGCAGCGATGGGCAACAAAGTGAAAAGCATGGGCCTGGTCGGCCTGGGTGTCGTGGCCGGCGTGGCGCTGACGGTGCAGGTCTCGGCCTGGGCGCAGAAGGGCGAGCCAAGTCCGTTGCCGCTGGACGAACTGCGCCAGCTGGCCGATGTCTTCGGCCTCATCAAAAGCGATTACGTGGTGCCGGTCGAGGACAAGAAGCTTTTATCGGAAGCCATCGGCGGCATGGTCGCCTCGCTCGACCCGCATTCGGTCTACCTCGACCAGAAGGCGTATCGCGAGATGCGCGAAAGCGTGCAGGGTAAATTCGTCGGCGTCGGCATCGAAGTCGCGGCCGAAGACGGCTACGTGAAAATCGTCTCGCCGATCGAAGACTCTCCCGCCTACCGGGCCGGCATCAAGGCCGGGGACCTGATCACCCGCATCGACAATGTTCCCGTCAAAGGCTTGTCGATCGACGACGCCATCAAGAAAATGCGCGGCAAGCCAGGCAGCAAAGTGACGCTGACGATCGCCCGCCGCGGCGACGACCGCCCGTGGGTGGTCCCCGTCACGCGCGAGGAAATCCGCGTCCTGAGCGTCAAGGCAAAAATGGTCGAGCCCGATTACGCCTGGGTGCGCATCAGCCAGTTCCAGGAAGCGACTTTAGAGGAGCTGGCGACCAAGACGCAGGCCCTGTACGCCGCCAATCCGAACATCAAGGGGCTCATACTCGACCTGCGCAACGATCCGGGCGGCCTGCTGCCGGGCGCGATCGGCGTCTCGACCGCCTTCCTGCCGAAGGAAGAGCTGATTGTCTCGACCAAGGGCCAATTGCCCGACTCCAACCAGAGCTATTATGGCCGGCGCGAATTCTATGCCCCGCGCGGCGCCGATCCGCTGGCGAAACTGCCGGCCGGATTGAAAACGGTGCCGATGATCGTGCTGGTCAACGGCGGCTCGGCCTCGGCCTCGGAGATCGTCGCCGGCGCCCTGCAGGACTACAAGCGCGCCATCGTGATGGGCAGCCAGAGCTTTGGCAAGGGCTCGGTGCAGACCCTGCGGCCCTTATCAAGCGACACGGCCATCAAACTGACCACGGCGCGCTACTACACGCCGAAGGGACGGGCGATCCAGGCCAACGGCATCGTGCCCGACATGGCGGTCGACGAAACGGCGGAAGGCGACGGTTTGAATGCGCTGCGCGTGCGCGAAGTGGATTTGCAGCGCCACCTGGCGGGCGAGAACGAAAAGCCGGGCGCGGTCGCCAAGGATGCCCGCGACAGCGCCGAACAGAGACAACGCGCGCTGGCCCTGCTGAAGAACCGCAAACCGCTTGAATTGGGCGGCAAGGACGATTTTCAACTGGCCCAGGCGCTGAACCACTTTAAAGGGTTGCCAGTAAAAGTTGCCAGGGCGGAGGCGGTCGAAGTGATCTCGCCCGAGCCGAAGCAGTTGCCGGGGACCGAAACGAAACCGCCGGAGCTGAAGGGCTCGAAGAAGTAAAGCAGGTGAATGGCCGTACCCGGATGCATGATTGTCCGCGCCGACGCCGTCCACCCTGCATCGCTCCATGAACGACTCCCAACTGCTGCGCTATTCGCGCCACATCCTGCTCGATGAGATCGGTATCGAAGGCCAGGCCCGCCTGCTGGCCTCCCATGTCCTCGTCATCGGCGCCGGCGGCCTCGGCTCGCCGGCGGCGATGTACCTGGCCGCCAGCGGCGTCGGCCACATCACCCTGGTCGACGATGACCTCGTCGACCTGACGAACCTGCAACGCCAGGTGATGCACACGACCGAACGCATCGGCACCTCCAAAGTCGCGTCCGGCCGCGCGGCTTTGCACGCGATCAACCCGGAGGTGAGCGTCACTGCCCTCTGCGAACGCGCCGGCGACGCCCGGCTGCGCGAACTGGCGCAAGCTGCCTCGGTCGTGCTCGATTGCAGCGACAATTTCGCCACCCGCCATGCCGTCAACCGCGCCTGCGTCGCGGCCGGGGTGCCGCTGGTGGCGGGCGCGGCGATCCGCTTCGACGGGCAATTGTCCGTATTCGACACGCGCCGCGCCGACTGTCCCTGCTACGCCTGTGTCTTCCCCGAGGACAGCGGTTTTGAAGATGTTGCCTGCAGCACGATGGGGGTCTTCGCGCCCCTGGTCGGCATCGTCGGCGCCGTCCAGGCCGCCGAGGCCCTGAAGCTGATATTAAATGTCGGCATGCCGCTGGCCGGGCGCCTGCTGCTGCTCGACGGGCGCGCCATGGAGTGGACCGAGATCCGCGCGGCCCGCAATCCGGGCTGTTCTGTCTGCCAGGAAAGACCCGCGCACGCCTGAGAGTGCAGCGGGTTTTGCTCTGCAATACAATGGCGCACCGCCGCTGGTGGTTCTTGCCCCCCATTCCGCCTTATACTAAGCCGATTGTCCCATCCACCTTTTCAAGATTGACTATGCAGATCGTTTCGCACCGTGCAGTTGGCCGGCGTCTCGCGCGCGGCTTCACCCTCGTTGAAATCATGGTTGTCGTGGTCATCATCGGCATCCTGGGCGCGCTGGTCGTGCCGAAACTGTTGGGCCGTACCGGCGAGTCGCGCGTGGTCGCGGCAAAAACCGACATCGCCACCCTGATGCAGGCACTCAAACTCTACAAGCTGGACAACCAGCGCTACCCGACCACCGAGCAGGGCCTGCAAGCCCTGACCACCAAGCCGACCTCGGGCCCATCGGCCAATGGCTGGAAGGAAGGTGGTTACGTCGAAAAGCTGCCGAAGGATCCCTGGGGTAACTCGTACCAGTACCTGTCGCCCGGCTTGCATGGCGAAGTCGACATCTTCTCGTTCGGC
The DNA here is from genome assembly GCF_059801075.1 of Massilia sp. LXY-5. Lineage (NCBI taxonomy): Bacteria > Pseudomonadati > Pseudomonadota > Betaproteobacteria > Burkholderiales > Oxalobacteraceae > Massilia > Massilia sp. LXY-5. The sequence continues at coordinate 524,067 of NZ_JBNNEH010000006.1, forward strand.
GCCGATGGCCAGGCCGGCGGCGAAGGCGAAGACGCCGACGTCGGCTCCTGGCAGGGATAAGTCGTCATGGCCGGCGCCGCGCCGCCACGCAGGGCTGATGGTTTCACCTTGGTGGAAATCCTGGTCGTGATGGTCATCATCGGCATCACGCTCGGGATGGCCTCGCTCAACGCGATTCCCAGTCCGCGCCAGGATCTCGAAAACGAGGCGAAACGCCTGACCTTGCTGCTCCAGCTGGCGCGCGACGAAGCCATCGTACGTAACCGCGAAGTCGCCTTCGAGGCCACGCCCGAGCGCTACCGCTTCCTGGTGCGCGAGGACAAGGGCTGGACCCCCGTGACCCAGGACGATTTATTGCGCGAACGGCCTTTCCGGAATGCCCCGGTGCGCCTGCTGCTCGATCCGCCGGCCGCCGGCATCAACGCCAATAGCGAGGCCATGCGCGTGACCTTCGGCCGCGAGCCGGTCGACAAACCTTTTACCCTGACCCTCGCCAGCGGCAACAACAGCGTCGGCGTGCGCGCCGACGGCGTCGGCCATTTCACGGTCGTCGAACCGGGAGAACCGCAGTGACCCCTTCCAGGCAGCACGCCGGTTTCACCCTGCTCGAGGTGCTGGTGGCGCTCGTTATCGTCGGCACCGCGCTCGGCGCCGGCCTGCGCGCGATCGGCAGCCTGGCATCGAACGGTGCCGGCTTGCGTTCGTCCATGATGGCGACCTGGTCGGCCGAGAACCGTCTCGTGCAAATCCGCCTGAGCAAGGAATTCCCGGAAATCGGCAAGCGCAGCTATGCCTGCGGCCAGGGCGATTTACGCCTGATGTGCCAGGATGAAGTGCTGGCCAGCCCGAATCCCCAGTTGCGCCGCGTCGAGGTGTCGGTGTTCGACATGGACAATCCGAACCGGCGCATCCTCAAATTGGTGCAGCTCGTCCTGAGGCCCTCGCCATGAAGACGGCGCGCGGGTTCACCCTGGTCGAATTATTGGTGGCGATCGGCATCCTCGCCATGGTGGCCGTGCTCGGCTGGCGCGGCCTGGACGGCATCGTGCGTGCCCGGGTCGCCCTGACTGACCAGATGGAAATGACACGCGGCATGCAGCTGGCCTTTGCCCAGATGCAGAGCGACTGCGAACACGCGGCCGACGCCACCATGCTGGGTCGCCGTCCCTTCCTGCTGCAGGCCGACAACCGCCTGACCCTGGTCCGTACCGTGTTCAACGAAAACGAACCGGCGCGCCTGCAAGTGATTGCCTACCGCCTCGTCGACAAGCAGTTGCAGCGGCGCGAATCGAAGACCACCCGCGACCTGGTCGAGCTCGACGCGCTGTGGCAGGCCTCGGTCAGCGATACCGATCCAACCCCGCCGGTGACGCTGCAGGGCGGCGTCGAATCGATGGGCGTCCTGGTGTGGCAGAACGGCGCCTGGCAAAAGCAGGCGCAGCAGCAGCAGGTAGCCGCGGCTGTCCAGGGCGGGGTGGTGCCGAACGCCGTGACCGGGTTACAGGTGGTGCTGGCTGCACGCGGCTTCCCCCAGCCGCTGACCAAGGCCTTCCTGTTGGGGAGCATCTGATGCCTGCTTTTCGCCATCCCCGGCGCCAGAGCGGCGTCGCCGTCATCACCGCCTTGCTGCTGACCACGCTGGCGATTTCGATTGTCGCCAGCCTGTTCTGGCAGCAGCAGGTGCAGGTGCGCTCGATGGAAAACCAGAGGCTGCACCTGCAGACGCGCTGGATCCTGCGCGGCGCGCTCGACTGGTCGACCCTGGTGCTACGCCAGGACGCCTACACCAACCGCTACACGGCGCTGAACCAGGTCTGGGCCACACCGCTGGCGGAAACCCGGCTCGACCAGTACATCGAACGCGAGCGGGTGGAAGGTGAAGTGTTTGATGCTAGTCTTTCTGGCAACATCGTCGACGCCACCTCGCGTTACAATCTGCGCAACCTCGAAAGTGGAAACAGGATCGACAAGGCCCAGCTGGAAATTTTCCAGCGCCTGCTGACCAACCTGCAGATCAATCCGGCGCTGGCGAAAACCGCCGCCAACCTGATCGCCGGCAGCCAGCCCGTCATCCAGCCGCCCGGCCAGGTCGATCCGGTCACGGGCCAGGAGGTCGGCGGCCAGGAAAGGGACCCGAGCGCCGGCGGTACGCCGGGCGCCGTGGGCGCTGGAGGTGCTGCGGTAGCGGCGGCGGGCAGCGCTGCGGGTAACGGGACGGGAAGCGGCGACGCCGGCAATCCGGATGGCAGCGCCACGATCGCGGTGTCGCGCGAAGGCCTGGGCACGCCGATCAAATTCCTCGAAGTCGAGGATTTATTGGCGGTGCGGGGCATGACGCCCGAGATGCTGGAAAAGTTGCGCCCATTCGTCATCGTGCTGTCGGAACGCACGCCGATCAATGTGAATACGGCCTCGGCCGAAGTGCTGGCGGCGGTGATCCCGAATTTTTCGCTGTCGGAGGCGAACGCCTTGCTGGCGCGCCGCCGCAGTGTGCCCTGGACCGACATCGCCAACTTCCAGGCCGATATCACCGGGCACACGCCGGTACCGGATTCGGTGGACGTGAAAAGCAATTGGTTCCTCGTGAATAGCTACATCCGCCTCGACCGCGCCGCATTGAATGCGCAGTCGCTGGTCCAGCGCAGCGGCAACCAGATTGGCGGCGGCGTCAAGGTGGTTTGGGTTCGTCAAAACTAAAAGAAAGCGAGACGGTTTGACTACACTTTATATCCGGCATCCGGCGCGCGCAGAAGGAGAAGGCGCGCCATGCCGTTTCGCCGTCGTCGGCGACGGCGGCACGATCGAGCAGCAGGGGGAGGGGGCGCTGCGCAATCTGACCGATGTCGTCGCCGCCAGCCGCCGCGTCGTGCTGCTGCTGGCCGGCACCGACGTCAACCTGCTGTCGCTGCAGATGCCGCCGCTGACCGGTGCGCGCCTGCGCGCGGCGCTGCCGGGCCTGGTCGAAGAACATATCCTGGGCGACCCGAACGATTGCGTGCTGGTAGCTGGCCCCCCCACGGGCGAGGGCACGCGTCCCGTGGCCGTGGTCGCGCGCGACTGGTTCGAGCCGCTCGTGCGTACCCTGCTGGCCCAGGGCGCGCGTGCGGTGTCGGCCCTGCCGGCGCAGCTGTGCCTGCCCCTGCAGCCGGGCGGCGTCAGTGCGGCCCTGAACGGCGCCGAATTGCTGCTGCGCCAGAGCCAGTTCGGCGGACTCGGTCTGGCGCTCGACGCCAATCCTGCCAGCGCCCTGCAAACGGCGCGTGCGCTGGCGGGCGACGCCCCCCTGACGTTATACGTGCCGCGCGAGCAGCTGGGCGAGTACGGCGTGCTGCTGGCCGAAGCCGGTCCCGGCACGGTGCTGGAAGCCGATGACTGGGCGCACTGGATCGCCGGTGCGAAAACGATCAGCTTCGACCTGGTGCCGGGACTCGGTGCGGCCGGTGCGCGCCAGACCGACTGGCGCCGCTGGCGCGTGCCGATCGCGCTGGCCTTCGCCGGCGTGGTCGTCAACCTGGCCGGCATCAACATCGAATGGCTGCGCCTGCGTGGCGAAGCCGACGCCGTGCGCGCCCAGATGAAGCAAACCTTCCAGTCGGTCTATCCGAACCAGCCGATGGTCGACCCGGTGGCGCAAATGCGCCAGGGCATCGCCCGCGCCCAGGCCGGCAGCGGCCAGATCGGCTCCGACGAATTCATCTATCTGGCCGGCGCCCTGGGCGACGCAACCCGGCAATTGCCGCGTCCGCCCGGGATTAGCTCAATCGAATACAAGGAACGCACGCTGCGGGTGCGGGTCAAACCCGAAACGGTCGACCCCACCGCCTTGCGCCAGCTGCAGGCGGCGCTGTCCGCGCGCAGTCTTTCACTGGAAGCCGCCGCACCCGACAATTGGCTGGTGCGCAGCACGGGAGCCAAGCCATGAGTCTGCTCAGTCATGTCGGCCGGGTGCGCACACGCGCCACCGGATATTGGATCGCACGCAGCGAGCAGGAGCGCCGCTACCTGGCCGCCGGTTTCGGCGTCGTGTTCCTGGCGCTGGTGTACACGGGTTTGATCGAGCCGGCGGTCGAAGGCCGCGCACGGTTGCAGCGTTCGCTGCCCGAGCTGCGCCAGCAGGCCGCCCAGCTCGCCAGCATGGCGAACCAGGCACGCGCGCTGGCCGGCCAGGCACCGGTACCGGTCACGCCGATGACGCGCGAAAGCCTGATGACCAGCCTGAGCGGACGCGGCATCACGCCGGGCTCGCTCACGCTGACCGGTGAATTCGCACGGCTGCAGGTGACCGGCGTCTCGTTCGCCAACCTGGTGTCCTGGCTCGATGCCCAGCGTCGCGAGAGCCGCATCGCCGTCCAGGAAGGCAGTTTTACCGCCCAGGACCCGCAGGGACAGGTCGACGCCAACCTGACGCTGCGCCAGGATAACGGGACTGCCGCCCGATGAGGCGCAGCCTCGGTTGGCTGGTCGTGGTCGCCCTGGCGATCGCGCTGACCGTGCTCGTCTTCCTGCCGGCCAGCTGGCTCGGGACGATGGTGGAACGCCAGACCGGCGGTCGTTTGACTCTCGGGGATGCGCAGGGTACGCTCTGGCACGGCTCAGCCTTCGTGGGGGGGGCGCCGGGCGAAGGCGGGGCGGTAACGCCGCTGTTGCCGGGACGCTTTTCCTGGCGCCTGTCGCCGCTGGTGCTGGTGGGACATGTTGACATGCAACTGGAAAATCCGCAGGCGCTGGCCGAGCCGGTGGCGCTGACCGGCAGCTGGTCGGAGTGGCAGCTGAGCAAGGGGCAATTGCTGTTGCCGGCCGAGGGCCTGGCCGGGCTCGGCGCACCGCTCAACACGCTGGTGCCCTCGGGTGTGATCCGGCTGTCGTGGAACCGGCTCGACCTGGTGCGCCTGCCGGGCAGCGTGGCGGTGACGGGGCGCACGACCTTGTCGATGAGCGACATGGGTTCGCGCATGGCGCCGATCAAGCCGCTGGGCAGCTACGAGATGGTGATGGACTGGCGCGGCCAGCAAGCCGACCTGGTGTTGCGCACGGTGCGCGGCGCCTTGCTGTTGTCGGGAAATGGAACGTTGCAGAATGGACGCCTGCGCTTTTCGGGACAGGCATCGGCCGCCGATGGCTACGAAGACACCTTGGGCAATATGCTCAATCTTCTTGGCCAGCGCCGCATGGTGAACGGTAAAAACATAATCGCATTAGAGTTCAGATAATGAAAAAATCCTCCCGTAGCACCCCTGCATTCCCGACCTCGCGCCCGAATCTGCGCCGCATTGCGGCCGGCGTCATGCTGTCCTGTGCGGTGGCCGCGGCGATGCCGCCGGCGCTGGCCCAGGGCCAGGAAAATTCCGCCGCCCTTTCTTTCGTGAATGCCGACATCGAATCGGTGATCAAGGCCGTCGGCCACTACACGGGGATGACGTTCATTATCGACCCGCGCGTCAAAGGCACGCTGACCCTGGTGTCGGAAAAGTCGCTGACCAAGAGCCAGGCGTTTGGACTGCTGACCTCGGCGCTTCGGCTGCAGGGCTTTGCCGTCGTCACCACCGGCGAGGGCTATGCCAAGGTGGTGCCGGAAGCGGAAGCGAAACTGCAATCCTCGCCGACCCAGGTAGGCAAGCGCGGCACCCGCGTGCAGGGCGACCAGATCGCCACCCAGATTTTCCACTTGTCCTATGAATCGGCGGCCAACCTGACGGCCGTGCTGCGTCCGCTCATTTCTCCGAACAATTCGATCATGGCCAACCCGGGCAATAACAGCCTGGTCATTACCGACTACGCGGATAATCTGCGCCGCCTCTCCCGCATCATCGCCGCGCTCGACGCGCCGGTGGCGGCCGACCTCGACGTGGTGCCGATCCGTAACGGCATCGCCAGCGACATCGCGACCCTCGTGTCGCGCCTGATGGAGCCAAGCGCCGGCGGCGACTCCGGCCGCGTCACCATCCTCGCCGATTCGCGCACCAATTCGGTCGTGGTGCGCGCCCCGTCGCAGGCACGCGCGAACCTGGCCAAGTCGCTGATCGCCAAGCTCGACCAGGCGACCACCGAAAAGGGCAACATCCACGTCGTCTACCTGAAGAATGCCGATGCCACCAAGGTGGCGCAGACCCTGCGCGCGGTGGTCTCGCAAGACGCCTCGGCAACGCAGACGACGCAGCAGGGCACGGCCGGCGGCTCGATCCAGGCCGGCGCCCAGGGTGCCGGTGGCGCGGGCGGCCTCGGCGGGGGGCAGCAAGGCCAGCAGGGCAGCACCGGCCTCGGGGGCACCAGCAATACCTTCGGCCAGGGCGGGCAGGGCGCGAGCGTCGGCGGCGGCGGTGCCCAGGGCTCCGGCTTCATCCAGGCCGATGCCTCCACCAACAGCCTGATCATCACGGCGCCCGATGCGATCTACCGCAACCTGCGCGGCGTCATCGACCAGCTCGACGTGCGCCGCGCGCAGGTCTACATCGAGGCCCTGGTGGTGGAGATGAATTCGCAGAAAGCGTCGGAATTCGGCGTGCAGTGGCTCGGATTGTCGGGCAACGACACCAGTAAATACCGCGTCGGCGGCATTCAGTCGTTTAATAGCGGAAACGCCAACAACATCATCAACCTGGCCGCTGCCGCCCGCGCCGGCATCAGTTCCACGACCACGCCACCGCAACTCCCGGGATTCACGCTCGGCGTCTTCAGGCAGATCAACGGCGCCCTCGGCCTGGGTGCCGTCGCCAGCGCACTTGAAAACGAAGGCTCTGCCAACATCTTGTCGACACCGAACATGATTACGCTCGATAACGAGCTGGCGACGATCAAGGTGGGCCAGAACATTCCGATCATCACGGGTTCGTTCACGACCGGTACCAGCGGCGCGAACAATCCCTTCCAGACCGTCGACCGCAAGGACATCGGCCTGCTGATGAAAGTGCGCCCGCAGATTTCCGAAGGCGGCGTGATCAAACTCTCGATCTACCACGAGAATTCGGGCATCGACAATTCGGTGGTGCGGGCCGAGGGCATCGTCACCACCGTGCGCGCGATCGAAAGCAATGTGCTGGCCGACGATGGCCAGATCATCGTGCTGGGCGGCCTGATTTCCGATAACGAAGACCACGGCGAAGAAAAAGTGCGGGGTCTCGGCGACATCCCGGTGCTGGGCAACCTGTTCAAGTACCGCAACCGCACCCGCAACAAGACCAATCTGATGGTCTTCCTGCGTCCGGTCGTGGTGCGCAGCAAGGAGCAGAACAACGCCATTTCGCTCGACCGCTACGAATACATGCGTGCGCTGGGCGCGGAAACCCGTCCGCAGGACGATACGATCCTGATGCCGAACCTGGGCGCGCCGGCCTTGCCGCCGCTCACCAACGGCCAGCCGCCAGCCGGCAGTACCATGGCGACGATGCCGCCGCCGGCCCCGGTCGCCGCCCGTCCGGGCGCCGCCACCGGCCCCGGCACGGGCCCGCAGGGCGCGCAGCCCCAACCGAACCAGGCGCCCGTGCCCGAATTCCGCCCGGTGACGCCGCCGAACCAGAAGTGATTCCATCATGACCAACCTGTTGCCTTACGCCTTCGCCCGCGACCACGGGGTGCTGGCGCGCACCGGCGATGATGCGAGCCAGAGCGTGGAAGTGCTCATTTCAAACAGCACGCCGCCGGCCGCCATCGCCGAGGTCTCGCGCCGTTTCGGCCGCATCGCCCTGCGCCGCCTCGAGCGAAGCGAGCTCGACGACGCTATCGCCGCCGCCTACGCCGCCGCCGGCGGCGACGCCAACCAGGTCTCCGAGGAGTTCGACGCCGACCTCGACCTGACGCGCCTGCTGCAGGACGTGCCGGCCATCGAAGACCTGCTCGAATCGTCCGACGACGCGCCAGTGATCCGCATGATCAACGCCTTGCTCACGCAATCGCTGCGCGAAGGCGCGTCCGATATCCACATCGAACCTTTCGAGCAGACCTCGGTCGTCCGTTTCCGCATCGATGGCGCCCTGCGCGACATCGTGCGTCCGCGCAAGGGGATCCATGCTTCCCTGATCTCGCGTATCAAGATCATGTCGCAGCTCGACATCGCCGAAAAACGCCTGCCCCAGGATGGCCGCATCACGCTGCGCGTGGGCGGCAAACCGGTCGACGTGCGGGTCTCGACCTTACCGACCGGCCACGGCGAGCGCGCCGTGCTGCGTCTGCTCGACAAGGAAGCAGGGCGGCTCGACTTGTCGCACCTGGGCATGAGCCCGGACCTGCTGCCGCAGTTCGACAAATTGATCAACCAGCCGCACGGCATCGTGCTCGTCACGGGGCCGACCGGTTCCGGCAAGACGACGACCCTGTATGCGGCGCTGTCGCGCCTGAACGCCTCGACCACCAACATCATGACGGTGGAAGACCCGATCGAGTACGACCTCTCCGGCGTCGGCCAGACGCAAGTCAATGCCCGCATCGACATGACCTTCGCAAAAGCCCTGCGCGCGATCCTGCGCCAGGACCCGGACGTGATCATGATCGGCGAGATCCGCGACCTGGAAACGGCGCAGATCGCGGTCCAGGCCTCATTGACCGGCCACCTGGTGCTGGCGACCCTGCACACCAACGATGCCGCCGCCGCCGTCACCCGCTTACTCGACATGGGGATCGAACCGTTCCTGCTGTCGTCCTCGCTGCTGGGCGTGATGGCCCAGCGCCTGGTCCGTAAACTGTGCGTGCACTGTAAAAAAAGCGATGGCGTGCTCTGGCATGCGGTCGGTTGCGAGCGCTGCGGCCATACCGGCTACCACGGCCGGGTCGGCGTCTACGAATTGCTGGAGACGAACGAGGGCATCCGCGCCCAGATCCACAACCAGGCCTCGGAAGCGGAAATCCGCGCGGCAGCCCAGAAGAGCGGCATGCGCACCATGCGCGAAGACGGCGAACGCTGGCTGCGTGACGGCACCACGACGCAGGCCGAGCTGCTGCGCGTAACCAAGGATTAGCGATGCCGGCATTCCGTTACGAAGCCGTCGATGCGGGCGGCGCCACGCGCAAGGGCGTGGTCAATGCCGACAGCCCGCGCGCGGCACGCGCCGACCTGCGCGTGCAGGGCCTCACGCCTTTGAGCGTCGAGGCGATCGCCGCCCAGGTCGACGCCAGCGGCGTCACCCGTTCGCGCGGCTTCGGCGAACGTCTTTCCACGGTCGAACTGGCGCTGTTTACGCGCCAGATGGCCAGCTTGCTGGAAGCGGGCTTGCCGCTGGAACAAGCGTTCACGGCCCTGCTCGAACAGGCCGAAAAGCCGTATCTGCGCGACCTGATCGCCTCGATCCGCGCCGAAGTCATGGGCGGCATTTCGTTTTCGGATGCGCTGTCGCACCACCCGCGCGATTTCGACCAGATCTACCGCGGGCTGGTGTCCTCGGGCGAACAGATCGGCCAGCTGGCGCGGGTGCTCTCGCGCCTGGCCGACTACATCGAGCGCCGCAACGCGCTGGTGCAGAAGGTGCGCCTGGCGTTCACCTATCCGGCCATCGTTACCGTCGTCGCCTTCGCCATCGTCATCTTCCTGCTGACCTATGTGGTGCCGCAGATCGTGTCCGTGTTTGCCAACACCAAGCAGAAGCTGCCGCTGCTGACCGTCATGATGCTGGGCGTATCGAACTTCATGCGCGCCTGGGGCATCCTGCTGGGCCTGGCACTGGTGGCCGCCTGGTTCGCCTGGCGCCGGGCGCTGCAAAATCCGGTGCTGAAGCGGCGCTGGCATACCTGGCTGCTGACCGCGCCCGTGTACGGCAAGTTCGAGAGAAGCCTGAACACGGCGCGCTTTGCCAGCACGCTGGCGATCACGACCGGCTCCGGGGTGCCGATCCTGCGCGCGCTCGATACCAGCCGCGACACCCTGTCGAACGTCGCCATGCGCGAGCTGGTCGAACAGGCCACCGCCAGCGTGCGCGAGGGTATCAGCCTGGCGCGGGCGCTGTCCGTCCAAAAACATTTTCCACCGATGCTGGTGCACATGATCCGTGCCGGAGAAATTACCGGCGAGTTGCCGGCGATGCTGGAGCGGGCGGCCAATTCGCAGCAGGCCGACCTCGAACGCCGCACGCTGACCATCGCCGGCCTGCTCGAACCGGTGCTGATCCTGGCCATGGGCCTGGTGGTGCTCTTGATCGTGCTGGCGGTCCTGATGCCGATCATTGAAATCAACCAGCTGGTGCGCTAACAAGGATACCGATGAAGCGTCTGCCTCTCTTATTTACCCTGCTTGCCCTGATCTTCCTGGCCGTCTCGGCCACCTACTGGGGCATGCAGCTGTACAAGCCGGTACAAAGGCCGATCGCCGCGGCGCCGGTCGCCAGTGTGCCGGAACCCTCGCCCGATGCCGCCGCCACGCTGTTCGGCGGCCAGCCGGTCGCGAACGTCGCCACCAATTACCAGCTGACCGGCATCGTCGCCGCCGGGCGCGACAGTGTCGCGATCATCGTGGCCGACGGCCAGCCGCCGAAAGCCCTGAAGGTCGGCCATGAACTCAATCCCGGCGTCAGCATCAGCGAAGTGCACCCGCGCTACATCATGCTGTCCGAAGGCGGCGTCATGAAACGCATCGACCTGGCGGCCGACACCAAGCCGGCCATCGCGCTGTCGGGCGGCGCCGCGTCGCCGCTGCCCGTGCCGCCGCAAATGGGCCGTCCGACGCTGGCCCCGGCCGGCGCCTTGCCGGCAAGCGAGCCGCAAACGGCGCCCGGCGCCGTGCAGAGCCCGCCACCACAGGGCGAAGTCAATCCGGTCGTGCCGCAAGGGCAGGAACCGCCGCAGGAAGGCCCGCCCGCCGACGTCGCCCCGCCGCCGAACCAGCCGCAAATGCCGCCGCCGACCCGTTCGGTAGGCAGCCCGGTCAGCGGAACCAACCCGGTACGTTAACCGGGCCGGGTGGCCGCAACGCAGGGCCACCCGCTAGCGCCGCAAGGCCGTAAACGCGGCAAATTCCCACGATCTGAACCCGACCAGCAAGGTCATCCCCTCTCTTTCCTGCGCCGGCAGGCGCCGGTCGTGCCGGTGCAGGCGCGTCAACTCCCCGGCCAACTGGTGGATCTTCTGTGCCAGCTCGGCCGCGCTGGCCGGCGACAGCCGCGCCGGCAAGCACATCAATGTCTCACCGGCGCCGTCGAAGCGTCCCGCAAAATAATCCGGCACGATCTGTTCCCGAAAATAATGTTGGACCGGTCCGTCCGGCAGCCAGTGAAACGCGTTCGAGACGCGCAGCGTGTAGCGGTTCAGCGGGCGCAGTTCGATCAGGCCGAGCCGGTCGAGTTCGGCCAGGCAGCCGATGCACTCCGCCTCGGTCAGGCGATAAGTCTCGACGATCTGCTCCATGCTCCAGTAGCCGAGGCAGCAGATCGCCACCAGCAGCAATCTCGGCTTGGCGACGAGAGAGGTTTCCTGGGGCAGGGTCAGGGCGTCGGGCTGGGGGCGGCTATCGGCCGCGCGGCGCAGCACATCCTCGAAGGCGATGCCGGTGGCCTGGCAAATCTGCGCCAGGCGCGACAGCGGCATGTCTTTCTGGCCAAACATCCGCTTGACGCTCGACTCGCTCATGTCGATGCGTTCGGCCAGGGTTTTATAGGTGAGATTGGCCGCGCGCAGTTCGGCGCGCAGCACGTCGACGATCAGCTCGGGTGAGCTCATGGGGATCCTGTACTCGGCAATGGGCGCCAATCAATGTACAGGCGAATGATCCAGGCGGCAAGGTGCCCCGCGGCCGATCTGGCTCGCGTCCCGGCTTGCGCTAAACGAGCTCAGCCTGAAAAAACTTCCATTAGATTCGTAGAGGTTCGTCTCGGCGAACTGACTTGCCGGCTTCCTCGCGGGCAAGGTTAACCATAGGCATACGGCGTACTTCAAGGAGATGGTCATGTCGAACAATCAGCTTCAAAAACCTGAACGAATTTCCGCGGCTATCGGTGCCGCTTTCGCGGAGGACAGCCAAGACGTCCAGCAAGCGCTCGTGCAGCCGGCATTCGGCGCGGCCGCTCCCGAACCCGAGCTGAGCGGAAACGGTTTTACTTACCGCCATGATTGGGGTCTGCGCCGCGGCCAGTGGAAGCTCCGGCTCAACTGGGGAGACGTGAACCCGCGCTCGCGGGTGTTCGTGGCGATCGGCGAAGGCGCCGGCGCCGGCCCGGACGCCGGCAAGTTCCTCGGGGACGCCCGCTACACGCTGCACAATGTGGCGCCGCGCGCCGGAGGCGTCGACATCTGGGTGAACATCGAATGGAGTTCGGATATCCGGCTGTATGTCGACTACCTGGTGGTGAACCCGCCTGCGACGATCAGGACGGTGCAGGTCACCGTGCAGCGCCACAGCACAGTCGCCTTGACCGACGCGGAGGCCGATCGTATCTTGGGCGACATGGGAACGATTCTCCAGAGCGACGACTCGCCTGCGGACGTGGCGACCCCGGTCCGGTTCGTACGCAACGGGCCGGTCCAGCTGTTGCCGGCGGCGATCCCCGCGGCGATCCAGACCGAGGCCGACCTGACGGCACTGCTCAACGCAGGTTCCGGGGTCAAGATCGTGCAGGCGATACGCTGGTGCGGCGGTCCGGGCGGCTCGATCATCGGCTGTGCCCCGGTCGGCAGCCCGACGGTCAACCTGGCGGCCGTGCGCTTCACGGCCAACCAGGAAGGGCTGATCTGGGTGCACGAATATGGCCACAACTGCGGCCTCGGCCACCGCACGGATGACCTCAGGGCCGTCATGTACCCGAGCGTCGGCCCCGACCACAACGTGGTCAACAGCGCCGAGTCCGCCAGTTACCTGGCCGGCCCGCTGGCCGTCACCGGCGCCGTCATGGCGTCCAGCTGCCTGCTCGGCGCCGCCGTCCAGCCGCCGCAGGACGTGCGCGCATTCGTTTCCCAGCACTGGATCGCGGGAATTCCCTACGAGGCGGCTTCCCACTACACCGAGGAAGACGCCAAACGGCTGCTGGAATGGTTAGTCAACGAGCCCGAACAGCATGAGGAGTTCCTGCCGGAGATCGTCACCACGCTGGGCTTTATCGGCAGCGAGCTCGCCGTCCAGCCTTTGATCGATTTCGTGCAAAGCCCGCGCGCCAGCCAGGCCGTGTTCAATGCGAAGAACGCCGCCCTGATCCACCTCGGCGACCTGATCAACAAATCGGGAAGCCAGGCCGCGCTGGCATTCCTCACCCAAGTCGCCACCGATACGGCAGCGGCGAAAACCCTGGCCGTGCCGCGGGTCGACATCGCGGCGGCCGAAGCGGGTGTAGCAGGTGTGAGCGCGCCCGGCCTGGAGGAGCTGGCGGCCGAACTGGCGGTGTCCGCAAGCTTCGGTCTGGCGCTGGCGGGCAAACCGGAAGCGGAGCAGACCCTGATCAAGCTGGCGCAGGACACGAAGGCCTTCCCCGCTGTCAAGGCGGCGGCAGCGGAAGCGGCGGCGTTGTCGCAGAAGATGCGCGCCCAGGGCCAGGCGGCGTATTACAGCGCGAAGTGTGAAGGGAGCAAACAGCCGTAACAGGACGATCCGTCGGATCGCGCAGCGCCCCGGCCTTGATACTGGCCGGGGTTTTTTATTTTCACTCGTCTTCCGGAACCAGCGGCGCCTTTTTCAGCTGCTGCTTGGCGGCCTGGCGCTCGGTTGACGCCGGCTTGGCGTGCGGACCGGCCGCGCGCGCCTTGGCCAGGGCCGCGATGGGATTGCGCGGCTTGCCGAATTGCTGCGCCGGCATGGCGCGCAGCATCATCTTCTGCCGGGTTGCAAGTGCCTTGTTCGCCATGTCCTCTCCTTCCAGAAACCTTACAGCACGTAGCGCGACAGGTCTTCGTTGGCCGACAGCATGTCGAGCCGTTCGTTGACATAGGCCGCGTCGATCGTGATCTGTTTATCCTGCGTATCGCTGGCGTGGAACGAAATTTCCTCGAGCAGCTTTTCCATCACCGTGTACAGGCGCCGCGCGCCGATGTTCTCGGTCCGCTCGTTGACGGAAAACGCGATCTCGGCCAGGCGGTGGATGCCGTCCTCGGAAAAGGTCAATTGCACGCCTTCGGTGCCGAGCAAGGCTTCGTACTGCGTCGTCAGGCAGGCATCGGTGCTGGTCAAAATGCGTTTGAAGTCGTCGATCGAGAGCGATTCGAGTTCGACGCGGATCGGGAAGCGCCCCTGCAGCTCGGGGATCAGATCCGACGGTTTAGCAAGATGAAACGCGCCCGAGGCGATGAACAGGATGTGGTCGGTCTTGATCATGCCGTACTTGGTATTCACGGTGGTGCCCTCGACCAGCGGCAGCAGATCGCGCTGTACGCCGGCGCGCGAAACGTCGGCGCCGCCGTGCTCGGAACGGGTCGCGATCTTGTCGATTTCATCGAGGAACACGATGCCGTTGTTCTCGACGTTGTGGATCGCCTTCTGCTTCATCTCGTCTTCGTTGATCAGGCGTGCCGCTTCTTCCTCGGCCAAGACCTTCATCGCCTCCTTGATCTTCATCTTGCGCGCCTTCTTGCGCGTGCCGCCGACGCCGGCGAACATCGACTTGATCTGTTCCGTCATTTCTTCCATGCCGGGCGGGGCCATGATTTCCATCTGCGGCGCGGCGTCGGCGACCTCGATTTCGACCTCGCGGTCGTCGAGCGAGCCCTCGCGCAGGCGTTTTCTGAACGTCTGGCGCGTGCTGTCGCCTTCTTTCGCTTCGGCGGAGGCGCTGACATTGAAGCCGAAGTCGCGCGCCGGCGGCACCAGGATGTCGATGATGCGGTCTTCGGCCGCGTCTTCGGCATGCTGGCGCACCTTTTTCATTTCGCTGGCGCGGGTCTGCTTGACGCCGATGTCGATCAGGTCGCGGATGATGGTGTCGACATCGCGCCCGACATAACCCACTTCCGTGAACTTCGTCGCTTCGATTTTAATAAAAGGCGCATCGGCCAGCTTGGCCAGGCGGCGGGCGATTTCCGTCTTGCCGACGCCGGTCGGGCCGATCATGAGGATGTTTTTCGGGGTGATCTCGTGGCGCAGCGGTTCCTGCACCTGCTGGCGGCGCCAGCGGTTGCGCAGGGCGATGGCGACGGCGCGCTTGGCTTTACCCTGGCCGACGACGTGCTTGTCCAGTTCCGAGACGATTTCAAGGGGGGTCATGTTCATGGTATGCGCGCCGGTCAGTCCAGCGTTTCGATGATGTGGGACAAATTGGTGTAGATGCACAGCTCGCCGGCGATGGTCAGCGCCTTTTTGACGACTTCGCCTGGCGGCAGGTCGGTGTTTTCCTGCAAGGCTTTCGCTGCCGACTGGGCATAGATGCCGCCGGAACCGATCGCGCCGATGCCGTCCTCGGGCTCGAGCACGTCGCCGTTGCCGGTGATGATCAGGGTCGTTTCCCTGTCAGCCACCAGCAGCATCGCCTCCAGCTTGCGCAGCATGCGGTCGGTACGCCAGTCCTTGGCCAGTTCGACCGAGGAGCGCAGCAGGTTGCCCTGGTGCTTCTCCAGCTTCGCCTCGAAGCGGTCGAGCAGGGTGAACGCGTCGGCGGTGGCGCCGGCGAAGCCGCACAGGACTTTACCTTGGTAGAGCTTGCGCACCTTGCGTGCCGAACCCTTCATGACGACGTTGCCCAGCGTAACCTGGCCGTCGCCGCCCAATGCGACCTTCTCGCCGCGGCGCACGCTCACAATGGTGGTGCCGTGAAATTGTTCCATATCTGCCTCATGATTAACTAGCCCTCCGCAAGTGGGGGTGTTGCACAAAATTGCAAGACAGGATGAGATGCGTGCCGAAGCCCGTCTAGTATTTATGCGCGTAAAGGCGGGCGCAATCGCCGTAGTTCAACAGGCGCAGCAATGCCGCCACCAGGTGGTTCAGTTCGCGCAGTTCGATGCGGCGTTCGTCAGCGGCAAGGCGGCGCAGGGTGGCATGCAGGCTGGCGGCTGCGGCGAACTCGATGCGCACCAGCCGCGCACAGTCGAGCACGACCGGTGCGCGCGGATCCATGGCCGCATATGATTCGATGGCCTCCAGCAAGTTCCGAATGTCGCCCTCGACGACGGCGGGCAGCATGAAGCGCTGTTCCGCCGCCATGGCGCCATGCGCGGCGGCGCCGGCGCCGCCCTTCGGGGACGGCAACGCTTCGAACGAGGGCGGCGAGACTTCGAAAGTGACGCAATAATCCATCGCCGTTTCCTCGAAATCCTTTTCGCGCCCTGCCAGCTGCAGCACTTCAAGCAGCAACAGCCAGGGCGCTTCCCCGCTGCCGCGCTCGCCGATCGCCAGCATCGGCCGCAACACGGCGAGGAGGACGTCGGCGCCGGCCAGCACGACGTCGCGCCGCGCCGCGCGCAAGTCCTGCAAGGCGGCCAGCAGGGCGGCGCAGCCGTCGAGGGTCGCATGCGTGATTCCGGCGACATCGATGCGTACCGGGGAACCGGCGCTCGCGCCCAGGGCATGCAGGCGCAGCTGGGCGTCCTGATCCAGGGTACCCGTAAAACGCGCGGCCGGCGCCACCCCGGCGACGACTTCCTGCGGGCTGTCGGCCGGCAAGCGGTTGCTGTAGGCGGGCGGAGAGGTTTCGAAATGGCTGGCGTAGTCGATCGCGATGCTGTCGAAATCCTGCTCGCGGCCCGCCGCCTGGTAGAGGTCGAACAGCATCCACCAGGGCTGGCGCTCGCTGCGTCCCAGGTCGGCCAGGCTGGCGCGCAGCATGTGCTCGGCGAGTGCACCTTGACCGTTGGCATACAGGATGGCGCTTTCCTCGACCACGGGCGCGGCGGCGGGCGCGGCGGCGGCGTCGGGCTGCTCCAGCTGGGTGACGGGTTCGGTTTCGCCAGGCGCTTCGGGCACAGGGGCACCCGCAGCCGCGGCCGCAGCCGGTACGCGCCGCGTATTGCCCCAGCGTGCTTCGGCGTCGTCGAAAAAGTCGGTTGTCATCGCCAGTTCGATGGCGTCGATCTTGGCGGCGGTGGCGCGCGCAATTTCGCGCTGGCGCTCGCGGTCGGCGTCCAGCGACAGGCGCGCCGGCTCATCAAGGCGTGCGGGCGCCACCGGCGCCGCGGCCGGTTCAGGTTTTTTCTTTAAAAAGGAAAATATGCCCACGTTACCCTGTCGATCATCCGGCGCCGCGGCAGCCGTAGCGCTCATCCATGACGGTAGCATGGACGCGCGCACGCCGTCCTGCGCACACGTGCGCCCGCGCAAAGCCTGTGCGGGCGCCTGCTAGTGTATCCGATAGGAAAGTTTTGATCGCACGAACGGGAGCGACCAGGACGTAAAAAAGAGAAAAGCATGCGGCAGGCGCATGCTTTTATGAGGGCAAGGCGGACCGGAATCAGTCGCCGTAGAGCTTTTGCTTCAGTTCGCGCCGTTGCTGGGCTTCCAGCGACAGGGTCGCGGTCGGGCGCGCGATCAGGCGCGGGATACCGATCGGTTCGCCGGTTTCTTCGCACCAGCCGTAGTCGCCGCCGTCGATGGCAGCCAGCGATTGCTGCACTTTTTTCAGCAGCTTGCGCTCGCGGTCGCGGGTGCGCAGTTCGAGGGCATGCTCTTCCTCGATGGTCGCGCGGTCGGCCGGATCGGGAACCAGCACCGTTTCGCGCAGGTGCTCGGTGGTCTCGCCGGCGTTTTTCAGCAGCTCTTTCTCGAGCTGTTGCAGGCGGTCCTTGAAGAACGCGAGCTGGGCCGGGTTCATGTAGTCCTCTTCGCCCATCGCCCGAATTTCTTCTTCCGTCAAAAGTCGGTCTTCGGCCTGAGCGGCATTCGGTTTCGTTGTTTTAGTCATGACTTCACTTACCTTCGATACGACAGAGGTTTTCATTTTATCAGCTAGCTCAGCCGTAGCACCCTGAACTCAAGGGTGCGCGCCCTTGCTGCTGCCATGACGGCCCATACGATCCGCCGTCTTCGCTGCCTGGCTTCGGCAGCGGTCAATCATCAGTACTTGTTGGACCCTTGTGGGAACCGACCGGTACCGCTAAACCGGGATAGTTTATACCAAACATTGTTCCAATCCGCGGATAAATACGTCTTTCGGTAAATTTTTACCAATAAATACCATTTTGCTGCCACGGGCCTCGTCAAGCTCCCACTTGGCGCCGAGGTCGCTGCCCATGATTTGATGCACACCCTGGAAGACGACCTTGCGCTCGGCGCCTGCCATCGACAGTACGCCCTTGTAGCGCAGCATGCTCGGCCCGAAGACCTGCACCATGCTGCCGAGGAACTGGTCGAGCCGCTCGGGATCGAACGGACGCTCGCTCTTGAACACGAAAGCGGCGATGTCGTCGCTGTGGTGCGCGTGGTGGTGATCGTGCTGGCAAGCCTCGGTATGAACGTGGCCGTGCTCGTGGTGCTCGTGCTCGTGCTCCTCTGCGCGCAGGAAATCGGGGTCGAGTTCGAGCTTGTCGTTCAGGTTGAAACCGCGCAGGTCGAGGACTTCGGCGATCGGCGCGCGGCCGAAGTCGGACGTCGAGATCGGGGCGCGCGGGTTGATCCGCTTTAAACGCATCTTGAGGGTTTCCAGCGCATCCGCATCGACCAGGTCCAGTTTTGATAACAGGATCTTGTCGGCGAAACCGACCTGGCGCTGGGCTTCCTCGTGGCGGTCGAGCTGGTCCATTGCATGGCGGGCATCGACCACCGTCACGACGGCGTCGAGCATGTAGTGGGCGCCGACTTCTTCGTCGACAAAGAAGGTCTGGGCCACCGGGCCGGGATTGGCGAGGCCGGTCGTTTCGATGACGACGCGGTCGAAGCTGATCTCGCCGGCTTCCCGTTTTTGCGCCAGGTTCGTCAATGCGACGACCAGGTCGCCGCGGATGGTGCAGCAGATGCAGCCGTTGTTCATCTCGACGATCTGCTCGCCGCTGTCCTGCACCAAGATTTCGTTGTCGATGTTTTCTTCGCCGAATTCGTTCTCGATGACGGCGATGCGCAGGCCGTGCTCCTCGCGCAGGATGCGGTTGAGGAGGGTGGTCTTGCCGGCGCCAAGGAAGCCGGTGAGGATGGTGGTGGGAATGGGTGACATGGTCATTTTACAATTCGTACGGCTGGAAGCGGCATGGGAAGCCGAAGATTATGCCGCAATTTGCAATTTGCCACCATCGACCGCGCCAGCGTTTGCGCCAGCTCAGGCGAACCCTTGTCTACTTCGCTTTCGCTCTCGGATGAGCTCGGTCATATACGGCGGCAAGATGCTGGAAGTCGAGCGCGGTATACACCTGGGTCGAGGTGATGCTGGCGTGGCCGAGTAGCTCCTGCACGGCCCGCAAATCCCCCGAAGATTGGAGCAGGTGCGAAGCGAAGGAATGGCGCAGCACGTGCGGGTGCACGTGGACGGGCGAGCCGGCCTGGAGTGCGTGGCTCTTCAATCGCTGCTGCACCACGCGCGGGGTGATGCGGGTGCCGCGGGTCGACACGAACAGGGCGGCGCTGCCGTCCTTCGCCGGCGGACGCACCGCGAGCCAGGCGTCCAATGCTGCGCGCGCCGGGCCGCCGACCGGTACCCGGCGCATTTTATTGCCCTTGCCGGTGACCACGACTTCGCCGGCCGCCGCATCGAACCAACCGAGCGAAGTGGCGCCATCGGCATGCGTATAAGCCAGGTCGAGCCCGGCCAGTTCCGACACCCGCAACCCGCTCGAATACAGCAGTTCGAACATCGCGCGATTGCACAGTTCGCTTGGCTCCGGATGGCCGTGGCGGTTCGCTTCCAGCAGCTGGACGGTGGCGTCGACCGCCAGGGCTTTCGGCAGGGTCTTGGGACGGCGCGGGGCGCGCACGCCTTCGACCGGGTTGGCCGGCAGGGAAATCTGGCGCGACAGCCAGCCGTAAAAACCGCGCCAGCCCGACAGTTTGCGGGCAATCGAACGCGGTTCCTGGCCGCCGGCATGCAGGCGCGCGGCGAAGCGGCGCATGTCGGCATGGGTCAGAGCCGGCCAGTCATCGTGCCCGGCCAGGTTGCCGAGCTCGGCCAGGTCGCGCCGGTAGGCGGCGATCGTGTGTTCGGACAGCTGGCGCTGGGTGGCCAGTTCGCGCAGGTAGCGCCCGGCCCAGTCTTCGCGCGCCGTGTCCATTAACTGGCCTCAGGCGCGCAGCGGTGCCAGCGCGGCGCTCGCGGACTGGCCCAGCTGGACCAGAAAATCGGTCGCCATCACCGGGCTGAAACGCTCGGCGTCGGGCGAACCCATCACCAGCAGGCCGAAGCTGACGCCCTCGCTCGTGAGCGGCAGCAGCACGGTCGAGCGCACGCCGTCGGCTTCGTCGAGCCAGCGCAGGGCTTCGAAATCCTTGTTCGGACCGCAATACGGCGCGCGCAGGCTGGCGGCGAACAGGCGCGCATCCTCGGCCACGTCGGCTGCAAACCAGGCGTCGGCATGCTCGGGGCGCACATTCCACAGGCGCAGCGTCGCTTGCGGCACGCCGAACTGCGTCACCAGGGCGTCGACCAGGTCGCGCGCCAGCGCCGCGCCACCGGTCGATTTCAATAAGGCCAGGTGCCAGGCATGAAAGCGGTTCAGGATGACGGTGTTGTCGGCGGCCGTACGCATCAGCTCAGCCATGCGCAGCTCGAGCGCGTTGTACTTGGCGCGCATGACTTCCATTTGCCGCTCCTGCAGCGACACGGCCTTTCCGGTCAGCGGGCTCGACAGTTTGACTTCGCCCAGCAGGCCGGCATGTTCTTCAAAAAAGCGCGGGTGGTCGGCCAGGTATTGGGCGACGGCGGCGGAGTCCAGGGTGACAGTCATCGGTAATCTTGCAAGAAATAGGGTGTGCGCAATTCTACCGCAGCGGGGCAGGGCGGCGGACAGAAAAGGGTGACGCAAAAAAGGCAGGAACCGTTGCCGGTCCCTGCCTTTTCCAGATTCAACTCTGGCGGACTTGCGTCCGCATCAGCTTAGAACGAGTGGTTCACGCCGATCGTGTAGAAGTTGACCGCACCTGGGTCGACGGCACGGTTGGCCTGCGACTGTGGGCCGTCCTTGCGCGATGCATCGACGTAGACGTAGGTACGCTTCGACAGGCTGTACTCGTAACCCAGCGACAGTTGCTTGGTCTTGAACGAGTTGTCCGGATCCTTCTGGCCATAGCCTGCCAGGAACTTGCCTGGGCCCATGGTGTAGTTGGCGCCCAGCACCCATGCGTTGGTCTTCGCACCCGAGCCGGCTGGCAGGGTCACCAGGATATTGTCCTGGTCCTGACGGGTGTACAGGGCCGTCAGTTTCAGTTCCGGGGTCGCGTTGAACGCGGCGCCGATCGACATGACTTTCGATTCGACGGCGTTACGCTCGTAGCCCAGCATGACTGCTGCAGGACCGTTGTTGT
Source organism: Massilia sp. LXY-5 (assembly GCF_059801075.1). NCBI lineage: Bacteria > Pseudomonadati > Pseudomonadota > Betaproteobacteria > Burkholderiales > Oxalobacteraceae > Massilia > Massilia sp. LXY-5. Next base: position 545,335 of record NZ_JBNNEH010000006.1, read on the forward strand.
AGGTTGCCGACACCGAGAACGGGTTGGCCGATGCCTGGGCGCCCACTGGGTACAGGGTGCCGATTGCCGGGCCGCCGTTGTTTTCCTTGGTGGCGATCGCGGTGTTCAGCTGGAAGCCGCTCACGACTGGCGTGTTGTACCAGAAGGCGTTCGACCAGCGGTTGTTCGAGCTGCCGGCTGGATCCAGCGGTGCCGAGTTGTAGCCGGCGACTGCCAGGTCGGTGTAGAAACCAGCCTGGTGTGGCAGTGCGTGGAACGGCTCGAAGGCGCCGACGGTTTCCTGGTACGGGGTCAGGCCGCGACCGATGCGGACCATACCGAAGTCACCCTGCAGGCCGACGCGGCTCTGACCCTGGAACAGCGGACGGCTGCCGTTTTCGACGGTGCCGGTGTCCGGCTCGTAGCGGATTTCCAGTTGGAACAGTGCCTTCAGGCCGTTGCCCAGATCTTCGGTGCCCTTGAAGCCCAGGGTGTTCGACGCGCGCTTGCCGATGGTCAGGGTCTGACCGGTGCGCTTTTGAACGCCAGCATCGATGGTGCCGTAGATTTGCACGGCGGTCTGTGCATGGGCCACACCGGCGAATGCGCCGACGAGTGCGACTGCCATCAGAGATTTTTTCATTTATTTGTATCCTTAGAAGATGAATCGGAATCCAAAGAGCGTTGAGACTTTGTTTGCTGAACACTCGGACGAGTGAACCTTAAAGGCTTAACGCGTCAAGATCGCCGGATTGGTGAATTATGACCGTTCGAGTTGGTGGAAAGCCAATTTAACCAATCGTGCTGTTGTATTTTCGAAACGCCTGAGCCCGGAAAAGGCCCCATTTTGGGCTTGACGCACTGCAAGGTAGCGGAGTTCCGCATCGTTTCGATGCGCTTGTTCGATATCAATCTTCAAGCTGTTCGGGAAGTTTGCACCCCAACGCTGGCTTAGACTTCCCTTGAACCGATGGGTGTGGGCGTGATCCGGGATCTTCTTGTATATTGGCAACTTTGCCAGCGACAGCCGACCCGTCGCCGCGTTCCGCCGATCCCGCCTGTACACGCTTGCCCACCCACGCCTGCCCACCAATTGATGAAGACAACCGATGGCTAATCGTGAAGAACTGGCGATCATCCGTGGCGCCCGCAGTGGCCGCGCCGAGGCGCAGCTCGAACTGGGCAAGCGCTACCTGTTCGGCAGCGCCGGCCTGCCGCGCAGCCTGCCGACGGCGCTGCACTGGCTCGACCGGGCGGCGCGCCAGGGCTGTGCCGAGTCCTGCGAACTGATCGGCAGCCACATTCCGCTCGACCTGGCGCGGGCACACGGCACGCCGCTGACGCCGTGGTACGAACGCGCCTACGACGGTGGCAACCTGCGCGCTGGACTGGTCCTGGCCCAGTTGCTGCTGGAAGACGGCCGCGCGGCGCCCGATGCGCTCCACGCCAAAGCCGTGCACGCGCTCGAAGAGGCCGCGCGCGCCGGCTTCGCCGAAGCGCAATGGCTGCTGGCGCGCCGGCCGGAAATCGCCGCAGGTATTCAGGCGGGCATGAGTCTTGCCGCCGCGTCCGGCACGGGCATGGGCATGGGTAGTGTCGCTGTTGCAGTGCAGCATCCGGCCGCGCCGCCACGCGACCGGGCGGGACAGGTGAGCGAGCGGCGCGCCACCGCGCGCCCCGGCGCCGCGGATGCGGGCACGGCAGCGGCGGCAGGCCAACCCTGGCTGCGGCGGGCGGCCGACAATGGCCTGGCCGAAGCGCAGTTCGCGCTGCTCGAGCAGAGCTGGGCAGCCGAATCCTGGCACGACTACCTGGCGCGTGCGCTGCCGCTGGCGCGCGCGCTGGTCGATAGCGGCGGCAGCAAACACACCCGGCGCCTGGCACCGGGCGAAGTCACCTTGTTGTCGCGTACGGCGCGCCTGCTGGCCGAAGGAAAGGGCAATGCGGAAGCGGGCAGCGACGAGATCCACGCCTTCTGGGAGCTGGCCGCCGCTGAGCACGATCGCCATGCGCAACTGGCCATCGGCCTGTGGTATGCGCGCATGCAGGTCGACGGCACCCGGATCCAGGGCGGCACGGGCGCAGCGAATTTCAAGAAGGCAATCCGTTGGCTGCTGCTGGCGGGCGAGCAGGGCCTGGCCGAGGCCTGGTACGCCTTGTCGCGCATCTATCTAAAACCCGAGTTCTCGCAACGCAATGTCGCCGACGCCCAGCGCTACCTCGAGCGGGCAGCGGATATGGGTTACGAGATCGCCCAGCTCGAATGCGGCAACAATGCCTGGCGCGCGCGGCGCGAAAACGAAAGCAACGATGTGCGCGCCGTGTTCTGGCTGCAGCAGGCGGCGGCACAGGGCAATGCGGAAGCCGGCGTGGCACTGCGCAAGATCGCGCCGCGCCTCGACGATGCGTCCCACACCGAAACCGGGGCGTTGCGCGATTGTGTCGGCGACCTGTCCGCCCACCCGCTGCTGGCGGCGCGGCTGGAACTGGCGGCGCTGTTTGGCCTCAGCCGGGCCGAAACCCTGCTGCTCGACGTGACCGCGGCCGACCAGGGACATTGCCTGGTGATCGATATCCGCGCCAGCTACGGGCGCAGCAAGCGGCGCCTGGTCATGGTCAATACGGCCCCGGAACGCCAGGCGCTCGACCGCATCGTGCGCCTGTTCGAGAACGTCGATTGCGGACCGGGTGGGCCGGAAGGCAATTACCGCCAGCGGCTGTACCGGCTGCGGACCCTGATGGCCGATGCCGCCATGGGCGAACGCACGCTCGACGATACGGACGGCAGGCTGACCCCGCCGGTCACGCCGGAGCGCGGCAATCCTTCCTACGGTATGGCGGCCTGAACAAATTGCCAGGCCGGCTGCGCTTTCCTGACAGGCGCCTGATTTAGATAGTGATCTCGCCTTCGAACACCGTGACGGCCGGGCCGCTCAGGTAGACCGGGGCGCCTTCGCCGGCCCAGGCGATCGACAATTCCCCGCCGCGCGCCGATACCCGCACCGGCGAATCGAGCAATCCACGCCGGATGCCGGCGACGACCGCCGCGCAGGCGCCGGTGCCGCAGGCCAGGGTTTCGCCGGCGCCACGCTCGAATACACGCAGTTTGACGTGATTGCGGTCGACGACCTGCATGAAGCCGGCGTTGACCCGCTTCGGGAAGCGCGGGTGATGTTCGACCTGCGGACCCAGCTCCGCTACCGGAGCCGTGTCGACATCCGGCACCGTCTGCACGGCATGCGGATTGCCCATCGAGACGACCGATACCGGAACGGTCAGTGGCCGCTCTCCCAACTGCAGGTTCAAAGGCCACAGCAAGTCTCGTCCTTCCGGCAGGCCGTCCAGGCCCTGGCTGTCGAAGGGCACCGCGGCCGGCTCCAGCACGGGCGCGCCCATGTCGACCGTCACGCTGCCGTCGTCTTCCAGGGCCGGGGCGATGATGCCGGACATGGTCTGCACCCGGATGCTGCGTTCGCCACTCAAGCCCTGGTCGCTGACGAAACGGGCAAAGGCGCGCGCGCCGTTGCCGCACTGTTCGACTTCGCCGCCATCGCTATTAAAAATACGGTAGCGGAAATCGGCGCCGGCGACGGTCGGGCGTTCCACAATCAGGATCTGGTCGGCGCCCACGCCGAAGCGGCGGTCGGCCAGGCGCTGCCATTGGGCGGCGCTGAGGTCGACCTGCTGGTGGATGGCGTCGATCACGACGAAATCGTTGCCCGCGCCCTGCATCTTGGTGAACTTGAGTTTCATAGGATTAGTTGTAATGCATCAATCGTAGAGCGATGGTTCGCCCGCTGGGCGGGTTTTGAACCGCTTATGCGTCCAGAAATATTCGGCAGGCGCTTCGCGCACCCGGTCTTCAATAAAAGCGTTCATGCGGCGCGTCGCGGCGAGCATGTCGTCGCCCGGATAATTCTCCCAGGCCGGATAGAAGCGCACGCGCCAGCCCTGGTAGTTCGGCAGGTAGGTGGCCACTACCGGGATCACCTTGGCGCCGGTGGTGCCGGCGATCCGGCCGAGCGCCGTCAGGGTGGCTGCCGGTACGCCGAAGAAGGGCACGAATTCGGCATCCTTTTCTCCGAAATCCATATCCGGCAGCATGAAGTAGGGAAGGCCGTCGCGCAGTGCGCGCAGGATCGGCTTGATGCCCTCTTTACGGGTCACCAGCCGTACCGGACCGTAGCGTTCGCGGCCATGGCGCAGCAGCCTGTCGAAGGCGGCGTTCTTTTGCGGCACATACATGCTGCACACCGGGATCACGCGCGAGGCGACACCGGCCACGTCGAGGCAAACGAAATGGGGGCACAACAAAATCGTCGGCCCGGCTTCCATCGCCGCCTGCGGCACCGCGCCCTCGACATGGATGAGTTGGCGCACCCGCGCTTCCGGTGCCCACCACAGGATCGAGCGCTCGAAAATGCTGCGCGCGTAGGCCCTGAAATGCTGGCGCGCCAGAGCACGCCGTTCGGTTTCCGACAATTCCGGCATGCACAGGCGCAGGTTGGTCAGCGTGATGTGGCGGCGCTTGCCCAGCACCACGAACAGCAGGCTGCCGATCGCTTCGCCGAAACGCCCGAGCACGGGCAGTGGCAGCCAATGCAGCAGCCACAGGAAGGCAATCAGGACCCTCATGCCACGGCCTCGGCCTCTGGCGCGGCCACCCCACCTGGTTGTTTATAACGGTTGTAGCTCCAGAAATACTGGGCCGGGCAGCGGGCAATCAGGGCTTCCATCGCCCGGTTGATGCTGGCGGCCTGCTCGGCCGGAGTACCCGTCAGGTCACCCTCGAAGGGGACGAAGCGCACGACATAACCGCGGCCTTTGGAAAGGCGCTCGGCATAGACGAGCAAAATGTCGGCCTTGCCCAGTTGCGCCAGCTTCGCCGGCAGCGTCATCGTATAGGCAGGGCGTCCGAAGAAGGGCGCCCAGACGCCTTCTCCTTCCTGCGGTACCTGGTCCGGCAACAAGCCGATCGGCTGGCCGCTTTTCAGGGTTTTGGCAAGGATGCGCACGCCCGACAGGTTGGCCGGCGCGAGGTGCAGGTTGTGACGGGCTCTGGCACCCTCGACCAGCGGTTTCAGCGCGCTTTTCTTCGGTGGGCGGTACATGACGGTGAGCGCCGTGTGCAGCGCGATCTGCTGGGCGGTCATTTCGAAGCAGCCCAGGTGGGGCGTCAGGAACACGATGCCGCGCCCGGCGTCGAGCACGCGTTGCACCATGTCCCAGTTCTCGACCGTGGCATGGCGCGCAACGCGCTCCGGCTTGCCGCACCAGACAAAAGCCAGCTCGACGATGGCCTTGCCGGCCTCGGCGACGGCAGCGCGGCGCTGGTCGCTATAGCCGGCCTGGGCCAGGTTGGCGTCGAGGCGGCGCCGGTACGAGGGAGACAACAAATACACCAGCCAGCCCAGCGCCGCGCCCAGGGCGTGGAGCAGAGGTAGCGGAAATACGGATAAGACTCTGAATAAGATAACTAGCATATTGACCAGCGTCGAGGAACAAAGCAGGCCCCTCCGCCAAAAATTTCTTAAAGGAGCGTAAAATACCACTTTACGCAGGATCCGCCGAGTTAATAGACAACTTGCGAAGCGGAATATAAATGTCGCTAAAGCGTCGCAGGCACAGGTTGCTGCGGCAGTTTTTTGATCACAGTAACTGGAGCCTTCATGTCCAACGATTATCTCTTTACTTCCGAATCCGTCTCGGAAGGCCACCCCGACAAAGTCGCCGACCAGATCTCGGACGCGATTCTCGACGCCATCCTCGAGCAGGATCCACGCGCCCGCGTCGCCGCCGAAACGCTGTGCAACACCGGCCTGGTGGTACTGGCCGGCGAGATCACGACGCACGCCAACGTGGATTATATCGGCGTTGCGCGCAACACCATCAAGCGCATCGGTTACGACAACACCGATTTCGGCATCGACTATAAAGGTTGCGCCGTCATGGTCTGCTACGACAAGCAGTCGCCGGATATCGCGCAAGGCGTCGACGAAGGCGCCGGCATCGACCTCGACCAGGGCGCGGGCGACCAGGGCTTGATGTTCGGCTATGCCTGCGACGAAACACCGGAGCTGATGCCTGCCGCTATCTATTACGCACACCGCCTGGTCGAGCGCCAGTCGCAGCTGCGCAAGGACGGCCGCCTGCCATGGCTGCGTCCGGACGCCAAGTCCCAGGTGACCCTGCGCTACGTCAACGGCCGCCCGGTAGCGGTCGACACCGTGGTGCTCTCGACCCAGCATCACCCGGACGTCTCCCACTCGCAGATCGAGGAAGCGGTGATCGAGGAAATCATCAAGCCGACCCTGCCGCGCGAATGGCTCGAGAACACGAAATATCTGGTCAACCCGACCGGGCGCTTCGTCATCGGCGGTCCGCAGGGCGACTGTGGCCTGACCGGCCGCAAGATCATCGTCGACACCTACGGCGGCGCAGCCCCGCACGGCGGCGGCGCCTTCTCGGGCAAGGATCCAACCAAGGTCGACCGTTCGGCCGCCTACGCCGCCCGTTATGTGGCGAAGAACGTCGTCGCCGCCGGCCTGGCGCGCCAGTGCCAGGTGCAGGTCAGCTACGCCATCGGCGTCGCGCGCCCGATCAACATCACGGTCTACACCGAGGGGACGGGCGTCATCTCCGACGAGAAGATCGCCCAGCTGGTGATGGAACATTTCGATTTGCGCCCGAAAGGCATCGTGCAAATGCTCGACCTGCTGCGTCCGATCTACGCCAAGACGGCGGCCTACGGCCACTTCGGCCGCGAAGAGCCGGAATTTACGTGGGAGCGCACCGACAAGGCCGCGCTGCTGCGCGCCGAAGCGGGCCTGGCGTAGATGTACCGATGACGCTCCAGCCCCCTGCGGCTGGGGCGTAACGTAGGGTGGGCTCTCGAGCCCACGCGTTCGTGCCGATGCGTACCGCACTGTCACCGCAGAGCGAAAACGTCGCGTGCCGGTATGAATTGGCGCGACAATTCAAGCGCCGCACGCGTGGGCTCGAGAGCCCGGTGAAACCGTCATGGCGGCCCTTGGCCGCCATGACCCCTACGGTATACCCCCATCTCGACAGGGCAATTTGTTGCAACCGCACAAATTGCCCCAGCAGCAGCTCCATCGCCCTGCCGCCGTCGCCCAGACGTGCTAAACTACCCCGTTCCGAGGAGCGTTGCGACGAAAAGATTCCTTTTCGCCAGGCTCGGATCATCAACACTGCGCTCACGTTACTTTTTTCTAACTGAAAGGAGGGCGTGATGAGCGCCGTACTGAAAACCACCCAAGACTTCCACATTGCCGACATCTCCCTGGCCGCCTGGGGCGAGAAGGAAATCCGCATCGCCGAAACCGAGATGCCGGGCCTGATGGCAATCCAGGAAGAATTCGCTGCTGCGCAACCCCTGAAGGGCGCACGCATCACCGGTTCGCTGCACATGACCATCCAGACCGCCGTGCTGATCCGCACGCTGGAAGCGCTCGGCGCGCAGGTGCGCTGGGCTTCGTGCAACATCTATTCGACCCAGGACCACGCCGCCGCCGCGATCGCTTCGGTCGGCACGCCGGTGTTCGCCGTCAAGGGCGAAACCCTCGACGAATACTGGGAATACACGCACCGCATCTTCGAGTGGCCGAACGACGCCGCCGGCAATGCCGTGTACTCGAACATGATCCTCGACGACGGCGGCGATGCCACCCTGCTGCTGCACCTGGGCGCACGCGCCGAGACGGATAGCTCGGTCCTCGACAAGCCGGGTTCGGAAGAAGAGATCTGCCTGTTCAACGCCATCAAAGGCCGCCTCAAAACCGATCCGCAGTGGTACTCGAAGCGCCTGCCGGAAATCCTGGGCGTGACCGAAGAAACGACGACCGGCGTGCACCGCCTGTACCAGATGCACCAGGAAGGCAAACTCGCCTTCCCGGCCATCAATGTCAATGACTCGGTGACGAAATCGAAGTTCGACAACCTGTACGGCTGCCGCGAGTCGCTGGTCGACGGCATCAAGCGCGCGACCGACGTCATGATCGCCGGTAAAGTGGCCGTCATCGCCGGTTACGGCGACGTGGGCAAAGGTTCGGCCCAGGCGATGCGCGCCCTGTCGGCGCAAGTCTGGGTCACCGAAATCGACCCGATCTGCGCCCTGCAGGCAGCCATGGAAGGCTATCGCGTCGTGACGATGGATTACGCGGCGCAGCACGGCGACATTTTCGTGACCTGCACCGGCAACTATCACATCCTGACCGAACAGCACATGCTGGCCATGAAAGACCAGGCCATCGTCTGCAATATCGGCCACTTCGACAACGAGATCGATGTCGCGTCGCTGAAGAAATATCAGTGGGAAAACATCAAGCCGCAGGTCGATCACGTGATCTTCCCGGACGGCAAGCGCATCATCCTGCTGGCCGAAGGCCGCCTGGTGAACCTGGGCTGCGGCACCGGTCACCCGTCCTACGTGATGAGTTCCTCGTTCGCGAACCAGACCATCGCCCAGATCGAGCTGTTCGCCAACACGGACAACTACCCGGTCGGCGTCTACACGCTGCCGAAACACCTGGACGAGAAGGTCGCGCGCCTGCAGCTGAAAAAGCTCAACGCCCAGCTGACCGTGCTGACCGACGAGCAGGCTGCGTACATCTCGGTGAAGAAGGAAGGTCCGTACAAGCCGGACCACTACCGTTACTGATCGGCGCTGGCCGAACTAGCGATGGTGAGACCCCTACGGACGCAGGCGCGTCCGTAGGTGCCCATAACAAGAAAACGCCCGACGAAAGCTGAACATGCGCCTGCTCCTGACCTGGCTGATCAATGCCGCCGCCTTGATGGCCCTGCCTTACCTCATGCATTCCGTGTCCGTCAGCAATGTCGGCACCGCCCTGATCGCCGCCCTCGTGCTGGGCCTGGTCAATACCCTGATCCGGCCCGTGCTGGTGTTGCTGACCTTGCCCGTCACGCTGCTGTCGATGGGCCTGTTTATCCTGGTCATCAATGCCGTGCTGTTCTGGCTGGTGTCGCATTGGGTCGAGGGCTTCGAGGTGGCGGGATTCTGGTCGGCCTTCCTGGCAGCGATCCTGTACAGCGTGATTTCGTGGGCGCTTTCTACCTTGCTCCTGAATAAAGATGGAAACCCCTAATTTCAGCATCGAGTTTTTCCCGCCCAAGACGCCCGAGGGCGCGGAAAAACTGCGCGTCACGCGCCGCAAACTCGCCGAACTGAACCCGAAGTATTTTTCGGTCACGTTTGGTGCAGGCGGCTCCACTCAGCAGGGCACCCTCGACACCGTGCTCGACATCATGGCGGACGGTCACCTGGCCGCACCGCACCTGTCGTGCATCGGCGCCACCCGCGAATCGATCCGCGCCATCCTGCAGCAGTTCCAGGACAAGGGCATCCGCCGCCTGGTCGCGCTGCGCGGCGATTTACCCAGCGGGTATGGCGGCGCGGGCGAACTGCGCTATGCAAATGAACTCGTCGAGTTCATCCGGGCCGAGACGGGCGACTGGTTCCATATCGAGGTCGCAGCCTACCCGGAAGTGCATCCGCAAGCCCGTTCGCCGCAGGACGACCTGCTTGCGTTCGAGCGCAAGATCAAGGCCGGGGCGAATGCCGCGATCACCCAGTATTTCTACAATGCCGACGCCTACTTTCAATTCGTCGACAATGCACAAAGACTGGGCATCGCCGTGCCGATCGTGGCCGGCATCATGCCGATCACGAACTACACGCAATTGATGCGCTTTTCGGATATGTGCGGCGCCGAGATCCCGCGCTGGGTGCGCCTGAAACTGGCCAGCTTCGGCGACGACAGCGCTTCCATCAAAGCCTTCGGTCTCGACGTGGTGACGAGCCTGTGCGAGCGCCTGCTGGCAGGCGGCGCGCCCGGCCTGCACTTCTACAGCATGAACCAGGCAGTGGCGACCACCGCCATCTGGCAGCGCCTGGTGTAACGGTAACGGGTCCACTCCGATCACCCAAAGGTGATCGGAGCCGGCACCTTAAAAGTCCACGTGGTAGTGCAACTGGAGTGAGCGGGTCTTCGCCTCGTCCAGCTTGAGTGCGTCGGACTGCAGCATCAAACTGAAATTGCCGGCTTCGAGGCCGATGCCGGCACTGTCGAAACGTGTTTCCACGTTTGCGCGCAGTGTCAGCCAACCGACCCGGCGCGACAGCGAGAAGGTCGGTATTGTTTCGCCTGCGTAGCGTGCGACCTGCACGCCCGCACCCCAGTCCCCATTTCGATAGTCGAACGCGGCCGCGGTGTAGCGTGGAATTCTGAAGTCGCGCTCCACCTGGCGTTTGCGGCCGCTGAGCATGGGCTCGAAGTTGACGTAACCATTCTCGGCATAGGACGTGACGTCGGAGCTGAGCGTCTCGGTATGGAGCGGCAGGTTTTTCCAGCGCAGGCGGCTGGCGAGGTCCTCGGCCCGCAGGCGCAGCGTCCAGGCATCCGACAGCGGCAGCGTGGCGGCCAGCGACAGGCCGGCGCCCGAGGCGCTCGGCGCGTCTCCCATGAACGGGTATGTCATGCGGCTGTTGGCGTCGGTGTGGCTGACGGCGAAACCGTAGGTTTCAGCGCGCGGATAGGTCAGCACGCCGTCGACGCTGCGCTCGCGCAGCCGCTGCCTGCCGTACACCGCGCCGCTGATCTCGATGGTACTGGAGCGCCCGCCGATGCGCGGCCCGTCGAACGTGTACCCGGCCCGCAAGCCCAAGGCCTGCCAGGAAAAATACTGTCCCTGCAGCGCCAAGCTGGCGGGCGGCGCCGGCTTGCGCTTCTGCTGATACAGATAAAGCGCGTCGAGGCTCTCGCGGTTCGTCGTGAGCGAGGCCTCCTGACGTAGCTCGAGGCCGAGGCGCCAGCCGTTTCTTTCGACGCCGGCGGCGGCCCGGCTGCGCATCAGGGCCGTATTGCGTCCGGCACGCGGCGCATACGTGGTCCACTGGCCGTCGAGCTGGCTGATCGGCACCGCATCGCTGGCTTGCCAGGCGGAGAGATCGGAATAAACGGTCCAGCCGTCCGCAACCGGCGCCGCCGTCGTTTGGGCGCAGGCTGCGCCGCAGGCGAGCGCGCCCGTTAACAAAATTGATCGCATAGCAGGTGTGATAAAAGCCTGGCGCAGTGCGCCAGGCTCGAGGAACGAAGTTCGTTCGGATTATTTCAATGACTCAATGCTGCCATCGCTGTAGGTGATGATGCCCTTGTGCAGATCCAGCTCGGCCGTGACGGCGCCATCCTTGGTCACCTGTACCGGCGTCGCGGTGCTGGTGAACGAGAATGCGACACCGTCCGCACTCGATACCTTCACCAGCGGATTGCGTTCGCCAACCTTGGCAGTCACGCTCGCATTAATCACCGACGTGTCGTCACGGTACTGGGCGCTGATGTTGGCGCTTTTCATGCCGGTGCGGGTGGCGCCGAGCGCCAGGCTCAACAGAGGACGGTTCGGTACCGACAGCGAGCCGCCGATTTCCACGGTGTCGGCGACGAAGTTCGTATCCGACTCGGCAGCGGTGGCGTCGAAATTCTCGTAGCCGTTGCGGGCGATGGCGACCTTGCCACTGAAGACAGTCGCGTCCTTGTGCTTGAGCGAACCTTCGAACCCCAGCCTGGTTGGCATGTGGGCCGTCTGGCTCTTGTCCTGCTTGTCGTCCGATACGCGCAGGGTGCCGTTGACCGTGGTGCTGCCCATGCTGCCGTGCAGCGTCACCTGAAGCTCGGTGGCGGCATTCGCCCCGACCTCGCTGCCCGCCACCGCCATGCGCAGGAACGATGTGCTGGCGATCTCGACTTGGCCGGAAGCTTGTCCTGCGGTGGCCGCGGTGCCTCCGGCGGTGGCGGTAAAGACGCCGCCAAACTGGTACAGGGCGATGCCGTTTGCTTCCTCGGTGCGCGCGGCTTTGAGCGACCAGTCTTCGTAATCGCTCTGGAACACGCCATCGCTGTTGAGCCGGCCCGGCATGCGACCCTTGACCGCAAGCTGCGTGATCGTGTTTCCGCTGCGGGTCAAGGTCATCTCGCCCGAGAACGCCTCGCCAAGTGGCTGGGCTGGCGGCATGCTGGTCACGGAGCCACGATAATCGTGCGTGACGGCGCGCTTGGCAAACGAGGCCGTATAGGTAAAGTCGCCCGGACTGCCTTCCTTCGGCTGGAATGTCAACGTGCGTGTCGCGTTGACGTTCGTGTAGCTGACATTGTCGTAGGTCGATTCGGGCAGATAGCCAATCTGGACAACGGTGCAGCTCATGCTGAGCGGGCTCTTCACGATCACACAGTTGCCGTTGCCTTCGTTTACAGCGAAGTAGTTAGGCTGAGCAGGCTGCGATTCCGTTTCGTAGAGCTGATGGTTCCAAACCTGGAAGGTCTCCGCGGTGCTGGTACCGGCGCGATAGCGGTCGAACTGTATCAGCGCATTCACTGCGAGCGATGCAAAGCGGCCGACGTCGTTGGCGAGCGGGGCAACGTTACCGATCAGGTCGGCCTTGATGCCATCGACGGTCACGCGGAATGCGTCGCCCTGGTCGAGTGCGCGCAGGTTGGTGCGCAGGCTGGCGAACAGTGCCTTGGTTGCCGCAAGTGGCGGCAGCGCCGGTACTGCCGGGGTTGGCGTCGTTCCCGAAGGACTGAGCACAGGAATGCCGACGACCGTGTCCTTGCCGGTACGGTTGATCTTCTTGTCCTGGGCCACGGCCTGGACCGCGTCGCGGAACTGCGCCAGGCGGTTCTGCTCGAGCGATGGCTGGCCATCGGTGAGCTTGACCGAGGAGGCCAGCTTGGTGACCACGCAGGCAATACGCTCGCCAGGTGTGCTTTGGCCGCAGTCGGCGCTGGCGGTGCTGCCCATCTTCGAGATCGCGGCCAGGGCCAGGCTCTGGTTCTTTTCGTCCTCGCTCGCCGTGGCGGCGGCGGCGCTGTTCGAATTGACCGGTTTGACGGTCTCGGGATCGAAGCCGAGCAAGGTACGCACGCTGCTCTTGGCCTGGGCGACAGCCTGCTGCGGCAGCTTGCCATCGGACGTTTCCGCCGTACGGGCCACCATTTCGGTCAGCGGCGAGACCGTGCCTTCATAGGTACCGGCGGCATTGCTGGCCAGCGTCACGACGCTGCGCAGCTTCATGTCTTCGGGCAGGGCGATATCGGTGCCGGTCGCTTCGTCGGCCATCACGGCGCCAGGGGCCGCGCTCACCTCGACCACGAAGTTCTGCACCGAAGCAGCAATCTGCAGCTTGTAGGTGCCGTCGGTGCCGGTGGTAGCGGTGGCCAGCGCGGCAGCGCCGCGTGTGCCTTGCGCGTCGAGCGCGTAGACGCTGATCCTGGCACCCTTGATCAGGCCCTTGGCCGCGGTTCCCTGCACCGTACGTTCCGGGCTTGGGGTGGCGACCGGAGCGCCCGAGGCGGGCGCGCCAGCGCCGCCACCGCCGCAGCCTGCCAATGCCAGCGCAAGTGCGATGACGCCAGTTTTTACTACCGTTTCAGTCATACTATGCATGATTTTCCTGTCAGTTTTTTTCCAAGACGCGCGTTGTTGCGCCCACGAATCCGGCGCAATTGTTGCGGCGAGGCAATTGTAGAGTCATCGCTCTAAATGTTGCAACAAGGAAAATATTATTGTGACAAAGGTATGGTGAAAAAATGACAGAGGGGAATCGGTAAAATTTCACGCGGCAATATCAAGGCAGGGCGAGTGGCGCGCTCGCCCTGCACTTCTACAGCATGAACCAGGCAGTGGCGACCACCGCCATCTGGCAGCGCCTCGTGTAACACCGGGGTGTGGGCTGTACCGGTTCCGGTCGCCCTCGGGGCCACCGGAGCCGGCCTCTTTTCTTAAAAGACCAAGTGGTAATGCAGCTGCAGCGAGCGCGCCTTCGTCTCGTCCAGCCTGCGCGCATCCGACTGCAGCATCAAACGGAAGTGTCCGGCCTCGACGCCGATGCCGGCGCTGTCGAAACGGGTTTCCAGATTGCCGTGCAGGGTCAGCCAGCCGACGCGGCGCGAGAACGACAGCGTCGGGATCGTCTCGCCGGCGTAGCGCGCGACGTGCACGCCCGCGCCCCAGTCCTGGTCACGGTAATCCAACGCCACCGCGGTATAGCGCGGGATCCGGAAGTCGCGTGCGACCTGGCGTTTCCGGCCACTGAGCAGGGGCTGGTAATTGACGTGGCCGTTTGCGTCATACGAGCTGACGTTCGAGTTGAGCGTCTCGGTATTCACCGGCAGATTTTTCCAGCGCAGCCGGCTGGCGACGTCGTCGGCCTGCACCCGCAGGGTCCAGGCGGCGGCCAGCGGCAGCGTGGCCGCCAGCGACAGTCCCGCGCCGGACGCGCTCGGGTCCTCGCCCATGAATGGGTAGGTCATGCGGCTGTCGGTATCGGCGTGGCTGACCGAAAAACCGTAGGTGTCCGTCTGCGGCCAGCTCAATGTCCCGCGCACGCTGCGCTCGCGCAGCCGCTGTTTGTCGTAGACGGCGGCGCTGATGTCGATCGACGCCGTACGGCCGCCAATGCGCGGACCCTCGAAGCGGTGGCCGATGCGCAGTCCTTGCGCCCGCCAGGAAAAATAGCGAGCCTGCAGCGCGATGCTGGCAGGCGGCGCCGGCTTGCCTCTTTGCTGATAGAGATACAACGCGTCCAGGCTCGCGCGGTCGGTCTTCAGATACGCATCCTGGCGCAGTTCCAGCCCCAGGCGCCAGCCGCCTTTTTCGACGCCGGCGGCGGCCCGGTTGCGCATGAGGGCGGTATTGCGGCCGGCGCGCGGCGAATAATCGGTCCAGGCGCCGTCGATCTGGTCGATCGGCACCGCATCGCTGGCCTGCCAGACGGAGATATCGGAGTACACGGTCCAGCCGTCCGCAGCCGGCGTGGCCTCCGTTTGGGCGCAGGCTGCGCCGCAGGCGAGGGCGCCGCTCAACAGGATTGTTCGCATGGTGAGAAGAGTAAAAAAAGCCTGGCGCGTCGCGCCAGGCTTGTGGGGACGATGCGTCCGGATTACTTCACTGACTCGGTGCTGCCGTCGCTATACGTAATCAAACCTTTCGCCAGGTCCAGCTGGGCGGTGACGGCGCCGTCCTTGGTGACCTGCACCGGAACCGCGGTGCCGGTGAACGAGAAGGCGACGCCGTCAGCGCTTGACACCTTCACCAGCGGATAACGCTCACCCGTCCTGGCGGTCACGCTCGCATTGATGACCGAGCTGCCGTCGCGGTACTGCGCGCTGATGTCGGTCGTGTTCGGTGCGCTGCGGGTGGCGCCGACCGTCAGGCTCAGCGTTGGACGCGCCGGTACCGAGAGCGCGCCGCCGATCTCGATGGTGTCCGTGACGAAGTTGGTTGCCGACACGGCAGCGGCAGGGTCGAAGTCCGCGTAGCCGTTGCGGGCGAGGGCGACGCCGCCGCTGAAGACCGTGGCGTCGCCGTGATCGAGCCAGCCTTCGAACCATACCCGGGTCGGGATCCGGGTCAGTGCGCGCTTGTCGCTTTCGTATTGGGCCAGATGCAGGGTGCCGCCGACCGTGGTGGCGCCGATCGTGCCGCGCATGCCGAGCTGCAGCTCGTCGACGGCGGCGCGCCCGGCGCCGCCGGCGGGCAGGCGAACGCGCAGGAAGGAGCTGTTGTCGATCTCGACCGTGCGGACCAGTCCGCCCGGAACGGCTGCGCTCACTGTCCCGCCGAAGCTGTACTGGGTGATGCCGCCGATATCCTCGTTGCGGGCGACATCGAGCGACCAGCCTTCGCCTTCGCCCTGGAAAATGCCTTGCTGCAGCCGGCCGGGCATGCGGCCCAGGATGGCAAACCCGGTGGCGGTCCGGCCGCTGCGCGCAAAGCGCATGTCGCCCGAGAAGCTGCCGCCCAGTGGGGTACGGGCAGGAATGCCCTGGGCCTGCGTGCCGTCGTAGGGCACCACGTTCTTCTCGTAGAAGACGGTATAGGTGAACTCGCTCGTACTGTCCGGTTTGGGCTGCAGCGTGATGGTGCGCGTTGCGTACACCATGTCGTTGTTCCCTACCCAGGTGCCGGGCAGGAAAGCTTCCTGGACGACGGTGCAGCTGATGGAGAGCGGGCTCGCCGTCATCAGGCAGTCGCCGTCGCCCTCCGCGAAACTGATCGAAGGGCGTTGCGGCCAGGTGTCCATGATGCGGTTGCGGGCGACAGTAAAATCTTCCGGCGCCATCTCGCCACTGCGGGCGCGGTCGAGGCGGTCGAGGGCGTCCAGGGTGAGCGCTGCGACGCCGCCGAGGTCGTTGCCGAAGGGCGCCATGGTGCCGCTCAGGTCAGCCTTGATGGCGTCCGCCGTCGAGCGGAATACATCGCCGTCGGCCAGGGCGTGCAGGTTGTTGCGCAGGCTGCCGAACAGCGCCTTGGTTGCGTCGAGTGGGGTGGTCCCGGTTGGCGGCGGCGGGGGCGTGACCGGGTCCGGAGCTGGCGGCGGCGTCACCGGGCCCGGAGGCGCTATCAGCACGGGAACGCCCACCACCTTGTCCTTGCCGGTGCGGTTGATGTTCTTGTCCTCGGCGACTGCCTGGACGGCATCGCGCAACTGCGCAAGGCGGGCCGGATCGAGGGCGGGCTGGCCATCCTTGACGATCACCGACGACGCCAGCCAGCTCACCACGCAGGCGATACGCTCGGCGGCGCTGCTCTGCGCGCAACCGGCGCTGGCGCTACTGCCCAGTTTCGAAATCGCGGCCAGCATCAGGCTCTGGTTCTTTTCCTCCTCGCTGGCGGCGGCGGCTGCGGCGCTGTTCGAATTGACCGGCTTGACCGTCTCGGGGTCGAAGCCGAGCAAGGTGCGCACGCGGGTTTTGGCTTGGGCGATGGCCTGCGGCGGCAGCTTGCCGTCGGCGGTCTCTGCCGTACGCGCAACCATTTCGGTGAGGGGCGATACGCTGCCCTGATAAGGGCCGGCGGCATTGCCGGCCAGCGTCACCACGCTGCGCAACTTCATGCTGGTGGGGAAGGCGAGATCGGTGCCGCTCGCTTCGTCGGCCATCACGGCGCCTGGCGCCGCCACCACTTCGATCAGGAAATTCAGCACCGCTGCAGGAATCTGCAGTGTATAGGTGCCGTCCGGGCCGGTCGTGGCACTCGCCAGTGCCGCACCGCCGCGCGCGCCCTGTGCGTCGATGGCATACACGTTGACCCTGGCGCCCTTGATCAGGCCTTTGGCTGCGGTTCCCTGCACGGTGCGTTGGGCAACCGGCGCGTCGGGCACAGGCGCGCTGTAGCCGCCGCCCCCGCCGCCGCATCCGGCCAATGCCAACGCCAGTACGAATACGCCCCTTTTGATTGCTGTTCCGGCAAATGTTTGCATGGTGATCCCTGTTGGTTTCCACTTCCGCGTAACGCGGCCCTGATACCCGCACTTATCTGTTGCAAAGATGCAAGTGTAGGGCGGGGACGGGCGGGATCGCCTTGGGGAAAATCAACAGGGAAGAGCTGGCTATGGTGGAAAAACGACAGGCCATGCCGATCGGGCAGCGATGGCGAAGGCGCGCTTCAAACCAGTTCCGTGCGCTCCGTAATCACCGTGTCGAGCGGGACATCGTGCTCATCCGCGGCGAATTGCGCCTGCTGGCACGCGTATGCGATGCCCAGCGTGAACGGGTGCGGCGGCGCGGCCAGCGTGCGGTCATAAAAGCCGCCGCCATAGCCGAGCCGGTAACCCTGTTCGTTGAAACCGAGGCAGGGCACGAGCAGCGCCGGCGGCCGCGCCACGGTGCGCAAGTCGGCCGGCACGGCGATGCCCATGGTGTCGACCTCCATCGCCTCGCCCGGCGTCCAGGCGGCAAACGCGAGCGCGGCGTGGCGTTTGAGCACGACCGGCAGGGCCAGCGCCGCGCCTTCTTGCGCCAGCCGGGCATAGGTCTCGCTCAGATCCGGCTCACCGCTCAAGGGCCAGTAGACGGCCAGCAGGGGCGGGCGCGTGCGGCGCCACCAGGCCAGCACCTGGTCCCCGATGCGGCGGTCGCGCTCACGCTTGCCGGCGCCGTCGAGGCTGGCGCGCTCGGCCTTCAGGTGACGGCGCAAGGCAGTCTTGGCCGACTTGGCTTCCTCGCCCGCGTCGTCGGCTGCGGGTGCGGCAGCCGCTGTTTGTTGTTTTGGCGCATCTTTTTGCGAGGCCGCGCAGGTCGCTTCGCGGGCAGCGTCGCAGGCCTGTTCCCCACTCGCGGCAAGGGCGCCGGAAGCAGGCCGCTCACCCCCATCGGGCTCCGTTACGGCAGGCTTGTGTGCTGGTCGCGCAATGGATGCGCATGGTATTCTTGATTTGCCGGTCATGGTTCGATGAAGGGTTGTCATTCGTGTTTTTGCTTCCGAAGAATTTCTTAGCCGGCGCCGTCCTTGCCGCAGCCAGTGCTTCCGTCCTGGCCGAGGCACCCCCGGCGACTGTGCCCACGCTGCCGCCGGTACCGGGCGCCGCCACCGTTCCTGCGGCGCCGGGCGCTGCGCCCGTCAACGAGGTTTCGCGCGCCGAGGACGACACTTTCCTGTTGCTGCGCGAAGCGGCGCGCCAGAACGACAGCGCGCGCGCCAATGCGCTCGCGTCGCGCCTGCCCAACTACGTACTGGCTTCCTACGTCGACTATTATCGTCTCAAACCGCGCCTGCGCGAGGCGAGCGCGGACGAAATCCGCGCCGTCCTGCTGCGCCACCAGGGCACGGCGGTCGCCGACCGCCTGCGCACCGACTGGCTGCTCGAACTCGGGCGTGCGCGCGACTGGAACAATTTTGACCGGGAATTGGCGCAAGCGGCGCGCAGCGACGACGTACAGGTACGCTGCTACGCCTTGCTGGCGCGCGCCGCGCACGGCGAACGGGTGGTCGACGAAGCGCGCACCTTGCTGGTCAATCCGCCGGCCTATGGCGAAGGCTGCGCGGCCCTGATGGCGCAACTGGCGCAGACCGGCCAGTTGAGCCAGGACGAACTGCTGGCGCAACTGCGCCTGGCGGGAGAGATGGCGGCCACCGGCCCCTCGCGCCGCATTGCGCAGCTGGTGGGTGCGTCCGACACGCGCGCCGCGCAAGCGGTCGACGTGCCGGCGGTGGCCATGGCGCGCGGCATCGGCACCACCCGCGCCGAGCACGAAATCTACCTGGTCGCCCTGGGCCGCATGGCGAGAACGAGCCTGAAACTGGCCACCGTCGCCCTCGACAAGAACAGCAGCAAGCTGAGTAGCGAGGAGCGTGCGATCGGCTGGGCGAACGTGGCGCTGGCCGCCTCGCTCGTGCTGGCGCCCGAAGCCTACGAGTACTGGCAGCGTGCCGAAGGCGCGCCCCTGACCAATTTTCAGCGCGAATGGAAAGCCCGCATCGCCCTGCGCCGCGGCGACTGGAAGCAGGTCGCCGCCACCATCGACGCCATGCCTTCCCCCTTGCGCGACGAGTCCGGCTGGGTCTACTGGCTGGGCCGCGCCTACGCCCAGCAGGGCCGGCGCGAGGATGCCGACGCCCTGTATCGCCGCATCGCCACCCAGAACAATTTTTATGGCCAGCTGGCGATGGAGGAGCTGGGAGAACTGGTGACGATTCCGCCGAGCGCGGCGCCGGTCACGTCCTTCGAGGTCAACCAGGTGGCGCAGTTGCCGGCCGTGCGCCAGGCGATGAAATTCTATGAACTGCGCCTGCGTCCGGAAGGCAACCGCGAATGGAACTGGGCGACGCGTTCGATGAACGAGCGCCAGCTGCTCGCTGCGGCCGAGTATGCGCGCCGCAACGACCTGCTCGACCGCATGGTCGAGACCTCGCTGCGCACCAGGACCGAACTCGACTACAACCAGCGCTTCCCGGCGCCGCACAACGAGATCCTGCAGCCGACCGCGAAAAACCTGTCGCTCGACACCGCCTGGGTGTACGGCCTGATCCGCCAGGAATCGCGTTTCATCAGCGATGCCCGCTCGGGTGTCGGCGCCTCCGGCCTGATGCAGGTGATGCCGGCCACCGGCAAATGGGTGGCGGCCAAGATCGGATTGACCGATTTCGTGCACGGCATGCTCAGCGACCTGCGCACGAATATCACGCTCGGCGCCAACTACATGAACATGGTGCTCGAAAATAACGGCGGCTCCCAGGTGCTGGCGACGGCCGCCTATAACGCCGGGCCGGCCCGTTCGCGCACTTGGCGTGGGCTGCTCGACGCCCCGATGGAAGGGGCGGTGTTCGTCGAGTCGATTCCCTTCTCCGAAACCCGGACCTATGTACGCAATGTCATGTCGAACGCTACCAATTACGCGGCCCTGTTCGAGAAACGCCCGCAGTCGCTCAAGGCGCGACTGGGCACGATCACGCCACGAAGCGGGGGCGCGGGACTGCCGTGATGAAGCTTCTGTAAATCTGCCGCGTGCGGGTTTATCATGATGCCTACACTTCTCTTCTCGAGGACCCCATGCGCGACCCGAATGTGGTGGTATTTGGCGGTTCCGGTTTCATCGGCAGCCACCTGCTGGCGCTGCTGGCGCAGGAAAGCATCCCGGCCCTGGTGCCGACGCGCCACTTCGAACGTGCGCGCCACCTGACGACCCTGCCGGGCGTCGACGTGGTCGAAGCGAACATCCACGACGACGCCACCCTGCGCCACTTGCTCGAGGGAAAGACGGCCGTCATCAACCTGGTGGGCATCCTGCACGCCAGCCGCGCGCACCCCTACGGTCCCGAATTCCGGCGTGCCCACGTCGACCTGCCGCGGCGCATCGTCGAGGCTTGCGCGGTGATGAAGGTGCCGCGCTACCTGCACATGAGCGCGCTCGGCGCGAACATCGACGGCCCCTCGATGTACAGCCGCTCGAAAGCCGACGGCGAACTGGCCGCGCGCAGCCGTCCGGAGGTGGCGGCGACCATTTTCCGGCCTTCGGTCGTGTTCGGCCCCGGCGACCATTTTTTGACCATGTTCGCCAAGCTGCAGCGGCATGTGCCGGTGGTGCCGCTGGCCTGCGCCTCGGCCGCTTTCCAGCCGGTGTACGTGGGCGACGTCGCCACCGCCTGGCTGCACGCATTGCGCGACCCGCACGCCAGCCACCAGGTCTACCAGCTCGGCGGACCGAACATCTATACGCTGGCCGAACTGGTACGGCTGAGCGGACGCTATGCCGGCTGCGAACGTCCCATCATCGAGCTGCCCCCGATGCTGGCGCGGATGCAGGCCGGCTTCTTCGAGCTGCTGCCGGGCGAGCCGATCCTTACGCGCGACAACCTCGATTCGATGAGCGTCGACAACGTGGTCGATCCGGCCATCGGAGACTTGACAGCGGCCTCGCTCGGAATCAAGCTGACCCCGCTCGAAGTGGTCGCGCCGCACTACCTGGCGCCGGGCGAACCGCTCGATCGCCTGCGCACCCGCGCCGGACGCTAGAGCGCCTGACAAAAGCGCCATGGCTGCGTTGCACCGTCTCGCCGTACAATCGTACTGCCTTCGACGGTGCGCCTTGCCCTGAAGCTTTTGTCAGGCGCGCTTCGTTGAACCCTCACCGCCTTTTTACCAGGAACGCCATGCAGACCACGGAACTCGACCCGACCCTCTCGAATACGCTCGACAATGCGCGCAAGCCCGGCCTGACGCTCGTCATCGGCAACAAGAACATCTCGTCCTGGTCGATGCGGCCCTGGGTGGCGGCGGTCGCGTTCAACATTCCGTTCACCGAAGTGCGCCTGCTGCTGGACCAGCCCGACACCGCGGCAAAGATCGCCTCGTATTCCCACGCAGGCCGCGTGCCCGTGCTGCTGGCCGGCGAGATGACGATCTGGGACAGCCTCGCCATCTGCGAATATCTGGCCGAGCAGTTCCCGGACAAGCACCTGTGGCCGCAGGACGTGGCCGCGCGTGCGCTGGCGCGTTCGATCGTCTGCGAGATGCACTCGGGTTTTAGCTCCCTGCGCAACGACATGTCGATGAATATCCAGGCGCATCTGCCGGGCCGCGGACGCACGCCGGGCGCCCAGGCCGACATCGGCCGCATTTGCGAGATCTGGGAAGAGTGTTTATCCCGCTTCGGCCACCGCGGCTTCCTGTTCGGCGAATTCTCGATCGCCGACGCCTTCTATGCGCCGGTCGTGATGCGCTTCAAAACCTATGGCGTGGCACTGGCGCCGGCGCTGCAGGGATACTGTGAGCGCATGTTGAAGCATCCGGCCGTGGCGCGCTGGGTGGCTGAGGCAATGGCGGAAACCGACGCGACGCCGCTGCACGACGCCGACCTGCCGCGCGCATGACGATGCAGACCTATGTGGTCGGCGGCGCCGTGCGCGACGCGCTGCTTGGTTTGCCCGTGCAGGACCATGACCACGTCGTCGTCGGCGCCACCCCGGACGACATGCTGGCGGCCGGCTTTCGTCCGGTCGGCAAGGATTTTCCCGTATTTTTACATCCGGACACCCAGGAAGAGTACGCACTCGCCCGTACCGAGAGAAAAACCGCGCCCGGCTACCACGGCTTCGTGTTCCACACCTCGCCCGAGGTCACCCTGGAGGACGACCTGGTGCGGCGCGATCTCACCATCAACGCCATGGCGCGCGCCGAGGACGGCAGCATCGTCGACCCCTACGGCGGCCGGCGCGACCTGGACGCGCGCATCTTCCGCCACGTCTCCCCGGCCTTTGCCGAAGACCCGGTGCGCATCCTGCGCCTGGCGCGTTTCGCGGCGCGCTTTCCGGAGTTTACGGTGGCCGAAGAGACCCTGGCCCTGATGCAAAAGATGGTGGAGGAGGGCGAGGTCGATGCCCTCGTGCCCGAGCGCGTCTGGCAGGAGCTGGCGCGCGGCCTGATGGAAAACCACCCCTCGCGCATGCTGGCGGTGCTGCGCGACTGCGGCGCGCTGGCGCGCATCATGCCGGAACTCGACGCTGTATGGGGTGTGGAAGTGGACACCGGCGTCCGCATGATGCGGGTGATCGATGACGCGGCCAGGCAGGGCTACGCGCTGGCGGTGCGCTTCGCGGCCCTCATGCACGATCTCGGCACGGACGGCATCTTGATCCACGCCGTCTGCAAGCGCTTGAAAGTGCCGAACGATTGCCGCGATCTCGCATTGATGACGGCGCGCGAGCACGACCATGTCGTACGCGCCTTCGAACTTGGTGCCGACACCATCGTGACCCTGTTCGAGCGCTGCGATGGCTTTCGCAAGCCCGAGCGCTTCGCCGACATGCTGCTGGCAAGCGAGTGCGTTGCGGGCGGGCAGGGCGACGCCGCCTGGCCACAGCGCCCGTTCCTGGAAGCGGCGCTGGCGGCGGCACGCGCCGTGAACGCGGGTGAAGTGGCGGCGCGCTGCGGCCCCGACAAGGTGCAGATTCCCGCAGCCGTGCACCGTGCGCGCGTTGCCGCGGTGGCGCAGTGGATCGGCGGCGCCGCAGGCGTGGGGGCGCAAGCTCCCCATGCACCATGACTGGACACCGCTACCCCGTCCTCATATAGTCGGGTTCCCCGCCCGCCAGGCCAGCCCATGCAGCGAATCGACTACCGGTCTCGGGCGCCTTTTGGGTGGCGCAGATGTTCGCCTGGCTGCGCCGTCGCAGCGACTCGATCCTGCCGGCGATTGCCGCCCACGCCGCTTTCAATGCCGCGATGAACGGCTGGATTGTTGCGCGCCTCTGGCCCTGAGACGCCGGCTCCAATTGTTACAAGACGTACCATGTGCGGTGGTGGACAAGGCAGTTTTGTTATGCTCGCAGCATGAGCAGATTGTTACAGCAGACGGACAGGGTCTTCGCGGTGCTGATGCATCGCCTGGAAACAATGGGACCGCGTCAGCGCCTGAGATATGGCGCGACGGCGGCGCTGGCGCTGGTCGCCTTGCTCGCCTTTCTCTACACCCGCACCACGGGCGTCGATGTCGACACCCAGAACCGGGTGATGTTCGACCTGCACGAATTGCAGCAGATCGACGCCGCCTGGGACACGAACCTGCTGCGCGCCCACATCGGCAGCAACGTCGCCGATGCGCAATTGGCCGCGCCGCTGCCGCAGATCGAGGAGCTGACGGCGCGCCTGGGCGAGGCGCTGCCGATGACGCGCGGGCGCGCTGCGCGCCAGGCCCACGTGGCCCTGGAAGCCTCCCTGCGCAGGAAGGCCGCCCTGGTGACACAGTTCCGCACCCTGAACCCGCCGCTGCGCGCAGCCCTGCTGTCGCTGCCGCCGGCACTGGTCGACCTGAAAACGGAACTCGGCGGTATCGAAGGCGCGCTCGCGCCGGGCCGCCTGGTGGTGCGCCTGGACCTGCTGCTCAACGATTTACTGGCCGACACGCTACGCTACAACCTGATGCCGAATCCGGGGCTGGCGCACCGCATCGAAGCGAGCCTGGCCCAGATCGAAGCGCAGAAGGAGCGCTTTTCGCTGGCCGTGAACGAGCAGATCGACGCCCTGGCGCGCGACACCCGCGTCATCCTGGCCAACCGTCCGCGCGAAAACGAGATCGAAACCCAGATCGCCGCGCTCGACACGGGCGAGGCGATGGCGCGCCTGGGTCGCGAACTCGACCGCTCGTTCCAGGCCGAAGTGCTCGAGCGCCAGCGCTACCGCGGCTTCCTGTTCGCGTATTCGATCCTGCTGCTGGGACTGCTCGCCTATGCCGGCTGGCGCTTACGCCGCAGCTACCGCATCATCAACGACGTCAACCGGCGCCTGACGGCGGCCAACGACACCCTGGAGCACCGCGTCGCCGAGCGCACCGCCGAGCTGGAAGCGCAATCGGCCAAGCTGGCGCGCCTGGCCCAGCACGACAGCCTGACCGGCCTGGTCAACTACGGCCAGCTGACCCGTCTGCTGGAACTGGCGCTGGTGCGCGCGGCGCGCCGCGACAGCGTGGTGGTGACGATGTTCATCGACCTCGACGGTTTTAAAGGCGTGAACGACACCTGGGGCCACGCCACCGGCGACCTGGTGCTGCAGCTGGTGGCGCGCCGCGTGCAGAAAGTGCTGCGCGCCGAAGACATCCTGGCGCGCCTGGGCGGCGACGAATTCGTGGTCATGCTCGAAGGCGTCAATTCACCCGAGGGCGCCCTGCGCGTCGCGCGTCTGGTGCTCGACCAGATCGAAGGCATCAAGGAGGCCGACGGCAACCCGGTCTCGATTTCGGCCAGCATCGGCGTTGCCAGCGCGCGCGGACGTGCCGGGGCAGAATGGGGCGCGGCCGCCCTGCTGGCCGACGCCGACAAGGCGATGTACGCCGCCAAGCAGGCCGGCAAGGGAACGTTTATTATCAGCCCGAATGCGCACTGGGCGGGCGAGGCCGCACCCGGCGGGGCCTGATCCCCGCACGTACGCTTGAGGCGGACTCGGCGCCGTTCCGCTACAATGACGCCAATGGTGCAGTGCACAAAACGGACCAATTCCCCCATGCCTGACAATTCGATAAGCAACTGGTTTGCCAGCCTGGCGGGCACCAGCGCGCGTCCGTCGGTGCTGGTCAAGGCGCTCGGCCGGCGCGACCGCCGCCGCATGCTCAAGCATTTCCTGGGACTTGACGACGCCGACCGCCTGCTGCGCTTCGGCACCAGGTTGCCGGACGAGCAAATCCACGCCTATGTGAATAAAATCGATTTCAAGCGCGACATCGTGTTCGGCGTCGTCAGCCGAGGGTTCCAGCTGGTCGGCGTCGGCCACCTGGCGTTTGCTCCGCCCGAACCGGGCCGCAAAGCCAGCACCGGCAAGGCGCGCGTGGCCGAATTCGGCGTCTCGGTATCGAAATCGGCGCGCGGGCAGGGTGTCGGTTCGCGCCTGTTCGAACGCGCCGCGATCCACTGCCGCAACAACGACATCGACACCCTGTATATGCAGTGTTTGTCGAGCAACCGCACGATGATGCACATCGCGAAGAAGGCGGGCATGGAAATCAAGCGGGAATATGGCGAGGCGGACGCCTACCTCCATTTACCGCCGCCCAGTCCCGGCAGCGTGATGCGCGAAGCGCTGGAAGAACAGTTTGCATCGATCGATTACACGGTGAAAGCCAACGCCCGCGCGGCGATGAAGTGGTTCATGCCCTGGAAGCGCTAGCGCAGGCCCCCCGGGTCAACGCGGCGTTTCGCCAATCGGCAAGGCCGTCGTCTCCTTGATCCTCTGCAGCGCAAAACTCGACTTCACATCCAGCACCGACGGATGGCGCAACAAGGTCGCCATCATGAAGCGCGAAAAATGGTCCATGTCTTCCACGTGGACCCGCAGCAGGAAATCCATGTCTCCCGTCATCGCATAGCAGGCCACCACTTCCGGCCAGGCGGCCACCGCCTGCGCGAACTCGAAGCGCGGGGAGGTGGCCGGCACGCGCGAGTTGGCTGGCCCCTCGCTGTGCTTTTCCAGGCGCACGTTGACATAGGCCAGCAGCCCGAGGCCGATCCGGTCCGGGTCGACCAGCGCCACGTACTGGCGGATGACCCCGGCTTCTTCGAGGCGCTTGATGCGGCGCAGGCAGGGAGAAGGCGACAGGTTCACGCGCTCGGCCACATCCTGGTTCGACAGGCGGCCGTCGGCCTGCAGGATCTCCAGGATCTTGCGATCGGTTTTGTCCAATTCTACCTTTGACATAAATTCCCCATGAGCTGACCAGAGCCGCAATTTTATTGCGCAATTGGGGAGTTGGGGGGAATTGATTGGTATTTAATGCCGAGGGCACAAGACTATACTGACGCTCAATTACGGAGGAGACAACTCCGTCGCCGCGCGAACAATAACAACAAGCGCGCTCACCCCAACGGAGACAAACCAATGAACGCACCCCTCGACCGCTCCCAGCTGGAACCGGCAGGTCCGGAGCACGAGATCACGCTCGACGACAAGTGGACGCTCGAGCGCGGCCGCGCCTTCATGACCGGCACCCAAGCCCTGATCCGCCTGCCGATGCTGCAGCGCGAACGCGACCTCAAGAATGGCCTGAACACGGCCGGCTACATCACGGGCTACCGCGGCTCGCCCGTCACCGCCGTCGACCAGACCGCGATGAAGGCAAAGAAGCACCTGGACGCCCACCACGTCAAATTCCATCCGGGCATGAACGAAGACCTGGCGGCGACCGCCGTCTGGGGCACCCAGCAAACGAATTTGTACAAGGACTCGAATTACGACGGCGTGTTCGCCATGTGGTACGGCAAGGGGCCGGGCGTCGACCGTTGCGGCGACGTTTTTAAGCATGGCAACAACGCCGGTAGCGCGAAGCACGGCGGCGTGCTGCTGCTGGCCGGCGACGACCACGCGGCGAAATCCTCGTCCACTGCCCACCAGTCGGACCACATCCTGACGGCCTGCGGCATCCCGGTGCTGTATCCCTCGTCCGTGCAGGAATACATCGATTACGGCCTGCACGCCTGGGCGATGAGCCGCTACACGGGCCTGTGGGTGTCGATGAAGTGCGTCACCGACATCATCGAATCGGGCGCCGTGGTCGACCTCGACCCGGACCGCGTCCAGATCACGCTGCCGACCGACTTCGAGCTGCCGGCAGACGGCCTGAACATCCGCTGGCCGGACGCCGTGCTGGACCAGGAAGTCCGGATGAACAACCATAAATGGTATGCGGCGCTGGCCTATGCCCGTGCGAACAAACTGAATCAAATCATCTGGGACAGCCCGCAACCGAAAATCGGCATCATCACCGCCGGTAAAAGCTATGTCGACACGCGCCAGGCGCTGGCCGACCTCGGCATCGACGAAGAGGCGGCACGCGACATCGGCCTGCGCCTGTATAAAGTCGGCATGACCTGGCCGCTCGAATCCGAAGGCGTGCACGAATTCGCGCGCGGTCTCGACGAAATCCTGGTGGTCGAAGAAAAGCGCCAGGTGATGGAATACGCGCTGAAGGAAGAGTTATACAACCTGCCGGATTCCGAGCGTCCGCGCGTGGTCGGCAAATTCGACGACACCGGCGAGTGGCACAATAAAAACCGCAGCGGCCACGGCGACTGGCTGCTGCCCGCGACCTATGAGCTGAACCCGGCGCAAATCGCGCGCGCGATCGCTTCGCGCATCTCGCACTACTGCGCCGGCCACCCGGTCGCCGAGCGCGTGAAGGAACGCATCGCCTTCCTCGAGGCGAAAGAGCTGGTGCTGAAGAATATTCCGGCGAAGGCCAATCCGGAAACCGACCGCATCCCGTATTTCTGCTCGGGCTGCCCGCACAACAGTTCGACCAAGGTGCCGGAAGGCTCGCGCGCCATGGCCGGCATCGGCTGCCACTACATGGTGCTGTGGATGGACCGCGAAACCTCCACCTTTACGCACATGGGCGCCGAGGGCACGACCTGGATCGGCCAGTCGCCGTTCACCAGCGAAAAGCACGTGTTCGTGAACCTGGGCGACGGCACCTATTTCCACTCGGGCATCCTGGCGATCCGCGCGGCCGTCGCCGCCAAGGTCAATATCACCTATAAAATCCTGTACAACGACGCGGTCGCCATGACCGGCGGCCAGAATGTCGACGGTCCGCTCGATCCGGGCATGATCAGCCGCCAGATCGCCGCCGAAGGCGTCGGCCCGATCATCGTCGTCACCGACGAACCGGAAAAATACCCGAGCGACTACGCCTGGGCCGCCGGCGTCACCGTGCGCCACCGCTCCGAGCTGATGGACGTGCAAAAAGAACTGCGCGAGCTGCCGGGCGTGACCGCCGTGATCTACGACCAGACCTGTGCCTCCGAAAAACGCCGCCGCCGGAAAAAAGGCGAGTTCCCCGACCCTGCCAAACGCGCCGTCATCAACGAGGCCGTGTGCGAAGGCTGCGGCGACTGCTCGGTGCAGTCGAACTGCCTGTCGGTCGAGCCGCTGGAAACGGAACTGGGCCGCAAGCGCCAGATCAACCAGTCCTCCTGCAACAAGGATTTCTCGTGCGTCTCCGGTTTCTGCCCGTCCTTCGTGACGGTCGAAGGCGGCGGCCTGAAAAAGCCGAAGAAGGCGGCCGTCGCCACGGACAAGGCGCCCCCAAGCCTGCCTGAACCGCGGATTCCGCAGATCGACAACCCGTTCGGCATCCTGGTCGCCGGCGTCGGCGGCACCGGTGTCGTCACCGTCGGCCAGATCCTGGCCGTCGCCGCCCACGTCGAGGGCAAGGGTGCCATCGTGCTCGACCAGAGCGGCCTGGCCCAGAAGGGCGGCCCGGTGATGTCGCACGTGCGCCTGGCCCGGCATCAAGCGGACCTGCACTCGACCCGCGTCGGTACCGGTAGCGCGGACCTCGTCATCGGCTGCGACCAGATCGTCGTCGCCAGCCGCGATGCGCTGTCCCGCATGGGAGAGGGCCGCACCTGGGCCGCGGTGAACTCGACCGGCGCGACGACCGCTGCGTTCGTGAAAAACCCGGACTGGCAATTCCCGGCCGAAGGTTCGCGCGGCGCCATCCTGCAAGCCTGCGGCGCGGACAATGTCGACTTCGTCGACGCCGGCCAGATCGCCACCGCCCTGATGGGCGACGCGATTGCGACCAACATGTTCATGCTCGGCTACGCCTTCCAGAAGGGCCATGTGCCGCTGCTGGAAAGCTCGCTGCTGAAGGCGATCGAGCTGAATGGCGTCTCGGTGCCGTTCAATAAAGCCGCGTTCAACTGGGGCCGCACCGCCGCCCACGACCTGGCTTCGGTGAAAAAGCTGACGACCCCGGCCAAGGTCGTGGAATTCAAGCGCACCCAGACCCTCGATGAGCTGGTGAATCGCCGCGTCGAACTCCTGACCGCTTACCAGAACGCCGGCTATGCAGCCCAGTACAAGGCGTTTGTCGACCAGGTGCGCGCCGAGGAAGCGAAACTGGGCAAAGGCACCCGCCTGACCGAAGCCGTGGCCCGCTATTTTTACAAGCTGATGGCGTATAAGGACGAGTACGAAGTGGCGCGCCTGCACACCGACCCGGCCTTCAAGGAAAAGATCGCGAACATGTTCGAAGGCGACATCCGCATCAAATACCACCTGGCGCCGCCGCTCCTGGCCAAGCACGACAAGGAAGGCCGCGCGATCAAGAAGGAATACGGGTCGTGGATGATGAGTGCCTTCGGCGTGCTGGCCAAGCTGAAGGGACTGCGCGGCACCCCGTTCGACGTGTTCGGCTATTCCGCCGAGCGCAAGACCGAGCGCGCCCTGATCGGGCAGTACCGCGCGACCGTGTCCGCACTGCTGCCCAAGCTGTCGGTTGAAAACCTGGCGCAAGCCGTTGCGATCGCCAGCATCCCGGAAGACATTCGCGGTTACGGCCACGTGAAGGAACGCCACCTGGCGGCAGCGAAGCAGAAGGAAGCCCAGCTGTTGTCGGCTTTCCACAATCCGGCAGGAATCACCCACGCGGCCTGATTGCCCTCAAGCCCGCCCCTGCGCCAGGCCCGGTTTACCACCCGGCCTGGCGTTTTCGTTTCATAGTAGCGATAGTTACTCAAAAAAAACTTTGAAACGAAGAGTGCGAGCTCTTCTCAAAGCGCCACGCCTGTCTTACTCTTCTTATTACTCTTTCCTATCGAACCTTGCTCGCCAAATATATCTTATGACATCGAGAATCCAACACGGTCGCCTGACCGCTTCGCTCCGCCTGTTGTGCGCCGGCCTTGCGGCCGCGTTGACGCTTGCCGCCTGCGGCGGTGGCGGCGGCAGCACCGGTGCGCTCAGCAACACGCCGGCGAGCACGACGCCCAACAATACCGCAGCGGACCCGGACCTCGCGACCCTGGGCGAAGCCTTCGACACTTACTGGAACAAGTGCGCCAAGCCGCGCACCGGCATCGATCCGTACACCAATAAACCCTACCCGGACACGCAGGGCACGCTGCGCGACGAGCTGACGTTTCTGCGCGCCTGGTCGAACCAGTACTACCTCTGGTACAACGAGATCCCGACCAATTTCAAAATGGCGGACTTCACCAATCCGGTCGACTATTTCGAGAAGCTGATGTCCCCGCGCGACAAGGACATGTACCACTTCACCTACCCGTCCGCCGAGTGGGACAAGCTGACCAATTCCGGTATCGAGCTCGGCTATGGCATCACCTGGAGCAGCGGCGGCCCGACCGCGCCGCGCAACTGGACGGTGGCGCTGGTCGAACCGGGTTCGCCGGCTGCCATTGCCGGCCTGCGCCGCGGCGACGTGCTGACCAATATCGACGGCGTCGACTTCATCAACGCCTCCGACAAGCCATCGGTCGACAAGATCAATGCCGGCCTGTTCCCGGA
Organism: Massilia sp. LXY-5; assembly: GCF_059801075.1. Lineage (NCBI taxonomy): Bacteria > Pseudomonadati > Pseudomonadota > Betaproteobacteria > Burkholderiales > Oxalobacteraceae > Massilia > Massilia sp. LXY-5. The sequence goes on from NZ_JBNNEH010000006.1 coordinate 576,425, forward strand.
GACGGTCGGCCAGTCGCACAGCCTCACCTTCCGGCGCGCCGGCGCCGACATCGTGGCGACCATGCAGGCGCAGGACGTCACGGTGGCGCCGGTGAAGTTCACCCGGGTCATCGACACCCCGACCGGCAAGGTCGGCTACCTGAGCTTCGAGAGCCATAACGCGGTGTCCGAGCGCCAGCTGATCGACGCGATCACGACCCTGAAAACGGCCGGCGTCTCCGATCTGGTGCTGGACCTGCGCTACAACGGCGGCGGCTTGCTGAACATCGCCAGCGAGTTGGCCTACATGATTGCCGGACCGGCGACCGAGGGCAAGGTATTTGAACGCCTGCAGTACAACGACAAGATCGAAGCGAAGCAAACGCCCCAGATCATCCGCTTCGATTCGAAGGCCTACGGCTTCCCGGCCGGTACCGGCACGGTGGCAAAGGGGACGGTGTTGCCGACGCTGGCGCTGAGCCGGGTCACGGTGCTGACCACCTCGGGCAGCTGCTCGGCCAGCGAAGCAGTGATCAACGGCCTGCGCGGCGTCGACGTCCAGGTGAACGTGATCGGCGCCACGACCTGCGGCAAGCCGTATGGCTTCACGCCGGTGCCGAACTGCGGCACGACCTATTTCTCGGTCGAGTTCCAGGGCGTGAACGCGAAGGGTTTTGGTGACTACGCCGGCGGCATCACCCCGACCTGCACCGTGGCCGACGACCTGGCGCACGACCTGGGCAGCACCGACGAGGCGCTGCTGGCGAGCGCACTGAGCTACCGCGCCACCGGCGTCTGTGCGCCGCAGGCGCGCAGCTCGGCGCAGGCGATGGCCTTGTCGGTGCAGGTCCCGGTGCGCTCGCGAGCGTCGCAGATCGCGATCCACGTGCGGCCCCGTTAAACATGGGCGCGGCGCGCGGCGCTGCCATCCATACAGACAAGGCGCCACCTTCGGGTGGCGCTTTTTTTTCAGGTGCAAAGCGCTCGTCTGCGAGGGGGCAAACCCGACTATAATTTTCCGCTTTGCCCCCATTCCAACCTGCCGGAGCTTCACCGATGATTCGTTCTGCGTTACTGCTTGCCCTACTGGCCACCGCGCCCCTGACTCACGCTGCCAAGGCGGCGGCCGCGCCCGACCTGAGCACCGTCTCGGAGCGCTCCGGCTTCCAGTCCACGGGCCGCTACGACGAAGTGGTGACACTGTGCGCAGCCTTTGCGAAAGCCTATCCGAAGGAAGTCCGCTGCATCGAGTTCGGCCGCACGCCGGAAGACCGTCCGATGCTGGCACTGGTCGCTACCCGCAGCGGCGCATTCACCCCGCAGGCGGCGTTGAAAAAGGGGCTGCCGGTCACGCTGATCCAGGGCGGCATCCATGCCGGAGAGATCGACGGCAAGGACGCCGGCTTCCTGGCGCTGCGCGAAATCCTGGAAGGGCGCCTCGCCGGGCATTCCCTCGACCGGCAGGTGCTGCTGTTCGTCCCCGTCTTCAACGTCGACGGCCACGAACGCTTCCAGCAGTGGAACCGCCCGAACCAGCGCGGTCCGGTCGAGATGGGCTGGCGCACCACGGCCCAGAATTTCAATTTGAACCGCGACTACGTGAAGGCCGATTCTCCCGAGATGCAGGCCATGCTGGCGCTGGTGAACGCCTGGGACCCGCTGACCTATGTCGACCTGCACGTGACCGACGGCGCCAAGTTCCAGCACGACGTCTCGATCCAGGTCGAGCCCGTGTACTCGGCCGATCCCGCGTTCCGCAAGGCCGGCCTGGCGCTGCGCGAGAACGTCATCGCCGACATCACGAAACAGGGTTCCACGCCGCAGTCGTATTACATGTCGTTCGCCAAAACGGACGATCCGCAATCGGGTTTCGTCGACGGCGTCTCCGACCCGCGCTTCTCGACCGGCTACTTCCCGCTGCGTAACCGCATGGCGATGCTGGTCGAAACGCACTCGTGGAAGGACTATCCGACCCGCGTGCGCATCACCCACAACAGCGTGATCTCGGTGCTCGAGCAGGTGGCGAAGAACGGCAAACAATGGCAGATCGCCGCCGCCGCGGCCGACGTCCGCGCCGCCCGCCTGGCCGGCACCCCGGTGGCGCTGAGCTACAAGACGCTCGACAAGCCGAAGATGGTCGACTTCAACGGTTATGAATACACGCGCACGCCATCGGATGTCTCGGGCATCCTGATGACGCGCTACGACGAAAGCAAGCCGCAGGTCTGGCGCGTGCCCCTGCGTGACGAGGTCGTCGCCGACCTGGAAGTGGCGGCGCCGCGAGCCGGTTATATCGTGCCGGCCGCGCACGCGTCGATGGTGGCGGCGAAGCTGAATCTGCACGGCATCGTCTACCGCAAGCTGGGCAAGCCGCTCGAGCGTTTCAGCACCGAGACCTTCCGCGCCGACAAGGCGAGCTTCGGTACGAAATCCTTCGAATCGCACCAGCGCCTGACGGTCGAGGGCAGCTGGAAATCGGAAGCCCGCAGCGTCGGCAAGGGCGCGCTGTTCGTGCCGATCGCGCAGCCGAAGGCGAGACTGGTGATGGCGATGCTGGAACCGCAGGCGCCGGACTCGCTGCTGGCCTGGGGCATGTTCAACAATGCCTTCGAGCCGAAGGAGTACATGGAAGAATACGTGGCCGAAGACGTCGCGCGCGAGCAGATGGCGGCCGACCCGGCGCTGGCCGCCGAATTCAGGCGCCGCGTCGAGAGCGATCCGGCCTTTGCGAAAAGCGCCCACGCGCGCCTGGAATTCTTCGCGCGCCGCCATGCGTCGTGGGACGAGCGCTTGAATTTGTATCCGGTGCTGCGCACGAACGTGGCCCCATAAAGGGCGTATCCGCGTGGGCACAAGTGCCCACCCTACGTTACACCACCGCCGCGTCACCGAATCGAGACAGTGGCGCATCGTAGGGTGGGCTCTCGAGCCCACGCGTTACGACCGTAACAACTCCCGCACCGCGCCCACATACCGTTCGCTCACCGGCACCTCGGCGCCGCAGCGCAGCCGCAGCAGATAACTGCCGTCTCCCACGACCGACAAACCCACGCCCTGCCCACGCCGCACGATCACCCCGCGGTGCACCCGCAAAAACTCCCCCGGGTCCAGGTGCGCTTCCAGCCGGCTCAGCGCCACCCGGTGCAGCGGCGACCCGGCCGCCGTATGCAGCGCCACGTAATTCCCCTGCGCCTCGAGCCACAGGATGTCCGCGACCCGCACCTGGTCGATCCGCCCCACCGAACGCACGCTGATCTGCTCCAGGTATGCCGGTCCGTCCGCATAGGCGCGCAGCGCCTGGCCATAGGCGCCGCGCTGGCGTCCGGCCAGCAGCAGGCCGGCCCGCTCCACCGCCTGCGCCAGGCGCGCATCGTCCAGGGGTTTCAGCAGATAGTCGAGCGCGTGGACCTCGAAAGCCTCGATCGCGTGCGCGCTGTGGGCGGTGACGAACACTACCAGCGGCGGCTCGCGCATCCGTCCCAGTTCGCGCGCCAGCAGCAGGCCGGATTCGCGCGGCATCTGGATATCCAGGAACAGCAGGTCGATGCGCGCCGTGTCCGGGTTCGCCAGCGCCGCGCGCGCACGGGCGGCGCTGTCGGCCTCGAAGACCAGGTCCCAGCCGGGGTGCGCCTCCATCGCCAGGCGCAGGTTCACGCGGCCCGGCTCTTCGTCGTCGACGATGGCGTAGCGATGCGCCACCTGCGTCAATCCGCCACTGCCAGCGGCAGGCTGATCTCGGCCATGAAAGTGCCGTCCACGCTTTCGGTGCGCAGGCTGGCGCGCGGGTCGGCCAGCGCCAGGCGCGCCCGCGTATTCGCCAGACCGAGGCCGGTGCCGGGATTCGGCGAAGCCCAGGCGCTCACCGGATTCATCACGCGGATCAAGAGCTCATCGGCCGTACGCTCGAACGACAGCCGGATGTCGCCCGCGCCATCGTGGCAGTCGAGGTCGTGGCGCAGCGCGTTTTCGATCAGCGGCTGCAGCAGCAGCGGCGGGCATGCGCCCTGGCGCACCGCGTCGTCGTCGCCGTCGATGCGGATCTGCAGGCGCTCGCCATAGCGCAGGCGCTGCAGGGCGAGATAGTCGCGCACGAAGCCGAGTTCCTCCTCGATGGTCACGCCCTCGCGCTGGGTGGCCGACAAGGCGTAGCGCAGCAGGTCGGAGAGGCGCCCGATGCCGGCCAGGGCATCGGCCTTGTCGCCGGCGCGCACGAGGGCGCTGATCGCGTTCAGGGCATTGAAGATGAAGTGGGGTTCCAGCTGCGCGCGCAGGGCCAGCATGCGCTGCTGTTCCAAGGCCAGGTGCAGGTTCAGGTTTTCCGCCTGGGCTTTTATGAACGCCTCGCTGCGGGCGCGCGCTTCGCGGTGGTTGCCGATGGCGACCATGGCAATGAAGGTGCCGGTCGTCCACGCCGTCTCGGTGAACCAGGTCATCTTCCCCATCGCTTCCAGTTCGGCCCAGGCGCTGGCCAGCGAGAGCGCGTCGCCGCGCGTCAGGATTCCCACGCTGCCCACATAAAACCATTCGAGCGGCAGGAACACGAGCACCAGGCCGGCGTAGATCGTCAGCGTGGCGCGGCGCTCCATGAACAGTGCCGGACGGCGCAGCAGCACGAGGCCGAGGACGCTGCTCAGCGCCATCACGGGCACGTGCCACGAGCACCATTCGAGCAGGAGGGCGGGATACGATGCCGCCCGGCCGTGTTGCAGCCGGTCGCTGTAGTTGCCGAGCGCCCCGGCCGCGCACAGCGCCGTCCAGAAGGCGATGTGGTTGACAATCGTGCGCGCGTCCTTGCGTTGTTGTTCGTTCATGGTGCGCCGAGTATAGCAGCGCAGGGAAGGGCGAAAATGCCGGATGGCAGGCGCTCGTCACACGCCGGCGGCGCTTCGTCACATGGCTGGCGCCAGGGGCATCGCCGGCCCTACAATCGCCGCCTGCCTCACACCTCGACGAACCGCCATGAAACGCCTGCCGCTGTTGCTGTTGCTGTCTCCCTTGCCGTATGCCGCTGCGCAGGAGGCGCCGGCGCGCGTCGAGGTCAAGGGCGCGGCGCAGCAGCAGGATTCGGCGGCGGCGAAGCAGGTGGTCGGGCGTACCGAGATCGCGGCCTATGGCGACGCCAGCCTGGCCGACGTGCTGAAACGCCAGGGCGGCGTGTCCATCGTCGGCAGCGAGGTGCGCATGCGCGGCCTCGGCACCGGCTATACGCAGATCCTGGTGGACGGCGAACCGGTGCCCCAGGGTTTTACGCTCGATTCGATTGCGCCCGAGCTGGTCGAGCGCATCGAGATCGCGCGTAGCCCCACGGCCGACCGCAGCGCCCAGGCGGTCGCCGGCAGCATCAACATCGTGCTGCGCAAGCGCAGCGGCGGCGCCCGCCGCGAAGACAAGGTGTCCGCCAACTACCAGCGCGGCCGCTGGAGCCCATCGCTGTCGACCCAGGCCAGCGGCAAGGATGACAATCTGGCCTGGACCCTGGGCGCCACCTTCGACCGTATCGCGGGCATCGACGGCATCTCCACCGAGGAGACGGTCGACAGCGGCAGCACCAGGATCGCGGCGCGCCGCTTCCTCGCGGCGGGACTGGCCCGCACCAATCGCCTCAATCTCGCGCCGCGCCTGAACTGGACTTTCGAAAATGGCGATACCCTGGCCTGGCAAACCCTCGCCGGTGTTACCCGCGCGCGCGGCGGCACCGTCGAAGCCGAACAGACGCTCCTCGGCGCACCGACCGCCTACCCGGGCAGTGCCGCCACGCTCGCCTCGCAGACCGCCAGCCTGCGCAGCGACCTGGCCTGGGCACACCGCCTGCAGGGGGCCGGCAAGCTGACCGTCAAAGGCGTCGTCGACGGCAGCCGGCGCCGCGGCGATTACCTGTTCCTCGGCACCCGGCCGGACGGCAGGCCGGGCCTGGCGCGCGCCGTGGCTTCCGGTGCTGACGAGAAAACGGCCAGCCTGAACGGCAAGTACCTGGCGCCGCTCGGCGCCGCACACAGCCTGGGCCTCGGCTGGGACGCCAGCCATACGACGCGTGGCGAACATCGCAACCAGCACGACACCGTCGACGGCGCGCCGGGTGCCGAGCGCCTGCAAGACTACACCGCCCGCGTCGAGCGCCTGGCGCTGTTCGCCCAGGACGAGTGGACCATCTCCGAGACCTTCGAAGGCTATGCCGGGTTGCGCTGGGAAGGACTGCGCACGGGTACCGATGGCGCCGACCTGGCGCGCGTGGCCTCAAGCAGCAGCGTGGCCAGCCCGATCCTGCAGCTGCTGTGGAAGCTGCCGCACAAGCATCAGCTGCGCCTGGCGCTGGCGCGCACCTACAAGGCGCCGTTGACGCGCGACCTGGTCCCGCGCCGCTACACGATCAACAACAATAACGGCCCGGCCAACCCCGACGCCGAGGGCAATCCGGCGCTACGTCCGGAACTGAGCTGGGGCCTTGATCTCGCCTGGGAGCGCCCGCTCGGCAAGGGCGGTACGGCCACGCTGTCCGGCTACGCCAGGCGCGTCTCCGACGTGACCACCCAGCAGCTGTACCGGGACGGCGCCAGCTGGGTTTCTCGCCCGATCAACAATGGCAATGCGGACCTGGCCGGCATCGAGCTCGATCTGAAATCGCCCGTCAAACTGGGAGACAGGACGTTTGCGCTGCGCCTGAACGCGGGCCGCAACTGGTCGCGCGTGCGCAATGTGCCGGGGCCCGACAACACCCTGGCCGAGCAGGTCCCGTTCACGGCGAACGCCGGCATCGACTACCGCGGCGGCGCCTGGGACGCCGGCGCGAATGTGAATCTGCGGGGGAGTGCGACCAGCCGCTCGAACGACGGTGTCGCAACGTATCTCGGCCGGACCGCGCTGCTCGACCTGTACTGGACCCGCAAGCTCGATGCGCAGTGGCGCGCCCGCGTCAGCGTGGCCAATGCCCTGGGCCGCGACCGCCAGACGGGAACCTTGTATCGCGACGCCGGCGGCACGGTCGTCAGGCGGGAGCTGACCTGGGAAGGCATGGCCAGCCTGCGCGTCGGCCTGGAGCGCGCCTTGTAAAAAAAGGTTCAGGGCGCGGGACCGGTCGCCGGCGGGAACGTGAACAGCACGGTCGCCACGCTGCCGCCGGCGCCGGGAATGAGCTGGTACAGGCGGTCGTATTCGTTGTCGGCGATCTCCAGCCCCGGCTGCCCGCCGAACAGGCGTACCAGTTCCGACAGGGTGTTCGAGTGGCCGACGACGAGTACCGGGCCGCTCAATGCCTTGACCTTCTCGACCAGCGCCCTGGGCGCGCGCGGATCGTATTCCTGCACTTGCACGCCGCTCGCCTGCGCCAGCGGCTGCGCGGTCTGGCGGGTGCGGCGGGTTGCTGTACTGAAGATGTGCGCAATGCCGGTTTTACCCAGCATCGTCGCGATGTTCTGCGCGCGCAGGCGGCCCTGCGGTGACAGTTCCGGGTCCTTGCCCTCGAGCGCCTTTTCGCCATGGCGTACCAGGTAAATCATCGACGGCTCCGCGCTGGCGGCACAGGGCGCCAGCAGGGCAAGGGCAAGAGCGAAAACGCCGGACAGGCGCGCGAACAGGGGCATGGTGTCTCCATCATGAAATCGAACAAAAACAGGCGTGAACCGGGCATGGTTGGTGCTATTCTTTCTGGCAACAAAACGACGCTGTCCACAAGGATGCCACCACGATGATTGTCCTGCAAACCGAACGGCTACGGGTGCGCCATATGGTGCCGGAGGACGCCGCCTTCATGCTCGGCCTGCTCAACGACCCCGCATGGCACCGCTACATCGGTGACCGCGGCATCCGCACGCTCGAGGGCGCGCGCGATTACATCCTCACCGGTCCGATGGCGATGGTGGCGCGCCTCGGCTTCGGCTTCGATATCGTCGAGCGCGTGGAAGACGGCTGCCCGATCGGCGTCTGCGGCCTGGCCAAGCGCGATTTTCTCGACGATGTCGATATCGGCTATGCCTTCCTGCCGCAGTACGGCGGCCAGGGTTACGCCATCGAGGCGGCCAGGGCCGTGCTGGCGCACGCGAAACGACTGGGATTGAAGCGCATCGTTGCCACCGTCCGTCCCGACAACAGCGCCTCGATTCGCGTGCTCGAAAAACTCGGCCTGCGCTTCGAGCGCATGATCCAGGCGCCGGATTCCAAGCGCGAACTGCAGCTGTTCGCCATGGACCTCGCCTGAGCGGAGCAAAAAAAAACGGCAGCGTGCGCACGCTGCCGTGTTTACTACAACCTAGCCGATTTACAGCTGCGTCAGCGAAATCGACTTCGCCACCGGCGTCGAGCACGGCTCTTCGTCGAACGCGATATCGCCCAGCGGGTTGGGCACGCCATCCGTTTTCAGGTCCATGAAACCGAACAGATTCCGGTCCTGCAGGTGCGAGGGCACCACGGTCGAGAGCGACGAGAAGATATTGTCGACCCGTCCTGGATGCGTCTTTTCCCAGCCGCGCAGCATGGCCTTGATCTGCTTCCTCTGCAGGTTTTCCTGCGAGCCGCACAGGTCGCACGGAATGATCGGGAAGTTCTTCACTTCGGCATAGCGCTCCGTGTCCGCTTCTTTGACGTAGGCCAGCGGACGGATCACCATGTGCTTGCCGTCGTCCGACACCAGCTTGGCCGGCATGCCTTTCAGCTTCCCGCCGAAGAACATGTTCAGGAAGAAGGTCTCTAAAATGTCGTCGCGGTGGTGGCCAAGGGCGATCTTGTTGCAGCCCAGTTCGTCGGCGACGCGGTACAGGATGCCGCGGCGCAGGCGCGAGCACAGCGAGCAGGTCGTTTTGCCTTCCGGGATCAGGCGCTTGACGATGGAATACGTGTCCTGGTTTTCGATGTGGTAGGCCACGCCGAGTTTATCCAGGTAGGCCGGCAGCACCTCGGCCGGGAAATTCGGCTGCTTCTGGTCGAGGTTCACGGCGACGATATCGAAGTGAATCGGCGCGCGCTCGCGCAGCGTCATCAGGATGTCGAGCAGGGCATAGCTGTCCTTGCCGCCGGACAGGCAGACCATCACCTTGTCGCCGTCTTCGATCATGTTGAAATCGCCGATCGCCTGGCCGACCAGGCGGCACAGGCGTTTATGGAGCTTGTTGTTCTCGTGGGCGATCTTTTCCAGTTTTTTCGCGTCCGCGCCTTCCGGGGACACGTCATTCAATACGGCACTCATGCTTCTTCCTTAATTTGAAACACTTCCACGCCGACGCCTTCGCAGTCGGGATACACGTCCGGCTTCATCGTCGAGACGCGCGCGGCGCGCACGCGCGGGTGGGCCAGCATGGCGCGCACGACGTCGTCGCACAGGGTTTCCTGCAGGTGAACGTGGCCTTGCGCCATGCGCTGGGCAATGGTCTCGCGCATGAAATCGTAGTCGACGACTTCATCGAGCTGGTCGGCCGTCGGGGTCGATTCGGCCAGCGGGATGTACAGGTCGACATTGATCAGGACGCGCTGTTCTCCCTTCTTTTCGAAGTCGTGTACGCCGATGTTGATCATCACTTCGTAGTTGCGCAGGAACAGCCGGCGGCAATCGCGCAAGCTCGGGTGGGTGAGGGCGGACAGCATAAGCAAGACCTTAATCAGTTTTAATTCGGTTATTTCAATTCGTAAGAAACATCACGTCGCGCGCCAGCGGCACCAGGTGCTGGCCGCCGTCGACCACCAAGGTGGTGCCGGTGAGCGCGCGTGCCGATGCCGCATAGACGACGGCGTCGGCAATGTCCTGGGGGGTCGAAGAGCGTCCCAGCGGCGTGACGGTGTGCGCCTTGCTGAAACCTTCTTCGCTCTGGTCGCCCGACACCATCGTGATGCCGGGCGCGACGCCGACGATGCGTACCTGGGGCGCCAGCGCCTGGGCCAGCATGGTGGTGGCGGCGTCGAGCGCCGCTTTCGACAGCGTGTACGACAAAAAATCCGGGTTCAAATTGTACAGTTTCTGGTCGAGCAGGTTGATGACGACCGCCTGGCTGTTTTCCGGCGTCGCCGCATGTAAAGCCTGCGCCAGCAGCAGGGGCGCGGCCAGGTTCGTATTCATATGCGCGGCGAGCAAGCTAGGAGAAAACGTGGTGGCGCTGTCGTATTCGAACAACGAAGCATTGTTGACCACACAGGTTACCCGTCCCAGTGCTTCGGCGGCGCGGCCCGGCAGGGCGCGTACTGCCGCCTCATCGCTCAAATCGGCCGGGAGCAGGGCGGCGCGCCGGCCGAGCCCTTGAATCGCGTCTGCCGTTTCCTTCGCTTCGCGTTCCGAGTGGCGGTAGTGGACGGCGATGTCCCAGCCGGCGGCGGCCAGACCGAGCGCGATCGCGCGGCCGAGGCGGCGTCCGGCTCCGGTGACGAGCGCGACCTTGGTCTGGTCCCCGGCGCTTGGCGTGATGTGCGTCATAGTCTTGGCATTGGCTGAAATTGTTGATCCGTGCCGATCTGGCTACAATGCCGGGATGTCCCTGCCCCTTCCCGACAGCGACGCGCTGGCCGCGTCCCATGCCCTGCAACAGGAAATTGCCACCGCCATTCAACAGGCGGGCGGCGCCATTCCCTTCTCTCGTTTCATGGAGCTGGCGCTGTATGCGCCCCGGCTCGGCTACTACAGCGGCGGCGCGGCCAAGCTGGGGGCGAGCGGCGATTTTACGACCGCGCCCGAGATCTCGCCCCTGTTCGGGGCGGCGCTGGCACGCGCGGCAGCCGCTATTATCGCCCAAAGCGCGCCCAACATCATCGAATTCGGCGCCGGCACCGGCAAGCTGGCGCGCGACGTGCTGACGGCGCTCGCCGATGAAGGGGTGCAGGTCGAACGCTACACCATCATCGAACTGTCCGGAGAACTGCGCGCCCGCCAGCAGGTGGAGTTAAAAGATTTTCCGCAGGTCGAGTGGCGCGACGGCTTTCCCGCGTCCTTCAGCGGCGTCGTGCTGGCCAACGAAGTGCTCGACGCCATGCCGGTCGAGCTGGTGCTGAACACCCCTGAGGGTTGGCGCCGCCAGATGGTAACGATCGAGGACGGCCGTTTTACGTATGTCCAGGCCGAACTCGACGCGGACCTGGCGGCCCAGCTGGCGCGCCAGATCCCGGACGCCGATTCTCTGCCCGAGGGGTATCTGACCGAACTGCACCCGGTCGCCTGCGGCTTCATGGGTTCGCTGGCGAGCATGTTCGAGGGTGGCAAGGGTGCGGCGATTTTGCTCGATTACGGCTTCCCGGCCCACGAATACTATGTCGACCAGCGCAGCGGCGGCACATTGATGTGCCATTACCGCCACCATTCGCACCCGGATCCCTTTTATTTGCCGGGGCTGCAGGACATCACCTCCCACGTCGATTTTACCGCGATGGCGCTGGCGGCCCAGGACGCTGGATTGCCGGTGCTGGGCTATATGAACCAGGCCGGCTTCTTGCTCGGTTGCGGCATCGGTGACCTGCTGATGCGTACGGATCCCAACGATGTCGTGCGTTATTTGCCACAGTCGAAAGCCGTTCATAAACTGGTGGCGCCGAGCGAAATGGGTGAGTTGTTCAAGGTACTGATCGTCGGCCACGAAGTGGAGCTGCCCGACGCGATCGCACAAGCGGATCGCAGCCGCCGTTTATAGACTTTATGGTATCTTGCGCTGGGGATACAAACCCGGCTATGCTGTCCCGATCAGCCTCCGGGACCGCTGACCTTCCACCAGACCCGCACCATGGCCAAGATCCACACCCATTACGACAACCTCAAGGTAGCGCGCGGCGCGCCGCAGGAAGTCGTGCGTGCGGCCTACAAGGCGCTCAGCCAGAAATACCATCCAGATAAAAACCAGGGCGACGAAAAGGCCGCCCGCATCATGGCGATCGTCAACACCGCCTACAACATCCTGTCCGACCCGGTGCGGCGCAGGGAGCACGACGAGTGGATCGCGGCCGAGGAATGGGAAGTCGAGTGGCTCGAGAGCAGCGGCGATGAGGGTACCCGCGTGCGCGGCGAGAACTGGGAATCGCCGCCGCCCGCGCCGCGCCCGCGCCGCCGCCTGCTGCGCGACCCGCGCTGGTGGCTCGGCCTGCTCGGCGGCATGGCGGTCGGCGCCGTGTGCGTGCTGGTGCTGCTGCAGCCGCGCGTGCTGCCGGCCGCGCTCGCTTTCAGCGGCAAGGAGCAGGCGGCCGCGCTGACCTCGATCCCGAATCCCGATCCGGATGCCTGGGCCAGCCCGGCCGGCGCCAAGGCGCCGCCCGTCAAAACCCTGGCCGTGACCCAGCTGCTGGTACCGCCGCGCCAGCCCGAGTGCGATACCGATCTGGCCACCCCGGAAGCGCCGAACGGCGAGCCCTGGCCCGAGCAGTCCGGCTACGTCCCCGGCTACCCGCTGGGCAACAGCGGCCGCGAAATGACGGTCGTGGTCGACAACAGCGCGAATCCGACGCCGGTGTTCGTCAAGATTGTTGACCTGGAGCGCCGCTCGAACGTGCGCCATGCGTATGTGCTGGGGAACGGCACGCTGACGATCGACGGGCTGGCGGCCGGCAAGTACGAGGTGCGCTATCAGAACGTGGTCGGCAGCGCCGCGCGTAGCGAATGCGCCAATCGCACCCGCCGCGCGGATGCGGGCTTTTAGCAGCTCAATTCTCACCAACTGTTGCTTTTTCCCACTAGCAACCCGGTTTTCCGCAAACCCCGACCCGATTTAGCTATTTTGTTCCCCCGGCGTAATATACTCGTCCGGCAGCGGCCAGCGTAGCCGCCACTTGCCGCTGGCCCGAACGGAAATCGCCATGAACGAATTAGACGGCCTCACCGCCCTGCTCATCGAGCCCCACTCCGGCATGCGGGCCAACATCCACAGCATGCTCAACATGTGCGGCCTGACCCGCATCGAGCACGCCAGCAGCGCCAACCAGGCGGTGAAACAGCTGACCCTGCGCAGCTTCGACCTGGTGCTGTGCGAATACGACCTCGAAGGCGGCCAGGACGGCCAGCAGCTGCTCGAAGATTTACGTCACCATAAGCTGGTGTCGCTGGCGACGATGTTTTTCATGGTCACGGCCGAGGGAGACTACGGCAAGGTCGTCAGCGCGGCCGAACTGGCCCCCACCGACTACATCCTGAAACCGTTTACGGCCGACCGCCTGCTCGAGCGCATTGCGCGCGCGCTGGAAAAACGGAACGTCTTCCTGCCCGTCTACCGCCTGATGGAGGCGGGCGCCCAGCACGAGGCGATCGAGGCGTGTATTGCGGGCGAGGCGGCGCATCCGCGCCATACGGTCGACTTCCTGCGCCTGCGCGCCGAGCTGCACCTGTTCCTCGGCGAAGCGAACCTGGCCGAACCGATCTACCGCCAGCTGGCCGAAAGCCGTGCCATCGCCTGGGCCCGGCTCGGGTTGGCGAAAACCCTGTACCTGCGCGAGCAGTACGAGGAAGCCGGCAGCCTGCTCACGGAACTGGTGCAGACCAACACGAATTTCGTCGACGCCTACGACTGGCTGGCGCGCACCCACACGGCGATGGGCGAACTCGAACAATCGCAGGAAGTGCTGGGACGCGCGGTGGCGGTCAGCCCGCACGCGGTGCGGCGCCTGCGTACCCTGGGCGAAGTCGCCTTCGCGGCCGGCGACGACGAGACCGCCGAAAAGGTCTTGAAACAGGTGGTGGCGAAAGCCAAATATTCGGAATTCCGCGACCCCGAAGACCACGTCAAGCTGGTGCGCACCCTGGTGCGCAAGGGCGATCCGGTGGCGGCCGCCTCCGTGATTCGCGACCTCGACCGCTCGATGGGCGGCAAAGGCCATGCCGACGCCTGCAGCGCGATTTCGTCGGCCCTGCTGCACGAGTACACGGGCAACGAAGAGCGCCTGCTGGAATCGCTGAATGCCGCCGTGGCCGCCAGCCGCGACCTCCCCGGCATGTCGGCCGACCTGAAACTGGAACTGGCGCGCAGCTGCCTCGCGCACGACATGGCCGAAGGCGCGACCAGCCTCGTGCGCGACGTGATGCGCAACGCGGCCGACGCCACCGCGATGGACCGGGCGATGAGCGTCATGGCCCAGGCCGGCCACGCCGAGCTCGGCGCCAGTCTGGCCCAGGAAACGCGCCAGCACGTGGTCGACCTGGTAGCCGGCGGCGCCGAGTGCGCCCGCAGCGGCGATTACGCGGGCGCGGTGGCCCTGATGCAGGAGGCGGCGCAGCGCATGCCGGGCAACCCCCAGGTCGCCTTCAACGCCGCCCTGGCGCTGCTGCGCTGCCTGGAGCACACCGGCTGGGACGATAAACTGGGCCAGCAGGCCCTGGCGCAACTGGCGGCCGTACGCCGCCTCGATCCGCGCAATCCGAAGCTGGCGGCGCTCACGGCGCTGCACCAGACCGTTCTCAAAAAATACATGAAGTCCAATAAATAACAGGCCGCACGGGCCAGAAAAGCCGGTAATCCCAGATGTCAGAAGCACGGATAGCAAATGCGCAGCCGCAGGACGAAAGCGCGACCCGCCGCGTGCGCGCGGCCTTGATGCAAAAAGTGAACGGCGACGAAGAGATGTTCGCCCTGGGTGGTTCGATCGCACGCGTGATCGAACTGGCCGACGCCGACGAACCGGGTCCGCACGATCTCGCCTATTTCGTCCTGTCCGACGTGGCGCTGACCCAGCGCATCCTGCGCCTGTCGAACACGGTCCGCTACCGCACGGTCTCCGGCACCGCCGTCACCACGGTCTCGCGCGCGATCGCGCTGCTCGGCTTCGACAACGTCAAGACGACCGCGCTGGCGATGCTGCTGGTCGATACCCTCGACAACGGCGCCCACGCCGGCAGCGTGCGCGTCGAACTGGAAGCGTCCCTGTGCGCCAGCCTGGTCGGGCGGGAAATGGCGAAACTGTCCTTCTACCAGGGCGCCGAGGAAGCGGCGATCGGGGCGCTGTTCAAGAACCTGGGCGCCTTGCTGGTCGCCTCGCACGAACATGCGCGCTACCGTGAGATCAACCAGCTCGCCGCTGCCGGCAAGCACACGCCGGCGCAAGCTTCGCAGATGATCCTCGGCTGCAGTTACGACACCTTGTCAGCCGCCGTACTGGCCGAGTGGAAGATCCCGGACGTGATCGTGCGCGCCCAGGCGGCGCTGCCGCCGGGGACCTTGAAAACTGCCGGCAGCCGTCCCGAATGGATGCGCCAGGTCGCCTCGTTCAGCCTGGAGGTGGCGCGTCTTCTGGGCCGCCATGGCGGACCGGAAGACGCTGCGGCGACGCCGGAAGCACGCGCACTGCTGGCGCGCTACGGCGCCGCCTTCGAGATCGATGCCAAAGCATTGGAGCGCCTGTTCACGAACGTGGCCGAAGGCATGCAGGGCCTGATGGAAAGCATGAATCTGCAGCCGCTCCCAAAACCCGAACCGGAGCCGGGCGATGGCCTGCCCGACGTGCTGATGCTGGCCACGCTCGATGCCGGAGAAGAGGAGGAGGGCGCCTGGCCGAGCGGCAAACCGAAGAATGCGCGCGAGCTGCTGCTGGCCGGGGTGCAGGACGTGACCCAATTGCGCGCGAACGGTAAGGCACGCGTCAACGACGTCATCCTGGCCGTGCTCGAAACCCTGTACCGCGCGCTGGGTTTTCGCTTTGCCACCGTCTGCCTGAAAGATGCGCGCGCCGGGCAGTACCGGGCGCGCGTTTCCTTCGGCCCCGAGCAGGCGAGGGTCCAGGCCGGCTTCGTGTTCCCGATGTCCGCTCCAGGCCCGGCCCGGGGCGGACGCGACCTGTTCCTGCTGGCGATGGACAACGACGCCGACCTGATGATCTCGGATGCGGCGAGCCCGAAGATCCGCGAGTTGCTGCCCTCCTGGCACCGCGCCCTGCTGCCCGACGCGAAGAGTTTTATCGTGCTGCCCCTGGTGGTGGGCAAGGCCCAGCTCGGCTTCTTCTATGCCGACCGCGCGCAGCTTGCGCCCGAGGGCGTGCCGCCCGACGAAACGGCCATGATCCGCGCCCTCAAGCGTCAGGTACTGGCTGCGCTTGCCGCCGGATGAATTCGCGGAACTCCCCGGCCGGCATCGGCCGCGCGAACAGGAAACCCTGCGCCTCGTCGCCGTGCTTGTCGCGTAAAAAGCCCCATTGCGCCTGGGTCTCGACGCCTTCGGCCACCACCGTCAACCCGAGCGAGTGGGCGAGGCCGATGGTAGCGGCGACGATCACCGCATCGTTCTGGTTGTGTTCGATGTCTTTGACAAAACCGCGGTCGATCTTGATGCGGTCGATCGCGAACAGCTTCAAATAGGCCAGCGACGAATAGCCGGTGCCGAAGTCGTCGATCGCCAGTTTGAAACCGCGCGTGCGCAGCTGGCGCAGCAGCTGGCGCGTCGCTTCCGGGTCGCGCATGGCCGCCGTTTCCGTGATTTCGAGTTCCATCAGCGACGGGTCGATCCCGTAATGGGCCACCAGTTCATCGAGGCGCGAGAGCAGCGTGCCGCCCGAGAACTGGCGCGCCGACAGGTTGACGGCCAGGCGCAGGTCTTCCAGCCCCTCGCGCTGCCATTGCGCCAATAAAGCCATGGTCTGGCCCAGCACCCAGTCGCCGAGCGGCACGATCATGCCGCTCTCTTCGGCGACGGGAATGAAGCGGCTCGGCTCGACGCTGCCCAGTTCCTGGTCGTTCCAGCGCAGCAGCACCTCGGCGCCGATCACGCGGCCGGTCTCGAGTTCGACTTGCGCCTGCAGGTAGAGCTCGAAGTCCTCGGCGTGCAGCGCGCCCCACATCCGGTTTTCCAGCAGCAGGTGCTCGTGGGTGGCGGCGTTCATCGCCGGCGAAAAGAACTGGAAATTGCCGCGTCCCTGACGCTTGGCCGCGTACATCGCCATGTCGGCGTGCCGGATCAGGGTTTCGGCGTCTTGCCCATCGTCCGGGAACAGGGCCACGCCGACGCTGCAGCCGCTGTGGGCGGTCGACCCGTTGAGCTGATACGGCTGCGACAGCGACTCGACCACGCGCACGGCGACGCTGGTGACGCTGTCGGGCGTGAGCGGGCCGGCCAGCACGATGATGAATTCGTCGCCTCCCAGGCGCGCCAGGGTATCGACCTCGCGCAACAAATCCTTCATGCGTTCGGCGGCGCCCACCAGCAGCTTGTCGCCGGCCGCATGGCCGAGCGAATCGTTGATCTTCTTGAAATGGTCGAGGTCGATGAACAGCACCGCCGTCGGCTGGCCGAGGCGGCGTGCGCTGGCCAGCTGCTGCTCGAGGCGCACGTTCAGCGCAAAGCGGTTTTCCAGGCCGGTGAGGGCGTCGTGGTGGGCCAGTTTATAGATGCGTTCCTGCGAGCGCTGCTGCTCCGTCAGGTCGCGCAGGATGCACACAAAAAAAGCCTCTCGTCCCATCAGCACCGGCGCCACCGAGATCGACAGCGGGATGGTGTCGCCGCGCGCGTTGCGGCCCTCGAGCACGCACTCCTCGGGCGGCGCCGTGGCCAGCCGCGCCAGCTCGGCGCCCGCATCGCCGGCGGCGCCGCCCGCATTCGGCACCAGCGCGCCGAAGAACAGGCCGTCCAGGTGCTGGGGCGCGTAGCCGAACAGGCGCGCGGTGGCGGCATTCGACGAGACCAGGAAGCCGGCGGCGTCGACGGTGACGATGGCGTCGGCCGCATTGTCGAGGATGGCCTCGAGGCGCGCTTCGCGGTCGCGCAGGCGCGCCGTGCGGTCCGCGACTTGCTCCTCGATGACGGCGCGCTCGCCGCTGATGAGCAGCATCAGCGCGCCCAGCATGCCGGTCATCAGAAGCCCGGCGGAGAGCACCATCCAGCTGCCGGCGCCGGTCTCGGCCTCCTTGTAGGCGGGCGTCGGCCGGAAGCTCAGTTCATAGCTGCGCCCGGCGAAGGACAGCCGGACCCGGTAATCGTCGCGCTGCGGCTGGCCCATGGACCCGAATACCGGCAGCGCCGCGCCGTCGGTGACGTCGACCATGGCGGCGCTGAAGCCATTGAAGCCCGAGCGCGCGATGGCCTGCTCCAGCAGGCGCTGGGCATTGAGGATAAAGATCACGACCCCGGCCGGCGGCCCTTCTCCTTCTCCCACCGCGCGTAGCAGGCCGATCCCGAGTCCGCGCGTGGACAGCAAGTCGAACGGTTCGGACGCGACCGGCGTGCGTGAGCCCATGGCGCGCGCGGCGACGGCGGCGCGTCCGGGCGCGGCCAGGAAGTCGACTCCGCGAATGAAATTATTCGACGCCGGCCAGAGGTAGAGCACCGGCAGGTAGCGCTCGCGCTCGCCCGCCGGCACCAGGCGCCGCGTCTCGTCCATGTCGGCGATGCCAATGAAGGCCGGGTCGACCGTGCGCCGTACCCAGGCCTCGAAGCCGGCGCGCTCGGCGTGTGTGACCGGTACCGCCCAGTTCACGCTCTGGATTTCCGCGCGCCCGTCGGCATAGCCGCCGGCGATGCGCAGGAACTTGTCGCGCGCAAGGATGTGCTCGGTGTCGGCGAGGGTGCGGGCAAAGGTGCCGACGAAGCGCACGTGTTCGTTGAATTCGGCCTGCAGCACGTCGGCCGTCTGCTGCGCCTTCAGGCGGTAGGGCAGCAAATGCTGCTCGTGTTCCCAGCCGAGAGACAAGCGGTAGATCGTGACGACCGCCGCGCTGGCCATCAGCAGCGGCAGGGCGACCAGCGGCGCCCGGCGGCGCCACAAGCGGCGCGGCGAGCCGCACACGATCCAGCACAGCGGCGCGGCGAGCAGGACGCCGAGCGTGTCCCCGGCCCACCAGGCGAACCAGAAGCGGGTCTGGGCCACCTCGTCGAAGGCGCCCAGCGCGTACAGCACCGGCACCGAGACGCTGGCGCTGGTCAGGCAGACGAGTGGGGTGAGCAGCAGGAAGGCCATCACGTCGTGCCCGGAATCGATCGCCGGGCGCATGTGGCGGCGGAACTGGCGTGCGCCCAGCCAGGCCTGCAGCAAGGCGCCGAGCCCGGCGGTGAGCGTCGCGATCAGCGCGTCCGACTGCGTCAGCGCGGGATTGTTGAAGTGAAGGGGAATGACGGCGAGCGCGGCGCCGATGGCGACTGCGGGCAGCACGCGCATGCCGCCGGCGGTGGCCATCGCCAGGCCGACGCCGGCAGGGGGAAACAGCGGCAGCGCATACCCGGCCGGCAAAGCGAGCCAGTTGTTCACGAGCCGCATGGCGAGGTAGACTGCAACGATCGACAGGCTCGCAACGAGGATCTGCGGCCAGCTCCAACGGGGGTAATGGGGCGCCTTGCTGTCCATGTGGTCAAGTGTTTACATGCCTGACGCATACAGTACAGCACCCACGAACGCTATAGTGCACCGATCGTAAAAAAAGAGCCTTGCAGATTCGCCCCCCCTACGGTTACAATCACGCCCCGAAGCAACGCTGCTATTTGAGCCAGGTAAGTGTAGTTGGCACAAATAGTTGACAGCATGTTGAGCTTGCTTCATACTCTGCGGTTCTTCGCGGTGGGGTGGCCGAGTGGTTAAAGGCAGCAGACTGTAAATCTGCCCTCTCTGAGTACGCTGGTTCGAATCCAGCCCCCACCACCAAATGAAGAAGTCGTGAAGTCGAATTGAAGTTGTACCTCGCGGGTGTAGCTCAATGGTAGAGCAGAAGCCTTCCAAGCTTACGACGAGGGTTCGATTCCCTTCACCCGCTCCAGTAAATTGTGCCGCAGTCTGTGCGGTGCAAACAATAAGCCCTTTTAGCTCAGTGGTAGAGCACTCCCTTGGTAAGGGAGAGGCCACGTGTTCAATCCACGTAAAGGGCACCAGAATTTAAGCGGCAGTGCGCTGTACTTGTCCGTCATGTGTGCCTGGTAATTCTCAAAATATCGTTAGGAGTCTCAAATGGCAAAAGGTAAATTCGAGCGGACCAAGCCGCACGTCAACGTCGGTACCATCGGACACGTTGACCACGGCAAGACCACGCTGACCGCAGCAATCGCAACCGTCCTGTCGAAGAAGTTCGGCGGCGAAGCGAAAGCATACGACCAGATCGATGCAGCTCCGGAAGAGAAGGCACGCGGCATCACCATCAACACCGCGCACGTCGAGTACGAAACCGCCGCGCGCCACTACGCGCACGTCGACTGCCCAGGCCACGCCGACTACATCAAGAACATGATTACCGGTGCCGCCCAGATGGACGGCGCGATCCTGGTGTGCTCGGCCGCTGACGGCCCGATGCCACAGACCCGCGAGCACATCCTGCTGGCGCGTCAGGTTGGCGTTCCTTACATCATCGTGTTCCTGAACAAGTGCGACCTGGTCGACGACGCAGAACTGCTGGAACTGGTCGAAATGGAAGTGCGTGAGCTTCTGTCGAAGTACGAGTTCCCAGGCGACGACCTGCCAATCATCAAGGGTTCGGCACGTATGGCGCTGGAAGGCCAACCAGGCGAAATGGGCGAAGAGTGCATCATCCGTCTGGCCGATGCCCTGGACACCTACATCCCGACGCCAGAGCGCGCTGTTGACGGCGCCTTCCTGATGCCAGTTGAAGACGTGTTCTCGATCTCGGGTCGCGGCACCGTCGTCACCGGTCGTGTCGAGCGCGGCATCATCAAGGTCGGCGAAGAGATCGAAATCGTCGGCATCATCGACACCGTC
>NZ_JBNNEH010000007.1:0-277796 GCF_059801075.1 Massilia sp. LXY-5
CGTGTCGATCACCGTCAAGCTGATCAACCCGATCGCGATGGAAGAAGGCCTGCGCTTCGCAATCCGCGAAGGCGGCCGTACCGTCGGCGCCGGCGTCGTTGCCAAGATCATCGCCTAATCAAGCTTTGATTTGCCGGCGGTTCGTTCCGCCGGCACAACAAGAGGGGGCAGAATCTCGATTCTGCCCCCTCTGTTTAAGGAAGAAGAGTGATATACTCTCGCTCCTTTGCAGCACGTAGTACCTGACAAATCATTGCCGGTCCTAAAACCGGTTCGCTCTTTTCCAAGGAAATCGCATGTCCGCAAATCAAAAAATCCGTATCCGCCTGAAAGCGTTCGACTACAAGCTGATCGACCAGTCCGCACTGGAAATCGTCGACACCGCCAAGCGCACCGGCGCCGTCGTCAAGGGCCCAGTTCCACTGCCGACCCGTATCCAGCGTTTTGACGTCCTGCGTTCGCCGCACGTCAACAAGACCTCGCGCGACCAGTTCGAGATCCGTACGCACCAGCGTCTGATGGACATCGTGGACCCAACCGACAAGACCGTCGACGCACTGATGAAGCTGGACCTGCCAGCTGGCGTCGATGTCGAAATCAAGCTGCAGTAATCATTGAGGCCGACGCGGAGCAATCCGCGGGCTGAAATAAAAATCGGGGCCGGGAAGGGCCGCCAACTGGCGAACTTTCCCGGCCCCGATTCCGTTTACGCATGGCGAATGCGTCTCTTCGATGCATCAGCAGATCCGACTGGCGTCCCCTCATCCTCCCGATACTGCCTTCCGCGCCGTGCCTTGCCCGGACGAGCGCGTGCGAAGCACAGGCAAGTTCACCTTTGCCAGACGCTTGCATTAGTTCAGCATAGTGCGCGCCTGCGGACTATACTGAAATGCCAATTGCTTCTGGCGCGATTTAACTTTCTTGCCAGACAGCGTCGCTCACGAGCAAGAAGGTCCTGACCAAAGGCGGGCTCGACCGCTACAGCTCGCGCGATGCGGGCAATACCAGATACGGTACGAAGATTTTTACCGGAAATCGCAAGCACGATCGCGTCGCGCCTCCGGAATCGTCGGCAACCGCAGCTTCCAACGATGCCACCGGGAGAACACCATGAGACACGCCTTGACGGCGGTTTTTGACGACCGCGGCGCTGCACAGCATGCGCTGAAC
This sequence comes from Massilia sp. LXY-5, assembly GCF_059801075.1. Taxonomy (NCBI): domain Bacteria; kingdom Pseudomonadati; phylum Pseudomonadota; class Betaproteobacteria; order Burkholderiales; family Oxalobacteraceae; genus Massilia; species Massilia sp. LXY-5. Next base: position 1,171 of record NZ_JBNNEH010000007.1, read on the forward strand.
AAATTGCTTGCTGCCGGATTTACACGTGCGGACGTGGCGCTTTCCCTTGCTGTTCCGGCGGGACAGGCCGGTAAGGGCAGTACGGCGGACGAGGCAGCGCGCAGCCACGTGCTCACGCTGACGACCGGGGCGGACATGGAAGCAGACCGCGCCACCGCGCTCGTCGGACGCTTCGGTATTGCCGGGACGGACCGGCCCGCTGCGCCGCAAGCCAGGGATGGTTTCCAATGCCGGATGCGCCGCTGGACCGCGCAGGCGGCAGACCGGAAGGCAAGCTGGTCATTGCGCCATGGGGGGGAACTGCCGCCCTGGGACAGATTCAACGATGCCGTGCTTCACGGCTGGGGCAGGATCGATCTGGGCAACGAGCATCCCGACGACGGTCACCCTGCGCGCTATCCGGACGCCTACGATACTGGCTTCGACGATCCAGGCCCGGCCTATCGCTATGGCGACGAGATGGCGCACACCGACAAGTTATCGGGCCTTGCATGGGAGGGAGCGCCACCGCTACCCCGCGCATCGACGCGCTGAGCGCGTCATTCCGCCGGCAGTACGCCCCTGCGTACGCCATGGCGAAACATTGCCCGATTTTAAGGCGCGTAAATACTTTTGGTATTTTGTCCTATCCTCGCGATAAATGGCGCATAGTGTCCTTTGTTCGCACGGTCCCTTCGTGATCCTGCATTCAAGCAGCAGCCTGCTATTTTCCCCTTCGCCCGCACCGGGCACCCCCGCTCCTCATTGCTCATGTGACCGCATCCTTTGCGGCTCAACACTGAAAAGGTACACCATGTTTCCATTTTCCCAACCTGTCAATCCGGTTCTACGTTCCTATCTCGATTCCCAGCTCGCCTTCTTCAACGACCTGTCGACCTCGCTGTCGGGTACTTTCCAGAGTATTTGCGACGCCAACCTCAAGCTCAGCCGGACCATGCTGGAAGAAAGCATGGGCGCCGGCCAGCGCATGCTGGCCAGCAAGAACGTCAGCGACGCGTTTGGCGCTGCCGCCTCCGGTGCCCAGCCGGCAGCGGACAAGCTGCGTGCCTACCAGCAGCACCTCTCGCGCCTGACGGCCGATTCCCAGGTCGAGCTTGCCCGGGTAACCCAGCAGCATGGAGAGGAAACCTCGCGTACGGCGCATGCGCTGTCGGACGAGGTGACCCGTGCCGCCACGGAAGCGAGCGAGCAGAACACGCGTCAGAAGGAGGACTTCCTGAAGCAGTTCCGCGATCCGTTCCAGAAAGAGGCGGCGGCGCAGGCCAACGGCGCCTTCCGCGCCAAGGCGAGCGCGCAGGATGCACGCGAGGGCGTAGCGGCCAGCATGCAGTCGGCAGGAGAGGCCCTGTTCCGCGGCAACGCGCAGGGCCATCCGGCCCAGCCAGCCGCGCAGCCGGGCAACAAGCAATCCGGTAACAAATAGTCTGGCCATGCCGCCACCCTGGAAGGGGTGCCGGCATGCCGGGCAGCGTCAATCCTTTCTGCCCGTCTTCCAGCGCAGCCCGAAGTTGAACCGCCGGTCCATCATCTCGTGCGCGCTGGTCTGGCCCTGCTGCTCGAAATAGTCGGTCATCTTCGTTACCTGCAGCTGGCCGCCCTGGTTCTCGATCATGGCGATCGCGCACATCATCTGGTTGCCGCCGCCATCGAGGCGCACCTCGATCGGCGCCTGGTTCGGCACCGCGATCGTGACCACGCCATCGGTGGCCGACCAGTTCGGGACGCCCTCGTAAATGAACGAAAAAATGATGGCGCGCCGGATCTGGGCGAACTGGTCGCCGTTGATGAACAGGTTTTCGCCATTGGTGGAAGCGCCGGTGCGGTCGTCGGCGTCGAGTCTGATGAATGGCGCGCGCTCGTAGTCGCCCCAGGCATTGCCGAGCGCCTGCACCAGGCCCTTGCGGCCGTCGCTCAGCTCGAACATGCAGCCGAGGTCGAGGTCGAGGTCGATGCCGCCGGAGCGCCGTTTATTCGCCATCGCGTCGTTTACGACCCCGCTCAGGCGGCCGAGCAGGCCGCCTTTTTGGGGCGCCTGCGGCGGCGGGGCCGACGCCATCCCCGAGCGGTTCCAGTTCAGGTTGACGTGGATGCGGCCGAAGCCGGCACCGGCGCGCTTGTCGAGCGAGACCTTGTCGCCGCGCTTCTCCAGCGTGACTTTCGAGAGCGAGATTTTGGGGGCGGCCGGCGCAGGTTGGAGAGATGCGGGCGCAGCGCCGCGCACCGGCGCTGCCTCGGTCCCACCAAAGTGTTTCAATAGCGCCGACAGGCCGCCATTGAAACCCTGGCCGACGGCGCCGAAGCGCCACTGGCCGTCCCTGCGGTAGATCTCGGCCACGATGACCGCCTTCTCGTCGCCGAAGTCGGCGCCCGACCACGGAAAGCGCAGGGCACCGCCCAGGGTGAGGCTGCTGCTGCCCAGGGCACGCATGGTCTGGGCGCCGTCGATCGCCGCGACGAAGACGAGCTTGGCGATCGATGGCGGCAACGCGTCGAGGTTGATGCTGAAGCGCGCCGGGCTGCCCAGGGTCAGGCGCACCGCTTCGCCGGGACTGGCCAACTGGTTATAAAAGACCATGTAGCGGTCGTCCGCCAGTTTGTCAAAGCTGTCCAGTCCAAAGCAGGAAACGTCGACGGCGAAGCCGGGTGCGTTGATGTCGAGGTCGACGCTGAAACTGCTGCCGACGCCGAGGTCCGTCAGCTTGCCTTTCTGGCCGCGTGAAAAAACGTTCATCTGCCTTCCCTTTCGATATTCAATACGTTGGCTCCATGGGCGCCGAACAGGTGCGATTGCGCGACCATGCGCTCGGCCCAGGCGCGGTGCGTGGCGACTTCGCACATCGAGTCGTGCATCTTGAAGACGGCCGGGCTGTTCTCGTCGAGGATCGCCTGTGCTGCCGCCAGGTCCTGCGGTTTCACCTTGTAGTGCTCTTCGATCGGCAGGATCTGGCTCGGGTGGATCGCCGTCTTGCCGACCATGCCGTAGGCGATGTCCTCGCCGACCTCCTGCGCCAGCAGCTCCGGCAGGTCCAGGTGTTCGAACACGGGGGCGGTGAGCACGAAGCCGTGCGGGCGGAAGATCGTCACCAGGCGCGCGATGACGGGGCCGAGCGGGGTACGGTAGAGCGTCATGTTGCGCGGGCGGCGCAGGCCGAGCAGGGCCAGTAAATCGTTGCCGCCGATGCGCAGCGCCAGGATGCGGCCACGCACGCCCGGCGACTGCAACAGGTCGCGGAAGGCTTCCATCTCGCGCTCGCTGAACACCTCCGCCGTTTCCAGCGTCGGCATCAGCATGTGGTCCGTATCGCGCACCTGGCGGTAGTAGGCCTCGAAATTCTGGCGGGTCGCTTTCGGGATCACGAAGCCGGTCAGTTTATGCGCGCCCTTCATCGCCAGCACGCGCGCCAGCACTTCGGGACTGCGCACGCGCACGAAGCGCTCCACTGCGACATCGGGCCGCATGTGTTCGAGCACCACCGACAGGTTGAACAGCGCCCAGCCCAGGTCGCGGTCCGCCACCGAATCCTCGGTGCAGAAGATCAGCGAGCGCGCGTCCGGCAGCTTTTCTCCGTTGGCGATGCTGAGCAGGTGTTTATGGTTGGCCGGCACGTACAGCGACGCGCCCATCGATTTATGCATCCGACGCACTCCTGATCAGGGAAACAGCTTGGTAGGGCAGTGCCGGGTCGATCTCGACCGGCACGTGTTTTTCTTCGGCCAGCAGGCGCAGGTGCGCCACGGCAGGCGAGTGCGCATCGCGCAGCAGCAACAGGCGCGGCACGCGGCGCAACAGCACCCGCGTCGCTTCGCCGATGCCAGGTTTGATGAGGTTGACGTCTTCGATGCCGTAGCGGCGCCGGGCCTGTTCGATATAGGCCTGGGAGCGGGCGGCGGCGGCGTCGGTGTCGGCAGCAATCACAGGGCCGTCGGTGCGCGCCTGTTCCAGCGCCAGGCTTTCGACCAGGTCGACAAAGCTGCGCGAACGGTCCTCGCCCGCGAATTGTTCGTACAGCACGCAGCCATGAAAATCGTCCGGGCCGATCGCCTCGTTGAGCACCGAGCGGCTGACCAGGCCCGACACCGTCGCGTTCAGGATGCTCGACGGGATCAGGTAATCCTCGCAGGAGGCCGCGACAAAGGCGGCGCCGGCCAGGTCCGACAGCACATATAAACCGGGATCGAGCGCCACGCCGTGCTGCGCATTGAAGCGGGCGACCGCGCTTGCCAGTTCGCGTGCGATCACGCCCTTGCCGGTCCAGCCGTCAATAAAAACGATCGATTCCGGCGCGTGGCCGTGCGCCAGGATGTGGCGCAGCGCATTGGCATCGATGCCGCGGTCGCGCACGATCGAGACCGAATAGTGGACTGTCTCGCGCCCGAACACCTTGGCCAGCAGGCGTTTCAAGACGACGCCGACCGGCGTGCCGCCACGCGCCAGCGACACCAGCGTGAGCGGGCCGCGGCGCCGCGCCGCGATCAGGCCCGCCAAGTGCAGGCAGTCGCGTGCCATGCGTTCGCCGTTAACACGGCAAGCCTCCTCGAACAGCGCCATATAGCGCGGAGAAGGAGCACGTTCGGGCGACAGCATCTCGCTGTAGTGGCGCTTTCCTGCCTGGATCAGTGCCTCCTTCGCCTTGACGTCGACGAAATCGGCGGCCGGCAGGCGCGTGAGCAGGAAGCGCACGTCGCCCTCGCGATAGCTGCCCGCGAAGCCCAGGGAGAGGCTCACAGCGTCTCCACCGTCAGCTTCGCCAGCTGGGTGCGGCGCGGGATGATCGCATAGTCGCAGTCGGCCATGAAACGCGCATCGGACCGGCTGTCGCCCATGCCGAAGGTGACGATCTCTCCATGCTCGCGGCGCAGGCGTTCGGTGATCCAGGCCACTGCATCGGCCTTGTCCAGGGTGCGCGGCAGCACTGCCAGGTTGTTGCCGTTGCGGTGGACGCAGTAGGCCTTGCCCTCGCCGGCGATCCAGGGCAGGACGACCTCGCGCTCGACACGCTCCAGGTTCAGCGCGACCTTGTCCGGATCTTTGACGACGATGAAGAAGGGGGTGCCTGCGTCTTCCACCAAACGCGCGCGGCCGCCGTAACCGGTGCGTGCGCACCAGTCATCGATGTGCGCGGAGAGTTCCTGCAGGCCGGGCAGGGCGGCCAGCATGAGGCCGTGCATGCGGCCCTGCCAGTCGCGCTCGATGCCGCCGTCGGGCTGCAGGATGATGCCGCCGAAATTCAGCACGGCATAACTGGTGAAGCCGAGGTGCACACGCGAGAACGCATCGAGGCTGCGCGCCGTGGTCGGGATCACCGTCATGCCCTCGCTGACAAAGCTGAAAAAGGCACGCTGGGCAGGCGTGGTGTACGAGCAAATGCTGCCATTGCTGTAGTACGCGGCCGGCTCGAGCGCATCGCGTACGGCGCATTTTTCCAGCGTCTGGAACAGGGTGTCGTCCAGGTCAGCGAACAGGAACTTCTTCAACATCGTCCTCGGCATGGTAGTGGAACAGGCGGGCATTCAACAGGCGCGCAAAGCCGATAAGGGCCTCGCCGGGCGGCGTCTCATGGCAGACCAGCACGTGGTCGTACTGGCAGGGCGCGACGTTGTAAATAAAATTCGGGATGCCTTCGCCGTAGTTGTCGGCAAGGGTGAGAACGTGTCCGATCGCGCCCCAGGTGAGGATGGGCGAGCGCGTGGTCGACTGCACGACGACATCGACGCCTAGCCGCTCCAGCGCGGCGCCGAGCAGGGTCGAGGGGTGCATGAATTCGCCGGTACCGAGCACCAGCACGCGATCTTGCGGCGCAATGGTCGCGGCCAGGTCGCGCGCCAGCCTGTCGGGCGTGCGCAGGGCGCGGGCGAGACCCAGGCGGCCAAAGGCGGTACTCGCACCGCGTTCGGCCTGTGCGTCGTAGCGCTGGGCCGGCGCCGCGTCCACAGGGCAGTCGGCCGGGGTAAACCGGTAAGCGCCGGCGATCAGGGCGCCCATCGTCGTCGGCAGCCCGAAACGCGCGCTCAGGACATCCGTCGCCTCTGCTCCCATGAAATTGGCCAGCACCGCCAGGTGCACGCGTTCCAAAGCGGGATTCAGGCGCCGGCAGGCTTGCGTTAAATTCAGGAAGGTGTTGCCGGTGCTGGCCTCGTCGTCGACCAGCACGATGGTGCGCGCGCTTTTCAACAGCGCCTGTTCCTGCGCGCCGTCGGGCATGTGCAGGAACTGGCGCGGCGCGTGGCTGTGCGCTTCCTCGAATTCGATGATGGGGCCGGTGCCGACGCGGTAGCGCGTCGTCTGCAGGAACAGCGCCTGTTGTCCCGGGTGCGCGCGCAGCCAGGCCTCAAAGACGCCCTGGCCGAGACCGAGGCCGGTTTCCGCCATCGCGATGAACAGTACCGGGCCGGGCGCATCGGGGACGCCGGCGGCGAGGCGCTCGTGGATGGCCAGCATGCGGCCCGGGCGTACCGGCCAATGCTTGCCGAGCACCTTGCTCACGAAGAGAAAACCGCGCTTGGCGTTGGCGCGCGCGGCAAAGCCGAGCAGGGCATCGAGTTCGTCGGCGCCTTCGTGCAGCTCGAGTTCGAGCAGGCCGGTCGGCAGCTGCTGCGTCAGGCGTACCGGCAGCACGTCGTTGCGGGCGTTCACACCAGCTCCACGGCGCGCGCCAGTTCGGCCACGCGGATGCCATTGCGGACCGGCGTCACGTCGACCGCATCGAAGCCGTCCGCGAAACCGCGCAGGGCGATATACGGCAGGTTGGGGCCGGCCACGCAGGCCATGCCGATCCCGCCCGACATGCGCGGGTTGATCTCCAGGAGGCGCGGTTTGCCGGCCGCTTCGCGGAACTGGACATTGAAGATGCCGTTCAGGCCATGGGTACGGCACAGCTGGGCGGTGGCGTCGAGGATGTCCTGTCGCTGGTCGATGCGCTGGCCGGCGCCGGCCTGGTTCGATTTGCGGCGCACCACGGCGGTGACCAGGCGGCCCTGGTCTCCCACGCAGTCGACGCTGTATTCTCGTCCGTCCAGGTATTCCATCAGCAGCATGCTGCGAAAGCCCCCGAGGCGGGCGAGGCCGGCCCGGAAATCCGCCAGCGAGACGTGGTATTCGGCGCCGGCCATCAGCAGTTCGGCGCTGTTCCTCGTTTCGTCGAGGACGGCGAAACCGAGCCCGTAGATCGAGTGAGAGGGTTTGACGCACAGTTTGGCGTGACGCCGGCGCAGCAGGTCCCAGGCGGCTTCGAAACCGGCGGCATCCTCGAAATGGTGGAACTCGGCGACCGGGGCGACGGGCAGGTCGGTCTCGGCGTAGAAGCGTGCCTTGTCGTGGATGAGCTGAAGGGATGCTTCCGACGCCGCGCTCAATACGCGGGTGCCGACTTCTTCGAAACGCGCATGAACGCCGGCGATCGCCGTCGCTTCGCGTCCCGGAACGAAGATCTCGACCTGGTGCTCGCGGCAGAAGGCGACGCACCAGTCGATGTATTCAGGCGTAGCGAGGCCGGTCGGTTCGAGGTGGAATGCGTGGGCCACCCGGGCGACGGGCGACTTCGGATTCGGATTGCTGTGGATGATCGTGAAGCGTTCTCCGGTATCGGCCTGGCGGATCAGGTCGATCGCGGTATGGACGGACGAGAAGCTACGGTTGAACCAGACGCGCATGGGATTCTTCGCTTGCAGGGGAGGGAGCAGTCCCGCAACCAGGGTGCGGGACTGCGGGCATGGCTTGCCGGCTCAGACGTTGACGCCGAACGAGCGGGCCAGCGGGCCGAGGCCGCCGTTATAGCCCTGGCCGACAGCGCGGAACTTCCAGTCGCCGCCGGCGCGATACAGTTCGCCGAAGATCATGGCCGTTTCGGTCGAGCTGTCCTCGGAGAGGTCGTAGCGGGCAATTTCCCTGTTGCCGTTGGCGTCCAGGCAGCGAATGAAGGCTTTGCCGACCATGCCGAAGCTCTGGCGCCGGCTTTCCGCTTCGTGGATGGTGACGCAGAACGAGATCTTGTCGATGTCCGGCGGGACGCGGGTCAGGTCGACGGTGACGGTCTCGTCGTCGCCTTCGCCCTGGCCGGTGGTGTTGTCGCCGTTGTGGACGACGGAGCCGTCGCTCGATTTCAGGTTGTTATAGAAGATGAAGTCGGCGTCGCCGCGCACCTTGGCGTCGGACTTGAGCATGAAGGCGGAGCCGTCGAGGTCGAAGGCGGCGCCATCGGTCGAGCGCGGGTCCCAGCCCAGGCCAATGACGACCTTGGTGAGGTTCGGTGCTTCCTTGCTGAGGTTGACGTTGCCGCCCTTTTGCAGACTGATTGCCATTACAGCTCCTTTCGTGAAATGAAACGGGTCGTGTGGCGCGGCCGTGCGGCCGCCGCGAGTGTGCCATGTGAATATAACGCTAATTGACGGATATTACACATGCGGGCTTATGGAAGACTTAGGGGTAGTGGGGCTGACGCCGAGGCCGCTATCGGCATCGCCTGGACGCGTGGGCATGAATGCCCACCCTACGCTACGCCACGGTCGCTTGATGTTGCCAAGGGCCGTGGCGCATCGTAGGGTGGGCTCCCCGAGCCCACGCGGATTGAACGCACGCATTCGAACTCAGCTATTGCAAACCGTTCGAACCCTTGGCATAATGCGGCTCCCCGGGCGGTTAGTTCAGTTGGTTAGAATACTTGGTCGACATCCAAGGGGTCGCAGGTTCGAATCCTGCACCGCCCACCAAAATTCAAATGTCGCAGAACCCCGAGTTCTGCAGAGAAAAGGCGCTGATGTGCCTTTTCTGTGCTGGCAAGCCTTGCCAGATTCCTTTCTTCTCCACGCTACTGCGAAAATTCGCAACAGGGTCGACATACCTCCGATTCTCTTGTTGCGTCAAGCCCTTTTGCGCGCTATACTAGCCGGCTTCGGTATGGACTCGTCGTTTTGAGTCCGTACGTTTTTAGTAGTTCAACTACCCCCGCCCAATCGTAGGTGGGAATGGAGAAAAAATGAGCTTGGGCCTTCTCGGTCGCAAGGTTGGCATGATGCGCATCTTCACGGATGACGGGGATTCGATCCCAGTTACCGTGCTCGACGTGTCGAACAACCGTGTCGCACAAATCAAAACTCCTGAAACTGACGGCTATGCTGCAGTCCAGGTCGCATTCGGTCAACGTCGCGCTTCCCGCGTGACCAAGGCTGTTGCGGGTCACCACGCAAAAGCAGGCGTCGAAGCTGGCACCATGCTGCGCGAATTCCGCGTTGACGCTGCCAAGGCAGCCGAACTGAAAACTGGCGACGCAGTCAATGTCTCGCTGTTCGAAGTGGGCCAGAAGATCGACGTGCAAGGCACCTCGATCGGTAAAGGCTACGCCGGTACCATCAAGCGTCACAACTTCGCATCGGGTCGTCAGACCCACGGTAACTCGCGTTCGCACAATGTTCCTGGCTCCATCGGTATGGCGCAGGATCCAGGCCGCGTGTTCCCAGGCAAGCGCATGACCGGTCACATGGGCGACGTCACCGTCACCACCCAGAACCTGGAAATCGCCCGCATCGACGCTGAGCGTCAACTGCTGCTGGTCAAGGGTGCAGTTCCTGGCGCGAAAAACGGTCAAGTGATCGTCAAGCCAGCCGTCAAAACCAAAGCACAGAAAGGAGCTTAATTATGGAACTTCAGCTCCTGAATGAGCAAGGTCAAGCCGGCGCCGCTGTTGCCGCTACCGACGAAGTCTTCGGCCGCGAATACAACGAAGCCCTGATTCACCAGGTCGTGGTTGCTTACGCTGCTAACGCACGTAGCGGTAACCGCAAGCAGAAAGACCGTGAAGAAGTCAGCCACACCACGAAGAAGCCATGGCGCCAAAAAGGTACCGGCCGCGCTCGTGCTGGTATGTCGTCGTCGCCACTGTGGCGCGGCGGTGGTCGCATCTTCCCGAACTCGCCTGACGAGAACTTCACGCACAAGGTCAACAAGAAGATGTTCCGTGCAGGTATCTGCTCGATCTTCTCGCAGCTGGCCCGCGAAGGCCGTCTGAGCGTTGTCGAAAACCTGTCGATCGAAGCTCCGAAGACCAAGCTGCTGTCGCAAAAGCTGCAGAGCATGGGCCTGGAATCGGTCCTGGTGATCACCGACACCATCGAAGAAAACCTGTTGCTGGCATCGCGTAACCTGCCGAACGTGCTGGTTGTCGAGCCAAAAGCAGCTGACCCGATGTCGCTGGTGTTCTACAAGAAAGTCCTGGTCACCAAAGCTGCACTGGCCAAGATCGAGGAGATGTACGCATGAGCACCGCAATCAAATTTAGCGAAGAGCGCCTGATGAAGGTGCTGATGGCTCCGGTCATCTCCGAAAAGGCTACCTTCGTCGCGGAAAAGAACGAGCAGATCGTGTTCAAGGTCCTGCCTGACGCGACCAAGCCGGAAATCAAGGCTGCCGTCGAGCTGCTGTTCAAGGTCGAAGTGGAATCGGTGCAAACCGTGAACCGCGAAGGCAAACAGAAGCGTTCGGGCCGTTTCAACGGTCGTCGCAACCATACCAAGCGTGCTTTCGTGTGCCTGAAGCCAGGCCAGGAAATCAATTTTGTCGAGGAGGCTAAATAATGGCACTCGTTAAGATGAAGCCAACCTCCCCAGGCCGCCGCGGCATGGTGAAAGTTGTGACCGAAGGCCTGTACAAGGGCCGTCCGTTCGCAGCACTGGTTGAGAAGAAATCGAAGACTGCTGGCCGTAACAACAACGGTCACATCACCACCCGTCACATCGGCGGTGGCCACAAGCACCACTACCGTCTGGTCGACTTCAAGCGCCAGAAGGACGGCATTCCTGCCAAGGTCGAGCGTATTGAATACGACCCGAACCGTACCGCGCACATCGCACTGCTGTGCTACGCGGACGGCGAGCGTCAGTACATCATCGCCACCAAAGGCATGGCTGTCGGCGACAGCGTCATGAACGGCTCGGAAGCGCCGATCAAGTCGGGTAACTGCCTGCCAATCCGTAACATCCCGGTCGGTACCGTGATGCACTGCGTCGAAATGCTGCCAGGTAAGGGTGCCCAGATGGCCCGTACCGCCGGCGCCGCCGTCGTGCTGATGGCCCGCGAAGGCACCTACGCCCAGGTCCGCCTGCGCTCGGGTGAAGTTCGTCGCGTGCACATCGAGTGCCGCGCTACCGTTGGCGAAGTCGGCAATGCCGAGCACAGCCTGCGCAAGATCGGTAAAGCTGGTGCGATGCGCTGGCGCGGTGTTCGTCCTACCGTTCGCGGTGTGGTCATGAACCCGGTCGATCACCCGCACGGTGGTGGTGAAGGTAAAACCGCAGCTGGTCGCCATCCAGTGTCGCCTTGGGGCCAACAGACGAAGGGCAAGAAGACGCGTTCGAACAAGCGCACTTCTTCGATGATCGTTTCGCGCCGCGGCAAGAAATAAGGGATAACACATGACTCGTTCATTGAAAAAAGGGCCGTTCGTTGACGCCCACCTGGTGAAAAAAGTCGAAGCCGCGCAAGCGAACAAAGACAAAAAGCCAGTCAAAACCTGGTCGCGCCGCTCGACGATCACGCCTGACTTCATCGGTCTGACGATCGCAGTTCACAACGGCAAGCTGCACGTGCCGGTGTACGTCTCCGAGAACATGGTTGGCCACAAGCTCGGCGAATTCGCGCTGACCCGCACGTTCAAGGGCCACGCCGCTGACAAGAAGGCGAAAAAATAATGGAAACTAAAGCTATCCTCAAAGGCGTGCGCCTGTCGGATCAGAAAGGTCGCCTCGTTGCTGACCTGATCCGCGGCAAGAAAGTTGACGCAGCACTCAACATTCTTCAATTCAGCCCGAAGAAAGGTGCCACCATCATCAAGAAGGTTCTGGAATCGGCAATCGCCAATGCAGAGCACAACGATGGCGCCGATATCGACGAGCTGAAAGTCGTCGAGATCTACGTTGAAAAAGGCCCGATCCTGAAGCGCTTTACGGCACGTGCCAAAGGCCGCGGCGATCGCATTTCTAAACAATCCTGTCACATCTACGTGACTGTCGGTAACTAAGGAGTCACACGATGGGACAGAAGATTCACCCAACAGGCTTCCGCCTGTCCGTCACCCGTAACTGGGCGTCGCGCTGGTACGCCGGCAACGGCAACTTCGCTGAGATGCTCAACGAAGACCTGAAGGCCCGCGCCTTCCTGAAGAAGAAGCTGAAGAACGCTTCGGTCGGCCGCATCGTCATCGAGCGTCCAGCCAAGAACGCGCGCTTCACTATCTACTCGTCGCGTCCAGGTGTCGTGATCGGTAAAAAAGGCGAAGACATCGAAGTGCTGAAGTCGTCGCTGACGAAGATCATGGGCGTGCCAGTGCACGTCAATATCGAAGAGATCCGCAAGCCGGAAATCGACTCGCAGCTGATCGCCGATTCGATCTCGCAGCAGCTCGAGAAGCGCATCATGTTCCGCCGCGCGATGAAGCGCGCCATGCAAAACGCCATGCGTCTGGGTGCCGTCGGCATCAAGATCATGTCGTCGGGCCGTCTGAACGGCATCGAAATCGCACGTACCGAATGGTACCGCGAAGGCCGTGTGCCTCTGCACACCCTGCGCGCCGATATCGACTACGGCACCAGCGAAGCATCGACCACGTACGGCATCATCGGCGTCAAGGTCTGGGTCTACAAGGGCGACCGTTCGGTCACCGGCGAAGCCCCAGTCATCGACACCCCGCCGGACGAGAAGAAGCCACGCGGCCCACGTCGTGACGATGGCAAGCCATCGCGCGGCCCACGTCCAGCCGGCGGTGCCCGTCCAGGCACTGCAGCACCAACCGTGCGTGCGCGTCCAGCCGTCAAGCTGGCGACCCCGGCCGCTGCTGCACCAGCTGAGAAAGCAGGAGAATAAGCATGCTGCAACCATCGCGCAGGAAGTATCGTAAAGAGCAGAAAGGCCGTAACACCGGCATTTCGCACACCCGCGGCACCGCGGTCTCGTTCGGTGAATTCGGTCTGAAGGCAGTTGCCCGCGGCCGTATCACCGCACGTCAGATCGAAGCTGCACGTCGCGCCATGACCCGTCACATCAAGCGTGGCGGTCGTATCTGGATCCGTATCTTCCCGGACAAGCCGATTTCGAACAAGCCGGCCGAAGTCCGTATGGGTAACGGTAAAGGTAATCCGGAATACTACGTCGCAGAAATCCAGCCAGGCAAAGTCCTGTATGAGATGGACGGCGTCGACGAAACACTGGCGCGCGAAGCATTCCGCCTGGCCGCTGCCAAACTGCCACTGGCTACCACGTTCGTCGTGCGCCAGGTCGGCCAATAACAGGAGTTGAATATGAAAGCATCGGAACTCCGCGGCAAGGACCAGGAAGCGCTGCAAAAGGAGCTGAGTGAGCTGCTGAAGGCCCAGTTTGGCCTGCGCATGCAAATCGCTACCCAGCAGCTGGGCAACACCGCGCAGCTCAAGAAAGTACGTCGCGACATCGCGCGTGTGAAGACTGTGATGAACCAGAAGGAAGCCAAATGAACGACACCACTAAAACGGCGCTGAAGCGTACGCTGGTCGGCAAAGTCGTGTCCGACAAAATGGACAAGACGGTAACCGTACTGATCGAACGTCACGTCAAGCACCCGCTGTACGGCAAGATCATCGTGCGTTCGAACAAGTATCACGCACACGACGAAACCAACCAGGCCAAGACCGGTGACACGGTCGAGATCGCGGAAGGTCGTCCGATCTCGAAGACGAAAGCTTGGACTGTGACCCGTGTTGTGCAGGTCGCACAGGTACTGTAAGTACTAGCAAAATTTGTCTTGCGTGGCCCGCTGGTATCTGAGATACTAGCGGGCTTCGTTCATGTGTTGCCGCAGTTTGTCCCCCTCGGTAACTGCGGCCTGTTCGAAGCAATTGGAAAGTCCAATCACCCAATCGTAGTGCTCCAGCAGGGGCGGTACGGCGGGACCAAGACTGACCGCAGGCCTACGGTTTTCCGTGGGATTTCTTCGGCTTAAGTTGGGAAAGAAAATACTATGATTCAAACTGAAAGCCGGCTCGAAGTAGCCGACAACACCGGTGCAAAAGAAGTTTTGTGCATCAAGGTGTTGGGCGGCTCCAAGCGCCGTTATGCGAGCATTGGCGACATCATCAAGGTAACCGTCAAGGTTGCTGCGCCACGTGGCCGTGTCAAAAAAGGTGAAATTTATAACGCTGTGGTTGTGCGTACCGCTAAAGGTGTGCGCCGCCAAGACGGCTCCCTGGTGAAGTTCGACGGCAATGCCGCAGTGCTGCTCAACGCCAAGCTGGAACCGATCGGCACCCGTATCTTCGGACCAGTGACCCGCGAACTGCGCACTGAAAAGTTCATGAAGATCGTGTCCCTGGCACCTGAAGTACTGTAAGGAGTCGTAATGGATAAGATTCGTAAAAACGACGAAGTCATCGTTTTGGCCGGTAAAGACAAGGGCAAGCGTGGCGTGGTTTCGCGTCGCGTCGACGCCGAGCACGTGATCGTCGAAGGCGTGAACGTTGCCAAGAAGGCCGTCAAGCCAAACCCGATGACCGGCGTCCAAGGTGGTATCGTCGACAAGACGATGCCGATTCACGTCTCCAACGTCGCGCTGTTCAACGCCGCGACCGGCAAGGCAGACCGCGTAGGCTTCAAAGACCAGGACGGCAAGAAAGTCCGCGTCTACAAGTCGTCCGGCGAAGAAGTGAAGGTGTAAGAACATGGCCCGTCTCCAACAATTCTACAAAGACAAAGTCGTCGCTGACCTGACCGAGAAATTCGGCTACAAGTCCGTGATGGAAGTGCCGCGCCTGACCAAGATCACCCTGAACATGGGTGTTGGTGAAGCGATCGCCGACAAGAAAGTGCTCGAGCACGCTGTGGGCGACCTGACCAAGATCGCCGGCCAGAAGCCAGTGACCACCAAGTCGCGCAAGGCAATCGCCGGTTTCAAGATCCGCGAAGGCTACCCGATCGGTACGATGGTGACCCTGCGCGGCGCCCGTATGTACGAGTTCCTGGACCGTTTCATCACCGTGGCCCTGCCGCGCGTGCGTGACTTCCGTGGCGTGAACGGCAAATCGTTCGATGGTCGTGGCAACTACAACATCGGTGTCAAGGAACAGATCATCTTCCCTGAAATCGATTACGACAAGATCGACGCGCTGCGTGGCATGAACATCTCGATCACCACGACCGCTAAGACCGACGACGAAGCCAAAGCGCTGCTCGCCGCCTTCAAATTCCCGTTCAGGAACTAAGAGCATGGCAAAACTTGCACTGATTAACCGCGAACAGAAGCGTGCAGACCTGGTGGAGAAATTCGCCGCAAAGCGTGCAGCTCTGAAAGCAATCATCGACGACCAGTCGAAGACCGAAGAAGAGCGTTACGAAGCGCGCCTGAAACTGCAGGCCCTGCCGCGTAATTCGGCCCCGACCCGCCAGCGTAACCGCTGCGCGATCACCGGCCGTCCACGTGGCACGTTCCGTAAATTCGGCCTTGCCCGTACCAAACTCCGCGAATTCGCCATGAAAGGCGAAATCCCGGGTATGACTAAAGCCAGCTGGTAATAGGAGAATAAGCAATGAGTATGAGCGATCCTATCGCCGATATGCTGACCCGCATTCGCAACGCACAAACTGTTCAAAAGACCACGGTCGCAATGCCGTCGTCGAAAGTCAAGGTTGCCATTGCCAACGTCCTGAAGGACGAGGGTTACATTGAAGATTTCGCCGTGTCCACCGAAGGTGGCAAGTCGGAACTGAAAATCGGTTTGAAGTATTACACCGGCCGTCCGGTTATCGAGCGCATCGAGCGCGTGTCCCGTCCTGGCCTGCGTGTCTACAAAGGCAAAGACGAGATCCCAACCGTGATGAACGGCCTGGGCGTGGCGATTGTCTCGACCCCGCAAGGCGTGATGACTGACCGCAAAGCCCGCGCCAATGGCGTCGGCGGCGAAGTTATCTGCTACGTAGCTTAAGGAGTAGACGATGTCTCGAGTAGCTAAGATGCCAATCGCTGTCCCAGCAGGCGCCGAAGTGGCGATCACTGCAGCAGCGATCACGGTCAAAGGCCCACTGGGCAGCCTGACCCAGCCGTTGAACGGCATGGTCAAGGTGGAAAACAACAACGGCACGCTGACCTTCGACGTGGTGGACGATTCCCGTGAATCGAACGCCATGTCCGGTACCCTGCGTGCCCTGGTCAACAACATGGTGACCGGCGTGACCAAGGGCTTCGAGAAGAAGCTGAACCTGGTCGGCGTGGGCTACAAGGCAGCAGTGCAGGGCAACGCCCTGAACCTGTCCCTGGGCTTCTCGCACCCGGTGCTGCACGCGATGCCGGAAGGTATCACTGCCGTGACCCCGACCCCGACCGAAATCCTGATCAAGGGTATCGATCGTCAAAAGGTTGGCCAGGTTGCTGCCGAAGTGCGCGCTTACCGCTCCCCTGAGCCTTACAAAGGCAAGGGTGTCCGTTATTCGGACGAAGTGGTGAAGCTTAAAGAAACCAAGAAGAAATAATCGGAGCTGACGATGGACAAGAAAGAATCGCGTCTGCGTCGCGGACGCCAAACCCGCATCAAGATCGCGCAGCTGGGCGTGAACCGTTTGTCGGTTCACCGCACCAACCTGCACATCTATGCGAACCTGATCAGCCCGGATGCGAAGGTCCTGGTTTCGGCTTCGACGCTGGAAGCAGACGTGCGCGCCGAACTGGCAGGCCAGAGCGGCAAGGGCGGCAACGCTGCTGCCGCGGCACTGGTTGGCAAGCGCGTTGCAGAGAAAGCACTGCAAGCAGGGATCACCGAAGTGGCATTTGACCGCTCCGGTTTCCGTTACCACGGCCGTGTGAAGGCGCTGGCAGAAGCCGCGCGTGAAGCCGGTCTGAAGTTCTAAGGAAGAATCGTCATGGCAAAAATGCAAGCGAAAATGGCAAGCGACAAGCCGGATGATGGCATGCGCGAAAAAATGATCGCGATCAACCGCGTGACCAAAGTGGTCAAGGGTGGTCGTATCATGGGTTTTGCAGCGCTGACCGTTGTCGGTGACGGCGATGGCCGCATCGGCATGGGTAAAGGCAAGTCGAAGGAAGTTCCAGTCGGCGTGCAAAAAGCGATGGAAGAAGCCCGCCGCAACCTGATCAAGGTGCCCCTCAAGAACGGTACCCTGCACCACACCGTCTCCGGTCGTCACGGCGCCTCGCGCGTCATGATGATGCCAGCGAAACCTGGTACCGGCGTCATCGCTGGTGGCGCAATGCGCGCCATCTTCGAGGTGATGGGCGTGACCGACGTGGTCGCCAAGTCGACCGGCTCGTCGAACCCGTACAACCTGGTGCGCGCTACCCTCGACGGCCTGTCGAAGATGAGCACCGCGTCCGACATCGCCGCCAAGCGTGGCAAGTCGGTCGAAGACATCATCGGTTAAGGTGAAGACAATGGCAAACACCATCAAAGTACAACTGGTCAAGGGCCTGATCGGCACCCGTCAAGATCACCGCGCTACCGTGCGTGGTCTGGGTCTGCGTCGCGTCAACTCGGTTTCCGAGTTGCAGGACACCCCATCTGTGCGTGGCATGATCAACAAAGTCTCGTACCTCGTTAAAGTTGTTTCGTAAGCCTCGGCTTACGAACGGAGAAAACAATGGAATTGAATACCATTCAACCAGCTGACGGCGCCAAGCACTACAAGCGTCGCGTCGGCCGCGGTATCGGCTCCGGCCTGGGCAAGACCGCCGGTCGCGGTCACAAGGGTCAGAAGTCGCGTTCGGGCGGCTTCCACAAGGTCGGCTTCGAAGGCGGTCAGATGCCTCTGCAGCGTCGTCTGCCGAAGCGTGGCTTCAAGTCGCTGAACGCTACGTTCAAGGCTGAAGTGCGTCTGTCGGACCTGAACAACCTGGCCGTCGGCGATGTCGACATCCTGGTGCTCAAGCAAGCAGGCATCCTGTCGGTGGTGGCACGCGACGTGCGCGTCATCCTGTCGGGCGAGATCACCAAAGCGGTGAACCTCAAGGGCCTGAAGGCGACCGCGGGCGCGAAAGCGGCCATCGAAGCAGCTGGCGGTTCGGTCGCTTAAAGCGATCGCTGCCTGATCGGAGCACAAATTGGCGACTAATTCACAACTTGGTAAAAGCGCCGCTGCCGGCTTCCCCTGGGGTCGGTTGTGGTTTTTGCTTGGCGCGTTGGTCGTGTACCGCATCGGTGCTCACATCCCGGTCCCCGGGATTGACCCGATTGCGTTGGCGTCGCTGTTCAAGCAGAACGAAGGCGGCATCCTGGGCATGTTCAACATGTTCTCGGGTGGCGCGTTGTCCCGCTTTACCGTGTTCGCACTCGGGATCATGCCCTACATTTCGGCTTCGATCATCATGCAGCTGGGGTCGATCGTCTCGCCACAGCTCGAAGCGCTGAAGAAAGAGGGCGAAGCAGGGCGCCGCAAGATCACCCAGTACACCCGTTACTTCACGGTGGCACTGGCCTTGTTCCAGGCGTTCGGCATCGCCGTCGCGCTCGAAGCCCAGCCGGGTCTCGTGCTCGATCCAGGCATGGGCTTCCGCTTCGTCACGGTCGTGACCCTGCTTACCGGCACCATGTTCCTCATGTGGCTGGGCGAGCAGATCACCGAACGTGGCCTCGGTAACGGCATTTCGATCATCATCTTCGCCGGTATCGCAGCCGGTCTGCCGTCGGCATTGGGTGGCTTGTTCACTCTGGTGTCGAATGGCTCGATCAACAGTATTGCCGCAATCGGCATTGTCGTCCTGGTGATTGGTGTGACCTATGCGGTGGTGTTCGTGGAACGTGGTCAGCGCAAGATCCTCGTGAATTACGCCAAGCGCCAGGTCGGCAACAAGGTGTACGGTGGCCAAACCAGCCACCTGCCCCTGAAGCTGAACATGGCCGGCGTGATCCCGCCGATCTTCGCGTCGTCGATCATCCTGTTCCCGGCGACGATCGTCGACTGGTACACGCGTGGCAAGGATTCCAGCGGCCCGTTCATCGGGTTCCTGAAAGACCTCGCCGCTTCGCTCGGTACCGGTTCGCCGATCCACGCGTTGCTGTATGCGGTGGCAATCGTGTTTTTCTGCTTCTTCTATACCGCGCTGGTGTTCAACAGCAAGGAAACGGCGGACAACTTGAAGAAAAGCGGTGCGTTTGTGCCTGGCATCCGTCCAGGTGACCAGACGGCCCGCTACATCGACAAGATCCTGATGCGCCTGACTTTGGCTGGTGCGGTCTACATCACCGTCGTGTGCCTGGTGCCGGAGTTCCTGCAGTCGTTTGCGAAAGTTCCTTTCTATTTCGGCGGCACCTCGCTCCTGATCATCGTGGTAGTAACGATGGACTTCATGGCACAAGTGCAGAACTACGTCATGTCGCAGCAATATGAATCGCTGCTGCGGAAGGCGAACTTCAAGGGCGGAATTCCGACGCGATAAGCGGGAGTGTAGAGACCGAATGGCAAAAGACGACGTCATCCAAATGCAAGGCGAGATTCTCGAGAATCTCCCAAATGCGACATTTCGCGTAAAGCTGGAAAACGGGCATGTGGTCCTGGGGCATATCTCGGGTAAAATGCGGATGAACTATATCCGCATTCTCCCAGGAGACAAGGTAACGGTCGAGTTGACGCCGTACGACTTGTCCCGGGCGCGCATCGTATTCCGCACCAAGTAAAAAATCTAAGTAAATACTCACCAGGAAGAGAGTGCAAAATGAAAGTTAATGCTTCAGTCAAGCGGATCTGCCGCAACTGCAAGATCATCAAGCGCAAGGGCGTGGTCCGTGTGATCTGCGTCGAGCCGCGTCACAAGCAGCGTCAAGGTTAAGAGGAATAACGAATGGCACGTATTGCAGGGGTTAACATCCCAAATCATCAGCACACTGTTATCGGCCTGACGGCGATCTACGGTGTTGGCCGTCCGCGCTCGCAGAAGATCTGCGATGCGACCGGTATCGCGACCAACAAGAAGGTCAAGGACCTCGACGATAACGAACTCGAGAAGCTGCGTGACGAAGTCGCGAAGTTTGTCGTGGAAGGCGATCTGCGCCGCGAACTGTCCATGAACATCAAGCGTCTGATGGATCTGGGCTGCTACCGCGGCATGCGTCACCGTAAGGGTCTGCCAGTGCGCGGTCAGCGTACCCGCACCAATGCACGTACCCGCAAAGGTCCGCGCAAGGCCGCTCAATCGCTGAAGAAATAATCTAGGAACCGACCATGGCCAAGCAACAAAGCAGCGCAGCAGCAGCGCGCGTCCGTAAGAAAGTCAAGAAGAACGTGGCTGAGGGCATCGCCCACGTCCACGCTTCGTTCAACAACACCATCATCACGATCACCGATCGCCAGGGCAATGCCCTGTCGTGGGCGACGTCGGGTGGCGCAGGCTTCAAAGGCTCGCGTAAATCGACCCCGTTCGCGGCTCAGGTCGCTGCTGAAGCAGCCGGCAAGGTCGCCCAGGAAAGCGGCGTGAAGAACCTGGAAGTGCGCATCAAGGGCCCAGGCCCAGGCCGTGAATCGGCTGTCCGTGCACTGAACAACCTCGGCATCAAGATCACCGAGATCCAGGACGTGACGCCAGTGCCGCACAACGGCTGCCGTCCTCCAAAGCGTCGTCGTATCTAAATTCATCCGGGCAGTTCTGCTGCCCTGTTGTTTTCAGTACAGCGCTTAGGCAGTATGCAGTAGCAAAAGCCGGTGCAGTGACCCGAATTCGGGTATACTGCCCGGCTGTTGTCGCCTTGGGCGTTTGCTCGGGGTTTATTTTTAGCCACGTCCGCTCTTATCAGGGTCGGACTAGCGCCTGCCGCATTCTCAAGAATGCCTCTGGGGCGTGATTAATACATCAAAGGATTCAACGTGGCACGTTATATCGGACCAAAAGCAAAACTGTCGCGCCGTGAAGGCACCGACCTGTTCCTCAAGAGCGCACGCCGCTCGCTCGACTCGAAGTGCAAACTGGACGTCAAGCCAGGCCAGCACGGTGTCAAGTCGGGTGCCCGCACCTCGGACTACGGCAACCAGCTGCGCGAAAAGCAGAAGGTCAAGCGCATGTACGGTATCCTCGAGCGCCAGTTCCGCCGCTACTTCGCTGAAGCGTCGCGCAAGAAGGGCAACACCGGCGAAACCCTGCTGAAGCTGCTGGAATCGCGCCTGGACAACGTCACCTACCGCATGGGCTTCGGCTCGACCCGCGCTGAAGCGCGTCAGCTGGTGAGCCACAAGGCCTTCACCGTCAACGGTAACGTCGTGAACATCGCTTCGTACGCTGTCAAGACCGGCGACGTCATCGCCGTTCGCGAAAAGGCGAAGAAGCAAGTGCGTATCGTCGAAGCCCTGTCGCTGGCTGAACAGATCGGCATGCCGAGCTGGGTGTCGGTCGACGCGAAGAAGATGGAAGGCACCTTCCGTTCGTTCCCAGAGCGTAACGAGATCGCCGCTGACGTCAACGAAGCACTGATCGTCGAACTGTACTCGCGTTAATCGTTAGTCGGTATTTGCGCCCGCTCCTCACCGAGCGGGCGTTTGCAATTCAAGAATTTTAAACATGCCATCAGCCTTATCGGTGTAACGAGCCGAGGGTATTGAAAAGGACATTTCATGCAAAATAGTTTGTTGAAGCCACGTATCATCGATGTCGAAGCACTCGGTGCCGGTCACGCCAAAGTCGTGATGGAGCCGTTCGAGCGTGGCTATGGCCACACGCTGGGCAACGCACTGCGCCGCGTCCTGCTGTCGTCGATGATCGGCTACGCGCCGACCGAAGTCACCATCGCCGGCGTCGTGCACGAGTACTCGTCGCTCGACGGCGTGCAGGAAGACGTCGTCGACCTGCTGCTGAACCTGAAGGGCGTCGTGTTCAAGGTGCACAACCGTGACTCCGTGACCCTGACCCTGAAAAAGGAAGGCGAAGGCGCCGTCCTGGCATCGGACATCGATCTGCCGCATGACGTGGAACTGATCAACCCGGATCACGTGATCGCTCACCTGACCGCCGGTGGCAAGCTGGACATGCAGATCAAGGTCGAAAAAGGCCGTGGCTATGTTCCTGGTAACGTCCGTCGCCTGTCGGAAGACACGAACAAGACGATCGGCCGCATCATCCTGGACGCATCGTTCTCGCCAGTGCGCCGCGTGTCGTACGCCGTCGAATCGGCGCGCGTCGAACAGCGTACCGACCTGGACAAGCTGATCATCAACATCGAGACCAACGGCGTCATCACCCCGGAAGAGGCGATTCGCCAGTCGGCACGCGTGCTGGTCGACCAGCTGAACGTGTTCGCCGCCCTGGAAGGCACGGAAGCCGCCGCCGAAGCACCATCGCGTGCTCCGTTGGTCGATCCGATCCTGCTGCGTCCAGTCGACGACCTGGAACTGACCGTCCGTTCGGCCAACTGCCTGAAAGCAGAAAACATCTATTACATCGGCGACCTGATCCAGCGTTCGGAAAACGAACTGCTCAAGACGCCGAACCTGGGCCGCAAGTCGCTCAACGAAATCAAGGAAGTCCTTGCTTCGCGCGGCCTGACCCTGGGTATGAAGCTGGAAAACTGGCCGCCTGCCGGCCTGGAAAAGTAATTTGATTTGTAGTACCACTATCCGGACAAGGGTGTCCGGATAGTTCAACCCTTATGAACCGGTCCGCGGTCATGCATCTGCATGAACGATCGAAGAACTGGAAATTAAACACTCGAAAGGAAGTACCATGCGTCACCGTCACGGCCTCCGTAAGCTGAACCGTACCTCGTCCCACCGTCTCGCCATGCTGCGCAACATGACCGTCTCGCTGCTGCGTCATGAAGCCATCAAGACCACCGTGCCAAAAGCCAAGGAACTGCGTCGCGTCATCGAGCCGATCCTGACCCTGGGCAAGACCGACACGCTGGCCAACAAGCGCCTGGCATTCGCCCGCCTGCGCGACCGCGAAATGGTGCAGAAGCTGTTCGCCGAACTGGGCCCACGTTACGCCAACCGTAACGGCGGCTACCTGCGCATCCTGAAAATGGGTTTCCGCGTGGGCGACAACGCGCCAATGGCGTATGTCGAGCTGCTGGACCGTCCGGAAGTCACCTCGGCCGACGAAGCACCGACCGCTGAGTAATCGCTTCTTGCGAATAAAAAAACCAGGCCTTGCGCCTGGTTTTTTTTCGCCCGTACCCGTCCGCACACAGCCGGTGTACCATTCTGCTGCGTTGTGTTCATCAAAGGAAGTCATGTCCGTCTCCCGTTTTCGTGCAGCCCATACGCGCCTGCTGGCCGCGCTGACGCTGCTGTTCGTCTCGCTCGTGCTGCTGGCGGTACCTGGCCGCGCCGAGGATTTCCTCGATCCTGCGGTCGCCTTCAAATTCTCCGCGCGCATGGAGGGCGAACGCACGGCCGTCGTCACCTACGACATCGCCCCCGGCTACTACATGTACCGCGAGCGTTTTACATTTACGGCGACCGGAGCGAAGCTGGGCGAGCCGCAAATCCCGCCAGGCAAGGTCAAATACGACCAGACTTTCGAAAAGAACGTCGAAACTTACCACGGGAGCGTAACGATCCGCATCCCCGTCGAAAGCGGGTCCGCCTTCACGCTGAACGCCACCAGCCAGGGCTGCGCCGACGCCGGCCTGTGCTACCCGCCGCAGGAACACAGCGCGCGATTGACGGCCGCCAGCGGATCCTCCGAGGCGAGCATACCGATTGGCGCCAGCGCACAGCCGCCGTCGTCGATCGCGCTGTCATCCACGCCGCTCAGCGAAGGGCCGGCAAGCGTCGTCGCCCCGCGCGGGAGCAGCACACCCGCCACGGCGCCGGCGGCCGCGAGCCCGGCGCCGCAGAACCCGGCACCCGGCGCGGAGCCACCGACCAGTGCTCCCGCGGCCAATCCTGCCGGCACGCCCTCCGACATGGCCGGTATCGGCGCCATCCTGCAAGGCGGGCGCCTGCTCGCCATTGTCCCCGCCTTCGCGCTGCTCGGCCTGGGCCTGGCGTTTACACCCTGCGTGCTGCCGATGGTGCCGATCCTGTCGTCCATCATCGTGGGGGAGGGCGGCAAGACCAGACGCTCGCGCGGCCTGGTGCTGTCGGTCACCTATTCGCTCGGCATGGCCATCGTCTACACGGCGCTCGGCGTAGCCGCCGGCCTGATCGGGGAGGGCTTGTCGGCCGCCCTGCAGAACCCGTGGGTGCTGGGCGCCTTCTCCCTGCTGATCGTCGCGATGGCGATGTCGATGTTCGGTTTTTATGAGCTGCAGGTGCCCGCTTCGATGCAAACGAAACTGGCCAATGCGTCCGGGCGCCAGGCGTCGGGCAAGCTGGCCGGCGTGTTCGCCATGGGTGCGATTTCCGCCCTGATCGTCGGGCCCTGCGTGGCTGCCCCGCTGGCCGGCGCCCTGGTCTACATCAGCCAGACGAGAGACGTGCTGGTCGGCGGCGCCGCGCTGTTTTCGATGGCGATCGGCATGAGCATCCCGCTGCTGCTGGTGGGCGTCTCCGCCGGCTCGCTGCTGCCGCGTGCCGGCGCCTGGATGGACACCGTCAAACGCTTCTTCGGCGTACTGATGCTGGGCATGGCGCTGTGGCTGGTCTCTCCGGTGCTGCCGCCGTTGCTGCAGATGATCCTGTGGGCTGCGCTGCTGCTCGGCTACGGTGCGTATCTGCTGAGCCGGCGCGGGCACTGGGCGGCCATCGCCTGCGGCGCCGCATTCGGCATCCTGGGGGCCTTGCAGCTGGTTGGCGCGGCCACGGGCGGGCGCGACCCGCTCGCACCGCTGGCACACCTGACGGGTACGCCAAAACACGCGCTGACCTTCAAGCGCGTGAAAACCGTGGCCGAGCTCGATGCGGTGCTGGCCGCGAACGCCGGCAAGACGGCCATGCTCGACTTTTATGCCGACTGGTGCGTGTCGTGCAAGGAGATGGAGAAGCTGACCTTCATCGATCCCGCGGTGCAGGCCAAGCTGGCCAATACGATGCTGCTGCAGGTCGACGTAACCGCCAACGATGCGCACGACAAGGCGATGCTGAAACGGTTTGGCCTGTTCGGCCCACCGGGGATCATTTTCTTCGACCGGGCGGGCAAGGAGATCAGTGACAGCCGCGTGATCGGTTACCAGAATGCCGCCAAATTCCTGAATTCGCTGCAAAAGCTCGAGTAGCCCGTAGGGTGGGCTCCGCCCACGCGGTACATCGTTCGCGTATCGAACAGAGGACAAAAAAGGGATGCCGAGGCATCCCTTTTTCGTTATCAGCTAAATCATTTAGCTTTGCAGCGCCGCGCCACGGTCGCCGTGCTGACCACCGCGATGACCGTGATGCCTGCCGCCGAAACGCATCGCTTTGCTGTCCAACACCTGCTTCTGCTCCGGCGTGAGCACGGCATACAGGTTGTTCAAGGCCGCCAGGCGCGCTTCCATGCGGGCGGTGCGCTGCTTCTGGCGCTCGATCTGCTGCTGCAGGCGCTGCGGCGCGGGTAGGGCCGCCAGCTTCTCGTGCTCGGCACGGGCTTGCGGGCCCTGTGCGGGCTTGCCGGCTGCGATGAAGGCGGCGAAAGCCGGTTCCTGCTGCCGGGTCAGCTTGAGCTCGGCACGCAGCTTGGCTTCACGCTGGGCTTGCCATTCGGCGCGCTTGGCCTGGCGCTCGGCTTT
Organism: Massilia sp. LXY-5; assembly: GCF_059801075.1. Taxonomy (NCBI): domain Bacteria; kingdom Pseudomonadati; phylum Pseudomonadota; class Betaproteobacteria; order Burkholderiales; family Oxalobacteraceae; genus Massilia; species Massilia sp. LXY-5. Next base: position 26,761 of record NZ_JBNNEH010000007.1, read on the forward strand.
GAATGCCGCGCGCTGTTCGGCGCTGACGGCCTGGCCATGGCGGCCTTCCTGCGGCTGGACAGGGGCAGTCTGGGCGACGGCGGCGCCGGCGATACCGAGGGCGGTCAGGGCGATCAAGACATTTTTGTGAAGAGTTTTCATTTCAGGTCCTCGTGGTGTGTGAGTCAGTTGATGTTGTGCGTGAACTACTCACTGCACGGGATCCATCATCGCGAATAAATGTAAGCCCAGCGTGTCCCCTGCCACACTCTTTGTATCAATATGTTTCCTTCGTTTATTCATATACATACAGATACAAACCCGCTGTTCATGCCCTGTAGAAGCAAGGATAATTGCGAGCATGGACAATCCATCTACCATCCTCATCGTCGACGACGACCGCGACATCCGCCAGTTGCTGGCCGACTACCTCGAGTCGAACGGCTACCGCGCGCTGGCCGCCGCCGACGGCGTGGCGATGTGGAAGATCCTCGACGAGGCTCGTCCCGACCTGATCGTGCTCGACCTGAACCTGCCGGGCGACGACGGCCTGACGCTGTGCCGCAAGCTGCGCGCCACCTCCAGCCTGCCGGTGATCATGCTTACGGCGAGAAACGAGCCGCTCGACCGCATCCTCGGCCTGGAAATGGGCGCCGACGATTACCTCCCGAAACCCTTCGAGCCGCGCGAGCTGCTGGCGCGCATCCGCAGCGTGCTGCGCCGCTCGCATGCGATGCCCTCGAATGCCCCGGCCGAGAACGTGCAGCAGATGCGCTTTTCGGGCTGGACCCTGGACCTGACGGCGCGCCACCTGCTCAATCCGGACGGCATGGTGATCATGCTGTCGGGCGCCGAGTTCCGACTGCTGCGCGTCTTCCTCGAACACCCGAACCGCGTCCTGAACCGCGACCAGCTGCTGAACCTGACGCAAGGGCGCGACGCCGACCCCTTCGACCGCTCGATCGATATCCAGATCAGCCGCCTGCGCCAGAAGCTGGGCGAAGACGCGCGCATGCCGCAAATCATCAAAACCGTGCGTAACGGCGGCTACGTGCTCGCCGGCCAGGTCACTGTGGAGCCCGCAGCGTGAAAGCCTTCCTCGGCTCGATGACGGGCCGTGTCTTTGCCACCTTGCTCCTCGGTATTCTGATTTCGGCTGCGCTCACCCAGTGGCTGGCCGACGTCGAGCGCCAGCGCGTGCTCGAACGCCAGCGCGACCAGACCCTGATCGAGCGCGCCGAGCAACTCATCATGGCAACCGAGATCGTGCCGGCCTCGGCCCGACGCGCCTATCTCGGCGTTGCCAACCGTCCCGGCTTGCAGCTCGATGCCGGTGAGCTGCAGCCGCTCGCACCCATACCCTCGGACTTCGCCCGCACCCTGACCGACCGGCTCGGCAAGGACTACCGGATCGGCAGCGCCGCGGCCCGTCCGGCGGCCTGCGCCAACCCGCCGCGGATGCCGCTGCTGTACGGCCTGCTGAGCGCCGAATGGCGCGGCGCCTGCGAAAACCTGAACGTGCGCCTGCGCGACGGCGAACAATTGCACCTGTCCGTGCTGCCGCCGCGCAGCCTGGTGCTTGCCGATACCGATTACCGCGCCGTGCTGGCGCTGTTTTTTGTCAGCATCGCCATTCTCGCCTACCTCGTCGCGCGCATGACGACCCGTCCGCTGAAACAGCTGGCGCAGGCCGCGCAAGACCTCGGCAACGACATCAACCGCGCCCCGCTCGACCTCACCGGCGCCAGCGAAATCCGGCAAGCGAGCGCGGCCTTCAACGCTATGCAGGCGCGGATTCGCCAGTACATCTTCCAGCGCACGCAGATGCTGGCCGCGATCACCCACGATCTGCAAACGCCGCTCACGCGCATGCGCCTGCGCCTGGAAAAGGTGTCGGACCACGAGCTCCAGGAACGCCTGATCGGCGATTTGTCGGCCATGCAGGCGATGGTGCGGGAGGGACTCGATCTCGCGCGCAGCATGGACACCACCGAAAGCATGCAGCTGCTCGACCTCGATTCGCTACTGGACTCCGTGTGCGACGACGCCGCCGACGCCAGCCAGGCCGTCACGCTGGCGGGGCGCTCGGGCATGGCGCTGCTGGGCCGTCCGCTCGACCTGCGCCGCTGCCTCGGCAACCTGATCGACAACGCGGTGAAATACGGGCACCAGGCCCAGGTCACGGTCGACCGCGTGAACGGCGCGGCGCGCATCCGGGTGCGCGACAGCGGCCCCGGCATCGAGCAATCGGAGCAGGTCCGCGTGTTCGATCCCTTCTACCGTGTCGAGACCTCGCGCTCGCGCGAATCGGGCGGCACCGGCCTGGGCCTGACCATCGCCCGCAACATCGCCGAGCAGCACGGCGGCAGCATCTCCCTGGCGAACCACCTGGAAGGCGGCCTCGAGGTTACCCTCATGCTGCCGGAGTACTACCCGGGCAAATGACACTGTGATATGCCAGTGTCATACTGACTAATCTCATCGCACCGATTTAATTGACTGATAAAGCCGCCGGCACGCGCGGTAAGGGACCTGAATGAAAAAGAATACTCTCGCAGTGATCGCCATTGTCGTGGCCGCTGGTGCCGGCGGCGCCTGGTACATGAACCGGGGCGCCCATGCCGAAGCCGAAAGCGCACACGGCGGCGCGGGTGGAAAGGGCGGCGCGCAGCCGCCGACCACCGTCAACGTGATCACTCCGCAGCGCCAGGATGTCGGCGTGGACGTTGCCGCGAACGGCACCGTGACGCCGCAACGCACCGTCGACCTGCGTCCGCAGACGACCAGCACGATCCGGCAGGTCCACATCAAGGAAGGCCAGTTCGTGAAAGCCGGTCAATTGATGTTCTCCTTGGATGACCGCAGCGACCGCGCCAGCGTGGCGCAGGCCGAAGCGGAAGTGGCGCGCGGCCGTGCCAGCCTGGCCGACCTCGAGCGCCAGTACAAGCGCAGCCAGGACCTGGTAGCCCAGAAATTCCTGGCGCAAAGCGCCGTCGACACCTTGAGGAGCCAGGTCGAGGGCGCCAGAGCCGCCCTGGCCGCGAGCAGCGCCGCCGTGCGCGCCAGCCAGGTGAACGCCAGCTACACGAGCATCCGCGCACCGATGGCGGGCCGCGTCGGCGCGATCAATGTCTATCCGGGCAGCCTGGTGCAACCCGCTACCTCGCTCACCACCGTCACCCAGCTCGACCCGATCGACGTCGCGTTTACGCTGCCGGAATCGAGCCTCGGTTCGCTGCTGGCCGCGCAGAAGCAGGGCAAGGTGGCAGTCGAAGCCAGCACCGGCGCCGATGCGAAACCGGTGACCGGCGAACTGAGTTTCGTCGACAACACGGTCGACCCGACCAGCGGCACCATCCGCGTGAAAGCGCAGTTCGGCAACAGCGACGGCCTGCTGTGGCCGGGGCAATACGTCAACACGCGCGTCACCGTGCGCACGATAAAGGACGCGGTGGTGATTCCGCAGAATGCGATTATCATCAACGCGCAAGGCACCTTCGTCTACGTGGCCGAGAAGGATGGCACCGCGCGCCAGGTGCCGATTGCACGCCAGCATGCGTTCGGCTTGAATGCGGCGGTGACGGGCCTGAACGGCGACGAGCAGGTCATTACCGAAGGCAAGCAGAACCTGCGTCCGGGCGGCAAGGTACGTCTCGCGGGAGCGAAGCAGCAAGGCACGCAACAAGCTGCGCCGGCAGGAAAGGATAAAGCGGCATGAATTTGTCCGAACTGTGTATCCGCCGGCCGGTAATGGCCGTGCTGCTGTCGATCAGCCTGGTGCTGGTCGGCATCCTCGCCTACATGCACATTCCGGTCGCGGCGCTGCCCAGCTATAACACGCCGGTCATCAACGTCAACGCCAACCTGCCGGGCGCCAGCCCCGAGACGATGGCCTCGTCGGTCGCCTTGCCGCTGGAAAAACAATTCTCGACGATCGCCGGCATCAAGCTGATCACCTCGACCAGCACCCAGGGCAGCACCTCGCTGACCCTGGAATTCGACACCAAGATCGATGTCGACAAGGCCGCCGTCGACGTCCAGGCGGCGCTGCTGGGCGCGCAACGCCAGTTGCCGCTGGAAATGACGGACCTGCCGTCCTATCGCAAGGTCAATCCGGCCGACGCCCCGATCCTGTTCGCGCACATGACCTCGCCGTCGATGAGCCTGGCCGAGCTGAACGACTACGCCGAGAACATGATCTCGCCGGCGATCTCGACCTTGCCGGGCATTGCCCAGGTCACCGTGAACGGCCAGAAGCGTTTCGCCGTGCGCGTGCGTGCCCGTTCCGACCTGATGAACGCGAGAAATATTTCGATGGATGAACTGGCGACCGCGCTGCGTGCCGCCAACTCGAATGCGCCGCTGGGCGTGCTCGACGGCCCGGCGCAAACGCTGACCATCCAGGGCGGCGCCCAGCTGATGAAGGCGGCCGATTTCGCGAAATTGATCATCGCCACCCGCGACGGCATGCCGGTGCGCCTGCAGGATGTCGCGCAAGTCGAGGACAGCTACCAGTCCGTCAAGGCGGCCGGCAGCCTGAACGGCGAACGTTCCATCGTGCTCATGGTGCAGCGCCAGCCGAACGCGAATACCGTGCAGGTGGTCGACGCCGTGCGCGCGCTGCTGCCGAAATTCGAGCAGCAACTGCCGGCCTCGATCAAGATCCACCTGGTCAACGACCGCTCGATCTCGATCAGGGAGGCGATCCACGACGTCAACCTGACCCTGGCCGGTACCATCGTGCTGGTCATCCTGGTGATCTTCCTGTTCCTGCACCGCCTCACGGCAACCCTGATTCCGGCGGTCACCGTCCCCATCTCTCTGCTGGGCGCGCTGTCGCTGTTGTATGCGCTCGGCTATAGCCTCGACAACATCTCGCTGCTGGGCATTACGCTGGCAGTCGGCCTGGTGGTCGACGACGCCATCGTGGTGCTGGAAAACATCGTGCGCCACATGGAGCTCGGTAAAAAACCCTTCCACGCGGCCCTGGTCGGTTCGCGCGAGATGGGTTTTACCATTATCTCGATCTCGATCTCGCTGGTCGCCGTGTTTATCCCCATCTTCTTCATGCCGGGCGTGATCGGCCTGCTGTTCCGTGAGTTCGCCGTCATCGTCGGCCTCGCCGTGCTGGTCTCGGCAGCCGTGTCGCTGACCCTGGTGCCGATGCTGTGCTCGCGCCTTTTAAAAGGCGGCGGCCACGTCGAGCCGCATGAGATGTCCTGGGTCGGCCGCCGTTTCGAGGCCCTGTTCACGAGCGTGCGCAATGGGTATGCGCGCAGCCTGGACCGCGCGCTGCGGCACCGTTTCCTGGTGCTGATGCTGGCGCTGGGCACCCTGGTGCTGACCATCTTCCTGTATTCGACCATGCCAAAAGGCTTCTTCCCAGAGGAAGACCTGGGGCAATTGCGCGTGACCGTCGAAACGGCGGAAGACACCTCATCAAGCAGGCTGCTGGAACTGCAGGGCAAGGTGGTCGACGTGATGCGCGCAAACAAGAACGTGCAGAGCGTGACCTCGTTTACCGGCGGCGGCAACAGCGGCCGCATGTTCCTGGTGCTGGTGCCGCGGGCAGAGCGTCCTGCAATGCCCGCGGTCCTTGATGAACTGCGCAAGGCCACGCGCAACATCGCCGGCGTCCAGGTCTACATGGCCCCGGTGCAGAACCTGCAGCTGGGCGGCCGTCCAAGTAAAAGCCGCTACCAGTACTCGCTGCAAAGCGTGTCGGGCGGAGAAATCGGCGGCTGGGCCGACCAGTTCCTCGAGCGCATGCGGGCCAACCCGATTTTCCGCGACGTCACCAGCGACTCGCAGAACCGCGGCCTGCAAGCCACGCTCGACATCGACCGCGACAAGGCGGCGCTGCTCGGCGTCCAGATGGCCGACGTGCGCACCGTGCTGTACGCCACCTTCGGCGAGCGCCAGGTCTCAACCATTTATTCCAGCGCGGCCAGCTATTACGTGATCCTGGAAGCGGCCGAGGCCGACCGCTATTACGACGACGCCCTGTCAAAAGTGTCGGTGCGCTCGAAATCGGGCGCGCTCGTGAAACTGTCGAGCTTTGCGAGCGTGCGGCGCACGGTCGGCCCGATCGCGATCAACCACCAGGGACAATTGCAGGCGATCACGCTGGCATTCAACCTGGCGCCGGGCGTGCCGCTGGGCGACGCCACCGCGGCGATCGACCAGATGGGCCGCGACATGAAGCTGCCGGCTTCGGTCATCACCCAGTACGGCGGCGATGCGGCCGTGTTCCAGGACACCCAGTCGAGCCAGCTGATCCTGATCATCACGGCCATCGGCGTCATTTACGTGCTGCTCGGCGTGCTGTACGAGAGCTATATCCACCCGTTGACGATTCTGGCCGGCCTGCCGTCGGCGGCGGTCGGCGCCTTGCTGACGCTGTGGATTTTCAATATGGACCTGACCCTGATCGCGATGATCGGCATCCTGATGCTGATCGGTATCGTGAAAAAGAACGCGATCATGATGATCGACTTCGCCCTCGACGCCCAGAGGAATGCCGGCATGACGCCGGACGAGGCGATCCGCGAGGCCTGCGTCCTGCGTTTCCGTCCGATCCTGATGACGACGCTCGCCGCAATGATGGGCGCGCTGCCGATCGCGCTGGGCATCGGTGCCGGCGCGGAATTGCGCCAGCCCCTGGGTCTCGCCGTGGTGGGCGGCCTGATCTTCTCGCAGGTGATCACGCTCTACATCACGCCGGTCATCTACCTGTACCTCGACAAGTACAGCGGCTCCGGCCCGATGACGGACGACGACGTCGCCGCGGCGGAAGCCGAGTCCGAGGCCGGCCACACGCAGCACGAACCGGTGAAACACCCACGCGTACGGGTCGGCTGAAACATCCTGTAACAACCGTCAGGACCACAGTTGTATAAGCTGTAACGTGGAATGCGGCCGTGCGAAGTCGATCCAAACGGGGTAGACTTCGCACGCGGCCGCGTGTCGCGTTATTTGGCTATCCGGAAAGTGCTATCGATTTTGCGTGACCAATCCCATATTTGCGTAGAGCACGGCGATGTATGCGACCATTGCGGCCAGCCCCTGCCTGGCCGCACCGTGCCGCAATATGGCGAGCGCCGCGCCAATCGCACCGGTCTGATACTCACGGTCTTGCTGCACCTGCTGCTGGTCGCGCTGTATTTTTACCAGCCGCAAAAGAAAGAAAAGAAGGCCCGTCCGCCCGATGGCGGCGAAGTCGTCTATGTCGCGCCGTTGGCGAAGCCGGCCCAGCCGCCGCCGCAAAAATCGGCCGCGCGCAAACCCACCAAGAGCACCCCGCGCCCGCGTCCCACGACGCCGCCGGTCCAGCGTCTGCCGAACACCATTACCTTGCCGAATGAAAAACCGGTCGAAGTGGCCAAGGTGCAGCCGCCGCCAGAGCCGAAGCGCGAGGAAGTTGCGCCCGAGATGGACATGACGGAATACATCGCCAAGCGCCGCCAGGCCAGGGGCGCCACCGACCCCAGCACGTCCACGGAAGAAAGCGAAGCCGCGCGCGGCAGCCGCAATGCGCTGGCGAACATCGCGGCGGTCAACAACCGCGGGCGCGACGACGCCAACGAGAGCGGCGGCGTGTTCTCGATCTCGAATAAAACCTTCCACAGCATGGACCTGAAATTCCGTGGCTGGAACCCGAGTTTCAAACGGCGCTGGCTGACCTCGGTGACGGTGGAGCAGGGCAGCGAGCCGGATGTGGAGACGGCGGTCGTCAAGAAGATGATCGAACTGATCCGGCGCGAAAAGACGGGCGATTTCGAATGGGATTCGCACCGCCTCGGCAAGGTGATCACGATGAGCGCGCGGGTGAAGGATACGGAACAGTTGCAGGCCTTCCTGATGAAGGAGATGTTCCCGGAGTACAAGCCGCCGGTGCGGTGAGTCCCGCTCAATAAAAAAAACCGTGCCTCGGCACGGTTTTTTTGTTTGGCGACGAAACGTTTATCCGCCGGCCTTGAGCTTGCGCGCCACGTCCAGCGCGAAATAGGTCAGCACCCCATCCGCTCCCGCGCGTTTAAAGGCCATCATCGATTCCATCATGACCTTGTCGTGATCGAGCCAGCCGTTCTGCGCGGCCGCCTTGATCATCGCGTATTCGCCGCTGACCTGGTAGGCGAAGGTCGGCACCTTGAACTCGTCTTTGACACGCCGCACCACGTCGAGGTAGGGCATGCCCGGCTTGACCATCACCATGTCGGCGCCTTCGGCCAGGTCCAGCGCCACTTCGCGCAGGGCTTCGTCGGTATTGGCCGGGTCCATCTGGTAGGTGTTTTTATCCGCCTTGCCGAGATTCGCGGCCGAGCCGACGGCGTCGCGGAAGGGGCCGTAGAAGGCCGACGCATACTTGGCCGAGTAGGCCATCAGGCGGGTGTGAATAAAACCTTTTTCTTCCAGGGCATTGCGGATCACGCCCATGCGGCCGTCCATCATGTCCGAAGGCGCGACGATGTCGACGCCGGCCTCGGCCTGGGCCAGGGCCTGGCGCGTCAGCATCTCGATGGTTTTCTCGTTGACGATGTAGCCGGTCTCGTCCGGCAGGCCGTCCTGGCCGTGGGTCGTGTACGGGTCGAGCGCGACGTCGGTCAGGATGCCCAGCTGCGGGAACTGTTGCTTGAGCTTTCTTACCGCGCGCGGCACCAGGCCGTCGGGATTGGTCGCTTCCACGCCGTCATAGGTTTTAAGAGAGGCATCGATCACCGGGAACAGCGCCAGTACCGGAATGCCGAGTGCCACGCATTCCTCGGCCACCCCCATCAGCAAGTCCACGGATAAACGCTCCACGCCCGGCATCGAGGCCACCTGCTGGCGCTGGTTCTCGCCGTCGAGGATGAAGACCGGATAGATCAGGTCGGACGCGGTGACGGTGTTTTCGCGCATCATGGCGCGCGAGAACGGGTCGCGGCGCATGCGGCGCATGCGGGTGGCGGGGTACTGGCCGGTAATGATGGAGCTCATCGTGATCGCTTTCTTCAGGGTTGGTCGGGGGCCTTGCCTTCGTCGCTGCCGCCGTCTTGCGCGTCGTCGATGTCGTCCTCTTCTTCGACGTCCAGGCCGATCAGGGACTGGATCTTGGCGTCCGCTTCCTCGATGCCGATCCGTTTCAACGCCGAGAACAATTGCACGGTGAACGGGAAGCCTTCGCCGTCTTCGTCGACATAGCTTTCCAGCACGCCTTTCGCTTCGCGCAGCGCGTTGGCCTGCTCGTTGCGGTTCAGCTTGTCGGCCTTGGTGAGGATGCAGTGGATCGGTTTGCCGGTCGGGGCGAACCATTCCAGCATTTGCGTGTCCAGGTCCGTAAACGGGCGGCGCGAATCCATGATCAGGACCAGCGCGGCCAGTTGCTCGCGGCGCTGCACGTAATCGCCCAGCAGCTTTTGCCAGTGCAGTTTGGCATTGCCCGATACTTCCGCGTAGCCATAACCCGGCAAGTCGACCAGCAGGGCGCGGATTTCCTCGACGATGGTCGGGTCCTTGCGGTGCTGGGCGACGTGGGCGCCGCCGATCGAGAAATAATTGATGTGCTGCGTGCGGCCAGGGGTCTTCGAGGCGAAAGCCAGACCCTTCTGGTTCGTCAGGATATTAATCGCGGTCGACTTGCCCGCGTTGGAACGGCCGGCAAAGGCGATCTCCGGCACCACGGTGTTGGGGAGATCGCGCAATTGATTGACGGTCGTGAAGAAGCGGGCTTGCCAGAGTTTGGACATGGGGAAGAGGTGAAAAAGGCAATGAAATGAAGCAATGGGGAAACAAAGCTATTGTACAATAAGGGGTTATCAATTGTATGGGCTGCCCTTTCAGGGACGCCGGTCAGGCCGCTGTAATTACAATAAATCTGTTGTCGACTTTTTCAGGGTGCTCGAATGAATCGTGTGTCTGTATCGTCCGCTAACGCGGTGTTCGTGAAATCGTTGTTGGTTGCAACCCTGGCTCTCGGCAGCATCGCTGGCGCCGCCGAAGCGCAGCACCCCGCCAAACCCGACGCCGCCAAGGGCGCCACCCTGTACGAAAGCGGCGACACCGCGCGCGGCCTGCCGGCCTGCCTGTCCTGCCACGGCGCCAACGGCAACTCGAGCATCGCAGTCAATCCGAAGCTGTCGTCCCAGATCGAAGCCTACACCCACAAGCAGCTGGTCGACTTCACCACGCCGCAGCGCGTGAATCCGGTCATGACCACCTACGCCAAGATGCTCACCGACGAGGAAAAGCGCAACGTCGCCGCCTACCTCGCCATGCAGAAGACCAAGCAGGGCGCAGCGAAGAACAAGGACACCATCGAACTGGGCCGCAAGATCTATCGCGGCGGCATCGCCGAGAAGGGCGTCGCCGCCTGCGCCAGCTGCCATGGCGCCGCCGGCGCCGGCATTCCGGTACAGTATCCGCGCCTGGCCGGGCAGCAGCAAGACTACACGGTCGCCCAGCTGGTCAATTTCCGCACCGGCGCGCGTACCAACAGCCCGCAGATGACGACGCTGGCACAGCGCCTGTCGGACGCCGAAATGAAGGCAGTCGCGGATTATATCGCCGGCCTGCGTTAAGTTAATCAACGTATGCTGAAGTAATAAAGGGGCGGCAGCGCAAGCTGGCGCCCTTTTTGCTGCAAACTAGCTGCACGAGAAAGTCGTAGAACCATGAGCACCACCGGAATTGAACTGAAAACGCGCCGCTCCTGGCTCGCCGAGACCGTCGAGCTGGTGTCGTCGATGCGCTTTGCCATCAGCCTGCTGGTGATCCTCGCGATCGCCGCCATCATCGGCACCGTGCTGCGCCAGGGCGACATCATGCCGAACTACGTGAACCAGTTCGGCCCCTTCTGGTACGAAGTGTTCGCCAAACTCGGCCTGTACACCGTCTACACCAGCTGGTGGTTCCTGCTCATCCTGATGGTGCTGATCGTCTCGACCAGCCTGTGCCTGATCCGCAATGCGCCGAAGATGATGCGCGACATGCGCAGCTGGCGCGAGTCGGTGCGCGAAGAATCGCTGCGCAATTTCCACCACAAGTACGAATGGACCACGCCGCTGGATGCGTCCGCGCTGGCCGAACAAAGCGCGCTGCGCCTGGGCCATGCCGGCTATAAAGTAAAAATCGTCGAGAAGGAACACGGGACGCTGGTGGCGGCGAAGAAGGGCGCCGGCAACAAGTTCGGCTATATCTTCGCGCACACGGCCATCATCGTGATCCTGCTGGGCGGCATGCTCGATTCCGAGCTGCCCATCCGTTTGCAGCAATGGTTCCTCGGCAAAACGCCCTACACCGGCGGCGGCCTGATCGCCGACGTGCCGGCCCAGCACCGCCTCAGTGTGAACAACCCTACGTATCGAGGCAATATCCTGCTGGCGGAAGGGCAGACCGGGCGCGTCGCCACCATCGCCCAGCCGAGCGGCTCGCTGCTGCAGGAACTGCCGTTCGACCTGCAGCTGAAAAAATTCCACATCGAGTTCTACTCGACCGGCATGCCGAAGCTGTTCGCCAGCGATGTCCTCGTGCACGACCGCGAGCTCGGTAAAACCTTCCCGGCGACCATTAAAGTCAACGAGCCGCTGATCTACAAGGGCGTCGCCGTCTACCAGTCGAGCTTCGAGGATGGCGGCAGCCGCCTGAAACTGACCGGCTTCCCGATGGCGGGCGCCGATGCCAGGGCTTTCCCGATCGCCGGCGAGGTGAACGGCGCAACGGAACTGAAAGCGGCTGGCAGCACTTATTCCGTCGAGTGGTCGGGCTTCCGTCCTTTCAACGTCGAGAACACCGCGGGCAATGACGTACGCGCCGTGGCCAAGGGCCAGACGCTCAACGAGCAATTCGCGGCGACCCTTGGAAAAGCCTCCGGTTCGGCCGGCAAGCATGCCGGCAACAAGGATCTCAAAAATGTCGGCCCCAGCGTGCAATACAAGCTGCGCGACCAGACCGGGCAAGCAAAGGAATTCCTGAACTACATGCAGCCGGTAACGCTCGAGGGTTCCCAGGTGTATCTGGCCGGCGTGCGCTCCAGTCCGTCCGAGGCCTTCCGCTTCCTGCGCATCCCGGCCGACGACGCTTACAGCGTGCGCGAATGGATGCGCCTGCGCGCGGCGCTGGCCGACCCGGCCTTGCGGCTTGAAGCGGCACGCCGCTATGCCGCGCGCACCATGGCGCAGGGGCAGAAGGGCGGCGACGCCTTCGCCGGCCAGCTGCGCGAATCGGCCGAGCGCACGCTGGGCATGTTCGCCGGCGAGGGCACGCCGGGCGGCTTCGTCGCCGTGGCGCAGTTCCTGGAAAAGATTCCGGCAGCGGAGCAGGAAAAGGCGGCCGCCGTCTTCATCAAGATGCTCAACGGCGTGCTGTGGGAACTGTGGCAGGCCGCGCGCGCGCATGAGGGACTCCCTCCGATCGAAGGCAACGATACCCACGCGCGCTTCCTGCAGCTGGCGACGAATGCTTTATCGGACAGTTTCTTCTACGGCGCCCCGGTCTACCTGCAGCTCGACGAGTTTCACGAGGTGAAGGCCTCCGTGCTGCAGGTGACGCGTTCGCCCGGCAAGAAGGTCGTATATCTCGGCTGCGTGCTGCTGATCGCGGGTATCTTCTCGATGTTCTATATTCGCGAGCGGCGCCTGTGGATCTGGGTGCGGAAGAACGATAATGGCGCCCATGCCCTGATGGCGATGAGCACCCAGCGCAAGACACTGGATTTCGAAAAAGAGTTCGCCGAGCTGGCAGCCAAGCTGCCGCAATCGGCGTAAGCTGGCAGCGTTGCCGAGTTCAATACAGGCACTGGAGACAAACATGGAAGCATTTCAAAAGAACCCTGGCGTCGTCTACAAGGAAGCGCCCGGCTATTTCCGCAGCCTGAGCACCGTCGACTGGCTGTTCGGCGCCGGCCTGCTCGCGGCCGTGCTGTTCGCCCTGAACCGCTACGCCGGCTACATGGACGTCTATGAGCGCGCGATCCTGCTGCTGGCCGCGCCCACCTTTGCCGCCCTCGGCTGGCATTGGAAACCGGTGCGCTGGCTGATCCCGCTGGTTGCCGTGCTGGCGCTGTGGGCGATTTCGCTGTACGGCGGTTCGCTCGCGAATGCCGATCAAAAATTCTTCCTCAAATACATGCTGTCGAGCCAGTCGGCCATCCTGTGGATGAGCGCGATGTTCGCATTCTCGACGGTGTTCTACTGGATCGGCCTGCTGGCCCGTTCTCCGTTTGGCGCGGCGATCGGCTCGCGCCTGTGCTGGGCGGCGGTCGTGCTCGGCTTTACGGGCATGATGGTGCGCTGGTTCGAAAGTTACCTGATCGGCGCCGACGTCGGCCATATCCCGGTGTCGAACCTGTACGAGGTCTTCATCCTGTTCGCGATGATCACGGCGCTGTTTTACCTGTATTACGAGGAGCGCTACGCGACGCGCCAACTGGGCGCCTTTGTCCTGCTGGTGATCGGCGCCGCCGTCGCCTTCCTCCTCTGGTACACGGTCTCGCGCGACGCCGCCGCGATTCAGCCGCTGGTGCCGGCCCTGCAGAGCTGGTGGATGAAGATCCACGTGCCAGCCAACTTCATCGGCTACGGCACCTTTGCCCTGGCGGCGATGGTCGGCACTGCGTATTTGCTGAAATCGCATGGCATCCTGGCCGACCGCTTGCCCAGCCTCGAGGTGCTCGACGACGTCATGTACAAGGCGATTTCGGTCGGCTTCGCCTTCTTCACGGTCGCCACGATTCTGGGCGCGCTGTGGGCCGCCGAGGCCTGGGGCGGCTACTGGTCCTGGGATCCGAAAGAGACCTGGGCACTGATCGTCTGGCTGAACTACGCGGCCTGGCTGCACATGCGCTTGATGAGCGGCCTGCGCGGACGCGTGGCGGCCTGGTGGTCCGTGGTCGGCCTGCTGGTGACGACGTTTGCCTTCCTCGGCGTCAACATGTTCCTCTCGGGTCTGCATTCTTACGGGGAACTGTAAAAGTTCGCAACCAGGCAAGGCAATTTGACGAAATCGTGTATCGTGAAGATTCAATTGCCTGGAGTTAGCGATGCTCATCAAATCAAGCCGCGACGGTGCGAATCCGCCGCTCTCTTCTGAAATCACGCCGCGCGAGGTCTATGAAGAGCGGCGCAAGTTCATCGCCCGCATGGCGGTCGGCGCCGCCGCCGGCAGCGCCTTGTGGGAGATGGCGAACCGCGAAGCCTTTGCCCAAGCACCGGCAGCGCAGAAGCTCGCCGCGAAGGCCAATCCCACGTTCTCGACCACCGAGCCGCGTACGGCCTTCAAGGACGCGACCAACTACAACAATTACTATGAGTTCGGCCTGGATAAGGGCGACCCGGCCGAGAACGCGCACACGCTGCGTCCGCGTCCCTGGACCGTCTCCATCGAAGGCGAAGTGAAAAAGCCGATGCGCCTCGACATCGACAGCCTGGTCAAGCTCGCTCCGCTGGAAGAGCGCGTCTACCGGCTGCGCTGCGTCGAAGGCTGGTCGATGGTGATCCCCTGGGTCGGCTATTCGCTGTCCAATCTCATCAAGCATGTCGAGCCGACCGGCAACGCGAAATATGTCGAATTCACGACCCTGGCCGACCCGAAGCAGATGCCGGGCCTGCGCAGCGGCGTGCTCGACTGGCCCTATGTCGAGGGCCTGCGACTGGACGAGGCCATGCACCCGCTGGCGCTGCTGACCGTCGGCATGTACGGCCAGGTGCTGCCGAACCAGAACGGGGCGCCAGTGCGCGTCGTCGTGCCCTGGAAGTATGGTTTCAAATCGGCCAAGTCGATCGTGCGCATCCGGTTTACGCGCGACCAGCCGAAGACGGCCTGGAACGTGTCCGCCCCTTCCGAATACGGCTTTTACTCGAACGTGAACCCGAAGGTCGATCACCCGCGCTGGTCGCAGGCGAGCGAGCGCCGCATCGGCGAAGACGGCTTTTTCAAGAAGAAGCGCGAGACCCTGATGTTCAACGGCTACCCGGAAGTCGCCTCCATGTACGCCGGCATGGACCTGAAAAAATTCTTCTGAGCGATGGCGTTCAATCCCGCACCAAAACAGCTGTCGACCATCAAGGGCATCGTCTTCGTCGCGGCTTTGCTGCCGTTCTTGCGGGTGGCCTGGCTCGTGTTGCGCCAGGTACCCGTCGATCCGCTCGCCTTCATCACCCACGAGACCGGCGACTGGGCTTTATATCTGCTCTGCATGACGCTGGCGGTGACGCCCGTGCGCCGCCTGTCGGGCTGGAACTGGCTGCTGAAACTGCGGCGTATGTTCGGGCTGTTCACCTTTTTCTACGCCTTCCTGCATTTCATGGCCTTCTTCTGGTTCGACCATTTCTTCGATGTCGCGGCGATGCTGCGCGACGTCGGCAAGCGGCCATTCATTCTCGTCGGCTTCACCGCGTTCGTGCTGCTGATCCCGCTCGCGGCGACCAGCACCAACGCCATGATCAGGAGACTGGGCGGCAAGCGCTGGCAATGGCTGCACCGCCTGATCTACGTGATCGCGCCATTGGCCGTGCTCCACTTCTGGTGGATGAAGGCGGCCAAGAACAACCTGGCGCAGCCGGCGCTGTTCGCGACGATCGTGTTCGTCTTGCTGGGGATGCGCGTCTACTGGAGCCGGGTCAAGACGCGCGCGGCGGTGCGCGCCTGATGAGCATTCTGTATTTACGTTCTGAAACATTTCGTAGCCTTCCTTACAGGTGTGCGTAACCTGTTGGGGCCGTTCAGGCGTGTAATGGTCTCACTGCAGTCCCACTGCCACATCGAGAGGAAGCACAATGAAAACCAAATTGATCGCATCAGCACTGATCGCCCTGAGCATGGCCGCCAGCGGTAGCGCTTTCGCGCAACGCAATGACCATGGCAGCGATCGCAACGATCACAACGACCATTCCTATCAGCAAAATAACGACCGTCACGACAACGGGCGCTACGATAACGACCGCCGCGACGACGCCCGCCAGTATCACCGCGACGACAAGCGCGGCGGCGGCCCCCGTCACGACCTGCGCCGCGGCCAGCGCCTGAGCCAGGAATACCGCGACAACCGCTACGTCGTCAGCGACTGGCGCGCCCGCCACCTGAGCGCGCCACCGCGGGGCCATCACTGGGTCCGTGCCGGCAACGACTACGTACTGGCCGCCATCGCGACCGGCGTCATTGCCCAGGTCTTGCTGAGTAACTAAGCACCAAGCGTAAAAAAAACCGCGCCCTCGAAAGATGGCGCGGTTTTTTCGTTCTGACGTGCGCAAGCGCCAGGGCGGCGCAGTTACTTCAGCATCGACTCCAGCGCAAACAGGTCGGCCGGGTTCTCGCGCTGGCGAATCACGTGCACCTGCTCGCCGTCGACCATGATTTCGGCCGCGCGGCCGCGCGTGTTGTAGTTCGACGCCATCGTCATGCCGTAGGCGCCTGCGCTCATCATCGCCAGCAGATCGCCCGGCTCGACGGCCAGTTCGCGCTCTTTCGCCAGCCAGTCTCCCGATTCGCAGACCGGGCCGACGATGTCGTACACGGCGGTGGCCGCACCCTCGCGCGGCACGACCGGCTTCATGTCCATCCAGGCGCCGTAGAGCGTCGGGCGCATCATGTCGTTCATGGCGGCGTCGATGATGGCGAAATTCTTTTCCGCGCCGGGTTTCAGGAACTCGACTTTGGTGACCAGCACGCCGGTGTTGGCGACGATCGAACGGCCCGGCTCAAAAATGACCTTGACGGCACGGCCGTCGTGGCGCGCCGCGCGCCAGGCGTCGATGCGCGCGAACAGGCGTCCCAGGTAGTCGCCCACCGGCACCGGCGGCTTGTCGCCGGGCGCACCGTAATCGACGCCGACGCCGCCGCCGATGTCGAGGTGGTGGATGTGGATGCCCTCGGCGTCGAGCGTGTCGATCAGTTCGATCAGTTTATCGAGCGCTTCCAGCAGCGGCGCGTCGTCCAGCAGCTGCGAACCGATGTGGCAGTCGATGCCGACCACGTCCAGGTTGGGGAGAGACGCGGCGGCGCGGTAGGTGGCCAGCGCGTCATCGAAAGCCACGCCAAACTT
This sequence comes from Massilia sp. LXY-5, assembly GCF_059801075.1. NCBI lineage: Bacteria > Pseudomonadati > Pseudomonadota > Betaproteobacteria > Burkholderiales > Oxalobacteraceae > Massilia > Massilia sp. LXY-5. The sequence continues at coordinate 43,754 of NZ_JBNNEH010000007.1, forward strand.
GTTCGCCTTCAGGCCGGTCGCGATATAGGGGTGGGTCTTGGCGTCGACGTTCGGGTTCACCCGCAGCGAGACCGGGGCGCGCTTGCCCATGCCGGCCGCGACTTCGTTCAGGCGGTGCAGTTCCGGGATCGACTCGACGTTGAAGCAGAGGATGCCCTTTTCCAGCGCCAGGCGCATTTCAGCTTCGGTCTTGCCCACGCCCGAGAAGATCACTTTATCTGGATCGCCGCCGGCCGCGATCACGCGCAGCAGTTCGCCGCCCGAGACGATGTCGAAGCCGGCGCCTTGGCGCGCCAGCAGGTCGAGGATGGCGAGATTCGAATTGGCCTTCATCGCATAGCAGACCAGGGCGTCGCGGCCCTGGCAGGCGTCGGCGTACGCTGCGAAATTCTGCAGCAGCGCCGCTTTCGAATAGACATAAGTAGGCGTTCCGAACTCTTCGGCAACGCGGGACAAAGGGGTGCTCTCGGCGTGCAGGACGCCGTCTCGGTACGAAAAGTGCGACATGAAGTTCTTATTGGACGGGGGCGGGAGTTGGAGTCAAAGTCTGGGCCGGCGCGGCGTCGGTGGTCGGCGCGACAATGGGCGTCACCGGTTTGGCTGGCGCCGCGGCAGGCTTGGCAGGCGGTTTCGGCATGTATAACGGACCGGTCTGGCCGCAGCCGGCGAGCGCGGCAACGGTCAGCGCGGCGGCGATGGAAAGCGCGTAAGGTGACTTCACGATTAGAATCACGGTTTAATCAAGACCTTGGAGTGTAGCATGACCGAATCCGAATTTTTGGACCTGGCCGATTCGACGCTGAACCGCATCGAGACCTGTTTCGACAACCTCAACGATCAGGACGTGGTCGACGTCGAGTGCAAGCGCAACGGCAACGTGCTCGAGATCGAGTTCATCGCCAACGGCTCGAAGATCATCGTCAACAGCCAGGCGCCGCTGCAGGAGATGTGGATGGCGGCGCGCGCCGGCGGCTACCACTACAAGCGCGTGGGCGACGAGTGGCGCAATACGCGCGACGATTCGGAGTTTTTTGCGGCCTTGTCGGATGTGGCCACGCAGCAGGGCGGGGCGCCGGTGAAGGTGGGATGAAATGATGCGCACGTAACGCGTGGGCTCAAGAGCCCACCCTGCGTTACGCCACCGTTCCATGAATTTGCTACGGTTGGTGGTGCACCGTAGGGTGGGCTCCCCGAGCTCACGCGTTACGCACGACTCGGCGTCGACTATTAAAACAACTCGTTCTTGACCGCGTCCTGCGCCTTCTGCTGCGCCGGTGCCGGCGTCGTTCCCACGTCGAGCGACTGCACGCCCGTTCCCGGCGGGTTCTCGGCATAGTAGTACTCGCCATTGGCCATGATCAGCCCCGGCGGCACCGCGCGTTCCTCGACCGGCACCGATTTCAGGGCCGTCTGCATGTAGCCGATCCAGATCGGTAATGCCAGGCCGCCGCCGGTTTCCTTGTTGCCCAGGTTCTTCGGCTGGTCGTAGCCCATCCAGGCAATCCCGACCACCTTCGGCTGGTAGCCGGCAAACCAGGCGTCGATCGAGTCGTTGGTGGTGCCGGTTTTACCCGCGATGTCGGTGCGTTTCAGCGTCGCCTGCGCCTTGGCCGCGGTGCCGTAGCGCGCCACGTCCTTGAGCATGCTGTCCATCAGGAAGGCGTTGCGCGCGTCGATCACGCGGTTCGCTTCCGTGCCGGCGCGCTCGGGACGCGCTTCGGACAGCACTTTACCGGCGCTGTCGGTCACCTTCGAGATCAGGTAGGGGCTGACGCGGTAGCCGCCGTTGGCGAAGACGGCATACGCGCCGGCCATCTGCAGCGGCGTGGTGGCGCCGGCGCCCAGGGCCAGCGTCAAATACGGCGGGTTCTTTTCCGGATCGAAGCCGAAGCGGGTCGCGTATTCCTGGCCGTAGCGCGCGCCGATGCGGTTCAGGATGCGGATCGAGATCATGTTTTTCGACTTGGTCAGGCCGCGCCGCATCGTCATCGGACCTTCGTATTTCGCGTCGTAGTTCTTTGGCTCCCAGGCCTGGCCGCCGGTCTGGCCGGCGTCGAAGGAGATCGGCGCGTCGTTGATCAGGGTCGATGGCGACAGGCCGCGTTCCAGGGAAGCGGAATAGATGAACGGCTTGAACGAGGACCCCGGCTGGCGCCAGGCCTGCGTGACGTGATTGAATTTGTTGCGGTTGTAGTCGAAGCCGCCGACCAGGGCGCGGATCGCGCCGTCCTCGGTGTTGGCCGCAACGAAGGCCGATTCGACTTCCGGCATCTGCGTGATCTTCCAGCCGTCGCCACCGTCCTGCGTGACGCGGATCAGCGCGCCGCGGCGGATGCGGCGGTTCGGCGCCGCCTTCGCCGACAGCCAGCTCGACGCGAAGGACAGGCCGGGGCCGGTGATCTTGATTTCCTCGCCCGAGGCCAGCACGGCGCTCACACTCGACGGCGAGGCCGTCAGCACGACGGCGGCCACGATGTCGTCGCTGTCGGGCTTCTCGGCCAGTTCCGCTTCGATCGCCTCGTCGGCTTCGGTCTTGTCGGTCGGGATCTCGATATACGATTCCGGGCCGCGGTAGGGGTGCCGGCGCTCGTAGTCCATCACGCCGCGGCGCAGGGCGAGGTAGGCCGCGTCCTGGTCGGCCTTGGTGATCGTGGTGAACACGTTCAGGCCGCGCGTATACGTGTCCTCTTTAAATTGTTCATACACCAGCTGGCGCGCCATCTCGGCCACGTATTCGGCGTGTACGCCGAAGGCGGTGCTGTCGGACTTGACTTTCAGTTCTTCGTTTTTCGCCGTCTCGAACTGCGCATCCGTGATGTAGCCGAGCGAATGCATGCGCTGCAGGATGTACTGCTGGCGGGTGCGGGCGCGGGTCGGGTTGACCACCGGGTTGTAGGCCGACGGCGCTTTCGGCAGGCCGGCCAGCATGGCCGCTTCGGCGACGCTGATGTCGCGCAGGTCCTTGCCGAAATAGATCTGGGCCGCCGACTGGAAGCCGAAGGCGCGCTGGCCCAGGTAGATCTGGTTCATGTAGACCTCGAGGATCTGGTCCTTGGTCAGGTTCTTTTCGATTTTCCACGCCAGCAGGGCCTCGTAGGCCTTGCGTTTCAGGGTCTGCTCGGACGACAGGAAGAAGTTGCGCGCGACCTGCTGCGTGATCGTCGAGGCGCCCTGGCGCGCGCCGCTGCCTGCGGCATTGTGCAGGGCTGCGCGCAGCACGCCCATGTAGTCGACGCCGCCGTGCTGGTAGAAACGGTCGTCCTCGATCGAGAGCACCGCCTTTTTCATGACGTCCGGGATTTCCTTGAAACGCACCAGGGTGCGGCGCTCCTCGCCGAACTCGCCGATGAGGACGTTATCGGCGGTAAAAATCCGCAGCGGCATCTTGGGCCGGTAGTCGGTGATGGTGTCGAGGGCCGGCAGGTTCGGGTAGGCCATGGCCAGCGCGAACACGACCACCAGCACGCCGGTCAGGGCGAGCCCGGCCAGCGCGGCAAAAGCCATCAGGACCAGGCGCTTCGGACTGTATTTCTTCGGTGCCGGGGAATTCGTCGTTTGGGAAGATTTCATGCTGACTCGCAAAATTGATCCGCCTCATTATAAGGCACCCCCTTCCATGGTGGCGCGGACTCATCCACAAGCAGTGTGTGGCATGCATGACAAGGGGTATTAACACGGGAATATCAGACTGTGGCATCCCCGCCGGATTGTAATGTTCCAGTGTAGAAATATCTTGTCGAGGCGCACTATTGCCGCTACGATTTAATGTACTGCCTCATAAATATGCAGTAACTGAAGATTTCACTACAAGATTTTCCCGCACGCGGGCATTGAACGACATTGGCCCGGCATCCGGGCCGCAGCTGAGGAGTAGGCGCGTGATCAATCTGGGTTCCTTGTTCGGTAAGTCGAGCCCGCCGCTTGCCGGACTCGACATCAGCACCTCGGGCCTGCGCCTGGTCGAGCTGGCCGATGCCGGCAAGGGTGTGCTGCGCCTGGAGCGCCACGCGTTCGAGGCGCTGCCGCGCGGCGCCGTGGTCGACGGGAATATCGAAAACTTCGACCAGGTGGCCGAGGCCGTGCGCCGCATCTGGAAGAAAAGCGGCACCCGCGCCAAGAACGTCGCGCTCGGCATGCCGCCTGCGTCGGTCATCACGAAAAAAATCATCCTGCCGGCCGGCATGGCCGAAGACCAGCTGGAAGTGCAGGTCGAATCCGAAGCCAGCCAGTACATCCCGTTCGCGCTCGACGAAGTGAGCCTGGACTTCGACGTGGTCGGCCCGGCGCCGAATTCTCCCGACGACATGGAAGTGATGCTGGCCGCTGCGCGCCGCGAAAAGGTCGAGGACCGGGTGGCGATCGCCGAAGCGGCCGGCCTGACGGCCACCGTGATGGACATCGAATCCTATGCCGCGCGTGCCGCCCTCGAGCGCGCCGCACCTGCAGGCAAGGACAAGATCGTCGCCCTGTTCCAGATCGGCGCCGGCATCACCCACGTATCGATGCTGCACAACGGCGACACCGTCTACGAGAAAGAGCAGGCTTTCGGCGGCAACACGCTGACCCAGGAAATCGTGCGCAGCTACGGCCTGGCCTACGAGGAAGCGGAAACGCGCAAGAAATCCGGCGATTTGCCGGAAAACTTCCGCGCCGACGTATTGACGCCATTCCTGGAAAGCGCCGCGCTGGAAGTGACGCGCGCGATCCAGTTCTTCTTCACCTCGACGCCGTATACCCGCATCGACCAGATCTGGCTGGCCGGCGGCAGCGCCCCGCTGCCCGGCCTGGTCGAACTGATCGGCGGCCGCACGCGCATCCCGACCGCGCAAGTGACGCCCTTCGACGGCATGCTGCTGGCCCCCGGCTTGCGCGAAGCGCAAGTGCGCGCCGACGGCGCGTCCTACCTGGTTGCCTGCGGCCTCGGCCTGCGGAGGTTTGGCTGATGATCCGGATTAACCTGCTCCCGCACCGGGAAGCGAAACGCAAACAGAAACAGGCGGCTTTCATCGCCATGCTGGTGCTCGGCGGCCTGCTGGGCGTGGCCGTGGTGCTGCTGGTCGGCGGCTGGAACGCCAGCCGCATCGCGATCCAGGAACAGCGCAATGCCGCGCTGTCCACCGAGAACGCCGAACTCGACAAGAAGATCAAGGACATCGCCACCCTGAAGGAAGAAATCAATGCCCTGAAATCGCGCCAGCAGGCGGTGGAAGACTTGCAGGGCGACCGCAACCAGCCGGTCTACCTGTTCGACGAACTGGTGCGCCAGACGCCGGAAGGCGTCTACCTGAAATCCTTCGAGCAGAGCGGCCAGCGCGTGGTCCTGAATGGTTATGCGCAGTCGCAGGAACGCGTGGCCGAGCTGCTGCGCAACCTGTCGGGCAATTCTCCCTGGCTCGAGCGTCCCGAACTCACCGAGGTCAAGGCGGCCACGCTGACCCAGAACAAGCTCGTGCGCAAGGCGGTCGAGTTCACGCTGGCGGTGGCCATCAAGCGTGCCCGCGACACCGAAGAAGCGGCAGACGGCAAGAAGGCCCCGCTGGCCGGCATCGCCAGGACGGAAGCGAAAGCGGGAGAGAACAAGCCATGAACATCGACCTGAAACAACTGGGCGCCGAGCTGTCGGCGCAATTCCAGGGGCTGCAGGGCCGCCCGCCGGGCCTGTGGCCGCTGGCGCCGCGCCTGCTGTGCGCGGCCGGCGCGATGGCGCTGGTCGTCATTGCCGGCTATTTCCTGTACTGGAGCGGGCAGTTCGAGACCCAGGAGTCGCTGGCGGCCCAGGAATCGACGCTGCGCGACGAATACCGTTCGAAAATCGCGCAGGCGGTGAACCTGGAAGCGCTGCAGGCGCAGAAGATCCAGGTCGACCGGTCGGTCGAGCGCCTGGAAAAGCAGTTGCCGAGCAAGGCCGAGATGGCCGCGCTGCTCTCCGACATCAACCAGGCCGGCGTCGGCCGCGGTTTGCAATTCAAGCTGTTCCGTCCCGACCAGGTCGTCGTGCGCGACTACTACGCCGAATTGCCGATCGCGATCGAACTCTCCGGCAATTACCACGACCTGGGCGCCTTCGCGGCCGACATGGCGCATCTGCCGCGCATCGTCACGCTCAACAACATGCGCCTGAAAACCGACAAGGATGGCGTCCTGACCCTGGACGCGATCGCGAAGACCTTCCGCTACCTCGACGCCGACGAACTGGCCACGCAGAAAGCGGCGCGCCTGAAGGCGAAGAAGAACAAGAAAGCGGAGGGCGCGCCATGATGAAGAACCTGATCGTGCCGGCCTTGATGACCGTGCTGCTGGCCGGCTGCGGCGACAGCGACGTGCGCGAAGTGCGCACCTGGATGGAAGAGACGAAGGCGCAAACCAGGCCGTCGGTGAAACCGCTGCCGGAGTCCAAGGAATTCCTGCCGTACGCCTATAACGGCGCCCAGGCCCCGGATCCCTTCAGCGCCGACAAACTGGCGGGACCGGGCGTGCTGGCCGCCGCGCAGCCGAATGCGGGGCAGCCGTACGCGGCCCGGCCGGACTTGAATCGTCCCCGTGAAGCCTTGGAGAACTATCCTCTCGATACCATGAGGATGGTCGGTATGATGCAAAAGGGCGGCGTCAGCTTTGCCCTGGTGCAGATCGAGCGCAGTGTCTACCGCGTGCGGGCAGGACAGCGCCTGGGCCAGAACTTCGGCCAGGTAACGCGCGTGACCCCGGCGGCCGTGGAAATCCGGGAAATGGTACAGGACGCTGGCGGCGATTGGGTCGAGCGGATATCGAAGCTGGAGTTGCAGGAAAGTAAGGAGATCGGGAAATGACCCCATTCGCAATGATGAACCTGAAGCGCGCCGTCGGCACGCTGCTGGTGCCGGTATTGCTGGCGCTCGGCGCAGGCGCGGCCCAGGCTCAAGATAACGCCATCGAATCGATCAGCGCCAACCAGCAGGGCGCGAACGTGGTGGTCAACATCGCGATGAAAAACGCCCCGACCAAATTGCCGCTCGGCTTTGCGATCACGAATCCGGCGCGCATCGCGCTCGACTTCGGCGCCACGACGAATGCCACCGGCCAGAATGCGCAGGACATCAACCTGGGCGAAGTGCGCGGCGTGAACGTGGTGCAGGCCGGCGAACGCACCCGCCTGGTGATGAATCTGAAGCGTCCGGCCAGCTATTCGACGGCGATCGACGGCAAGTCGGTCGTCGTCACCGTGGCCGGCGCCGGTGCGGCTGCCGCGCCGCTCGCCGCGGCCCCGGCGCCGGGCGCGCAGAGCGCAGCCGCAGGGCCGCGCCAGACCTTGCGCAACCTCGACTTCCGCCGCGGTAACGAAGGCGAAGGCCGGGTCGTGGTCGACCTGCCGAACAATGCGGTCGCCGTCGACGTGCGCCAGCTCGGCAACAAGGTGCAGGTGGACTTCATGAACATCAGCCTGCCGGAAACCCTGCGCCGGCGCCTGGACGTCACCGATTTCGGCACCCCGGTGTCGCGCGTGACGACGAGCAGCAACGGCGCCAACGTGCGCATGATCATCGAAGCGCAAGGACAGTGGGAACAGTCGGTCTACCAGAGCGACACCCAGCTGGTCGTGGCCGTGCGTCCGGTGAAGGAAGACCCGAACAAGCTGGCCAAGGGCGCGCAGGGTTACCGCGGCGAGAAGATCAGCTTCGACTTCCAGAACATCGAAGTGCGCGCCGCGCTGCAGGCCGTGGCCGATATTTCGGGCCTGAACATCATCGCCAGCGATTCCGTCACCGGCAGCCTGACCCTGCGCCTGAAGGACGTGCCCTGGGACCAGGCGCTGGACGTGATCCTGCAGTCGAAGGGCCTGGACATGCGCAAGAACGGCAGCGTCATCTGGATCGCGCCGAGGGAAGAACTGCTGACCAAGGAAAAGCTCGAACTCGAGCAGCGCGCCCAGATCTCGGACCTCGAGCCGCTGAAGTCCGAAATCTTCCAGCTGAACTACCAGAAAGCCGAATCCTTCCGCACCGTGTTCGGCCTGGACGCGAACGGCGGGGCAGCCAGCGGCGGCGACCGCAACCGCGTGCTGTCCAAGCGCGGCAGCGCGATCATCGATCCGCGCACGAACCAGCTGTTCGTGACCGACATCGCCTCGAAGATCGAAGACATCCGGATGCTGATCCAGAAGACCGACGTGGCATCGAAGCAGGTCCTGATCGAAGCCCGCCTGGTCGAGGCGAACGATGGCTTCTCGCGCAACCTGGGCGCCAAGATCGGCTTTGGCGACATGCGCGGCGTGCGCGGCGGCGATGCCGGCTACGGCATCGGCGGCAACAACCGCGTCGCCATCGGCGGCAACCTGACCGGCGTCGGCCAGGTCACGGGCCAGACCCCGGACAACGGCGATGCCTACACGAATACGACGATGGTGAACCTGCCGGCGGCGGCGATCGGCGGCATCTCGGCGCCGAGCCTGGCCTTCTCCCTGTTCTCCTCGGCCGACAATCGCTTCCTGAACCTGGAACTGTCGGCGCTGGAAGCGGACGGCAAGGGCAAGATCATCTCCAGCCCGCGCGTGGTCACCGAAGACAAGATGGTGGCCGTGATCGAGCAGGGTATCGAACTGCCGTACCAGGTCGCCTCCTCGAGCGGCGCCACCTCGATCGAATTCAAGAAGGCGAACCTGCGCCTGGAAGTGATCCCGCAGATCACGCCGGACGGCAACGTGGTGCTGGAAGTGGACGTGAGCAAGGATTCGAAGGGCGAGGAAACGCGCGCCGGCTTCGCCATCAACACCCAGCACGTGAAAACCAAGGTCATGGTCGAAAACGGCGGCACCGTGGTGCTGGGCGGTATCTACCAGCAGACCGAGCGCAGCAACGTGAGCAAGGTGCCGCTGCTGGGCGACGTTCCGGTGCTCGGCTACCTGTTCAAGACCCAGGGCCGCGAGAGCGCGAAGACCGAACTGCTGGTGTTCATCACGCCGAAGATCGTCGCCGACCGCGTGGCATCCGGACGCTGATCCGGGACCTTGATCCATATCGAGCCAGACAACACCTGACACCGATGCCGGACCGTCCTCCCGACGTTCCGGCATTTTTTACAGCTGAAAAAGAATAGGAACAACAACATGCTGACAGCATCGACCCACCATCCTTCCGCCGGCATCAAGCGCGTGGCGGTCCTGACCCTGATCGCCGCCGCAGTGTTGAGCGCCTGTGGCGGCGGTGGCGGCAATCCCGGCGCGGTGCCGGCCGCATCCGGCGCCACGGGCAACACCGGTACCGGCGGCACCGGCACCGGCACCGGCACGGGCACCACCGCCACCGCTGACACCAAGGTCAGCCTGACGATGACGGACGGCACCAACCAGCCGGTCACGAGCCTGTCCGGCGGCCAGAGCGCGACGCTGAAGGCAACCGTCCTCACCCCGGCCGGCAAGCCCGCCGTCGGCGCGATCGTCCAGTTCGCCACCGCGACCGCGGGCATGGTCGCCTTTACGCCGGACACCGGTTCGGCCCTGACCGACGCCAACGGCGTGGCCGTCGTGACGATCAAGCCGGCCACCTACACCACCGCGGGCGCGCTCGCCCTGACCGCGACCTCCGTCGTCGAAAGCAAGACCGGCAGCGCCGGCCTGAACATCGCCATCGGCGCCGCGCCCCTGACCGTGGGCGCGCTGTCGTTCTCGCCGGCCCCGGCCGGCCGCCTGCCGGCCTTCAACACCCTGGCACTGAACATCCCGGTCACCAGCAATGGCCAGGCTGCCACCGCATCGACCGGCCTGAGCCTGACCTCGCTGTGCGCCGGCAACGGTAGCGCGACGCTGGTGCCGGGCGCGATCAGCAACGGCGTGCAGCTGGCAACCTACACCAACAATGGCTGCACGCTCGGGCGCGACGTCATCACCGCCTCGATCGGCAACTCGAGCCAGACCATCGGCATCGACGTCAGCGCGGCCAATATCGGCGCGATCCAGTTCTCGGGTTCGAGCCTGAGCGGCACCGCGATCGTGCTCAAGGGTTCGGGCGGCCAGGGCCGTTCGGAATCGGCCCAATTGAACTACCGCGTCGTCGACCAGCAGGGCAATGGCCTGGCCGGCGTCGACGTCGACTTCAGTGCCACCACGGCCACCGGCGGCCTGACGGTCAGCCCGATCCGCGCCACCACCGACGCCTCGGGCAAGGTCTCCACGACCGTGGCCTCGGGCTCGATCCCGACCCCGGTGCGCGTGCTGGCCTCCGCCAGCCGCAACGGCTCCGTCATCACCGGCCTGTCGGACACCCTGATCGTGTCGACCGGCCTGCCGATCCAGAAGTCGATGACGATGAGCCCGGCGTTCCGCAATCTCGAGGCCTGGGACGTGACGGGCGAGACGGTGGGGATTTCCGTCTACCTCGCTGACCAGTACGGCAACAAGGTGTCCGATGGCACCGCGGTCAACTTCGTGACCGAAGGCGGCGCCGTCGCCAGCTCGGCCCAGGGCGGCTGCGTGACGGTCGACGGCCACTGCTCCGTCGACCTGGTCGGCCAGAACGTGCGTCCCGCGACCGGCCGCGTGACCGTGATGGCCTTCGTCCAGGGCGTGGAGGACTTCGTCGACATGAACGGCGACGGCCAGTACAGCTGCGCCGGCTGGACCGGCCCGGCCGGCAGCTACCGGCCACTGGTCGACACTTGCCCGAGCGGCGGCGAACCGTTTACGGACATGCCCGATCCGTTCCTGGACACGAACCTGAACGGCGTGTACGAAGCGGCCGACAACGACCTGCCGATCCCCTTCAACAGCAGCACCTACAAGCCGGTCGGCAATGGCGCCTGGGGCCTGAATTACCTGCGCCGCGACATCGAGATCGTATTCAGCGGCTCCTATGCGCGGCTGAGCGACGTCTGCTACAACGGCAGCTGTACCGGCGCGACCTACGCCAACGGCGCCTCGATCCCGCTCGCCGGACTGGCAGGAACGGGCTGCGCCGCGCGTGCACTGTCGGTCCGCCTGACCGACGTCAACAACAATCCGCTGCCGTTCGGGACCGGCGTGTCGGTGTCGTCCGCGACCAAATTGTCGGTCACGGGACTGTCGCCGGCGACGATTCCATCGACGCTCGCGGCCGGCGGCACCCTCCACCAGATGACGGTCTCGCCGGATGCGCAATGCGCGCCGGGCGATTTCACTCTCCAGACCAAGACGCCACAGGGTAAGATTACGGAATTCAAGTTCACCGCTAATTGATGTGAAATCCGAAAATGTGTTTCTTGTCGGACTGATGGGGTCCGGCAAGACCACCATCGGCCGGCTGCTGGCGCGCCGGCTGAACATGCGCTTCGTCGATTCCGACCATGCGATCGAGGCGCGCACCGGCGCCACGATCCCGTGGATCTTCGAAATCGAAGGGGAGGCCAGCTTCCGCCGGCGCGAAGCGGACATGATCCGCGAACTCACCGCCCAGCGCGGCATCGTGCTGGCCACCGGCGGCGGCGCCGTGCTCGATGCGGGCAGCCGCGCCTTCCTCGCCGAACGCGGCACCGTCATCTACCTGCGCGCCAGCGTCGGCAGCATCCTGCAGCGCACCTCGCACGACAAGAACCGGCCGCTGCTTCAAACCGCCGACCCGCGCAGGAAGCTCGAGGAACTGCTGGCCCAGAGGGAGCCCCTGTACCGCGAGATCGCGGACCTCGTCATCGATACCGGCCGACCTAACGTACAATCGATGGTTCAGACAATTTTGGACCAGCTCGACGCGCTCAATTCGGCGCGTTCGCGGCGCGCAAAGGCGACATCGATGAACGTACAAGCACCTCTCAATCTCAACGTCGACCTGGGCGAGCGCAGCTACCCGATCGCCATCGGCCCCGGCGTCCTCGACGACGGCGCGCTGCTTGCGCGCCAGGTGGGCGGCAACAAGGCGGCCATCGTCACCAACACGACGGTCGCGCCGCTGTACCTGGACAAAGTCGCGGCACCCTTGCGCGCGGCCGGGCGCGAGGTGGTCGAGATCATCCTGCCCGACGGCGAAGAGCACAAGAACTGGCAGTCGCTGATGCTGGTCTTCGACGCGCTGCTGGCGAATAAATGCGACCGCAAGACGACCCTGATCGCCCTGGGCGGCGGCGTCATCGGCGACCTGACCGGCTATGCCGCGGCCAGCTACATGCGCGGCGTGCCGTTCGTGCAAATACCGACTACCTTGCTCTCGCAGGTCGACTCCTCGGTCGGCGGCAAGACCGGCATCAACCACCCGCTCGGCAAGAACATGATCGGCGCCTTTTACCAGCCGCGCGCGGTGCTGGCCGATACCGCCACCCTGTCGACCTTGCCGGCGCGCGAACTGTCGGCGGGCCTGGCCGAAGTGATCAAGCACGGCGCGATCCTGGATGCCGCCTTCTTCGACTGGATCGAAGCGAACATCGATCGCCTGGTGGCGCGCGATCCGGGCGCGCTGTCGCATGCGATCGCGCGCTCCTGCGAGATCAAGGCCGAAGTCGTGCGCAAGGACGAACGGGAGGGCGGCCTGCGCGCCGTGCTGAACTTCGGCCACACCTTCGGGCATGCGATCGAAGCGGGCCTCGGCTACGGCACCTGGCTGCACGGCGAAGCGGTCGGCTGCGGGATGGTGATGGCGGCCGACCTGTCGCGCCGCCTGGGCCTGGTCGACGATGCCACCGTCGAACGCGTGCGGGCGCTGGTGGCCGCCGCCGGCCTGCCGGTCAAAGCGCCGGACCTCGGCATCGAGCGCTGGATCGAGCTGATGGAAGTGGACAAGAAGAACGAGGGCGGTGCCATCAAATTCATCCTGTTGAAACCCCTGGGCAGCCCGAGCATCAGCAGCGTGCCGCCGGAACTGCTGCGTGCCACGCTGGAAAGCTGCGTGGACGCCAGCGTAAAGTGAAGAGGCGCCGCGCATGATCGACTTCGACGCCCACCTGGCTCCGTATGCGGCGCATTCGAAGGCCTCGCGCGGGCGCCGTTTCGACGAGCCCGCGCCCGGCTCGCGCAGCGAGTATCAGCGCGACCGCGACCGCATCATCCACTCCACGGCCTTCCGCCGCCTCGAATACAAGACCCAGGTTTTTCTCAATCACGAGGGTGACCTGTTCCGCACGCGCCTGACGCACTCGATCGAAGTGGCGCAAATCGGCCGCACGCTGGCGCGCAGCCTGCGCCTGAACGAAGACCTGGTCGAAGCCACGGCGCTGGCGCACGACCTCGGGCACACGCCTTTCGGCCACGTCGGCCAGGACGTGCTCAACGAATGCATGAAGGACTACGGCGGCTTCGAGCACAACCTGCAAAGCCTGCGGGTGGTGGATCACCTGGAAGAGCACTACGGCGCCTTCGACGGCCTGAACCTCACGTTCGAAACGCGCGAAGGCATTTTGAAGCACTGCTCGCTGAACAACGCGCGCCAGCTTGGCCCGCTCGGCCAGCGCTTCATCGACAAGACCCAGCCCAGCCTGGAAGCGCAGCTGACCAATCTCGCCGACGAGATCGCGTACAACAACCACGACATCGACGACGGCCTGCGTTCGGGCCTGCTCACGATGGAGCAGATGATGCAGGTCGAGCTGTTCGCGCGCCATCGCAACGCGGTGGAAGCGCAGTATCCCGGCCTGCCGGGCCGGCGTGCGCTGTACGAGACGATCCGTTTGATGATCACGGCCATGACGGCCGACCTGGTCGAGACCTCGGCCGCCTTGCTGCTCGATGCCGCGCCGGCGAACATCGACGCAGTGCGGACTTCTCCGCCCCTGATCCGTTTTTCGGACCAGATGCGCGCCGAGACCACGGCCTTGAAACGCTTCCTGTATGCGAACCTGTACCGCCACTTCAAGGTCAACCGCATGCGGGTAAAGGCCAGCCGCATCGTGCGCGAACTGTTCGACGCCTTCATGACGGACCCGGTGCTGCTGCCGCCGGATTACCAGGTGGCCAACGGCGACACCGTGAAGCAGGCGAGGAAGATTGCGGACTACATCGCGGGCATGACGGACCGCTATGCGATCCGCGAGCACAAGCGGATTTTTTCGCTGGACGAATTGTAGGGTGGGCCGGGCCGCGATCGGATTCATGCCCAGGCAGTACTGCGCATGATGGTCGAAACGTGTAGATGCCGTGCCGCGTGGGCACAAGTGCCCACGCTACGTTACGCAACGGGCGCAAAATAGCACCACCCGGCGGTGGTGCACCGTAGGGTGGGCTCTCCGAGCCCACGCGTCCACCCTGTGCGCAACCTTAGCGCGCGCTAGAACAAACTCGGCCGCGCCAGCTCCAGCAGCAGCTTCTTGACCGGCGCCGGCAGCGCGGCATCGCCAACCGCCTCCATCGCGACCCACACATGACCGGCCGGCGTCGCCCCACGCTCGGCCAGCGTCACCTTGTGCGGATGAATGTGCAATTTATAGTGCGTGAACACATGCACCAGCGGCAGCAGCGCCTGCACTTCCTCGACCTGGCCCAGCGCCTGCACCTGCGCCGCGAGCGCAATCCCGCCATCTTGCGCGAGCTCGATGCCGACGTGGCCGTCCACTTCCGGCAGCGACAGCAATCCTCCCCAGATGCCGGTGGAAGGACGCTGCTCGAGCAGCACCTGATCGTCGTGGATCACGACCAGCATGGCCGCACGCTTCTCCGGCGTGGTCTTCTTCGGTTTGCGCACCGGCAGTTCATCGGTACGGTTCGTTGCAAACGCGACGCAGCGCGCCTGCAGCGGGCAGCGGCCGCAGTCGGGCTTCGAACGCGTGCACAGCGTCGCACCGAGGTCCATCAGGCCCTGCGTGTACGATTCGATGCCCTCTGCCGGCAGCAGCGCCTCGGCGCGGCGCCATAGTCCCTCTTCGATGCGCTTTTCGCCCGGATAGCCCTCGACGCCGAAGACGCGCGCGAACACGCGTTTCACGTTCCCGTCCAAAATCGCGGCGCGGGTGCCGTTCGAGAAGGCTGTGATCGCGGCGGCGGTCGAGCGCCCGATGCCGGGCAAATCGGCCAGCAGCGCAGGATCGGCCGGGAACTGGCCGCCATATTCGTTGACGACGCGGATCGCGCAGGCGTGCAGGTTTCTCGCCCGCGTGTAGTAACCGAGCCCGCTCCAGTGCGCCATCACGTCCTCGATCGGCGCGCTGGCCAGGTCCTGCACGGTCGGGAAGCGCTCCAGGAAGCGCGCGTAATAGCCGAGCACCGCGGCCACCTGCGTCTGCTGCAGCATGATCTCGGAGAGCCAGACGCGGTAGGCGTCGCGCGTGTTCTGCCACGGCAGGGTGTGGCGCCCGTGCGTGCGCTGCCAGTCGATCACGGCCTGCGAAAACGTCGGATTCAGCAGGTCGTCGAATTCCGTCAGACGCTTCATGCGGCCTCCCGCAGCGGCGCGTCGTCCAGCGCCGCGGCGACGGCATCGTTCAAGGCCTCCAGGCGCCGGCGCTGTCCGTCCAGTTCTTCCTGGCTCGTTTCGAATGCCGCGATCTTTTGCTCCAGGCTGTCGGTGGCATCGTGGATGCGCTGGATCGAGGACAGGCGATGCCGCAACTGCTCCTTGTGCTGGCGGATTTGGGTCTCGAGCGGCACCATGATCACCTTCAGCCAGGCCTCGACGTCCGCATTCGCGGCGCGGACACTGCGGCGCACGTTCGAGACGATCGAATCGAAGAAGCGGTCGAGCAGGGTACTGCGGCTGCTCATGAGCAGGGTCGCGGTACCGAACTGCTTGACGTACAGCGCCTCGACGGCATCGATCTCGTCGCGGTAGCGGGCGAGGGACAGCGGCATCGGCGGCGACATGGTGAGACCGTGCTCGGCGGCCAGGCCGCGCACCATCATGTCCATCACCTTGCCGATCTCGGACACTTGCGCGCCGGCCGCATCGAGGCTGGCGCGGACGTTCTCGAAAAAGGCGCGCACCGGGGCGCGCATGCCGGTCGCGAAGCGCGAGGCGTGCAGCGCCATGCGCACCGTCTCGGCCTGGCGCGCGACGGCGTCCATGTCGAGGATCGAATACAGTTCGGTCGACAGCTTCGTAAAACGGGCGCGCGCGTCCTGCAGGCGCAGCAGGCCGGCATCGAAATCCTTCCGCTCGGCCTCGATGCGGCGCATCATGTGCGCCAGCACGTTCTGGTTCTTGCCGCGCAGGCTTTTGAGTTCCTGCAGCTGCTCGACCAGGCCGCGCGCGCGCGCCGCCAGGGCGCTCGTCTGCGCGCTCGCCAGCGCCTGCAAGTCCTCGCGCAGCGCGCTGCCCAGGATCGCCTTCTTCTGCGGGATCAGGCCATGCAGCAGGGCCGCTTCCAGTTCGCCCAAGCGGCTGCGCTCGAATAAATCCATGTCGCCCTGGATGCGGCCGACCAGCGCCTTCTGCGCCGACACCGGGTACACCTGCCCGGGCGCGAGGCCGAGCTGCTGCGCCACGCTGGCCTGCTGGCGCGCGATCTCGGCTTCGTTCTGCTCGTCGCTCCGCAGGGCATCCCACATCGCGTCGATCTTGTTGAGCACGACGATGCGGCCGGGTCCGGCGCCGATATGGGTGCGCCAGACCTCGATGTCGCTGCGGGTGACGCCCGTCTCGGCGGCCAGCACGAACAGGACGGCATGCGCGTTGGGGATCAGGTTCAGCGTCAGTTCGGGCTCGGTGCCGATCGCGTTCAGGCCCGGGGTATCGAGAATCACGAGCCCCTGTTTCAGGAGCGGGTGCGGCAGGTTGATGATCGCATGCCGCCACTGCGAGATCTCGACCAGGCCGTCGCCCCCGAGCGCGTCCGCCAGTTCGGGATCGTCCGGATCGTAGAGGCCATAGCGCTGCGCTTCCTCGGGAGGCACGCGGCGGGTCATGCTGACCTGGCGGAACGCCTGCGCCATGCGCTCCGGCGCGTCGAGCGCGAGCGGCAGCACGGTCCAGGCGGACGCATCCTCGCGAAAATCGCTGGTGGAGAGCTGGCGCGCGCGGGTTTCGATCGGCAGCAGGCGGATGCAGGGTTCCCAGGCGGCGTCGTACAGCAGTTCGGTCGGGCACATGGTCGTGCGGCCGGCGGAGGAGGGCAGGATGCGCTGGCCGTAGTCGGCGAAGAAGATCGCGTTGATCAGCTCGGATTTGCCGCGCGAGAATTCGGCCACGAAAGCGACCGAGAGGCGGTCGTCGCGCACCCGCGCCGCGGCTTGCGCCATGCGTTGCGTGGTCGCCGCATCAAGCACGTCGACGCTGCCCAGCGCCGCGCGGTATTCGTTCAGCGCCGCCGCGATCGATGCGCGCCAGGCGCTGTATTCTTGGATATCTTGCATGGGGTTCCGCCTGCTAATCAGTGAGGTCTTCAGCGCTGGCAAGTCGCGCAATAAAACGTCGACCGCTGCCCCTGCTTGATCTGGCGCACCGGCGCGCCACAGTTTCTGCAAGGCACTCCCGCACGATCATAGACGAAATATGTCTGCTGGAAATAGCCAGATTGACCATTCACCGCAATAAAGTCTTTCAGGGTACTGCCGCCCTGCACGATGGCTTCCGCCAGGATCTCGCGAATCGCCGTCGCCAGCTTGTCGTAGCGGGCGCGGCTGATGCGCGAAGCCGGCGTCTTCGGGCTGATACCTGCCTTGAACAGGCTTTCGCAGGCGTAGATATTGCCGACGCCGACGACGATATCGCCCGCGAGCAGCACCTGCTTGATCGGCGCGCTGCGCTTGCGCGTTGCCTTGTGCAGCAGCTCGGCCGAAAATTTGTCTTCCAGGGGCTCGACGCCGAGGCCGCGCAGCAGCACGTGTTCGTCGATATCGCCGTCGTCGTGCGCATGCCAGAGCACGGCGCCGAAGCGGCGCGGATCGTGCAGCCGCAGCACCTGCAATTGCGCGCCGTCGCTGACGACCAGGTCGAAGTGGTCATGCTTCTTCAGCTCGGTGCCCACGGGCAGGACGCGCAAGTGACCGGACATGCCAAGGTGGATGATGAGCGTGCCGGCATCGAAACCGATCAACAGATACTTGCCGCGCCGGCCGACCTGCATGATGCGCTGGCCGAGCAGCGAATCGGTCAGGTGGCCGGGAAACGGCCAGCGCAAGCCTTCGCGCCGGAACACGACCTGCTCGACGATGCGGCCTTCGAGGTGGGGCGCCACGCCGAGCCGGGTCACTTCTACTTCGGGGAGTTCAGGCATGAAAATCTGACAAAATTCTTGTAAATTCGTGTTGCGCCCTCGCACGCGCGACGGGGCTTGGGCGTAGAATCGAACATCATTCCACACATGGACTTGCCTTGAAAAACGCTTTCGTCATTGTAACCCTCTCCGGCTTGCTGGCTGCGTGTGCCGTGGCGCCGCAGCAGCCGCCTGTTGCGCAATCGGCGCAGCTGTCGCCAGAGCAGCAAGCGGAAGCAAAGCTTGAGGCGCAGGCCAAGGCCGAGAGCGACGCGAAAGCCGAGCTTGAGGCGGAAAAGGCACGCCTGCCGAAGGTCGAACTGACGAGTACCTTGCTGAACCAGCTGCTGCGCGCCGAGTTCGCGTTTCGCGCCGGCGACTGGCAAGGGCCCTACCTGACGATGCTGAGCCTGGCGCAGCAGACGCGCGACCCGCGCCTGGCGCGCCGCGCCGCCGAAATGGCGCTGGCCGCGCGCCAGCCGGAAGACACGCTGGCCGCCGTGCGCCAATGGCGCCAGCTCGACCCGCAGTCCGACGAAGCGACCCAGTACTATCTGGGGATGGTCATCTTGTCCGACAATATCTCGGACGCAGAAGAAATTTTCCGCAAGCGTTTAGAGGGTGCGCCGGCCGGCGTGCGCGGCATCGTGCTCTACCAGGTGCAGCAACTGCTCTCGCGCGCCAAGGACAAGGAAGCGGCCGCCGCCATGCTGGAGCGTATTGTGGCGCCCTATCGCGACACGCTCGAGGGCCATGTGGTCCTGGCCCAGGGCGCACTGGCGCGCGGCGACAAGGCGCAAGCCGGGCGCGAGGCGCGCGCCGCACTGGCCATGAAACCGGATTCCGAGATCGCCGTCCTGACCCTGGCGCAGGCGGGCGAGAACGAGGCGCAGGTCGCCGAGTTGCTGGCGAAATTTATCGCCGCCAATCCGAATGCGCGCGAAGTGCGCGCCGCCCGTGCCCGCCTGCTGGTCAACGACAAGCAGTTCGAGGCCGCCCGGAGCGAATTCCTGCTGCTCGATAAACAGCAACCGGACAACGTCACCACTCTGTACGCGCTCGGCGTGCTGTCGACCCAGCTGAACGACCCGAGCGGCGCCGAGCGATACTTTGCGCGCTTCGTCGACGTCCTCGGGCGCAACCCGGAAGACGAACGCGATCCCTCGAAGGCTTTGTTGATCCTGTCGCAGCTGGCGGAAGAACGCGGCGACATCAAGGCCGCCGTCGGCTGGCTCGATAAACTGCCCGAGGGCGACGAAAAGGCAGCGTTCGGCGCCCAGTTGCGCCGCGCCCAGCTGCTCGGCAAGGGCGGCGACGTGCCGGCCGCGCGCCGCCTGCTGGCCTCCCTGAAGCCCGGCGAGCCAGTCGCCCAGGCGCAAGTTGCCGCCACCGAGGCGCAGGTGCTGCGCGATGCCGGCCAGGCCGAACAGGCCTTCCAGCTGATGCGGGACGCGACGCGCCGTTTCCCGAACAACCCTGATTTACTGTACGACTTCGCGCTGCTGGCCGAAAAGACCGGTCACGTCGACGTGATGGAAGGCAGCCTGCGCGAAGTGATGCGCCTGGCGCCCGACAACCACCACGCCTACAATGCCCTCGGCTACTCCCTGGCCGAGCGTAATGTGCGCCTGGAAGAAGCGCGCGCCCTGATCGAAAAGGCGCTGGCGATGGCACCGGAAGACCCTTTTATTATGGACAGCATGGGCTGGGTTCAATATCGCCTCGGTAACCTCGACGCCGCCGAAGCCCATCTGCGCCGCGCCTACGGCCTGCGCCACGATCCCGAGATCGCCGTCCACTTGGGAGAAGTGCTGTGGCAGAAGGGCAAGCAGGCCGACGCCCAGAAACTGTGGCGCGAAGCGCGCGCGAAAGACCCGCAGAACGACACGCTGCGCAGCACGCTGGCGCGCCTGAAGCTGTCGCTGTGAAATAATGCTGGATTAGCATGGCGGGCAGGGCGCCCGCCGCTTCCCCTACTGTTCCTATTTCGACCGATGCCGATCAACCGCCGTCTCTCCCTGTTCGTCCTGGCCGCCGCGCTCGCCGGCTGCGCCACCACCGCCACCCAGCCGAGCGGTACCGCGACTGCCGCCGCCGTCGCTCCCTACCGCGATACCATCGAGCTCACGGGCCGCCTGCAGGTGACCTACCAGAAGGATGGCCAGCCCGGCTCCACCAACGGCGGCTTCGAGTGGTCGCAGCGTCCGGGCCAGATCGACGTGGCCTTCCTCAGTCCATTAAAACAGACGGTCGCCACGATCAGCGTCACGCCGCAGGGCGCCACGCTCACCGAAGCCGGCCGCGCGCCGCGCACGGCCAGCGACATCGACACCCTGAGCGCGCAGGCGCTCGGCTGGGCGCTGCCGGTGTCCGGCCTGCGCGACTGGCTGCAGGGCTATGCGACCGGCGCCGACGGCAAGCGTTTTATTGCTTCTCCCGCCAATAACAGCGTCTACACCAGGGACGGCTGGCGCCTGCGCTTCGTTTCCTGGCAAACGGGCAAGGACGGTGCGCAAATGCCCAGGAATATCGTTGCTGAACGTGCCGCCAATGCCGGCAGCGAGCTGGCGATCCAGATCATTCTCGATCCGAGCGCTTGAGCATGCGTTCGCTGCACGGCTGCCCGGCTCCGGCCAAACTGAACCTGTTCCTGCACATCGTCGGCCGCCGTGCCGACGGTTATCACTTGCTGCAAAGCGTGTTTCAACTGATCGATCACGGCGACACGCTGCACTTCGATCTGCGCGAGGATGGCCGCATTCATCGCACCAACGACGTGCCCGGGGTGCCCGAAGACGCCGATCTGATCGTGCGCGCGCTGCAGCGGCTGGCCGCTGCCTATCGTGAACGCCATGGCCGCGCCGCGCCCGGCATCGACGTCGCCGTCCATAAAATTCTGCCGATGGGTGGTGGGCTCGGTGGCGGCTCCTCCGATGCGGCCACGGCGCTGATGGCGGCGAATCACCTGTGGCAGGGTGGCTTCAGCGACGGGGAGCTGATGGAGATCGGCTTGCCGCTGGGCGCCGACATTCCCTTTTTTATTTACGGCCGCACCGCCTTCGTCGAAGGCGTGGGGGAGGCGATGCAGCCGGTCGACGGGCCGGATTGCTGGTATGTCGTGCTCGAACCGGGCGTCTCCGTGCCGACTCCGGCAATTTTTGCTGCAGAGGATTTGACGCGCGATACGAAGCCCGTTAGAATAGCGGACTTTCCTGAAGCGAACTTATTAAGTGAGTTTGGGAAAAATGATTTGCAAGCAGTGGCGTCCCGTTTATTTCCGCCGGTAGAACAGGCGATCGAATGGCTGGGGCAATACGGTGCAGCAAGGATGACTGGTTCGGGGGCATGTGTGTTTTGTGCGCTTCCCGGCGAGGCACATGCGGATCAGGTGTTGGGGCAGGTTCCCAGTCACTGGCGAGCATGGAAAGCCCGGTCCTTGATGCAACATCCGCTGAAATCGCTCTTGCAAAACAATGAGTTGTAGAATAAAATTTTGCCTGTTGCAGGATTTGACGATCAGTCGATACGATGATCAGTGAGTAGTGCAACAAGCTGTAAGTTGCGTAGGGGAATCGCCAAGCTGGTTAAGGCACCGGATTTTGATTCCGGCATACCAAGGTTCGAATCCTTGTTCCCCTGCCATTCGTTTTATCCGGCCTGTCGATGCTGATGCGTCCAGCGGATAAATGGGGCGAAACCGCTCTCGTGGTCCAGCCTTAGCGCATAATCAGCCGGTATAGCCGGCTGCTTTTTTTTCAAGTATCAACGCTCTTCTCTCGGGACTCCCATGGCTTACGAAAACCTGATGGTTTTTACCGGCAACGCTAATCCGGCGCTAGCAGAAGGGGTCGCAAAAAGCCTCGGTATTCCTCTCGGCAAGGCCGTCGTCTCGAAGTTCTCGGACGGCGAAGTCATGGTCGAAATCAACGAGAACGTGCGCGGCAAGGATGTCTTTGTCCTGCAGTCGACCTGTGCTCCGACCAACGACAGCCTGATGGAAATCATGCTGATGGTCGACGCGCTCAAGCGTGCCTCGGCCGGCCGCATCACCGCCGCCATTCCCTACTTTGGTTACGCCCGCCAGGACCGCCGCCCACGCTCGGCGCGTGTCGCGATCTCGGCCAAGGTCGTTGCCAACATGCTCGAAGAAGCCGGCGTCGAGCGCGTCCTGATCATGGATTTGCACGCCGACCAGATCCAGGGCTTCTTCGACATCCCGGTCGACAACATCTACGCATCGCCGCTGCTGCTGGGTGACCTGCAAAAGCGCAACTACGACGACCTGCTGGTCGTGTCGCCGGACGTCGGCGGCGTGGTGCGTGCCCGTGCGCTGGCCAAGCGTCTCGGCTGCGACCTGGCGATCATCGACAAGCGTCGTCCAAAAGCGAACGTGTCGGAAGTCATGAACATCATCGGCGAAGTCGAAGGCCGCAACTGCGTCATCATGGATGACATGGTCGATACCGCCGGCACGCTGTGCAAGGCCGCCGAAGTCCTGAAGGAACGCGGCGCCAAGAAGGTTGTCGCTTACTGCACGCACCCGGTCCTGTCGGGTCCGGCGATCGAGCGTATCTCGAACTCGCCGCTGGACGAACTGGTCGTCACCGACACCATCCCGCTGAGCGAAGCCGGCCGTGCCTGCGGCAAGATCCGCCAGCTGACCTGTGCTCCGCTGCTGGCCGAAACGTTTAAACGTATCGTCAAGGGCGACTCGGTGATGTCGCTGTTCGTCGATTAAAAGTACTTGCTTCAAAACACGGCGCGCTGGGCTGAAAAGCTGGCGCGCCGTTGTGTCATTCAAGAATTCGTTTTTCTTGAGCGCGTTTTCAGCGCTCAGCCAAGCCAGTCCCTGGTCGCGGGGGCGGGCACAACCGGGAAATCGGGCGGGAACACTTTCCTGCATGCGATCCCAAACTTATGGAGTTTCACATGAAAGTAGTTGCATTCAACCGCACCCTGCAGGGCACCGGAGCGAGCCGCCGCCTGCGCAAGGCTGGCCAGACCCCAGGCATCATCTACGGCGGCGCAGCAGCCCCGACCCTGATCGCCCTGGACGGCAACGCCCTGTACCACGCGCTCAAGAAAGAAGCTTTCCACGGTTCCGTGCTGGACCTCGAAATCGAAGGCCAGACCCAGCAAGTCCTGCTGCGCGACTTCCAGATGCACGCATACAAGCAACTGGTCCTGCACGCTGACTTCCAGCGCGTCGACGCTTCGCAGCCGATCCACACCAAGGTCACCCTGCACTTCATCAACGCCGAGACCTCGCCAGCCGTCAAGCTGAGCGCTGCCGTCATCTCGCACGTGCTGAACGAGCTGGACGTGTCCTGCCTGCCAGGCAAGCTGCCTGAGTTCATCGAAGTCGACCTGGGCAACCTGGAAGCCGGTGCCTCGATCCACGTCAACGACCTGAAGCTGCCGGAAGGCGTGACCGCGCTGACCCACGGCCAGAACCTGACCATCGTCACCTCGTCGATCCCACGCGGCGCCGTTGCTGCCGAAGCGGAAGCCGAAGAGAAGAAGTAATTTACTTGCCGCGCGAGCGGCTTGTGAAACAGAACCCGCCGTGCGCAAGCCGGCGGGTTTTTTATTTCCCCACTTGAGCGATAATCTTCCTTTTCCTGACGCGACCGCTATGTCCATCCGCCTCATCGTCGGCCTCGGCAACCCAGGCCCCGACTACGAACAAACCCGCCACAACGCCGGCTTCTGGCTGGTCGACAACCTCGCCAACAGCTTGCCCGGCTGCCGCCTGCAGCGCGAAAGCCGTTTCAATGCGTTGATGGCGAAGACGGCGATCGCCGGCAACGAGGTCTGGCTGCTCGAGCCGCTGACCTTCATGAATCGTTCCGGCCAGTCGGTCGGCGCGCTGGCCCGCTTTTATAAAATTAACCCGGACGAGGTGCTGGTCGTCCACGACGAACTCGACCTGATGCCGGGCGTGGCGAAACTGAAAAAGGGCGGTTCCTCGGGCGGCCACAACGGGCTCAAGGACATCACGGCCGCGCTCGGCACCCAGGAATACTGGCGCCTGCGCCTCGGCATCGGTCACCCGCGCAGCCTGAACCTGCAGCAGGGGGTGGCCGACTTCGTGCTGCACCGCCCGCGCAAGGACGAGCAATCGCTGATCGAGGAATCGATCGACAAGGCCCTGCGCATCATTCCGCTCGCCGTCGAAGGCAAGCTCGACACGGCGACGATGCAGCTGCACACCGCCTGAGCCTTGCCTAGGCCAATGTTCAATATTCAGGGCGTCGCGTTCGGCACGGCATCCGGCCGCACCAGCCCGCGCAAGAATACATAGTCCGCGATCCGGTGGCCGAGCGCCACCCCTTCGGTCTTGTCGAACTGCCAGTGGACGCCCAGGTAGATCCGGCTCTGCCCGTTTTCTTCTTCCGCCTGCGACAGCGTGCCGAAGCTGCGCGCCAGACGCGGCCGCGTCCGCCCCTGGTTGTCGCGCGTGATCCCGTTGAATTCGTCGGACACGAAGGTGAACGGCAACCGGTCGCCATAGACGTGGCGCAGCATGTGGAAGAGGGCGCCGCCCAGACCGGCGTGACCGGACACATAGGCCGGGAAGGGCGGCGTGAAGTTCGGGCCCGTCAGGTTGCTGGCCGGCGCCCCGAGCGGCGTCCAGCCGGGATCGCCAAGCGTGGCCGGATTGCCGTCGCCCAGGCCACTGGGGCCGCTGCCCGGGCTGGCTTCGCGCACCGCCGTCACCGGGCGCCAGAAATCGTAGTCGTATTTCGACTGCCACACCGCCATCGTCGCGTCCGCCATCGCCACGTTGACCAGGGCCAGCACGCGCGCCAGTTCGAGCGCGTCCCTGCAGTGCGCCAGCGCCAGCTGCACCGCGATCTGGTTGTACAGGCGCACCGGCGTGCCGACCCAGGCCGTGCCGTCATAGGCCCAGTAGATCCCGGCCACCGTCTGTTCAAGCGTGCGCCGCGTCGGCGTGCGCACGCCGTCGCCGCCCAGCTGTTTCACTTCGTCGAAGGCGCGGGTATACGCCTCGCTCGCCAGCGACGGCGGCGGCGGCGCCCGGAACTGGCCGCTCGACTGCAGCACGAAGGGCCGCACGCCTTGCCAGAAGGCGCCCAGCGCAATCGGACTCCCGCTGATCGGATCGGGGCGCCACACGCCGGGCGCATTGCCGACCTGGTAGTCCACGCCGACGATCGGCTCGCCATAGTAATTGCCGTCGCTCGCGCGCAGCGCCAGGATCGCGGCCGCCGCGCGGCGTCCGACGTCGCTGCCGTTGAGCGTGGCACGCCCGGGCGGCAAGCTTGCCAGGTCGGCGCGCAGCCAGGCATCGAAGCGCTCCGCCTGGCGCGGATAGAGTGCGACGAGCGTATCGTGCGCCGCCTGGGCGATGGCGGCATCCTGCGAACTGTCGGCAAACGCCGGCAGCGGCCCGCTGTAGCCGGGATAGCGCTTGAGGATGGCGTTCATGGCGTCGTAGACGGCGATCTGGACGATCGCCATCGCCCGGCTGGTGCGCGTCGGTCCGAGCTGTTCCGCTTCCAGCGCCGCGCCGGAGACGATTGCCGGGGTATGGTCGAGCGCGTTGGCGCGCTGCGCCGCCTCGTTCCAGAACGCGATGCGCGCGCTCGGGTTCGGCCCGGAAGGCAGCGCATAGCGCGGCGGCAGCTCGTGCGTGCCGGGCTGGACCTGGTAGGCCGGGCCGCCGCCGATGGGCGGTTGGGAGCCGGCCCAGGCCAGCGAATTCAGCAGCGGACTCAGCAGCGAGCACAATAGCAAGCACACCAGCGCAACGCGCGACTTCATGGCGACTCTCCTGTCGGGATGGAGTCGTGCGGTCGGCCCGGCTCCTGCAATCGAGCTTAGGAACGGACGAGTCAAAAAACAAGCGAAACGGCACCGGACCTTGATATCGCCCAGCCGAAATTCTGCTCTGCATTAAATGCCGCACGCTATTCTTTCTCCCAGTCCAGCAAGGCCGGCCTGTGAGGCGTCGCGCCTCCTGCGATAATTGCACGCATGAGTGCACTTTCCTTCCACGCCGGCCCGCGCGCGCTGGCCCGGATCCGCGCGCAGGGCCTGCGCGCCGCCGATATCGCCGTCATTCCCGCCGCCGCCGGCGGGCCCAAGGGTCTGATCTTCCAGGCGCTCGACCAATATGTGTTCGGCGAGTGGCTGCCCGCCAGTCCGCGCGAGCGCACCCTGATCGGTTCCTCGATCGGCGCCTGGCGCATGGCCGCGGCCTGCCAGCGCGACCCGGTACGCGCCTTTGCGCGCCTGGGCGCCCTGTACGCCGGCCAGCGCTATTCCAGCACCAAGCCCAGCGTCGGCCAGATCAACGAGGTCGTGCAGGGTTTATTGCACGAATTCGTGAGCGGCCACGAGGACGATATCCTCGGCCATCCGCAGCACCACCTGCACCTGCTGGCCGTACGCGGCAAGGGAGTACTCGCCGAGCCCGTCCACCGGCGCGCCGAGATGCGCGGCTTCGCGGCCGCGGCACTGACCAATGTCGCCTCGCGCGAACGCCTGGGCGGTTTGCTGGAACGGGTCGTGATCGCCGATGCCCGCGCTCCGGCCCCCTGGCTGCGCGACAGCTTCGACGGGTTTACGACGCATTTCTCGACGCTCACGCGCGCCAACCTCGCGCCAAGTTTGCTGGCCTCGGGCACGCTGCCATTGATCATGCAGCCGGTGACCGGCATCGAAGGCCTCCCTCCCGGCTATTACTGGGATGGCGGTATCATCGATTACCACCTCGCCTTGCCCTATGCCCGCCTCGAGCGGGAAGAGCCGGATGCCATCGTCCTGTATCCGCACTTCAATGAGCACATCGTGCCCGGCTGGCTCGACAAGGCGATGCCCTGGCGCCGCTGCGCGCGTGGGCCGAATCGTGCCTGGCTCGACAATGTCCTGATCGTCGCGCCGACTCCGGCCTTTCTTAAAACCCTGCCGCGCCAGAAACTGCCCGACCGAAGCGATTTCAAGTATTACGGACTCGACCACGACGCGCGCATCCAGGCCTGGTCGCAGGCGATGGGGGAGGGCCAGAGATTGCGCGACGAGCTGGCCGCCTTCATCGAACGGCCCGACTTGTCGCGCCTGCGCGCGATCTAGCGCCAAATCCCGGGCGATGCGCCTGTTTTTGCGGCATTCGTCTTCGGCCCCGGTTACAATATGGGGTTACGAGCCGCGCTCCCGGGCTCACCACCATCGAAAGAAAGAATTCCCATGAGTCTCCAATGCGGCATCGTCGGCCTGCCCAACGTCGGCAAGTCCACCCTGTTCAACGCGCTGACCAAGGCCGGCATCCCGGCTGAGAACTATCCGTTCTGCACCATCGAGCCGAACGTCGGCGTGGTCGAGGTGCCGGACCCGCGCATGCAGGCGCTGGCCGACATCGTCAAGCCGGAGCGCGTCGTGCCGGCAATCGTCGAATTCGTCGACATCGCGGGCCTGGTGGCCGGCGCGTCGAAAGGCGAGGGCCTCGGTAACCAGTTCCTGTCGCACATCCGCGAGACCGACGCCATCGTCAATGTGGTGCGTTGCTTCGAAGACGACAACGTGATCCACGTCGCGGGTAAAGTCAGCCCGATCGACGACATCGAAGTCATCCAGACGGAATTGGCGCTGGCCGACATGGGTGCCGTCGAAAAGGCGATCCACCGCGAAAACAAGAAGGCGCGCTCGGGCGACAAGGATGCGGCAAAATTGGTCGCCATCTGCGAACGCCTGCTGCCGCACCTGAACGAAGGCCAGCCAGTGCGCACCCTGGGCCTGGACGCCGACGAGATGGCCCTGATCAAGCAGCTGTACCTGATCACGGCGAAACCGGCGATGTACGTGGCCAACGTCTCGGACACCGGTTTTACGAATAACCCGATGCTGGATCAGCTGACCGAATTCGCGAAGAAGCAGAACGCGCCGATCGTCGCCATTTCCGCCGCCATCGAAGCCGAAATCGCCGACCTCGACGACGCCGACAAGGCCGCCTTCCTGGGCGACATGGGCATGGAAGAACCGGGCCTGGATCGTCTGATCCGCGCCGCCTATAAACTGCTCGGCCTGCAGACCTATTTCACCGCCGGCGTGAAGGAAGTGCGGGCCTGGACCGTGAAGGTCGGCGCCACCGCCCCGCAGGCGGCCGGCGTGATCCACACCGACTTCGAACGCGGTTTCATCCGCGCGCAGACGATTGCGTATGACGACTACATCGCCTACAAGGGTGAGTCGGGCGCCAAGGAAGCGGGCAAGATGCGTGCCGAAGGCAAGGAATACGTCGTCAAGGATGGCGATGTGCTGAACTTCCTGTTCAACGTCTAGGCATGAGGTCGGAATCCGCTGGATTCTGACGGACAACTAATGCCCCGGTTTCCCTATCGAGCCGGGGCTTTTTCTATCCATCTCTGTCCGGCAGAGGTCGTCGCCATCCTGTCATTTACCGGGCGCGATGCCGGTGTGGAGTGAGAGACTCGGCGGTCAAAACCGGTATGGCGCGACCAGGCGAGACTGATGCTGACCGATACCCAATGCTGCAACGCCAATATCGGCACCGCCATTGGCGGAGCTGGCAGTCTGCTGCGCTACACTCGTTCCATGCTCAGTTCCCGAAATAGGCAGCGGCAACATCTTCAGCCGGCCCGTCCATACGGATTTTTCCATGCTCGAGCCAGATCGCCCGGTTGCACGTCTCCAGCACCAGTTCGCGCGTATGGCTGGCAATGACCAGGATGTTCGTGGCCTGGACCAGTTCGCGCATGCGCGCCTCGGCCTTGTGCTTGAAGCCCTGATCGCCCACCGAAAGCCACTCGTCCATCAGCAGGATCTCTGGCCGCACCGTGGTCGACACCGCGAACGCCAGGCGCAGATGCATGCCACTCGAGTACGTGCGCAGCGGCATGTCGATGAAGTCACCCAGTTCGGAAAACGCGACAATCTCGTCCATGCGATCTTTCAGCTCCGCCTTGCTCATTCCCAGCAGGGCACCGCGCAGGTAGATGTTTTCGCGGCCGGTTGCTTCCGTGTCGATACCGAGCGAGATGTCGATCAGCGAACCGATTTCACCCTCGATCCGGGCGCTGCCGTGGGATGGCATATATACGCCGCTGAGCAGGCGCAGCAGCGTGCTCTTGCCGGCGCCGT
Source organism: Massilia sp. LXY-5 (assembly GCF_059801075.1). Classification (NCBI taxonomy): domain Bacteria; kingdom Pseudomonadati; phylum Pseudomonadota; class Betaproteobacteria; order Burkholderiales; family Oxalobacteraceae; genus Massilia; species Massilia sp. LXY-5. Next base: position 72,929 of record NZ_JBNNEH010000007.1, read on the forward strand.
TGTGGCCCAGCAGGCCCACGCGGTCACCGTCACGCAGCGTAAAGGACAGCCCTTCGAGCGCGCGCACGACCACGCGGCCAAGCGGGTCTGCCCCAATCTGCCCGCCAGTCGCGGCCGAGATCAGGCGCTTCTTGAGTGAGCGTCCACTTGCGTTGTAGATCGGAAAATCGACGGCAACGTCTTTGAATTCAATAGAAGCCATAAGTCACTTCACAGCCAGTAGGCGATACGGCGCCGGTAGCGGCCAAATACGAACAGCGCCACGATCCATCCGACGACCGCCAACGCACCTGCAACCACCCAGTTGGTGACACTCGGCGCTTGGCCGAGCAGGGGAGCGCGGATAATTTCGAGCAAATGGTAGACCGGGTTGAGGTCAAGCAAATACATGCCGGCCCTCTGTGGCAGCAGCTTGGGCAACCACATGACCGGCGTCAGGTAGAAAACTACCTGCAGTACGCTCGTCACCATTTGCGGCAGGTCGCGATAGCGTGCGCAAACAATGGCGAGCAGCAGGGCGATCCAGCTGAGATTGAGAACGCCGAGCGCAAGGCCCGGAATGCTCAGCAGTGCAACCCAGCCGAGTGTCTTGCCAAAAACAAGAAGCACAATCGGAAAAATCACCAGGTTATGCAAAAGGATGAGCAGATTGCGCCAGATCATGCGCATGATGTGCACGAACATCGGAATCGGCAACTGCTTGATGATGTTTTCGGCAGTGATGAAGCCAGTTGCGCCTTCAGTGATGATGTTCGAGATGAAGGCCCACAGGATCAGGCCGATGGTCAAGAACGGCAGAAACTCTTGCATTGGAGACTTGAAAATCTGCCCGAACACGATGCCGATGGTGGCAATCACGACACCCATGCTCAGCGTGATCCAGAACGGACCCAGTGCCGAGCGGCGGTAACGCGCGCGCACGTCCTGCCAGCCGAGTACACCGACAAGCGAAATGCGCTTGGTTGCTGCAACAATATCCAGCAGCGCGCTTGCAGTAGGACGGTTATTCATTGTTTGGATGCAACAATAGATCAAGGGCTGGCATTTTAACCTACAGGCCCAAATCCTGGATAAATAATGTAAGCGAGTGTCTCGTTCTCGTCCCGATCCTGCGAAGGCTTGCGCCACGCCAAGAGCGCGCTGTGGCGCCAGGATGTGACCTCAACCGGATCTCCCATCGCTTCGCACTCTGCCCGGCCGATCGTGGAAGCATCGTCATTGCGAGCGGCAGATATCAGCGGCCAACGCACACAGGCGCGACGCGGTCTGGCATGGAAAGAGGTCAATGATCATGCGCAACCCACGACCGACTGGCGCGCCGCGCCGACCCGGCGCGATGCCCGAACGCAGCAGCGATTTTGCCCACCGTGGCAGAGGCGCATGCCGAAGCGCCAGCCGACCAAGGCAGCGGGGGAAGGTTTTGTTGTGGAGATGAAATCGCTAAATTATAACGAATGCTTTGAAGACGAACGGTTCTTCGTAGCGGAACGGACTAGATGCAAGCTGGAAATACGTATCATAGCAGCCTTACCCCGCTCCGATTACTCATCCGTCTATGCATAGCAGTTTCGCTCGGTGTGCTCTCGAGTTTTGCTTTTCTCATAACGTCGGCAAAACCCAATTTGGACGTTGCGCTAATCGCAAAGATCGATCGCAATTCACTCTCAACCGGCAATGAAATATCCGTAGCGTTGCCTGCCGGTGCCGCTAATTCTGTTGTCGCGCACGGGTGGAATCGTACGGATAATACATTTACGATTCTTTTCCTTCCCATGTAATAGAAACGTACCTGGCATGTGGCGCGCACGCTGCGTGCGCGACAAGTACAGGTCTGCGCTTTTGATCAGACAACCGGGTACAGAACCGGGTGCGATTTTGACGATCTTACGATATGGCCTGGAAGCGAGGCGGATTTCAGGCCGAATTTTCTGTTCAACGTTTAACATCCTGAAACCGGAGTCCGGCGGATGACCAAAGCCCCGCTGCCTTCACGTATCGGGGCTTTTTATTTGAGGATGCGATGATCAGAGTAATCTACCGCTGGAGCGTGGACCCCGAGCGTGGAGGGGAATTCGCCGCGGCGTGGCGCGAGGTGACGCGCTGCATCCAGCAGGGCTGCCCCGATGCGCGCGGCAGCGTCGTGCTGAAAAGCCAGATCGACGCGAATGTCTACCTTGCAGTGGCGCGGTGGGACGGGATCGATGCTTGGCGGGACAGCCGCGAGGCGGAAGACATCGTTCCCGCGCCCCTGGTCGAGCGCATGCGGGCAGCGGCGGGCGGACCGGCGGGCTACGAAATCTTCGACGAATTGCCCGACTGGGCTCTGCACTAGGCGAGGCGGCATGCTGTCATCAGCCTGACATACACCTCCACTATTGTGCTCCTCCATGGACGCGGCCACCGCCGCGCGCAATCACGCAACCCTGGAGAGAAACGCATGAACCCGACGACCCCCGAACTGTCCCGCCGCCGCCTGTTGCGCATGCTGGGCGCCGCCCCGATGCTGCCGCTGGGGAGCGTTGCCGCGGCGTCGTTGCTGACCGCCTGCGGCGGCGGCAGCGACGACGCGTCGGATGCGCTGGCCCCGAGCGCACCGGTCGCCACCCTTGGCTCGATCAGCTTCAGCTCGATGGCCGCGCCGACGCTGGCGAATGCCGCCGCGATGGCGACCAACACGGTCGGCTCGACCATGACGGTGAATTTCAGCGATACCAGCAAGCTCGATTTCAAGCTGGCCTATCAACCCTTCTTCATCACCGGCGATCTGGTCGCCAACGGCAACGGCGGCACCGTCCTCGCCGGCGGCTACTACGACATCCAGAACAAGCCGATCATCGACGCCACCGTTCCCGGCCGCGAACGCCAGTTCTTTTCCGACGCGCCGGACGGCACTTCGCTGCTGACCGTGCCGAACGCCAGCGTGGTGGGTGTCAAAGGCAAGCCGGTGTTCGCCGTGGTGCAGTTCGAGTACACGACGTTCGCCCAGGATGGCAAGACCGGCATGTACGGCCGCCTGCCGTCGCCGATCGGCGTGCTGACCCTCGACCAGGATCAGGCGACCGGCAAACTGAGCCTCGTGAAATACCACAACGTCGACACGTCCAGCGTCGAGGGCCTGTGGATCACCTGCGGCGCCAGCCTGTCTCCCTGGGGCACCCACCTCTCGAGCGAGGAATACGAACCGAACGCTTTTACGGCGGCAAGCGATGCGCAATTCAAAGCCTTCAGCAAGAATTTGTACGGCAGCGAGACGGCGGCCAACCCGTATAACTACGGCCACCTGCCGGAAGTGACGGTCAACCCGGACGGCACCGCCTCCATCAAAAAGCACTACTGCCTGGGCCGCATCTCGCACGAACTGGTGCAGGTGATGCCCGACCAGCGCACCGTGCTGATGGGCGACGACGCTACCAACAGCGGCTATTTTGTCTTTGTCGCCGACAAGGAAAAAGACCTGTCGAGTGGCACCCTGTATGTCGCGAAAGTCGGCGCCGGCTTCTCGCTCGATCCGCAGGGCGCCGCCGCGCCGCTCACCTGGATCAGGCTCGGTTCCGCCACCAGCGCCGAGATCCGCGCCCTGGCCGCCTCGCTGAAAGCGATCGACATCATGGACGTGCGCACACTCGATCCGCAAGACCCGACGTTTACCCGGGTGGCGGCGAACGGCGCCATCGAGTGGATCAAGCTGAAACCCGGCATGGAAAAGGCCGCCGCTTTCCTCGAGACCCACCGCTACGCCGCCCTGGTCGGCGCCTCGATGGGCTTTACGAAAATGGAAGGCACGACCGTCAACGCGGCGGACAAGGTCGCCTACTCGGCGCTGCAGAACTGCCAGAGCGCGATGGTGGCGGGCAATGCGCTGAACGTGCCCGGCAATGGCATCTCGATTCCGAAGGCCCTGAATGCCGGCGCCGTGATGGCTTTAAAACTGGCGGGCGGCCAGAAGGATCTCGGTGGCGCCGCCATCAACAGCGAGTGGATGCCGGTCGATGTAAAAGCGCTGCTGACCGGCGAAGACATTCCCGCCGACGCCCTCGGCAACACCGCCAATCCGGACCGCATCGGCAATCCGGACAATTTGAAATTCTCGGAAAAGATGCGCACGCTGTTTATCGGCGAAGACAGCGGCCAGCACGTGAATAACTTCCTGTGGGCGTATAACGTCGACACCAAAGTGCTGTCGCGCCTGATGTCGATTCCGGCTGGCGGCGAGTCCACCGGCCTGCATGCGGTCGATGAACTCAACGGCTGGACCTACATCATGAGCAACTTCCAGCACGCGGGTGATTGGGGCGGGATTCACAACGTCGTCAAGACCACCCTCGATCCGCTGGTGCGCGCGAATTACAAGGATAAATTCGGCGCGGCGGTGGGGTATCTGACGGGGGAGTTGAGCCAGATGAAGCTGGCCAAGGCCTGATGGTTTACCGCGCGTCGCTTTTACAGGCGGCGCGTGGTCGTTGACGGTGTAACGCGTGGGCTCTCGAGCCCACCCTACGTTACGCGACGGCCGCAGGGGAAATCCGCGGCAACAGTGCACCGTAGGGTGGGCTCTCGAGCCCACGCGTTTGCACGACCAGCATTCATGCGGCCCGATTGATGCGATACTGTCGACCCTTCGACACGCACCCATCGCAGCAATGCCCACGCTCTCCCACCTCATCCTGTACCCGATCAAATCCTGCGCCGCCATGCCGGTCGATCAGGCGGTCGTCACCGTCTCCGGCCTGGCCGCGCACGGCGTGCACGACCGCGAATGGATGCTCGTCACCGATGAGGGCCAGTTCCTGACCCAGCGCGAATTTCCGCGCATGGCGACCATCAATCCGCGCGTCGAGGATGGTGCGCTGGTGGTCACCGCTCCCGGCGCGTCCCCGCTGCGCCTGCCGCTGGCCCTGGAAGCGGTAGCACCTACGCGGCGCGTGCAGATCTGGGACGACGTGGTCGACGCGATCGACTGCGGCGACGGGGCCGCCGCCTGGTTCGGCGACGTGCTCGGCACCCGCTGCCGCCTGGTGCGCTGCAAGCCCGATGCGGCCCGCCCTACCAGCGAAAAATGGACTGGCGGCGCACCCTCGTCCGCGCGCTTCTCCGACGCCTATCCGCTGCTGCTGATCGGCGCATCGGCCCTCGATGAGATCAACGGTCGCATGCGCGCCGCCGGACGCGCGGCCCTGCCGATGGACCGCTTCCGCCCGAACCTGGTGGTCGCGGACACCGACCCGTTCGAAGAGGACTACACCGCCTCGCTGCGTGCGGGCGAGATCGTGATCCGGCCGGTGAAACCCTGCGCGCGCTGTCCGATCCCGGCCATCGACCAGGCCACCGGCATCCCCGGCCCGGATCCGCTCGACATCCTGCAATCCTGGCGCGCCAGGGCGATCCTGGACGGGGCAGTGTGCGTCGGCATGAACTGCATCGTGAGCGAGGGCAGCGGCGGCATCCTGCGCGTCGGGCAGGCGTTCGAGGTCAGCCTGTCGTTTTAAGGCTGCGCCGGGCCAGCCGCGCGCGAAAAAAGCGGCAATCCCGTTCTCAATTGCCGAAAACTCACGTAATGTAACGGCTATTGCTAAAAGGAATGCCCATGCGCCAGCCGGACGCCGTATTGCCCGACCTGCGGGACCTCATTGCCGAGAACGAAGGCCTGCGTGCGCGGATCGGCTATGTCATGGAGCAGGCCCAACGCAATCACGAGATCATGGCGCGCCACCAGGCCTTCGACCTCGAAATCGTCGGCGCCTCGAATTTTCCGCAGCTGGTCGGCACGATCTTCCGCCTGCTGCCCGTCATTTCCGATCTCGACAGCGTCACGCTGTCCCTGGTCGACACCGATGCCGACATCTATACGGTGATGCACAAGCTGGGGGTCGACTTCGAGAATTTCCCCGACCTGCTGTTCTGCGAGCACGCGGTCGAACTCGGCTTTGAGCCGGGCGAACGCCCGCGTCCGCGCCTGGGACCGTATTCGCGCGCCGCGCATGGCGCGATGTTCCCGCATCCGCCCGCGGGCCTGGAAAGCGTGGCGCTGGTGCCGCTGCTGCGCAATAAACGCCTGATCGGCAGCCTGAACCTGGGCAGCTGCGACCCCCAGCGCTTCACCGCGGCGCTCGGCACCGATTTCGTCGAGCACATGGCCTCGATCATCGCGATCTGCCTGGAAAACGTGATCAGCAACGAGATGTTGAAATACATCGGGCTGACCGATCCGCTGACCGGCGTCTATAACCGCCGCTACATCGACCGCCGCCTGGTCGAAGAGATCGCGCGCGCCCAGCGCCAGAATTACCACATCTCCTTCATGTTCATCGACGTCGATTATTTCAAAAAGGTCAACGACAGCGTTGGACACCAGGCGGGCGACGACGTGCTGCGCGAAGTCGCGGCGCGCATCAAGATGGAATTGCGGGTGTCGGACGCGCTGGCGCGCTTCGGCGGAGAAGAATTCGTCGTCCTGCTGATCAATGCCGATTTGCAGGCGGCCGCCATGGTCGCCGACCGCATCCGCGCGGGCGTGGCCGACAAGCCCTTCGACCTGGCGGGCGGGCAGTACCTGAACGTGTCGGTCTCGATCGGCGTCGCCGCGCTCGACGATTACGCGCGCGACCATGCGATCGAAGGCGTGGCGCAGGCGCTCGTCGCTTCCGCCGACGGCGCCTTGTATCAGGCGAAGGAAGCAGGGCGCAACCGGGTGGTCATGGCGGGGTGAAATGGCATTTACCGGGAACGTCGAACAGACCCGTAGGGTGGGCGGCTTCGCCCGGAAGATCGAATATTGTTGGTTTTGACGCCGCCCACCCTGGGTCCCTTCGGCCCGTTGCACAGCGTTGCCTATAACAAGCGCCCCTCCGCCCGCGTCACCGCATCGCCCGACCCGCGCAGCACCACGACGTCTCCCGCCTGCAGCACTGTTCCCGGCATCGGCTCGATCCGCACCCGCACACGCCGGATGCCGCTGACTTCGGCCCCCAGCTCTTCCAGCCCGAGTTCGTCGATCCGGCGCCCGACCGCCTGCGCATCCGCGTTCAGCACCACCGAGTGCAAACGCACGTAGGTGTGCTCGGGGTCGTCGATCAAGTCGCTGGCGCCGTGAAAATAGCCGCGCAGGGAAGCGTAGCGTTCGTCGCGCGCGCTCTGCACGCGGTGCACCACGCGGCGCAGCGGCACGCCGACCACGACCAGCGCGTGCGAGGCCAGCATCAGGCTGCTCTCCAGCGCTTCCGGCACGACTTCCGTCGCCCCCGCCTGGCGCAGCAGTTCGAGGTCGCTGTCGTCATGGCTCCTGACGATCACCGGCAGCGAGGGCGCCAGCTCGTGCACCAGATGCAGCACTTTCAAGGCCGCGCGCGTGTCGGCAAACGTAATCACCAGGGCGCTGGCGCGGTTGATGCCGGCCGCGATCAGCGACTCGCGCCGGCCGGCGTCGCCGTAGGAGACGCTGGAGCCCGCCGCCTGCGCTTCCTGCACCCGTTCCGGATCGAGGTCGAGCGCATACCAGGGCAGCTTTTCGTCGGACAGCAAAGTCGCCACGCTCTGGCCGCTGCGCCCGAAGCCGGCGAGAATGACGTGCTTTTGCGCGGCCATCGTGCGGCTCGCCAGCTGGGTCAGCTGGAGCGACTGCATCATCCATTCGTTGGCGGCGATCTTCATGACGATCTGGTCGGACTTGGCGATGACGAAGGGCGCAACCAGCATCGACAGCACCATCGAGGCCAATACGAGCTGCATCAGGAACGGGTCGAGCAGCTTCGAGCCGGACGCCATGTTCAGCAGCACGAAGCCGAACTCGCCGGCCTGGGCCAGGGCGAGACCGGTGCGCATCGCGACCCCGTCCGAGGAACCGAAGGCCTTCGCCAGCGCCGCGATCAGCGCGAATTTCAGCAGCACGGGAATGGCCAGCAGCACCAGCACGAGCCACCAGTGGGTGATCACCACTTCCACGTTCAGCAGCATGCCGATCGTGATGAAGAAGAGGCCGAGCAGCACGTCGCGGAAGGGCTTGATGTCTTCCTCGACCTGGTGCTTGAACTGGGTTTCCGAGATCAGCATGCCGGCGACGAATGCGCCCAGCGCCATCGACAGGCCGGCGCGCTCGGTGATCCAGGCCGCGCCCAGCGTCACCAAGAGCAGGTTCAGCATGAACAGCTCCTGCGAGCGGCGCTTGGCGACAATGGTGAACCAGTTGCGCATCAGTTTCTGGCCGAAGAACAGCAGCAGGGCCAGCACCGCCGCGGCTTTGACGCCCGCCCAAGCCAGGGTTTTCACCAGGTTTTCCGGGTCTTTCGCCAGCGCGGGAATCAGGATCAGGAGCGGCACCACGGCCAGGTCCTGGAACAGCAGGATGCCGATGATGCGCCGTCCGTGGTCGCTTTCCAGCTCCAGCCGCTCGGTGAGCAGTTTGACGACGATGGCGGTCGACGACATCGCCAGCGCGCCGCCCAGGGCAAAGGCGGCCTGCCAGCTGATGTGCAGCTGCGGCGCCCACATCGTCAGAACGAAGCCGCCCAGGATGGTGGCGACGATGGTCAGCACCACCTGCGCCAGTCCCAGCCCGAACACGATGCGCCGCATCGAGCGCAGCTGGGCCAGCGAAAATTCGAGGCCGATGGAAAACATCAAAAATACGACACCGAATTCGGCCAGCGCGTGGGTCGCGCCGGTTTCCGCCGCGAGGCCGAAAGCGTGCGGGCCGATCAGCACGCCGACGGCCAGGTAACCCAGCATCGGCGGCAGGTGCAGGCTGCGAAACACGACCACGCCGAGCACGGCGCTGCCGAGCAGCAGCAGGGTCAATTCAAGTCCGGATGCCATGCGTTTTTAAGATCTTTATGCTGAGCGATCGTGGTTTTGATACGTCTGGCAAGTTTTTTGCTTTCGCAATTCGTTTATACTTACAGAATGAGTGTAACCGATGAAAAAACAATGCTGAACAGTTTTGACGAGAACCAGTCGCGCCGCGTGCTGGAGCTGGCGCGCGAAACCCTGACCATCGAGGCCGACGCCATCCACGCCATGCACGCCCGTCTCGGCGCCGACGACAGCGTCGCCCGCGCGGTCGGCCTGATGTTCGCCTGCACCGGCCGCGTGGTGGTGTCGGGCATGGGCAAATCCGGCCATATCGCGCGCAAGATCGCCGCGACCCTGGCCTCGACCGGGACCCCGGCCATGTTCGTCCACCCGGGTGAAGCCGCCCACGGCGACCTCGGCATGGTGACCGACAAGGACGTGTTCATCGCGATCTCGTATTCCGGCGAATCTTCCGAATTGATGGACATCCTGCCGGTCGTGAAACGCATGGGCACGCCCCTGATCGCGATGACCGGCAAGCCGCAATCGCGCCTGGCGCAGCTCTCCGACGTCCACCTCGACGTCTCGGTGTCCAAGGAAGCCTGCCCCCTGAACCTGGCGCCGACCGCCAGCACCACCGTCACGCTGGCCCTGGGCGACGCGCTGGCCGTGGCGTTGCTCGATGCGCACGGCTTCCGTGAGGAAGACTTCGCGCGCTCGCATCCGGGCGGCGCCCTGGGCCGGCGCCTGCTGACCCATGTGCGCGACGTGATGCGCAGCGGCGAAGCGATTCCCGCCGTGACCCCGGATACGCCGCTCACCCGCGCGCTGCTGGAGATCAGCCAGAAGGGCATGGGCATGACGGCCGTGGTCGACCCTGGCTTCAAGCCGCTGGGTGTGTTCACCGACGGCGACCTGCGCCGCCTGATCGAGCGCATGCAGGACTTTTCGAATGTGACCATCCGCGACGTGATGCACGTCGGCGCGCGCACCGTGCACCCCGACCAGCTGGCGGTCGACGCGGTCGCGATCATGGAAGAGTTCCGCATCAACCAGATGCTGGTGGTCGATGAAGCGGGCGTGCTGGTCGGCGCGCTGCACATCCACGACCTGACGCGCGCCAAGGTGATTTAAATGACCCCGCTGGAACACATGACCCGCGCGGCGCGCGTAAAAGTGATGATCTTCGACGTCGACGGCATCCTGACCGACGGCAGCCTGACCTATGGGCCGGACGGCGAGGTCACCAAGACCTTCAACGTGCTCGATGGCCTGGGCATCCAGCTGCTGCAGAAGACGGGCGTGATCACCGCCATCATCAGCGCACGCAAATCGCCGATCGTGCTGGCGCGTGCCCGCGACCTCGGCATCAACCACGTCTGGCAGGGCCACCACGACAAGCGCGTCGCGTTTGCCGAGCTGCTCGAGCAGACCGGCTTCACGGCCGAGCAGTGCGGCTACATCGGCGACGACGTGATCGACCTGCCGCTGCTGACGAAAGTCGGTTTCGCCGTGACGGTGCCGACCGGGCATCCGGAAGTGCAGCACCGGGCGCACTATGTGACGAAAGCCGGCGGCGGCCGCGGCGCCGTGCGCGAAGTGTGCGACATGGTCATGCGCGCCCAGGGCACGTACGAGCAGGCGCTCTCGCCCTATTTCGCATGAGTTCAAATGAATTCGACTAAGCGCTTAACCGCATGGCAACCTACGTGAACAAACGGACCGCGCACCGCTGGCGCCTGCTGGCCTTGATGCTGACGGCGGTCTTCTTCGCCTTCGGCAGCTTCTGGCTGCTGCAGGCGGTCCAGACCGACGATGCGACGGGCGTCGGCAACGGCCTGAACGAACCCGACTACATCGTCGAGAATTTCAGCTTCGTGCGCATGACCGAACACGGCGCGCCGCGCTACGTGGTGTCGGGCGCGCGCCTGGCCCACCATCCGGACAACGACGTTTCGGAAGTGACCAGGCCGGTCGTCGAGAGCATGGCGCCGGGCCGCCCGCGCATGACCATGCACGCCGACCGCGGCCAGGTCTACCACGGCGAAGACCGCGTCGAGTTGATGGGCAACGTCGACGTCAACCGCCCGGCCACGCCGAAGAGCGCGGCCCTGCGCGCGAAAACCGAGGCCCTGACCGTGCTGGCCGACGACGAGATCGTCAAGACCGATCGTCCGGTCCAGATGACGCTCGGCGCCGCCTCGGCCAACGGCGTCGGCATGGTGGCCGAGAACCCGACGCAGAAGCTGCACCTCGGCGGCCGCGGCCAGATCGTCTATCCGCCGCGTACGAGCCCCGCACCCAACCAATAACAGGAACGAGCCCTAATGAAAAAAATCTTCGCCGCCGCCTTCCTTTCGCTGCTGTCGCTGACGGCAGCCCACGCCGAGCGCGCGGACTCGCTCAAGCAGGCCGTCATCAACTTCGATTCGCTCGACGTCGACGAAGTCACGCAGACGCGCATCCTGACGGGGAATGTGGTCCTCACGCGCGGCACCCTGATCCTGAAGTCGGACCGCGCGCTGCTCAAGGAAACCCCGGAAGGCTACATGAACGTCACGCTTACTTCGAACCCGGGGCGCGTGGCGACCTTCCGCCAGAAGCGCGACGGCGGCCCGGACCTGTGGGTCGAAGGCCAGGCCGAGCGCATCGAATACGACGAGCGGGTGGAACTCGTGAAACTGTTCTCGAAGGCGATCGTGAAGGAACTCGAGAACGGGCGCCTGACGAACGAACTCGATGGCGCCTACATCTCCTACGACAACCGCAAGGAAGTGGCCACCGTGCGCAACGACGCCAGCGGCGAGACCAAGTCCGGCGGCGGCCGCGGCACCCTGATCATCGCGCCGCGCCGCACTGCGCCCGCCGCGGCTCCAGCGGTGGCTCCGGCAGCGCCGGCAGCACCAGGAAAGAAATAATGAAAGATGCACGCGACAACCGCAGCACCCTGGTGGTGCGCGGACTGCAAAAAAGCTATGGCAAGCGCCTGGTCGTGCGCGACGTCTCGCTGGAGGTCGGCTGCGGCGAAGTCGTCGGCCTGCTCGGCCCCAACGGCGCCGGCAAGACCACCTCGTTCTACATGATCGTCGGCCTGGTGCCGTCGGACGCCGGTACCATCGAGATCAATGGCGCCAACATTTCGAGCCTGCCGATCCACCGGCGCGCGGTGATGGGCCTGTCGTACCTGCCGCAGGAAGCCTCGGTGTTTCGCAAGCTGACGGTGGAAGACAATATCCGCGCCGTGCTCGAACTGCAGCGCGACGACAACGGCAAGGCGCTGACGAAGGATGCCATCAATACGCGCCTCGACTCGCTGCTGGCCGAACTGCAGATCGAGAAGCTGCGCGAGAACCCGGCCCTGTCGCTGTCGGGCGGCGAGCGGCGCCGCGTCGAGATCGCGCGCGCGCTGGCGACCAATCCGCGCTTCGTGCTGCTCGACGAACCGTTCGCCGGCGTCGACCCGATCGCCGTGATCGAGATCCAGCGCATCGTGCGCTTCCTGAAGGAACGCGGCATCGGCGTCCTGATCACCGACCACAATGTGCGCGAGACGCTCGGCATCTGCGACCGCGCCTACATCATCAACCAGGGCGCGGTGCTGGCGTCGGGACGTCCCGACGACATCATCGCCGACGAGTCGGTACGACGCGTCTACCTGGGCGAACACTTCCGCATGTAGCAAGGCTGTAGCAACAACACGGGACACCAAGCGGCACCATGAAACAATCCCTGCAACTCCGGACTTCGCAGCACCTGGCGCTCACGCCGCAGCTTCAGCAGTCGATCCGCCTGCTGCAGCTCTCCACCCTCGAACTGCATCAGGAGATCGAGCAGATCCTGTCCGATAACCCGCTGCTCGAACGGCTCGACGACCCGCTCGACCACTCGGTGCGCCTGCTGGCCGACGGCGCGATCAACAGCGCGCCGGCGCAAGCCGAGGCGCCGGCGCCGAACAACGAGGAGGGCGCCCCTGCGCCCGAGGCGGCCGAGGGCGGCGAAGGCGGCGAGGTCGAACGCGGCGAGTCCGAGGGCGACTGGGGAGAGGGTTCGCGCGCATCGAGCGGCGACGGCGACGACGACGGCCGCCCGCAGCTCGGCGCGGTCGGCGTGACCCTGCGCGAGCATCTGTGCGAGCAGATTCGCGTGACGGGCGTCACGGCGCGCGACCGCGCGCTGGCCGAACTCGTGATCGACGCGATCGACGACAACGGCTACCTGGAGGAGCAGCTCGACGAGATCCATGCGCGCTTGCCGGAGGAGCTCGAGGTCGAGATGGACGAACTGCGCTGCGCGCTGGCGCTGGTGCAAAGCCTCGACCCGGTCGGCGTCGGCGCGCGCAGCGCATCCGAATGCCTGGCGCTGCAGATCCGCGCGATGCCGGGCGTGCCGCTGGTGACGCGGCGCATGGCCCTGAAAATCGTCGAGGGGTATCTGAGCTGGTTCGCGCAGCGCGAATTCACGAAACTGAAAAAAGCGCTCGACTGCGACGACGAGGACCTGCGCGAGGCGCAGGCCGTGATCCGCCAGTGCAATCCGCATCCCGGCGCCGCCTTCGCATCGAGCGTCTCGGATTACGTCGTACCGGACGTTATTGTCCGCAAGTCGAAGGGCGGCTGGAGCGTCTCGCTGAACAACGAAGTGATGCCGCGCCTGCGTGTGAACAACGTCTATGCGAATTTGCTCAAGCAGGGAAAAGGCGAAGGCCAGATGAGCGCGCAGCTGCAGGAAGCGAAGTGGCTCATTAAAAATATGCGCCAGCGTTTCGACACGATCCTGCGTGTTTCGCAGGCAATTGTGGAGCGCCAGAAGAACTTTTTCAGCCATGGCGCGGTTGCCATGCGTCCCCTTGTGCTTCGCGAGATAGCTGATACACTAGGACTACACGAGAGCACAATTTCTCGCGTGACAACTCAAAAATTCATGCTGACCCCGCACGGCATGTTTGAGCTGAAGTATTTCTTCGGAAGCCATGTCGCCACCGAAGCGGGGGGCGAAGCATCGTCTACGGCGATACGGGCGCTCATTGCGCAACTGACAGGAGCAGAAGACCCAAAGAACCCATTATCCGACAGCAAGATCGCGGAAATGCTCGGTGAACAAGGGATGGTCATTGCGCGCCGCACGGTTGCAAAATACCGCGAGGCACTCAAGATTCCTCCCGTCAGTCTCCGCAAATCCTTGTAACAGCGGCCCCCATGCGCACTCCCTGCGCGGCGCGGCGGCCGCTACATTTTCAAAGGAGTGTGTATGAATCTCACCATCAGTGGCCACCACCTCGACGTCACCCCCGCCATCCGTGAATACGTACAGAACAAGCTCGAACGCATCACCCGCCATTTCGATCAAGTGATCGATTCCCACGTCATCCTCGCGATCGACAACCTCACCGAAAAAGACAAACGACAGAAGGCCGAGATCAACCTGCGCGTCTCCGGCAAGACCGTACACGTGGAAAGTGTGGCGCAAGACCTGTATGCGGCGATCGATCTCCTGATGGACAGGCTCGATCGCCAGGTGATGAAATACAAGACGATGTTGAAGGACCATAGTCGTGAGGCGCTCAAGCGCCTGCCTGAAGGCGGAGAGGCTGCTGCTGCGATCTGATCGCGCATCGAGCACCGTCTGAACGAGGGCGCCGGAAGGCGCCCTTTTCATTTTGTGCGGTGGACGGCAGTGTCTTGGGTAAAATGCTTGTCTTTTCCATCAACGAATTCGCCATGACCGACCATGTCCTGACCCGCGTTGCCAACGGCACCGGCATCATCACGCTCGACCGTCCCAAGGCTCTGAACTCCCTCTCGCTGGCGATGGTGCGGCGCCTGACGGACATCCTGCTGGCCTGGCGCGACGACGCGTCGGTGTGCGCGGTCGTCCTCACCAGCAGCAGCGAAAAAGCCCTCTGCGCGGGCGGCGATATCCGCTTCTTCCACGAAGCCGGCCACGCGACCCCGACCGGCGGCAGCGCCCTGCTCGAAGATTTCTTCACCGAGGAATACGCGCTGAACCATCTGATCCACTTCTATCCGAAACCGTATGTGTCGATCATGGACGGCGTGGTGATGGGCGGCGGCATGGGTATCGCCCAGGGCGGTCCTGAAACTGGCCTGCGCATCGTGACCGAGCGCACGAAGATGGCGATGCCGGAAGTGAACATCGGCCTGTTCCCGGACGTCGGCGGCAGCCATTTCCTGTCGCACGCGCCGGGCCAGCTGGGCAACTACCTGGGCCTGACCGGACTGACGATCGGCGCTGCCGACGCGCTGTACCTCGGCCTGGCCGACGTCTTCGTGCCGGGCGCGCAGCTGGGCGAACTGAACGCGCTGATCGAATCGACGCCGGGCGCTCAGCTGGCTGACGCGATCCGTCGCTTCGCTGAGCGCTTCGCTGTGGACGCGGGCCGGAGCGTGCTGGAGACGCAGCGCGCCGCGATCGACGCGCACTTCGGCGCCGGTTCGGTGGCCGCCATCATGGCCTCGCTGGAAAAGGACGAGAATCCGTTCCTGCAGAAAGCCCTGGCTGCGATGCGCCAGCGTTCACCGCTGATGATGTGCGTGACCTGGGAGATGCTGCAGCGTGGGGCCGCGCTCGATGTCGCCGACTGCCTGCGCATGGAACGCTCGCTGGTGCGCCGCAATTTTGAACACGGGGAAGTGCTGGAAGGCGTGCGCGCGCTGGTGATCGACAAGGACAATGCGCCTGCCTGGAATCCGCCAACGCTCGACGCGGTGACTCCGGAAATGGTGGAGCAGTTCTTCGAACCTGTCTGGCCGGATCACGCACACCCGCTGCGGCATTTAAGCTGATAACTGTAGCGTAACGCAGGGTGGGCTCCCCGAGCCCACGCGGCGATACATGGCAGCGAGATCATCCGGCACGAAATCGGAGCCCGCGCGTATCACCGCGTGGGGTCGTTGAGGCCAATGGCCTCAACGACGGTTTCACTGGAGCCCACCCTACGGGAGCTACGACTGCTCGCGATGCCGCAGCACCACGCGCTCGCTCTCGTTGAAGTAGGCCGCCAACCGCTCCGCCATGTACACCGAGCGGTGCTGCCCGCCGGTACAGCCGACGGCCACCGTCAGGTAGCTGCGGTTGTCCGTCTTGAACGAAGGCAGCCACTTTTCCACGAACTTGCAGATATCGTGCAGCATCTCGGTGGCGCTCGGCTGGGCCTCGAGGAAGGCGATCACGGGGGCGTCCTTGCCGGTCAGCGGGCGCAGCGCCAGGTCGTAATACGGGTTCGGGATGGCGCGCACGTCGAACACGAAGTCGGCGTCGAGCGGCACGCCGACCTTGAAGGCGAAGGACTCGAAGAACAGGGTCAGCGGTGCGTGCTGGACTTCGGCCAGTTCCTTGATCCAGCCGCGCAGTTTATTCGCCGATGCTTCGGAGGTGTCGATCACGTGACCGAGCTGCTCGATCGCGCCGAGGCGTTCACGCTCCTCGGCGATGCATTCGATCAGCGTGCGGCGCGAGGCCGGGTTTTCGCCCGGGCGCAGCGTGTGCGACAGCGGATGGCTGCGCCGCGTTTCGGAGAAGCGCGCCACCAGCGAATGGGTGCTCGAGGTCAGGAACAGCACCTTGACCTGGTGGCCTTCTTCTTTCAGCCGCGCCACCGTCAGCGGCAATTCGGTCAGCGATTCCGAGCTGCGGGCATCGACCGCGACGGCGAGCTTGCCCGTGCCTTCGCTCGACACGGCTTTCACCAGCTGCGGCAGCAAGGCCGGCGGCAGGTTGTCGACGCAGTAGTAACCCGCGTCTTCCAGAACATTCAGGGCAACCGATTTGCCCGATCCGGAGATACCGGTGATGAGAACGATGTGCATGGCGCGATGATACCGCAACCGTAGCAACTTTGTCCCCGGTCGTCCCGATTTTGACCGGTTGAAAGCGATTACCTTCCGATCGTGAACGTTAGCAGCGAATGCACGGGGGTTGCGGCGCGTTTGGGCAGAGCAAGCGCTCTAATCTCCGCTCATGGCCTGACGTTGGTGGAGCAGGGGTTTCGCGGGACATGTCCCGCGCCTGCGGAACGGTCTGCCCTTGCAAGGGCAGACTCCTTGGCAACACTCAATCTCCGCTCATCGCTTGTCGTTGCCGCTCCATGAACTCCTGCAGCGTATCGATCCCGCGCAATTGCAGGATCGTATTGCGCACCGCGGCCTCGAGCAGCACCGCGATGTTGCGGCCGGCTGCCACCGGAATGACGACCTTGCGGATCGGCAGTCCCAGCACTTCTTCGGTCGGGAAATGGAAGGGCAGGCGCTCGACTTCCTCGTCGAGCACGCCGCGTTTTACCAGGTGCACGATCAGTTTCAGGCGCATCTTGCGGCGCACCGCGGTCTCGCCGAAGATCGCCTTGATGTCGAGCAGGCCGAGGCCGCGCACCTCCAGCAGGTTCTGCAGCAGGGGCGGGCAGCGGCCCTCGATCATGTTCGGGGCGATGCGCGAGAATTCGACGGCATCGTCGGCGACCAGACCGTGCGAGCGCGAGATCAGCTCGAGACCGAGCTCGCTTTTGCCGAGGCCGGAATCGCCCGTGATCAGCACGCCGACGCCGAGCACGTCCATGAAGACGCCGTGCATGATCACGCGCTGGGCCAGCTTTTTCGACAGGTACACGCGCAGGAAGTCGATCACCTGGGCCGCAGGCAGCGGGGTCGAAAACAGCGGGATGTTCTGCTCGTCGCAGATGGCAAGGATGTCGGGCGGGGTTTCCAGGCCTTGCGCGATGATCAGCGCCGGCGGCCCGCCGCCGATGAGTTCGCCGATCACGTGGCTGCGCGAACTCGATTTCAGGCGGTGGTAGTAATTCAGTTCCTGGTGCCCGAAGACCTGGATGCGGCCCGGGTGGATCAGGTTCAGGTGGCCGACCTGGTCGGCGGCCGAGGCGACGTCGCCCGAGATCAGCCGCTCGCCCCCTGGAAAGCCGGCGAACCAGCCCAGTTGCAGGCTGTCGCGGTTGTCGTCGTACAGCCGTTGGATGGTGAGCGGAGTCTGCAGCATGGCAAGATCGGTAAGGTTAAACGCGTGGCGGAGAGGACTCCCCCACGAGTTTAACCCAAGGCCTGCAAGCTAGGTTGCCAGTTGATAATGCGTTCGTGGATCGAGCGCGGATCGGTATCGGTGGCCAGGGCGGTGCGGATCGCTTCGTCCGAGAACAGCTCGGCAATTTCCGACAGGATTTCCAGGTGCTGCTGCGTCACGTGGTCCGGAATCAGGAGGAAGAACAGCAGGCTGACCGGCTGGCCGTCGGGCGATTCGAAGGGGATCGGTGCGGCCAGGCGAACAAACGCGGCGATCGGCTGCTTCAAACTCTTGCTGCCCTTGATGCGTCCGTGCGGCACGGCGACGCCATGGCCGAGGCCGGTCGAACCGAGGCGCTCGCGCGCGAACAGGTTCTCCGAGACGGTCGAACGTGCGATCCCGCAGTTGTTCTCGAAAATCAGTCCGGCCTGTTCAAAGGCGCGCTTCTTGCTCGACACTTCGATGTCGAGCTGGACGTTTTCGAGGGAAAGGATTTTGCTGAGGTTGGTCATTTCACGCTTTTCATAATGCGGCACCAAGGCCGACTTGCGGAGCGGAATTATAGGCCTGTTTTCCGGCCCTGTAATTCGATTTCGCGTCGGTATCCTACGCCTGTCGCCGGTTTCTTTCGACCTCTCAGCCACCCTTGTCTTAGCCCTCTTTGCGCTTTCACAAGAGGACGCGCAATTTCCGCAACGAAAAGTGGTAGTGGCTGAATGAATCGAAGGAAAGACGGCGCGTTCGCCGTCTTTTCACCGTCTTTGCATATTAATTATGCATACTGAAGGTAACAATAAAATATCGTTTGTCCGTCGATTCTGTGGCTGGAAAGGTACAACGGTCGTGGCGCCGATTTACTGGCGCGCGCCGCGCAGGTTGTGCGGCCGCCCGGTGCTGAAATTCGCCCGCCACGGATTGATGTCGAGGCCGCCACGGCGGGTGTAGCGCGCGTACACCGCCAGCTTGCTCGGTTTGCACTGGCGCAGGATGTCGATGAAGATGCGCTCGACGCACTGCTCGTGGAATTCATTGTGCTCGCGAAAGCCGATCAGGTAGCGCAGCAGGCCTTCCTGGTCGATTTGCGGACCCGCATACTCGATCTGCACGCTGCCCCAGTCCGGCTGTCCGGTGACGAGGCAATTCGATTTCAGCAGGTTCGAGACTAGGGTTTCCTCGACCGGCGCCTCGTCGAAATTGGCGGTGAGCAGGTGCGGCGCCGGCGAATAATCGTCGACTTCGATGTCGAGGCGGTCCAGCGACAGTCCTTCGAGTTCGCCCATTTTGAGCTTGCCGAAATTCTCGGGCTCGACCAGCGTGATGTGGACCGGCGCACCGAAGGCGTTCGACAAGTCCTCGCGCAGCAGGGACAACAGGGCATCCGGACCGGCCACGCGCGTCTGGTTGAAGGAATTGAGGTAGAGCTTGAACGACTTCGATTCGACGATGTTCGGCGAATCGGCCGGCGCGCTGATGGTCGCGATCGCCACCTGCGGCTTGCCGCGCATGTTCAGCCACGACAATTCGTAGGCATTCCAGATGTCCAGGCCGAAGAAGGGCAAGGTACCGGTGATCGCCAGTTCCTCGCGCTTTTGCTGGCGCGGAATCGGGAACAGCAGCTCCGGTGCGTACTGGGTCTGGTAGGCGGAAGATTTTCCAAGTGGCGATTGATCGGGGGTGTTGTGCATGATCTCGTCTCGATGGGCCCGGCGGCGGCAAAGCGGCGTATCGTACACCTTTCCGCGGATGGGTGTGTGTCTGGCCTGCGGTGCGGCAGCCGCATGACGCGTGGGCTCGGAGAGCCCACCCTACGGTGAGCAGCGGTCAACGACAACGCCCGCGGCCGTGGCGTAACGTAGGGTGGGCTCCCCGAGCCCACGCGTTACGACGGTGCGCAGCGGTCAACGTACAACGCCCGCGGCTGTGGCGTAACGTAGGGTGGGCTCCCCGAGCCCACGCGTTACGACGGTGCGCAGCGGTCAACGACAACGCCCGCAGCTGTGGCGTAACGTAGGGTGGGCTCTCCGAGCCCACGCGTTACGTACGTGTCACCGGCCGCTATCACAAGGCAATCACAAGAACAGTTTATAAACCGGATTCGCCGTCTCGTCCCAATACCGGTACCCCAGCGTCGCCAGGAACTGCCGGAACTCGTCCATCTCCCCGCTCGGCACCTGCAGGCCGACCAGGATGCGGCCCACGTCGCCCCCCTGGTTCCGGTAATGAAACAGCGAGATATTCCAGTTCGGCGCCATGCTGTCGAGGAAGCGCATCAGCGCACCCGGACGCTCGGGGAATTCGAAGCGGTACAGCAGCTCGTCCTGGGCCAGTGCGCTTTTGCCGCCGACCAGGTGGCGGATGTGCAGCTTGGCCAGTTCGTCGTGGGTGAGGTCGAGCGTGGCGAAATCGTGCTGCTCGAAGGTGTGGGCCAGCAGGCTCGATTCGCCGCGGCTGCCGACCTGCACGCCCACGAACACGTGCGCCTGGCGCGCATCGCTGATCCGGTACGTAAACTCGGTGACGTTGCGCGGACCGACCAGCGAGCAGAAACGCTTGAAACTGCCGCGCTGCTCGGGAATGGTCACCGCGAACACGGCCTCCCGCGCTTCGCCCAGCTCGGCGCGCTCGGCAACGAAACGCAGGCGATCGAAATTCATGTTGGCGCCGCAGGCGACCGCCACCAGGGACTCGTTCTTCACCGGCTGGCGCGCCATCTGCGAGCGTTCGATATAGGCCTTGGCGCCTGCGATCGCCAGCGCGCCGGCCGGCTCCAGGATGGAACGGGTGTCCTGGAACACGTCCTGGATCGCGGCGCAGATCGCATCGGTGTCGACCAGGATGATCTCGTCCACGACTTGCTGCGCCACGCGGAAGGTCTCTTCGCCGACCAGGCGCACCGCGGTGCCGTCCGAGAACAGGCCGACGTCGGGCAGCGTGATGCGCTCGCCCGCCTTCAAACTTTTCGCCATCGCGTCCGAATCGATCGACTGCACGCCGATGATCTTGATGTCCGGGCGCACCGCTTTCACATAAGCGCCGATGCCCGAGATCAGGCCGCCGCCGCCGATGGCGACGAAGATCGCGTGGATCGGGCTCGAATGCTGGCGCAGGATCTCCATGCCGATCGTGCCCTGGCCGGCAATCACGTCCGGGTCGTCGAAGGGGTGGACGAAGGTCAGCTTCTGCTCGCGCTCGAGCGTGATCGCGTGGTTGTAGGCGTCGGTGTAGGAGTCGCCGTGCAGCACGACCTCGACCGCATTGCCGCCGCGCGATTTGACCGCGTCGATTTTCACCTGCGGTGTCGTGGTCGGCATCACGATTAGCGCACGGCAGCCGAGGCGGGCGGCGGACAGGGCCACGCCTTGCGCGTGGTTGCCGGCCGAGGCGCAGATCACGCCGCGCTTCAGGGCCTCCTGCGACAGGTGCGCCATCTTGTTGTAGGCGCCGCGCAGTTTAAAACTGAACACGCTCTGCATGTCTTCGCGCTTGAAATAGATGCGGTTGCCGAAGCGCTGCGACAGGGTGGGCGCGAGTTCGAGCGGCGTTTCCTGGGCGACGTCGTAGACGCGCGCGGTCAGGATTTTTTTCAAATAGTCGGTTGTCATGATCAAGAAAGGAGAGTGCGTGGCCAGTATCCTGGTTCCTGTGACGCGAGACTGAAAACCTTGGCGGGTGACCTAAGCTGCAGTGCGACACGCCCTCCCGGGTAGCGGGCACGGCGTATCGTGTCGGGGCGATGTGTTTTCCTTATTATAATGGACCTCTCCAATTGCCGAACCTTCACTGATGATCGAAACCGCTGTCCTCTGGCTGCTCAAGGTCCTCGCCGCTCCCACAGTCGGGCTCACGTCGGTCTTTCTCATCGCATTCGTCTCCGCCACCCTGGTGCCGCTCGGTTCCGAGCCGGCCGTATTCGCCGTCGTGAAGGCGAACGAGGCCATGTTCTGGCCGGCGATCATCGTCGCCACCATCGGCAACACCCTGGGCGGTGCGGTCGACTACCTGATCGGCTATCGGGCCAAGATCGCCTTTGCCCGCGAACGCCAGAGCCGCTGGTTCGGCTGGCTGGCGAAGTACGGCTCGAAAACCATGCTGCTGTCCTGGGTGCCGGGAATCGGCGATCCGCTCTGTACGCTGGCCGGCTGGCTGCATTTGCCGTTCTGGTCCTCCGTGATGTACATGGCGATCGGGAAGTTCGGGAGATATCTCACCATGACGGCGGTGCTGCTGTATGTGCCGGACGACGCCTGGCGCAGGGTGGGGGACATGATGACGCGCTTCACCGGCTGATCCGGCTCGCAGGCTTACTTTCGATGCCTGAGAGGATGTTTTTGCGAATCTAATTTGCGTTCGAAGTCGTCTATACGCATTTTGTTGCTTCCCACCTCGGCAGGAAATTGTCTCGGCCCAGCGTTGTGCGGCGCAATAAGCTAAAATGATTGTCCTTCGGGCCAGTCCAAACATCGATCTCATCCATGAACGCCCCAGTCAACATCCAGACCCTGCTCGCCGATAACGCACCGGCGCGCCTGCGCGAAATTCCTTATAACTACACCTCGTTCTCGGACCGCGAAATCGTGATCCGCCTGCTCGGCGAAGCATCGTGGGAGCTGCTCGACCAGCTGCGCGGCGCACGCCAGACCGGGCGCTCCGCGCGCATGCTCTACGAGGTGCTGGGCGACATCTGGGTGGTACGGAGAAATCCCTACCTGCAGGACGACATGCTGGACAACCCGAAGCGCCGCCAGAAGCTGATCGACGCCCTGCATCACCGCCTGGCCGAAGTCGATAAACGCCGCCTGACGGTCGACACGACGGACGGTGGCGATGCCGCAGCGGTGGCCGCGCGCAGCGCCGCCGTCGAGCAGCTGCTGGCCGCCGCGCGCAAGGCCGTCGACGACTTCGGCCGCGAGTTCCGCGACATGTACGACCTGCGCAAGAAGGCGAAATCCGTCCTCGGCGCCTATACCGATAAACGCAATATCCGCTTCGACGGCATGCACCGCGTGTCGCACGTCACCGACGCCACCGACTGGCGCGTCGAATACCCGTTCCTGGTGCTGGTCCCGGACAGCGAGGA
The DNA here is from genome assembly GCF_059801075.1 of Massilia sp. LXY-5. Lineage (NCBI taxonomy): Bacteria > Pseudomonadati > Pseudomonadota > Betaproteobacteria > Burkholderiales > Oxalobacteraceae > Massilia > Massilia sp. LXY-5. Next base: position 95,817 of record NZ_JBNNEH010000007.1, read on the forward strand.
AGAGATGGCGGGCCTGGTGAAAGGCTGCATCGAACTCGGGCTGACCATCATCCCGCGCGGCGGCGGCACCGGCTACACCGGCGGCGCCATTCCCCTGACCGCCATGTCGGCCGTGATCAACACGGAAAAGCTGATCGGCCTGGGCGAAGTCGAGATGACGCGCCTGCCCGGCGTGGACCGCGAGTACGCGACCATCCATACCGGCGCCGGCGTCGTCACCCAGCGCGTCTCGCAGGCGGCCGAGAAGGCCGGCTTCGTGTTCGCGGTCGACCCGACCTCGGCCCACGCGTCCTGCATCGGCGGCAATATCGCGATGAACGCGGGTGGCAAGAAGGCCGTCCTGTGGGGCACGGCGCTGGATAACCTGGCCTCGTGGCGCATGGTCGACCCGAACGGCGACTGGCTGGAAGTCACGCGCCTGGAACACAACCTGGGCAAGATCCACGACGCCCCGACCGCCGTCTTTAAACTGGAATGGACCCACCCGGCAGTAAAGGGCGCGCCGAAGGGCGCACCCTTCCGCACCGAGACGCTGACCATCGAGGGCCGCAAGTTCCGCAAGGAGGGCTTGGGTAAGGACGTCACCGACAAATTCCTCTCGGGCCTGCCGGGCATCCAGAAAGAGGGCACCGATGGTTTGATCACCTCGGGGCGCTGGATCCTGCACAAGATGCCGAAGTTTACGCGCACCGTGGCGCTGGAATTCTTCGGCCAGGCGCGCGATGCGATTCCGTCGATCGTCGAGATCAAGGACTACCTCGATTCGCTGCCGAAAAACGGCAAGCCTGAATTCGAGACCCTGCGTCTCGCCGGCCTGGAGCACCTGGACGAACGCTACCTGCGCGCGGTCGGGTATGCCACCAAATCGAAGCGCGGCACGCTGCCGAAAATGGCGTTATTTGGAGATATCGTTGGCGACGACGAGAACGCCGTCGCCATGGCCGCCTCGGAAGTGGTGCGCATCGCGAACACCCGCGTCGGCGAAGGTTTTGTGGCCGTCAGCGCCGAAGCCCGCAAAAAATTCTGGCTCGATCGCGCCCGCACCGCGGCGATTGCCCGCCACACCAACGCCTTTAAAATCAACGAGGACGTCGTCATTCCGCTGAACCGGATGGGCGAGTACACCGACGGCATCGAGCGCATCAACGTCGAGCTGTCGATCAAAAACAAACTGCAGCTGGCCGGCGAACTGCATACCTATCTGTCCGGCGGCCACCTGCCGCTCGAGAAGAGCGACGACGCCACCGGCGACACGGTCGCGCGCGACGAGATCATGGGCGACCGTCCGGAGCAGGCCGTGGCCCTGGTCGAAGCCGTGCAGGCGCGCTGGAACTATGTGCTGGCCAACCTCGACCAGCGCCTGGTCGATGTGCACCACCAGCTCGATGAACTGGGCCTCGGCCACCTGTCGAGCACCTTCGACCTGCGCATCGGCAACCAGCCGGATGCGACCCTGTTCGACGTGGTGCAGGACCACACGCTGCGCATCTCCTGGAAGCAGGACCTGCGCGCGCCGCTGCGCCAGATTTTCAATGGCGCGGCCTACAAATGCATCCTCGACGAGACGACCGCGATCCACAAGCGGGTATTACGCTCGCGCGTCTTCGTGGCCCTGCACATGCACGCCGGCGACGGCAACGTGCACACGAACCTGCCGGTGAACTCGGACGACTACGCGATGCTGCAGGACGCCCATAAAGCCGTCGAGCGCATCATGAAGCTGGCGCGTTCATTGGATGGGGTGATTTCGGGCGAACACGGCATCGGCATCACCAAGCTCGAATTCCTGACGGACGACGAGATCCAGGAATTCCGCGACTACAAACTGCGCGTCGACCCGGAGGGCCGCTTCAACAAGGGCAAGCTGCTCAATCTGAAAGAAGCCCACGCCGACCTGCGCAACGCCTACACGCCGTCTTTCGGCCTGATGGGCCACGAATCGCTGATCATGCAGCAGAGCGACATCGGCGAGATCGCCAATTCGATCAAGGACTGCCTGCGCTGCGGCAAATGCAAGCCGGTCTGCACGACCCACGTGCCGCAGTCGAATTTGCTGTACTCGCCGCGCGACAAGATCCTCGCGACCTCGGCCCTGATCGAAGCCTTCCTCTACGAAGAACAGACCCGCCGCGGCGTCTCGATCCGCCACTGGGAAGAGTTCGAGGACGTGTCCGACCACTGCACCGTGTGCCATAAGTGCGTGACGCCATGCCCGGTCAACATCGACTTCGGCGACGTCTCGATGAACATGCGTAACCTGCTGCGCAAGATGGACAAGCGCAGCTTCAAACCGGCCAATCGCGCCGCCATGTTCTTCCTGAACGCGACCGATCCGACCACGATCAACGCCACCCGCGCGGCCATGGTCGGCGTCGGTTACAAGGCCCAGCGCCTGGGTAACAGCATCCTCAAGAAATTCGCGAAGGAGCAGACCGCCGCACCGCCACCGACCACCGGTAAAGCGCCGGTGCGCGAGCAGGTGATCCACTTCATCAACAAGAAGATGCCGGGGAACCTGCCGAAGAAGACGGCGCGCGCGCTGCTCGATATCGAGGACGATAAAGTCATCCCGATCATCCGCAACCCGAAGGCGACCAATGCCGACAGCGAAGCGGTGTTCTACTTCCCGGGCTGCGGTTCCGAGCGCCTGTTCTCGCAGGTCGGTCTCGCAACGCAAGCGATGTTGTGGGAAGTGGGCGTACAGACCGTGCTGCCGCCGGGTTACCTGTGCTGCGGCTATCCGCAGCGCGGCGCCGGCCAGTACGACAAGGCCGACAAGATGATGACGGATAACCGGGTGCTGTTCCACCGCATGGCGAACACCCTGAACTACCTCGACATCAAGACGGTGCTGGTCTCGTGCGGCACCTGTTACGACCAGCTGGCGACCTATGAGTTCGACAAGATCTTCCCGGGCTGCCGCATCATGGACATCCATGAATACCTGCTGGAGAAGGGCGTCAAGCTCGAAGGAGTCGAGGGCACGCGCTACATGTACCACGACCCTTGCCACACGCCGATGAAGATCCAGGATGCGGTCAAGACCGTGAACGAGCTGGTCTCCACCTTCGACAACGTGAAAATCGAAAAGAACGACCGCTGCTGCGGCGAGTCCGGCACCTTTGCCGTGTCGCGTCCGGACATCGCGACCCAGGTCCGCTACCGCAAGGAGAGCGAGATGGAGAAGGGTGCGGCGAAACTGCGCGAAGACGGCTTCGAGGGCGAAGTCAAGATCCTGACCAGCTGCCCGTCCTGCCTGCAGGGCCTGTCGCGCTACAACAATGATGCGAACACGTCGAGCGACTACATCGTCGTCGAGATCGCGAAGCACCTGCTGGGCGAGAACTGGCTGCCGGATTACGTCGCGCGCGCCAACAATGGCGGCATCGAGCGGGTGCTGGTATGACGACTGAGCAGGCCTGCGAGCTGTGCGCATTGAGCGTGCCGACCGTTGCCGCGAACGACAAGTTCGCGGTCATCATCGTCGACGACGCCAATTATCCGGGCTTCTGCCGGGTCATCTGGCGCAAGCACGTGCGCGAGATGAGCGACCTGTCACGCGCGGACCGGCTGCTGCTCAACGAAGCGGTCCATGAAGTGGAAGAGGCGATCCGCGAGGTGATGGCGCCTTCTAAAATCAACGTCGCAAGCCTGGGCAATGTCGTACCGCACCTGCACTGGCATGTGATCCCGCGCTACACTGACGATGCGCACTTCCCTGCTCCCGTGTGGGCGGCGGCGGTGCGCGAAACGGATGCCGCCGTGCTCGATGCACGGCGCGCATTGTTGCCGCAATTGGCCGACGCGATCGCGCGGCGGTTTAACAAAGTTTAAAAAATCATGCCGATTCCAACCGAACTGACCGTCCACCAGAAGTCCCGCCTGCTCGACATCGCCTTTGACGACGGCCGCGCCTTCTCGATTCCTTTCGAACTGATGCGCGTCTACTCGCCGTCGGCCGAAGTGAAGGGGCACGGCCCCGGCCAGGAAACCCTGCAAGTGGGCAAGCGCGAGGTCGGCATCAAGGGTGTCGAGCCGGTCGGCAACTACGCCGTCAAACCGCTGTTCACCGACGGCCACGAGAGCGGCATCTTTACCTGGGATTATTTGTACAAGCTGGGCAATGAGCACGATGCCCTGTGGCAGGACTATCTGAACCGCCTGCACGCGGCCGGCTTCGAGGGAGATAGCGGCCGCGAGCCGGGCACGGTACTGCCGGGTGCGCTGGTGCGCGGCGGCGTCTGCGGCAGCGGGCACAGCCATTAGGCCACGCCGGCCTCAGCCATAAAAAAAGCGCCTGCGAAGGCGCTTTTTTATTGTCGACACCGCGTCAGCCGGGGCCGCGCGATCCGAACATCACTGTGGCTGGATGTTGGCAGCTTGTTTGCCCTTCGGGCCGGTGGTGATCTCGAAGCTCACGCGCTGGTTTTCGGCCAGGGACTTGAAGCCCGGGGTGTTGATTGCCGAGAAGTGCGCGAACAGGTCTTCACCGCCGCCGTCAGGCGTGATGAAACCAAAACCTTTTGCATCGTTGAACCACTTAACAGTGCCAGTCGTCATTTTAATTCCCCAAAAGTTATTTTAATGTGCCTTGTTTCGGCTTGTCGGGAAACCACGAATGACCACCAGCGACTGTCTTAACAAAGCGATATTATTATAGGCACAGTTTCGCGCGTGTGAAGCACAATTAAATGCCGTATTTAAGGTCCAGTTGGCGAGAAACGACAGGCCATCCGTGCTTAGCGCGTGAATTAATGCAACTACGCAAGGAACGTTGTCGGAACTCAGCGAATCAGGCCTTCGCCGTCGCTTTTGACAGCACAGCCACCAGCTGTTCGATCGCATACGGTTTGGCCAGTACCTGCACGCCGGGCACGTCGACCTGCTGTTCGGTGTAGCCGGTGGCGAGGATGACCGGCAGGCCCGGATAGCGCTGGCGCAGGATGCCGGCCAGGTCGACGCCGCTGACCTGGCCCGGCATGACGATGTCGGAAAACACGGCGTCCGGACGCGGGCCGCCTTCGAGCAGGCGCAGGGCCGCTTCGCCGTCCTCGGCCGTCATCACCTCGAAACCGCTCTCGGTCAAGGCGCGCATGACCGCTTCGCGCACCAGGTTATCGTCTTCCACGAACAGGATGGTGCCGCTGCCCTGCGCCGGAGCCGCGCGCTCGTCGATCCCGGGAGCGGCCGCCACGTCCGCGCGGGCGCGCGCCAGGTAAAGGTCGACGCGGGTGCCGATGCCGGGAATGCTGTCGAGGGTGAGCGTACCGCCGGCCTGGGTGGCGAAAGCATAGGCCTGCGGCAGGCCCAGGCCCGTTCCCTGGCCCGGCGGTTTCGTCGTGAAGAAGGGGTCGAGGGCGCGTGCCATGACCGCGGGCGTCATGCCGCTGCCGCTGTCGACCATGCTGACCTGGACGTAGTCGCCCCGGGCCAGGCTGTCGTGGGCGCCGTCGATGCTGATGTTGCGCGCTTCCAGGCGCAGCAAGCCGCCGTTCGGCATGGCGTCGCGCGCGTTCAGGGCCAGGTTCAGCAAGGCCACGTCGAACTGCAGCGGCTCGAGCGTCACCGGCCAGACGCCATCCTCGCAATGCACCTCGACCGCGACGTCGCCGCGCAGCGAACCCTTCATCAGCTGGACGGCGCTGCGCAGCTGCTCGCAGACGTCGACCGTGATCAGGCGCGCTTCCTGCAGGCGGCCGAAGGAACCGAGCTGGCCGGTAAGGGTGGTGGCGCGCGCCACCGTGCGCTGGCAGGTCTGGATCAGGCCCTTGACCTTTTCCTCGCGCGTGGAGAAGGCGGCCAGTTGCAGCGCCGTGGTGAGCGTCTGCAGCAGGTTGTTGTACTCGTGGGCGATGCCGCCGGTGAGGCGTCCGAGCGCTTCCAGCTTCTGGTTCTTCAGGAGCGCGCTCTGGGCGCGCTCGGTGGCGGCGATCGCGGCGGCGACGCGCGCTTCCATCTCCGTCTGGCCATGACGGATGCGGGTGCTGGCCTCGGCCAGGTGCTGCGCCACGCTGTCGAGCTCGGCCCAGCCGGCGGCGGCGTAGCGCACCTCGGCGCCGTCGCCGAGCGCTTTCGCACTCTGTCCGAGCGCTTCGATCGGGGCGATGGCGCGGTTGGCGAAACGGCGGGCGGCGACCAGGCCCGCGATCAGCAGCAGCGCCATGACGCCGCCGAGCAGGGCGGCCGCGCGCAGCGGCGCTTCCCGCAACTCGCTGCGCGGGACGCTGAGCAGGATTTTCCAGTCGGATGCCGGCACGGTGCTGGCGAACACGCGCGATTCGACGCCGTCGAGCGAGCGCGATTCGAACATCTGGTCGCCCGGGCGCGCCAGGCGCTCCAGCGTGGCCGCACGCACCGGCTTGCCCACATACAGTTCCGGCGTGCGCGAACGGGCGACGACGATGCCGTTGCGGTCGACGATGGTGGCGAGCCAGGCCTGCGGCAGGCGCTGGCGCTGCAGCCGGCGGTCCAGCGTGCCGGCGTTGACCCCCACGGACAGCAGGTAGCGGATGCGCTCGCCCGACTTGACCGGCACCTGCACCGCGAAATCGTAACGCCCCGTCAGTTTCGACCTGAACAGGTCGGAGACCAGGGTGCGGTCGGCGCCGTAGCGCCCCATCAGCTGGCCGATATTCGATGCGCCGCGCAGCGGCAGCGGCTCGCCGTAGGACAGGCGGCTGTTGAGCAGGGGACGGCCGTCGAGGTCGAACAGCACCACCGCCGAGGCCGGCGGGGGCGCGACCCGGCGCGCGTGTTCGTGGAAGGTGTCAAGGCGGCCGTCCTGCAGGGCCGGGGAGCCGGCCAGTGCGCGCAGTAGCGTTTCCCGGGTGCCGATTTCGTTGTCGATCAGCAGCGCCATCGCACGCGCGGTCTCGGCCATGCTGCGGTTCTGCGCTTGCTGGGCGTCGTGGTAGACATAGGCGACGGCGAGCGCCGCCGCAATGAAGGAAGGAACCAGGATCGACAGCACAAGCAGCAGGAAACGGGTCCTGGTTCGCATGAAATTATTGTTGCCAATAGGAAAAAAAGGTGAGGGGAGAGATTATACAAGAGCTAACAATGTGCTGTCGCACCAATGCTTGCGCCCACCCGCGGCCGCGGCGGGCGCCCCATGGCGGGCGCGCTTGTATAATGTGGCAAGATCAAACAGCCAACGCCCTATGACCAACCAAACCCATTTCGGCTATAAAACCGTTTCCGAGGACGAGAAGGTCCACGAGGTCGCCAAGGTATTCCATTCGGTCGCATCGAAATACGACGTGATGAACGACCTCATGTCCGGCGGCCTGCACCGGCTCTGGAAGACTTTTACCATTGCCCAGGCGGGCGTGCGTCCGGGCTTCAAGGTGCTCGACATCGCCGGCGGTACCGGCGACTTGTCGAAGGCTTTCGCGAAGCAGGCGGGGCCGAGCGGGGAAGTCTGGCTCACCGACATCAACGAGTCGATGCTGCGCGTGGGCCGCGACCGTCTATTGAATAAGGGTCTGGTCACCCCCACCTTGCTGTGTGACGCCGAAAAGCTGCCTTTCCCGGACAATTATTTCGACCGGGTCAGCGTTGCCTTTGGCCTGCGCAACATGACGCACAAGGACCAGGCGCTGGCGGAAATGCGCCGCGTCCTGAAACCGGGCGGCAAGCTGCTGGTGCTGGAGTTCTCGAAAGTGGCGGCGCCGCTGCAAAAGCCGTACGACGTGTATTCGTTCTCGGTGCTGCCATGGCTGGGTCAGCGCATCGCAGGCGACAGCGAAAGCTACCGTTACCTGGCCGAATCGATCCGCATGCACCCGGACCAGGAAACGCTGAAGGGCATGATGGAAACGGCAGGGCTGGAGCGCGTGCAGTACTTCAACCTGACGGCGGGTGTGGCGGCACTGCACACCGGTATCAAACTTTAAGGGGACATTCGCATGAAAAAATTCCTGGTCACGATGGTGCTGGCGCTGACCGCTACCGCCATGATTTCCGAGGCGATTGCGCGTCCGATGGGCGGGCGCCGTTCGATCGGCCGCCAGTCGCAGACCGTGCGCCAGATGCCGGCCCCGGCACCTGCGCCGATGACGCCGATGAATCGCCAGGCTGCCCAGCCTGCGCCGGCCGCGCCGATGGCCGGTGCCGCCGGTGCGCGCGGCATGCAGCCGCAGCGTCCGAGCATGTGGAAAGGCCTGCTGGGCGGCGCGCTGCTCGGCCTCGGCCTGGGCGCGCTGTTCTCGCACCTCGGTATCGGCGGCGCGATGGCCTCGATGCTGTCGACCCTCCTGATGCTGGCCCTGCTCGCCTTTGCCGTGATGTTCATCGTCCGCATGTTCCGCCGCAAGGACACGCCGGCCAATGCCCAGTTCCAGGGCGGCGGTTTCAACCAGCCGGTGCCGGCCGGCATGACGCCGGAAATCGGTTCGGGCCTGCAGCAGCCATACCAGCCTCAGTCGCAGCCTCAGTCCTTCGGCAATGCACAGCCATCGGCGGGGGTCTCGCTGAACAAGGCCGGCCCTGCCGCCCACACCCCGTGGGGCGTGCCGGCCGACTTCGACACCGAGGCCTTCCTGCGCCATGCGAAATCCTCCTTCATCCGGATGCAGGCCGCTTGGGACAAGGGTGATGTTGCCGACCTGCGCGAATTCACGACGCCGGAAGTGTTCGCCGAACTGAAAATGCAGATCGCCGAACGCGGCGCGAATGCCGATTTCACGGATGTCGTCTCGATCGAGGCCCAGCTGCTCGGTATCGAAACGACGGCCACCGACTACCTGGCCAGCGTCCAGTTCAACGCCATGATCCGCACCGCCCCGAACGCGCCGGCCGAGCCCATGGCCGAAGTCTGGAACATGGAAAAGCCGCTGTCGGGCAATACTGGTTGGGTGTTGGCTGGTATCCAGCAGCTGGCGTGATTTCTGTAAAGTTTCCCGTGCGCCCGGGTTTGTCCCCGGCAAACTGGTAAGATCGAAGCCGCCCGCGTCACAACGGGCGGTTTTGTTTTTTAGCGACCCATTTTATGTCACCGAGCCCCTTATTTTTGTCGCCGCAACGCGCCTTGAGCGCCTCCGCCGTCGCCACGATCAACCACTTGCTGGCTGACGAGGCCTGGGCACGCGCGTCCCTGCAGCGCCATGCCGGCAAGATCGCCGTCATCGATACCGGCCATCTGGCATTGCGCCTGCGCGTGGGCGCCGACGGCCTGCTCGAAGCGGGGCTCCCTGATGCGGTGCCGAACGTCACCATCCACGTCAAGCTGGCCGACCTGCCCCTGATCGCGCAGAACCGCGAGCGCGCCTTTTCCTATGTGCGCATCGAGGGCGATGCCGAGTTCGCCAACACGATTTCCCAGCTCAGCCGCAGCTTGCGCTGGGAGCCCGAGCATGACCTGGAGCGCCTGTTCGGCCCGATCGGCGCGAACCGCCTGGCCGGCGGCGCCCGCAGTGCCTTTGCCAACGTGAATGCAACCGGACGGCGCCTGGCCGAGAACCTGGCCGAGTTCCTGGTCGAGGAACGGCCGGTGCTGATCCGTCCTGGCGAGGTCGATGCCTTCGGTGCCGACGTGGTGCGCCTGCGCGACGATGTCGAACGCACGGCCAAGCGCGTTGCCCGGCTGGAACAACTGCTCAAGCAAGCCCCCATTCCGACAACCCGCCCGAGCGGGGACCCCACCCTGGACAGCTGATGATATTGAAATTCCTGCGCCTGCTTAAAATCTTCACGGTCGCAACCAAGTACGGCCTCGATGAAATTGCAATGTCCGGCTTCGACGCGCCGCGCACCGCGCGCTTCGTCAGCGGAATGTTCTTCTGGCGCAAACGGATCACCACCCCGCGCGCGATCCGACTGCGCCTCGCCCTCGAGGAACTCGGGCCGATTTTCATTAAATTCGGCCAGGTGCTGTCGACCCGGCGCGACCTGATGCCGCCCGATATCGCGGACGAATTGTCGCGGCTGCAGGACCGGGTCCCACCCTTCCCATCCGACCAGGCCATCGCCCAGATCACGGCCTCGCTCGGCGCGCATCCCGATCAATTGTTTGCCAGTTTCGATCCGGTTCCGGTCGCCTCGGCCTCGATCGCCCAGGTCCACTTCGCGACCCTCAAGAACGGCAAGGAAGTGGCGATCAAGGTGCTGCGTCCCGGCATGAAGAAGACCATCGACGAAGACATCGCGCTGATGTACATGGCGACCGGCCTGATCGAGCGCGTCTGGGCCGAAAGCCGCAGGCTCAAACCGCGCGAAGTCGTGGCCGAGTTCGACAAATACCTGCACGACGAACTCGACTTGATGCGCGAGGCCGCCAACGCCGCCCAGCTGCGCCGCAATTTCGCGGATTCGGAATTGCTGATGGTCCCGGAAATGTACTGGGACTATTGCTCCAGCAGCGTGATCGTCATGGAGCGCATGAACGGCATCCCGGTGTCGCAGATCGACCGCCTGGCGGCCGAAGGGGTCGACCTGAAAAAGCTGTCGAGCGACGGCGTCGAAATCTTTTTCACGCAAGTTTTTCGGGACGGCTTTTTTCATGCGGACATGCATCCCGGCAACATTCTGGTGTCCATCGATCCGGCCACCTTCGGCCGCTACATCGCGCTCGACTTCGGCATCGTCGGCACGCTGAACGATTTCGACAAGGATTACCTGTCGCAGAATTTCCTCGCCTTCTTCCGGCGCGACTACAAGCGGGTGGCCGAGGCCCACATCGAATCGGGCTGGGCGCCGCGCAATACCCGCGTCGACGAACTCGAATCGGCCGTGCGCGCCTGCTGCGAGCCGATCTTCGACCGTCCATTGAAGGACATTTCCTTCGGCCAGATCCTGCTGCGCCTGTTCCAGACCTCGCGCCGCTTCAATGTCGAGGTCCAGCCGCAGCTGGTGCTGCTGCAAAAGACCCTGCTCAACATCGAGGGACTCGGCCGCCAGCTCGACCCGGACCTCGACCTGTGGAAGACCGCGAAGCCGTATCTGGAGCGCTGGATGGGCGAGCAGGTCGGCTGGCGCGGCCTGGTCGAGCGTTTAAAAGCCGAGGCGCCGCGCTACGCCCACATCTTCCCGCAACTGCCGCGCCTGGCGCACCGCGCGCTCGAACAGCATGCGCAACCGCACGCGGCCACCCAGGATCTGTTGACCATGCTGGTGCTGGAACAGCGCCGCACCAACCGCCTGATCGGCTTTGTCGCCTGGCTGGCCGGGGGCATTGCATCGGGCATCATCTTCGCCGCCCTGTTCGCGCGCTATGGCCAGCACCTCTGACATTCCGACTTTTAAAAGCCGCGATCCGCTGAGCCCGGACTTCTGGGACGAACGGTTTGAAGGCGCATTCACGCCCTGGGATCTGGGCGGGGTGCCGCAGGCGCTGCGCGATTTCGTGGGGCGCAACAAGACGCCGCGCACGGTGCTGATCCCCGGCTGCGGCAATGGCTACGAACTTGTCTGTTTTTCCGAAGCCGGGTGGGAAGCCACCGCCATCGATTTCTCGCCGGCCGCCGTGCTGCGCGCACGGCGGCTGGTCGGGCCCTGGGCGCCGCGCGTGGTGGAAGCCGATTTCTTCGCCTGGCAGGCGGCGCGTCCGCTCGACCTGATCTACGAGCGTGCATTCCTGTGCGCACTGCCGCCCGCCATGCGGCCGCACGTGGCGGCGCGCTGGGCCGACCTGCTGGCGCCGGGCGGGGAGCTGGCCGGCTTCTTCTTTTTCGGCCACTCTCCGAAGGGACCGCCGTTCGGCATCGCGCGCACGGAGCTGGAAGCTTTATTAGCGCCCGATTTCGAACTGGTGGAAGAAGGGGAGGTCGTCGATTCGCTGCCCGTCTTTGCCGGACAGGAGCGCTGGATGGTGTGGCGCCGGCGTTGAGTGTGACCGCGTGGGCACAGGGTGCCCACCCTACAACTTCGCGGCCTCGCCCTTGTAGGGTGGGCACTCCGTGCCCACGCGGTACAACGCATGCACAGCCCGGTAAGCAAGGCAAAAAAAATGCCCGCATACGCGGGCTGGTAACTGCAGCATTCTTGTACGGCCAGGCGGCGATGAGACATCGCGCCAACTTCTGTTTCTTGGACCTAGTCCCGCTGGCTTGACGCCCGGCGGCAGCTTGCGCTGTCGAAGATGCTATTTAAACAGCTGAGTTGATTTTGGGCAAATGAATTGGCTGAAATGCTGATTAAAAACAACAGTTCGCGGAGTTGCTGCTTTCGTGGGCAATCCAGTGTATGCCCGGCGGGGCCATCAATCCGTCAGAGCCCGCTAAAACCTTTATAATTCAGGGTTTTGAAGATTTTTGCGGAGTATCACAATGCCGATTTACGCTTACCGCTGCGATGAATGCGGTTTTTCCAAAGATGTACTGCAAAAAATTTCCGACCCGGTCCTGACGACCTGCCTGTCGTGCGGCAAGGATGCGTTCAAGAAGCAGGTCACCGCCGCCGGTTTCCAGCTCAAGGGCACCGGCTGGTATGTCACCGACTTCCGCGGCGGCAAAGCGCCGCCTACCGGCACCGCGCCTGCCGCCGGTGCAGCGACCGCCGCCCCGGCTGCGGAAAGCGCCTCGACCGGCAGCAGCGCGGCCGCTACCCCGGCACCGGCAACGCCTGCGAAGAGCGAGCCGAGCGCGTCCTGACGCCACCCTGCGGCCCCGCGCCGCAGCAATAAGAATAATGAGAATTCGATGCGCAAATATTTCCTGACCGGCTTACTGATCCTCGTGCCCCTGGCGATCACCGCCTGGGTGCTGAGCATGGTCATCGGCACCCTCGACCAGTCGCTGATGTTCGTACCGCAGCGCTGGCAGCCGCGCACCCTGATCGGCTTCGACATCCCCGGTATCGGGGCGATCCTGACGCTGGCGATCGTCTTCGTCACCGGCCTGCTGACGAATAACCTGGTCGGCAAGTACATCGTGCGCATCGGCGAACGGCTGCTGAAACGCATCCCGGTCGTCAGCTCGCTCTACGGCAGCGTGAAGCAGGTGTCCGATACCCTGTTTTCGTCTTCCGGCAACGCCTTCCGCCAGGCCGTGCTGATCCCGTATCCGCACGCCGATTCCTGGACGATCGCCTTCCTCACCGGCATTCCCGGCGGCGACGTCAAGAATCACCTGGTCGGCGAGTACGTCAGCGTCTACGTGCCGACCACCCCGAACCCGACCTCGGGCTTTTTCCTGATGATGGAACGCAGCAAAGTCGTCGAGCTGAACATGACGGTCGATGCTGCGCTGAAGTACATCGTGTCGATGGGCGTGGTAGCACCCGAATAAGCCTCCCGAGCGGACTACAATAAGCAAAATCAAAGCCGCTGCTGGCGGCAACCGATACACCAACTTGGAATAGAGAAAATATGTCCTCCATGCGTACCAACTATTGCGGCCTCGTCACCGAAGAACTGCTGGGCCAAACCGTCAGCCTGTGCGGCTGGGTACACCGCCGCCGCGACCACGGTGGCGTCATCTTCATCGACCTGCGCGACCGCGAAGGCCTGGTGCAGGTCGTCTGCCATCCGGACAATGCCGATGTGTTCAAGGCCGCCGAGCACGTGCGCAACGAGTACTGCCTGCGCATCACCGGCACCGTGACCAACCGCCTGGAAGGAACCGCCAATGCCAACCTGAAGTCGGGCAAGATCGAAATCAACGCCACCTCGGTCGAAGTGCTGAACGCCTCGGTGCCGGTGCCATTCCAGCTGGACGACGACAACCTGTCGGAAACGACCCGCCTGACCCACCGCGTGCTCGACCTGCGCCGCGGCCAGATGCAGCGCAACCTGCGCCTGCGTTATAAAGTGTCGATGGAAGTGCGTAAATACCTCGACAACCTGGGCTTCATCGACATCGAGACCCCGATGCTGACCAAGTCGACCCCGGAAGGCGCGCGCGACTATCTGGTCCCTTCGCGCGTCAACCCGGGCAACTTCTTCGCGCTGCCGCAGTCGCCGCAGCTGTTCAAGCAGCTGCTGATGGTCGCCAACTTCGACCGTTACTACCAGATCACCAAGTGCTTCCGCGACGAAGACCTGCGCGCCGACCGCCAGCCGGAATTCACGCAGATCGACTGCGAAACCTCCTTCCTGACCGAACAGGAAATCCGTGACCTGTTCGAAGACATGATGCGTGTCGTCTTCAAGAACGCCGCCGACATCGAGCTGCCGAACCCGTTCCCGGTCATGGACTTCGCCACCGCCATGGGCATGTACGGCTCGGACAAGCCGGACATGCGCGTCAAGCTGGAATTCACCGAACTGACCGAGCTGATGAAGTCGGTCGAGTTCAAGGTTTTCAACAGCGCCGCCAACATGACCGGCGGCCGTGTCGTCGGCCTGCGCGTGCCGCAAGGCGGCTCGATGCCGCGTTCGGAAATCGACGCCTACACCCAGTTCGTCGCCATCTACGGCGCCAAGGGCCTGGCCTACATCAAGGTCAACGAGAAGGCCAAGGGCCGCGAAGGCCTGCAGTCGCCGATCGTGAAAAACATCTCGGACGAGGTGCTGGCCCAGATCCTGGAACTGACGGGCGCGCAGGACGGCGACCTGATCTTCTTCGGTGCGGATAAAGCCAAGGTCGTCAACGACGCCATCGGCGCCCTGCGCGTGAAAATCGGCCACTCGGAATTCGGCAAGAAGGCCGGCCTGTTCGAAGACACCTGGAGCCCGCTGTGGGTGATCGACTTCCCGATGTTCGAGCACGACGAAGAGTCGAACCGCTGGACCGCGACCCACCACCCGTTCACGGCCCCGAAAGACGGCCATGAAGACATGCTGGAAACCAATCCGGGCGCCTGCATCGCCAAGGCCTACGACATGGTCCTGAACGGCTGGGAAATGGGCGGCGGCTCGATCCGTATCCACCGCGAAGAAGTGCAGAGCAAGGTCTTCCGCGCCCTGAAGATCGACGCCGAAGAAGCGCAGCTGAAGTTCGGCTTCCTGCTCGACGCCCTGCAATACGGCGCGCCGCCGCACGGTGGCCTGGCCTTCGGCCTGGACCGCCTGGTCACGCTGATGACGGGTTCGGAATCGATCCGCGACGTGATCGCCTTCCCGAAGACCCAGCGCGCGCAAGACCTGCTGACCAACGCGCCGTCCGAAGTCGACGAGAAGCAACTCAAGGAACTGCACATCCGCCTGCGCAACGAGCCGAAAGTCGGGTAATCACGCTCGGCCGTATGGCTGGGTAGAATAGGGGCCGGCGCATCGACGATGCGCCGGCCCTTTTATTTTCGCTTTTAGTTTTCCCACGGAGAAGTCCCGCGTGCACAAGATTCCTGAATCGGTCCTCGTCGTGATCCACACGCGTGAAATGGAAGTGCTGCTGATCGAGCGCGCCGACCGGCCCGGCTTCTGGCAGTCCGTTACCGGCTCGCTCGACGCGCTGGACGAGCCGCTGCTGACCACCGCTACGCGCGAACTGTTCGAGGAAACCGGGATCGTGGCCGACGGCGAGCGCATCCGCCTGCAGGACTGGAACCTGTCGAACATCTACGAGATCTATCCGACCTGGCGCCATCGCTACGCGCCCGGCGTCACCCACAACACCGAGCACGTGTTTTCAGTCTGCGTGCCGCGCGATATCCCGATTATCCTGAGCCCGCGCGAACACCTGCGCCACGCCTGGCTCCCCTTGCTGGAAGCGGCGGACCGCTGTTTTTCGTCGTCGAATGCGGAAGCCATTCTGCAGTTGCCCAGGCATGCGCGATCGGGTGGGGCCGACACCTGACAAGGCCGGAATTTGTCGGCCAGATGCGCGGACGTCCTCCCCTGGCGCTGCGCTGCCATGCTGGCGGTTGAACTCTGCTTCTCAGCGGTGTCTAACACATCATCAAGCTGTCGGCTTTCAGCGCGAGCCGGTGTGTGAATGACGTTCACCGACAGGAGGGCGGCATGGCGATTGCGGTTATCGATCCCGGGCACGGCGGGACCAGCGAGGTCGGAGGTTCGGACGCGAACCACGCCGAGGGGCCGATGGGGCTGCTCGAGAAGGACGTCACCCTCGACCTCGCGCGCCGCGTGTGCAAGGCACTCAATGGGTCGGACGTCGAGGCCCGGCTGACGCGCGACGCCGATCGCAACCTCGGCCTGAAAGCGCGCGCCGACATCGCCCGGCAAGCGCGGGCGGACGCCTTCGTCTCGATCCATTTCAATGGCTTCGACCACTCGGCGCAAGGCACCGAAACCTGGCACCACAGGTCGGCCTCGAGCGACTCGAAGGCATTGGCCACGCTCGTGCAGACGGCTGTCTGCAAGGCGACCGGGCTCAAGGATCGCGGAGTGAAGTCGAGTGGCTTCGGCGTGCTGCGACCCGAACAACACGCGGCCACGACAGCGGCCTGCCTCGTCGAGGTGAGCTTCATGGACGTCGCAGCCGAGGAGGCGCGCCTCGAGACCGACGCCTACAAGGACAAGATCGCCGCCGCGCTCGCCGGGGCCGTCAAGGGATGGCTGGTCGCTGACGGACGCATGGCCAGGCCCGAGCTGCTCGCCGCGACCGCTACCCCTCGCACCAGGCCCGAAGCGGAACCCCAGGACGGCTACGACGTGATTCAACTCGACGATGCGCAGACGAGCGAACGCGCCCCTCAGGGCGAGGTGGCGCGGATGGACCCCGCGGGCGCGCCGCGTCCCGCCGGGGAGACGTACGGCGGCGATCTGTCCCTGTCAATCGGCTTCCTCGCCAACCCGCGCGAGCGCGCGATCAACAGCGCGGCCGGCGTCGAGGATCTCGGCGCGATGTTGCGCGGCTGGCGCAAGGAACGGCTCTGCCCGCCGGACAGCGATGGCATCCGGCCGGAGATCATCATCGGCCGCGATGAGTCGCTCGAGGCCGCCTTCCTTGAGCGGCTCGCCAGGCAGCGCCAGGCGGTCGGTATCGTCCGTACCGAGGGAGTCGACTTTCTCGGCCGCCGCGGCCGCTGGAGTGGCACCGGCTTCCTGGTGGCGCCCAACATCCTGCTTACCAATCACCACGTGCTGAACTCGCCGGAGGTGGCCGAAGCTGCGGAAGTCGCCTTCGACTACGAACTGAGCGCCCAGGCGCTCGCGAGCGGGCGCAAGACCGAGCCGGCGCCGGGACGGCGCTATCGGTTGCGCCCCGACCGGCTGTTCGTGACCAGTCCGATCAAGGACGGGCTCGATTACAGTTTCGTCGGGATAGAAGACGTGCAGCTGGCCGATGGCGCGCTCATCCGCATGGAGCGGGTGGCCTTCGCGATCCAGCCCGAGGAGCGGGCCTTCATCATCCATCACCCGAGTGGCCGTCCCAAGCGCGTTTCACTCGACGACACGGACATCGTCACGGCTCGCCCCGACGGTGCCGTCCTCCACTATACGAGCGATACCGAGCCCGGCTCGTCAGGCGCGCCCGTGTTCGACCGCAGCGGCCGGCTCATCGCCCTCCATCATGCGTCGCAACCTAACCGCGATGGCATCCAGGACTCGGACGGACTCAGGCCGGAATACGTCAACGAAGGCATTAAGCTGGCCGCCATCGCGCTCGACCTGGAGGCACGCCGCGGCCGCGAAGCGAACGCCATGATCGACGTGATCCTGGGCGAAGTGTACGGGTCCGACACGCTCAGCGGTTTCTTCGGCGCCGCCGGGCGCCAGGTGGACGCCGCCCAGCCTGGCGCCGAGCGGGTGGTCGACCTGTATAACGCGACCACGCAGGACATCGACATCGGCTTCTGGAACATCGAGTGGTTCGCCAACCGCTACGACGAAAAGGTCGACGAGATCGCTACCATGATCGTCGACCTTGGCCTCGACCTCTGGGCACTCGTCGAGACCTCGCCGCCGGCGACGGCTGCGCTGGCAGAGACCATCGAGCGCAAGTTCGGGCTGCCAATGCGCTACCTCCATTCCGAACCCGACTCGCCGGAGTCGAAGCAGACAACCGCCGTTCTCTGGAACCCGGCCACGGTGGACGGCGAGCAGCTCGCCTGGCCGGCCGGGATCGACGCGCTGTTTCGTCTCCGTAGCGGCGACTTCGAGGCGGAGTCGCAAGTGGCGCCGAAGCCGGGCAAGATCTTCGACCGCTACCCGGCGCTATTTCGCTTCCGCGCACGCTCGGATGCGGGCGACGGCGTCGATTTCAACCTGGTGCCGCTCCATCTCAAGGCGATGGCCGAGGGCTGGAAGCGCCGGCGCATGGCGTCGCAGATCCTCGCGCGTGCCGTCAAGGAGATGATCGAGCGGCACGATGCCGACCAGGACTGGGTGCTGGGCGGCGACTTCAATGCCGAACTCGCGAGCGGGGATTTCGACCCGCTCATCAAAGCCGACTTCAAGCCCTTGTCGGCACAAGACGAGGCGGCCGGGGCGGTGAGCTACCTCAAGAGCCCGCACTCGCTCATCGACCATGTGTTCCTGTCGCCGAACATGTCGCGGCTCTACGGGCCGCAGGACTTCTTCATCCTCGCCAGGGAGAAGAGCCAGGTCGACTACCTCAAGCGCTTCTCCGACCACCGCCCGGTGCTGCTGCGCCTGTCCGCCCGCAGCGCAGGAACGGCGCCCGAACAGTGGATCGGGCCCGACCGCGCGCTCGACGAGCGGATCGACGCAGCCTTGCGCCGCGCGCGCGGTCGAGAGGGCGCGGATGCTTAACGGCGGCAGCTCAGGCGCAGGGTTTCGTTTTCGCGCGCGACCACCCGTACCGGTTCGTCGTCGCCGCAACGGTAGACGATGCTCAGGCGCTTCTCGACGTTACGGATCGGATCGCCGCACAACTGATTGTTGGCGGTGATGATGGCGCCGCCTCGCTCGACTTCCTGGCGAACGGCCTGGCGCGCGTCGCACATCGCGCCGCGCGCGCCATAAGTCGCTTCTTCGATATGCAGGCGGTTGCGGCCGTAGCCGCGGCCGCCGTCATCGCGGGCGGCGCGCTGGCCGGCGGCAAAACCGTCTTCGTAGCCACGGCGATACTCGGCACTCTGGGCGAACGCCGAGGTGGAAGCGGCGGTCAGGGCCAGGACGGCGGCGATGCGCATGATGGATTGGTTAGTAAATCGCATGGTTGTTCTCCGATTCAGTGATGAGTCGATGCTAGCGTGCCGCTAGTGCCCGCTCTGTACGTACGCCCACAGTGTGTCAGCGAATGGCTTCGAAAGCTGTTGATGGCGCTGTAAGAGAAGTTTCAATCTGTATCAGCGGGCGTTGGTTCTCGAATTGCCGGTCCCGTCAGGCCGACCGGTCCAGGTACTTGTCCAGCAAACCAACCGGCTTGTAGTGATCGATGCCTTCGAAAAAGCCGGTACTGATGACTTGCTGGGCCAAGATAATGCTCTGCCATTTGATTTGCCGGCATTTTCTTCCTTTCTTTATCTTCGAGAGCAAGTGGCTAATCGGCAGTGTAGGTCGGAAGTTTATTGGCGGCAATAGATTAATCCTTCTCATCGTAAGCGGAACAGGCTGCTGGAAAGCGGCCACCGCATATAAATAACTGTATTTAAAATCGTTCGTTTTCTCCGGCGCCTGGAGTAATCTGGTCGAATGGATAACTACGACACGGAGCAGGCCGGCTCCAGCCATTGGCACCTCGGCCCCATCATCGACGCGCTGCGCACCTCGCGCGAATCGACCCACAACATCCGTCACCAGGGGCGCGTGCGCGAACTGCCTTCGCGCACCGTGCTGCGCCAGGTGATCGAAGGCGTGTCGGCGGCGCTGTTTCCGACCCATTACGGCCGTCCCGACCTGAACGACGAGAGCATCGATTATTTCGTCGGCGACACTTTAAATGTCGCGCTCGACCGCCTGGTCGAACAGGTGCGGCGCGCACTGCGCTTCACTCCGGGAATGGAGGACATCGCCGAGGCCGAACTGGCCGAGCGGGCGCGGGCGATCACGCGCCGCTTCGCCGCCAGCCTGCCCGAAATCCGCGCCTTACTCGTGTCCGACGTGCAGGCGGCGCTGGCCGGCGACCCGGCCGCCAGCTCGGTCGCCGAAATCATGCTCTGCTATCCGGGCACGATCGCCGTCCTCTACCACCGCCTGGCGCATTGCCTGCACCGTCTCGGCGCGCCCTTCCTGGCGCGATTGGCGGCCGACATCGCCCACACGCTGACCGGCATCGACATCCACCCGGCCGCCCAGATCGGCGCCAGCTTCTTCATCGACCACGGCACCGGCGTCGTCATCGGAGAGACCGCCATCATCGGCAAGCACGTGCGCCTGTACCAGGCCGTGACATTGGGCGCACGCCGCTTCCCGCTTGATGCGACCGGGGCACTGGTCAAAGGCGCGCCGCGCCATCCGATCGTCGAGGACGACGTCGTCATCTATGCCGGCGCCACCATCCTCGGCCGCATCACGGTCGGCGCCGGCTCGACCATCGGCGGCAACGTCTGGCTGACGCAGAGCGTGGCGCCGGGCAGTAACGTGACGCAGGCGAAGATGTGCAACGACTAGGCTGCGGGGCGCAGCGAAGCAAGGGAGCCAGGCCCGTCGATCCGCACCTGGCGGCCCGGGTGCGTCTGATGCAGGCGCGGACCGGCGCCGAGCAGGCGTTCGCGCAACGTGGCGCCGCCGCTGTCGACCCGGTAACGCCCGCGCCGCTGCAGCTCGGGCACGACCAGTTCGACGACATTGCGCATGTCTTCATGCGGCAGCGCGTAGGCAAGATTAAAACCGTCGATGCCGGTCACGTCGAGCCAGGTCTCCAGTTGGTCGGCCACCTGCGCCGCATCGCCGGCCAGCACCGGTCCGCGGCCGCCGAGGCCGATGAACTGCGCCGCTTCGCGCACGGTCCAGCGTTTATCCGGATCGGCCACGCTGAGCGAAGCGAGCGCCGAGCGGCCGGCATCGGTGTCGATGTAGTCGATGGTGTCGTCCAATGCATAGCGCGAAAAATCGACGCCGGTCCAGCCCGAGAGCAGGGTCAATGCGGCCTCGATGTCGATGTGCTGCCGGTAGTCGCGCAGGCGCGCCTGCGCTTCGGCTTCGGTGGCGCCGGTGACGATCAGCGCCTGGGCATACACCAGCAAGGAATCGCCGTCGCGCCCGGCGGCGCGGGTGGCGGCGCGCGCGCTGTCGACATAGCGTTTCACGATGCCCGGCGTCGGTCCGCTGACGAAAGTCGCTTCCGCATGGCGCGCCGCGAACGCCAGTCCGCGCGGCGAAGCGCCGGCCTGGTACAGGAAAGGCGTGCGCTGGGGAGACGGTTCGCACAGGTGGATGCCGGGCACCGTATAGTGCGTTCCCTGGTGATCGATCGGATGCACCCGCGCCGGGTCGGTGTAGATGCCGCGTTCCCGGTCGCGCAGCACGGCGCCGTCTTCCCAGCTCTTCTCCCACAATTTATAGACGACCTCCAGAAATTCGTCGGCCAGGTCATATCTCGCGTCGTGCCCGAGCTGGTGCTGCTGGCCGAGGTTGCGTGCGGCGCTGTCGAGGTAGCCGGTGACGATGTTCCAGCCGACCCGTCCGCCGCTCAGGTGGTCGAGCGTCGACATGCGCCGCGCGAAGGTGTACGGGTGCTCGTAGCTGACGGCGGCCGTCACGCCGATGCCCAGGCGCGTGGTCGCTCCGGCGATCAGCGGCACCAGCGCCAGCGGATCGTTCAGCGGCAGCTGCACGCCGTGTCTTAACGCCGCGTCGGCGCTGCCGGCATACACGTCGTAGGCGCCCAGCACGTCGGCCAGGAAGAGCGCGTCGAAGCCGCCCGCTTCCAGCAGCTGCGCCAGCTCGACCCAGTACGCGGCGTCGAGGTAGGACGCGGCGCTGCGCGGATGGCGCCACAGTCCCGGCGACTGGTGGCTCGCCGTGTTCATCTGGAAGGCGTTGAAGCGGATCGGCCTGAGGGTGCTCATTGTGCGCTCTTCTCCAGCGCCAGCTGGTAGTCGGTCTTGGCGTAATCCGCAAACAGGCGGTTCGTCACCTCGAGGAATTCGCGCGAGCGGTAGGCGGCCGCGATGTCGCGCGCGAAGGGCTTGTCGCGGTCGGCCGTGCGCACGGCGACCAGGTTGGCGTAGCTCGGCGAGATGGTCTCGCGGCGCAGCGCGTCGCGCAGCTTGAGGCCGGAGGCGAGCGCGAAATTGCCGTTCACGAAAGCGTAGTCGGCGTCCTGCAGCGAACGCGGCAATTGGGCCGCCTCCAGCGGCAGCAGTTTGATCTGTTTGAGGTTGGCGGCGATGTCCTTTTCCGAGGCCTTGATCGGGTCGATACCGGGTTTCAGCCTGACCCACCCGAGCTGATCGAGCATGACCAGGGCGCGCGCCTGGTTGGTCGGGTCGTTCGGCAGCGCCACCGTGGTGCCGGCGCGTACTTCGTCGAGCGACTTGTGCTTGTGGCTGTAGATCGCGATCGGCGCCGTCGGGATTTTCACGAGTTCCGACAAGGCCAGCTTGTGCTGCTCGGCGAAGCGCGTCAGGTAGACGATGTGCTGGAACACGTTGGCGTCGAGCGCGCCTTCGGCCAGGGCGAAGTTCGGCTGGATGTAGTCGTTGAATTCGACCAGCTTGACCTTGTAACCCTGGCGTTCCAGGATCGGCTTGATGCCGAGGCGGACCTGGTCGGCGTAGGGACCGGCGCTGGTGCCGATGACGACTTCCTTCGGGTCGCGTGCCTGGGCATTGAAGCTGAGCGTCGCGGCAAGGGCCAGGGTGACAAGCAGGGAACGGCGGGGAGGGCGCATGCGGTGGGTCCTTTCGGTAAGTGGAAGAGTCAACGTTTGTCGAGGCGGCGCGCCAGGCGGGTGCCGGTCAGCTGGATCAGCTGCACCAGCGCGACCAGGATCACGACCGTCAACACCATGACGTCGGTTTCGAAGCGGTAGTAGCCGTAGCGGATCGCCAGGTCTCCGATGCCGCCGCCGCCCACCACGCCGGCAACCGCCGAGTAGGAAAGGAAGCTGATCGCCAGCACGGTGAGCGAGAGCACCAGGGCGGCGCGCGCTTCGGGCAGCAGCACGCGCAGCACGATTTGCAGTTCCGAGGCACCCATCGCCTGCGCCGCCTCGATCACGCCGCGCGGCACGTCGCGCAGGTTCTGCTCGACCAGGCGCGCGAAATAGGGGATGGCGGCAAACGACAGCGGCACCGCGGCCGCGAGCGGCCCGATCGAGGTGCCCGCCAGGCTGCGCGTGATCGGCACCAGCGCCACCATCAGGATGATGAAGGGGAAGGAACGCACCGTGTTCACGAACCAGCCCAGCACCAGCGCCAGCTTGCGGTTGTGCAGCGCCTGGCCGTCGGAGAACAGGAACAGCAGCACGCCGAGCGGGCCGCCGATGACGAGCGCGGCGATCAAACCGATGCCGAGCATGAGCGCCGTCTGCAGGAAGGCGGTCCAGAGTTCCGGCAGGATGGCGACGAGTTGGTCAGGCATGTGCATCTCCCCAGGCGGCGGCCGCGAAGGCCTCGGTGCCGTAATAAGCCAGTTCGCGTCCCAGCGCGGTCTTGCGCGGCGCGCTGTGGTCGTCCAGCGAAAACTCCTCGGCCACGATCCCGTGTTCGATCACGGCGACGCGGTCGCACAGGGTGCCGAGTACCTGCAGTTCGTGGCTGACGATGACGATGGTGACGCCCAGCTGGCGGTTGATGTCGCGCAGCGTTTCCAGCAGTTCGCGCGTCGTCTCAGGATCGAGTGCCGAAGTCGGCTCGTCGCACAGCAGCACCGCCGGCTGGCTGGCCAGGGCGCGCGCGATCGCCACGCGCTGTTTCTGGCCGCCCGAGAGCTGGGCCGGGTAGCTGGCTGCGCGGTCCGCCAGGCCGACCAGCGCCAGGCACTCCTCGACGCGCGCCTTCAGGCGCGGCGCGTTCATCGCATCGTGGATGCGCAGCGGGAAGGCGACGTTCTCGAACACCGTCGCGTTCTGCAGCAAATTAAACTGCTGGAAGATCATGCCGATGCGCCGCCGCGCATTGCGCAGTTCGCGCTTGCCGAGCCGCGTCAGCTCGGCGCCGTCGACGGTGACGCTGCCGCGGTCCGGGCGTTCCAACAGATTCATCAGGCGCAGCAGGGTCGACTTGCCGGCGCCGCTGCGGCCGACCAGGCCGACAATCTCGCCTGCGCGCACTTCGAGCGTCACGCCCTGCACGGCCGCGAAGGTGCCGCCGCCGGGCAGGGCGAAGCTGCGTGCCACATCGTCGAGCCGGATCGCGACGGCGGGAGGAGGAAGGGGCGCGTTCATCACGAATACGGGGTCGGGTCGGGCAGGCGGCCTTCCAGCGCGTAGCGCCCGAGGTCGCGCAATTTATAGTCGACCGGATCGTGCAGCGTATGCACGCGCGCATTGCGCCAGAAGCGATCAAAACCGAAACGGGCCGAGGTCGAGCGGGCGCCGGTCAGTTCGAACATCTCGTTGCCGATCTCGATGGCCGCTCGGTGCGCCAGTACCTTCGCTTCGGCGCCGGCCACCGCGACCTCGCCGCGTTCGCGCGCCGTCAATGCCGCGCCCTTCGCGAATGCGGCGTCGAGCAGCTGCGCCGCATGGTCGGCCAGCAGGGTTGCCGGGCGCAGTTTGAGCCACAGGTCGCCGTAGCGGTGCTGGATAAACGGGTCGCGCGTGGCTTCGTCGACGCCGGATGCGAACCAGGGGCGGGCCTGGGTCAGCGTATATTCGCGCGCCGCCTCGAAGGCGCCCAGCGCGATGCCGAGATACAGGTTGGTCATGACCAGTTGCGCCACCTGCGAGCGCAGCGTGGCCTGGGCGGTGGGCGTTTGTCCCGGTGCCTGCAAAACCAGCGCCGCGGGCAAATACACCTTTTCGAAACTGACGTTGCCGCTGTCGGTCTGGCGCTGGCCGAAGGCGTCCCAGTCGGCTTCGACCTGCACGCCCGGCTGGGCGGCGGGCAGCACCGCGATCAGGGCGGCGCCAGCCTCGTTGTCCCAGGCGGAGATCGTCAGCCAGTCGGCACCGACCGAACCGGAAGCGAAACTTTTGACGCCGTCGAGGACGTAGCCGCCGGGGATGGCACGCGCCGTCGTCCTGCGGTCGAGGGGATTCAATGCATTCCCCCAGAACAGCCCCTGCTGCACGCTGGCGCTGTACAGGTTGCGCTGCTGGACCGCGCTGCCGTACAGCGCGATGCCGGCCAGCTGCAGGTGGTGGAAGCCGAACACGTGGGCGAGGGCGCTGTCGGCGCGGGCCAGGCTGCGGATCACCGCGTAGACGGTCGACCAGGGTGCGCCTTGGCCGCCGAATTCCGTTGGAATCGACAGCGTCAGCAGGCCGCTGTCGCGGATCAGGCTGCGTTCGTGGGCAGCGTGGCCGCCGGCGCGGTCGCGCTCGACGGCAGTGGCGGCGAATTGTTCTGCCAGCTGTGCCGCCACGGCCAACGGATCGGTGAATCTGCCGGAATCAGGAGTGCGCAAGGGAAGGACGGAGGAAGACATCGGATGGGCCTTGATGAGTGAATGACAAACAGTGTGCATCGGCGTGTGCGCCGCGTGAACGAAGAAATCCGCCCGTCGATATGCGCAAAACCTTAAAACGCCGGACGCATATGGATGTGCAAAACGATTCGTGTCCTTTCGTCCCGGACCGCTCTAGGCTGTCCTCATCTGTGAACGAATGGACAACACCATGAGCATCATCCTGCTGGGCGGAAGCCCATCCCCGAACTCCTCGACCTCGCGCCTGCTGCAGCACGTCGGCAACCAGCTGGCCCCCTTCGGCCGGCGCATCACCCGGATCGAAGCGCGCGAACTCGATCCCCAGGCCTTGCTGGCGGCCGACTGCGGCGAGCCCGGTATCGCCCGCCTGCTGCACCTGGTGGCGCAGGCCGAGGTGCTGGTCGTGGCCACGCCGGTCTACAAGGCGGCCTACAGCGGCCTGCTGAAAGCGGTGATCGACCTGCTGCCGCAGGATGGCCTGGCCGGCCAGCTGGTGCTGCCGCTGGCGACGGGAGGCAGCCAGTCGCACATGCTGGCGCTCGACTACGCGCTGCGCCCGGTGCTGGCGTCGATGGCGCCGCGCTCGATCCTGCCGAGCATCTATGCCACCTCCGACCAGCTCGGACGCCATCCCGACGGCAGCCTGGCGCCGGCACCCGGCATCGCCGCGCGCGTGGCGCTCGGTATCGAACAGCTCGGCGCCGAACTCGGCACCCGGGACGCCGCCGCGCTCGCGGCCTGAATTTCATCGCCCATTCATATAAGAGAGAACACCATGCACGATCACCCATCGCGGCCGGCGCGCCGCCGCACCCTCGGCCTGCTGGCGGCCGCAATCGCATCCGGTGCGGCCGCCGGCCTGCCCGGCCGCGCATTCGCCCAGGCGCCGAAGGAAGTGCGCATCGGCTACCAGAAGTACGGCACGCTCACCCTGCTCAAGGGACGCGGCACGCTGGAGCAGCGCCTGGCCGCGCAGAAGATCGCCGTCAAATGGACCGAATTCCCGGCCGGCCCCGTGCTGCTGGAGGGCCTGAACGTCGGCAGCATCGATTTCGGCACGGTCGGCGAGGCGCCGCCGATCTTCGCCCAGGCTGCCGGCGCGCGCCTGGTATATGTCGGCCACGAGCCGCCTTCGCCCGGCAGCGAAGCGATCGTGGTGCCGAAGGGCTCCGCCTTGCGCACGCTGGCCGACCTGCGCGGCAAGAAGATCGTGCTGAACAAGGGCTCGAACGTGCACTTCCTGTTAGTGCGGGCCCTGGAAAAGGCGGGCGTGCCCTGGTCCGGAATCCAGCCGATCTACCTGCCGCCGGCCGAAGCGCGCGCCGCCTTCGAGCGCGGCAGTGTCGACGCCTGGGTGATCTGGGATCCCTTCCTGGCCGCCGCCGAGCAGCAGCTGGGCGCGCGCGTGCTGGCCGACGGCCGCGGCCTGGTCTCGAACCACCAGTTTTATCTGGCCGCGCGCGGCTTCGTCGAGCAGCAGCCGGCGCTGACGCGCATCCTGTTGGAAGAGATCGCGAAGGTCGACGACTGGGGCCGGGAGAACCCGGCCGAGGTGACCCGGATTCTCGCCGCCCAGACCGGCCTGCCGCCGAACGTCGTCGAGCTGGCGGGGCGCCGCTATGCGTATGGCGTCAGGAAGATCTCGCCGGAGGTCGTGCGCGAGCAGCAGCGCATCGCCGACGCCTTCCACAACCTGAAACTGATCCCGAAACCGCTGAATGTGGCCGAGGCCCTGCCTGCGGCGCCGCTCTGAAGGAAACACCATGTCCACCCCCAACATCTTCTGGTTCCTCCCCACCCACGGCGACAGCCGTTATCTCGGCACGGCGAAGGGCGCGCGCGCGGTCGATGCCGACTACCTGCGCCAGATCGCCGTCGCCGCCGACACCTTTGGCTACGACGGCGTGCTGCTGCCGACCGGGCGCTCCTGCGAAGACCCCTGGATCGTCGCGGCCTCGCTGATCGGCGCTACCCGCCAACTGAAATTTCTGGTCGCGATCCGCCCCGGCCTGTCGACGCCGGGTCTCGCCGTGCGCCAGGCCGCGACCTTCGACCGCCTGTCGAACGGGCGCCTGTTGATCAACGTCGTCACCGGCGGCGACCAGGGAGAACTGGAAGCGGACGGCCTGTTCGCCGACCATGCGAAGCGTTACGCCATCTCCGACGAATTCATCCGCGTCTGGCGCGCCAGTCTGGCAGGCGAGGGCGGGGCGGCCGGCTACGATTTCGAGGGCAAGCATATCCAGGTGAAGGGCGCGAAGACCTTGTATCCGCCGCTGCAGACGCCGCATCCGCCGCTGTACTTCGGCGGCTCGTCCGAGCCGGCGCACCAACTGGCGGCCGAACAGATGGACGTCTATCTGACCTGGGGCGAGCCGCCGGCGGCGGTGGCGGAAAAGCTGGCCGACATCCGCGCCCGCGCCGCGAAACACGGCCGTACGCTGCGCTTCGGCATCCGCCTTCACGTGATCGTGCGCGAGACCAATGAAGAAGCCTGGCGCGCCGCCGATGAACTCATCAGCCACCTGGACGACGAAGTCATCGCCAAGGCGCAGGCCGCGTTCGCGAAGATGGATTCGGTCGGCCAGCAGCGCATGGCGGCCCTGCACGGCGGGCGGCGCGACAAGCTGGAGGTCTCACCCAACCTGTGGGCGGGCGTGGGCCTGGTGCGCGGCGGCGCCGGCACCGCATTGGTGGGCGACCCGGAAACGGTAGCGGCCCGCATGCGCGAGTACGCGGACCTCGGCATCGAGACGTTCATCTTGTCCGGCTACCCGCACCTGGAAGAGTCGTACCGCTTCGCCGAGCTGGTGTTCCCGCTGCTCGGCAAAGGAAAAACGGGCGGCGAGCAATCGATCACCGGGCCGTTCGGCGAGATGATGGCCAGCGACATCGTGCCGAAGAAGGCGGCGTGATGGCGGCCGGAGCAAACCCGGCGCCGCGTGGGCTAACCGGGCTGCTGGCGCCCTGGGCCTTGCCGGCCTTGCTGGTGCTGGCCTGGCAGGTCGCGGCGCAGGCCGGCTGGCTCTCGAGCCGCATCCTGCCCGAGCCGCTGGCGGTGCTGCGCGCCTTCTGGACTTTGACGGTCTCGGGCGAACTCTGGATCCACCTGCGCACCAGCCTGTGGCGCGCCGGGGCCGGCTTTGCCATCGGCGCCGGCGCCGGTCTGCTGCTGGGTCTGTTGAACGGCAGTTCGCGGCGCGCCGAAACCCTGCTCGACACCAGCCTGCAAATGCTGCGCAACATCCCGGCACTGGCGCTGGTGCCCTTATTGATCCTCTGGTTCGGCATCGACGAGACCGCCAAGCTCTTCCTGCTGGCGGTGGGGGTGTTCTTCCCCGTCTATTTAAATACCTTTCACGGGGTGCGCTCGGCCGACGCCGGCCTGATCGAAATGGCACGCAGCTACGGGTTGTCGGGCTGGACGCTGTACCGCGACGTGATCCTGCCGGCGGCGCTGCCCGCTATCCTGGTCGGCATCCGCTTCGCGCTCGGCCTGGTCTGGGTGCTGCTGATCGTGGCCGAGACGATTTCGGCCCAGCAGGGGATCGGCTACATGACCATGAATGCGCGCGAATTCCTGCAGACCGACGTGGTGCTGGTCGGCATCCTGCTGTACGCGCTGCTGGGCAAGGCCGCCGACGTCGGCGCGCGGTTGCTCGAACGCCATTTCCTGCGCTGGAATCCGGCTTACCTTTGATTACCGTTAACGAGGACATATGCGGATCACAAGCGAAGAAACGCAGCGGGTCGCCGCTGCCAGCGACGCCGTCGCCTTGCGCGGGCTGACCAAGCGCTATGCCGGGCGTACCGTGCTCGACGGCATCGACCTGCGCATCGCCCCGGGCGAATTCGTGGCCCTGGTCGGGCGCAGCGGCTGCGGCAAAAGCACCTTGTTGCGCCTCGTTGCCGGGCTCGAGCAGGCAGACGGCGGCACGGTGGCGATCGACGGCGCCGGGCGCGCCGATGCGCTGCGCCTGATGTTCCAGGAGGCCAGGCTGCTGCCCTGGAAGAGCGTACTCGACAATGTCGCGCTGGGACTGGCCGGGCGCGACGGGCGCGATGCGGCGCGCGCGGCGCTGGCGCAGGTGGGCCTGGAAGCGCGTGCCGACGAGTGGCCTGCGGTCCTTTCCGGCGGGCAGCGCCAGCGCGTCGCCCTTGCCCGGGCCCTGGTCCACGCGCCCGGCATCCTGCTGCTGGACGAACCGCTGGGCGCCCTCGATGCGCTGACCCGGATCGGAATGCAGCAATTGATCGAGTCGCTCTGGCTGCGCCACGGCTTCAGCGCCGTGCTCGTTACCCACGATGTCCAGGAGGCGCTGGTGCTGGCGGACCGGGTGCTGGTGATCGAAGCGGGGCGGGTCGCGCACGATATCCGGGTCAACTTGTCCCGGCCACGTGAGCGTGGCAGTGCCGCTTTCGGTGCGCTGGAACGCGAACTGCTGGGACGGGTATTGGGTGGGCCGACCTAGATCGACAGCTGTTTTATTGACAGGCGGCAAGCTTCAGGCTTTCCACCATCCCAGGCTGCCGATTTTTGTTCCGTTAAGTAAATCATAAGGCAGTTTATTCCTTGTCAAGGAATTTTTTATCTGTAGGCGCAAATACAACAGTCACCTTCCTTTTGTCCTACACGACTACCTCACGAAGACGTACAAAAAATTGTCTGAATGAAAAAATTCTGTTCATTCGGTACCAATAGTCATTAATGACTCAGTGAAAGTTCGTCAGACTGCCCGGAAAACCCGGCTAACATGCATACAAATTGATACAAATATGCTCTTGGCTTAAACAAATTATATATGGAAACATTTCCTGTTACATATTGAAACAAGTTCCCCAGGGAAAAATTACTGAAGGAAATTCGCTATGTTAGGTAGCGCACAATAGAATCCGCGTTTGACAAGAGGGAGCTCGTCCCCTATCGTCAGCAATTCGCGTCGAGCGAAGTTTTTAAACTGCAACACGTCCAACCAACGGATTCTGGGAGAAAATACATGGAACAATTCGAACCGAAGCACGAGGAAAAAGTGAAGGCAGTGAGCGTAGACGATGATTGCTTCTACATCGACCTGCTCTGCGGACTGCGCCTGAGCGGCCCGCGTCTGGTTTCCGTTCCTCTGTCCGAGGCAGAGAATCTGGCCGCGCCGCGCAATGCCGCGTTGCGCCAGCATTGGGAAGCAGCTCCCGCATTTGAATAAGCTGCACACGGGGTCGTGGCTCCCAGAAGGCTGCACCCCGTGCCGCACGATTGGAAACGTTATAAAAATGAACACGGACTGATGGGGTTAGAATGTTCCCATGAAGATTCGTGTCGCTACCTACAATATCCATAAGGGTGTCTCCTCGCTGCGCAGTACCCCCCGGGTGCTTGCGCTTAAGAAGGCGATTGCCGAGTTTCACGCCGATATCGTTTTCCTGCAGGAAGTGCAAGGGCGGCACGACCGCCATCACGCACGCTACGGCCAGCATAAACGCGAGACCCGCATCTGGCCGGAAGCCGCGCAATACGAATACTTTGCCGGCGAGTCGCATCACTCCGCCTATGGCATGAACGCCGTCTACGACCACGGCCACCATGGCAATGCCCTGCTCAGCTGTTTTCCGATCGAAAACTCGCATAACCACGACGTCTCCGACCACGCCTACGAGCAGCGCGGCATCCTGCACTGCGTGCTGGAAACGCCGGCGGGCAAGGTGCATTGCTATGTCGTCCACCTCGGCCTGTTCGAAGGCGGGCGCGGGCGCCAGACCGAACAGCTGATCGAAGCGGTCAACAAGTCGGCGCCGAACGGCGAGCCGGTCCTCATCGCCGGCGACTTCAACGACTGGCGCAATACCCTCAGCGAGCGCCTGCGCAATGCGCTCGGCGTGGTCGAGGTGTTTGACGAACTCGGGCCGAAATCGGCGCTGGGCGACATGGTGCGCGGCTGGGCCGGCCGCCAGCCGAGACTGGCGCCGGCACGCACCTTCCCGGCCGCGCTGCCCTGGTTCCGCCTCGACCGCATCTATGTGCGCGGCTTCAAGGTCGACAACGCCCAGGTGATGGCCGGCCCGATCTGGGCCAAGCTGTCGGACCACGCGCCCATCGTCGCCGAATTGCAGCTGGCCTGAAGCGATGCGCAGCGTTACCTATGTAGCGAACAACGACATCACCCTGCTGGAAACCGGACAACAGCTGTTCCCGGCGATGATCGCCGCGATCGACGCCGCCCGGCACGACATCCTGTTCGAAACCTATATCTTTGCCGAGGACGCCGTCGCGCGCGGCATCGAAGCGGCGCTGATTCGCGCAGCCGGGCGCGGCGTCAAGGTGCGGGTGCTGGTCGACTGGTTCGGCACCGGCCACCGCGCCTGCTGCCGCCGCGCCGAAGCCTTTGCCCAGGCCGGCGTCCAGTACCGCGTCTTCAACCCCTGGTTCAAGCGTGGCATCGCCCGCACCCACCGCAAGATCACGGTGGTCGACGGCGAAATTGCCTTTGTCGGCG
This sequence comes from Massilia sp. LXY-5, assembly GCF_059801075.1. Taxonomy (NCBI): domain Bacteria; kingdom Pseudomonadati; phylum Pseudomonadota; class Betaproteobacteria; order Burkholderiales; family Oxalobacteraceae; genus Massilia; species Massilia sp. LXY-5. Next base: position 127,587 of record NZ_JBNNEH010000007.1, read on the forward strand.
GCATCAACATCAACGACGACATGCTGTGCGACTACGAGCCTTACCGGCCCTTGTCCGCCCCGCGCTGGGATTTCGCGGTGCAGGTACGCGGGCCGCTGCTGGCCCAGATCCACTTTGAAGCGCAGGCGCAATGGATGCGCGCCGGACGCCTCGATCTGCTCAGCCGCATCGAGCTGTTCCGCGAGACGCGCCGCTCGCCGCCGACCGAAGGCGCGCGCCCGATGCGCGCCGCCTTTGTCGTGCGCGACAACCTGCGCAACCGGAGGACCATCCAGCGCGCCTATTTACAAGCGATCGGCCAGGCCAGGAAAAGCGTGCTGCTGGCCAATCCGTATTTCGCGCCGGGCCGCAAGTTCCGCGAGGCCCTGGCCCAGGCCGCAAGGCGCGGCGTACAAGTGACGCTCTTGATCGGCGTCGGCGAATTCAAGATGCAGGATGCCGTGGCGCGTTCCTTCTATCCGAAGCTGCTCGCGGACGGCATCGACGTCGTGGAATACCGCAAGACGCAGTTGCACGCGAAGATCGCCGTGGTCGACGACGACTGGGCGACGGTCGGCTCCAGCAATTGCGACGGACTGTCCCTGTTCCTGAACCAGGAAGCGAATATCGTCGTGAAAAACGCTGCCTTTGCGCGCGCCGTGCGTACCCACATCGAGCGCGGCATTGCCGACGGCGAAGTGGTGCGCATGGAGGACTTCGAGGGCATCGGATGGGTGCGCCGCGTGCGCTATGAAATGGCTTACCTTCTCTATAAACTGACCATGCGCATTTTTGCTATCGGTTACGCATAAGGAAGAGCCAGACATGGATAACGTACGCATCGACAAGTGGCTGTGGGCCGCGCGTTTTTTCAAAACCCGTTCGATGGCGGCCGATGCCGTCGAGCGCGGGCGAGTGCGCATTGCCGGCGAACCGGTGAAGCCGGCGCGCGCCGTCAAAGTCGACGACAAGATTGCCATCGACAATGGTTCGGATCGCTGGGAAGTGGTGGTGCTCGGGATTTCCGATAAACGCGGCGCGGCGCCGATCGCGCGCGAGTTGTACCGGGAGACCGAGGAGAGCATCCAGCGCCGCGAGAACGATTCGGAGGCGAGAAGGTTGTTTCCGGAGCCGGGCAGTACGATCAAGGGCAGGCCGACCAAGCGGGACCGCCGGGCGATTGCGCGGGCCAGCGAGTAGGGTGGGCATGCCCACGCGGAACGTGATGTCATCGGCGGCGCCCAAAGCGAAGCCAACATGGTTCGACCGTTCGCGTGGGCACGGAGTGCCCACCCTACCGTAGCATCGGCACGGGGTGCCGATGCTACTAGAACCCCACCTCTAAGTTCCCGTTTGACATTCCACGCCTGATAGATAATAGTACGAGCGTTCGGATTTTTCGATTCACCCAGGGGAAACGTATCAACACTTCAGCAAAATTCATGCGCAAGGGCGAGCAGACGCGGGCGGCGATTCTCGACGTCGCGCTCGAGCTGGCCAGCCGTAATGGCCTCGAAGGCCTGACCATCGGCTTGCTCGCGGATCGCATGAACATGAGCAAGTCGGGCGTGTTTGCCCACTTCGGTTCGCGCGAAGATTTGCAGATGGAAGTGCTCAAGCTCTACCACCACCGTTTCGAACAGGAAGTGTTTTTCCCAAGCGTCAAGGAAGCACGCGGCTTGCCGCGCCTGGAATCGATGTTTGCGCGCTGGGTCAAGCGGGTATCGGTCGAAATCGCATCGGGCTGCATTTATATCAGCGGCGCGGTGGAGTACGATGACCGGCCAGGCCCGATCCGCGAATCGCTGGTAGCGATGGTGCGTGCCTGGCAGGGCGCGCTGTTGCGCGCCGTGCAGCAAAGCATCGACTGCGGCGACCTGCAAACGGGCGCCGACCCGCAGCAGCTGGTCTACGAGATGTACGGGCTGATCCTGGCCCTGCACCACGACGCACGTTTCCTGCGCGTCCCCGGCGCGCTCGACCGCGCCAACCGCGGCTTCGCCCGGCTGATCGAGAATTACCGCAATCCGGTTCACTGCAAGCATTCAGATTAAATGCGGCCGGCCTCGCCGCCCGCTCTTCAGTTACAAACAAATCTCACCTTCATCAGGAGAACACCATGGGTCAGTACGTCGCGCCAATCCGGGATATGCAGTTTGTGCTGCATGAATTCCTCAACGTCACCGAAGAATTCAAGAACCTGCCTGCCTACCAGGAAATCGACGCCGACATCATCAACCAGGTGCTGGAAGAAGGCGCAAAGTTCACCCAGGAAGTGCTGTTCCCGCTGAACCACTCGGGCGACCGCGAAGGCTGCCATTTCGACGCCGCCACCAAGACCGTGACCACCCCGAAAGGTTTTAAAGAAGCCTATAAACAGTACGTCGAAGGTGGCTGGGCGGCGCTGGCCTGCGATCCGGAATACGGCGGCCAGGGCCTGCCGGTTTCGCTGAACAATTCGTTCTACGAAATGCTGAACTCGGCCAACCAGGCCTGGACCATGTACCCGGGCCTGTCGCACGGCGCCTACGAGTGCCTGAAGGAACACGGCACGGACGAGCAGAAGCAGTTCTACCTGCCGAAGCTGGTCTCGGGCGAGTGGACCGGCACCATGTGCCTGACCGAAGCGCATTGCGGTACCGACCTGGGCCTCTTGCGCTCGAAGGCCGAGCCGCAGGGCGACGGCACCTATAAAATCACCGGCTCCAAGATTTTCATTTCCGCCGGCGAACACGACGTTGCCGAAAACATCATCCACCTGGTGCTGGCGCGCCTGCCGGACGCACCGGAAGGTTCGAAAGGCATCTCGCTGTTCCTGGTGCCGAAATTCCTGCCGAACGCGGACGGCTCGCTGGGCGAACGCAACCCGATCTTCTGCGGCGCCATCGAAGAAAAGATGGGCATCCACGGCAACGCCACCTGCCAGATGAACCTGGACGGCGCCGTCGGCACCCTGATCGGCCAGCCGCATAAAGGCCTGAACGCGATGTTCGTGTTCATGAACGCCGCCCGCCTCGGCGTCGGCATGCAGTCGCTCGGCCTGACCGAAGTCGCTTACCAGAACGCCCTGGTCTACGCCAAGGACCGCATCCAGATGCGCAGCCTGTCGGGCCCGAAAGCACCGGACAAGCCAGCCGACCCGATCATCGTGCACCCGGACGTGCGCCGCATGTTACTCACTGCTAAAGCCTACGCCGAAGGCGCCCGTGCAGTGTGCTCGTATGTCGCGCTGCAGATCGACCGCGAACTGAACCACCCGGACGAAGATGTCCGCAAGGAAGCCGCCGGCGAAGTCGCGCTGCTGACCCCAATCGTGAAAGCCTTCATCACCGACAACGGCTGGATCGCCACCTCGGAAGCGATGCAGGTCTACGGCGGCCACGGCTACATCAGCGAGTGGGGCATGGAGCAGTACGTGCGCGATGCGCGCATCAACATGATCTACGAAGGCACCAATACCATCCAGTCGCTGGACCTGCTGGGCCGTAAGATCCTGATGGACAACGGCGCCAAGCTGCGCGCCTTCGGCGAGAAGATCAAGGCATTCGTCGAAGAGAACGGCCTCGACGAGGCGATGTCCGAGTTCGTGACCCCGCTGGGCGAACTGGGCGACAAGGTCGGCAAGCTGACCATGGAAATCGGCATGAAGGCATTCACGAACCAGGACGAAGTCGGCGCCGCTGCCGTGCCTTACCTGCGCGTCGTGGGCCACATGGTGTTCTCGTACTTCTTCGCGCAGATGGCGAAGATCGCGCTGTCCAAGCAGGATTCCGATGACAAGTTCTATGCATCGAAGCTGGCCACCGCGCGCTTCTACTTTGCCCGCCTGTACCCGGAAACCGCGATGCTGATCCGCCAGGCACGCTCGGGTTCCGCCAACCTGATGGCGCTCGACGCCGACCTGTTCTAAGAACGCAAGGGATAAAAACCATGACCAATTTCACCGTCAAGAAAGTCGCCGTGCTGGGCGCGGGCGTGATGGGCGCGCAGATCGCTGCGCACTGCGTCAACGCCAAGGTGCCTGTCGTGCTGTTCGACCTGCCTGCGAAGGAAGGCCCGAAGAACGGCATCGTGCTGCGCGCCATCGAGAACCTGAAAAAGCTGTCGCCGGCCCCGCTGGGCAACAAGGACGACGCATCGCTGATCGAAGTCGCCAACTACGAAGACAACCTCGACGTGCTGGCTGGCTGCGACCTGATCATCGAAGCCATCGCCGAGCGCATGGACTGGAAGCACGACCTGTACGCCAAGGTCGCGCCGCACATCGCCCAAAACGCGATCTTCGCCTCGAACACCTCGGGCCTGTCGATCAACAAGCTGGCCGAAGGTTTCGATGAGAACCTGAAGGCGCGCTTCTGCGGCGTCCACTTCTTCAACCCGCCGCGCTACATGCATCTGGTCGAGCTGATCCCGACCACGTCGACCAATCCGGAAATCCTCGACCAGCTCGAGACCTTCCTGACATCGACCCTCGGTAAAGGCGTCGTGCGCGCCAAGGACACGCCGAACTTCATCGCCAACCGCGTCGGCATCTTCGGCATGCTGGCCACCATCCACGAAGCCGAAAAATTCGGCCTGTCGGTGGACGTGGTCGACGACTTGACCGGCGCCAAGCTGGGCCGCGCGAAGTCGGGCACCTTCCGTACCGCCGATGTCGTCGGCCTGGACACGATGGGCCATGTGATCAAGACCATGCAGGACACCCTGCAGGACGATCCGTTCTTCAGCGTGTACAAGACGCCTGAAGTCCTGTCGAAACTGATCGAGAAGGGCGCCCTGGGCCAGAAGAGCGGCGGCGGCTTCTACAAGAAGGTCGGCAAGGACATCCAGCGCCTCGATTTTGCAACCGGCGAGTACGTCGCAGGCGGCGGCAAGGCAGCCGACATCGTCGCGCGCATCCTGAAGGAAAAGGACCCGGTCAAGAAGTTCAAGGCCCTGCGCGAATCGACCAACCCGCAGGCGCAGTTCCTGTGGGCGATCTACCGCGACGCCTTCCATTACATCGCCGTCCACCTCGACACCATCGCCGACAACGCGCGCGACATCGACTTCGCGATGCGCTGGGGCTTCGGCTGGAGCGTCGGTCCGTTCGAGACCTGGCAGGCCGCAGGCTGGACCCAGATCGCGCAGTGGGTCAAGGAAGACATCGATAGCGGCAAGGCGCTGACCAACACCCCGCTGCCAGCATGGGTCTTCGAGGGACAAGTCGCCGAGAAGGGCGTGCACACCGTCGAGGGTTCGTACTCGGCCGCATCGAACAGCTATGTGCCGCGCTCGACCCTGGCCGTGTACGAGCGCCAGGCCTTCCGTGCACCGGTGCTGGGCGCAGGCGTCACCGACGCGAAAACCGCCGGCACCACCGTGTTCGAGGACGACTCGGTGCGCCTGTGGCACACCGGCGACGAGGTCCTGATCATTTCGCTCAAGACCAAGATGCACGTCATCGGCGACGGCGTGATCCAGGGCCTGAAGCGCGGTCTCGCAGAGGCCGAGAAGAACTTCAAGGGCCTGGTGATCTGGAATACCGACGCCACCGAAGGCGGCGCCTTCTCGGCCGGCGCGGACCTGCAATCGGCCCTGCCTGCCTTCATGGCCGGCGGCGCGAAAGCGATGGACCCGATCGTCAAGGAACTGCAGGACACCTTCATGCAGATGAAGTACTCGAACGTGCCGGTGGTCGCCGCAGTGGCTGGCCTGGCGCTGGGCGGCGGCTGCGAGATGGCCCTGCACGCGTCGAAGCGTGTCGCCTCGATCGAGTCCTATATCGGCCTGGTCGAAGTTGGCGTCGGCCTGGTGCCGGCCGGCGGCGGCCTGAAGGAAGCGGCAGTGCGCGCCTTCACGGAAGCCAAGGGCAACGACATCCTGCAATTCCTGAAGACCGGTTTCACCAACGCCGCCACCGCGCAGGTGTCGAAGTCGGCACTGGAAGCGAAGGCAATGGGTTACCTGAAGGAAGACGACATCATCGTCTTCAACGCCTACGAGCTGCTGCACGTGGCGAAGGTCCAGGCGCGCGCGATGTTCGACGCCGGCTACCGCGCACCGCTGCAGCGCCCTGTGACCGTGACCGGCCGCTACGGCTGGGCGACGATCCGCGGCCAGCTGGTCAACATGCGTGACGGCGGCTTCATCTCGGCCCACGACTACAAGCTGGGCGACATGATCGCCGAGATCGTGACCGGCGGCGACGTCGACCAGGGCAGCGTGGTGTCGGAGCAGTGGCTGCTCGACATGGAACGTAAAGCCTTCATCGAACTGCTGAACAACCCGAAGACGCAAGAGCGGATCATGGGCATGATGCAGACCGGCAAGCCAGTGCGGAACTAATCAAGGACGAATGACATGAGCAAACAACTTCAAGACGCATACATCGTCGCAGCGACCCGCACCCCGATCGGCAAGGCGCCACGCGGCATGTTCAAGACCACCCGTCCGGACGACCTGCTGGTCGCCGCGATCCGCGGTGCGATGGCCGCCGTGCCGAACCTGGACCCGGCACTGATCGTCGACGCCATCGTCGGCTGCTCGTTCCCGGAAGCGGAGCAGGGCTTCAATATCGCCCGTAATTCGGTGGTGCTGGCCGGCCTGCCGAACACGGTCGGCGGCGTGACCGTCAACCGCTACTGCGCCTCGGGCATCACCGCCCTGGCGATGGCGGCCGACCGCATCCGCGTCGGCGAAGCCGACGTGATGATCGCCGGCGGCGTGGAATCGATGTCGATGGTGCCGATGATGGGCCACCACCCGTCGATCAACATGGACACCTTTAAGGACGAGAACGTGGGCCTGGCCTACGGCATGGGCCTGACCGCAGAGAAGGTCGCCCAGCAGTGGAAAGTGTCGCGCGAAGACCAGGACGCATTCGGCCTGGAATCGCACCGCCGCGCCATCGCGGCCCAGCAGGCAGGCCTGTTCAAGGACGAGATCACCCCGGTCGAGATCATCACCCGCACGCCGAACCTGGCGACCGGCGAGATCTCGGTCAAGCGCCGCACCGTCGACCTCGACGAAGGCCCGCGCGCCGACGCCAGCCCTGAGGGCATGGCCAAGCTCAAGCCCGTCTTCGCCGCCAAGGGCACCGTCACCGCTGCGACTTCGTCGCAGATGTCGGACGGCGCCGGCGCCCTGATCGTCGTCAGCGAGAAGATCCTGCGCGAGCACAACCTGACTCCGCTCGCGAAATTCTCCTCGTTCGCCGTGCGCGGCGTACCGCCGGAGATCATGGGCATCGGCCCGAAGGTCGCGATTCCCGCAGCCCTGGCCGCCGCCGGCATCACCCAGGACCAGCTGGACTGGATCGAACTGAACGAAGCCTTTGCCGCGCAGGCATTGGCCGTGATCCGCGACCTCGGCCTGGACACCAGCAAGGTCAACCCGATGGGCGGCGCGATCGCCCTCGGCCACCCGCTGGGCGCAACCGGTGCCATCCGCGCCGCGACCGTCGTGCACGCACTGCGCCGCAATAACCTGAAATACGGCATGGTGACGATGTGCGTCGGCGCCGGCATGGGCGCGGCCGGTATCATCGAGCGCGTTTAATTGTGAACAGTGGCCGTGTCAGCGTGTTCGTTGATGCGGCCGGCACGTATCACCGCGTGGGCACGAGTGCCCACCCTACGGCCGTCGCGTAACGTAGGGTGGGCACTTGTGCCCACGCGTTTTCGTGCTTCTGAAAACCCGGGAGACAAAAACATCATGAGCATTCAAACGACCAAAACCAACGGTGTTCTGACCATCGAATTCAACCGCCTCGAGCGCAAGAACGCCATCACCGGCGCCATGTATTCGACCATGGCCGAGGCGCTCCTCGACGCCGAGCAGGACCCGCAAGTGCGCGCCGTCCTCATCACCGGCAAGCCCGAAATTTTCACGGCCGGTAACGACCTCGACGACTTCCTGAACAACGCCGGCGACGGCGCCATGACCGAAGACCGTCCCGTCTTCCAGTTCATGAAAGCGCTGGAGGGCTGCACCAAGCCGGTCGTCGCCGCTGTCGCCGGCGCCGCGGTCGGCATCGGCACCACGATGCTGATGCACTGCGATCTGGTCTATTGCGCCGACAACGCGAAATTCTCGATGCCGTTTACCCAGCTCGGCCTGTGCCCGGAATTCGCCTCGTCCCTGCTGGTCGCGCAAGCGGCCGGCTATACCCGCGCGGCCGAAAAGCTGATGCTGGGCGAAGCGTTTACGGCACAGGAAGCCTTCGAGATGGGCATCGTCGCCAAAGTGCTGCCGGCCGCCGAGCTGCTCGCCTTCGCGCAGGGCCAGGCGATGAAACTGGTGGCGCTGCCTGCCGCCTCGATCCGCGCCACCAAGGCCCTGATGCGCCGTCCGCGCGCCGCCATCGTCGCCGAGACGATGAACGTCGAAAACAAGCAGTTCGGCGCCATGCTGGTCGGCGCCGAAGCGAAGGAAGCGTTCACGGCTTTCTTCCAGAAGCGCAAGCCGGACTTTTCGAAGTTCGATTGAGCAAAAGCAGGGACAGGGATGACATTCGGACACGCACTCAACTGTAGCGCTGCAGTGAGGCGGAGGTCATGTTCGAATGTCGGACCTGGCGCCAGTAGGGATGCTGCTGCCGGGCGGTGAGACTGTTTCGCAGCGTTCGGTGAGCCAGGCCAGAAACGCGTCCTTGTCCATCGGCCGCGCGATGTAATAGCCCTGCAGCGCCCAGATACTCATCTTCGCCAGCGTGGCGCGTTGCGTCTCGTTTTCAACACCCTCTGCGACCACCTGCATGTCCATGTGGCGCGCAATGCGGACGATCGTCTCGACCAGGTCGGTATCGCGGGCGTTCATGCCCAGGTTCTTGACGAAGCTCTGGTCGATTTTTAGTTCATCGATCGGCAGCCGGCGCAGGTAGGACAAGGACGCATATCCGGTGCCGAAGTCATCGATGCTGAAGCGTAAGCCGAGAGCGCGCAAGGCGTTAATCCGCGCGATGGCGTCGTTCAGGTCGTGGATGAACAGGCTTTCCGTTATTTCAAGCGTCAGGCGGGAGGCGTCCGCCCCAGCGTTCGCGAGGATGTCCTGGACGTGGCTATCGAAACCTCTCTGGTTGATTTGCCAGTTACTGATATTCACGGAGATGTGGCCGTCAAAGGCCGGCACGTTTCGGGCCAGCTGTCCAACCTGTTCACACGCCTGCTGTAAAACCCATGTTCCCAGGTCGTGAACGAAGCCGCTCCGTTCCGCGATCGGGATGAAGACAGCGGGCGAAACGAACCCTTTGCCGGGATGCCGCCAGCGCAGCAATGCTTCGGCACCCAGGACATTGCCCTGAAAATCCACTTGAGGCTGGTAATAGAGCTGGAATTCGCCTCGCTTCAGGCCAATGCGCATGTCGCGCTCGAGCTCGTGCTTCTCTGCCAGTTCGGTCTGCATCCCGGATTCATACAGCTGGATGCTGCCGCGCCCGGCGGACTTGGCACGCGCCAGCGCCATTTCCGCGCATTGCAGAGGCTTCTTTGCCAACGGGGAGGGGTAGGCGAATACCGAAATGCCGGCACATGCCCCAACGTCAAGCGTCCTGTCATTGAACGCGAATGGTTGGGACAAGATATGCAGGCAGCGTCTTGCAATGTCGCATGCCACCTCCGTCGGCTCGCGTGTATCGAAGGCAAGATCGGGAAACAGGAAACTGAATTCGTCTCCACCATAGCGAGTAAGTAATCCGCCTTCTATGTCGGAAGCTCCCAGCCTCTGTGCCACCAGCTGTAGGACGGTGTCGCCCACGTCATGTCCAAGCACATTGTTGATGGTCTTGAAGTCGTCCAGGCCAAGCATGATCAGCGCGCCGTGCTTGCTGCCGGTTTCCTGTCGCAACACCAGATCGAGCTGTTCGTCCAGCTTGGCGCGGTTGGGGAGCCCGGTCAGGCTGTCGCGAAAGCCGATTTGCCGGATATATTCTTCGGTCCTTTCGCGTAGCGTGATTTGGTGCTGCAGGTGTTTGGAAGTCCTTTCCAATGCACGGTTCATTTCGTGCAGATCCATTCCCAGCGAGAAGTTCATGAACAGGATCAGCCCGAAGTAGGCAATGCCGCCCAAATAGAGAAACTGGACACGCCCAAGGTCGACCAGCAAACTCGATACCGACGCCGCCAGCATGGCCAGTAGCGCCAGGCCCAGCAGGATTGCAGCGCGTCGGGCGCCATGCCGGTAGAGATGGGCGGACCTGGCCAGGCCCCATAGCAGGACCGTCGTCGTCAGGCACCTGGAAACGATATTCCAGCGACTGATGCTCCCATAACGCAGTGCGAAAGTTTCGCCCCAGGGCATCGATTGCACTCGTACGCTATCCAGGGAGTCGAAGCGCAAGCTATAGGGCATGGCGAAATTGAGGGCGACGAGACCGGCGCTGGCGATCGTCATCAGCAACAGCCAGCGGCGGTAGCGTTCCTGTCCGGTATAGATCGCGATGAATCCAAACAGGGCCGGATAAAATGCCAGCGCAAACGCCACGCGCCACTGCGTGAGCCTGGCCGTGACCGCGGGCGCGTCTGCCATATAGAAGCGGTGATCGACCAGGAATAAAAGCGTTACGGCGATACTCATCGCAGCGTAAAAACTGTACAGGCCACGACGATAGCCGGAGAAGACAACGAGCAGAGCCTGCATGGCCGTATAAGCGGAAATTGCCGCTGCCAGCAGAAATGCGAGGGGGACCAACTGCATCTGTCCCGGTTCGTTCAGCATGAGATTCATGGGCGCTCCGGCATCGGTGATCGATCGGCGGCAGGAAGTGAGCCGCGATGCCTGACTCGGTCGAGCGCAATTGCAGCGTAGTCATTGATGTCTCGTCCCCAGTCTACCCGCAGTGGATAGGAGAGACAAGGCAAGGCACGCCTGAATCGTGCTACCGAAAGGCGCGATGTTCCAGGAAACAAAAAGGGGCAAAACTGCCGCGTGACAAAACCTGACCCCGAAAAGAAATCTTTCCGGCACCAACGCCCATGTACGCAGGCAGGTCTGCCCTGGGGGCTAGTAATCCGTGCTAGCGGAGCTCAGGCGATCCGCGACGACGGCGGTCACCACCGCCTGCAGCACGTGGATCGCCCAGCGCTCGCCGGCCTTGCGCGGGCCCGCTTTGATCTCGCCTTGCGTGATGCCGAGCACCGGTGCGATGGCGCCGATGTTGACGGCGTACAGCGCCGTGCCGTACAGCGCACCGAGTGCGACCGGCGAGACCGAAGGCGCGAGATCCTGGATCTTGGCGTAGCCCGCACCGAAGGCGGCCGAGGCGCCCAGGTGATTGACGAACTCGACGACGCTGGTGCCGGTGTCGCCGATCACCGCGCGCGAACCCGTCTTGTCGTCGATCCAGTCGACGGCATCCCGGTCCAGCGTCTTGGTCAATACGCCGCTCTTGCGGCCCGCAAACATCACTGCGCTCGTCACCACTCCCGCGATGACTCCGCCTACCATGGCGGCGATCTGTCGTTGCATGAACGCTCTCCTGTAAAAGTTGAATCGACGGCGGCGGTGCCCGCACTGCCGGGGTTGTCTTGCGACATTACCCCGCCGCGCCGCGTGCTTCGGTTCGATATCGTACGGAGTGGCGCCAGGCGGCGCGACAGGCAGTGCGCGTCCGCTGCCCAGTCGAACTACTTCCCTTCAGAAGCAAGAGCCAGCGGTGCCGGTGCATACAAGGCACTCTGGAAATCGGGAACATATTCGTACTTCAGCATCTTCCCCAGCTTCAGCGCCTTGATATAGGCCGACAGGCTTCCCTCTCCCAGCCTCAGCGTGACGGCCTCTTCCTCCTTGCTCGACGCATGCTGAAGTTGGCGGGAAACGGCGTAGCCGGAAGTCAGTCGATCCTGTCGATCGGTATTCGTAAAACTGTTTTTGACGAGCGTGACCTCGTTCGACAGATCGGGCAGTTTGCGGCCCTCGAAGACGACGTCGGTCTTGCCCGTCCCGCTATCGGCAATGGCAAAGGCCAGGGTCTTGTCGTTCTCGCGAATATCGATGCCGGTCGTCCATTTCGGCAGGTTGTAGCCGACCACGCCGCGTACCCTGGCCAGCTCCGTATTCACCGGCAGCTTGAGCACATAACCCCAATAGTCGTCCGCCATCGATTGGCGCAGCAGGGAAATCGGGCCGAAGTTGAAGCTGCCCGGTTTGTTGGTCACGATGGACAGGGAGATTTCGTTGTAGCTGTCGTTGTCGCAAACCTCGTAGGCATAGGCAGTCAGCGCGACCACGCCCCGACCCGGCCATAATTGCAGCGGCTGCACTGCCTGCTTCACCTGCGCCGGCATCAATTCGCGCAGTCGCTCCAGGTCGGCCGTGAAGATGGCCGTGATCCGGCGGTTCTTGTAATAAAAATTGGGCGAATACGTCTCGAAGCCGACATCGACCCTGGTCTTGGGAAGCGTCCTGAACCAGCTCAGGTCCAGCTCCGGCGCCGCGGCCTGGATCACGGAAAGGGGAGGATTCGATCGATAGCGGTCGTACAGGCCGCCTGCGACGACGGGTACCTTGTGGCCGGCAATGTCGATGGTCGTGGTGTCTGCCTTCGTGTCGTTCACGATGGACATTGCCAGCAGACCCGCCAGGGTCAGTGCTGCTGTTGTGGAGTGCATATGCTGTCGCCTTGCTGAAGATTTCAGTGGATTCCATGAGGTGGCCAAGGCCCCTCACTCATGGCGCGCGGGTGTCCTCGTGTGCCGCCAGGCGGCACCATCGTTCACCCTCGACGCGATCCTAGGCTTCAAGCAAACTTGAAGGTCAAGCGAAAAATTCAGGAAAGTTTTTTCTGGTCTGGAATGCCGACCGTGTCCATGACCCGGGCCGCATTCTCCGCGCAGGCCATGTCGTCCGGTTTCGAGTTGATGAGCTCGATGAGGGTGCGCAGATGCGCCTTGTTTTGCGCCAGCCGCAGCTCCATCGATTCGATGTCCTCCAGTTTCTTCGTCAGCATGGCGACCAGCTCGTCATGCCGCCAGTTGGTGGAGTTGGCAGGCAGTACCTGCCTGATTTCGTCGAGCGTAAAGCCGGTCTGTTGGGCATTGATGATGATCGACAGGATGGCGACGGCTTCGAGCGGATACTCCCGGTAACCGTTGGACAGGCGGCCTACCGATTTCAACAATCCTTTCGATTCGTAGAAGCGGATCGTCGATGGGGTGAGGCCGGTACGTTTGGCGAGCTCGCTGATTTTCATGGGGGTCTCGTGGGGAAAAACGGAAAAACGGTGCATGCCGACTCTACACGTGAAGTTAACTTGAATGTCAACAGGGTCGGCGAAGTGCGTCGCGTGGAGATTACGCGACACAATAATTTTTCGCTTGACCTTCAAGTTCACTTGAACCTTAGGATGCTCCATATTGCACACAAGGAGCATCGAATGAACCCATTTTCCCCACTGACTTTGCCAAACGGCACCGTTATCCCGAATCGATTCGCCAAAGCGGCGATGGAGGAAAACCTGGCCGATGCCGACCATGCGCCCTCCGACGACTTGATCCGCCTGTACCGGACCTGGGCCGAGGGCGGGGTCGGCTTGATGATCACCGGAAACGTCATGGTCGATCGCCGTGCCATGACCGGACCCGGTGGCGTCGTGCTCGAATCCGGGGAACACCAGGCGCGCTTCCAGCGCTGGGCCGAATTTGCCCGCGCCCGCGGCGCCCAGATCTGGATGCAGATTAATCACCCGGGGCGCCAGATGCCGGCCGCCCTGGGCCAGGATACGGTCGCTCCTTCTGCCGTTCCTATGGACATGGGTAATTTCTCGAAGCAGTTTACGGCGCCTCGTGAAATGACGGAGCGCGAGATCGAGGAAGTCAGGGAGCGCTTCGTCAACGCGGCGGTGCTGGCCGAACAAGCCGGTTTCAATGGGGTGCAGGTGCATGCGGCCCATGGCTACCTGGTCAGCCAGTTCCTGTCGCCGATCACGAACCGGCGTACCGACCGCTGGGGCGGCGCGCTCGAGAACCGGGCGCGCCTGCTGGTCGACATCGTCAAGGACATCCGCGGCCGCGTCGGTCCGGCCTTTGCGCTCTCGGTCAAGCTCAACTCGGCGGACTTCCAGCGCGGCGGTTTCAGTCCCGAGGACGCCAGGCAAGTCGTCTCCCTGCTCAATCCGCTCGGCGTCGACCTGATCGAGATTTCCGGCGGCAGCTACGAGGCGCCGGCCATGCACGGCCAGGCGCGCGACGGCCGCACCCTGGCGCGGGAAGCGTATTTTCTCGAGTTCGCCCGGGACATCGCCGCGGTCGCCCGCATGCCGGTCATGGTCACCGGCGGGATCCGCCGCATGCCCGTTGCCGAGCAGGTGCTGGCCAGCGGCGTCGCCATGGTCGGGATCGGCACCGCGCTGGCCCTGAACCCGAACCTACCGCGCGAATGGCAAGCGGGCAAGTCCAGCGCGCCGATGCTGCGTGCGATCGCATGGAAGAGCAAGGTATTGGCATCGCTGGCCTACATGGCGATGGTCAAGCACCAGATGCGCCGCCTGAGCAAAGGGAAGTCGACGAACCCCGGCGTCGGGCCGGCATTTGCCTTCATCGAACAGCAGCTCGACACGATGATTAAAACGCGCCGCTACCGCCGCTGGATCGGGCGCCAGGCGACTTGAACAGGAGTTTCCATGACCGCAATGCCCAAGATACTCCCTGAAGAGCTGATGCACATGACGCTGCTGCGCCAGCGCACCGCCTTTCTCGCGGAGGGGCCGCCCACGCTCGCCGAACGCAAGGACAGCCTGAAGCGGCTGCGCGCCCTGGTCCTCGATTACCGGACCGAACTCGAGAGCGCGATCAGCCTCGACTTCGGACACCGGTCCCGCCATGAGACCGGTCTCATGGAGCTGATGGGGGTGGTCGGGGCCATCGATTACCTGCTGCGCCACCTGCGCCGCTTCATGCAGGCCGAGCGCAGGCACGTCGCCCTGTCGTACCGGCCGGGCCGCGCTTATGTGACGTACCAGCCCAAAGGCGTGATCGGCATCATGGCGCCCTGGAACTATCCCTTCTCGCTGGCGATGATCCCGCTCGCAACCGCGCTGGCCGCGGGAAACCGCGCCATGATCAAGCCGTCCGAACTGACGCCGCGCACGAGCGAACTGATGAAGCGGATGCTGGCTACTGGTTTCGCGACGGACGAAGTGGCGGTGGTGCTGGGCGGCCCCGAGGTCGGGGCGCAGTTCAGCGGCCTGGCCTTCGATCATCTGGTCTTTACCGGGAGCACGGAAGTGGGGCGCAAGGTCATGAAGGCCGCGAGCGACAACCTGGTGCCGGTCACGCTCGAACTCGGCGGCAAGAGCCCGGCAGTCGTCGCGCCGGGGCAGTGCGACGCGCGTACGGTGTCGAGCCTGGTGTTCGGCAAATTGTCGAATGCCGGGCAAACCTGTGTGGCGCCGGATTACGCCATGGTGCATGTGGACGATTTGGCGCAGTTCGTCGCGCGCTACCAGGATGCGGTGTCCGCCTTCTATCCCGAGGGCCCGACCGCCGCCGACTACACCTCGATCGTCAGCGAGCGCCACCTCGCGCGGCTGCGCGGGCTGCTGGACGATGCCCGGGACAAGGGCGCCACCGTGATCGAAGCAGGGGTCGATCCCGCCAGCGCGGCCAGTCGCATTCGGACGCTCGCGCCGACGTTGGTCCTGAACGTCGACGACAGCATGAACATCATGCGAGAAGAGATATTCGGCCCCATCCTGCCGGTGCTCTCCTACCGTACCCTAGACGAGGTCGTCGACTACGTGAACGCGCGTCCGCGGCCGCTCGCACTCTATTATTTCGGCCCGGACGACAGCAATTGCAGGAGCCTGTTGCGGCGCACGACTTCAGGCAATGTCGGCATCAACAATACCTTGATGCATGTTGCGCAGGACGACTTGCCCTTCGGCGGAGTGGGGCCGAGCGGTATCGGCGCCTATCACGGCATCGAGGGCTTCAGGGCCATGAGCCATGGGAAGGGAGTCTATGCGCAGGGACGCTGGAGTCTCGCACGGCTGCTGCATGCCCCTTTCGGACGCATTGCCGACAGGACGCTGGCGCTGTATCTGGGCCGCGGCGGCAAGGGCCGGCAGCGGCCGGCGCCCCGCCAGGTGACGGAGGGGGAATCTGGTGCCGGTATGTTTCCCGACCGCCGGCGCCGGTAGGGCAGCGACGCTGCCGTGTTCTTGCGAACAGGGCTATCTTCGCTCCGGAATATGACAGCCTCTTGACGGCCGTCCGGCTAGACCCGCTTCGGCGCCGGCGCCGGCCTGTGCAGCGCGCTGTCGCACAAGGTCAGCACCGCGCGCACCAGTTCCGCCGGCGCCACCGGCTTCGACAGGTATTCGTCGAAACCCGCTTCCAGCGAGCGCAGGCGGTCTTCGCGGCGCGAGAAGGCGGTCAGCGCCAGGGCGCGCACGGCGGCCACCTGCGGGTTGTTTGAAGCGCGCACGCGGCGGATCAGTTCCAGGCCGTCCATGCCCGGCATGCCGATGTCGCTCACCATCAGGTCCGGCTTCAGGCGGTCGATCATCTGCAGGGCTTCGTAGGCGGTCGAGGCGGTGACGATGGTGGCGGCCATGTCGGCCAGCACGTAGTGCACGATGTCGAGCGAATCGCGCTCGTCGTCGACCACCAGGATCGTCAGCCCGGCCAGGGCCCCGCTGCTGGCGCGTACGGCGTCGAGGTCGTGCGGCTTGAGCAGGCAGTCGGGCGCGGCAGGGGTGTCGTCCTGGCTCGAGAGCGGCATGGTCAGCGTGAAGGTCGCGCCTTCGCCCTCGCCGGGGCTGGCCGCGCTCAGGCGCCCGCCCTGCAGTTCGACCAGCTGCTGGGCGATCGACAGGCCCAGGCCGAGGCCGCCGTGGCGCCGCGTGGACGAGGAATCGGCCTGGCGGAAGCGGTCGAACACGTAGGGCATGAACTCCGGCTTGATGCCGATGCCGGTGTCGGTGACCTCGATGACGATCGTGTCTCCTGCGCGCTTCGAGCTGACGCGCACCGCGCCGCCGCCGGGCGTGAACTTGATCGCGTTCGACAGCAAATTCGTCATCACCTGCTGCAGGCGGCCGGCGTCCGCCGCGAGGGGGCCGGCGTGGCTTTCGATCAGCATTTCCAGGCGCACGCCCTTGGCCAGGGCGACGGGACGCACGGTCTCGACCGCGGCGCTGATGAAGTCGGACGGCCAGGTGCGGTCGACCTCGATCCGGATCTTGCCGGCGATCAGGCGGCTCATGTCGAGCATGTCTTCGATCAGCTGCGACTGCGCGCGCGCATTGCGCTCGATGGTCTGCAGGCCGCGCTTGAGCATCTTTTCGTCCTTGCCGCCGTCCATCAGCAATTGCGCCCAGCCGAGCATGGCGTTCAAAGGCGTGCGCAGTTCGTGCGAGAGGGTGGAGAGGAATTCGTCCTTCATGTCGGACAGGCGCTCGGCTTCCACGCGCGCCTTCTGTTCATGCAGGTACAGGGTCTGGCGTTCGGCCGAGGTGGCGAGCGACGCGGCCAGGATGCGCGAGCGGTCTTCCAGGCGCGAGTCGTAGACGGCGACCAGGGTGGCGATCGTCAGCAGCAGCAGGGCGGTGACGGTGACCATCGCGGCCAGCAAATCCTGGCTGATGCCGACGTCGGCTTCCAGGCAGATGCTGCCCGCCGAGAAATGCGCCGCTTCCATGCCGGTATAGTGCATGCCGACGATGGCGCCGCCCATCACCAGCGCGGCCGCGAACTGGGCCAGTCCGGCGTGCTGCATGCGATGGCGCAGGTGGAAGGCGAGCCAGAGGGCGCCGGCCGAGGCGCCGATGGCGATCAGGACCGACAAGGCAAACAGCAGCGGGTCGTATTCGATGCCGGGACGCATGCGCATGGCCGCCATGCCGGTGTAATGCATGGCATTGATGCCGATGCCCATCAGCACCGCGCTGAGCGCGAAATGGGAGGCCCGTGGCGCCGGGCGGCTGATCTGCGACAGGGCCAGCACCGAGGCCAGCACCGGCAGCAGCCAGGAAATGAAGGTGATGCCGGTGTCGTAGCCGACCGGGAAAGGCAGGCGGTAGGCCTGCATGCCGATGAAGTGCATGGCCCAGATGCCGGTACCCATGGCAAAGGCGCCGCCCGCCATCCACCAGTAGGTGGCGCGGCCGTGCGAATGGCGCACGCGCTCGGCCAGGCTCAGCGCCGTGTACGATGCGTAAACCGCGACCAGGATCGACACCATGACCAGTGTCGGTTCGTAATGGCCAAGAGACATGGCAAACCCGATAGCTCAGCGGGCAAAACTGCCCGCCAGGTTGGAAATGAAGACAAGGGAGCAAGTCTACACGGCGACGGCTCAGGCCGCAGTAGATTTCCTATCGGCAATTCGCGCTGTGATGCAATCTGGCGCGGGGATGCAACAGCGCCAGGGTAAAGGCTGCCGTTCCGCCTGCGCCGTCCAGTCTATTTCTTCCGGGTAGTCGGCAGGAAGGCCGTCGCCAGGCCCAGCAGCGGCAGGAAGGAAATCACGCCGTACACCCAGACGATGCCATAGGTGTCGGCCAGCTTGCCGAGGCAGGCGGCACCGATGCCGCCGATGCCGAACATGAGCCCGAACATCAGGCCCGAGACCATGCCGACCCGTCCCGGCACCGCTTCCTGGGCATAGACGACGAGCGCCGCAAAGGCCGACGACATCACCAGGCCGATCGTGATGGCCAGCACGGCTGTCCAGAACAGGTTGGCATAGGGGAGCGCGAGCGCGAAAGGCGCGACGCCGAGGAAGGAGATCCAGATCACGGCCTTGCGGCCGATCCGGTCGCCGACGGGGCCGCCGGCAAAGGTGCCGGCCGCCACCGCCGCCAGGAACAGGAACAGGAACATCTGGCTGTGCTGGACGCCGAGGCCGAAGCGCTCCATCAGGTAAAACGTAAAATAATTCGTGAACGAGGCGATGTACACGAATTTGGCGAACATCAGGATGCAGATGACGATCACGGCGCGGATCACGCCGGCGCGGTCGAGGCCTTCATGGTGGCCGTGCGAGAGGCTTTTCGCCTTGGCTGTGCCGTGGTGCATGACCCAGCGCGTCAGGCGCGACAGCAGCAGGATCGCCGCCAGGGCGACGACCATGAACCAGGCGACAGCAGCCTGGCCGTAGGGAATGACGATGGCGGCCGTGACGAGCGGGCCGATGGCGCTGCCGCTGTTGCCGCCGACCTGGAAGGTCGATTGCGCCGTGCCGAACCGGCCGCCCGAGGCGAGGCGCGCGATGCGCGAGGTTTCCGGGTGGAAGGTGGCGGAACCGACGCCGATGGTGGCGGCCGCGGCCAGCAGCATCGGATAGCTGCCGGCGGTGGCCAGCAGCCCGATGCCGATCAGGGTCATCACCATTCCGAGGGGCAGCAGCCAGGGTTTCGGATGCTTGTCCGTATAAAAGCCGATCCAGGGTTGCAGCAGCGACGCCGTCAACTGGTAGACGAGCGCGATGATGCCGATCTGCCCGAAGTTCAGGGCGAAATTGGTTTTAAGAAGAGGATAGATCGCAGGCAGCATCGCCTGGATCATGTCGTTGAGCAGGTGGGCGACCGCCGCGCCGCCGACGATGGGCAGCAGGAAACCGTGCGGCTGTTGCCCGGCAGTGGAAGGTGCAGCTGCGGCGTCCGGCGTGCCGGCTTTCGGGAGAGGTGCTGTCATGGTTCGGCGTTGCCAAAAAAATGCGCGAACCGAAGCATAGCGCGTTCCGGCATCGGCCGTCTGCCCCGGGGCCGCCGGCACCGGCAGACGAGCAGGCTAGCGCTTGAGGATCAGTGCCGCCATGGCCGCCACCACGCCGGCCGCCGCCACCGCCCAGGGACCGATGCGCATGATCTCGCCGGATTGCCCGGCCTGCACGGCAAGCGGCCCGGAAATCGGGCGCCATTCGTCGCGGCGGGCGTCTGCGGCACGCGCGGCGGCCGCTTCCTGTTCGTACAGGCTGGAAAAGCGTTCGAGGTCGAGCGGATTGAGCGTGGCCATGTAGGCGACGATCTGGTCGTGCTGGTCGAGGCGCACCTGGTAAGGATTGCGGCCATGGGCCACCGCATTGCGCAGGTGGGCGGCTTCGGTGTCGACCAGTTCGCGCACGCTCTCGCGCGTGATGGCCGCCAGGGCGATCCTGGGTCGTTCAACGCTTCGTCTGTCGGCTTGCACTTGCTGTCTCTCTCGGCATTCCATCTGGAGAAGCAGTCTACGCCGTCACCCGCCCGCTTGCCAACACGCTTGGTTCGCCGTGTCCGGCAATCAGAATTGTTACATCGCCACGCAAACCGTCTCATAATTTCTACAAAGAAAGGAATATTTCAGCCAGTTACCAGAATGCCATTTAGTCTCCGGGGCGCGTGCGCTAACCTGAGCGGCTCGCCGCATTCAGCGGCGGACACGGCAGCACATGGGATTCGAATTGAACGACAAGACAACCACGGCGGACCTGGCACGGCTGGCCGAAGAAAACACCGCACTCATTGAGAATTCGCTCGACCTGATCGCCCTCATCGACGCCGAGGGCCGCTTCCTGCGCGTGAACGCGGCGACCTTCGACATCCTCGGTTACCGTCCGGAGGAACTGGTGGGGCGCCGCTACGCCGAGCTGCTGGGCGCCGAAGAGCGCGGGCTGTTCGAGACCTTGCGCCTGGACCTGCGCGCCGGCATGTCGATCCGGCACGACCTGCAGAGCCGCTGGGTGCGCAAGGACGGTCGCGTGATCATGATGTCGGTCTCGGTGCGCTGGTGCGCGTTCAGCCAGGTGACCTATGCGACGGGACGCGACGTCACCGAACAGCATGCGGCGCGCCAGGCACTCGATAAATCGCGGCAGCTGCAGCAGGTCATGCTGGAAAGTATCGGCGACGCGTTTTTCGCCGTCGATCGCGACTGGCGCATCACCTATGCCAACCGCAAGGCCGGCGCTTTCGTCGACGTCGACGTGGACGAAAGCATCGGCAAGGACCTGCTCGCGGTCGCGCCCGACCTGCGCGACTCTCCCTCGCTCGGCTATTATCAGCGCGCCATGGAAACGGGCGAGGCCTGTACCTTCGAAACCTTCTGGGAACCGTCCGGCGTCTGGATCGAGGTACGCGCCTATCCGAGCGAGGATGGCCTGTCCGTGTACTTCCACGACATCAGCTTCAAGCACCACGCCGAGCAGGCGCTGAAGAAGAGCGAGCAGCGCTACCGCAACCTGTTCCAGCAGGCGGCCGACAGCATCGTCATCGCCGACCGCGACCTGTTCATCGTCGCCGCCAACGGCCGCGCGTGCAGCGTTTTCGGCTATACCGAAGAAGAATTCCTGCGGCTGCGCGTGCCCGACATCGACAGCGGCTACACCTATACGGACAGCCTGGCGCTGGCGCTGGAAGAGGGGCAAACGCAGCTGCTGCGCATCACCAAGCGCAGGAAGGACGGCAGCACCTTCCCGGCCGACGTGCACATCTCGCGCTTCGAGGATGGCGGCGCGGAGTATTACCAGGCTATCATCCGCGACGTCACCGAGCGTGAGGAAACCCAGAACCGGCTGCGCGAGCTGGCCACCCACGACACGCTGACCGGCCTGCCGAACCGCGCGCTGCTGAACGAACGCGTTCAGCGCCTGCTCGATACCTGCCCGCGCGAGTCGGCCGTGGCCGCGATGTTCTTCGACCTCGACCGCTTCAAGGAAATCAACGACTCCTTCGGCCACGAGTTCGGCGATGTCCTGCTGTGCGAAGTGGCGGCGCGCCTGCGCCGGGTGATCCGTCCGGGCGACGTCATCGCCCGCCTGGGCGGCGACGAATTCGTGATCGCGGCCCACTGCAGCAGCGGCCAGGGCGCGGCCGCGCGCATCGCCGAAAAGCTGCTCGACGTGCTGACCGCGCCGATCACGATCGCCGGGCAGGATGTGATCATCGGCGCCTCGATCGGCATCAGCCTGTATCCCTTCGACGGCCTCAGCAAGGAGCAGCTGTTCCAGGCCGCGGATACGGCCATGTACCGCGCCAAGGCGGCCGGGCGCAACCGCTACCGCTTCTTCGAGCCCGAAATGGCGTTTGCCACGCGCGAACGGATGGCGCTGGAAACCTCGCTGCGTCCGGCGCTGGCGCGCGGTGAATTCGAACTGCACTACCAGCCGCGCATCGACCTGCGCAGCATGCAGATGGTCGGCATGGAGGCCCTGATCCGCTGGAACCATCCCGGGCGCGGCCTCGTCTCGCCGGCGCAATTCATCCCGATCGCCGAGGAGACCGGCCTGATCGCGCCGATCGGACGCTGGGTGCTGCACGAAGCCTGCATGCAGACGATGCGCCTGATGACGGAGTTCAAGCGCGAGATCCGCGTCTCGGTCAACGTCTCGGCGCGCCAGCTGGCGCATGCGACCTTTGTCGGCGAGGTGCGGCAAACCTTGCAGGAGTCCGGCATCCCGCCGCATTGCCTGGAGCTGGAACTGACCGAAAGCGCGCTGATCGCCGATATCGAGCGCACCGCGCTGATGCTGCGCGAGCTGCACGAACTGGGCGTGAAACTGGCGGTCGACGACTTCGGCACCGGCTATTCGGGCCTGGCTTACCTGCGCAGCTTCCCGATCGACGTGCTCAAACTCGACCGCTCCTTCGTGCTGCAGGACGACGAGCGCATCAGCGCCTTCGACTTCGTCAAGGCCTTCGTCGACATGGCGCACGCCCTCAAACTGGCCGTGGTGGCCGAAGGGGTGGAGACGGACGACGTGGTCGAATTCCTGCGCGCGGCCGACTGCGACGAGGCCCAGGGTTATCACTTCGCGCGGCCCTTGCCGCTGGCGGCCCTGCGCGAACGCTTGTCGGCAGGCTAGGAGTCAGGGCGCGCCGCCGGCGTCGTGTTCGCGTTCATCCTCGTTCGCATCTTCGTGCTGTGCGACGAAACGTTCGGCGGCGGTGCTGTCGGCGAGATCGGCGCCGTCTTCGTCGCCCAGTTCGGGCGGATGGAGCATGTCGCGGATCAGCGCGGCCAGCTCCGGGGTGTCCCAGTCCTGGCCGGCGCGCCGGCGCGCCTCGATGAAATGGGTGATTTCGCGCTCTTGCTGCACGCTCAGGGGCAGGCCGCGAAACGCGGTGCCCGGATTCGGCTCGTTGAACATGATGGCCTCCTGCCAGTGCGGTGAACCCGCGTGTCCGAATCTACGCCGATTCATACGGCAGCGGCGCCCGCGACCCGCATCAGCCCTCCCGTCAATATTTTCAGGCGGCAAGAAAAAAGCGATAATCGCCGTTTCCCCCGTCCAGCAACGAAAGCATCCCATGCATGACCGCGACCCCATAGCCCCTCCGGCGCAAGCGCCTGCCAGCCCGTCGCGCCGGCGCATCTTCCAGGCCGCTGCGGCCGTCGGTCTCGGCGCCGGCCTGCCCGCTGCCGCCGAAGCCGCGCCGCGCCCCGCCATGAAGCCGGGGTCTTCGCTCGACGCCAAGCTCAAGGCCCATGTCAAGAACGTGGTCGTGATCTTTCTCGAGAACCGCAGTTTTAATAACCTGTTCGCCGGCTTCCCGGGCCTGGCCGCGCCGCTCCCGGGCAGTGCGCCGCAGCGCGACCGCGACGGCTCGATCCTGCCTGTGCTGCCGAAGATCTGGGGCGGCATGGTGCCCGGGCGCCAGGACATCGGCGGCAAGGATTACCTGATCGGCGAGGACAAGATCGTCGACCTGCCGAACGGGCCGTGGAAGCTGGTCGATGCCGAAGGCAAGCCGCTACCGGAAGCGCTCGTCACGCGCGACCTGGTGCACAATTTTTATCACAACCAGATGCAGATCAACGGCGGCCGCAACGACGGCTTTGTCGCCTGGGGAGATTCGGGCGCGCTGGTGATGGGCCATTACGGCGAGACCAGTAAAAACCTGGGGCTGTGGCAGATCGCGCGCGACTATACGCTGTGCGACAACTTCTTCATGGGCGCCTTTGGCGGCTCCTACCTGAACCACCAGTTCCTGATCAGCGCACGCACGCCGGAATTCTTCAACGCCGCCGAGACGCCGGCGAAGAAGAAGATCGCCGTGCTGGCAGACGGGCCGCTTGGGAAGCGCCTGGCCGTGGCGCCGGACTCGCCGCAGTCCGCGCTCGACGGTAAGCCGAAGTTCGTCAACAACGGCGCGATCACGCCCGACGGCTATGCCGTCAACACGATGGCGCCGCCGTATCAACCGAGCTGGGTGCGGCCGCCCGCCGGCGGCGACGCCGACAGCGCCGATCCGCAGGACCCGTCGGTGCTGCCGCCGCAAGGCTACGACACGATCGGCGATCTGCTGTCGCGCGCGAAGGTGAGCTGGGCCTGGTACGGCGGCGCCTGGCAGGCGGCGATCGATGGACGCGGCGCCGGCCAGCGGCCGAACTTCCAGCACCACCACCAGCCGTTCAATTACTTCCGCCAGTTCGCTCCGGGCACGGCGGCGCGCGCCGAACACCTGCGCGACGGCGGCCTGGGCGACAGCCCGATCTCGAACCGGTTCATTGCCGACGCCATTGCCGGCAAGCTGCCGGCTGTGTCCTTCTACAAGCCGCAGGGCAACCTGAACCTGCATGCGGGCTATTCCGACATCGAATCGGGCGACGCCCACGTCGCCAACGTGATCGAGCACCTGAAAAAATCGCCGCAGTGGAAAGACATGGTGGTGGTCATCACCTTCGACGAGAACGGCGGCTGGTGGGACCACGTGGCGCCGCCCGAGGGCGACCGCTGGGGACCGGGTTCGCGCATTCCGGCGATTGTCGTCTCGCCCCATGCGAAGAAGGGGGCAGTGGACCACAACTTCTACGACACCACCTCGATCCTGCGTTTTATTACGCGCCTGCACGGCTTGCCGCGCCTGGAAGGACTGGCCGCGCGCGACGCCGCGTTTGCGGCACGCGGCGCGCGCGGACCGGGCGACCTGACGGCCACGCTCAGCTTCCGCTGACGAGGTCGCATGCATCCCGAAGCCGGCCCTGCGCCGGCTTTTTTCATGTTCGTTCTCTCGACAATATTGCCAAAAGGCTACCGCGCGCTCGGTTGTGGAACGCGGCGATACACTGCCCGGTGGCTTGAATATCTTGCCAAAGTAATCAACAGGAGCGGCGCATCGGAGACGTGATGCCGGCTCCTTCCCCAACCCCAGGAGAGCATCATGCAAAAAAATAAAGCGTTGAAGGGACTGCTCGCCGTGTCGGCCGCAGCCGCCATGTTCGCCAGCTTTGGCGTGCAGGCACAGACGCCCGTCGTCGGAGACAAGGCGGGTTCCGAAAAAATGACCGATGCGACCGGCAAGAACAGCGCCGGCATGGCAGGCCACTCCATGCATGGCCAGAGCGGCGCGGGCATGAGCGGCAGCACCGGCTCCGGCGCGACCGGCATGTCGGAATCGACCTCGGGCCAGTCGGGCACCGCGGGCGCCACCGCCTCGGGCAGCGCGAAGATGAGCAAGACCGACAGCAAGGCCGTCATGGACATGGCGATGGTGAACATGGCCGAAGTCGAAATGGGCAAGATGGCACAGAGCAAGAGCCAGAATCCGGAAGTGAAAACCTTCGCCCAGCAGATGATCGACGACCATACCAAGGGCCTGAGCGAAGTGCAGACCGTGGCGCAGGCCAAGGGCATCACCCTGCCGACCGAGCTCGACGCCAAGCACAAGGCCATGTCGGCCAAGCTGGCCAAGCTGGAAGGCGACAAGTTCGACCGCGAGTACATGAAGATGGGCGGCACGGGCGGCCACAAGGAAGCCCTGGCCATGCTGAAGAAGAACGAAAAGAGCGCCAAGGATGCCGAGGTCAAGGGCCTGGCAACGAAGATGATGCCGACGGTGGAACAGCACCTGAAGGCTGCCCAGCAGATGCCGGCTGCGAAGAGCGGTACGACGTCCGGCAAATAAGCAGGCAAAAAAGCAGTAGCGATATCGCTGTTGCCGGGGCGTGCCCTGGCCGCAGCGGCGTCGACAAGCGCGCGCCGGGAGCGATTCAGGGGCGCGCTTTTTGTTCGTCGGGCGGCAAGGTTCCGCCATCGCACGGTGATGCGACCTGACGTATACTTCACGCCATGACGACCCACCGCTGCCGCTGGGCCAACCCGGCCAATCCCCGCTACCTCGACTACCACGACCACGAATGGGGCGTGCCCTGCCATGACGAGCGGCGCCTGTTCGAGATGCTCAACCTGGAAGGGGCCCAGGCCGGCCTGTCCTGGGAAACCATCCTGAATAAGCGGGAGACTTACCGCGCCGCCTTCGACGGCTGGGATGCCGAGAAGATCGCGCGCTACGACGATACCAAGGTAGCCGAGCTGCTGGCCAATCCCGGCATCGTGCGCAACCGCCTGAAAGTGGCGGCGGCGATCGCCAACGCGCGCGCCTATTTGAACTTGCGCGCCGAAGGGCAGACCCTCGACAGTTACCTGTGGGCCTATGTGGACGGCCAGCCACTCGTCGGCGACTGGGCCGACGGCACGCGCCCGAGCAAGACCCCCTTGTCCGACCGCCTCTCGAAAGACCTGTCGAAACGCGGCTTCAAGTTCGTCGGCTCGACCATCGTCTACGCCTACATGCAGGGCATCGGCATGGTCGACGACCACCATCCGTCCTGCTTCCGTTACGCGGGAGCGGCGTGAACCCCACGCGCTTCTGGCAGGGCCGCGAACGCTACACGGTCTTCGACACGCGCTACGGCGACGGCAGGCGCGTGGCCGCGCTGATCGACGCCTGGCGCCTCGATCCCGAACGTCCGGCGCGCCTGCACATCGTGGCACTGGCCGACGGCCTGCTGCCGGGCTTTCACCGCATTCCGCAGGAGGACGCCGGCGTCACGCTCGACCTCCTGAACGCATCGTTCGAGGCGGCCCTGGCCCAGCTCTCGGCGCGCATCGACTTCGTCCAGCTCGATGGACTGCGTGGACCGAACACCCATTTTGCGCGCGGCTTGGCGCGGCTGGCGGCCGTCGACGCCCGTCTCGCCTTCGACTGGCTCGAGCAGGAGCAGGTGGCGGCCCTGATGGCGCAGGGCTTCGTACTGGAGGGCAGCGGGGCGCGCTTTGCCAGCCGCAAGCCGCGCCCTGCGCTTCCTCCCGTACCGGCACGTCACGCGATCGTGATCGGCGCGGGACTGGCCGGCTGCGCGGCTGCCGAGCGCCTGTGTGCGCGCGGCTGGGAAGTGACCCTGGTCGAGCGCCATGCGGAACCGGCCCGTGAAGCCTCGGGCAACCTGGCCGGCATCTTCATGCCGCTGCTCTCGAAAGACGACAACATCCCGACCCGTCTGACGCGCGCGGCCTACCTGTACGCGCTGCGCTACTGGGAAACCCTGGGCGGCATCGGCAGCAAGATCGAAGGCGCGGCCTGCGGCGTGATGCAGCTCGCGCGCGACGCCGGCCACGCCGAGGCCGCGCGCGCGATCGCCGCCGCAGGCCATTATCCGCGCGCCTTCGCGCAATGGCTGGAAGCGGAACAGGCAGGGGCGCTGCTCGGCCTGCCGGCGCCGGATGGCGCCTGGCTGTTCCGCCAGGGCGGCTGGGCGCGTCCGGGCAGCGTCTGCGACGCCATGCTCGACGCCTGCGGCGCACGCCTGACCCGGCGTTTCGGCGTCGGCAGCGTGACGCTCGCGCGTGTTGGGGCGGAGTGGGAGGTGCGCGGCGAGCAGGGCATCATCGCGCGCGCGGCCACCGTGGTGCTGGCCGGCGGCGCGGCATCGACCGGGTTTGCGCAAGCAGCGCGCCTGCCGCTGTCCGCGCTGCGCGGCCAGGTGACGCACCTGGATGCCGGCACGCTGCCGCAGCTGCCTTTTGTGCTGTGCCGCGAAGCCTATCTGACGCCGGCGGCGAACGGCATCGCCTGCGCCGGCGCCACCTACGACCTCGACACCGACCCGCGGCTGCGCGCGTCCAGCCAGCAGGAAAACCTGGAGCGCTTGCGCGCCCTGGTTTCCAGTCCGGACGCCGGCGCCGGTGCGCCGCTGCGCGGACGCGTCGGTTTTCGCAGCGTGGCGCCGGACCGGCTGCCGCTGGTCGGCGCGCTGCCGGACTTCGAGGCCGCCGGCAGCACCGAGCGCCTGCGCGACCTGCCGCGCCATCCCGGTTTATTCAGCCTGCTCGGTTACGCCTCGCGCGGCCTGATCTGGGCGCCGCTGTGCGCCGAACTGCTGGCATCGCGGCTGGAAAACGAACCGCTGCCGCTGGAAGCGAACCTGGCCGATGCCCTCGATCCGGCCCGTTTCGTGTTGCGGGCTCGCCGCACCGGTCGTATTCCGACAACATTTGCGCCTGATTAAGCGTTTCAAAGCCGGTACGAGCTGAATTGTGTCGCCCGATGGGCGTATAATTTTCCTAAGGCAACTTTTTGCGCCACCCGATGGCGCTGCGCTTGGATGACACCCGTGGACGACCCCGCACCTTCGCAGGACCTGCTCCTGTTCCTGGCCTCCACCGCCCACGACATGAAGAACTCGATCAGCGTGCTCTCCGGGACCCTGGAGCGCCTGCTGGTCGGGGCCGGCCCGCACCCTGACGCGGCCTATCCGCAGATGGCGCAGATGCTGTACCAGACGCGCCGCCTGAACGACAACCTGATGCAGTTGCTGGCCCTGTATAAACGGGTCGGCACGCCCGAGTATCCGTTCGACGTGCAGCCGATCGAAGCGGCGCAGCTGCTCGATCAGGTCGTGTCCCTGGGCCGCGTGCTGCTCGAGGCGAAAGGAATCGCGCTCGAGGTCGAGGGCGACCGGGACCTGATCTGGCATCTCGACGAAGACCTGATCGTCGGCGTCGTCTCGCATGCCGTCAACAACGCCGCCCACTACACGCGCGACCGCATCCGGCTCGCGCTGCGCGAGGCCGGCGGCCTGCTCGAAATCCGCGTCGAGGACAATGGCGACGGCTATCCGCAGCCCCTGCTCGACGCCGGCGCCGCGGGTCTCGACGGTGCCGCCAGCGGCATCGATTTCCGCACCAACAGCGCCGGTCTCGGCTTGCACTTTTCGCGCGAGGTCGCGCGCATGCACCGCCACCGCGGCCGCGAAGGGAGCGTGCGCCTCGAAAACGGCGGCGCCTTTGGCGGCGGCTGTTTCGTATTGAGCCTGCCATGAACGCCCTGGTTAGCAACGCGCCGGCCCAGACGAAGGCCGAACCGATCGACTGGGCCGGCAAGAACTACCTGGTGGTCGACGATTTTATCGGCGTGCGCCAGCTGCTGAGGGAGGCCCTGCGCAGCCTGGGCGCCAGGAACATCGACCAGGCCGCGAGCGGCGGAGAAGCGATCGGCCTGCTGGCCAAGACGCGCTACGACGTGGTGCTGTGCGACTTCAATCTCGGCGACGGCAAGAACGGCCAGCAGGTGCTGGAAGAAGCGCGGGTGCGCAACCTGCTGCTGCCGTCCAGCGTGTGGATGATGGTCTCGGCCGAAAAGAGCGTCGAATCGGTGATGGGCGCGGCCGAGCACCAGCCCGACGCCTACCTGGTGAAACCGATCACCGAGGGTGTGCTGCTCACGCGCCTGAACCGCGCCTGGCACCGCAAGCAGGTGTTCCGTCCGATCGACCAGGCCTACGCCGAAAAGGACTACCTGCGCGCGGCGCGCCTGTGCGACGAGCAGATCGGCGCCAGCCGCGTGCACGAAGTCGAGCTGCTGCGCATGAAGGCGCGCCTGATGGAAAAGAGCGGCGAGCCGGAAAAGGCGCGCGAGGCCTACGAGCGCGTGCTGAATCAGCGCGAATACCAGTGGGCGCGCGCGGGACTGGCCAAGATCCGCCTCGCCAACGGCGAGTTCGAAGCGGCGCGCCAGATGTTCCAGGGCGTGATCGCCGAGAACCGCTACTACATCGACGCCTATGACCAGCTGGCGCTGGCCTGGCAAGGCATGGGCAAACTCGAGGAGGCCTGCTCGGTCCTCGAGCGCGCGGCCAGGCTGTCGCCGAACTCCGTGCCGCGCCAGCGCAACCTGGGGCTGGTCTGCCTCAAGCTGGGCAACGTCGCCCTGGCCGAAAAGGCCTTCCGCAAGTGCATCGCGGTCGGAGAATATTCGGTGCGGCGCACGCCCGACGCCTATCTCGGCCTGGCGCGCGTCTGCGGCCTGAAAAACGATCCGAAGGAAGCGCAGGCGCTGCTGCAAGCGGCGCAACGTGATTTCAGCGAGGCTCATCCCGACATCGACCTGCGCGCCAAGATCACCGAGGGCCTGGTGTATCACGAGAGCGGAGACTATCGCCGCGCGCGCAAGGCCGGCGACGAACTGGAAGCCCTGCTGGGCGCCCGCGAGGACCGCCCCGACACGGAAACCTGCCTCGAGATGGCGACCTTGCTGTTTGCGGTCGGCGTCAAGGAAGCGCCAAGCGAGCTGCTTTGCTACGTCATCCGCAACAACCACGACAACGCGGTGCTGCTCGACGAGGTGCAGGCGATCTTCGACAAGGCGAGATTGACGGACGAGGGCGGGGACCTGATCCGCTCCTCGAAAAAGGAAGCGGCCGACCTGATGAACCAGGGCGTGCTGCTCTGGAAGACCGGCAAACTGCAGGAAGCCGTCGACTGGATGCGCGAAGCGCGCGCCCGGCTGCCGAACAACCAGCGCATCCTGTTCAACGCGGCGCAGGTGCTGGTCTCGCACATGCGCGAGCGCGGCTTCGACGAGGCCCTGTCTCTCGAAGCACACGAAGTGCTGGCCCACGTCGACCGCCTGCAGCCGGGCCAGCAGCGCTTCGCGCAGTTGATGGAGCAGCTGGCGGCGCTGGCGCCGAAGGCGGAGCCCGAGACGCCGCCGGCCGTCGATACAAGGGCATAAGATCTGATCCTTGGCCGTGGTGTACCGTAGGGTGGGCTCTCCGAGCCCACGCGGTGATACGTGTCTTCAAGATCGGCGAGCACGACATCGGAGCCGGTCCGTATCACGCGTGGGGTCATTGAAGCCAATGGCTTCAATGACAGCTTCACTTCGGAGAGCCCACCCTACGGTACTGGCGCCGAAAGTAGAGCCCGAGACGCCGCCGGCCGTCGATACGACCGCGTAGCCCGGCTTACCTGAATTCGTCCCGTACTTCTTCCACGGAAGCAGGAGGCGTCGCAGGCGCCGATGCCTCCGCCAGCCCATGCTCGCGCAGCAGGCAATCGCACAACTTCGTCACATCATGCCGTCCGTCTGCCAGCACCGACGCCGCCGCCGCCCTGGCCAGCGCCGCCTTGGCGATGTGATACCCGAGCGCCCGGTAACTCTCGAACTGCGCCTCGTCGAACCACTGGTCCGCCGTGCTCTGGTGCGGGTAGGCGGGATTCGCCTTGCGGTAGTTGAGCACGTCCGCGTTTTCGAGGCCGACGATGGCCGGCTTGATGTACAGGAAGGTGCCGTCCAGCCCATCCGGATCCACATGGCTGTAGCGGAGCGCGCCGACCGCGCAGCTGGCGCCGCACAGGCCCGTGCTTTTCACGATGTCCATCTTCGTCACGTCGACCTCGATATTCACGTGCAGGTCGGTGGCGCATTTGCGGATCGCATTACCCAGGTCTTCGAAGGCCATGGCCTTGTCGCTGGCGACGTCGACCGCGACGATCAGGCGGCAGCGGCGGCGCACCAGCTCATATATGCCGAGGTTCTCGAAATGGCCACCGTCCGACAGGTAGACGTAGTTGGCGTCGGCATTCGTCATGCCGAACAGTTCGGCAATCAGGCTGAACAGACCGATGCGGGGCGAGGAGCGGGTCCAGCTCGATTTGAGCGGGTTCGGGCACCAGCGCCCCAGGCGCACGTTAAACATCGTCATCAGGAAGTTCAGCGGCGGCGACGAGTGGGTGCCCATGTTGGGGCTGGCCGCGGCGCCCGACAGGGCCACCGCCATGCCGAGCCGCACGGTGGCGTCGTCGTCGCCGGCGCCGGACCCGGACGCGTATTCGCGCGTGGGGCGGTAGACGCCGCGCTGGGCGTCGTGCGTACCGCCGCTCACGCTTTGTGCCGGCATGCGCGGCATCTCGAAGCCGCAAAAGCGCGGGGTAAAGGCGAACGATGCCGCCTTTCTCGTCTGCCAGGCCAGCTCTTCGCCGCTGACCAGGTTCAGGGCCGTGTTGACGATATGGTAGGGGCGCTGGTTTTCCATCTCGGCCAGCTGCGGGTCGTCGGTGGGATCGAATCCGGTGAAGGGATGGGGTGTGCGGTGCGCGCTGCTGGCGCCGAAATAGGCGCGCACCAGGCGGTTCCGGTACAGCATATACAGCGAAAATTTGTTGATGTCGACGCGCCAGCCGAGCAGCAGGGCCGCGCCCAGGAAACAGCAGAAGGCGACCGCCAGCGTGCTGCCGCTGGTGGCCAGGGTGGCGTTGGCGTGGGCGGCATAGATGCAGGGCAGCGAGACCGGAGCAGGGCAGTCCACGTGCGGCAGGGCGACCACGGCCTGCACCAGGCTCGACAACATGGCGAAGATACCGACGGTGAAAAAATACGGCGCCAGCCGTGCGGCGAATTCGCGCTTGGCGCAGTTGCCTCCGGCCGGACCGGTGGCGCTGCCGCTGCCGGCCTTCAGGCCGATCACGGTCATGACCAGCCAGCCGATCGCGGTGCCGGCATTGGCGATCGGATCGTAGGTCAGCCAGGCCCAGTGCAGCAGCGGCGCGAAGAAGAAGGCGACGCCGAAGGTGATCAGCCAGGCCAGCGAGAAGATCGAGGACCAGGCGCCTTGCCGGCTCCACCATTCGCGGCTGGCGTCGCTGTACAGGGAGCCGATCAGGCCGATCATCAGGGTCATCGTCACCGAGAACAGCGTCATCATCAGCGGCATGCCGAAGGTGCTCAGGGCGATGGCATTGTTCAGGACCGGATGTTCCTGGGGATTGGGCAGCAGCGCCAGGCCCGCCAGCAGCAGCAGCGTGCCGGCGGCGAGCGCCCCGATCGCGCAGACGAAGTGACTCAGGCCCTCGATCAGCTCGGCGCGCGAGAGATCGCGGACCGGGCGGTGCAGGCGCAGCCGCTGTTCCAGCGCCAGTGCCGCGCCGATGACGACCATCAGCACGCACAGCGCCGGGCAGATGCGCCAGGCCAGCAGTTGCGCGACCTCGAGGCTCAAGAGGTGCGCCACCGCGCCCGGCGCGAATGCGAGCGCCGCCGACAGCGACATGCTGGCGACCAGGGCCGCGCCCGCGCCGCACAGCACATAGCCGGCGCGGCGATAGGAGCTGGTGCGGTCGTGCGCCAGGTACCAGCCGCTGGCCCAGACGATGAAGTACACGAGGCCGGGCACCAGCAGCCAACAGGCGCCCCAGCCCCTGAAACGCGAGGGCAGGCCCACTTCCCACAGCGCCGGCACGGCGCCGCCGTGGCGCCACAGGCCGATGCTGACCAGGAAGCCGGCCGCCAGCAGCGGCAAATTAATGCAGCGCAGGACCGCCCCCTGCTGCAGCGGAAAGCGGCGCAGGCCGGTTGAACTTTCCGGCTTGCTCGAGATGGAGAGCGCGATGCAGAACACGGCAAACAGGAACAGCAGCATGCCGATCAGCCAGATCGCGTCCGACCAGGCGGCCCAGGGACCGCCCGGCTTGACGACGCGGTGCACGCCCCAGACCGCGAAGCGCGGCAGGATGAGCAAGGCGCACAGCCAGGCGACCAGCATGGCGAGGTTCAGGAAGGTATTGCGCACATAGGTGCCGATCAGGGTCCAGGTGTCGGCGCTGAAGGTACCGCTCCTGGGAGACAGGTAGTTGCTGTACTGGCGCAGGAACTGGATCTCGACCGGTTCGCTTGCGACCGCCTGGCCGGCCGCGCCGGGCGTCAACAAGGCCTCCACGGCCTTGACGTCGCCGCGCCGCTCGCGGATGCATTTCGAGAGCCAGCCGCCGATGAAGCCGCCGCCCGAGACCGTGGACAGATAGTCGATGTCGCGCAGCAGGCGCAGCTCGGCCAGCGCCTGCAGGGCGCCGAGGTTGAAGGTGGCGCTGCGCACGCCGCCGCCCGACAGCGCCAGCCCGGCCAGCTGCGCCCCGTGCGCCTGGCTGAGGAGGTCGCAGGTAGCGGCCGGCTGCACGTCTTCGGGGCCGCCGCTGGCCCCCTCCGGACCCGGGCGCAGGAGGCCGAGTTCGTTCTGGAACACTTCGCTGAAGACGCTGCCGCTGCAGGCGTTCAGGCGGCGCCAGGTCGCCTCGTCGAGCGGACCGCCGCCGGGCAAGCCCTGCTGGCGCCGGAAGGCGGCGATCGCGCCGTCCAGCTCTGCAAGATGATGGGCGCTGGGCGGCACCGGGCAGCCAGCGCTGTCGAGTTTACGCCGCAGGTCGGCGACCTGCTCGGCCGTGAGGAGGGAAAAATCGATGGTGGGCATTGCCGGTCTCCAACTTGGGAACGCGGCGGCCGGATGGCCCCGGCCGCACTGTCAAGTTCAGCACGGCGGGGGCGGGTGTGATGCCCGTCAAATCAAGACATGGGCTCGGCAGGAAGCTTTTCCTGCCCGGGAATTACGCTTTGTCGGATTTCGTCCGGGAAGGTTTCTGCGAGGAAGTGCCGGGCGTGCCGCCGGTGTCGCCACCAGTGCTTGCACGGGCGGCGGGATCCGGCACAGCAAGGTTTGCCTTGTCTCCCTTCTCGCCGGAGGACTTGGCGGCGGCCGGCTTGTCGGACGGCCCGCCGTCCGCCGGCATGGCGCTGGCCACGGCCTGGCGGAACTGGTCTTGCAGCAGGTTCCACCATGCGACGGCGGCGGGCATCATCGCGTCCGCTGACGCCGGTCCTGCCGCGGCGCCGGGACCTGCCTGCGCGCCTGCCTGTGTCCCTGGTGCGGGCGGGGTGCCGGCCTGCTGGTTGCCGGCCGCATTGAAGAAGGCGGCAAACGGCGGCAGCGAGGCGGTCTGATCGCCTTTCTGGCCCATCGCCTGCGCCATGCTCTCGCTCATCGACTTCAGGGTGGCGAGCGTGCCGCGCTGCACCTCCAGGGCCTGGATCGAGGTGCGCAGCATCGACAGGTTCAAATTGAGCCAGCTTTCCACGGCTTTCAAATCGGTGATGCGCTTGTCGAGATCGTCGGTGGAGAGGGCGGGGGCGCCGAGGCCGGAGGCGCCGGGCGCCGGCATGCCGGGCACGCCCATGCCGCCCCACAGGTTTTTCACGAACTCGAGCGTATCGGTCATGCCGGGAACATTCTGCGAGGGAGGTTTCAGCATATTGGTCTCCATTGATTGTCGTCTTAGCGTAGCAGATAACTAACATGCGTCCAAGCGGAGAGACGAACTGTCGAGCGGCAAGCGTGCACGTGGGCGAGTACACTAGGCGCCATGGGTATTGTCGC
This sequence comes from Massilia sp. LXY-5, assembly GCF_059801075.1. Taxonomy (NCBI): domain Bacteria; kingdom Pseudomonadati; phylum Pseudomonadota; class Betaproteobacteria; order Burkholderiales; family Oxalobacteraceae; genus Massilia; species Massilia sp. LXY-5. Next base: position 162,725 of record NZ_JBNNEH010000007.1, read on the forward strand.
CACCATTTTCCGACAGCGCCGTGCCGTGCTGGTCGGCCTGCTGATCGTCCTCCTGCACGCCGCGCTGTTTTCGTTTATTTCGGGAACGGTGGCGCTGCCGCGCCTGCCTGCCGCGTCGAGCATGGAATTCGTGCAGGCCCAGGTGCTGCCCACGCCCCCGGCGCCGCCGCCGGCGCCGCTTGCGCCGCCCTTGCCGAAACCGCTGCCGCCGCCGCCCTTGCCGGAACTGGCCCAGGACAGCGCGCCGGTACTCAACGAGGATGCCGTCGGGCCGCCCGTCGAGCCGGGCAACGGCGGTACGGGCGAGGCGCCCGGGGACAGCGCGGCGCCGGCCGTCGCCGCGGCCGCGCCGCCGCCTGCATCTCCACCCGCCGAAGCGCCCGCGCCGCCGGTCCCGCTGGTACCTGAAATGCGCCGCTACAAGGTCGACGTGCCGCCGCCAGCCACCATCACGATGGACGTTGCACGCGTCGACGGCGACGGCACCCGCTGGAACGGCGAAGCGCAGCTGCTCTGGACTATCCGTGACGATACCTACCACATCGAATTCGAGGCCGGCATCCGCATCGTCTTTACGCGTGTGAACCTGGCGGTGCTGACCAGCGAGGGCGCGCTCGGGGCCACCGGTTTCATGCCCGTGAAAATGACGGAGAAGCGGCGTGGGCGCGCGCTCACTGCCACCCACTTCGACTGGTCGCACGACAAGATCAGCTTCTCGTCCTCGCAAAAGACGATTGCCCTGGCCGCCGGCGCCCAGGACAAGGCCAGCGTGCCGCTGCAACTGGCGGCGATCGCGCGCGGCGACCCGGCGCAGCTCGCCGGCGAGATCGACATCCAGGTGGGAGAGGACCGCGACGCCGTCATGTTCCGCTTCGTCGTGGTCGGACAGGAGGAGATCGATACGAAGCTCGGCAAGCTGCAGACCGTGCACCTGTCGCGCCCGCCGAAAGAGGGGTCCTACCGCTCGCGCCTGGACGTCTGGCTGGCCCCGGGCAAGGGCTGGTATCCGGTGCAGATTCGCAACACGGAAGCCAACGGTGCAGTAACCACGCAAACCGTGAATAATATAGCCCTTACCGATACAGGAAAATGATAATGCGAAGCAATCTTCTGAAGGGCGGGGCAGCGGCAGTCCTGCTGGCCCTGGGTCTGGGCGCGCAGGCCGCGGCACCGGTAAAACGTGCGGTCGAACTGCCGCCGCCGGCCGACATCGCCTATGAACTGAACGCCCAGCAGCGCGGCTTCGGCCTGAAGGGAGAAGCGCTGATCGCCTGGCGCGGCGGCGACGGCAAATACAACGTGAATGTGGAAGCGCGCGTGCCCCTGATCGGCAAGCTGACCGAATACCGCAGCCACGGCGTGATCGACAACTTCGGCCTGGCGCCCGACGAATTCTATGAAAAGCGCTACCGCAAGGATCCGACGACCACCGTGTTCGACCGCGACAGCAACACGATCACGTTCACCGACGCGAAGGAACCGTATGTCATGAAGGGCGGCGAGCAGGACCGCGCCTCGGTCACCTGGCAACTGGCCTCGGTGGCGCGCGCCGCGGGAGAAGCGAAGTTCAAGCCGGGCAGCGAATGGAGTTTCATCGTCGCCGGCCGGCGCGACGCCGAGCCCTGGACCTTCAAAGTCATGAAACGCGAAAAGATCCAGACCGGCATGGGCGAACTCGATACTTTATTGGTAACGCGCCAGCCGCGCGGCGAGGGCAAGACCGAAGGCGTCGATATCTGGCTGGCACCGGGGCAGGAGTGGTATCCCGTGAAAATCCGTTTCCGCGACGACGACCGTGAAGCGATCGAGCAGACGGTCACCAAAATCACAAAAAAATAGGTAACACGGGCGGTGCGCGGCGCTTCGAACGCCGCGCACCGTAGGGGGCATTGCGGCCAATGGCCGCAATGCCGGTTTCCCCGGGCTCTTGAGTAACGTAGGGTGGGCTCTCCGAGCCCACGCGGTGATACGTGCTGCCCGCCCCTCGAAACCGCACCGCCACCGTTTTGCAAGCACCACCCGTCAACTGTGTCATTCCCGCCAACCCCACCCGATCCCCTCCTAGTTGCCGGTTCTTAACTGTTATACTTGGCGCCCTCGCGGAAAAGCAGGGCTATCACAGGCCACCTGACATTCCGCGCTCGCAAACTGGTAATCCCCTATGATCGACATACAGGCAGGCGCGGCCCTCGCCGCGGAACCCCATGGCGTAGTACCCGACGAGCTCGACCCGCTCGCCGCGCATTTTCAAAATGGCATCGCCCCGGACGAAATCGAGCAGGTCTTCCATTTAAAACGTGCGCAGCCCATGCTGTCCGCGTTCACGGCGCTGTTCCACGGCAGCCAGGACGGCGTGCTGGTGCGCCTGCTGGTGCTGCGCGAACTGGCGGCCGACACCGGCAGCTCGGCGTTTTCGCGCGCGGACATCAACACCAAACTCGCTTACCTGATCCCGGAAAGCCTGGAGACGGTGCTGAACCGCCTGCGCACCCACGGCCTGCTGGCCTGGGATGCGCCGAGCGCCGTCTACCGCATCACGCCGCTGGCAAGGAATGTGCTGTCGGCGCTGGACACCCTGATCGCGCTGGCGAAACCTGAAGAGGACGACGCCGAGATGGGCTTCCTGCTGTCGCAGGTGGCGGGCGCCCAGGCGGTCGGCGGCGTCACGGTCGAACAATTGCGGCATTTGCTGGGCCGCCTGATCGAATTGACGGAAGAATTCCGCGACGCGATCGCCTCCGGCTCCGAATTCAAGCTGCGCAACTCGCAGGCGAAGTGGCACATGGCCTGCGACTGGGTCGAGAAGGGCTCCGTCATCCTGCGCGCGATCACCTCCGACGAACGCGCCGATGCGGCCACCCACAAGGCGGCGCAGGCGATCGGCAGGGCACAAAGCGCACTCTTGAACATGCAAGGCATGTTCTCGCGCGCCCTGAACCAGATCGAACGCCAGCGCGTGCACCTCGGTCAGTCCGGCCTGTCGACCACCGACGTCAAGCGCTGGCTGCTGGCCCACGACGATCTCGCCAGTCTCGCCGAAGGCGCGATCGACCGTCCGGTGGTGCCGCTGTTCGGTACGCCGGCCGAGATGATCGACGTGGCCGAAACCGAACTCCTGCTCGAACGCGCCATCGTGGTTGGACCGAAGGGCCTGCCGTCGGGCGAAGACGCGCCCCTGACCGTCAACGACAACCCGGCGATGCAGGCCGAACTGAACGACTGGATCAACAAGCTGGCCGACTTCGCCAACCTCGGCAACTTCCCGGAATTCTCGGAGACGGGGCCGAAGAAGGTGCAGCTGCACGAATCCCTGCTGCCGGCCGGCTTCGCGGTCGCTTCCTACCGCGCGTCCCTGCTGCCGCTGCTGGGCGACGCCGCCGAAGCCAGCCTGCAGGGCGCGACCGCAGAACTGGCGCGCCTGCCGATCCGCTTCGAACCCACCGACGAAATGGTCCAGCTGGACGATCCGGAAGTGGCGGCCATGTCGTTTGCAACCCTTTCATTAAACCTGGATTTAGAGCTGGGCCCCGAACATGAATGACGATGCACAAATCCTGATCGCGCGCCTGCTGACGCACCAGACGCTGCGCCGCGACGACAAGATGGTCAAGCGCGCGCTGTCGGACGAGCAGTTCCGCATCGAAGTCGACAAGCGCCTGCTGGAATGCGGCCTGAAACTGCTGGACAACGTGTATGCCGACCACGTGACGATCGCATTGCACCGCAATGTCGAGCCGAAGATCTTCGGCGCCAAGGACATCTGGCAGAACAATAATTTTGGTCTCACGCGCGACGGCGTGGCCTTGCTGGTGGTGCTGTGGGCACAGATCATCCTGCCCAAGCGCGAGCGCCAGGAAACCCACGTCACCGTCGCCGACGACCAGAACGACCTGTTCGACAAGGACAACCCGATCCCGCGCGCCGAAGACACCTCGATCGGCATCTCCTACACGGCGCTCTTGTCCGACTTCGGCGACAAGCTGGGCAAGAAGACGCGCATGGACATGAACCTGGGCCAGCTGTCGAAACTCGGCTTCATCGAGCGGCGCGGCGACGTGATCCTGGAGGGACCCCTGCTCGACCTGATGATGGACACCGACGTGCTCAAGGAGCGCATCATCAACGGCGCCCTGTCCGACGTGTTCAAGCGCGCGCCGCTGGCCGCCGCGCCGCGCAAGGTCGACGCCGCCAACGACGCCGATTCGCTCGAGTCAACCGAACCATCGAATTGAGACAGCATGTTCCACATTAAATCACTCGAACTGGTCCACTGGGATTACTGGCAGCGGATCAAGAACATCCCCCTCGACGCCAAGATCATCACCATCGCCGGCCAGAACGGCTCCGGCAAGACGACCCTGCTCGACGCGCTGCGCACGCTCTTCGGCCTCGATTGCTCGATGGGCCGCACCTATAAACACTATGCGCGCCACTCCGGCCAGCAGAGCGCCTGGATCCGCGCCGTGGTCGACAACAAGCCGGTCGGGCGCCAGCTGTCGAACCGGCCGTTCCGCCATTCCGGCTTTTTCGCCGACGACGAAGTCACGCTCTTCTGCCAGGTGCAGAAGAACGGCGGCGACTGGAAGCGCCAGTACCTGATGCGCCCGGGGAACGTCAACATCGAGGAAGTCACCGAAGCGACCGACTGGCTCGGCGTCGAGAACTACCGGAAACGACTCGCATCAGCAGGATTGTCGCCGGCGATGTCCAAGGTGCTGGCCCTGGAGCAGGGCGAGACCGATAAACTGTGCGAATACGCGCCGCGCCAGCTGCTGGACCTGGTGTTCCAGGTCTTCGGCGACAAGGAAGTGCTGGACGCCTACGACGAAGCCAAGCGCCACCAGCGCGACACCGAGACGGAACTCAAACGCTTCGAAGCGGAACTGGAAACCTCGCGCATCAACCTCGAGGGCCTGCGCCTGCGCGTGGCGAACTACCATCAATGGGAAGACCTGCACAAGGAACGGCGCGACCTGAAGGAAGAAGTGCTGCCGAGCCTCGAGTACCACGAGGCGCGCGAAAAGGCGGCGAACATCAGCCGCACCCTGCACGAACAGCGCAAGCCGATGGCGCAGGTCGACAGCGTGCTGGCCGAGAAACGCCAGGCCCTGGCCGCCCAGCAGCGCGCGCTGACCGAAGCCCAGCAGCAGGAAACCCTGCTGGAGCAGGAAGGCACCGTCCTCGCCAGCCGCCTTACCCAGATCAACAGCCGCATCAAACCGCTGGAAAACCTGATCGAGCAGAAGGAACGCCTGCAGAAGCTGGCGGCGGAAGCGGGCGCCGACATGGCGGAAGTCGCTTCCCAGCTCGAAGAAAAGGAAGCGGAGCTGGCGCGCCAGAAAGCCGCGCGCGAAGCGCTGGGCGCGAAGATCGCCGCCGAAATGGCGACCATCTCCGCGCTGCAGGGCAAGAGCGCGATGCCGGAGCCGGAAGCCCAGAGATTGATGCGTCGCGCCCTGCGCGACGAAGGCATCCCGCACGCCATGCTGTCCGATATCGTCGAAGTGACGGATCCGAAATGGCAGGGGGCAGTGGAGGGTGTGCTCGGCGGTTACGCCTCGGTCGTGCTGCTCGAACGCGCCAAGGATGCGCCGGCGGCGTATCGCCTGGCGGAGAAGGAGCGCTATCGCCACTTCATCGTCCCCGACTGCGTCGAGGCGCCGAAGATGAAGGACGACAGCCTGCTGTCGGTGGTGAATTTCTCGGCACCGGCACCGGGCTGGCTGATCGACCAGCTGGCGCGCATCGACCGCGTCGACTCGGTCGATGCCGGCTTCAAGTCGGGCACCGAAGAGTGGATCACGCCGGACGCCTACCACCGCGAACGCCGCGGCGGGCGCTCGTTATTTGTTGAGCCCTCGCGCTACCGTTTCGGCGCCGCGGGTAAAACCCAGCGCCTGGAGGCGATCCAGAAATCCCTGCCGGCGCTCGAAGCGAAGGAAGACGCGCTGACGCTCACGATCAGTAAACTCGCCGCCGAAGTCGGCGCCCTGAAAGCCCGTATCGCGGGTGTCGACGCGGCCAAGGAACTGGCGGCGCGCCAGGCCGAGTTCGAGGAAGCGGCGCGCAGCATGACCCCATTGCGTGCGGAACGCCTGGAAGTGGGCGCGCGCCTGGGCGAACTGCAGACGCTGACGAAAAACGCGACGGTCGCGCGCACCCGTGCCGACACCGTCTGGCAGAACGCGCGCATGGCGCTGTCGGAAGCGGAAGCGGGCTTGCGCCTGAACAGCCGCCGCCAGATCGAGCAGAGAAGCGAACACGCGCAGGCATTGCTGGCGCTGCGCCGCGGCTGGAAGAATATTCCTGCGGCGTGGAAGCGTCCGGCGCGGCGCGCGGCCCTGGTGGCCCAGCACCAGAACGCGCACCAGGTCAACCTGCGCATCTCCTCGCTCGAACACGCGCTGGCGCGCGACGACTGGGAACTCGATGCCACCGTGATCGACCAGTACGCGCGCCTGAACGACCAGCTGTCGGGGCGCCAGGTCGAGACCGAAGAGCGCCGCTACCAGAACAACCGTGCGATCGAGGCGACGGGGAATGCGCGCGGCGCCTACATCGAGCGCCTGCGCTACACGATCAAGACCTATTCGAAGAACATCAAGGACCTGGGCGGACTGGCCGGCATCGACGTGCAGGCCGACCCGGTGCGCCTCGAGAACGACGACGTGCAACTGGCGCAAGCCGGCCTGCATGTGCGGTTCAAGTTCGACGGCAAGGACCAGATCGGCATGAACGACGGCGAAGCCTCGGGCGGCCAGCAGGTGATGAAGTCGCTGGTCTTGCTGATTGGTTTGCTCAAGTCGGAAGAGGGCTCGGGCGGCTTCGTCTTCATCGACGAACCGTTCGCGCACCTGGATATCCGGAATATCCAGCTGGTCGGCGAGTTCCTGAAAAACACCGACGCCCAGTACCTGATGACGACGCCGCTGACGCACAATACCGACGTCTACGATCCTTCGGAACTGACGCTCATCACGAGCAAGAAGAAGAAGGACACGCAGTGGGCGCAGCCGATTTTCGTGCTGCAGAGAAGGAAAGAAGAGGCGAAAGCCGCATAAGAGAAGGGGCCCGCCGGGCCTCTTTTTTTTTGACCCTACTATTCGAAAAGCTGATTGCGCGAATCAGACTCCGCCGAGTATGCAGCACCCGGGAACTTGGGCACACTAGGAGCAAACCAGAACCATACAACAGGAGACAAGACATGAAACATGCAATGTCCAGGATCGTCATCGCAGCGGCCGCACTCGGCGTCGGCTTGCTGGCGCAGGCGGCGGAGAACACCATCAAGGTCGGCCTGGTCGCGCCCTTTTCCGGACCGTTTGCCGACTACGGCAAGCAGATGGAAGGCGGTATCAAAGCCTATATTGCGCAACATGGCAGTACCGTCGCGGGCAAGAAAATCGAGGTCCTGGTCCGGGACACGACGGGCCCCGCGCCCGAAATCGCGAAGCGCCTGGCCCAGGAGCTTGTCACGCGCGACAAGGTCGATTTCCTGGCAGGCTTCGGCCTGACGCCCGAAGCGCTGGCCGTCGCGCCGCTTGCCGAGCAGGCGAAGAAGCCGATGATCGTCATGAATGCGGCCAGTTCCATCGTGACGACCAAGTCGAACTACATCGCACGCGTATCGATGACGCTGCCGCAGAGCTCTGCGCCGATGGCGACCTGGGCGCTCAAGAACAAGATCCGCAAGGTGGTCACCCTGGTCGCCGATTACGCGCCCGGCATCGATGCCGAAACGGCCTTCAAGGAGACCCTCACCGCAGGGGGAGGGACGGTGCCCGAGACGATCCGCGTACCGCTGAAAAATCCGGACTTTGCGCCCTACATCCAGCGCATCAAGGACGCGAAGCCGGACGCGGTATTCGTGTTCGTGCCGCCGGGCGAGCACACGATCGCCTTCATGAAGGGCTACCGCGAGCGCGGGCTGGCCGAAGCAGGCATCAAGGTGATCGGCACCGGCGACCTGACGGACGACCATATGCTGCCGGCGATGGGCGACGCCACGCTGGGCGTGATCACCACCTTCCACTACTCGGCGGCGCACAAGTCGCCCGAGAACGCCGCCTTCCTTAAAAGTTTTGCGAGCGCCAACCCGGGCGCGGGCCGGCCCAATTTCATGGCCGTCGGCGGCTACGACGGCATGGCGGCGATCTACGAGGTGACGCGCCAGCTCAAGGGCAACATCGACGGCGACAAGGCCATGGCAGTGCTGAAGCGCCTGAAGCTGAACAGCCCGCGCGGGCCGATCATGCTCGATCCCGCCACGCGCGACGTGGTGCAGACGGAATACGTGCGCCGGGTCGAAAAGGTGAACGGCGAGCTGTTCAACGTCGAATTCGACCAGTTTCCGAACCAGAAGGACCCGGGGAAAAAATAGCGCTAGTGGCCGGCGGCGTCGCCGCTGGCAAACAGCGCGGCCACCATCTGGCGCAGCCAGCGATTCGAGACGTCGGCATGATAGCGCTCGTGCCAGTGCTGCTTGACCTGGTAAGCGGGCAGCTCCACCGGGACCGGCAGGAAGCGGACCGCTTCACTGCCGGCCATCGCGCTGGCATAGCGCTCGGGGACGATGGCCAGCAGCTCGGTCTGCGCCACGATGGAGGCAACGCCCAGGAAGCTGGGCAGGTTCAGCACCACGCTGCGCTCGATCTCCTCGCGCGCCAGGATCTTGTCGACGATTGCGTGGCCGGTGCCCGAGGTCCGTACGCGCACATGTCCCTCCTGCCCGAGCTGCTCCACCGTCAGCGCGGCGCCCACGCGCGGGTGCGTTTTCGCCACCAGGCAGACGAAGTGCTGGTCGAACAGTTTTTGCTGGTAGAAGCCGGCCTCCAGGTGCGGCATGAAGCCGACGGCCAGGTCGACCGTGCCGTCCGCAAGTTCGGCCGGTGTGTCGGGCGAAATCCGCGATATCTCGAGATGAATGCCCGGGGCGATACCGCGCAGGTGGTTGAGGATGCGCGGCAGGAGCACGATCTCGCTGATATCGGTCATGCAGATCCGGAAGCGGCGCGTGCTGGCGGCGGGATCGAACAGCGGCTGGTCGGCCAGCGCATGCTGCAGGGCCAGGATCGCGCGGCGCACGTCCCCGACCGCGTTCTGCGCGCGTGGCGTCGGCACCATGCCTTTGGCGGTACGGCTGAACAGCTGGTCGTTGAAATGCCCGCGCAGCTTGGCCAGGGCGAGGCTGACGCTCGACTGCGGCAGGCCGAGGTTGTGGGCAGCCCGGGTCACGTTCCCCGTTTTGAAGATCTCGTCGAACACCAGCAGCAGTTCCAGGTCGAATCGCTTCATCGCGTACCAGTATTTAAAATTCCGATTATAGCAATCAAGAACCATCGGTTTTCAACATACTGCTTTTCCGTCACAGTGTTGACTACAACATCAGGCAGCAGCTTTCAGGAGACCAGCCATGCAATTCCATCTCGACGGATTTCGGCCCGGTGACCCACAGCGTCACCCCGCTTCACCCCTTGCCCGGCCGCACACGGATGCCGTACCGGCACAGGTCGACGTACTCATCGTCGGTTGCGGGCCGGCCGGCCTGACGCTGGCGGCGCAACTGGCTGCGTTTCCGGAAATTCACACGGCGATCGTCGAGCAGAAAGAAGGGCCTCTTGAAAAAGGGCAGGCCGACGGCATCGCTTGCCGCACGATGGAAATGTTCGAGGCCTTCGATTTTGCCGGGCGCGTGCTGCAGGAGTCGTGCTGGATCAATGAGGTGACCTTCTGGAAGCCGGACGCACGGAACCCGCAGGACATCGTGCGCCATGGCCGCGTCCAGGACACGGAAGACGGCTTGTCCGAGTTCCCCCACGTGGTGCTCAACCAGGCGCGGGTCCACGATCTCTACCTCGAGACGATGCGCAACTCGCCCAGCCGGCTGGAACCCCATTACGCGCGCAAGCTGGTGGGCGTCAGCGTGGACGAGACGCGCGGGGACTATCCGGTGACGGTGACGCTGGAACGGACCGACCCGCAACATGCGGGGCAGCGCGAGACGGTGCGGGCGCGCTATGTCGTGGGCTGCGACGGCGCCCGCAGCGCCACCCGTGCAGCCATCGGCCGCGAACTGGCGGGCGAGGCCGCGCACCAGGCCTGGGGCGTGATGGATGTGCTGGCGGTGACGGATTTCCCCGACGTGCGCTACAAGGTGGCGATCCAGTCCGAAGCAGGCAGTATCCTCATCATTCCGCGCGAGGGCGGTTACCTTACGCGGCTGTACGTCGAGATGGACAAGCTGAGCGAAAACGAACGGGTGGCGCAGCGCCAGATCACGGTCGACCAGCTGATCGATGCGGCGCAGCGCATCTTCCATCCTTATCGGCTCGATGTGAAGGAAGTGGCCTGGTGGTCGGTGTACGAGATCGGCCAGCGCATCTGCGACAAGTACGACGACGTGGCAACAGGAGAGGAGGGCAGCCGGCTGCCGCGCGTCTTCATCGCCGGCGACGCTTGCCACACCCATAGTCCAAAGGCGGGCCAGGGCATGAATTGCTCGATGCAGGATGCCTTCAACCTGGGCTGGAAGCTGGCTGCCGTCCTGCGCGGGCAATGCCCGCCGGCGCTGCTACATAGCTACAATGCCGAGCGCCAGTCGGTGGGCAAGCAGCTGATCGACTTCGACAGCGAATGGGCCAGGATGATCAGCGACAAACCGGCCGACGGCACGGGCGCAGGCCTGGACCCGAAGGCGTTCCAGACCTATTTCGAGCGGCACCTGCGCTACACGGCGGGCGTCGGCACGCAATACGGCGCCTCGCTCCTCTGCGGTGACCTCAGGCACCAGGCGCTGGCCACCGGCTTCGCGGTGGGAACGCGTTTTCACTCGGCCGAGGTGCTGCGCATCAGCGACGCCAGGGTGGTGCAGCTGGGGCATGCAGGCAAGGCAGACGGACGCTGGCGTCTCTACGCCTTCGCCGGCAGGGACGGCGCCCTGGACGACAAGGGCGGCGTGCGCGCCCTGTGCCGCTTTCTCGACGACTCACCCGATTCGCCGGTGCGCAGGTACACGCCTGCAGGCCAGGATCCGGACGCCGTGTTCGACCTGCGCGCCGTGTTCCAGGAAAGCCACGCCGACCTGGAAGTCACTGCGATGCCCGCCTTGCTATGGCCGCAGAAAGGCCCATATCGCCTGCACGATTACGAAAAGGTATTCAGCGCCCGGCTCAAGCAGGGCCCGGACATCTTCGACCTGCGCGGCGTGGACCGCGAGCAGGGCGCCCTGGTGGTGGTGCGCCCCGACCAGTATGTCGCCCTGGTCCTGCCCCTGGATGCGCACGGGGCCCTGGCCGATTTCTTTGCGGGCTTCATGTTGCCCCAGGCCTGAGACAGGGCCCGGCAGCTTGCGTCAGGCCTGTTCGATGGCCTGGCGCAGGCGCCGCCGCCACAGCAGCAAGCCCACCGAATACGCCCCGAAATACCCACCCGTCAGCCCCACGCACAGCATGGTCAGCGGGCTGTCCGTGAACCGCGGCGCCGGTACGCCATTACCCTGCTGGCTTGCATACAGCTCGACCCCGATATACAGCACGCGCGCCACCAGGATCATGGCCATCACGATCCCGAGCCGCATCGGCGGCGTGAAGAAATAGCCGCCTTCGGTGTCTTCGTACACGGTGCGCTTGAGTGCGAACACGCCCCAGAACACGCCCAGCGCAGTACCGGCCACGAGCGCGCCCAGCGCATACGGCCGCGTGATCACTTCCGACAGCGACACCAGGATCATCCCGACGAACACCAGCACGCCCGTGTAATGGCGCGACATGATCGAGCGCTGGCGCGCCATCTGCGTTTTGAGGCGCGAATAGATGCGCCAGACGAGGATCGGCGTCAGCAGGAGCAGGGCGAGCGTGGTGATGGTCATCGGTCAGGCGTACTGGTTGAGTCGAAGGGGGCATTGTAACCGGGCGTCAGGCGGGCACGCACCATGGTAAGGTGACAACACCGTTTTCAGGAGACCAGACCCATGTTCGCATCCACTCCCATCCCGGTGCGCGCGCACCGCGCGCCCGATCCCGTGCCGGCCGACGAGCCGGCGCCGGAACCCTTCGATGCGCCGCATCCGCATCACGTGCCGGTCCATACGCCGGCCAACGAAGACCCGGTGCCGGATCCAAAACCGAGCCTGCATTAAAACAAAAGAGGTCCCCGCGGGGACCTCTTCGTTCTTGAGTACGAATTGAATCGAATTTAATCGAAGGCCCAGGCGTACAGCACATCGAGCGCCGAGTTCGTCCCTGCCTGGAACTGCAGGGTGAATTTCGGCGTCAGCTTGTAGCGCAGGCGCACCAGGCTCGAAGCCGTCCCTGCGCCCTGTTCGAAGCTGAGGTAGGCGCGCGAGGAGATGCGCTTGCCCACCGTGACCACGGTATTGGCCAAGCCTTCGGCGTTGCCGTTGCGTCCCTGGCCGATGCCCAGTTCATCGACGCCGAGCGAGTTCGCCAGCTTCGACTGGATGCCGCCGGTGCCGCCTTTGCCGCCCAGCAGGGCGCCGGCCGCGGCGCTCAGCACATCCTTCTCGTTGCCGCTGGTGCCCTCCATGCCATGGCCCAGCACCAGCCAGGACAGCTTTTCGCTGTCCGGCACGTTCGGCGTCGACACCAGCCTGGCTTGCGGCGAGCGCGCCGTGCCGCGCACCTGCACGCCGGCTTCGACATTCGTCTCGCTCAGCTGGTCACCCTCCGGACGCTTGCGCACCGCCAGCACGTCGAGCGTCGGATTGTCGTAGGGGCCGCTGAAGGTGATCACGCCGCGCTCGATCGCCAGCTTCTGGCCATAGGCAGCGTAGTTGCCGCTGGCGACGCGGATGCTGCCGTTGACACGCGGGGCGGCGCTGCCGACCATGCGGACCCGGGCACTGCCCTCGAGCATGGCGTCGATGCCGAGACCGCGCAGGTGGAAGTTGTCGCCCAGGTCGGCGCGCAGGTCGACGGTCAGCGGCATGTCGGCCTGCTTTTTCTGCGGCGGGATCGGCTTGCCGCGGCCGAGCACGATGACGTCGTCCGAGATCGTCGGCCGGCCCTGTGGCGCGAACTCGATCAGGGCGCGGTCGGCCTTGAAGTTGCCCTCCAGCGAGTAGCGGCTGGCGTCGCGCACCAGGGCCGCCTTGCCCGAGACGATCACGGTGCGGTCCGGACGCGACAGGGCTTCCAGTTTATCTGCCACCAGGTTCAGCTGCATCGCCGGGTCGCCGGCGCCGAAGCGGATCGAACCGTCGGCGGTGGCGCTGCCCTGCAGGCCCTGCAGGTAGAGGCGCTGCAGCACCAGCCGGTCGCCCGCGAGCTGGGCGCGCAGCTGGCCGCCCTGCAGGCGCACGCCCTGTTCGGGCCAGCGCACGGCGATCGCGTCGCCGTTGACGGTGCCGTTCAGGCTTGGGGTGCCGATGGTGCCGGCGCCGGTCACGGCCAGTTTCAGGCTGCCGTCGAGTTCGAGGTCGCGCTGGCCGGCGAAGGGCGCCAGCCAGGCGATCGAGGCCATGTCGGCATTCGCCGTCATGCGCAGCGGACTGTCGCGGTTGACCTTCCCGCCGATCATCTGGACGGTGCCGTCGACGCGCGCGCTGCCGGTGCGGGTGCCGTCGAGTACGAGCTGGGTGCGCAGCGCGCTGCCCTGCACGTCGGCGCGCACATCGAAGCTGCGCAGGCCCATCGCGACCGGCGTGCCGGCGCCGACCAGGGCGTCGCCGCCTTCGCGGAAGACGTGCACGCCGCCGGCCAGCGCAGGCGCGCCGCCGGTGGCGGTCGCGGTACGCAGGTCGAGCGCCCAGTCCGCGCCCAGGGTCAGGTTGCCCTGCACGTTTTCGCGCAGCGCTTCGGAGAACTGGCCGAGGTAATTCAAGGGCACGCCGCTTGCCGTGCCGCGGCTGTTCCAGCGCGGTCCCGTCTTGGTGAGCGTAGCGATGTTGACGGTACCCGCCGGCAGCCGGATCAGCGCGCCGTTGAACGCGAGCGACTCCGGTTTTGCCAGGCCGGCGATGCCGGCGCCGGGCGCGACGCCGATGCGCAGCGGTACCGGCTGCGCCAGGGTCATCGCATAACGGCCCTTGTTCTGCAGGGCTGCCAGGGTGCCGGCCCAGGCATTGCCGCTCCAGCCGCCGCGCACCTCGGTGGAGGCGTCGAAGTCGTCGCCACGGGCGGCGGCGCGCAGGCTGTGTGCCGCGCGCGTGCCGCTGGTCTGCAGGCTCGCTGCCGCGATGCGGGTCTCGCCGCTGGCCAATTCGGTGATCTGGATATCGCTGACCAGAGGATCGGCGCCGCCGCGCCCGGAGCCGAGATTCGCGCTGGCGCGCAGCGTTTTGACACTGTGCTTGCCGAGCAGGCGCAGGTTCTGGCCTTCCAGGTTGGCGGTGAGCGAGGGCGTGTCCATGGTGCCGCTGACGGTGCCGGCGCCGCGCAGCAGGCCGGCGTAATCGGGACCGAGCGCGCCCAGTTGCGGCGCATCGATGCGCCAGTCGAGGCGGTCGCTGCCGGCGCCGAAGCTGCCCTTGGCCGCGATCACGTTGGCGCCCACGTGCAGGTCGACATCGGCTCCCGAGACGTGGCGTTTATCGGCCGCCAGGCGCGCATAGCCCCACAACGGCGATTTCGCCAGCGTCGATTCCTCGAGTTTTAAATTCAGGGCGCCGCGCCAGTCGGCGCCGGAGCGGCCGCTGGCGTCGAATGCGCCATTGATCGAACCGGGCAGCGGGCTGCCGAAGGCGGCCGGATTGAAGCGCGCCATGTTGCCGCTGCCCTTGGCCTCGACGAAACGCGCGCCTTCGCCGCCGGCGAGCCAGGCTTCGCCGCTGACGTGCAGGTTGCTGTTGTTGGTTTTGCGCTGGGCTGCAATCCAACCCAGTCCGTTCGCGTCGGCGACGAAGGTCGTGCGCGGGTTGGCCATGGTGCCGGTGACGACGCCATTCGCATCGACCGCGCCGTACAGGTCGGCGCGCAGGCTGGCGAGCTGGCGGCCTTCGAGGCGCCAGGCCAGGCGTTCGCCCGGGGCGCCGAATGCGCCGTTCAGGTTGACCGTGTTCTGGCCGAGAGCGAGGTTGGCGTCCACCCCGCTGACGTGCTTCGCGTCGGCCGTCAGCTTGCCTTTACCGGACAGCGGCTGGTCGAAAAGACGGCTCGGACGCACGGCGAAATCGGTATTCACGCGCCAGCTCGGGGCCAGCACACCGTTGGCGTTCACCAGCGCATTGATGTCGGCTTGCGGATAGTCGCCCAGCGCCGCCGGATTGAAGCGGCTGGCGTTCGCGCTGAGCTTGAAGGCCTTGTCTTCGCCCAGTTTCATGTTGCCGCGCAGGTCGACGCTGCCGCTGCCCGCCACCAGGCGCGCCTCGGATACGTCGACCTGGTTGTTTTCCAGCCTGGCCTTGGCAGTCAGGCGCAGGCCGCTCTCGACCAGGCGCATGTCGAGCGATTGCACCTTGCCGACATTCGCCACCGCGATGTCGCCGGCGATTTTGGTCGCCTTCATGCTGCCGTGGATGCCCTTCAAATCGAAGCGGTCGGTGTGCAGGGCGAAGTTGGCGGTGCCGAGGCCCTCCTTGTCTTCTCCACGCTGCACGCTGCCGCTGCCGGTAAACCGTCCGGCGTCGCCGAAGTCGAGGACGACGTCGGCCAGGCGCATCGCATCGAGGTTGCCGCCCAGCTGGCCGCGGAAGGCGCGCAGCGGCAGGCGCTGCTGGTCGATGGTGCCTTTCGGTCCCTCGTTGACCAGGTTGACGCTGCCGGAAACGGCGCGCGCGTCGTCCAGTTTCGCGGCCACCGTCAGGCTTAGATCCGCCGTCGGCAACGAGGGATTGAAGAAGCCCGGATCGATGTTGTGGGCCTTGAGGTCCATGGTGCGCAGCGGGATCTTGGCAAACGGCGACAAGGTCAGGCGCGCGTCGCCACCCGCGCGGCCGGCGTTGCCGGTGGCATCCAGGGTGGTCAGGTTCAGGTCGCCGCCGGCGCGCAGTTTCAGCTGGGCGGGCGTGGCGCCGGGGCCGACGTGCGCCTGCGACAGGCTGGCGTTGGCGTCGAGTTTGAACGGTTTGGTTGAGGCGATCTTGCCGTCGGCCGCAACCTTGCCCCAGGGCGTGGAGGCGGACGTGTCGCTCAGCTGCCACTGCACCTTGTCGCCGTTCAGGCGCATGCGCACGTCGGTGATGACGGTGCTGGCACCCTTGTTCACGAAGGTCGCTTTCGCCAGCCGTGCATCGTCGAGCGCAATCTTGAAGGGCGGGGCGAGCGAGGCCGGCATCGTGGTCGGCTCGTCGGATTGCTTCAGGGTCTCCATGCGCAGGTCGGCCGCGTGCAGCTTGTTGATCTCGATGCCTTTCGAGAGCAGCTGGCGCGGCGACCATTCGAGATCGATGTTGGTCACCGTCGCCAGCTGGGTCTCGGTGCGCCAGACGATGCGGTCGATGTGCATGGCACCGTAGATCGAGCCGCGCACACCGGTCATGGTCAGCTTGCCGTCGGTCGCGCGCGCGGCGCGCTCCGCAATCATCTGCAGCGTCGTTTCGCGGCCCAGGTACCAGAGGGCGCCGCCGCCGACGACGCCGGTGGCAAGCAGGCCGATGGCGACGCGCCGCGGCCAGCGCCGCACCTTCGGGGCGGGCGTCCTGGCCGGGGTGGGAGGGGTGGTGTTGTGATCGTCCATCAGAACGTGAATCCAAGTGAGAAGTGCAGGCGCACCTTGCGCACCGCCTGGCCATAGGCGACGTCGACGTTGATCGGACCGACCGGGCTGCGCCAGCGCGCGCCGACGCCGTAGCCGTATTCCGGTTTCAGCTCCTTGAACTTGTCGGCGGCGTTGCCCGCATCGACGAAGAAGGCCACGCCCCATGGCGGACGGAACCAGTACTGGTATTCGGCGCCGCCGGTGAGCAGGTAGCGCCCGCCGACGATGGCTTCGCCTTCGCGCACGCCCAGCTGCTGGTAGCCGTAGCCGCGCACGGACTGGTCGCCGCCGGCACGGAACAGGAAGGTACTTGGTACGCCGACCTTGTCTTTCGAGACGACGGCGCCGGCTTCGCCCTTCAGGATCAGGGTGCCGCTGGTGCCGACCGGTTTGTAATAGACGCCGCGCGTATAGCCGCGGATGAATTTTTCATCGGTGAACAGCGGCAGCGGCGCAATGCCCAGCTGCCAGTTGAGCGCATAGCCGCGCGTCGGCTGCAGCAGATTATCCAGCTTGCGCCGGGTGACGCTGTAGGTCAGCGGAATGCTCTTGCTGTAGGCGTTATCGATGCCTTCGACCTTGCGCTGTTCGGCCAGCGCTTCCAGGGTGATGCTGCGTTCGAGTTCCGGCGTGCCCCAGGCGCGGCGGGCGGCCACGCTGGCGGTAGTGGTGATCTCGCCGCGCACATCAAGGCGCTCGAAGCCGCCGCCGATGCTGTCGTTGTAGCCGTTCGGTTTCGTCGGCCAGTAGAAATCGGCGCGGGCCAGCTGGTGCTTCTGTTCGTAGACCAGGTCGCTCTTCATGCGCTTGCCGAACACGCTCAGGTCGTCGTAGCCGAGCGAAGCACGCCCGCCGGTATTGGTCGAGAAGCCCAGGCCGACCTCGAGGTTCTTCTGCTTGTTCTCGGTGACGCGCACCAGCACCGGCAGCACGGTCGGGCCGGGCGCGGTGGGCGGCTTGACGCCGGTCGTGGCCTGGCCGGGCACGGTGTCCTGGCCGGCGGCGGCGGCTTGCCCGGCCGGGGCCGGGGCGTCTTCGTCGTCCTTCAGTTCCTTGATCTCGGCATTGAGCACGGCGCGCATGTCCGCGCTGACCTCGACGGTGGCGAAATACCCCGTTTCCTGCAGGCGCGACTGAAGGGCCTGCAGGGCCGCTTCGCTGTACATGTCGCCCGGCTTGATCTTGTTCAGGTTGGTGATCACCTCGCGCGGATAGCGCTTCAGGCCGCGGATGCGCAATTCGCCGAAGCGCATTTCGGGGCCGCTGTCGATGACCACGCGCAGCGAGGCTTTATAGGCGTCGGGATCGACGGTGGCGCTGGTTTCGACCAGCTGGGCGCGCGGGAAGCGCGACTGCATCACCTCGCGCAGCAAATCGCGCTTGGCCGCTTCCCAGTCGGCCTGGCGGAAACGCGCGCCGACCGGCAGCGACCAGCGGTTGCGCAGGGCAGCGGCATCATACGGGGCGCCGCCCTGTTCGAAGGGTACGAAGCCCTGCAGCACGAGGTCGAGGTCGCTCACCAGCACCGGCTGGCCGGGATCGACGACGATGCGTGCGACCGGGGTGGCGCCGCTCGTATCGAGTCCGGCGGTGATGCGCGGCGAATAATATCCTTCGGTGGCGATCAGGGTTTTCGCTTCCTCGGGCGCGGCTTTCACAAGGCGCTGCAGCTGTTCGAGGTCGACGCGCGGGTTGCCGCGCCAGCGCAGCAGGTCGAGGTTATCCTCGAGCAGGTCGTCGAGCTTGCCCGGGGCGTCGATGCGTACCGTGTAATTGATACCCTGTGCGTACGCAGCCTGTGCGCCCAGCACGACATATACGGACAGCATGATTTGTGCCAAAATCCGTGATTGCCTTGGTCCCGCCTGTGCGGTCCGGTGGGATGTTGCGAGAACCATGTGTCTCCGTCTCAGTGTAAAAGCTGAGCGAATCTTAGCGGAATTGCAAAAATAATGGCGAACGTTTAACTTCCCGGAAAACCACACATGCACGCTCCCGACACCGCCCTCGTCCTCTTCAGTGGAGGACAGGATTCGACTACCTGCCTGGCCTGGGCATTGCAGCGTTATGCGCGCGTGGAAACCATCGGTTTCGACTATGGCCAGCGCCATGCGATCGAGCTGACCGTGCGCCCGACCGTGCTCGAGAAGATGCGCGCGCTGTCGCCCGACTGGGACGCGCGCCTGGGTGAAGACCACATGGTCGACCTGTCGCTGATCGGCCGCATTTCCGATACCGCGCTCACGAGCAATGTGGCGATCGAAATGCAGGCGAATGGCTTGCCGAATACGTTCGTGCCCGGCCGCAACCTCCTGTTCATGACGGTGGCGGCGACGGTGGCCTACCGGCGTGGCCTGACGGTGCTGGTGGGCGGGATGTGCGAGACCGATTTCTCGGGCTATCCGGATTGCCGTGACGACACGATGAAGGCGCTGCAGGTGGCCCTCAATCTCGGCATGGCAACGCGATTGAAAGTCGAGACGCCGCTGATGTGGATCGACAAGAAGCAGACCTGGGAGCTGGCGGAGCAGGCGGGCGGGCAGGTGCTGGTCGACCTGGTGCGCTTCGAGACCCACACCTGCTACCTGGGCGAGCGCGGCGAGCGCCATGACTGGGGCTATGGTTGCGGCACCTGTCCGGCCTGCGAACTGCGTGCGCGCGGTTATGCGCAGTTCGCCGCCGAGAAAGCCTAGACAGCCACTTTCTGCACGGCGCGGTTGCGGCGCGCCCGGCTGACCAGGTACCAGATCAGGGCCAGCGGCAGTAACAGCGGTAACAGGAAGGGCACGATCGCCGCCGCAACGGCCAGGCCGGCGATCGCCATTGCGCCGACGATGACGACGCCCACGCCGGCCATCACGACCGCCAGCACCACGCCCACTACCAGTACCACGAGCAAGCCGATCAGCGTGCCGCCGCCTGCGAACAGGATGCCGAGCATGGCGCCGAGCGGGCCGTCGATCTCGTCGCCGTCGATGTGGAAACTGGCGTCGCCGAAGGTGAACAGCAGGTCCCAGAGCAGCAGGGCGCACAGGAACAGGATGAGGTAGGGGGCAATCTTTTTCATGGCGAGGCCTCGGTAGTGGAGTGGTATGGCTTTACTGTAAGCATCTGCGAAGTCGCGGGCGAGCGCTCTGCGACGGGCGGCGTATTCGGCGGGCCGGAGCGCAGATGGGGCCGACGAATGCCCGTCTTTTCGACCTTGTAATGCGCAGATCGCCGCCTATACTGACAGCCTGCTCTGTTGTAGGAGGGATCCCATGCATGTCGTCAATTCAACGATGAAGGTGCATCGCGGTGCACTACTGCCAGTCCGGCTGGACAGGGGACCGAAGGGGCCGCCATCGGCTCCGCCTGCCATCCCGCCGATCATCATCAACCCATTCAGTCGCGAAGCGCCAAAGCAACCGAATATCGATCCGGTGCGCGTGCCGCCCCCGCCTCCGATCCGGCGCCCCGGCCTGCCCAGCATGCGCATGTAGGCCTGATGCCGGCTGCGCCATATTTGTACAAACCAATCCCCGGTTCTTATTTGTTTGCTATCGCATCGACCCTGCTGTTCCTCTAAAATCTTACCTTTGGGCGATAGTCCCGCAGAAGGAAACAGCGAGCGATGAACGACGATGTAACTGACCTGGAACCGGGCGAGGACGATGCGCCGGTGCAGGAAGCGCGCCTGTGGCAAGGCAATGGCTGGACCGCACGCGTGATCAAGAACGAGGATGACGAGGGCTGGGCCGTCGCCATGTACAAGGATGGCGAACCGGAGCCGGCGCTGGTCGGTCCGTGGACCATGGGCCGCGACAAGAAAAACCCGAAGCCGCTCGACGTCAACGCCTTCAATACCCTGATCAAGACGGCCTCCGAGGTCATTCGCCGCCACGAGCAGCACCTGCACGCGATGCTGCATAAAAGCACCGTGGTGTGGTGGGAAGGCAGCGAACTGAAAATCACGCTCGATATCAAGCCGGACGACGATGACCCGTATGCGCTGCTGACCGCCGTCGACGAGATGGGCGAGCAGTTGGCCCAGGTGCGCGTGGCCGCCAACTTCAAGCTGACGCCATCCTCCGCGCAGAGCTGGATCGAGAACGGGTACAAGGCACCGCGCTGATCGACGCGCGCATCGGCGCTTTATATACCGTCACGCCACAGTTTCGCGCAAGGAGCGTGCTTTAAAGCCCGCCCGCTGCTAATATTTCCCTTGGGAATTAATTCTTCAAGGGAAGCCATGGAACGTCTTGACCGGCTCGAAGCGGTCCAGTCGATGTTGCTCGAAATCGGGCAGACGTCGACCAGCTGCAGCGACATCACCGAATTCATCCGCGCCGTGCACCGCGCCCTGGGCCGCATCATGTATGCGGCCAACTTCTACGTGGCGCTGTCGGACCGCGACGAGGGCACGGTGCGCTTCGTCTATTTCGTCGACGAATCCGACGAAGGCCCGCCGCTCAACCATCCGGTGCAGCTCGCCTCGCCGGACGAATCGCCCACCGCCTGGGTCATCCTGAATCGCCAGACCCTGGTCGTGACCGCCGCCGATTTCCAGGCGCGCGAAGCGCAGGGATCGAACTTCGGCGCCGGCAGTGCGGCCGAGCACTGGATGGGCTGCCCGCTGCTCGACCAGCAGCACCTGCCGCTGGGCGCGATCGTGATCCAGAGCTATAGCCCCGAGAATACCTATAGTGCCGAAGACCAGGCCCTGTTCGGCGTGATCGCCAACCACGTCTCGGTGGCGCTGCAGAGCCTGCAAAGCATGGACCGCCTGGAACGCGCCGTGCAGGAACGCACCGCGCGCCTGGCCCATGAAGTGGCCGAGCGCCGCCGCGCCGAGCAGGTGCAACATGCGCTCTATCAGATCGCGACCCTGTCCGCGAGCGCCGCCGACAAGGAGGTGCTGACCACCAGCCTGCACCGCATCATCGGCGAATTGATGGTCGCGGAAAACTTCCTGATCGGCCTCTACCATCCCGAAACGGACGAAATCAGCATTCCGTATTTTGTCGACCAGAAGGACACCACCGCTCCGGTCACGCGCTTCCCCTATGGCAAGGCGATGTGCTCCTACGTGCTCGCCTCGAAACAGGCGCAGCTGCACGACGCCGGCAGCTTTGCGCGCCTGGTCGCCAACGGTCTGGTGCAGGAGCCGCTGGGCAATGCCGGCATCGCCAGCTGGATGGGGGCGCCAATGCTGGTCCACGACAAGCCATATGGCGTGCTGGTCGTGCAGAGCTACGATCCGGCCGTGATCTACACCAAGGCCGACCTCGACCTGCTGGCCTTCATGGCCAGCCACGTCGCCGTCGCCCTGGCGCGGATGCAGGCCGACTACCGCCTGCGTAAAACGAAGGACATGCTGGAAGAGCAGAATGCCGCGCTGAACACGGCCCTGACGCAATTGCAGCAGGCGCAGGGCGAACTGGTGCGCCAGGAAAAGCTGGCCTCGCTGGGGCGCCTGGTGGCCGGCGTCGCGCACGAAATCAACACTCCGCTCGGCATCTGCGTGACGGCGACCAGCCACCTGGTCGAGGAATTGCGCCTGACGCGCGAAGAACTCGGCGCCGGCGAAATGACCGAGGACAGTCTGAACAGCTTCCTCGACATCATCGACCAGTCGCTGCGCATCATGACCACCAACACCCAGCGCGCAGCCAGCCTGGTGCGTAGTTTCAAGCAGGTGGCGGTGGACCAGTCTTCGGACGACATCCGCAGTTTCAATTTGCGCAGCTATCTGAACGAAGTGCTGCTGTCCTTGCAGCCGAAACTGAAAGGCCGGCCGGTGAAGGTGGAGGTCGATTGTCCGCCGGACCTGGTGCTGGAAAGCTATCCGGGCGCCGTCTCGCAGATCGTCACCAACATGCTGATGAATTCGCTGGTGCACGGTTTCGAGCACGACCAGAAGGGCGCGATTGCGATCCGCGCGGCGGTCGATGGCGATGTGGTGTCGCTGTCGTATGCGGACGATGGCGCCGGCATGGACCAGGACACGCTCGACAAGCTGTTCGATCCCTTCTTCACGACCAAGCGCGGGAATGGGGGCAGCGGGCTGGGGGCGCACATCCTGTACAACCTGGTGACCGGGCCGCTGGGCGGCAGCGTGCAGGTGCAGAGTGCGCCGGGGGAGGGCTTGCGTTATGCCTTGAGTTTCCCGCGCAGCCGGAAGGAGCAGAAGCTGGCGGCCTGATGCCAGTCAGTCAAGCGAGAACTGTTACGTTAGCCTTCGTGCACCGTAGGGTGGGCTCTCCGAAGTGAAGCTGTCATTGAAGCCATTGGCTTCAATGACCCCACGCGTGATACGGACCGGCTCCGATGTCGTGCTCGACGATCTTGAGGGCACGTATCACCGCGTGGGCACGGAGTGCCCACCCTACATGTTCACCTGTTCAATCCGGCCATTGCCGGTTGATCTCCACCGCCTTGTCCATATTCTTGATCAGCAAATCCACATAGTGCGGATCGAGATGCTGCCCGGCGACTTCGCGCAGGTAGTCGGTGACTTGCTGGGTCGGCCAGGCATCCTTGTAGACGCGCTTGTGGCTCAGGGCGTCGAACACGTCGGCGACCGCGACGATGCGCGCGTAGGGGTGGATGTCCTCTCCCTTCAAACCCTGCGGATAGCCGCTGCCGTCGTATTTCTCGTGGTGCTGGTGGGCGATCACGGCGGCGGCCTTCAGGATCGGGCGGCTCGAGCCGTCCAGGATCTGCAGGCCGACTGTCGGGTGCTGCTTCATGACTTCCCACTCTTCCGGCGTCAGGCGGCCAGGTTTCAACAGCACCGCGTCCGGCGTCGCGATCTTGCCGATGTCGTGCATCGGCGCGGCGTGCATCAGCACCGCCGTCTCGTCTTCCGGCAGTCCGGAGGCCTGGGCCAGCAAATGACAGACCTGCGCCATGCGGCGCACGTGGTTGCCGGCCTCGTTCGAGCGCGATTCGACCACGTCGCCCAGGCGCAGGATGAGTTCGGCCTGGGTGTCGGTGATTTCCTGGTTCAGCAGGATGTTATCGAAGGCGATCGCCACGCCCGAGCAGAACACTTCCAGCAATTGCGCGTCGATGTCGGAGATTTCTTCGACGCCTTGCAGCACCAGCAAGGACGCCTTGCCGCTGTTGTTCGGGAAGTAGCCGACATAGGTGTCGCCATACAGTTTCGAGATGCGGTTGTGGCGCGCCTCGTCCAGCTGCGCCACCAGGGCCGGGTCGATGCCGTCGCCGAATTCGCCGATCTTGGCCAGCACCTCGTACTGGCTTTCTCCGCTGATCATGCTGGCGCCCTTCAGGCGCAGCAGCATGCTCTGTTCCAGGCGCAGCAGGGCGACGACCTGCTGCAGCAGGCCGCTGGCGAAATCCTTTAAATTGCGCTGTTTGAAGATGTGCGAGGAGGCGGCCAGCACGCGCTCCAGGCCTTCGCGGTAGCTCACCTGCACGCGGCGGGCATCTTCGACCTTCATGATGTCGCGGTAGGCGCGCAGCGCGGCGAAGGTCGTGGTGAACAGTTTCGTCCGGTCGAGCTCCGTCTTTTCCTTGTAGTCGTTGATGTCGTAGTCGACGATCACGCGCTCTTCGGGCGCCTGTCCCGGCTGGCCGGTACGCAGCACGATGCGGCTGAACTGGTTGTCCAGGTCTTGCCGCATCCAGCGCGCCACCTCCAGACCGCTGTCTTCGCGCTCCATCACCACGTCGAGGAAGACCAGCGCGATATCCTTTTCGCGCGCCAGGATTTCCTTCGCTTCGGCGCCGCTGTAGGCATGCAGGAAGCTCAAGGCCCGGCCGTCGAGGCGGAACCGGTTCAGCGTGAGCTTGGTGATGTCGTGGATATCCGGCTCGTCATCGACGAGCAAAACTTTCCAGGGCGCGAGCTTGGGCGTAGCGGCAGACAAAAAAGACATAACGTTTCCGATACCGTAAGGTCGATACGAACGAAACAACGGTTAAATGTAAGTCGAATCGATTGTAGTACGGCTACGCAGCATTAACAACAGGCAATACATTGGGACGGAATGCAAGGAATACGGAAGTGTTGGCTGGATGAGTCAATAGCCTCTAGTTATACCTCTTCTGGCACTTCTCGCAGAAGAAACTGCGCCGGTTGGTGCGGCCGAGGTGGGCCTTGGACAACGGGATGTCGCAGCGCGGACAAATCTTCTTGGCATGGGCCAGCCAATGCTGCTTGAGGACATACTGTCTCTTCCAGCCGAGGAAATCGAAGCTGTACTGGCGCGCTTCCTCGACCAGGGCGCGCAGCTTGGGGGCGGGCAGGGCGCCCACCGTCGAGGCCGGATGTACGCGGATCCGAAACAGCACTTCGTTCTTGATGATGTTGCCTACGCCCGAGAAGATGTCCTGGTCCAGCAAGGCGTCGCAGGCCAGCATCTCGGGACAGGCACGCAGCTTCTTGCGCGCCTGTTTCGGGTCCCAGGTCTCGCTCATGACGTCGGCGCTCCAGTCGTACTGGCTGTCGAGATCGGTATCGATCTCGCGCACCGCGCAGGCATAGAAGTTCAGCACCTCTCCCTCGGCCGTGCGCAGCCACAGGCGCGGCACTTTGCCCTCGCGCTCTTCGTTGACGCGGTAGGTGCCGAACAGCAGGAAGTGGATGCGGATCGCCATGTTCGGCAATTCGATAAGGAAATGCTTGCCCCAGGTGCGCAGCGACACGATCGTCTGGCCGAGCAGGCGCGTCGGGTCGATGGCCCTCACGTTGCCGCCGGCTTCGACGATTTGCCGGCCGACGAAGCGGGCCGTTTCTTCCTTCAAAATAAAAAGCGATGGTCCTTCTGGCACGGGCAACCCTCCTTGAAAACCAAGAGCGCCTACCAAAACCGCCATGGCGGCGTTGCATCGTCTCGCCGTACAGTCGTACTGTCTTCGACGATGCGCCTTGCCCTGACGCTTTTGTTAGGCGCTCTAAGTCTGCGCCTGCCGGGTGAGCCTGGCTGTGCGAGGACTAACAATCGGATACAGAATTTACCTGGCGTAGACGTCGCCATGCGCCAAAGGGGCGTATATTTGCATGGTAAAAATCAAGATACCGAAAGCGAGGAATCGCCATGAAGAACGTGATTCGACAACTGGCCTTGAGCGGCCTGCTGGCGCTGGCGGCCGGCGCGGCCTCGGCCGATGTGACCGTGAACTATATCCAGCCCGAGCGCTTTTCCGACCTGCCGTTCGCGCCCTGGGAACGTGAAGCGGTGCTGAAAGACCTGACCCAGCATTTCGCCAGGCTCGGCGCGCAGTTGCCGCCGGGGCAGAACCTGCGCATCGATGTGCAGGACATCGACCTGGCGGGACGCGAATACCCGACCCGTGGTGCGCGCGACCTGCGCATCGTCAAGGAAAACGGCGTCGACTGGCCGCGCATCGACCTGCATTACGCGATCGAGAGCAATGGCCAGGTGGTGCGCGGCGGCGACGTGAAGTTGCGCGACATGGCCTTCATGGACCGCATCGGCCGCTATACCGACGGCGACTCGCTGCGCTACGAAAAACGCATGATCGACGACTGGTTCTATTCGACGATCATGCCGCGCGAACGCGCCGCGCGGCGCTGAGCATCGCCCGCCTTCCATGAACCGATAATGCCGGCATTGCCGGCATTATTTTTATGCGCACGCCCAACATGTCGCCCCGAGTGCGCCGATCAACATGCGTGCTGTATCAAACCGGCGGAATCGATCGAATTGACTGCGCAATTTACATGTCGTCACATTCGTTTGCTGAACTAGAGGTATATTTGTGTCGTTGCATCCAATCACAATTGGCAATACGACAAATAAGGAGTCGTCATGAAGAAGGTAATTCATATGCTCGCTGTCACCGGTTTGCTGGCGCTGGGCGCCGGCCCTGCTTCGGCAGAGGTAGTCGTCAATTATGTCCAGTCCGAGCGTTTTGCCGACTTGCCGACGGACGCGCGGGAGCGTACCCGGGTGCTGAACGAGCTGACTGCACACTTCGTCAAACTCGGTGCCCAGCTAGCGCCGGGGCAGATCCTGCGCATCGACGTCGACGATATCGACCTGGCCGGACGCAGGGTGCCGACGAACGGCACGCGCGAAGTGCGCACCGTAAGCATTGCCACGGACTGGCCGCGCATCAATTTGGAATTCGAGTTGGAAAGCAATGGGCAGATCGCGCGCAGCGGCAAGGTAGAGTTGCGTGACATGGGGTTCATGGACCGTTCCAACCGCTATTACGATGGCGACGCGCTGCGCTTTGAAAAACCGATGATCACCGAATGGTTCCATGCGATGGTCGCGCCGCGACAGCATTACGCTAGCCGCTGAGCCTTGCCCTGCGGGCTGCGCGTCGTACGTGCCAGCCAAGCATAACGGTGAACACTACCTCCATGCCGGCTGCCGCCGGCATGGTCTTTTTCACTCCGCGTTTTTCCCCGCCACACCCGGCATCCGCTTGCCGATTTCGCGCACCTGGTAGTCCGACGGCACCGCGAACAGGGCCGCATCCGGCTCGCCGCGCTTGAGGTTTTCCAGGCGGTAGACATAGTCGCCGCTGCGCGGGTCGCTGTGTTTCGCATACACCGTCACCTGCAGGTCCGGCGCATACCAGGTTTCGTCGCTCACCACGATCGGGTTGCGGTTGCCCACTTCGCCGGCCGGGATCTCGTAGCTGCGCTGCTTGCCTTCGGCCTTGACGCCGTTGAAGTCGCGCGTGCCGAGATCGCGGCTGACCGCTTTCGCCGCCCATTTGTTGTCGCCCAGCGCGCCGGAGATGGCGCCGGCGATCATCGGACCGATGCGAGGGCCGATCTCCGCGGCCTCGGTGCCGGGTGCGCGCGGCAGGCGGATCACACGCACCGTCTCGCGGCGGCCATCCTGGTCGCCGGCGCGCTCGTCCTCCACCCGGCGCTCGACGCGGACGGTGACGCGGTCTTCGCCATCGGCCCGTTCGTGTGGCGGCAGGCGTCCTTCCTGGCGCAACCGTTCGACCTGTGCCCGCGCCGTTTCACGCGCGGTGCGCGCCGTTTCGCGGGCGGTTCGGGTGATGCGCTCGATCTCGGCGCGGGAAGGCAGGCGCTGCGCGGTGTGTGTCTGCGGGTGCAGGATCCAGGTCGCACCCAGCACCGGATCGTTGATCGTCACCGTGCGCAATTCTCCCTGGGCGTTGCGCAGCTCGTGGCGGGTGCGGCCGGCACTGTCGCGGTAGCTGGCCGAACTCGTGCGCCGTTCGATCTGGTTACCGTCCGGGAGTTGCTGCAGCCGCTCGGAGACGGCCTGGGCGCTGTACGGCGCATTCTTCACCGCTTGCGCATGACCGCGCTGGACGATGCGGACATCCTCGCCCGGGTGGCTCCATTCGCCCTGCGGCGGCAGGGGCGGGGCGGTTTCATCGGCCAGGGCAGGCAGCGCAAAACAGGCGAGCAGGGCAGCGAGCAGCAATCGGTTCGTGTTCATGGTGTCCTCGGGGGTGAATAAAACGGTCAATCGATGGAAGTCAGGCGCAGGGCCAGCGGTTCGCCGCCGGCGCCCACCAGCATTTCGGCGCGCACCGCCTCGCCCGCGTTTTCCGGCGTGACCGGCAGGCCGAGCGCGGCCAGCATGGTGCGCGGCACTTCGGTCTCGACCAGGCGCGGGTCGGGTTCCGCTTCGATGCGCTCGAAGGAATCGAGCGCGATGAAGGCGGCGCCGCTGTCGATGCGTACCAGCGGCTGCAGCTGCGACTCTCCCGCCAGGTGCGGCGGCAGCATCAGCAGTCCGAACACGGCGGCGGTGACCAGCAGGCAGGCGGCGGTCGCGCTCCACTCGAGCAGGCCGAGGCGCCGGTACCAGGGCCGCTGCCGGGCGAACTGGCTGGTAAAAGCCTGCATCAATTCCTTTTCCACGCAGCGCGGGGCGTCGACGCCGGCGAGGGCGCTGCGCAGCTGCGCCAGGCGGGTGTCGAGTTCGGGGTTGTCGTCATGCGTCATGATCGTGTCCTTGTCAGGAGGCTTGCGGGGCGTGGCTGCGCAGCGCCCTGGCCAGTGCGGCGCGTCCGCGCGCCAGGCGCGAGCGCACGGTGCCGATGTCGACCGCGCAGATCGTGGCGATCTCGAGGTAGGACAGGCCGTGCAGTTCGTAGAGGATGACGGCCTCGCGGTAATGCGGCGCCAGCCGGGCCAGTGCGCGCCGCACTTCCTCGGCGGACTCGCTGGCCAGCACCCGGTCCAGCGGACATGCGCCGTCGGCCGCCGGCTCCGGTGCATCCTCGTCCGGCTCGGGCAGGGGCGCTTCGCGCCGGCGCGGTTCCTCGTGTTTCAGGATCAGCAGGCGCGCCACGCCGAACAGGAAATTCGACAGCGAACCGCGCAGGGGATCGTAGGAAAGGCGTCCGGTGAGCAGACCCATGAAGGCTTCCTGCACGGCGTCGGCGGCGGTGCCGGCCGAGCCGCAGCGCAGCAGGGCGAAGCGGTACAGCGGGCCCTGGTGGCGCCGGTAGAGCGCGGCAAAGGCCTGCGCATCGCCGCTGCGCATCCTGCGCAGCAGCTCGTCGTCGGAAGTGGTCGGGGTGATGGGCATGGTGGTCATCTCTCACCCGTATTCCGGTTTCAAGGCCGGAAAGTTCCAACTATTTTTCGCGATGGGTGCCGGTGTTCAGTCGATCCAGTTCACGCGGTCGAACTTGGCGCGGAATCCTTCGGGCATGGCAACGACCTGGCTGGTCTTGTAGTTGAAGAAGACAAAGCCGGACTTGGCCATGGCGACCAGGGCCTTGTCTTTCGGTCGCGTGATGCGGAAGGTGATGTCGCCGCCGTATTTATTGAAATCCATGACGCCGACTTCGAACAGCAGCTGGTCGCGTGCATGCGCTTCGGCGCGGTAAGTGGTGGCCAGGTCGGTGACGATGATGCCGGTGCCGTCGCGCTCGGTTTCGGGGACGCCGAACTCGAACAGGAAGCGGGCGCGCGCCTCGGAGATCATCGAGATCATCGAGTCGTTGCCGAGGTGGTTCGCGCCGTTGATGTCGGTCACGCGCACCGTCAGCGGCGTGGAATAGTAGTACTGGTCTTCGGGGAAGTGGAGTTGTAAGCGTGCCATCCCATAATTTTACCTTCGGAATCCCGATAAACCTACTGCGCGTCGGATCTCCGGTCTGCGGTGCTCGCTGTACGCTTGTACAGCTCCGCTCCTCAACCGAAGCTCCTTCCGCTCGCTACGGTTTCTCGAGATTCCGTCAGCCCGCGCTGCCCCGCACCAGCTTGAAGATCCGCCCGCTTTCACTGACCACATACAGCTCGCCGGCCCCGTCGCGCCCGAAGGAGACCACCCGGCCGGCAGTGTTCAGGTTCCAGTCGCGCTGTTCGGCGACGCCGGCGTCGCCGGCAAAGAAGCTTTTAATATAGCCGCGGCAATAATCCGAATAGAAATAGCGGCCCGCGAGTTCCGGTATCGCCGTTCCGCGGTAGACATAGCCGCCGGTAATGGAGCAGCCATTCACGTTGTTCGCGCCATGTTCGTATTCGAAGACGGGAAGCGTGAGGCCGGTGCGGTTGCAGGTGGCGGCCTCGAAGCAGGCCGTGCCCTCGAGAATGTCCCAGCCGTAGTTCAGGCCGCCTTGCGAGGAACTGGCCAGGTTCACTTCCTCGCGCGCGGCCTGGCCGACGTCGGCGATATACAGGCGCTCGCCGTCGAACGCATAGCGCCACGGATTGCGCAATCCGGCGGCCCAGATCTCGGGCCGGCGTCCGGGCTGGTTCAGGTAAGGGTTGGTGACGGGGATCGTGTAGGGCTGGCCGCTGTTGGCCGTGCGCACGTCCACGCGCAGCAGCTTGCCGAGCAGGACGCCCAGGTTTTGCGCATTCCCGAACGGATCGCCGGCGCCGCCACCGTCGCCCAGCCCGGCATACAGCATGCCGTCCGGCCCGAAGGCGACCAGGCCGCCGAAATGGTTCGTGAACTGCGGATGGGCGGCGCGCAGGATGACCAGGCCCGAAGTCGGATCGGCGACGTTCGGTGTGGGCGAGCTGGCGTAGCGTTCGACGACGATGTTCTGGGCCGTGTCTGTGTAGTACACGTAGAAGTAGCCGTTGCTGGCGAAGTTGGGGTCGAAGGCCATCGACAGCAGGCCGCCTTCGCCGCCCGTGAATACGTTCGCGCTGATGTCGAGCCAGGCTTGCGTGAGCACGCTGCCGTTGCGTACGACCCGGATCACGCCGCGCCGCTCAAGCACGAACAGGCGATCGTCGCCGGGCGGGGCGGTGACGAAGGTGGGGCTGGTGAAGGTGGGGCCGATGTCCGCCAGCGCCAGGGCGAGGGCCGTGCCGGCATAAGCGATGGTCGCCGTGGCAGTGCCGCCGGCCGTCACGACCACGCTTTGCACCGCCGGGGTGGGCGTATAGGTCGTGCCGCCGAGCGTGATGCTGGACGCGGCCACGCTGTAGCTGCCGGCCGCCAAGTCAGGCAGCGTTTGCGTGCCGGCCAGGTCCCTGGAAAAATTATTCGGGCCGGTGATGCGCACGGCCGCATTCAGGCCCGTGGGCAGGCCAGTGACCGCCACTTGCAGCGAGCCGGTGGTCGCCGTCGGGGGAGGGTTGGAAGTGCCAGGAGTGCCGGGATTGCCGCCGCCACCGCCACAACCGGCAAGCAGGAGCAGCAGGGACAGGATGAACATCCGTACGCGATCGACCAGCATGGTGGGCCTCCAGGACGGAACGTCTCTGGGGGAGATTCTGCCAGTGTTCATCAATTGGCTGCGCACGTCAGCGCCCGTCAGAGCCCCCATGGCTGCGTTGCATCTTCTGAGGGCTTCGACAGGCGCTTATAGCGCGTGGTTCCTAGGGTGCCGCAGCTGCGCGCTGACGGGTTTTCGCAACGACCCCGGACGGGTCGATCAGCACGACGAATTCCGTAAAGCGCCCGCCGCCGGCCGGCGACTGGTAGAGCCAGGCTTCGTAGCCGCTGTCGAAGACCACGCTTTTCGTCTTGCCGAAGCTCGCGAGCAGTTCGGCCTTGGTGGTGCGGCCGGGCACGATCGAGGAGGCAAGGCGTTCGGCCGGTGCCTGGGTGCCGGGCGTGGCCTGGCCGATGGCGCAGCCGGCCAGCAGCAGGGCCAGCACGAGGGGCAGGAAACCGGCGCGTTTCATCGGCCGGCCTCCGGCGGCTGCGCGCCCGGCGCCGCGTCCGTCATGTAATCGAATTCGACCAGGGTATCGTCGGGCCAGCTCTTGTCCCACAGGGGCGCGTAATAAGTGCGGTCGAGCAGCACCTGGCAGTCGCAGAAGCGCAGCATCTCGGCCGTCTGGTCGCCGCCGGCGTAGAGCATCTTGAAAGGCAGGTCCTCGACCCGGTTGCCGGCGCGCAGGCGCACGCCGAACAGCGGGCGGTCGGCAAAGAACAGGTAATTGCCGTTCGGGCTATTGCAGACCTGGTCGGCGCTCGTCAGGGCGTTCGACAGCCAGGCGAACAGTTGCGAATTGTTCGACACCAGCCCGGCTTCGGTGCCGACGCGGCACTCCAGGCGCAGGTCGCCGAGTCGGCGCGTATCGGGCGGCAGGCCGGGGCTGCGGATCAGGGCGCGCCAGGTCATGCTGGTGGTCTTGCGGTTCGCGAGCACGGCGGCGTCTTCCTTGAGCGCCTGCTCGTTGCGGGGAAGCACAAAACTGTTATCAGGCCCGATCGGCACCGGCACCGAGACCGTGTCGCCGGCCACGCGCAGCTTGATGCCCTCCATGTTGACGTCGGGCGTGCGCGGCAGCAGCTGGAAACGCAAAGGGGCGTTGGGGGCGAAGGCATGCTCGCGCTCGAAGCGCTCCATGCCCTTGATCATCTTGCGGTAGGATTTGTCGACCGGATCGCGCGTCGTCGAGACGGTCACTTTCGCAGCCGGCTCCTGTGCCGCAGCTGCTCCCGCCGCCGAGACGGCGAACGCGAGCAGGAGGAAGGGCAGGAGCCGGCGCATGGCTTACCAGTAACGGACCCGGCCGGTGTCCATGTGGACGAATTGCGAGTCCGGGTAATAGCCGACCCCGCCGGCCTTCATCGACATGGCGGCCTTGTGCAGCTGGGCCAGGTCCTTGCCCGGCATGCGGATGTCGATCGCCTTGCCGTCCATGTGCATGCTGTGCGTGGCCACGCCGCTGGAGGCCGCCGCCAGCTTGGCATTCGATTCGGGCGAACGGTAGCCGGAAATGATGTGCAGCACCTGGTTGTCGCCGAATTTTTCGCTGACCTCGTTGAGCAGCACGATCAGTTTCGGATCCATCTCGGCGATCTTGTCGTTGCGGTGGTCGCGCAGCAGTTTGTTGATATCTTTGAGCGCGTCCGGAATGAACTGGCCTTCGGCCCAGAAAACACTACGCAGGCTTTCACCAGTATGGGTGTTGTACAGGCGCAGGGTGCGTTCGGCGGGAGCCGGCTGGGCAGCTTTTGCCAGGACCGGCATGCCGATTGCGGATGCGAGCACAACAGAGCTTTTGAGGAAAGAGCGTCGCTGGTTCATTGAACATCCTTACGCAAGTTCAGAAACAACGATGATACGCCGATTTCGCTATCTTTGCTGAAAAGCGCGGTTTTTGCGACACGATGACGGTTGATTAACAACTTTTAAAGGAGGTTTGCATGCAATTCAGTCAACTGGGATGCCGAACGTTAACTCTTGCATGCCTTGCCGGCGCACTCCCGGCCCTGGCCCAGGTCCAGGCCAGCGGCGAGCCGCCGGCAGTGAAGGGCTGGCGTACTGAAACCGTCACCGACGCGCTGCCGCAAGCCTGGGGCATGGCCTGGCTGCCCGATGGCCGCATGCTGGTCACCGGCAAGGAGGGCACGCTGCACCTCGTGAGCGGCAACAAGGTGCAGGCGGTGCCGCTCGAAGGATTACCGGCCCTGATGACGAGCGGCCAGGGCGGCCTGCTCGATATCGCCCTCCACCCGGCCGACAAGGGGCCGAAGCTGCGCGTCTACATGACGATGGCCAACGGCAGCAGCGGCGAGAACCGGACCATCCTCGTACGGGGCGTGTTCGACGGCAGCAAGGTCTCCGGCATCCAGACCCTGTTCACGGCGTCTCCCTCGAAGAGCGGTACGGAACACTTCGGTTCGCGCCTGGCCTGGCTGGCGGACGGCACCCTGCTGATGAGCATCGGCGACGGCGGCAATCCGCCCCAGCGCGTAGGCAACATGCTGGCGCGCGACCAGGCCCAGAACCTGGCCAGCGACAACGGCTCGATCCTGCGTCTGACCGCGGAGGGCAAGCCGGCGCCGGGCAATCCGCTGGCCGCGCGTCCCGGCGCGCGCCCGGAAATCTGGTCCTACGGCCACCGCAACATCCAGGGCCTGGTGGTCGATGCGGCGAGCGGGCGCGTGTATGCGAGCGAGCATGGCCCGCGCGGTGGCGACGAGATCAACCGTATCGAAGGCGGCAAGAATTACGGCTGGCCGCTCCAGACCTTCGGCGCCGACTACAGGACGCGCGAGCCGGTCGGCAAGCACAGCGTGCCGGGCATGGTCGATCCGCTGGTCGCCTGGGTGCCGTCGCCGGCGCCCTCGGGCCTGGCCTTCTACACGGGCACGGCCTTCCCGCAATGGCGCGGCAGCCTGTTCAGCGGCAGCCTGGCCGCCATGGACCTGCGCCGCATCGCCCTCGACGGCGACGGTAAAGTCGTGCGCCAGGAAAAGCTCGATATCGGCAAGCGCGTGCGCGACGTGCGCCAGGGGCCGGACGGGCAACTGTATGTGCTGACCGACGAGGAGCATTCGCGGATTCTGCGCATCGTGCCCGACAAACCCTGAGAGCGCCCGAAAAAAGCCTCATGGCGGCGTTGCACCTTCTCGCCGTACTGGCGTACTGTCTTCGACGGTGCGCCTTGCCCTGAGACTTTTGTCGGGCGCTCTGGCGCTCTGGTGCGTGCGCCGCCGCCGGACTGATTGTCCGATACTCGATCGACAAGGAGGAAGCGATGGACGACTTTTCAATTGATCTGGCCGGCACAGCCCTGGTGCTGATTGACCTTCAAAACGGCAACATGGCACGCGAGCTGGCGCCGTATTCGGCGCAGGCCGTGCTCGGCAACTGCGTCCTGCTGGCACAGGAAATGCGCAACCGCGGCGGCATGGTGATTTTTGTGCGCGTATTGATGAACGAGCTGCAGTCGCCGCCGGCGGATGCTCCGCTGCGCGCAGCCGGCGCGCCGCCGCCGCCGCCCGACGCCTCGCATTTCGCGCCGGAGGCGGGTGTCGAGGCGACGGACATCGTGATCACCAAGCGCCAGTGGGGCGCCTTCTATGGCACCGAGCTCGACCAGCTGCTGCGGCGACGGCATATCAAGACGCTGATTCTTGGCGGCATTGTCACGAACATCGGCGTCGAGTCGACCGCGCGCGCGGCCTATGACCGTGGGTATGGACTCGTGTTCGCCGAGGACGCGATGAGCGGCATCACGGCCGAGGCGCACGCGTTTGCGTGCAAGAACATGTTCAGGATGATGGGGAAGGTGAGGACGACTGCGGAGCTGATCGACGCGTTGCAGGCGGGGACCGGAGAAGCGTAGGGTCATGGAGGCCATTGGCCTCCATGACCCCTGCAATACGTGTTACGCCGCGTCGCGCACCTGCGCCGTAATCTCGTACGAGCGCAAGCGCGCCGCGTGATCGAAAATCTGCGAGGTAATCATCAGCTCGTCCGCGCGTGTGTGCGCAATGAATGCCTTCAACTGCTGCGCCACCGTCTCCGGCGAGCCGATCGCCGAGCACGACAGCACCCCGTCGAGCATCATCCGTTCCGACGGCCCCAGCGCTTCGAGGTAGCCGCGCACCGGCGGCTGCAGACGCGTCGGACGGCCGCTGCGCAGGTTCACGAAGGCCTGCTGCATCGAGGTCGCGCGGAAATGCGCTTCCTCGTCGGTGTCCGCGGCGAACACATTAAAGCCGAGCATGACATAAGGCTTGTCCAATTGCGCGGACGGCTTGAAGTTCGCGCGGTACAGTTCGATCGCCTGCATCATCATCTGCGGCGCGAAGTGCGAAGCGAACGCATACGGCAGGCCGAGGTGGGCGGCCAGCTGGGCGCCGAACAGGCTGGAACCGAGGATCCACAGCGGCACGTTCAAACCGGCACCGGGCACGGCGCGTACCTGGCGCCGCGGCGAATCGGCGAAATAATCCTGCAGCTCGAGAACGTCCTGCGGGAATTCGTCGGCATCCGACGACAAGTTGCGCCGCAGGGCGCGCGCGGTGATGTGGTCGGAGCCGGGCGCGCGGCCCAGGCCGAGGTCGATGCGGCCCGGGAACAGCGATTCGAGCGTGCCGAACTGTTCGGCAATCACGAGCGGCGAATGGTTCGGCAGCATGATGCCGCCGGCGCCGACCCGGATGGTCGAGGTGCCGGCCGCAACATAGCCCATCAGCACCGAGGTGGCGGCGCTGGCGATACCGGGCATGCCATGGTGTTCGGCCAGCCAGAAACGGTTGAAACCCCAGCGTTCGCCATGCTGGGCGAGGTCGAGGGAATGGTGGAAAGAAGTGCGTGCGTCGCTGCCTTCGGCAATGGGCGACAGGTCGAGTATCGAGAAAGGAATCATGCGTTCCATGATACGCCGAAGGATTTATTTTCGCTGGCGACGCCACGAAACCGTGGCGCGGCGGGGCGCCGGCGTAAAGATTGACCGGCAGAATTTGCCTGCCTATCATGGCCAGTTTCTTCGCCCGGCCTTGCGCCCGCTTCTGCGCCCGCGCCGCGTCCGCCATCTCTTCCTGCCCAGGTTTTCCATGCGTCCTTTTTCTCTCCGCCGCTCCCTCCGGTACCAGGGCGCGCTCGCCGCTGTGGGC
This sequence comes from Massilia sp. LXY-5, assembly GCF_059801075.1. Classification (NCBI taxonomy): domain Bacteria; kingdom Pseudomonadati; phylum Pseudomonadota; class Betaproteobacteria; order Burkholderiales; family Oxalobacteraceae; genus Massilia; species Massilia sp. LXY-5. The sequence goes on from NZ_JBNNEH010000007.1 coordinate 199,129, forward strand.
CTCGCCGTCCTCGTCTCCGGCTGCACCGGCTTGCCGGGCGCGCAGCCGCGCCAACTCGACCGCACCCAGTTCGCCCGCATCGACGCCGCGATCGACCAGGCGATCGCCGAGCGCCGCCTGCCGGGCGCGGTCTTCCACCTGGAACGCGAGGGTGCCGTCCACGAGCGCGCCTACGGCCGCTTCAGCTACGAGGCCGATGACGGTCCCAATCCAGCGCCGGTGACGACGCACACCGTGTTCGATGCCGCGTCCTTGAGCAAGGTGCTGGCGACGGCGCCCTCGGTCCTGCTGCTGGCCGAAGACGGCAAGCTCGACCTGGACGCGAAACTGGTCGACTATTTCCCCGAGTGCCGGGGCGGCGGCAAGGAGGCGATCACGATCCGCCACCTGCTGACCCACACCTCGGGCCTGGCGGCCGGCTTGCCGGGCAAACCGGCCTGGCGTGGCGACGAGACAGCCCACGCCATGGCCTGCGCGCAAACGGTGACCCATGTGCCGGGAACGTATTTCCGCTATTCGGACATCAACTACATCCTGCTCGGCCAGCTGGTCCGGCAAGTGTCCGGCATGGGCCTCGACGTGTTTGCGCGCGAGCGCCTGTTCGGGCCGCTGCGCATGGCGCATACCGGCTACCTGCCGCTGCGCCGGATGGACGCCGGCGCGATTGCACCGACGCACAAGGCGGCCGACGTCGGCGAGCCGGTCCTGCACGCGGACGTCGGCGCGGGCGGCATGCTGCAGGGCGTGGTCCACGATCCGACGGCGCGCCGCATCGGCGGCGTGGCGGGCTCGGCCGGCGTGTTCAGCACGGTGGGCGACATCGCCCGCTACGCGCGCATGCTGCTTGCAGGGGGCGAACTCGATGGCGTGCGCGTGCTCTCGCCCGAGAGCGTGCGCCTGCTCACGACGGTGCAGAGCCCGCCGGGTATCGCCGCGCTGCGCGGCCTCGGCATGGACATCGACTCGCCGTTTGCCCAGCGTCCGCGCGGCACGCTGTTCCCGGTCGGCAGCTACGGCCACACGGGATTCACCGGCTGCGTGCTGTGGATCGATCCCGGTTCGCGCAGCTTCTACGTGTTCCTGTCGAACCGCGTCTACCCGGACGACAAGGCCAATGTGCTGCCGCTCTACACCGAGATCGCCACCCTGGCGGCACGGGCCGCAGGTGTCGGCGCAACAGGGGGAGTGCGGGGTGTGGCGGCCCCCTGACAAGTGTCGGATATCTTTCCAAAAGGCTAGCGTGCGCTGCTCTCCCGTCGACCTCTCTAAACTCGGCCACTTCAATAATGTCGGTATGTCATTGATATTGTTGAGCTTTCCACCGCCCCGAAATGCAATATAAGGAGATGAACATGAATAAGCTTTTGAAAGGCCTGCTGGGAACCGCAGTTGCCGCCGCGATGGCAGTTTCGTTCAACGCCAGTGCACAATCGACCAGCACCGAGCAGACGGGTAGCGCGAGCGCACAGTCCGGCGACCACGCCAAGGCGACCACGCACAAGAGCGCGGCCAAGAAGCAGAAGAAACACAAGAGCAAGTCCAGCAGCAGCGCGAGCGGCAGCAGCGGCTCCAGCGGCTCCTCAAGCAGCGGCTCGATGGGCACCAGCGGCAGCGGCAGCGCCAGCGGCACCAGCGGCAGCGGCATGACCAGCGGCTCGGGCAGCAGCAGCGGCACCTCGGGTACGTCGGGCACCAGCGGTACCTCGGGCACGAGCGGCTCGATGGATAGCGGCACCTCGGGCACCAGCGGCACGACGGGCGCAACGGGCACCAGCGGCTCGATGGGCAGCGGCGCCAGCGGTACCAGCGGTTCGATGGGCACCGGTACCAGCGGTTCGATGGGCACCGGTACCAGCGGCATGAGCGGCTCGACCGGCACCGGCACCAGCGGCTCGATGGGCACCAGCGGCACCTCGGGCACTTCCGGCACGACCGGCACCTCGGGCACTTCCGGTACGACCGGCACCTCCGGCACCGGCACCGGCACCACCACGACCGGCACCGGCCGCTGATCCAGCGGGCGCATCCGTCAGCGGATGCGCCTGCGCAGGCACGGTATGCAAAAAAAACACCAGCCCGCGGGCTGGTGTCGTCGTTTGTGCGGCAGTTAGATTTACACCTTGCGCACGAATTCGGTCTTAAGGCTCATCGCCCCGAACCCATCGATCTTGCAATCGATGTCGTGGTCGCTGTCGACCAGGCGGATGTTCTTGACCTTGGTCCCCTGCTTGATGACGCCGCCCGACCCCTTCGGTTTCAGGTCCTTGATGACGGTGACGGTGTCGCCGTCCTGCAGGATGTTGCCGGCCGCGTCGCGGTAGACGCGCGCCGTCTCGGCGGCTGCACCCGTTTGCGCCGACCACTCATGGCCGCATTCCGGGCAGACGAGACTGGCGCCGTCCTCGTAGGTATAGGCGGACTGGCAAACGGGGCAGGGAGGCAGGGACATGAGGTGCGAGGACAAGGGAAACGGCGAGTATAGCGCCTGTCCGCCTGCCTTGCCGGTCAGGATTCGTTCTCGAGCATCGATCCGGTACGGCGATAGCGCTCATGCCAGGCGAACGCCTTTTCCAGCACGTGCGGCGTGTGGCCGCCGCGCTCCTGCGCCTCGCGCACATACGCGCGCAGCATGTCCTGGTAGGGCGCGGCCACGCAGTTGGCGATGATCGCCTCGGCGCGCTCGCGCGGGGCCAGCGCACGCAGGTCGGCCAGGCCCTGCTCGGTGACGATGATGTCGACATCGTGCTCGGTATGGTCGACGTGCGGGACCATCGGCACGATCGATGAGACCCTGCCGTCCTTGGCGGTCGACTTGGTGGCGAAGATCGACAGGTAGGCGTTGCGCGCGAAGTCGCCCGAGCCGCCGATCCCGTTCATCATGTGGGTACCGGCGACGTGGGTCGAATTCACGTTGCCGTAAATGTCGGCCTCGAGCGCGGTATTGATGGCGATGATGCCGAGCCTGCGGATCACCTCGGGGTGGTTCGACACCTCCTGCGGGCGCAGCACGAGCCGCTCCTTGTAGCGGCCGAAGTCGCCGAAGACCTGGGCGCTTTTCTGGGGCGACAGCGTGATCGAGGAGCCCGAGGCGAAATCGAGCTTGCCGGCGTCGAACAGGTCGAAGGTCGAATCCTGCAGCACTTCCGAATACATCGTCAGGTGTTCAAAGGGGCTGTCGCAAAAGCCGGCCATCACGGCGTTGGCGATCGTGCCGATGCCGGCCTGCAGCGGCAGCAGGCTGCGCGTCAGGCGGCCGGCCTCGATCTCGTTTTCGAAGAAGCGCACCAGGTGGCCCGCAATCGCCGCGGTCTCGGCGTCCGGCGGCAGGATGGCCGAGGTGCTGTCCGGCTGGTCGGTGATCACGATCGCCGCGATTTTCTCCGGCGGGATGTCGATGGCGAGTGTGCCGACGCGGCCCTCGGCCGACATCAGCGGGATCGGCTCGCGCATCGGGCGTTTCTTCGGGATCCAGATGTCGTGCAGGCCCTCCAGCGCGCGCGACTGCGCCAGATTGATCTCGACGATCACCTTGTCCGCCAGGATCGCGAAGCTGGCGCTGTTGCCGACGGACGTGGTGGGCACGATGGCGCCGGACTCGAGGATGCACACCGCCTCGATCACGGCGATGTCCACCGGCTTCATGTGGCCGGCGCGCAGCACCTCGACGGTTTCCGACAGGTGCTGGTCGATGTACATCACTTCTCCGCGGTTGATCGCGGCGCGCAGCACGGGGTCGACCTGGAACGGCATGCGGCGCGCCAGCGCGCCTGCTTCGGTGAGCAGGCGGTCGGTGTCGTTGCCGAGCGAGGCGCCGGTCAGCAGCGTGATTTTCAACGGTTCGCGCCGCGCCCGTTCGGCCAGCGCGGCCGGCACCATCTTGACGTCGCCGGCGCGGGTGAAGCCGCTCATGCCGACGGTCATGCCGTCGCGGATCAGCTCAGCCGCCTGGGCCGCGCTCGTGACACGTTCGCGCAGCAGCGGGCAGCCGATGCGCTCCTGGTAGGTTTCGATGTTCATGTATCGCCTTGCCTTGGTGGGCCTGGTACTGCGCCCGGGGTGGGGCCGCGTCAGCGCAGCCAGTTATTGACGGGGGTGAGCGGGGGCGGCAGGTCGGCGTCGCCGAGCGCGTCGCGCATGTCGATCTCGATGGCGCGGCAGATGGCGTCGAGCGGCAAATCGTTCGGCGACAGGCCGAACGGCTCCTCGATCTCGTCGCCCAGCGCGTCCAGGCCAAAGAAGGTGTAGGCGACGATCGCCACCACGAGCGGCGTCATGTAGCCGATCGTATCGACCAGGCCGAAGGGCAGCAGGAAGCAGTACAGGTAGGCGGTGCGGTGCAGCAGCAGCGTGTACGAAAACGGCACGGGCGTGTTCTTGATGCGCTCGCAGGAGGCGGCGGTCGCCACCATCGCCGAGATGGTCGCATCGAGCGTGGCGGCGCGCACGCTGTCGACCAGGCCGGCGCGCCGGCAGCGCGCCAGGTCCTCTCCCATTTCCAGCATCAGCGCCTGGTGCAGGTTGACGCGGCCGCGCATAACGTCCCACTCGGCCGGGTGCAGGTGCGCGGCGACGTCGTCCCCGGCGTCGCTGCGGCGCAGGTTGTGGCGCAGCGCATGGGCAAAGGCGACCGTGCGCCGGATCATCCGGGTGCGCAGGTGTTCGGCGGCAGGCTTGTTGGCCTCGTCGTCGACCAGGCTCAGGCACTGGCGCGCGAAGTTACGGCTGCGCAGTACCAGTTCGCCCCACAGCTTGCGGCCTTCCCAGTAGCGGTCGTAAGCGGAGTTGTTGCGGAAACCGAGGAAGATCGCCAGCGGCAATCCCATCAGGGTGAAGGGGATGGTGGTCAGGTGGATCGTGTGGCCCCACAGCCCATGCGACAAGGTGACCAGGATCGCGAGCAGCGTGGTGACGGTGAGGCTTTTCCAGATGCTCGGCAGGATCGAGCCGCGCATGGTGAGGAAGAGGCGCAGGCCGTTTGGACGGTCGCGGACGATCATGGCGCCACTCCGAATGGGGTGTCAGGGGCGCTGGCGATCTGGTAGCTCATGCTGGAAACGGTAGTGACGATGACGGTGCAACCGCGCCGGCGGTATGCGCCGGTGCGGTAAAAGTGGAAGGGCCATTCTCGCCGCCGATTGCGTAATTGCCCAATTCACATTCCAGATGCCGGTTATTGATCAGGTGAATGTTTGTTCTTGAGTCAACACTTGAAGCGGTCGTTCGCCTCACTCCTGGGGCGTGGGCACCAGCTTGCGCACATCGAGTCCCTGGCCCGACAGGCGCGCCACGAGCGCGTCATAGGCCGATTTTTTCACCGTCGGCGTGCGCGAGAGAATCCACAGGTAGTCGCGCCCCGGTTCGCTGACCGCCGCCAGCCCGTAGTCGCGGTCGAGGTCGATGATCCAGTAGTCGCCCCAGACTTGCGGGATGAAGGACAGCGCGGCCGGGGCGAAGCGCACTTTCAGGCGCGGCGAATCGGCGCCGCCGACCTGGCGCGCCACGCCGATGGCGACATCGGTCCCGCCGTCGGCCAGGCGGCAGCGGTTCTCGACCTGCACCCGGCCGTCGGGCAGGGCGGTGTAGGTCGCCTTCGTGAAACCGGCGCACTTGCGCTGGAAACGGTTCGGGAACTTCGCGATCTCATACCACTCGCCGAGGTAGCGCGGCAGGTCGAGCGAGGGGATGGTCGCCAGGTCGCTGCGCGGGTTCGCCTCCTTGCTGGCGGCCCAGGCCTTCATGCCGACCAGGACGACGGAGGCCAGCAGGGTTCCCTTGATCAGGGCGGGAGTCAAGCGCTTGTTCATGGTGATCCTCGTTCTTCGATACCGCCATGGTAGGGCTCAATGACAAACCCGGCCGCACGAATCACAGCGCGCCCGTGCAGCCTTGGTGCGGACGAAAAAAAGCCAGCCGCGGAGGGCTGGCATGATGCGGCTGGCCGCGCGCGGGATTTATCCTGCGGACTTGGCCTGGGCCGCCTGCAGCTGCTCGCGCAGCTGGTGGACGGGCACTTGCGTGTAGTCCTTGTTGAATTCCTGCTTGATCACGGCCTTGACGTGCGGGTCGAGATTGTTGCGCAGCGTACCGAGGAATTGCGGCGACGCCGACAGCACGAGCTGCTGGTAACGGCCTTCCTGCTGGGCTTTCAGCAGATATTGCGAGAGGTCCTTCGCGAACAGCTCGGTTTCGTGCTCGGCCGGGGTCTGGTTCGGTTCGTATTGGCTATTCGGCGCCCCGGCGGCTGCGTTGTGCTGGGCCGGGCCTCCTTGCGCCCCGCCGATGTTGTGGCCGCTCTTGCCGGCAGCCAGGGTCCCGAGCTGGTCGGTTTCGGCTTCCTGCGCCCGCAGGCGCGCGCCGTTGTTGATCATGTCTTCCAGTTCTTGCAGTGGTTCTGCTGGACCGTCCTCGGAGAAGAACCTTGCCCGGCCCGCATTGGCCGTGATAATCCAGGTTGTTGGCATGCTACCCCCTGTCAGTAATGAATCATGAATGATGTTCGATCCCGCAACCAGGCGATGCTCGGCGCGGCACGAGTGCGAACGCATAAGACTGGCAATCGCATACAGATGAGCCCTGTCAGGATCCGTCGACGCCTGCGCACACCCGTCATGGGCACTGCGCGGACCGGCGCCAGGCCAGTCCAGGACAAGCTGGCACCCTGTCGATGGATCGACCGCCGTGACGGAGGGCGGAATACGAATGAGTTTGACGGAAGGTTCATCTGCACGATCGTCGCGTTGATCCAGTGTAGCACCAGGGTCCATTACCCCGACGCACCGTTCCGAACCGCATGTGCGCGCCAGTGCGGGGGCGGCCTGGGGCAGAATCGAAGTCGATGACGCAATCCATCAACAGGAGATCGACTATGGCAAACGAGCAAGCAAACAAGGCCAGACAAGCAGCCTTGAGAGACATTTCTTCGCAGGCAGCCCGATGCAGCGCACACTGATCGTCATCGGCCTCGTCGTTGCCGCCGTCGGGCTGGCCTGGCCCTGGCTGCGCCGGCTGCCCTTCGGGCGCCTGCCGGGCGACATCCACATCGTGCGCGAAGGCTTCAGTTTTCATTTTCCGATCGTCACCTGCATCGTCATCTCGATCGTCGTTTCGGTCATTCTCTGGATGTTCCGGCGCTGACGGCGGCGGAGCCCGGCCTGTCGTTTCCACACGTCAGTAAAAAATAAAAGTTATCTTTAAGAAAACTTCGCCTTTATAATTTTGTTTCTTATTTTTAATAATAAAATGACAGGTGGAGAGCATGGTTTTCGGAAAATCGGCAATGGCCGGGATGCTGGCTGCGGCGCTGGTCGCGGGCTGCGGCGGTGGCGGTGGTGGTAGCTCGGCAGGCGGCGGCTCGGTTGGCACGGCACCGGGGACCAGCGGCCAACCGGTGGGCAATACGAATGGAAGCTGGTTGACGCTGACGCCGGGCGTGGTGACAGTCACCTCCTACGAGGGCGAAAGTGCCGGCTTCAAGGTCAGTGCCGTGTCGAGCCGCACCTTCGACAAGCCCTTCAACGCGGCGGTCGTCGACAGCAAGGGCGTGGTCACGACCGAGATGTCCTTGACCAAGGTCTCGGACCTGCAGTACACCGTTGAGCTGCACACGAAAGCGGCGGCAGCCGGCACTTACACGACCGACCTCGAACTGCGCCTGTGCGAGGATGACCCGCTGGTCTGCCGCACGCCGCTGGCAGGCTCGCCGTGGAAGATTCCGGTGACGCTGACTGTCGCCACGGCCACGCAGGCGCAGGGACGCCTGACACTGACGCCGGCGACATTCGACCTGACGACCTACCAGGGCGAGCCCGCGTCGTTCTCGCTGCGCGCGAGCGCGGTTTCGCCCTTCACGCAGGGCGTCAGGGCAGCCGTCTTCGACAGCACCGGCGTACTCGCCGCGCCGGTGTCGATGCGCGAGCTCACGAGCGGCCAGTTCAGCGCCGACCTGGCGACTGCGTCGACGCTGGGAGTGGGCGAGCACAGCGGCTCGCTCGAGCTCCGCGTGTGCTACGACGACCCGGCGACCTGCCGCTCTCCCGTGAGCGGCTCGCCGTGGCGCGTGCCGGTGAAGGTCAGCGTGAAACCTGCCATCAACTTGACGACGCTGAGCACGATTGCATCGCTGTCGCCATGGAGCACCTACAACGGGACCGCCGCACAGAATCCCTACGTTCCCGCCAGCTTCGATCCGACAGCGTTCAGCCGTCGCTGGAACCAGCCGGTCAGCGCCGGCATGACGACGAGCGCCCCTGTCGCCGACAACGGCAAGGTGTTCGTCATCCGCAACAGCGCCAGCAAATGGGAACTGTCCGCCATCAGCGAAGCGAGCGGCGCGGAACTGTGGCGCTACGATATCGGTGCCGCCACCGGCCCCAATCCGCTGGCAACCGGGAATGGCAAGGTGTTCGTGCGCTCGACGGGTAACGGCGGTTCCTTCCTGTGGGCCTTCGACCAGGCCAGCGGCCAGTTGCTCGGCAAGACGCTGATCAATACGGCACCCGAGCTGCACCAGGCACCGACGGTCATCGGCGACATCGTCTACATGGGCAACACCGCAGGATTGGAAAAGTTCAATGCAACGACCAGCCTGATCGAGTGGAGGACGGGCATCCAGTTTGCCGGCGGCCTCTGGACGCCGGCAGTCAGCGGCCACTTCGCCTATACGGTCCAGTACGACAGCCTCGTTGCAATCGATACCGACAACGGCAGTACCGTATTCCGCCTCCAGGACCCTGTTATTGCCGGAACCAGCGGTCAGCCGAAATCGCTGGTCGTGGGCGATAACCTGGCCATCGCCAGGATCGGCTACCAGCTGGTGGGCATCGACTTGCAGTCGCATGCACGGACCTGGACAGCCGGCGGCAGTACCGTGGGACAGCATGCGCTGGCGAACGGCACCTTGTATTCGCTGGCAGACGGCGGCATGGCGCTGGAAGCACGCACGGCTGCTACCGGGGTGTTGGAATGGAAGACCGGTTGGCTTTTCGAGAACTCGAACGGCATGGACAAAGGGCGCATGATCGTCAGTTCGAACCTGGTGTTCATCAGCGGGCCCTCCAGAACAGTCGCGGTCGACCGGACCACCCACCAGGTCGTGTGGATATATCCGTTCGGCGGCGAGCTGGCGCTCTCGGACCGTGGCGTGCTGTATATCGCTTCGTCTTCCGGCAACCTGTACGCCATCAACCTGCGCTGATCCACTCGCGCACGACGACGCCACCTCCGGGTGGCGTTTTTTTTTCGCCTTGCACGCAGTCGCGTTTTCGATAGCGACTGTATTGACGGGCGTTGTGCGAAAGCGGCATGCATATGCGATTGCCCTTCCCATTGCTTGGCACTGCCGGGCTTTTCCATTAGGATCGCCCGATTACAACATCGAAACTCGGAGTAAACATGAAGCGTACCCTGTGCAGCAGCCTGATCGCGGGCTTGTTCGTCACCGGTATTCACCTTGCGGCCCACGCCGGCGGCAACGACGACCATCCGAAGGCGGCGGCCGCCGCTGCACCAGTCGCCACCGTCTCCGGTGTCGACGTCGCCGCCATCGACACCGGCGTGCGCGCACAGGACGACTTCTTCCGCTACAGCCAGGGCAAGTGGCTGAAGGACGTCGAGATCCCGTCCGACCGCGCCAGCTGGGGCGCTTTTAATATTGCCCAGGACAAGGTCGAGGACCAGGTACGCACCATCATCGAGGGCGCCGCTGCCGACAAGGGCGCGCGCAAGGGTTCGAACGCGCAGAAGATGGGCGACTACTACGCCAGCTACGTCGACGAGGCGCGCCGCAACGAACTGGGCCTGGCGCCCCTGAAGGCGGAACTGGCGCGCGTTGCGGCCCTGAAGGACAAGCGCGGCATCGCCGCCCTGGCGGCGCACTTCTCGCGCATCGGCGCCGGCGCGCCGCTCGACATGTATGTCCACCAGGACAACAAGGACTCGACGCGCATGATCGTCGACGTCAGCCAGTCCGGTCTCGGCATGCCGAACCGCGACTACTACCTGCAGGACGAGGCGCGCCTGAAGGACATCCGCGCCAGATACCAAAGCCACGTCGAGAAGATGCTGGCGCTGGCCGGCCATGCCGACGCCGCCGCAGCCGAACAGGCGGCCCGGATCGTGGCGCTGGAAACGGGGATCGCGCGCGTGCAGTGGAGCGCCGTCGAGAACCGCGATCCGGTCAAGGGCTATAACAAGATGGGCCTTGCGCAACTGAAGGCGCTGACGCCGAACTTCGACTGGAGCGCCTGGATGAAGGGCGTCGGCGCGGCGGGTCAAGTCGACTCCCTGATCATCAGCCAGCCGACCTATTTCGCGGGCCTCGACAAGATCATCGCCGCCACCCCGCTCGACACCTGGCGTTCGTATTTCGAATTCCGCCTGCTGAGCGCCTACGCACCTTACCTGTCGCAGGCTTTTGTCGACGAGAGCTTCGCCTTCCGCGGCAGCGTGCTGGCCGGGACCAGGGAGAACCGTCCGTTGGCGAAGCGCGCGATTGCCCAGGTCAACCGCGACCTGAGCGAAGTGGTGGGGCAGGCCTATGTCGAGCAGCACTTCCCGGCCGAGCGCAAGCAGCAGGTCGAAGCGATGGTCAGGAATTTCATCATCGCCTTCCGCGAAGGCATCCAGACGCTCGACTGGATGACGGACGATACCAAGAAGCAGGCGCAATTGAAGCTGTCGAAAATGAAGGCGAAGATCGGTTATCCGGACAAGTGGCGCGATTACTCGTCGCTGGACATCGTCCGCAACGACCTGGTCGGCAACGTGCTGCGCGCGCGCGAATTCGCGCACCAGTACGGCATCAATAAACTGGGCAAGCCGGTCGACCGCGCCGCCTGGAGCATGTCGCCGCAGACCGTCAACGCCTACTACAGCCCGGAGCTGAACGAAGTCGTGTTCCCGGCCGCGCGCCTGCAGTATCCGCTGTACGACACGGAGGCCGAACCGGCGATCAACTACGGTGCGGTCGGCATCTCGATCGGCCACGAGATCAGCCATGCCTTCGACGACCAGGGGTCGCAATTCGACGGCGACGGCAACCTGCGCAACTGGTGGACCAAAGAGGACGCCGACCAATTCGCCGCGCGCGGAAAGGTGCTGGTCGCCCAGTACGGCGGCTACAGCCCGCTGCCGGGCTATCACCTGAATGGCGAGCTGACCCTGGGCGAGAACATCGCCGACAACGCCGGCGCCATCATGGCCAGCCGCGCCTACAAAATCTACCTGGCGGGGCGCCCGGCACCGGTGATCGACGGCTTCACGGCCGAGCAGCGCCTGTTCATGGGGCTGGCCCAGGCGCGGCGCGGCAAGGCGCGCGACGCCGCCCTGATCTCCCAGGTGAAATCGGACCCGCACTCGCCGTCGGAATTCCGCGTCAACGGCAGCCTGCGCAACCACCCGGGCTTTTACGAGGCCTTCGGCGTGAAACCGGGAGATAAAATGTACCTGGCGCCGGAGCAGCGCGTGATCTTCTGGTAAGTCGTGCGTAAAACGGTATCCGGCGCGGCGGCGCCGGATACAAAAATTACACAATTTGCTGTGCCGGATGTGACAATCCGCGCAATTTCAGCCCCCCTGCGGATGCTAGAGTTGGCGTTTTCATCGTCCGCCGACCTGCATGACCACGAGCCCCCGCATCCTGCCGCGCCTGGCCTGCCTCCTGATCCTGGCAGCGCTGGCATGGCTCGCCTTTGCTCGTTCCATGGCGCCCAGGCGGCCGCAGACGCCGGCGGCGCCGCTGCCGTACGAGGTGCACCAGGTCGTCTTCGATAACGCCGGCATCGGCCTCGAAGGCACGCTGACCGTGCCGCGCACGCCGGGTCCGCATCCGGCGGTCGTGCTCATTCCCGGCTCGGGCGAAGTGGACCGCGACGGTTCCCTGTTCGGCCACCATTTCTATCTCGTGCTGGCGGACGACCTGACCCGGCGCGGCTTTGCCGTGCTGCGCAGCGACAAGCGGGGCCTCGGCCGCTCGGGTGGCGATTTCGCCAGTGCGACCAGTTTCGATTTCGTCTCCGACATCCAGGCCGGTCTCGCCCTCCTGCGCGGCCGCCCGGATATCGATGCCGACCGCATCGGGCTGGTTGGCCACAGCGAAGGGGGCCTGGTCGGCAGTATCGTGGCGGCCAAGGCGCCGCGCATCGCCTTCCTGGTGCTGATGGCGGGGAGCGGACTTCCGGCGCGAGACCTGCTGCTGTCGCGCACACGGCGCCGCATGGCCCAGGATGCGCCCGATCGCATGCAGCAGGAGCTGGCGCTGCAACAGGCCGTCCTCGCCGAGGCGAGCGTGCCGGGCAGCGCCGCCGAGCGCAAGGCGGCCGTACGCACCCTGTATCGCGCCGCAAACAGCCGCTATGGGCGTCCCTGGTCGGAAGACGAACTGGCGCCGGTCCTGACGCCCTGGATGCGCACGCTGCTCAGGATCGATCCCCGGCCGCTGCTGCGCCAGGTCGCGTGTCCGGTGCTGGCCCTGGTCGGGGAGAAGGACGAGGTCGTGACGGCCGACGAAAACATTCCGGCCCTGCGGCAGGCGCTGGCAGCCAATCCGCAGGCACAGGTCCAGCGCCTGCCCGGCCTGAACCACTTCTTCCAGAGCGCGCGCACGGGCGCACTGGCGGAAGCGGCCGATATCGAGGAGACGATGGCGCCGCGCGCGCTGGCGCTGATCGGTTCCTGGGCGGTGGAGCAGGCGAAGCGAGCGCCGGCTCGATAAGAACGCACTAACGGCGCACGCCGAAGACCTGGGTCCAGTAGACAAAGCCGGGCATCCTTGCGCGGCTGATTTCGTAGCCCGCGCCCATCTCCGTAAACGCCGGATTCATCAGGTTGGCGCAGTGGCCCGGGCTGTCGATCCAGCCGGCGACCGCTTCGCTTGCCGAAGGCTGGCCGGCCGCGATGTTCTCGCCGATCAGGCGCCAGCTGTAGCCGGCGCGTGTGGCGCGCACCGCAACCGTGCTGCCGTCCGATCCCTCGTGCGCCATATGACGGCGCGCCGCCATGTCGCGGCTGTGCGCCAGCGCCGCCGCGCCCAGCGCATCGTTCCAGGCCAGCGGCGCGGCCGCGGCGAAGGCGCGCTCGCCGCAATTGCGCGCAACCGCGCGCGCGGCGTTCACGGCATCGAGGATCTCGCGCCCCACCACGTCCTGCGCGGGCAGGTGCAGGGGCAGCAGGGGCCGGGCCAGCACGATGGTCCATTCCTGCCCCTGGCGGACGACGCCGATGTCGCTGTAGGCGGGATTCGCCAGCACGCGGCAGTAGGGCTGGCGGATCGCGTCCATCACGCCGGCGGCATCGGGCGCGCCGCGCGTAAAAATGACTTCGACCTGGGCCGCGTCGTAGCCGACGCGTTCGAGCTCGTATTCGGGAAAGGAGCCGGTGCCGAAACGCACCCGCGCGAGCAGCGGATTGCTCGTCAAGGCCGGTGCCGGTGCGCGACGGGTGCCGCCGCACTCGCCCGGGCTGGCGCGCCAGTCGTTGATCAGCGCCACCAGACGGGCGTCGTTCTGCGCCTGTGCGCCGCCGGCAAGAAGCGCGGCAGCGGCGAGGACGACCCTGAAGCCGGCATGGCGCATCGGCGCGGCGGCGCTGCAGCGGTCAGCGGCGGCAGGAGAGGCGCAGGGTGTCGCCTTGGCGCGCCACGACCCGCATCGCTTCGCTGTCGTCGCACCGGTAGGTGACCTGCAGGCGCTTGACCTTGCCCGGAGCGGAATCGCCACACAGCTGGTCATTGGCAACGACCCTGCCGTTATTGCGTTCGACCTGGTCGCGCACGGACCGGCGCGCATTGCAGGTCATGCCGCGCACGCCATAATTGGCTTCCTCAATGCGCAGACCGCCTCTGTCCTGGCCGGGGCCGGGGCCACGCTCCTCGCGGGCAGCGGCATAGCCGTCCTCGTAACCACGGCGATAATCGGCGCTCTGCGCAAAAGCGGACGTGGAGGCGGCAGTCAAGGCCAGGACGGCGGCGACGCGCATGATGTGTTGTTTATAAATGCTCATTTTTTTCTCCTTTGTGATCAACCTATGTCAAGCTTGCTCCGAAAATCCGGAGTGCTCTGTTCGCACGGACACAGTGTCTCAGCGAAACCGGAAAAAATCTGCCGCCTGACTGTAAGTAGGGTTTCAATCTGTAAGCAGGGAGGACAGCGTGCTGGACTGCGTGCGTCGAGCTCAGCCCCGGCTGCCGACCGTGCCAAGCTTGCCGAGCGCATCATGCGAAGCGCCGTCGGCTGCCAGCATCGGCGAGATGTCCGGATCGCGCGAAAACGCGTCGGCGAAGAAGGAAACGAAGTGGCTGATCTTGATCGAGGGCCGGCGCGCCGGCTGGAACACGACGTTCAGCGGCAGCGGCGGCAGCCGGTAGCGGGTCAGGATCGGTTTGACGCGGCCGGCGCGGATGTCGTCGCCATACACCCACTGCGGCGTGTAGCAGATGCCCAGGCCCTCGACCACGGCCTGGCGGATCGCCTCCGAACTGTTCGACTGCAGGTGGCCATTGACGCGCACGGCGTGCTGGCCGCCTTCCTCGTCCTGGAAGTTCCACTCGTTCATCGTGGCGAGACCCGTGTAGACGATGCATTGATGATCGCGCAGCTCGTGCGGATGCTGCGGCTCGCCGTGGCGCGCCAGGTAAGCGGGGGAGGCCAGCGCGGCGCGGTGCGCGGTGCCGATGCGGCGCGCGATCAGGCGGCTGTCCTTCAGTTCGCCGACGCGGAAGGCGACGTCGATTCCGCCCACGACCAGGTCGACGAAGCCGTCGTCCAGTTGCAGGTCGATCTTGAGTTGCGGATAGCGCTCGAAAAAGGCGGGCAGGCGCGGCACGATGTGCAGGCGCCCGAACGAGGCCGGGGCAGCCACGCGCAGCACGCCGGCGATGTCGTTCTCGGTGCGCTGGATCTCGACCCGCGCTTCTTCCAGCGTGTCGAGCACCTGGCGGCAGCGCTCGTAATAGCGCTTGCCGGCTTCGGTGAGCGCATGGCTGCGCGTCGAGCGCACCAGCAGTTTCGCGCCGAGCAGGGTCTCCAGCGCCTGGATCTGCTTGCTGATGCTCGATTGCGTGGCGCGCTCCTCGCGCGCGACGGCCGAGAAGTTGCCGGTCTCGACGACCCGGACGAAGGTTTCCATCAGCCTCAAGCGGTCCATATCTGCTCCATCTATTCCCGGTTGGAATAAATCATATCATTCGTGCGGCCTACCCATAGTCTCCAGGAATACGCATACTGGTGACTGTAGTGGCCGCCGGCGTCCGCTCCCTGACAGCGCAGCGACCGGCGGCCCGATCATTCCAATCTACGAACAAGGACCGAACATGAGCCACAAACTTTTTGAGCCCGCCCGCATTGGCGACATCGAGGTTGCCAACCGTGTCGTGATGGCCCCGCTGACCCGCAGCCGCGCCGACGAAGCCGCCGGCGACGTGCCGGGCAGCCCGATGAACGTCGAGTACTACCGCCAGCGCAGCAACGCCGGCCTGATCATCAGCGAAGGCACGCAGGTCTCGCCGGTCGGTAAAGGCTACATGGCCACGCCCGGCATCTACTCGGACGCCCAGGTCGAAGGCTGGAAGCCGATCACCCAGGCCGTGCACGAAGCCGGCTCGAAGATCGTGGCCCAGATCTGGCACGTGGGCCGCGTGACCCACCCACATCTCACCGGCGGCGCGCAGCCGATCGCTCCCTCGGCCGTGGCGCCGAAAGTGGTCGCTTACACCCACGCCGGCAAGGTCGAGGCACCGGAGCCGCGCGCCCTGGCGCTCGATGAGATCAAGGAAATCGTTGCCGAATACCGCCGCGGCGCCGCGAATGCGATCCGCGCCGGTTTCGACGGCATCGAACTGCACGGTGCCAACGGCTACCTGATCGACCAGTTCCTGCGCGACGGCGCCAACAAGCGAACCGACGAATACGGCGGCTCGATCGAGAACCGCGTCCGCTTCGCGCTGGAAGTCGTGGACGCCGTGGTCGCCGAAATCGGCGCCGGCCGCGTCGGCATCCGCCTGTCTCCGGTGACGCCGGCCAACGACCTGGCCGACAGCAACCCGCAAGCCGTGTTCGGCCATCTGGTCGAGGAACTGAACAAGCGCAATATCGCGTTTATTCACTTCGTCGAAGGCGCCACCGGCGGCCCGCGCGATATTCCCGGTTTTGATTTCGAATGGGCGCGCAAGACCTTCAAAGGCACGTATATCGCCAACAACGGTTACGACCGCCAGATGGCGATCGATGCGGTCGAATCGGGCCGCGCCGATGCAGTCGCCTTCGGCCGCGCCTATATCGCCAATCCGGACCTGGTGCAGCGCCTCAAGTTGAATGCGCCGTTCAATACGCCTAACCCGCAGACCTTCTATGCGCCGGGCGAGGCCGGGTATATCGATTATCCGACGCTGGACCAGGCGGCCTGATTGCCTGAGCTGCAGTAATGAAAAACGCCAACCCGAGGGTTGGCGTTTTTTTTTGCAGCAACGTGTCGATTTCATGCATCATCGTTCGTCGTCAGGATGCAGGACTGATCCATTCCACCTTTAACAGACGAGGAACGCATGAACAAGAACGTGATATTCAATCTCCCGGTCAAGGACCTGGAAAAATCCAAAGCCTTCTTTGCCGCACTGGGCTTCGGTTTCAATCCCGACTTCAGCAACGAGCAGGCGGCCTGCGTGGTCGTCCTCGAAGGCAGCATCTACGCGATGCTGACGACCGAAACGTTTTTCAAGTCCCTGATCAACAAGCCGGTGGTCCAGGCCCGGGAAGCCAACGAGGTCGTCATCTGCCTGAGCTGCGAGAGCCGGGAAGAGGTCGACAGCCTGATCGCCAAGGCCACCGCCGCCGGCGCCCGCATTCCCCATCCGCCCGAGGATAACGGCTTCATGTATGACCAGGGCTTCGAGGACCTCGACGGCCATTTGTGGAACCTGGTCTGGATGGCGCCCAAGGGGTGATGCGGCTGGCCGTGCCGTAGCCCGGCGCCGGCACCGGATGACCTGCACGGTGGATCGACAACGCCAGCCCGCGGGTTGGCGAATTTGTTCATGCATCGTTATTCATTGCCTGAGCGTGTACACCGGCGCTTCGCTCTCTCCCTTTTCCACCATGGCCAGCGCCCGCTGCAGGCTGGCGCGCAAGCCCTCGTCCTTGTTGGAGGCAAGCAGCTGGCGCAGGATGGCGGCGTGCGCCGTTTGCTGGGCCTGGGCTGCCGGCACCGCGATGTCCGGTTTCACACCGACGTGCTCCCAGCTGGTCCTGGTGACGGGATTGATCGCCTGCCCCCTTGGGATGGCGACCACGATGCCATGTCCGACAGCGAAAGGACTGACCGGATTGGCGCCGCCGCCCGTGGTTTCGCCGACAAGCGTTGCCCGTTTCTGGGTTTGAAAATCGTAGGCGCATTCCTCGCCGCCGGAAAAGGTGCGGGCCGAGGTCAGCACGTACACGGGTTTGTCGTAGCGCTGCGTGATTGCCGTGCTGGTCCAATATTGCTGGGTGGTATTGGTCGGCCTGTCATAAATGTCGTTCAGATGGCGCTCGTCGCCCAGCGGGAAGAAATGGCTCATCAGGTAAGCGACGCTGGCCGGACGTCCGCCGCCGTTGCGGCGCAGGTCCAGGATGAGCGCATCCGTTCCCGACAATAAGCTCAGGGCGGCGGTGTAGGCGGGGCCGACGAATTCGGTCGGCCCGAAACCGCGCAGCTCGATATAGCCGACATTGCCCGCCAGGCGTTCCACTTTCTCGATGCCATAACCCAGCTGGGCCGTACGGTCGCGCTGCGCTTCCATTTCCGCGCGGTCAGGTACCTCATTCTCACCGCTGCGCTCACGGAAACGCTCGTCATGCACGGCCCGGAAATGCTTGTCCTTGCTCAGTTCGCGCAAATCCTGCGACAGCGCGGCACTGAATGCCTGTGCGCTCGTTGCCATGGCATAGCCGCCATCGGCATTCTTCTTGACGATGGTGGCGGCAACCCGTTGCGCCACGTCGGGGAGGACGTAATTCGCTTTCAGTTTGGTCGCAAGTGTCTGCACGACCTCCTGGCGTGCCGCATTGCTCAATGGCGCATCCGGTGCCGCGAGGGCTTGATGCGACAACAAACTGCCTGTGATGAGCGCTGCGATTGCATAGTTCCTGACTGCCATGTCTGCCTCCGGAGTGAAGATGAGATGCCTGAGCGTAGCGGATGAGCAGCCAGAGAAGTTGCGCCGAGTGACGAATGGTGGAATAGACGGGTCGAAAGTGGGTTTGCTGCGGATTAACGAATCGGGCGCCGGCCGGCTCGGCAGTACAATCGAGCGCACCTTCCACGAAAAAAAATCTCCATGCGTAGCCCTGCCATCCTTGCTTCCGTGCTCGCGCTTGCCGCGGCACCGTCCCACGCCCAACCTGCCACCCAGCCCCTGCAAGTGAAAATCGGCACGGCGTCTCCACTGTCCGGCACCGGCGCCCACCAGGGCAAGGACATCGAAAACGGCGCCCGCATGGCGATCGACGAGCTCAACGCCAAGGGCATCGTGCTCGGCGGGCGCAAGGTGCAGTGGGTGCTGCAGCCCGAAGACGACGCGGCTGACCCGAAGACCGGCGCGGCCGTCGCGCAAAAGCTGGTCGATGCAAAAGTCGCGGCCGTGGTCGGCCACCTGAATTCGGGCACCACGGTGCCGGCCTCGAAGATCTATGCGAATGCCGGCATCCCGCAGATTTCTCCGGCGGCCACCACGCCGCTCTACACCCACCAGGGTTTCAAGACCGCCTTCCGCGTCGTCGCCAACGACAACCTGGTCGGGCGCACGCTGGCGACCTATTCGATGAATACCCTGAAGGCAAAGAAGATCGCGGTGATCGACGACCGCACCGCCTTCGGCCAGGGCCTGGCCGACGAATTCGTCAAGGGCGTGAAGGCAGGGGGCGGCGGCGCCAGCGTGGTCAGCCGCCAGTTCACCAACGACAAGGCGACCGATTTCAACGCCATCCTGACCCAGATCCGCGCGCGCGATCCGGACGTGATCTTCTATGGCGGCATGGATGCCGTGGCCGGCCCGATGCTGAAACAAATGAAGGCGCTCGGCCTGCGCGCGAAACTGGTGTCGGGCGACGGCGTCTGCTCGGAAAAGATGCCGCTGCTGGCGGGCGACGCGCTGGTCGACGACAAGGTCTATTGCGTGGTTGCGGGCGGCGTCACGGGCCCGCAGGAAGCCGGCCTGAATGCGTTCACACAGCGCTACCAGCAACGCTACAAGCTCCCGGTGGAGACCTATGCGCCCTATGCCTACGATGCGGTGATGGTGTTTGCGAAAGCGATGCAGAGCGCGAATTCGAGCGATCCGGCCATATTCCTGCCGGCGCTGGCAAGCGTCCAGTACGAAGGCGTGACCGGCAGCATCGCCTTCGACCCGAAGGGCGATCTGAAAAATGCCGCGCTGACCTTGTACACCTATCGCCAGGGGAAAAAGACGAAATTGCAGGTGCTGCGCTAACCTGCAATTCGATCGGCGGCACGGCGCTCGAGCTGGTGATCGCGGCGGTGAATATCCTGACCATCTGCCGGATGGTGCGCGAGGCACGGGCGGTCGAGGCGGCATGAGCCGCCCTCAACTCAAGCCTGCGCCGCCGCGATCAGTTCGATCCGGTTGCCGAAGGGATCCTCGATGCCGGCACGGCGCCGTCCCGCTACCTGCGCTTCTTCGCGCACGGCCACCTCCTGCCTGCGCAGCAGCGCGCAATAGCCTTCGAAATCCTCGACGATGAAGGCCGGATGCGCCTTTTTCGCGGGCACGAAATCGGCCTGGCTGCCGATGTGCAGTTGCGTCGCGCCCGTGACGAACCACATGCCGCCGGAGGCGTTCAGGGGCGCGGGTTTCGGTATTTCGGAAAGACCGAGTACGCCGCCGTAGAAGGCGCGGGCGGCGGCGTCGGCGCCGGGAGGAATGGCGATCTGGACGTGGTCGAGTCCGGCGATATGGGGCATGGGAGTCTCCGCGGTGGTGGACATAAGTCGTCCCGCATTATCGCATCCGCCTGGAGCGGACACTCAGGCCGCCAGCGCAGCTTCCAGGCTGGCGAGCACCTGCGCCAGAGGCTGCGGCCGCGCGAACAGATAACCCTGCATGACGGGGCAGCCGTTGGCGGCCAGGAAAGCGGCCTGTTCCCGCGTCTCGACGCCCTCGGCCACCACGCGCAGGCGCAGGTGGCCGGCCATCGCCAGGATCGAGCGCACGATGGCGTCGCCATCGCCGCCATCCGGCGTGTCGCGCACAAAACTCTTGTCGATTTTGAGTTCATACAGCGGCATGCGCTTCAGGTAGCCCAGGTTCGAATAACCGGTGCCGAAATCGTCGATCGAAAAACGGATGCCGATCGCGGCCAGCGCGTGCATGCGGGCGATCGTGGCGTCGCGGTCCTTGATCAGCAGGCCCTCGGTCAGTTCCAGAATGAGTTGATCGGCCGGCACCCCGGTCTCGGCCAGCACGGCGCGCACCTGGGCCACGAAGTCGGCCTGGCCGAACTGCATCGGACTGACATTCACCGACAGCGGCAGCGGGTGGCCGGCGGCGTTCAGGCGCAGCCAGGCCTGGCAGGCTTGCTGCAGGGCCCAATGCCCCAGCGGCACGATCAGGCCGCTCGCTTCGGCGATCGGGATGAACACGTCCGGCGGCACGAAGCGGCCGTCGGCGCGTTGCCAGCGCATCAGCATTTCCGCGCCGCCCGGCTTGCCGTCCGCGTCGCATTGCAGCTGCAGGTGCATCAGGAGTTCGCCGCGCTCGATGGCGCCGGCCAGGTCGCGCTCGAGCGTCAGGCGCTGTTCGGATTCGGCGCGCATGGCCGCTTCGAACAGGGCCACGCGGTTGCGGCCGCGCGCCTTGGCGTGGTACATGGCGGTGTCGGCCTCGCGCAGCAGGTCGTCGGCGCGCTGGCCCGGATGCGGCAGCAGGCTCACGCCCAGGCTGGCCGAGGCGTTGTAGCGGTTGCCGCCGACCTCGACCGCATCGGATAGCGCATCGCGCAGCCGCTCGGCGTGGGCGAGGGCGGCGCTGCGCGCGCTGTCGTGGTCATGGCCGATGCGCGGCAGCAGGACGACGAATTCGTCGCCGCCGATGCGGGCCACCGTGTCGTGCTCGCGCATCAGTGCCGTCAGGCGGGCCGCAACACTGCGCAGCAGCGCGTCGCCGGTCGCGTGTCCGCGCGCATCGTTGACGTATTTAAAATGATCGAGGTCGATGAAGACGACGGCGCCCCAGCCCTGGCCGGACTGGGCTTCAAGCAGCAGGGCGTCGAGGCGCTCGAGCAGGAAGCGCCGGTTCGGCAGTTCCGTCAGCACGTCGTAATAGGCGAGGCGGTGGATCGCGGTGGCCGCCTTCTTGCGCTCGCCGATGTCGCGCCCGACCACGACACAGTGCGTATGCGTGCCGGCTTCGTCCAGGAACGGGGTGATTTCGATTTCGGTCCAGAAAGGCAGGCCGGCCTTCGTATACGTCGTCAGCTCGGCACGGGCCCGCGCGCCGCTGCGCATGGCCTCGCTCAGCCGCTCCACGGCGGCCAGGTCGGTGTCGGCGCCGCCGAGCATCAGCATGCTGCGCTCGAGCACGGCCTCGCGCGTATAACCGGTGCTGCGCACGAACGCATCGTTGGCGAACGTGATGGGCCAGGGCACCTCGGGCGTGCCGTTGGTGCGCACGATCAGCACCATGTCATTGAGCTGGGCGACTGCGGCGGCCGTCAGGCGCAACTCGGCGTTCAGGCTGGACAGGGTGTCCTTACCTTCCTCCAGCGAACGCGCGACCCCGTGCAGGTGACCGAGCGAGGCCACCAGTTTTTGCAGCAGGGTACTGCAGGACACCGTGATCAGCGCGCCGACGAACAGGAAATTGAGGGCAATCGTCCATGCGGGCAGGACCGATGCATCCGGCGTGGCGCCGCCGGCGTGCAGATAGCCCCGGATGCTCAGCACCAGCACCAGCAGGGTGCTGGCGCCGAGGGCCGCCAGCGCCGAACGCCGTCCGAGCAGGACTGCGGCGAACACGGGCGGCGCAATCAGGTAGAGCTGGGCCACCTGGCCGACGTTGACGATCATCCCCACCGAAACG
The DNA here is from genome assembly GCF_059801075.1 of Massilia sp. LXY-5. NCBI lineage: Bacteria > Pseudomonadati > Pseudomonadota > Betaproteobacteria > Burkholderiales > Oxalobacteraceae > Massilia > Massilia sp. LXY-5. The sequence goes on from NZ_JBNNEH010000007.1 coordinate 221,192, forward strand.
AGAAACACGATCGCGATGAAGTGAAATACCCGCGTCCGGTAGGCCCAGCTGTGCAGGCGCCAGAGCGCGAACAGCCAGCCGATGGCGACGAGGTCGACCGCCACCAGCGACCACAGGCCTTGTCCGGCGGCGAGCGCGATGCTGGGAATCGCCGTGCCGATGCCGAGCACCAGCACGATCGTCAGCAAGCGGGAAAAAATGTGGGTGCGCCAATGCGCAATATCGATAAGGGGCGCCACGCAATGCCTTTTGAATCGCCGCAGCGAAATGTTGTCTATTAATACAACTTGTTGCTGCAATGCACTACTATATCGTAATGGATCCGGCTTGTCGTGGTATCGCCGTCCTCCTGTTGCGTATCGGCATCGCCAGCCTGGCGCCTCCGCTGCCGGAACCAATCGGCCCGCCGCAGGTCTGAAATTCAATCGGCTGCGGCAGGGACGATGGTCTTGGCGTGTTTGGAAAAAGGGGGGAGAATGGTCGTCTTGGGCGGTCGACATTCCATGACAGGAGTTGATGAGCATGAGCCCGGGTGCGCATGACCACACCATTCCGGCGGAACTGGAGAATACCTGTGCCCTGGAGGCGATCCATCTGCTGGGCACTGTCCAGTCCTACGGGTTCGTGATGGTGGTGGACCTGGCGAGTCGCTGCATTGTCCAGGTCTCCACGGGGATCGTGAAGCATTGGCCAGGCTTGCAGGATGCCGCTGCGCTGATCTCGCGGCCGCTGTCCGATTGCGTCGCGGCCGTGGACGGCAGCGACGCGCTCGACATCGACGCCCTGTCCGCCGCGCATCTCGTCGCCTTGCCCTGGCGCCCCCGGTTCGAACAGGCAGATCTGCCGGAGCAGCCTGCGGCCCTGCACTGGGAATGCCTCGGTCACCGCTGGGGGCAGTTCGCGGTGCTCGAATGGCTGCCGGCGAACGGTAACGGCGACGAGCAGCGCCGGCAAAACCAGATCTTCGCCGGCTTTGGCGAAGTGATCGCCCGTCTGCGCCGCGCCGAGGGACTCGACGCCTTCTTTCGCGCCTGCGTCAAAGTGATCCAGGAAGTCAGCGCCTTCGACCGGGTGATGATTTACCGGTTCATGCCCGATGGCTGCGGTGAAGTCGTGGCCGAGCACACGTCGAAGGAGTACCAGCAAAAATACCTGGGCTTGCGCTTTCCCGCCTCCGACATTCCCAGCCAGGCGCGCACCCTGTATCTCACCAATAAATTGCGGCTGCTGGCCGATGTCGAAGCGCCGATGGATGGGCTGGTTCCGCCGCGCCTGCCGACCGGCGAGTTACTCGACCAGAGCCACTGCATCCTGCGCGGCCTGTCCGATGTACACCTCGTGTATCTGCGCAACATGGGCGTGCGCGCCACGATGACCTTGTCCATCGTCTGCGACGGCAAGCTGTGGGGGCTGATCGCCTGCCACCATCACCAGCCGCGCACGCCCCCGTACCAGATCCGCGAAAACATGCGCCAGATCGCCGAACTGCTGGCGGAAATCGCCAACATGCGCATCGAGGCCTTGTCCCACCTGGAAACGGTGCGCCACCGCCTGACGCTGGACCACTTGCTGAACCAGTTCCATCAGGCCCTGCTCCAGGATGGCGACATCACCAACGAGCTCGAACTCTGGCTGCCCGAGCTGTTGCCGGCATTTGATGCCAGCAGCCTGGGCGTGCAGATCGGTACGCTTGCCTTTATCGGCGGACCGGCCAGGCGCCAGGGCGCCACGCACCAGATCCTCGACGAGGTCGGCGCGCGTCTCGATCTGCAAGACCCGCGCCCCCAGGTCTTCATCTGGGACGACCTGCTGACTTCCAGGAAACGCTCGCTGCTGTATTTGCCGGACGCAGCCGGCCTGCTGCTGGCGCAACGCCATGACGAGGACATCATCTTTTGCTTCCTGACGCGCGAAGAAGTGGTGCAGCAGGTGCGCTGGGGCGGCGAGCCGGTCAAGGACGTCGTGGCCCTTCCGAATGGCCGCATCCGCCTCGAGCCGCGCCGCTCCTTCGCCGTCTGGCAGCAGTCGGTGAAGGGACATTCCGATCCGTGGCTGCAGGCGGATGGGGAGGCGCTGCAAAACCTGCTGCGCATCCTCAGCGAGGTCAACAAACTGCAGGTGAACCGCAAGATGCAGGAAACCCTGCACTGGCGCGCCCACCATGACCATCTGACCGGGCTGTACAACCGCCGCGCCATGGAGGACGAGGTAGCGCGGCGCCTGGACGACGGCCAATACAACACCGCGCTGATGCTGCTCGACCTCGACCATTTTAAAAAGATCAACGACACCTACGGCCATGAAACGGGCGATCTGGTACTGCAGCAACTGAGTCTGCGCCTGAAAGCGGTGATGCGGGAAAATGACTTGCTGGCACGCCTGGGCGGCGATGAATTCATGCTGCTGCTGCAGATCCCGCACCCGAGCGCGGCCACGGCGCTCACCTTTGCCGAGCGCCTGCACGGGGCCGTTTCCGGCCCGTTTGACATCAAGGGACAACAATTTCGCCTCGGGATTTCGGTGGGTATCGCGATTCCGCCCGGCCACGGCCGCACAGTCAGCGAATTGCTGCGCCACGCCGACCTGGCGCTGTACCAGGCCAAATCCCTGGGCCGCTGTCGCAGCATCGTGTTCGAGCTGGCGATGGCGGCCGACCAGCGCGAATACTACCTGCTCGAACGTGACCTGGACGAGGCGGTCGAACGCAATCAACTATCCCTGGTGTTCCAGCCGAAGGTCGACCTCATCAGCCGTAAAGTGGTCGGCCTCGAGGCACTGGTGCGCTGGAACCACCCAACCCGGGGCCAGAACAGCCCCAGCGCCTTCATTCCGATTGCCGAACACAGCGACCAGATCATCCGCATCGACCGTTGGGTCATGCGCAGTGCGATCGCGGAACTGGCCCGTCTGCGCAGCCAGGGCCTGGCCCGCCTGCCGATCGCGATCAACCTGTCGATCGCCGATATCCTGTCGCCGAACCTGGTGGCCTACCTCACCGAGCTGCTCGACGAGTACAAGGTGCCGGCGAGCGCCCTGGAAATCGAGGTGACCGAGTCCTGCTTCATGCGCCAGCTCGACGAGACGCAGAGCGTGTTACGCGCGCTGAACGAGACCGGCATTTCCACCGCGCTGGACGATTTCGGCACCGGTTTTTCCTCGCTCAGTTACCTGCGCCAATTGCCGCTGCAATGCCTCAAGATCGACCAGTCGTTTACTCGCAGCATGTTGCAGGACGCGAACGCGGAAAAGCTGACCCAGGCGATTGTCGCGATGGGGATTGCGCTCAGGATGACGATCGTGGCGGAAGGGGTGGAGACGCGCGAGCAGATGAACTGGCTGCTGGCGCACGGCTGCCACATCGGCCAGGGATACTACTTCAGTCCGCCGGTGCCCGCGCAGGATGTGCAGCAGGTGATCGAGCGGCTGGAGATACGCTTGTCGGCCTGAACCCTGTATTGTTCACCAGCGGTCGTGCTACCCTCGCCGCCAGGCGAACTCACACAAGGCGACTGCCCAATGAAAATGATCGATCGTGCCGCCACCCGGCAGGCACTGCCGTTTAACGCCCTGATCGACGCGATCGCACGCATGTTCGTGAGCGGATGCCAGGTGCCGCCCCGGCACGTGCATGCGGTCGGCGACGGCAAGGGGGCGGAGGGGACCGTGCTCATCATGCCGGCCTGGCATGGCGATTACATGGGCATCAAAACCGTCAACATCTTCCCCGGCAATGCCGCGCGCGGCCGGCCCGGCCTGTATTCCACCTATATCCTGTACAGCGCCGCGACCGGCGAGCCCCTGGCGCAAATGGACGGCAACGAAATCACCTCGCGCCGCACCGCGGCCGCTTCCGCGCTGGCGGCGCGCCACTTGGCGCGGCCCGACGCACGGCGCCTGGTCGTTGCCGGTTCCGGCCGCGTTGCCAGCCTGCTTCCGGAGGCCTACCAGGCCGTGCTGCCGATCGAGGAGGTCACGGTCTGGAGCCGCAACCCGGAAGCGGCACGCCGCCTGGCCGGTGAGTTGAGTCTGGAAGGATGCAGCGTGCGCGCCGGCACCGACCTCGCGCAGGCGGTCCGCATGGCCGACATCGTGTCCTGCGCGACGCTGGCGACGGAACCCATCATCCGCGGCGAGTGGCTCGCGCGCGGCAGCCATCTCGACCTGATCGGCGGCTTCACGCCGGCGATGCGCGAAGCGGACGACGCCTGCTTTACGGGCAGCCGCCTGTATGTCGACACCGTGGAGGCCTTGCAGAAATCGGGAGATTTGCTGGGGCCCATGTCACGTGGCGTATTTGCCGCGGAAGATGTCGCGGGGACACTGGAATCGATTTGCCGCGGGCAGGCGGGCAGGGAGGATGGGGGCGTGCGGACCGTCTTCAAGTCGGTCGGCACAGCGCTCGAAGACCTGGCCGCCGCGATCCTGGTGTATGAAGGATAGGGCGTCGGATGCCGATCTGCCGGTCCCGCAACGAAACGCCAACCGGCATGGGTCGGCGTTTCGTCTGACGCTGTTCCTGGTCGACGGGAATCGATTCGCCGGCACCAGGATGTTCCATCTGCACTGCTAGGATCCGGGGTGCAGGACCACCTTGGTCCAACCGTGGTCGCGCACGTCGAAGTGCTGGTAGGCGTCAGGCGCCTGGTCCAGTTTCAGCTCGTGGGACACGATGAACGACGGCTTGGCCCGGCCGGCGTGGATGAGGTCGCGCAACTGCCGGTTGTAGGCCTTGACGTTGCACTGGCCGGTGGCGATGCGCTGTCCCTTGAACCAGCACATGCCCCAGTCGAACGCGATCTGTCCCTTTTTCTCGAGTTCGTCCGATGCATTCGGGTCCTGCGGAATGAACACGCCGACCACCCCGATCCCGCCCGTGAACTTGACTGACGCAACCAGGTTGTTCATCGTCAGGTTGGGGCGCTCGTGGCGGTGCGGCGAGGGATCGTGGCACTGGTAGCCGACGCATTCGCAACCGGCGTCCGCACCCTTTCCGTGGGTCAGGTCCATGACGCGCTGCACCGGGTCTTCCTTCGAATAATCGATCGGGATCGCGCCGATCGACTTGGCCAGCTTGAGCCGGTCGGGATGGCAGTCGACCACCATCACGCTGCAGGCTCCCTTGATCATCGCCGAGTGCGCGGCCATCAGGCCCACCGGCCCGGAACCGTAGATGACCACCGCATCGCCGGGCTTCATGCCGGCCAGTTCGGTCGCGTGCCAGCCGGTCGGGAAGATGTCGGCGCACATCACGTAGTCGACTTGCCTCTCCGCAGCGTCCGGCGGCAGCTTCAGGGCCATGAAGTCGGCCCAGGGCACCCGCAGGTATTCGGCCTGGCCACCCTGCCATGGCCCCATGTCGGCAAAGCCGAAGGCGCCGCCGGCCATGCCCGGTTCATTCGCGCGCAGGCAGTAGGCGGTCAGGCCGCGCTCGCAGTTCTTGCAGTGGCCACAACTGATGTTGAAGGGCAGGCACACCCAGTCGCCGGGCTTGAGCCGCTCGACCGCCGGTCCCACTTCCTGGACCACACCGAGGTTTTCGTGGCCGAAGACACGGCCCTGTTCGAAATCGGTCCGGCCTTCGTACATGTGGAGGTCGGAGCCGCAGATGTTGGTACTGGTAATTTTGACGATGGCGTCCGTGGGACGTTCGATTTTCGGATCCGGCACGTTTTCGACTGCGACCTGCTGGGGACCTCGATAGACGACAGCTTTCATAGTCTGCTCCTTTGAGTCCGCCTGAAACAGCTTGCTCCGCAAACGGCGCAAGGCCAGGCCCGGCGGTACGTCGGCAAAATCCGCAGGCGGTACCCGCGGGACAATTTATCCAGCTTAGACGCGGGCCTGCCAATAGCAAGCGGCGATTGCTGATTTTCCGCGCGCGTGCCTGGCACCTGTTATTCCGGCGCCCGCGGACTAGAATGAAACAACGTGGAACTTAGCCCCCCACGTTCCGTCCTACGGGTTACAGGTTTTTTTCAAGCGCACAGGGAGCTGGCATGGAAGCATTGAAGGCGGGCGCACGCGCCCCGGAGTTCGAACTCAATTCCACGCCCGACCAGCGGATCAAGCTCTCGGAGTTTCGTGGCCAGCGAGTGATTCTCGCGTTCTATCCGGCTGACTGGAGCCCGGTCTGCGGCGACCAGCTGGCACTCTACAACGAGCTGCGCGATGAGTTCGCCAAACACAGGGCGATCTGCATCGGCATTTCAGTGGACGGCGCCTGGTCCCATGCCGCCTTTCGCGAGCACCGCGGCTACAAACTTGCGCTGCTGTCCGACTTCGAGCCCAAGGGCGCGGTCGCACGCGACTACAGCGTCTATCGGACCAGGGAAGGTGTCAGCGAACGGGCCTTGTTCGTCATCGATGAGGAAGGCGTGATTCGCTGGGCGTATGTTTCGCCGATCGGCATCAATCCGGGCGCCGACGGTATCCTCAAGGTGCTGGAAGAAATGGATGGGAGCAGATCATGAGTCTGACAAAGCAGATCGATGAAACCGACCACGTGCTGGGACCGGCGGATGCGCCGGTGACACTGGTCGAGTATGGCGATTTCCAGTGCCCGCACTGCAGGGCGGCGCATTTTTATTTGAAGAACGTGTTGGCGACGATGGGTGAGGACATGCGTTTCGTGTTCCGCCACATGCCGCTGACCCAGGTCCACCCGATGGCGCAAGCGGCGGCCGAGGCGGCCGAGGCGGCGGACGCGCAAGGCAAGTTCTGGCCCATGCACGACTTGATCTACGAGAACCAGGACCTGCTCAGTCCAGCGCTGCTGACGCGGCTCGGGCAACGCCTCGGGCTCGACATGCAGCGTTTCACCGACGATGTGGTGTCCCACCGCTTCCTGTCCAAGGTGAAAGAGGACTTCATGGGCGCCGTGCGCAGCGGCGCGGCGGGCACGCCCAGCTTTTTCATCAACGGCGAACCGTATGAAGGCGGCTTCGACGACGAATCGCTGATCGACGCACTGCGTTTTGCCGCGCAGGTGCGTGCTCCACACCCGTCGAGGGGGCAGCACGCCCCACGGCCGCGGGCGCACTGATAAAGGAGGCGTCATGAAACGGTTTATCGCAGTCTTAACGATGTCGGCTTTTCCCCTCTGGGGGGACCTTGCATCGGCGCAGTCGACCGCGCAGGCCCCCGCCGCGCCAGTGGCTGGCCGGGCGCCCCTGGGGGTTACCGTGGTCGAGATGGAAGCGATTGTCGTCGGGTGGAGTGCCAAGCACGACCTGTTCGGCAAGACAGTGGTCAACGACAAGAACGATAAGATCGGCAAGATCGACGACCTGATCATTTCTCCAGGCAAGGCGGGCAACACGCCCGCAGCCACGTTCGCGATTATCGGCGTCGGTGGCTTCCTGGGCATCGGCAAACGGGACGTTGCCATCCCGACGGAGCAGTTGAAGCTCCAGAATAAACAGCTGACCTTGCCTGGGGCGACGAAGGATGCGCTGAAGGCCATGCCGCCGTTCGAATACCAGAAGAGGTAAGGCTGCCCTGCGGGAGAAAGTCGAGCCAGACGTGAGCGGCGCCGGACCCCGCAGCCCAGGTGCTTTACTCAGGCATTGACGTTCACCACCAGCCGGCCACGTAGCTTCCCGGCGAGCAGGTCCGGGGCAAGGGCAATTGCCTGCGCCAATCCGATTTCCTGCGTAATCGTCGCCAGTTTGTTCGCGTCCAGTTCGTTCGCCAGCCGCTCCCATGCTGCCACGCGTTTCGGCAGGGGCGCCATCACACTGTCGATGCCGATCAGCCTGACGCTGCGCAGGATGAATGGCGCAACCGACGCCGGGAAATCCATCCCCTGGGCCAGTCCGCATGCCGTGACGGTGCCGCCGTAACGGGTCTGTGCGACCGCATTGGCCAGCGTGTGCGAGCCGACGGAATCGACGACCCCGGCCCAGCGTTCCTTCTGCAGCGGTTTGCCGGGAGCGGACAGTGCGGCGCGATCGATGACCTCGACCGCGCCGAGGGTCTTGAGGTAATCGGCCTCGGCCAGCTTGCCGGTGGACGCGACCACGCGGTAGCCCTGGCTGGCGAGGAGCGCAATCGCAATGCTGCCGACGCCGCCCGATGCGCCGGTCACCAGGATCTCGCCGCTGTTCCTGTCGACGCCTTGCTCCTGCAGGGCCGTCACGCACAACATCGCGGTGTAGCCCGCCGTTCCGATTGCCATCGCGGTCCTGGCCGACATGCCCGGCGGCCGTGGGATCAGCCACCCGCCTTTCAGTTTCGCACGCTGCGCCAGGCAACCCCAGTGCGCTTCGCCGACACCCCAGCCGTTCAGGATGAATGCGTCGCCTTCCTTCCAGTCCGGATGCGACGACGCAATGACCTCGCCCGCGCCATCGATGCCGGGCACCATCGGCCAGCTGCGCACGACAGGCGCCTTGCCGGTGATGGCCAGGCCGTCCTTGTAGTTGATTGTCGAATAGTCGACGCGAACGGTCACATCGCCATCGGCTGGCAACTGCGCGTCGTCGAGCTGGGCAAGCTGGGCAGTGGTGCTGCCGTCATCGTTCTTGTTGAGCACGATTGCAGTGAACATGCTGATCTCCCGGGTGCGTGGAATAAAGGGGCGGCTGATGAGCCCTGGATCTACAAGATACGACACTACTTCTGCCACGGCAATCGGGACGCCGTTCGGTTCAGGGCGCGCTTGCACTCGCCGCGGAACGACGATATCTTAGACCGATTCAACCTGCGGGGTGAGATCATGGCAGACATGCTGACACCGAACCGGACGGCCAGGCCAGGCGATTCCAGGGGCTTTCAACGCATGTTTGCGCCGGATCGGCTGACGCTCGGCGTGTTCTTCCCGATCGAGGCGTTCTCCGGCGACCAGCCGACGATGCTCGGCCAGGAAGGCCTGGCGCGCCGGGCCGAAGAACTCGGATACGCCGCGCTGTGGTGCCGCGACGTGCCGCTGCGCGACCCCAGCTTCGGCGACGTGGGCCAGGTCTACGATCCGTGGGTCTATCTCGGCTGGATCGCGGCGCAGACCAGCGAGATCGCGCTGGCCACCGGCGCCCTGGTCCTGACCCTGCGCCACCCCTTGCATACCGCCAAGGGCGTGGCATCGGTGGACCGGCTTTCGGGCAACCGCCTGGTCCTCGGCATTGCCTCCGGCGACCGGCCGGTCGAGTTTCCAGCCTTCGGCGTCGATTTCGAACAGCGTTCCGCCCTGTTCCGCGACAACCTGCGCGTCGTGCGCACGGTCCTCGCCGAGCAGTTCCCGACACTCCAGTCGTCCCACGGCACGCTGGCCGGGACTGCCGATCTCATCCCCAAGCCGATGACTCCCGTGCCCATGCTCGTTACCGGTCACAGCGGGCAGCCGCTGGACTGGATCGCGAAACATGCGGACGGGTGGATCACCTACCCGCGCGGACTCCAGCGCCAGGCCGAGGTGGCGGCGCACTGGCGCGCCGCGGTGGGAATTGCGGCACCCGGCGTCTTCAAGCCCTTCGTGCAATCGTTCTATGTCGACCTGAGCGACGATCCCGACGCTGCGCCCACGCCGATCCACCTGGGCTTTCGCGGCGGCCGGCACTTTATCCTGCGCTTTCTCGAGGCGGTACGCTCGATTGGGGTCAATCACGTCATCCTGAACTTCAAGTACGGCGCGCGCAAGGCCGGCGACGTGCTCGAAGAAATCGGCCAGGAGATCCTGCCGCAGCTGGCGGCATCCCAGCCTTGAACGAAGCATCATGGCCGGCTGCATGCCGATCCCCCGATGCGCACCACACAGGATTAAGCACCTTGATTAACGCAAACTAACGACCGGGTACCGGACCAAGGTGGGAGTTTCCTTGTGCCGGCGGTACCGGTGCGGATCAGTGAGAGGCAGAGGCAAACATCATGGCTACAGCAAAACTGGATAAAGCGGCATGGCAGAAAACTTTCGACCAGATGTCGAAATCGCTGCTGGTCGGGAAGCAGGTCGAGATCGAGGTGATCGGGCTCGATATCGGCGACCAGATCGAGCAGGAGTGGATTCAATTGCTGGGCATTAGCTACGACCCCAAGGACGATCTCATCGAAATTCTCGTCGAGGGCCTCGATCACCTGATCCCCAAGCCGCGCGAAGTCTGGCTCGATCACGGCGCCACCGGACTGGCCAGCATGGAAGTGATCCAGGACGACGAAGTGCGCCAGATTATCCGGCTGCGCGAGCCGCTGATGCTGCCCTTCTCCGGCACGGCGTGAGCGCGGGGAGCCGATGATGGTTCGCCGGCGGCCCGCCGGCGATGCCCGGTCACGGCTTCGAACGGATCAGAACTGCTCCGCCGCCACCGGCCGTCCGAACAGGTAACCCTGGAACGCACTGCATCCGTGCATGGCAAGAAAGTTGCGCTGGTCCGCCGTTTCGACGCCTTCCGCGATCACGTCCAGTCCCAGGGTGCGGCCCAGCCCGAGGATCGTGCGCGCGATCGCGGCGTCGTTCGGATCGGTGAGCACGTCGCGCACGAAAGACTGGTCGATTTTCAGCTGGTCGAGCGGCAGGCGCTTCAGGTAGGCGAGCGAGGAATACCCTGTGCCGAAATCGTCGAGCGCGAACCCGATCCCTTTCTCCTTGAGCGCGTGCATGGTGTCGATCGTATTCTCGACGTTCGCGACCAGCAGGCTCTCGGTCAGCTCGAGCTTGATCCGCCGCGGGTCCGCGCCGGTGCGCTCGATGACCCGCAGTACCAGGTCCACGAAGGCCGGCTGGCGGAACTGGCGCGCGCTCACATTGATCGCCATCGTCAGGTGCGCGGTTTCCGGGCGGCTGGCCCAGGCCACCAGCTGGCGGCATGCCGCTTCCAGGACCCACTCGCCCAGCTGCACGATCAGCCCGGTCTCTTCGGCGAGCGGAATGAACACGGATGGCGACACCGGCTGGCTCCCCGGGCGCTGCCAGCGCAGCAGCGCCTCGGCGCCCATGGTGTAGCCGCTGCTGTCGGTCTGGCGCTGGTAATGCAGGGCGAATCCGTGGGTTTGCAGGCTGCGGCGCAGATCGGCCTCCAGCGCGACACGCGCATTGATCACCGTCTGCATGTGCAGGTCGAAGAAGCGGATCGTGTTGCGGCCGGCCGCCTTGGCCTGGTACATCGCCAGGTCTGCGCGCTTGAGCAGTTCGTCGATGTCCTTGATGTCCTTGTCGAACAGGGCCACGCCGATGCTGGGCGTCGCATAGTGCTGGTGCCCGTCCAGCTGGAACGGCTCATTGAATGCGCCGAGCAATTTTTCTGCGACGAGTTCGGCCTGGGCTGCCGCCTCTTCCTGGTCCGCGCTCAGGTACTCCAGCACGATGACGAATTCGTCCCCGCCGTGCCGCGCCACGGTGTCGCTGCCGCGCGGCACCCGCGCTTCGAGGCGCCGCGCGACCTGCTGCAGCAGCAGGTCGCCCTTGTCGTGCCCGAGCGTATCGTTGAGGGTCTTGAAGTTATCCAGGTCGATGAAGAGCAGGGCGCCGCCATGGCCGTCGCGCCTGGTTGCCGCGACCGCGTGCCGCAGCCGGTCCAGCAGCAGGCGCCGGTTCGGCAAGCGCGTCAGGGGATCGAAAAAGGCGAGGCTGAGGATCGCATGCTCGTCGTGCTTGCGCTGCGTGATGTCGGTTTCGATTTCCAGCACCAGGGGCGGCTGGACATCGTCGCCGCGCACGAGCGTCAGGTGCGATTCGACCGTCACCCGGCGCCCGTCCTTGCGCCGCTTGCAGATTTCGCCGCGCCAGTCGCCCTTGTGCACGACCTGGTGATACGCCCGTTCCAGGTCGTCCTCGCCCAGCATCATGAGTTCGCCCTTGGTCTTGCCGATGACCTCGGCGGCGGTCCAGCCGAACAGGCGTTCGGCGCCCTGGTTCCAGTAGGTGATGCGCAAATCGATGCCTGAAACCGAGATCGCATCGTGGGCATTGTCCAGCAGCGACGCCAGCAGCCGGTTGCGTGCTTCGGCTTCGCGGCGCTCGGCTTCGGCCTGCTTCTCCGCGCTGATGTCGAGCATCGAACCGATCACGTTGAGCGTTGCACCTTCGGCGTTGCGCCTGAACACGCCCTGGTCCCGTACGCTGACGTAAGCGCCGTCCCCGCGCAGGAAGCGGTATTCCGCGCCCCAGGTTTCGCGCCCACCATTCATTGCCGCATACAAGCCGCTGACGACGCGCTCACGGTCCTCCGGCGCGATCCGCGAGGTCCAGTCGTCGATGCCGTCATTGAAGGCGTCCGCGTCGTAGCCGAACACGGACTCCACGCCCTCGCTCCACCAGAGGCGGCCCTTGGGGACATCCCAGTCCCAGATGATGTCGCTGGTCACCCGCGCCACCATCCTGAACCGCTCGGCGGCCTCGCGCTCCATCTCCTGCAGCCGCTTGCGCCCTGTGATTTCGGTGGTATAGGTGGCCAGGCCTTCTTCCGTCGGGAAGATGCGCACGTCCTTCCATGCCTGCAGCGGGGCATAGTATTCCTCGAATGCGACCGGCTGCCGGCGCGCCATCGCAAACTCGTATTGCGCCCCGAAATGCGTACCCACCAGGTCCGGGTAGGCTTCCCACAACACCTTGCCGAGCAACTCGTGGCGCGACCGCCGCAGCAGCCGCTCGGCTGCTTCGTTCAGGTAGGTGAACCGCCATCCCTTGTCCAGCGTGTAGAACGCATCGGACATGGCCTCCAGCGTGCCCAGGAGCTTGCGCGACATCGCCTGCAACTCCGCGCCGGGCTGTTCACCGCTTGCTGATCCATTGTCCGTCTTCATGCTGTCGCTCCGCCATCTGCGGCCGGTCGGCCTTTCGTATTGTCGCGTTGTCGTCGCTCGAAGGCGCTCAGGCATAGCGTCAGAGCAGCAACTTGTAAGACGGGAGGTGGGGTAGCTAAATTCCTCGGTTTCGGCCGGGCACGCCGCGCGCGCCGCGCGCCGCGCGACTGCCGCCAATCGTGCGGCGCTCGGCCGCCGGCTTTTTGCTAGTATCGACTCGTCTCATGCGGCGCGCAAGAGCGCGCAAGAGCATGGATGGGCCGAACGCGTTCCGGTGCACAGTCGACACTCAGCCAATATGCACAACACAAAATATTTCGATCCCAATCGCCATGCCACCTGGCTCGAGTGTTTCTTCGATCTGATTTTTGTGGTAACGATCGATGACGTAACGCATATCCTGAGCCACACGCACGAGGGGCACCTCGACCCGCTCCAGTTCTGGAAATTCGTCCTGGTTTTCATACCCCTGTGGTGGCTGTGGGCCAGCCACACGATGTATGCCAACCGGTTCGATGCGGATGACCGCAAGCATCGGCTGGCGACCCTGTTCATCATGTTCCTGTTGATCATCATCTCGGGCCTGATCGACGAGCGATTCACGGCCGGCTTCGAGGCGATCGTCGCCTGTTACGCCGGTTCGAAATACATCGTGGCCATGATGTATTTCGTGTCGAAATACCGGCACAAGGAAAGCGTCGCACTCACAACGGCAGTCGGCTGGGTGATCGTAGCCGGCGCCACCATCAGCCTCGCTTCGGTCCTGTTCCCGGCGCCGGAGAGATATGTCGTGTTTTACCTGGGAATACTGTTCGACCTGGGGGCGTTCATCTTTTTCTTGCGGCGCCGTCTCGAGGCCATTCCAGCGCATACCGAGCACCTGATCGAGCGTGTGGGCCTGCTCACGATCATCATCCTGGGAGAGTCCATCACCAGCCTGTCCACGGGACTGGCCGACATCAGATGGACGCCGGAGAAGCTGCTGACCGCCGCCACCGGCTTCGTGACGATATCGAGCATCTGGTGGGTTTACTTCGACAGTTTTCACCTGCTGTCCGAACAGAAGCTCAGTACCGGCCATTCGGTCCTCTACTCGCACTTGTTCGTCTTCATCGGCCTGTCGATCCTGGCCAGCCTGATCCGGCACGCGATCCTGGACGACATGGCCGTATCCGATTTCCGGGTACTGTCGGTCATCGGCGCGGTCTGCTTTTTCATCGGCAAACAGTACGCCTATTTCATGGAGCGTCCCGAGCTGCGGCACCAACTGGTCGTCAACACCCTGGTCGTCTTCGTGTTGACCGGGCTTTCCCTGCTGTTGCCCGAAACAGGCCATATCCTGCTTGGCCTGACCGCTGCGGTGGTTTGTTATGCTTTCCTCAGTCTCAGATACCTGAACATCCCCCCGCAGCGTCACGAACATCCGCGCAAGCGCGCCATCACAGGACAGCAGCCATGACAGGAGCCATCATGCGCAATACGCGATTTCCCTCCGGAGAGCAGGTGCCGGTGCTCGGCCTGGGCACCTGGCACATGGGCGAACGTCCGGCAAACCGGCAGGACGAACGCGATGCGATACGCTACGCCATCGACAACGGAATGACCGTCATCGACACCGCCGAAATGTACGGCGACGGCGCCGCCGAGGAACTGGTCGGCGAGGCGCTTGCCGGCCGCAGGAGCGAGGCCTTCATCGTCACCAAGGTGCTTCCCCATCACGCGACGCGGCGTGGAACGGTCGCCGCGTGCGAGGACAGCCTGCGCCGGCTGGGCACCGATGTCGTCGACCTGTACTTGCTGCACTGGCGCGGCGGGGTCCCCCTGGAAGAGACGCTGGAGGGCTTCGATCGACTGCTGCGCGCGGGTAAGATCCGTTCCTGGGGCGTCAGCAATTTCGACACGGCGGACATGGAGGAACTGGCCGCCCTGGCTGTAGGCGATGCGGTGGCGGCCAACCAGGTGCTGTATAACCTGACGCGGCGCGGCATCGAGTTCGACCTGCTGCCCTGGTGTGGGCAGCGCAAGCTCCCTCTCATGGCGTACTCCCCGCTCGAGCAGGGCCGCCTGCTCGGCGAACCCGAGCTGCTGCGCCTGGCGGCATCCCATTCCGCCACCCCTGCGCAGATCGCCTTGCGCTGGGTGCTGCGCAGCGATCAGGTGATCGCGCTGCCGAAGGCCGGCACCCCGGAGCACGTCAGGCAGCTGCGCGCCGCGCTCGATATTGCGCTGTCGCCGCAGGACATGTCCGCGCTGGACCGTGCCTTCCCGCCACCGAAGCGAAAGATGCCGCTGGAAATGATCTGACGCGGTTCATGTGGCGTTGTTGCCGAACGACCAGCCGATCCTTACATCGTCCACTTCACCATCAGGGTGGGCGAGTTGCGCGAATAGTCCTGCCCCTCGATCTTGTAGCGATGGATTTCGTAGCGCAGGCCGGCCTGGAAGCTGCCTTTGGCGTCGATCGCCCACAGCAGTTCCGGGCGCAGGAATACTTCCGTGCCATTCGCTCCCGTTCCATTGACCAGCGCCAGCAGGTTGAAACGAAGCCGCTCGCCCGCGAAGGGCTTCGACATCAGGACCGAGCGCCACAGCGTTTCGCCCTTGTAGAAATTGGTGTTGCGGCGCAGGATGCCCGACTCGAAGTAAGCGAAGCCCGGCACATTGAAGTTGAAGGAGATGCCGTGGTTCCAGGAACGGAAGTCGGCGTAACTGGCGCGCTCGTAGCGTGCGATCAGCGACACGTCGGCAATCGGGCCGAAGGCCAGGTTGCGGCCGCTGATCTTCCCCAGGCTCAGGCGTGGATTGAAGACCAGCAGGCTCTGGTTGGGGCTGTTGCCGCCGAAGGAGCCGGCGCCGGCGCCGCCGACGTTTTCGCCGTTGAACAGCTCGGCATCGACGTAGACATCGCCGTACTTGAAGCCTGCGAAATATTCGAACTGGTAAGTCTTCAGTTTCTCATCGTCGGTCCCGGTGCCGAGCACGGGATCGGCCCTGGACCGGGTCGTGTACAGGGCGTTCAGGTTCGCCACCTGGAATTCGGCCGCCAGCACGGTGCCGGTTGCGGCCAGTGCGGCAAGCGCCAGCGCAGTGCGCATCACACGTTTATTCAGATTCATTCCATCTCCATTGTCGACCAGCAGCCTCCAGCGCTGCCGCGGCAGGGGCGCTGTCGGTATTCATTCGGGTAGGGAGGCGCCCGCAGCAGGACCGCTGCGGGCGCCGAAAGCAGGCTGGGGTCAGGCCGGTACGGCTTCCTGCACGCCCTTGTCGAGCAGCGGGTTTTCGCTCGCCGGGACGTGAATGGCCGCTGTGCGCGGGCTGGCGTCGTGCAAGCCTTTGCGGATCACACCGTCCTGCATCACCAGCGCGATCCTGGCCGGCTCGGTCAGGATGCCCAGGTCCTGCAGCGGGTCGCCGTCGACCAGCACCAGGTCGGCAAGGAAACCGGGACGCACCTGGCCCAGTTCATGCGGCCGCATCATGATCTCGCCGCCCAGGCGGGTTGCCGAGACCAGCGCTTCGGTCGGGGTCATGCCGATGTAGTCCACGAAATACTGGAGGTCGTTGGCATTGGTCCCGTGCGGCATCCATGCAAAGCCGTAGTCGCCGCCCGGCAGGATGCGGATGCCGCGCTTGTGCATCTGGCGCAGCGAGGCCGCTGCCGCTTCCAGTTCCTGCGGGTAGCCCATTTGCCGGGCGATCTCGGGCGTGATGCCGAATTCCGACGCGTTGAAGCTGGTGCGCACCAGCCACCCGATGGCGGGCGCCACGAAGTGCCGCTCCTTGTTCGCCTCCAGCATGTCCAGCGTTTCCTCGTTCGCGAAACTGGCGTGGAAGATGATGTCGATGCCGTGGCGGATGCACTGGCGTACCGACTCGTCGGAGCGCGCGTGTGCCGCCACGCGCTTGCCGTTGCGCTTCGCCTCGCTCGTCAGCATGGCGATTTCTTCGTCCGAGAAGGGTGACAGCTCGGCCGACAGGCCGGCTATGTATTCGCCCGACAGGTTGATTTTGAGGTGGTCCACGCCGTACTTGATGAACATGCGCGCGGCCTTGCGCACTTCCTCGGGACCGCTCACGATGTGGCCGAAACTCAGTTCCTGGAACGGCAGGTGGGGCAGGGTGTTGTCACCGAGACCGCCCAAGGTGGCGATCTCCTGGCTGCCGGCCAGGTAGCGCGGCCCGACGCACTGGCCTGCTGCGATGGCATTGCGCAGGACGATATCGAGACGCGGCTTGGCGGCGGCCGCGCCGATGGCCGAGGTCCAGCCCATGTCCAGGTAGCGCCTGGCCACGTCGACGCACCACAGGATGTGTTCTTCCGGCGGCATGAACTGGATGGCCGACAGCGTTGGCTGGTCGTTCCACGAAAAGTGGGTGTGGGCTTCGGTCATTCCCGGCATCAGGAACTTGCCGCCGCCGTCGATCAGCTGGTCCGCGGTGCCCGACACCTTGTTCGGGAAATGCGCTACTTCGACGATCCGGTTGCCTTCTACGAGGACTTCACCTTTGAATACGTCGTCGCCACTGCCATCGAAAATCGTGACATTGGTGATTGCAATCTTCTTCATGTATGTCTCCTCTGGCCCCCAAGGCCTGGTTATTTTGAAGAACTCAGGAACTTCGTCAGCTGTTGCATGCACTCCTGCGGACGCTCGAAGGTGGTCCAGTGGCCGCAGCCTTCCAGCACCACCATCTCGCTGCCCTTGATACGTTCCGCCATGGTTGCCACGTTCGCCGCAGGCGCAACACCGTCCTGGTCTCCCGTGACCAGCAAGGTCGGCACCGAAATGTCGTCGATCGCTGCCGCCTGCGCCGTCGCCAGCGCCCGGCAGCTTTGCCCGTAGCCTTCGGGGCTCTGGCGCATCACGCTCTCGCGCACCAGCGCCAGCACGGCCGGCTGCTGGGCCTTGGTTTCCTTCGAGGTCGCGGCGCCGACGATGGCGTCGGCGATTTCCTGCATCGCGGCCGCGCCGCCGGTGGCGGCCTTGTCGGCGCGCGCCAGGATGCCGGCGCGTCCCGCGTCAGGCGGGCACACGAGCGGGCCGAACAGCGCCAGGCCGGTGACCAGCGCCGGGTTGTGCGTCGCGATGTGCTGGCAGACGATGGTGCCCATCGAGTGGCCGAGGAAGGTCGCCCTGGTAATGTCGAGCTCGCGGCACACGGCCTGGACCGCGTCGGCCATGCTGGCGATGTTCAGTTCGCCGCTGCCGCTTGGGGAGCGGCCGCTGCCCGGCAGGTCGATGCGAACGATGCGGTGGCCTTGCAGCGCTGCCATCACCGGGGTCCAGGTATTGCTCGAGCCGCCCAGGCCGTGGACGCACACGATGGCGGCGCCTTCGCCTTCGACTTCAACGGTCAGTCCTGCAACAATTTCGGTAGTCATGTGAGGTTTCCTTTTAAATGAATTGGTTTTCGATGGCGCCGATGCCGTCGATCTCGACCCGTACCACGTCGCCCGCAGCCAGGAAGCGCGGCGGCTTCATGCCCAGCCCGACGCCCGCCGGGGTGCCGGTGGCGATGATGTCCCCCGGGTACAAGGTGATGCCGCGCGAAATCGTCTCGATCAGGGTCGGGATGTCGAAGATCAGGTTGTCGGTCGAACCATCCTGGCGCAGCTCGCCGTTGACCCAGCAGCGCACGCGGGTCCGGGTGCCGTCGAGCTGGTCGGCGGTCACGATCCACGGACCCATCGGGCAGAAGGTGTCGAACGACTTGCCCATGTCCCACTGCTGGTGGCGCATCTGGACGTCGCGCGCGGTGACGTCGTTGACCACCGTGTAGCCGAACACATGCCCCATGGCGTCGGCGCGGGTGATGTTCTTGCCGCCTTTGCCGATGACGACCGCCAGTTCGGCCTCGTAATCGATTTGCTCCGAGATCGCGGCCCCCGGCAGCATGATGTTGTCGAAGGGGCCGACGACGCATTCGGGCACCTTGGTAAAGACGATCGGCCAGGCTTCCGGATTGGCGTCGTTGTCCTTGAATACCGAGGTTTGCAATTCCTTTGCGTGGGCGTGGTAGTTGCGGCCCACGCACCAGACGTTGCGGCGAGGTACCGGGATCGGCGCCAGCAGCTGGACCGATGCGAGCGGCACCCCTTGCCCGGTGGGTGCGGGGAGCGCGCCGCCATCGGCCAGCAGTTTGATGATCGCCAGGGCGCCTTCGGCCGCGGCGTTTTCGGGAAGTTCGAACGGCGTGACCTGCTCGCGGTCATCGGAAACAAGCCCGACGAAACGGCGTCCATCGAGTTGATATGTTGCGATTTGCATGTATTCCTCCAGGTATTCGGTCGGGACCGATTGAAGCTCGGACCGCTGACCGTGGACGGAGTCTAGGAACAAACGGGCAGACGCGCTTATCAACCCATGGCTGGCCTTATCGCCGGGTCCAACCCCTTATCAATGCGTCTGATATCTTTTTTTCGAACGTCTGATATGCCCCGCTGCCAGGATTACAATTTGGGCATAAATATGACCAGCAATGCTGGCAAGGGAGACAAGATGGCAGAGTCGTACGCGTTCTACGAAGGAACGTTTGGACAGGCGATCGTGCTGGAGACGTGTACCGACCTGGTGGCGCACGCACATTCCGAATCGCAGATCGTGTTCTGGCTCGGCGGCGCGCGGGCCCAGGCCAATGTCGGCACCGAGGTGGTCCGCTACGACGAAAATGTGGGCCTCGCGACGAATGCGTATCAGTCGCACGACATGACGCGGCTGGATGGAACGGGACCGGCAGTGTTCCTGGTGTTCATGATTTCGCGGAAGTGGCTGAACGAACTGCGGCGGGCGACCGGTCGTCCCTTTGTCTTCCCGTCATCGCGCATTCCGATCGATGCCGGCTTGCGCCAGGCCTGCTGGCAGGTGCTGGACCTGATCCTGTCGGCGCGCGAACCCGAGGATGGCTTGAATGGCCTGGTCGAGCAGCTGATCAGCGCCACCATCGACGCCACCACGCGCGGACGCGTGGCCGATCCCAGGCGCCTGCTGCCGCCCTTGCTCGACCATCGCCTGCGCAGCGCGATCACGCTGATGCGCGAGCATGTCAGCGACAAGATCGCACTCGACGAGATCGCGCACCAGGTCGGCCTGTCGCGCGCGCACTTCTTTACGCTGTTCCGTGATCAGCTCAATACGAGTCCGCAGGTGTTCTGGAGCGCCGTCCGGGTCGAAGAGGCGATGCGCCGGCTGATCGGCCAGGGCGCATCCCTGACCACGGTCGCACTCGACCTCGGATTCTCCGCGCCCAGCAATTTTTCCCGTTTCTTCAAGGAGCACACCGGCGTGTCGCCCTCGACCTTCCGGCGCGCTGCGGTGGGGGCGATGCCGGCGACAGTGACGGGGCTGGCAGTTTGAACGACTCTACTGAATTACTGGTGGCCGGGGCGGAATCGAACCACCGACACAAGGATTTTCAATCCTCTGCTGACGCTGCTCCCTGGCGGACGGGCAGCTTCCAGCCCGGCCGGATGAAATGGCAGGTATATCCGTTCGGATTGCGTTCCAGATAATCCTGGTGTTCCGGCTCGGCCTCCCAGAAAGGTCCCGCCGCGACGATCTCGGTGACGGCCTTGCCGGGCCAGAGGCCGGAGGCGTCGACGTCGGCGATGGTCTGCTCGGCCATGCGCTTTTGTGCATCGTCGAGATAATAGATGCCGGAGCGATAGCTCATCCCCCGATCATTACCCTGACGGTTCGCCGTGGTCGGATCATGGATCTGGAAGAAAAATTCGAGGATCTGGCGATAGCTGATCTGGCCCGGATCGAACACCAGTTCCAGTGCTTCCGCATGGGTGCCATGGTTGCGGTAGGTGGCGTTGGGCACGTCGCCGCCGGTGTAGCCGACGCGCGTCGAAAGCACGCCCGGTATGCGCCGCAGCAATTGCTCCATGCCCCAGAAGCAGCCGCCGGCCAGGATGGCGGTTTCAGTGTGAGCTGTCATTGATTCCCTTTGCTTGAATGAGTGGTAGGCGTGAAGCGCATATCTTCCCACGTTGGCCCGTTTGTCGCCGCGCCTGTCGCATGCCGGTCATCAGCCGGTGAATTGCGGCAGATGCAGGCTGGAGGATTGTTCTGGATGGTCTCCATGGCCCGCGTGCGAGCGCCCGACTGCAGCATCGGCGCGCGCGCCGGCAAGTGCGCTCAGGATCAGCCGTGAGGTTTCCGCCGGAGCATCCCAGTGCGGAAAATGGCCACAGCGATCGAACCAGTGGAGCTGAGCATCCGGGAACAAGGCCAGCGCGCGTCTGGCTTGACGCGGAAAGCAGACCCGGTCACGCCGTCCCCAGCCAATGACGAGCGGATGCACGATGCTGTTACGCGGAGCCCCTTGTTGCTCCTCACCGTAGGCGAGCTGGGCCAGCAGTTCATCAAAAGCCGGCGAGGCCACATAGCTGCACAATTCGTCGCTCACGGTGTCCGGCGCCAGCTTGGTCGGCCGCGCAGAAAATTGTGCCAGCAACAAAGCGCGACCCAGTGGGTTGGCGCAGACTGCCGGCAATACCGGGCGCAGCAGCCGCAGCAACCGGATCGACAGGTAGATCGAGCTGAAGAACGCGTGACGCTCCCATCCCTGCCAGAAACCGCCAGGATTGAGCGCTACCACGCCGCCGACGATTCCACCGCGTCGCGCCAGCTCCAGCACCAGTCGCGCCCCCATCGAGCTACCCACTGCATCGATGCCGCTCAAGCCATGGGCATGGAGGAAGGCCGCGGTCTCATTTGCCAGGGTGCGGATCGAGGTTTCGCCGGCCAGCCGCGGCGTCTGGCCAAAGCCGGGCAGGTCCACCGCGATGACTTCGCGCCTTGTCGCGAGATCGGCCAGAATTGGGTTCCAGCTCTGCCAATGGCCGCCGAGGCCATGAATCAACAGCAAAGGCTTGCCGGTGCCGCGACGAATGTAATGCATGATCGATTCTCCCCATCGCACGGGCGTGCGTATGCCGCCAGCCTACCGCAGCGGGCACAACGACTGCGTTCGTTAGACATTCTTGCGGGGGATGACGGTCCGGAGAGGGACGGACACAAGGACGGTGGAATCCACAAACAAAAACGCCAACCTGCATGGGTTGGCGTTTTTCTGTACTACTGAATTCTTGGTGGCCCGGGGCGGAATCGAACCACCGACACAAGGATTTTCAATCCTCTGCTCTACCAACTGAGCTACCAGGCCAAGGCGGCGAATTTTAGCATGAAGTGCCGGCTCGTCCATAATTTTTGCGCGCGCACCCTCCCTCAACCCGCCAGCTGCATGCGCCGCCAGCGTGCCGGCGAGGTTCCCGTCTCGCGTTTGAAGGCGCGGGCAAAGGCCGCTTCCGATTCGTAGCCGACCTCCAGCGCCACCGACGCCACCGGTGCCCGGCTGCCGCGCAGCAGGCCGGCAGCCGCTTCCATGCGCCAGCGCGCCAGGTATTGCATCGGCGGCAGGCCGAGCAGGCGCAGGAAGCGCGCGCAGAAGACCGAGCGCGACAGATTTGAAGCGCGCGCCAGGTCGTCGATGGTCCAGGGACGGGCCGGGGCGCGGTGGATCAGCGCCAGTGCGCGCCCGATCTGAGGGTCGCGCAGGCCGGCCAGCCAGCCGGTGCTGCCGGCGGGCAGGCACTCCAGGTAGCGCCGCAGGGCGTCGATGAACATGGTTTCGCTGGCGCGCTCGAGCAGGGCCGCCGCGCCCGGCTGGCCGCGGTCGGCGCGCAGCGCCAGTTGAGCGAGTTCGGCGTGGGCGGCGGCGCTGTTCGATGCCGGCAGGTGCAGCAGGCGCGGCAGGGCGTCGAGCAGGGGATTGAAGGGGTGACGGTCGCAGGAAAGAAAGCCGCAGACCAGTTCGGTGTCGCCCGGCGTCGCGTGTTCGCCCCAGGAAAATTCGTATTGCGAGTGAAACACGATCGGGATCGGCTTGGGCGCGTCGCGCGTGGCGGCGATCCAGTCGCGATCGATACGCGTCGGCTGCAGGTCGGGGTCGTTCGAGAGCACGTGGCCGTCGCCGTGCGGCAGGATGACGACGTCGCCGGGACGCAGCCGCACCGGCGCG
The DNA here is from genome assembly GCF_059801075.1 of Massilia sp. LXY-5. Taxonomy (NCBI): domain Bacteria; kingdom Pseudomonadati; phylum Pseudomonadota; class Betaproteobacteria; order Burkholderiales; family Oxalobacteraceae; genus Massilia; species Massilia sp. LXY-5. The sequence continues at coordinate 243,953 of NZ_JBNNEH010000007.1, forward strand.
AGGCCGGCCACGCAGGCCCAGCCGGCGCCCTTGGCGAGCACGTGATACTCCATCACGTGCTCGGCGTCCGGGAACAGCAGCCGGCCGAGTTCGCGCATCGGCGGCGCCTCGACCGCCCAGACCGCGGGAAAGCTGATCTGGTAGAAGACGGCGCCGCGCAGGCGTACCGAGCGCAGCACATCGGAGAGGGTGTCGGTTTCCATCGTGGTCGGGACGGCCGGTCAGGATGCGCGGGCAAAACGTGCCGACGCCCGGTCAAGCAGGCCCCGGCCCCGCACACCATACTGAAATTTTCGATCTCGCGATTTGGAGAAGGAAGGATGACACCATGGACAAGACAACGCAATCGGCCCCGGGCGTCGCAACGGCTCGGTCTGCCGCGCAGCCGGACTACGCCGCCATCAAGTCGCGCCAGCAGGCCGCCTGGGCCAGCGGCGACTTCGCCATCATCGGCGTGACCCTGCAGATCGTCGGCGAGACCCTGGCCGAGATGGCCGACATCCGCGCCGGCGAGACCGTCATCGATGTGGCGGCCGGCAACGGCAATGCGACGCTGGCGGCGGCGCACCGCCTGGCCCGCGTCACCTCGACCGACTACGTGCCGGCCCTGCTCGAGAAGGGCAGGGCGCGCGCCGCCGCCGAGGGCCTCGACATCGAATTCCGGGTGGCCGATGCCGAGAATTTACCCTTCCAGGACGGCAGCTTCGACGTGGCTGTGTCGACCTTCGGCGTGATGTTCGCGCCCGACCATGCGCGCTGTGCCGGCGAACTGCTGCGCGTGGTGCGCGCGGGCGGCCGGATCGCCCTGTCGAGCTGGACGCCCGACAGTTTCGTCGGCCAGCTGTTCAAGGTGATCGGCAAGGCAGTGCCGCCGCCGGCAGGGATGATGTCGCCCTCGCTGTGGGGGACGGAAGCGTATCTGGGCGAACTCTTCGGGGACGCCGCCGCCGACGTTCGTACGGCGCGTCGCATTTATTGTTTCCGCTACAGGTCGCCTGCGCACTTCCTGCAGGTGTTCCGCGATTTTTATGGGCCGGTGAACAAGGCATTCGCGGCGCTCGACGGCCATGGCCAGGCCTTGCTGGAACACGACATCCTGGAACTGCTCGGGCGGTTCAATACGGCCGATGGCGCCTCGCTGGTGGTGCCCTCGGAATACCTGGATGCGGTGATCGTCAAGCGCAGCGCCTGACCGGGGAAACGTCGAAAGAAAAACCGGGCGGGCAGCTTGCGCCACCCGCCCGGTTCATGTGCAGCTTACTGTCTGCTGTCGATTACCAGCCGATGTCCTTCAGCAGTGGCAGCGTCAGGTCCAGCGGCGGCGTCACGGTGAGGGTCAGGTCGGCGCTGATGTTTGGTTCCATCAGCAGGTTCGGCGAAGCCGAGACGTCCCAGTGCGAGACCGACGAGCCGCCGATCAGCGGGTTCGGCGTGTACAGCAGCGGACGGCCTGCCAGGTCGGCGCCGGCCTTGCGGTTCGGGTCGATCGCCAGCGAGGCGGTCACCGAGCCAGGGGTGCTGCGCGAGCCGTATTTCACGGCGGCGGCAACGGCTGCCTTCAGCGTTTCGCCATCGGCCTGGGTGATGCCGACCGACGGGATCGTCACGGTTGCGTCCGCGCCGCCCGGGGTGAAGGTGCCGGCGGCGTTGTTCGCCAGGATGACGGCAACCGCACCGGCGTTCTGCGCGTTCTTCACTTTTTCGGCGAAGGTGCAGCCACCGCGGCTGATGATCGGCACCTTGCCTTTGGCGGCGGCAGCGTTGGCGGCGTTGAACGGCGAGCAGCCAGGGCCCAGTTCGCCAGTTTGGGCGGCGATCGTCGCCAGCACACCCAGGTTGCCGGTGCTCGGCACGGCCGGGCCAAAGGCCGATGGGCTGTACGGCGCGGTCGGCACGGCACCTGCCGGGCTCGACGATTTCACGACCGGCAGCGGCTTCAGGATGGCGGCGCCGGCGACGGCGTTCGGACCGGTCCAGGCCAGTTGCAGCGGATTGATTGCCGAGGCCTTGCGTTCGGCCGAGGTCATGTCCAGCCAGCTCTTCTTGGCCGTGTTGTCGTACATGAAGCGTTCCCAGATGCTCGGCAGGCCGTCCGGGGTGTACGCGGTGTACTCGGCGTTGATGCGGTTGCCGCTCGAGGTGCTGACGCTCATCACCGAGAAGCCCAGGCCATGGCCCAGTTCGTGCAGCAGGGTGGCAGCGAAGTTGACGGCGGTGCCGGCCTTGCCGTCCAGGCCCAGGTAGAACGGCGCACCGTCGAGGCAGCCGGTCTGGCCGAGGCGGGCGTTGAACTGGGTCTTGATGTCGACGTTGCCGTAGCCGGTGCCGTCGTCAGGCTGGCCTGCGCTCAGGTTGGTCTTGGCCAGCTTGTTGGCCAGCGCTTGCGGATACCAGGTGCCTGGTGCGCCGCCCGGGAAGTCGTGCCACAAGTTCCATGCCGAGGCACTGCCCAGGGTGGCCGAGGTCGAGGTGCAGGTCAGGTTTTCCCAGCCGGCCGAGACGACGATCTCGACGTTGCTTTCGAGGTTCTTTTCCCAGATGTCGGCGACATAACGGTAGACGTTGAAGCGCTGCTGGCCGAGCGTGGTGCCCATGTTGCCGCCGACTGGCGCGACCGGGGTCGGGTCATTGAAGCCGTAGCCGGCAGGGTCGCGGCTCTGGATCTTGATGGTGGCCGCTTCCGAGGCCAGGCAGGTCAGGGCGCAGGCGGCTGCAATCAGCGAGCGCGCGGCGGAACGCGAAAATTGAGGGGTGCGCATGTTTACTCCGTTTCAACCTTGTTGGTGTGGACGTGGCCGGCGACAGCCGAGGACTGGTCTGCATTGCTCGACTCGTAAGTCGCAATGCTGCCGTCCGGCTGGCGTTCCGCACGTACGGAGTTGGTGAACTCGTCGGTCAGGCGCACGCCGCGGGCACCGCTGGCGTGGAATTTCTGCTGGAAGGCTTGCGGCGAAGCGCGCAGGGTGCGCACGCGGGCGTTCGCTTGTGCCCCCTGCGCCTGCATTGCGGCGTGCTCTTCGGCGGTGGCATTGCGCAGCTGGCCGGTGCCTGCATCGCGCACGACGGTCAGCGCATCGCTCGACTGGACCGCTTCCTGGGCGGAGGCTTGGCTGACGAGGCCCAGCAGGGCCAGGGTGATGCCGGCGGCGCACAGCAGGCGCTGGCCGGACTGATGTTTCTGGGACATGAGAATCTCCTGGTATTGAGGTTGCGAAGCGCCTTGCGCTTCGGCTTGCGAAATCCGTGTGGCGATCAGCCGCGCTTGCGGCGGCGCACCAGTGCCAGGCCCATTGCGCCGGCGAACAGGCTGAGCATGGTCGACGGTTCAGGGACTTCGCTGACCAGCAGGCTGTCGACGCCGACGTAGTTGGCAAAGTCGGCGGCGCCGGTGTATTGCAGCGCGAAGCGGGCGTTGCCCTGGCCGCCGGCCGTCATCACTTCATAGCGGGCCCAGCCGTCGGTACCGACGGTGACTGGCGCGCCGAGGACGAAGGAGTTCAGTTCGCCATTGGCATTGCCGAAGCCGAAGGCGATCTGGTCGCTGGTGCCAGGATACGCGTCAGCGCGCAGCCAGAAGGAGACGGTGGCGCCGTTGATGCCGGTCGAAAACTCGGAGGTGATCAGCCAGGTGTTGAGATCTCCGCCAGCAGCGGCGTTCAGATAATTGGCGGATGCATAGCTGTTTGCCGGGCCGCTCAGGGCAGGGAAGATGTTCGAGCTGCCCTGGGCCCAGCCGGAAGTCAAGCCGGGCGGGGTGCCGCCATTCTTCAGGACCCAGCCTTTAGCGGCGAGACCACCTACATCTTCAAAACCTTCTGCCAACAATGCACCGGCCTGGGCCGACAACGCCATGCCCGAAAATGCCAATGCAACAAGTGCTTTCTTCATCATCTGATGCGCCTCCAAAGTTTTAGACATTGGTGCTGTGCTGGCATTTCGTGAACGCCATACAGCGCCTTGTAGTTCGCGGCAATGTACCTCGCCGACTCGGCAGCTGATGCATATTGCGTGCCAGCAGACTATGTCTTTGATTACTCAGAGGAAAATTTCGTTGGCGAAAAATTTATTGAAAAAATGTAAGAATTTTCGACAAAAAACACACAGACGCTTACAACTTGCACCGTATTTGTGCGTTTAAAACAACTCTTAGTTAATACAGGCAGTTTTTCAGATGGATTGCAGCCAGGGGCGTAGTCCGTCGATGGCCTCTTCTTTCGACTTCGCCTCGATCTCGATCCAGGGTGCCTGGGCATAGCAGGCCGGCATCGTATCGATCAGGTCGGCGTGCTGGCGGTCGTTGAAGCCGCTGCGTCCGTTGGAGATATGGACCAGCTGCTGCGCAGGGTCGGCCCAGGTCGCGCGCGCCTTGTGCAGCATCTCCTCGACGCTCGGATCGTCGTAACTGGGCAGGTCCTCATGGACGATGTGGTGGTGGGCATCGAACACCATCGGCACGCCGCTTGCCATGCAAATGGCGTGGATCTCCTCGGCACTGTAGGCGTATTCGTCGTTCTCCAGGCCGAGCCGGCAACGGATCGCGTCGGGCAGCGTCGCAATGCACCTGATCAGTGCGTCGGCCCGGTTTGCTTTGCCGCCGTGGATTTCCAGCAGCGCCCAGGACGAACGCGGCTGCTCGAGCAGATCCATGATGTCGGCGTGCATCTGCAATATCCTGATGCTGTTGGCGACGACGTCGGGCGAGTCGGAACTGAGCACCACGAACTGGTCCGGATGCATCACCAGCCGGATGCCGGCCTCGAGCGCGCGCTTGCCCGAGCGCGCCAGGCTCGGGGCCAGGGTGCGCAGGAGGTCGAGGCCTTCGGGCGTGTCGGCAAACGGAAAGATCGACGAAGGCAGGCGATACAGCGAAATGCCATTCTGCGTGCAATAGCGCAGGGCGGTGTCGAGGGTCTGCAGGTTGTCGCGGTAGATGTCTTCCAGGATCTTGTTCTGGGTATCGGCTGATTGGGCGTGCAGGCGCGTGCGCGTGACGGTACGGTAGCGGACCTCTTTTGAGACGGTAATGCAGACCAAGCCCAGATGCGGCATGTGATCCTCGCGTAAGAAGGAAAATAAAAAGTATAGGCTGAAGTCTTTGATGCCCAAATTCAGTTGAAAGCGGGGATTTGCCAGCCGTGAAATAAGATAGGAATCAATGCGCAACGCCACCACCCGCGGCTGGCAGGTGGTGGCGCTGACGGCCGTGCTGCAAACGCTTAGTTCGGCATGATTACCGAATCGATGACGTGGATGACGCCGTTGTCGGCTGCGATGTCGGTTTTGACGACGTTGGCCTTATCGACCATGACCTTGCCGGCAGGGGCGCTGACCTTGAGCGAGCTGCCTTCGACGGTCATGACCATGCCTGGCTTGACGTCGGCTGCCATCACCGCGCCTGGGACAACGTGGTAGGTGAGAACCTTGGCCAAGGCCGCTTTGTCTTTCAGCAGTGCGTCGAGCTTGGCTTTTGGAATTTTGGCGAACGCCGCGTCGGTCGGGGCGAACACGGTAAACGGACCCGGGCCCTTGAGCGTGTCGACCAGGCCCGCGGCCTGCACGGCGGTGATCAATGTATTGAAGTTGCCGGCCGCCTTGGCGGTGTCGACGATGTCCGCGGCCTGGGTAGAACCGATTGCAAAGGCGAGTGGAAGTGCAAGCAAGATCTTCTTCATGGGGGGGCTCCTGTCGTTGACGGTCGCAGTCCAGGCTGGACTGCACATATGTAAATTATGCCAATTTGCGCCCCGTGTCCAAGCATTGACGCTATATAATTCAAAATAACAGGGACAACAGTGAGACAAAGCCATGAATATGCTGCAGAGAAGTGAGCCTGATCGCATTTTGTACCGCAGTGGCGCCGCCGCCCGGCTGGCCGGGCTGCCGGTGGAGACGCTGCGCATCTGGGAGCGCCGCTACAGCCTGTCGGACGCCGAGCGCTCGGCGCACGGCCAGCGCCTGTACTCGGCCGAGCAGGTGGCACGCCTTAGTCTTCTAAAACAGCTGGTTGACCAGGGCCATGCGATCGGCGTGCTGGCCGGCCTGGCGCGCGAACAGCTGCAGGCGATGCTGGCCGCCGGCGCCGCCGATGCGCGCGTGGCCAGCGGCCCGGTACCAGTCTTGCTGGTCGGCCCGAGCCTGGCGCGGCGGGTGGCGGCCGAGCGCCAGCCGCTGGGACTGGACGTGCGCGCCAGCTGCGCCCGCCTCGAACAGGTGGCGGGTCTGCGTGCACACAACGGCGGGCAGGTGCTCGTGGCCGAAGTGTCCGAGCTCGACGACAGCGCCATGCCGCTGCTGGCCGCCGCGCGCGAAGCGGCAGGTGTCGCGGCGACCGTCGTGCTGTACCGTTTTTGCGCCAGCGCCACGATCCGCGCCTTGCGGGCCCAGGGTTACCTGGTCGCACGCATGCCGGCCGAGCTGGGCGAGCTGGCGCTGCTGTGCCGCTCGGCCCTGGCCGGACAGCGCCTGCCGAGCCCGGAGGCGCCAGGTCCCACCGTCGCGCCGCCCCGTTTCGACGAGGAAGCGCTGGCCACCATCTCGGCCGCCGGCAACCGCCTCAGCTGCGAATGCCCGCGCCACATCACCGATATATTGCTGATGGTCGGCAGTTTCGAGCGCTACAGCGCCAATTGCGCCAACCGCAATCCGGAGGATGCGCGCCTGCACTCCATGCTCGAGCGCGCGGCCGGGCAGGCGAGGGTGGTGCTGGAGGAAGCCTTGACGGCGCTGGCACTGGCCGATGGCCTGCCGCTGCCGCCGGCACGCAACTGAAACACCCCCGAAGGCGGCCGGCACTGGTAGCTGGCGGCGCTCCTTGCTATGCTGGCGGGAATATTTATAGGGAGCGCCCACAATGGCATCGTTGCAGGATCAATTCTTGAAGGCCGGGCTGGTCAACAAGAACAAGGCAAAACAAGTTCAGCAGGAAAAGAGCAAGCAGCAAAAGATCGAACGCCGCACCGGCACCGAGAGTGTCGACGAGGCGAAGCTGGCCGCTGCCGAACTGCAGCGCAAGAACGCCGAACGGGCGCGCGAACTGAACGCCCAGCGCGACGCTGCCGCCCAGCAGAAGGCGATCATGGCGCAGATCGTGCAAATGGTGCAGAAGAACCGCCAGGGCAAGGGCAATGGCGATGTCGCCTACAATTTTACGCACGGCACAAAAATCGAGCGCATTTATGTCTCGCATACGGTGCAGGAACACCTGATGGCCGGACGCCTCGTCATCGTGCGCCTGGGCGACAACACCGAGCTGGTGCCACGCGTCATTGCCGACAAGATCGCCGAGCGCGATGCTTCGCTGCTGGTGCGGGTCAAGAAGAACGAGGCTGCGCTCGAGGAAGACGATCCGTATGCGGACTTCAAGATTCCCGACGATTTGATGTGGTGACAGGCGCGACTGCGCCCGGTAGGTAAATAAAACAAACGCCACCGCAAGGGTGGCGTTTTGCTACAGAGTCCCTGTAGCGCACTCAATGGTGCATCGGCATTCCCGTTGCTGCCTGTCCCGGCTGGTCCGGCTGGTAGGCCCGTTGGCTTGCCGCGGTGTCGTGATAATCCTGGAAGCGTGCAACCTTGCCGTCGCGCAGCGTGAACACGTGCACCCAGGGACTATCGTAGCTGCGTCCGGTTTGCCGGACGAGCCAGGTCGCTTCGCCGGTAACGATGACCTTGTCGCCTTCCGCGATGAATTCCTGCGGAACGAAACGGATGGCCTGCGCGGCATCGTCGAGTGATTTGAAAAAGCGGGCAATTTCCGCCTTGCCGTTGTGGCGGCCGGAGAAGGGGATGTACTCCGACTCGGGTTCGATCCAGACCGCGTCGTCGTGATACCGCTCGAGCAGTCGCGGGATGTCGCCGTTCTGGAACATCTGGTAGCCTTCCATGATCAGCCGTTTGTTTTCTTGCGCGTCCATGACAGCCTCCTATCAAGAATCGGCCGTCCAGCGACAATCGCGCCCGCTCATGTCGCGGACGGCCATACATTGAGCCTAGTGCGCGCCGCGCGGAAGTCAAGCCGGGCCGGGCGCCGGGCACGCACTTCTTTTTTTCACTTCCAGGGAGCAAGCATGACGAATACATTCAAGGTCGGCGACAAGGTGCAATGGCATTCCTCGCAGGGAACGGTGACCGGCACCATCAAGAAGAAATTGACTGAGCCCACGGAGATCAAGGGGCACCACGTCGCCGCCTCACAAGACAATCCCGAGTACCTGGTCGTCAGCGACAAGACCGGGGCTGAGGCGGCCCACAAGCCGGACGCGCTGAGCAAGGTGTGAACAGTTCGCTGGCCTGATTGATAAATCTCAAACCTCCGCCCAACGCACCGGCGATGCGGCGCGCCGCGACTAGACTGAGACTAGTCTAAATGAGCGCCCGTGCGATCGCGCTTGCCGGGCGTTTGTCCAGTTTGGCGGAGGGAGGGAGCATGAATACATCGTGGAGAACTGGCCGTCGCGCATGGCTCGCAGCGGCGCTGGTCGCATCGGCAGCAGTGTCCGTCGCGGCAGCCGGTGGTTTGAGGGATTTCCTCGACAGCGAGAATCCTGTGAAGCGTGGCTATGCCATCGTCCCAGCCGGCGTCGTGTTGAATCTGGCGGGCAAGAATCGCCAGCTGGTCGGCCTGGGCAGCTACGTCGTCAACACGAGCGGATGTGTCGACTGCCACAGTCATCCGACCTATTCGCCCGGGGGCGACCCGTTCAAAGGCGAACCAGAACGGCTCAATGCCGAAGAATACTTGTCCGGCGGCCGACAGTTCGGGCCCGAGATCACGTCGGCCAACATCACGCCGGACAATGCAGGCAAGCCTGCGGGGCTGACGCGAAGCGAGTTCATCCAGATGATGCGCACCGGGCACAATCCCAAGGATCCGCCCGGCACCATCGTCCAGGTCATGCCCTGGCCGGTCTTTGGCAAAAAGACCGAGCTGGAGCTGATCGCCGTGTATGAATACCTGCGTGCGATCCCTTCCTTGCCCGACAATACCCATCCAGGGCCCTGATCGAACCGAATACAGGGAAGCACACGGCAACAACAAGAACGCCAACCTGCAAAGGTTGGCGTTTTTGCGTCGCTATTCCCGGCGCTGCGCTGATACTCGCCCAGCAGGATTGTCCGGTGGTAAGCTAATCATGTTGTCACTTCCACCTGAAGGAACCTTATGAAACCGCTGTTCTCCTCCGACGAAGAAGCGAACGCAGCATCCACGGCGCCAACCGTCCCTGCCGCGCCGGCGCCCGCCTTTCCGCCCTTGTCGACTCCTGCCGGCACGTCGGACCTGCTGCCTGCCGCGCGTCCGGAGGCCAGCGTCGCCCCATTGCCGCGCGTCGATATTTCCGGCATCGATGACAAGGCCATCGAGTCCCTGGGCGGCTCCACCGGCGCGGGCGTGGCCAAGGTATCGGCCAAGCTGCTGGGCACCGTGCGTGCTTCGGATGCGGATGTGTTCGGCACGCAGCTGAACGAACTGATCGCCACCTCCAAGGGCCTGGACCCGGCCAAGCTGCGTTCGGGCGGCCTGCTGTCGCGCGTCACGAACATGTTCGGCTCGGTCAAGGAAAAGATGCTGTCGCAGTACCAGGTGGTCGAATCGCGCATGGACACCCTGGTCGGCGAGATGACGCGGCATGCGAACGTGCACCGGAATCGCATCCAGGACTTCGACGAAATGTACAAGGGCCTGGAGATGTACTACCAGGGCCTGGATGCCGACGTGAAAAAGGGCGAAGCCTGGGCCGACAAGCTGCGGCAGGCGGTCGCGCAGCAGGCCGCGCCGGCCAACGCCTTCGAGGCGCAGCAGGCGACCGAGCTCAAGCGCCGTCTCGAGCGTCTCGAAAAACGCATCGACGACCTGAAGCGCGCCATGCTGATGGCCACGCAGATGGTGCCGCAGATCCGCCTGTCGCAGGACAATGCTAGAGCGCTGACGGACACGTTTACCGATATCGTCAACGTGTCGATTCCGGCCTGGCGCAACGTGTTCTCGCTCTACCTGCTGCAACTGGAAGCCAAGCAGAGCGCCGCGGTCGCGAATGCCGCCTACGACGCCACTGACGCGGCATTCCGCGCCCAGGCCGACATGCTGCTGGAAAATACGGAGACGGTGGCCCGCGCCAAGCAGCGTTCCCTGGTCAGCCTGGAGACCGCCCAGCACGTCCAGGCGCAACTGGTGACCGCGTTCGACAAGCTCGAGCAAATCTCGCAGGAAGGCCAGCAACGCCGCAAGGACGAGCTGCCGAAACTGCAGGAGCTGGAGCGCGAGCTGATTGCCCGCTTTTCGAGCACCGGGGCACCATCGGCTTGAGCATTGCTCCAGGTACGCATTCCAGCGAAAATACCATTTTCACCATAAAGGACAGTCCATGGCGACGACCCTCGAAACCGGCCATCGCATCAACCTCGAAAAAGCCGCTCCGGGCCTGAAGCGTGTTCGTATCGGCCTCGGCTGGAAGGTCAACGCGGCCGAAGGCCAGGCATTCGACCTCGACTCGTCGGTGTTCCTGTGCAGGAAAAACGCGAGCGACGATCCGGTCATGATCAGCAACGCCCACTTCGTCTATTACAACCACACGACGTCGCCCGATGGCGCGGTCGTGCACTCCGGAGATAATCGCACCGGCGACAAGGATGGCGACGACGAAGTCATCACCGTCGACCTGGCCAGGGTCGACGCCGAGGTCGTGGAGATGCCGATCGTGGTGACCATCCACGAGGCCGAAGCGCGCAAGCAGACCTTCGGCCGAGTCACCGATGCCTATGTCAGGGTGTACAACGACGAGACGAATGAGGTGATCGCGGAATACGACCTGGACGAAGACTACTCGGACAAGACCGCACTGCAGTTCGGCTCGCTGTACCGCAGGGATGGCGAATGGCGCTTCCAGGCCGTCGGCGCCGGTTTTAAACTGAACCTGGCGACGTTTATCCGCAAGCTGGGCGGCACCGTCTGAGACCGGCCATGCCGCGCGACCGATGACGCCCAAGGCATTCGATTTCGGCGGCGAGCCCGAGCCTGCCCCCGATCCGGCCGTGCCGCGGGCGTTCGACTTCGGCGACACGCAAGACGCTGCCGCGCCGCCGGCCTCCGCCGGCCCTCCCAAGGCCTTGTCGTTCGACGACCTGCCGCCGGCGCCGGCAAGGTCCAGCCTCACCGCGAAAACCCCGGCCAAAGCCTTATTTGAGAGCGAGGACCATCCGGCCGTGCGCGACGCCCTCGAGATCGCCAGGGCCGACCATCCTGCACTGTTCGCGCAGTCGGAGGGGCGCCTGGCCGCATTGTTCCGCCGCATCCTGCCGCTGAAGCTGGCGCTGGTGACGCAGTGGGGAGAGGAGCCCTTGATGGAGCAGGCCGCGCTGCTCCAGCCGATCACCGAACTGGTCCTGAAGTTTGCGGAAATGGGCGTGCCCGCGTTGCTGGAGGCGGCGCTGGAGAGCAGCAGGGCGCCAGCGGGCATGTTCGATAAACTGTTTCGCCGCCCGGCCTCGCCTGCCGAGTTCAAGCCGGCTCTGACGGCAAGTCGCGCGCAACTCCTGCAGCTCATGGCCGACAGCGAACTTGCCATGCGCAAGCTGGACGAGTCGGCGCGCAACCTGGGCTTGCACGGCCTGGTGCTGGCCGTCGTGTCGACGCTTGCCAGCGGCGCGCCCGAGGCGACGCTGGATGCGCTCGTGCAGCGCCGGACGCTGATTCAGCAGGCGGTTCGCCAGGCTGAGCTGTCGATGCTGCAGATGGAGCAGGTACGCCGGCAGGCCGCCGACCTGATCGGGCAGGTGTCGTCGTTCCTGACGGTGACCTTGCCCGCGCTCGAGATGGCGCAGGCGCAGGGTGGGAAGCAGGGATAGCGGGCATAAACAAAAAAAACGCCACCCGAGGTGGCGTCTCTGCTTTACTGCGGCGTCTTGCGGCCGCGCCTGGCTGCCATTAATCCCGCGCCGCCGGCGACCAGCAGCAGCCAGGTGGCCGGCACCGGCACGTCGGTGGGTGGCGGCGGATTCTCTTCTCCCACCGTGCCTTGCACACCGACAGTGAAGCCGTTCCAATACTCATTGGTCAGGCTGCGCCAGGTCAGCGTGTCGAATGCACCGGTGAAGCGGATGGTGCCGTGCGGCTCGCCGCTGCCGATCAGCCGGTATTCGGTGTTGCCGCCGCCGAGGTCGACCACCTGCTTGGTCACGCTGCCGCAGCCCCAGTAGCCGCAGCTGTTGTCACCGGGAGCGGGAGCGCCGAGGCCGCCGCCGAAACTGAGGATGTCGAAATCCTGGTTCAGGAAGGCATAGCCATTGCCGTTCAGGCTGACAAAAGCGAAGACCGGATTGACGATCGACTGCGTGAAGGTCAGCGTCTGGGGGCCTGCGAACTGGAGGGCGATGATGTCGGTGCCGGTCGGCGGATTGTCGACCTGGGCGCTGGTGTATGGCGAGTTCCCGACAGGAGTACGTGGAATCCAGTAATCGTTGCCGCCGCTTGGCTGGTAGAAGCCGACGCCCGCCGCATTGGTATAGGTGACGCCGACGGTCGTGGTCGAGGTCGTGATGGTGCCTTGGGCGCTGAAACCGGTACCAGGGTCGGTGTCGGTCCCGGTCCAGTTGGTCCAGTAGATGGGGGCCGCGTTGGCCGCGGTTGCGGCCACCAGCAAGGTCAGGGCGGGAATGGCGCGAAACAGAAGTGCAGGACGACGTTGTGTGGTCATGATTGCTCCCTCGTAGTTTTCGACAGCCGAAGTAATCTTCGGTATGAAAATGGGAGCAACCTTCATGCCAGTTGGATAAATGCTTGATTATTAAAGAGGGCAGCGACGCGGAAAACGGCTGAGCGTCAAGTCTGTCGACAGCTCGCGCCTTGCACCCGTTTCGAACAGGATACGAGCGTGCCGATGCGGAAATAGCAACGCTACCCGGACGTGAGTAGTACAGCGCTTCACCGGTTTAATTGAAAAGCCCGACACAGGAGCGTGCTGTTAAACTTTGCAATCGCCTTCAGATCCCACCCGCAGGAGTACACAAATCCTAGCTTACTTAGTCACAGCGGCCTGGCGTATGCCAAGGCTGGCGCTCACAGCCGTCCTATTGGCGCTGGCAGCCTTGGCCGGCACCATGACCTACACCGGTTTTCTTGTCGTCGGGGTGTTGGCCGATCATCTCGGCACTAGTCGCGCCATGGCGGGACTGCTGCTTGGCGTTTTGTTTGCAAGAATCCCCTGGTTTAGCAAAGGGAAGTTGCGCACTGTCGGTCTATTACCCAAACCTGCCCGTCGACCAGTCATCGTGAGCCTGCTCGCACTGTGCTTGCTGAGCTTTCTGTCGCAAGCCGAATACCTGTCCGCCCTGGTGATCGGTTTCGCTACCGCTTTTCTGCTTTCCTACCCCTGGCTGAGGCGGGCCATGTTCGGTCGCCTGAAATCGTCCATCTTCAAATTTGCTGCGGGCCGGAATCCTCCATCACGAACCGATGAGGGCAAGGTGATTGATGTTGAATTCAGGGAAAAGAAAAACTGAGGGTCGAATCGACGAGTGGACGTTGCGGCTGGGTGAATTGCTAGGCAGATGGCAAGCCGCCAAGAAAAGGACGGATTGCCGCCGCGACCTGGTCTGCTCCGCTGTAATGAACGGCATGGCCCCAGCGCGGAATCACGACTGGGGGCGCTGCGCGAAGCAGCCTGGCGGCTTCGTTGAGCCAGGATTGGGGAGCGATGGCGTCGTGTTCGCCGCGTATCAGCATGACTGGTGACGCGATGTCCGGCAGCTTCGCTTCGATGGGATAAGCCAGCATGTCATGGAACTCCGGGACGAACCGGCTACCCATGCGCAGATAATCCTTGATCACCTGCGGGACCAGCGATGGGCGTTCAAAGATTCCGCCCATGGCGAAGCGGCCAACTTGCTGCAATGTGCTGCGTGCTGCCGGATCGGGTACCGGAGCGATCAGGACCAGCCGGCCGATCCGTCCGGGATGGCGAAGTGCGGCCTCGACGGCAACCTGGCAGCCCATGGAGTGCGCAACCAGGCAGGCCTTTGCGATGCCTGTGCAATCCATCCAGTCGATCAATGCTTGCGCGAGTCCGGGGATGTCAGGCTGGACTTCAGGTGTGTCGCTCAGGCCATGTCCTGGAAGGTCAGGGACGTAGACGTCGAATTCCGTGGCCAGCCGTTGTGCCGCCGGGATGAAATAGGCGCCGGACACGCCCAGGCCGTGGATCATGACTGCCGGTAGCGTCCCCAGGCGGGCAGTGCCGGTGGCAACGCGGGCATGCATGTGTTGGCCGTTGACCTTCCATCGAAGGCTTTGCAATTCGCGGATCTGGCCGTGCTGCATCTGGCGCTGGCGATGATGTCGGCTACGGGTGCGGTGCAGCGCCAGCGCGGCACCCGCGCCAAGCAAGGCATAAAGAGGCCATCGCCAATGCATCGTGTTTGTCATGTTTGCCCCGTCCAGTCACCTGGCCAATCATAGCAAGCTGGTGGGTAAGCAAAGGCACAAAACAAAAACGCCACCCGAAGGTGGCGTTTTTGTTTGCATCGTTGCCAATGCTGAATTCTTGGTGGCCCGGGGCGGAATCGAACCACCGACACAAGGATTTTCAATCCTCTGCTCTACCAACTGAGCTACCAGGCCAAGAGAGGCATGATTATAGCCAGCCGCTCGCGGCTCTGCAAGTCCCCGTTGCAACTTTCTTCGGAGGGGGCGCCGGCCGGCCTCGCCGGTTGCACCTGAGGTGCGCACTGCGCATGCCGCTATAATGCCAGGCATGACGACCCCAACTTCCTCCTCCGTTTCCATCCGAAGCGACGTCTGCATCGTCGGCAATGGCGCCATCGCCAAGACGGCGGCACTCGGCTTCGCCCAGGCCGGGCACAGCGTCACGCTGCTGGTTCCGGCCGCCAACGCGCAGAACGAAGCCGTCACCGGCGGCGAACGCCCCTGGGACGTGCGCGTCTATGCGCTGAACCACACGGCGCGCGACCTGCTGGCCTCATTAAAAGTGTGGGATGCGCTCGATGCGGGCCGCGTGGCGCCGGTCGATGCGATGGCGGTCAACGGCGACGGCAAGAACGGCGGCAGCCTGGGATTCGACGCCTTTGGCGCCCATACCGGCGCGCTGGCCTGGATCGTCGAGGACAGCAATTTGAATAGCGCGCTCGACGCCGCCCTGAAATTCGCGCACAAGGTCGAGATCGTCAAAGGCTGCGGCACGCGCCTGACCTGCGGTCCCGAGGGAGCAGCCGTGGAGCTGGAAGACGGGCGCCGCATCGATGCGAAACTGGTAATCGGCGCCGACGGCCGCGATTCCTGGGTGCGCGGGCAGTGCGACATCGGCATCGACTACCGCTCCTACCACCAGAAGGCGATCGTCACCAATTTTTCCTGCGAAAAGCCGCATCACGGCGTCGCCCACCAGTGGTTTACCTGCAGCGACGGCATCATCGCGCTGCTGCCGCTGCCGGGCAACCGGGTCTCGCTCGTCTGGTCGGCGCCGGAAACCCTGGCCGCCACCCTGATGGACGAGTCGATGGGCGAACTGGCCGTGCGCCTGTGCGAATATGCGGACGCGCCGCTCGGTGCTTTGCGCCCGCTGCAGCCGGAATCGTTCAAGGCGGTGCCGCTGGCGCTGGTGCGTCCCCATGCCCTGACGGCACCGCACGTCGCCCTGATCGGCGACGCTGCGCATGCGGTGCATCCGCTGGCCGGGCATGGGATGAACCTGGGCTTCGGCGACATCGTCGACCTGCTGCGCGTTATCGGCGAACGTGAGGAGCACCGGGCGATCGGCGACGAGCGCGTGCTGGCGCGTTATGCGCGGGCGCGCAAGGAAGATGTGTTGCTCATGCAACTGGCGACCGACGGACTGGAGCGTTTATTCGGCGCCAACCTGGAACCCTTGCGCATTGCACGCAATTTGGGATTAAACTTGCTCGACAAGTTGCCCTTCATAAAGCGTCGCCTGATGGCGCACGCCATCGGACAGTAAAACCTTAAGGAACAAGATAGTGATGTTGAAAACCAAGATCGCCGTGCTGGCGGCGACGGGCCTGATGGCGTCGTGCGTGGGTGCCGAGAATACGACGGAAGCGAACATCCGCAAGAACATCGAGCCGCGCCTGGGTGGGGCCAAGATCGACTCGATCACGGAAACGCCATACAGCGGCCTGTACGAACTGCGCATCGGTTCCGACATCCTGTACGCGGACAAGAAGGGCGAATTCCTGTTCATCGGCCAGGTGTACGAGGCGAAAAGCTCGAAGAACCTGACCAAGGCCAGGGTCGACGACCTCACCAAGATCAAGTTCTCCGACCTGCCGTTCGCCTCCGCGCTGAAGCAGGTGAAGGGCGACGGCAAGCGCACGATCGCCGTGTTCGAAGACCCGAACTGCGGCTACTGCAAGCGCCTGCGCCAGACCACGCTCAAGGAGCTCGACAACGTCACCATCTACACCTTCATGTACAACATCCTGTCCGAGGATTCGTTCGTGAAGTCGAAGAACATCTGGTGCGCGCCGAACCGGGTCAAGGCCTGGGACGACTGGATGGTCAACGGCAAGCTGCCGCCGGCGGCGCCTGCCAGCTGCGAGACCCCGAACGAGAAGATCGTCGAACTGGGCCACAAGCTCAATATCCAGGGCACCCCGGCGATCTTCTTCACCGACGGCACCCGCATCCCGGGCGCGGTCGACCTGCCGGCGCTGGAAGCGAAGCTGAACTCGATCAAATAAATGGTCCAGCTGAACGTCAACGGGCGTGACACGCAGGTCGACGCCGACCCGTCCACGCCGATTTTGTGGGCGCTGCGCGACAACCTGAACCTGACCGGCACCAAGTTCGGCTGCGGCGCCGCCCTGTGCGGCGCCTGCACCGTGCACCTGGACGGCGCGCCGATCCGCTCCTGCATCACGCCGGTCGCCAGCGCCGTGGGCCACAAGCTCACCACGATCGAGGCGATGAGTGCCGATGCCGTCGGCAAGGCCGTGCAGGCGGCCTGGATCCGCCACGACGTGCCGCAGTGCGGCTACTGCCAGAGCGGCCAGGTGATGAGCGCCACCGCGCTGCTGCGGACCAATCAGGCGCCGACCGATGCCGACATCGACAACGCCATGAGCGGCAATATCTGCCGCTGCGGCACCTACCAGCGCATCCGCGCCGCGATCAAGGATGCGGCTACCACGCTGGCATAAGGGCGCTTCCGCATGAATCCCGTCGGCATCCTGCTGGCGGCTGGACGTGGACGCCGCTTCGATCCTGAAGGCCTGCGCAACAAGCTGCTGCAGCCGCTCGCCGGCGGCGAGCCGATGGTCGTCGCCAGCGCCCGCAATCTACTTTCTGTTTTATCGCGTGTGATCGCCGTCGTGCCGCCGCAGGACGGCGGCGTGGCCGCGGCCTTGCGTGCGCCTGGCTGCGAGGTCGTGCTCTGCGAAGAGGCCGACAGCGGCATGGCCGCCTCGCTGGTCACCGCGATCGCGCATTCGCTGCCGCAGGCCGACGCCTGGCTGGTGGCGCTGGGCGACATGCCGTATGTGGCGCCGGCGACGCTGCGCGCCCTGCTCGCCGCGCTGGAGGAGGGCGCGGACATCGCCGCACCCGTGTTCGAAGGGCGGCGTGGCAATCCGGTCGCCTTCGGCGCGCGTCACTTGCCGGCCCTCCTGGCGCTGGAGGGCGAGCATGGCGCGCGCGCCTTGCTGAAATCCGCGCCCGTGGTGGAAGTGGCGGTGGACGATCCGGGCATCCTGCGCGACATCGACACCCCGGGCGACCTGGCATGAAGGCGTTTGCCTCCGCGTTGTAAGCGGTGGCGAATCCGTTACACTAGCGGAAATCAGCCCGTCCTTACGTGATCATGAAAAAAACAGCCCAGAAAAAACAGAGCGCCATCCACTACACCATCGTCCCGAAAGACCTGGCGGGCCACCTGTTCAACGTCACCGTCACCGTGCCGGCGCCCAGCCCCGAAGGGCAGACATTCGCGCTGCCGGCCTGGATCCCGGGCAGCTACATGATCCGCGAGTTCGCGCGCAACATCGTGCGCATCCGCGCCGAATCGAATGGTGCAACGGTGCCGCTCACGAAGCTCGACAAGCATGCCTGGCAGGCGGCACCGAGCGATGGTCCGCTGACGCTGCACTACGAAGTCTATGCCTGGGACCTGTCGGTGCGCGCCGCCCACCTCGACCAGACCCACGGCTTCTTCAACGGCACCAGCGTCTTCCTGCGCGTCATCGGCCAGGAAGAGGGCGCACACGAAGTCGACATCCAGCGCCCGGGCGACCCGGCCACGAAGACCTGGCGCGTCGCCACTGCGATGAAGGAACTCGGCGCGAAGCGCTACGGCTTCGGGACCTATGTCGCCGCCAACTACGACGAACTGATCGACCATCCGGTCGAGATGGGCGACTTTGCCCTCAGCACCTTCAAGGCGCACGGCATCCCGCACGACATCGTCATCACCGGCCGCGTGCCGAACCTGGACATGGGCCGCCTGCAGGCCGACCTGAAGGCGATTTGCGAAGCGCAGATCGCCCTGTTCGAGCCAGGCACGAAAAAGGCGCCGGTCGACCGCTATGTCTTCATGACGATGGCCGTCGGCGACGGTTACGGGGGCCTCGAACACCGCGCCTCGACCGCCCTGATCTGCGCCCGCGCCGATTTGCCGAGCACCGCATCGCCGCAGACGGGCGAGCCGAACGAGGGCTACCTGAAATTCCTCGGCCTGTGCAGCCACGAGTACTTCCACACCTGGAACGTCAAGCGCATCAAGCCGGCCGTGTTCGCGCCCTACGACCTGCAGGTCGAGAACTACACGCCGCTGCTGTGGCTCTTCGAGGGATTCACCAGTTACTACGACGACCTGATGCTGGTACGCGCCGGGATCATCAAGGAAGCGACCTATCTGAAGCTGCTCGGGAAAACCATCGGCAGTGTGCTGCGCGGCAGCGGGCGCACCAAGCAAAGTGTGGCCGATTCGAGTTTCGACGCCTGGAGCAAGTACTACCGCCAGGACGAGAATTCGCCGAACGCGATCATCAGTTATTACAGCAAGGGATCGCTGATCGCGCTCGCGTTCGACCTGACCATCCGCGCCAAAACGGCCGGCGCGAAAACGCTGGACGACGTCATGCGCGCGCTGTGGGAACGCTTTGGCCGCGATTTCTATGCGGGCGTCGGGCGCGGCGTGACGGAGAGCGAAGTCGAGGCGCTGTTCGATGAGGTCAGCGGCCTGAAACTGCGCAACCTGTTCGACAAATTCGTGCGCGGCACGGACGACCTGCCGCTGGTGAAACTGTTCGCGCCCTTCGGCATCAAGCTGCTCGACGAGCGCAAGAGCGGCAAGCCCTCACTCGACGCGGGCATCGGCCGCGATGCCCTCGGCGCCAAGCTGACCCAGGTGCACGAGGGCGGGGCGGCGCACCAGGCCGGCCTGTCGGCGCTGGACGTCCTCATTGCGATCGACGGCTTGCGCGTGAACGGCAATCCGTCGAATGTCGACGCGCTGCTGTCGCGCTACCGCGTGGGCGACAAGCTCGCCGTGCACGCCTTCCGCCGCGACGAGCTGATGAGTTTTGACGTCACCCTTCAGGGCGAGCGCGTGCCGGGGATTACCCTGTCGCCGGCCGTCGCGGGCAAGAAGTCGGTTGCTCTTCCGCGCCCAAGCGCATTCTGATCCTTCCATGGAGAGGTTCACCTTGATAAAGCCCATCGCCGCCGCAGTCCTGGCCCTCGCTGCACTTCCCGCGCTGGCCCAGCTTCCCGCACCGTTGAAGACCGACGTCAGAACGCGCGTCGACAGCATGTACCCGTGGCTGGACACCGTCTACAAGGACCTGCATGCCCATCCGGAGATCGCCTTCCAGGAAGTGCGCACGGCGGGCAAGCTGGCCGCCGAGATGCGCAAGCTCGGCTTCGAGGTGACCGAAAAAGTCGGCAAGACCGGCATCGTCGCGGTGTATAAAAACGGGGCCGGGCCGACGGTGCTGGTGCGCACCGAGCTCGATGGCCTGCCGATGGAAGAGAAGACCGGCCTGCCTTATGCCAGCCGCGCGAAGGCGCAGAGCAACGGCGGCGAGAGCTTCGTCACCCACAGCTGCGGCCACGACATCCACATGGCCAGCTGGCTCGGCGCCGCACGTACGCTGGTGGAGCTGAAATCGCAGTGGAAGGGCACCCTGGTCTTCATCGGCCAGCCGGCCGAGGAAACCGTATCGGGCGCCAAGGCGATGCTGGACGATGGCCTGTTTAAGCGCTTCCCGAAACCGGACTACGCGTTCGCGCTGCACTCCTGGCCGCTGGCCTACGGCACGGTGGGTTACAACGCCGGCGCCGTGTCCTCGAATTCCGATGCGATCGAGATCGTCTTCAAGGGCCGCGGCGGCCATGGCTCGGCGCCGGATAAATCGCTCGATCCGATCACGATTGCGGCGCGTTTCGTGGTCGATGTGCAGACGGTGGTGAGCCGCGAGAAGGACCCGAAGGAATTCGGCGTGGTGACGATCGGCGCGATCCAGGGCGGCACGGTCGGTAATATCATTCCCGACAGCGTGCAGGTGCGCGGCACGATCCGCTCCTACAGCCCGGCGGTGCGCGCCAAGCTGTTAGAGGGCGTGCGCCGCGTCGCCAACGCCTCGGCCGCGATGGCCGGCGCCCCGGCGCCCGACGTGCAGCTGATCAGCGGCGGCGCGGCGATCGTCAACAGCGAAGCGCTGGTGACCAGGACCGAAGCCGTGTTCAAGGACGCCTTTGGCGACGCCAAGGCCCAGCGCATGCCGGCCATGACGGCGAGCGAGGATTTTTCGCAGTACGTGAACCAGGGCGTGCCCTCGATGTTCTTCTTCACCGGCGTGTACGACCCGAAGATGGTGGAAGAGGCGTCACGTGAAGGCGGCAAGCCGATTGCGTTCAATCACTCGCCGTTTTATGCGCCGGTGCCGGAGCCGTCGATCAAGACGGCGGCGCAGGCGATGAGCATGGCGGTGTTGAATGTGATGGGGCGGTAAGGGTTCGCGCATCGAAAACGTATCCGGAAAATCCGCGATAACGCGTCGGGTGTGAACGCGTTATCGCCGCGTTCACGAACCAACACCGTGCGAACGTCCGCGTGGCCATGAATGCCCACCCTACGTTACGCCGGCCATATCGATTCATTGCGGCCCGGCCAGGGACCGCAACTGAAACCGATACTGGTCGTCGAACAAGAAGGTCTCCGAATACGTCAGCGCCCGCATGTTCGCGATCAGCAGCCTGGACGGCCGCGGCAAGGGCCCGCTGCGCCGCATCGATGCCAGCGCCACTTCCGAGGCGCTCGGGTCGCGCGAGCGCTGCACGACGACATCCTGCAACTCCCCGTCTTCCCCCACCGTGATGTTGACGACGACGATCGCCGGCAGCATCGGCGGCAGGCGGCCGCTGAAGGTCTGGCCGTTGTTGGCGCGCATGACGTGATGCGCCACCTCGGCCTTGTAGGCGTCGAGCGTATGCGAGGGCGGCGGTACGGGCGCCTCGGTCTTGGGCGTGGGGAGGATGGCGGCGACGATGCGCCTGGCAGTGGAAGCGACGGGCTGGACCGTGCTGCATCCGCCCAGGGCTGCCAGTAGAAGGAGGAGAGCGGCCCGGGTGCGGATGGAAGTGAACATAATCAGTCGAATAACCGTCGAAGTTCGGCGCCAGGGTCGGAAGCACGCATGAAGGCTTCGCCCACCAGGAACGCGTGCACGTTCGCCGCGCGCATGCGCTCTACATCTCCCGGCACCATGATGCCCGACTCGGTCACCACCAGCCGCTCGCTGCCGATACGCGGCAGCAGGCCGATGGTCGTGTCGAGCGAGACCTCGAAGGTGCGCAGGTTGCGGTTGTTGATGCCGACCAGCGGCGTTTTTAATTTCAGCGCCGCGGTCAACTCATCGCCGTCATGTACTTCGACCAGCACATCCATGCCAAGTTCCTGGGCACAGGCTTCCAATTCCGCCATCAGGCCGTGATCGAGCGCGGAGACGATCAGGAGGATCGCATCGGCCCCCATCGCGCGCGCTTCGTACACTTGGTACATGTCTACAATAAAATCCTTGCGGATCACGGGCAGCTCGACGGCCGCGCGCGCCTGGCGCAGATAATCAACCGAGCCCTGGAAGAACTGTACGTCGGTCAGCACCGACAAGCAAGCAGCCCCAGCATTGGCATAGCTCTCCGCGATGTCCGCAGGACGGAAGTCCGGACGCAGCACGCCTTTCGAGGGCGAGGCTTTCTTGATTTCGGCGATCACGCCGGCGCGGCCGGCGGCGATGTTCTTGCGCAGGCTCGCTTCGAAGCCGCGGATGCCGGAACGCAGCTCGCTGTCGCCTTCCACTTCGCGGCGCAGGCTGGCCAGATCGCGGTATTTTTTGGCGGCCGCCACTTCATCGGCTTTGACCGCGAGGATTTTATTGAGGATATCGGACATACGTGAAAACTTTCAGTGTGACTTGGACAGGGCGAGCTTGACGCCGAGCCAGACGAACAGGCCGCCGGTGACGCGGTTGAGCCAGAGCGAGACGGCCGGGCTGAGCTTGATGCGTGCGCTCGCCTTCGCGGTCGTGAGCGCCAGCGCGCCGCACCAGAGCATGCCGTTGAAATTAAAAATGCAGCCGAGGACCATGAAGGCGAGTGCCTTGTTCGGCGCATCGGCGGTAATGAATTGCGGTACGAAGGCGAGGAAGAAGATCGCGACCTTCGGGTTCAGCACATTGGTCAGAAAACCCTGGGCGAAGATTTTTCGATAGGGGAGGGCCGGCAGCGCAAGCGGCGCGGCAGCCCCTTCCTGCTTTCGGCTGCGCAGCAGACCGACCGCCATGTAGAGGACATAGGCCGCGCCGACCAGCTTCACGACCGTGAACGCGGTGGCGGAAGTCGCCAGCACCGCCGACAGGCCGAGCGCCGCGGCGAAGATGTGGACCAGGGTGCCGGTCCCGATGCCCAGCGCCGCCGCGCAGCCCGCGCGCCAGCCTTGGGTGGCGCTGCGCGTCATGATCAGGAGCGAATCGGGCCCGGGCATGATGTTGAGGAGAAGTCCGGAAATGATAAACAGCGGCAGATCGTGAATCCCCAACATATGCGTGCCTTTTCTTATGTTTGAGCGCCCAGCTGGCGCGTGACGTTAACGAATTGTTCGAGCTTGGCCAAGGCCGCGCCGGATGCAATTGTCGCACGCGCTTTCGCCAAACCGTCCTCGATCGATGCGGATACCCCGGCTGCATACAAGGCCGTGCCGGCATTCAGTGCCACGATATCGGTGGCCGGTCCGGGCTCGCCGCGCAGCGCTTCCATCACGCGCACTTTCGATTCTTCGGTATTCGCCACTTTCAGGTTGCGGCTGGCGATCATCGACAGGCCGTAATCTTCCGGATGGATTTCGTATTCGCGAATCTCTCCGTTCACCAGTTCGCCGACGAGGGTGCCGGCGCCGAGCGAGACTTCGTCCATGTTGTCGCGGCCCCAGACCACCATCGCATGCTGGGCGCCGAGGCGCTGCAATACGCGCACCTGGATGCCGACCAGGTCGGGGTGGAACACGCCCATCAGGATGTTCGGCGCGCCGGCCGGATTGGTCAGCGGTCCGAGAATATTGAAGATGCTGCGCACGCCCAGCTCGCGGCGCACCGGCGCCACGTGCTTCATGGCCGCATGGTGATTCGGCGCGAACATGAAGCCGATGCCGGTCTGCGCGATCGATTGCGCGATCTGTTCCGGCTTTAAATCGATCTGGGCGCCGAGCGCTTCGATCAGGTCGGCGCTGCCCGAGGAAGACGAGACGCTGCGCCCGCCATGCTTGGCCACGCGCGCACCGGCGGCAGCCGCCACGAACATCGACGCGCTGGAGATATTGAAGGTATTCGCGCCGTCGCCGCCGGTGCCGACGATGTCGAGCAGATGGGTCGTGTCGGCCATCGGCACCTTGGTCGAGAATTCGCGCATGACTTGCGCGGCGGCCGTGATCTCTCCGATGGTTTCCTTTTTGACGCGCAGGCCCATGGTCAGTGCCGCAACCATGGTCGGCGACATCTCGCCCGACATGATCTGGCGGAACAGGTGCAGCATCTCGTCGTGGAAGATCTCGCGGTGTTCGATACAGCGCAGCAGCGCCTCTTGTGGGGTGATCGGCATGGACGTTCCAGTAACAGTAGAAGTTAAGAACCGCACCTGAGCGTAGCGCCGGGGGCGCGCCGCTTAGGCGCGGCAGGGCTCAGCGGCCCTCGAGGAAGTTCTTGAACAGCGCGTGGCCGTATTCCGACAGGATCGACTCGGGGTGGAACTGCACGCCCTGGATGTCGAATTCCTTGTGGCGTACGCCCATGATCTCGCCGTCGTCGGTCCAGGCGGTCACCTCGAGGCAGGCAGGTAAAGAAGCACGCTCGATCGCCAGCGAGTGGTAGCGGATCACGGTGAAGGGGCTCGGTATGCCATGGAACACGCCGACGCCGGTGTGCGCGATCATCGAGGTCTTGCCGTGCATGACCTGCTTGGCGCGCACGATCTTGCCGCCGAAGGCTTCGCCGATCGCCTGGTGTCCGAGGCAGACGCCGAGGATCGGCAGCTTGCCCTGGAATTCCTTGATGACGTCGACCGAGACGCCCGCGTCAACCGGCGCTTTCGGGCCGGGCGAGATGCAGATGCGGTCCGGCTTCATGGCCGCGATCTCGCCGATCGTGACTTCGTCGTTGCGCACGGTGCGCACTTCTTCACCCAGCTCGCCGAAATACTGGACGATGTTGTAGGTGAAGGAATCGTAGTTGTCGATCATGAGCAGCATGTCAGATCTCCCCATCCAGTCCGTCTTGCACTTGTTCGGCCGCGCGCAGCACGGCGCGCGCCTTCGCTTCGGTTTCCTGCCATTCCATTTCGGGGATCGAGTCGGCGACGATGCCGGCCGCGGCCTGCACGTACAAATTGCCGTCCTTGATCACGCCGGTGCGGATCGCGATCGCCACGTCCATTTCGCCGCCGAAGGAGAGATAACCGCAGGCGCCACCGTAGATGCCGCGCTTGGTCGGCTCGAGTTCGTCGATGATCTCCATCGCCCGCACCTTCGGCGCGCCCGTCAGCGTACCGGCGGGGAAGGTCGCGCGCAGCACGTCCAGGTTCGACATGCCTTCCTTCAAGGCGCCTTCGACGTTCGAGACGATGTGCTGCACGTGCGAGTATTTTTCGATGACCATCCGGTCCGTGACTTTCACGGTACCGGTGTCGGCGATGCGGCCGATGTCGTTGCGCGCCAGGTCGATCAGCATCACGTGTTCGGCGATTTCCTTCGGGTCGGCCAGCAGCTCGGCCGCCAGTTCGGCATCGCGTTCCGGGGTCGCGCCGCGCGGACGGGTGCCGGCGATCGGGCGCAGCGTGACCTTGCGCTCGCCGGCGGCCGAGGTTTCATTGCGCACCAAAATCTCGGGCGAGGCGCCGACAATCTGCATGTCGCCGAAATTGTAGTAATACATGTACGGGCTCGGGTTCAGCGAACGCAGCGAGCGGTACAGGGACAAAGGCGAATCGACATACGGCTTGCGGATGCGCTGGCCAATTTGAACCTGCATCAGGTCGCCGGCCATCACGTATTCGTGGGCCGTCGCCACCGCTTTCAAGTAATCTTCCTTGCTGAATTCGCGCACCGCTTCGGTCCGCACCGAGGCCGTCGTGACGGGCGCCTCGACGCTCCGGCGCAGCATCACGCGCAGGTCTTTCAGGCGCTGGCGCGCCTTGGCAAAGGCTTCCGGCTGCGCCGTATCGGCGTAGACGATCAAATACAGCTTGCCGGACAGGTTGTCGATCACGGCCAGCTCTTCGGTCACCATCAGCTGGATGTCGGGCAGGCCGAGCGGGTCGGCTGGGGCCTTGCCGGCCAGCTTGCGCTCGATGTGGCGTACCGTGTCGTAGCCGAAGTAGCCGGCCAGGCCGCCGCAGAAACGCGGCATGCCCGGTCGCAGCGCGACCTTGAAACGCGACTGATAGGTTTCGATGAAGTCGAGCGGGTTGCCCTCATGGGTTTCGACAACGCTGCCGTTGGTGACGATTTCCGTCAGGTTGCCGCTGCTGCGCAGGAGCGTCTTTGCCGGCAGGCCGATGAAGGAATAGCGGCCGAAGCGCTCGCCGCCGACGACCGATTCGAGCAGGAAGGTGTTCTTGCCGGTGTTCTGCGACTGCGCCAGTTTCAGGTACAGGGTCAGCGGCGTTTCCAGATCGGCGAAGGCTTCGGCGATCAGCGGAATGCGGTTATAGCCCTGGTTGGCCAGCGATTTGAATTCGAGTTCGGTCATGTTCTTCTCCGGGCCGCCACGTTTGAAGGGGAGGATGGGCGGCGGTGGTGGTAAAAAACCTGCCGGCGTACGTGCAGCCGGCAGCAATCAAGACGGGTTCAGTTAGCCCAGGATTGCCAGCGTCGCCAGACCCAGGCCTCAAGGGCGCCGGTCTGGTTGACGGTGAGTTTTTTAATGGAGAACATGTATAGATGAGTTAGTTTTCGGTGCTGTTGTGCGCACGAACGAGCTCGGCGGCATCCAGTAGCGAATTAACTATACCATCGGAATCGATGTCTTGCACAGGCCTTCCGTGGTTATAACCATATGGCACTGTGAGCACATAGCAACGCGCCGCGCGCGCCGCTTCGGCATCGTTCGAGGAGTCGCCGATCGCGACCACGGCTGACGGCGCCAGGTCGAAATCCGCGCACACCTGCAGCAGGGGCAGGGGATCGGGCTTTTTGCGCGGCAGCGAGTCGCCGCCGTAGACCAGCTCGAAAAAGGGCGCGAGCCCCTTTTGCGCCAGCAGCGGCGTGGCGAACGCGATCGGCTTGTTGGTCACGCAGGCCAGGCGCAGGCCGAGATCGCGCAGCGCCGCCAGGCCCTCGAGCACGCCCTCGTAGAGCACGCTTCTCTCGCCGTTGATCGCGAGGTAATGGCGCTGGTAAGACGCCATCGCCTCGTCAAAAACAGCATCGATGCGGGCGGCATCGTAGTCGAGCGCCAGCACGTCGCGGATCAGCTTCTCGGAACCCTTGCCGACCATGGGCTTGATGATGTCCTGCCCGATCGGCGCGAGCTTGAATTCGGCGCGCATGCCGTTCAGGGCCAGTTCAAAGTCGGGCACGGTGTCGAGCATCGTGCCGTCGAGATCGATGATGGCGGCCCTGATGGCCGCCGCAGTGTTTCCGAAAGCGGGACGCATTACTTGCCGACCGTTGCCAGTTCGGCGCGCATGGCGTCGATCACGGCCTTGTAGTCGGGCTTGCCGAAGATGGCCGAGCCGGCAACGAAGGTGTCGGCACCGGCGGCGGCGGCCGCTGCGATGTTCTCGGCCTTGATGCCGCCATCGACTTCCAGCATGATGTCGCGGCCCGATTCGTCGATCAGGCGGCGCGCGATCGCGATCTTCTTCAGCGCTTCCGGGATGAAGGACTGGCCGCCGAAGCCCGGGTTGACCGACATGATCAGGATCATGTCGATCTTGTCCATCACGTGCTCGAGGTAGTGCATCGGCGTGCCCGGGTTGAACACCAGGCCGGCCTTGCAGCCGTGGTCGCGGATCAGCTGCAGCGTGCGGTCGATGTGCTCGGACGCTTCCGGGTGGAAGGTGATGATGTTGGCGCCGGCTTTCGCGAAGTCGGGGATGATGCGGTCGACCGGCTTCACCATCAGGTGGACGTCGATCGGCACCTGCACGTGCGGGCGGATCGCCTGGCAGACCAGCGGGCCGATGGTGAGATTCGGCACGTAATGGTTGTCCATCACGTCGAAGTGGATGATGTCGGCGCCTGCCTCGACGACGTTGCGGACTTCCTCGCCCAGGCGGGCGAAATCGGCGGACAGGATGCTGGGAGCGATGCGGTAGGTGGTCATAAGTAAGGTGGCACTGCGTGGCAGTGCGGTTGGTTGAAGCCGCTATTTTACGCCGAGCCGATTCCGCGCTGTTATACCCACCTGCGCTGCCCCGTTTTGCCTGGCGGGGTATCATGGGCTTTTGCGCACCCGCGTCTCCACCAATAAGAAAGAAGGAAGCCGTGGCTACCTACGATTTCACCGTTACCGTCCGTACCAAGTACCTGGCCGAGCAAAGCAAGCCGGATCAGGACGAATATCTGTTTTCCTACACGATCACGATCCGCAATACGGGCGAGGTACCGGCCCAGCTGATCTCGCGCCACTGGGTCATCACCGACGCCAACAACCGGGTCCAGGAAGTGTCGGGTCTGGGCGTGGTCGGGCACCAGCCGCTGCTGAAACCGGGCGAAGAGTTCGAATACTCGAGCGGCACGCCCTTGGGCACGCCGCAGGGCTCGATGCACGGCGAGTACTTCTGCGTGGCCGAGGACGGCCACCGCTTCGAAGTCAGGATTCCGGAATTCGTGCTGACGCTGCCGAGCATGCTGCATTAAGCGCCCAGGCTCTACGGCGCGCGCGGCGGCTCGTCCTCCTGGCGCAGCGGCCGCTTGCGGGTTTCGGGGCGGCCGTGGAACATCGTCCACCAGACGATCAACACGAGCAGGAAGAACGCCACGCCCGCTTCCAACATCAAGATCCACATAGACTGTCCTTATGCAATCGATACGCCGCAGAGTACCACGCAGTTTATCCACTTCGCTCGCCCTCGTCGCCCTTCTTTTGGCCGCCTGCGGCACGCCGCCGACCGCGCCACCGCCGGTGAAACAGCAACCGGTCCCACCGCCGCCATCGAAGCAGCCCGACATCGTAATGCCGCCGCCGGTCGGCCCGGTCGCGATTCCGGTCCCGACCCCGACCCCGCCGCCCGTGCCGCCGATGACCCCGGTTTCCTTCGAATCGCTGCCCGGCTGGCAGGGCGACGACCTGCGCCAGGCCTGGCCGGCGTTCATCGCCTCCTGCCGCGTGCTGGCGAAGAAGCCGCAGTGGAGCCCGGCCTGCGCGGCGGCGCCTGGCGTCGATGCGCGCGATAACGCCGCCATCCGCCGCTATTTCGAGACGTATTTCGTGCCGAACCAGATGCGCATGCCCGACGGCGCCGACACCGGCCTGATCACCGGCTATTACGAGCCGATGCTGCGCGGCGCGCGCAAGCGCGGCGGCGCCTTCCAGACCCCGCTGTACCGGGTCCCGGACGACCTGATCACGGTCGACCTGGCGTCCGCTTATCCGAGCCTGAAGAACATGCGCCTGCGCGGCCGCCTGGTGGGTAAAACCGTGGTCCCGTACAGCACCCGTGCCGAGATCGAGCGCGCGCCCTTGAACGGCAAGGAACTGGTCTGGGTCGACGACCCGGTCGAGGCCTTCTTCCTCGAGGTGCAAGGTTCGGGCCGGGTCCGCCTCGACGACACCGGAGAAACGGTGCGCATCGCCTTCGCCGACCAGAACGGCCATCCCTATAAAGTGATCGGGCGCTGGCTGGTGGAGCAGGGAGAATTGCCGGCCGACGGCGTCTCGGCGCAGAGCATCAAGGAGTGGATTGCGACCCACCCGGCGCGGCGCCAGGAACTCCTGAACGTCAATCCGAGCTATATCTTCTTCCGCGAGGAGCGCCTGCCCGACCCGAGCGTCGGCCCGAAAGGCGCGCTCGGCGTGCCGCTGACGCCGGAGCGTTCGGTGGCGGTCGACCCGGGCCAGGTGCCGCTGGGCGCGCCGCTGTTCCTCTCCACCACGCATCCTGTGGATGGCGCACCGATCCAGCGCCTGATGATGGCGCAGGATACCGGCGGCGCCATCCGCGGGGCGGTGCGGGCCGATTTCTTCTTCGGCTTCGGTGGCAATGCGGCCGAATATGCGGGGCGGATGAAGCAGCGCGGGAATGTGTGGGTGCTGTTGCCGAAGTAAGGATCAGTCGTTCACCTCAGTCGTTCACATCGCGCAGCCGGGTGCCGGCCAGCGCCGCCACCGTCAGCACGAGCGCACCCGCAGCCACGCAGGCCAGGCCGGTACGCACGCTGAAACGCTCGGCCAGTGCCCCGGCCGCCAGCGCGCCCAGTGGAGCGCTGGCCACGGTCAGCGAGCGCATGGTCGCCACCATCCGGCCGAGTACGGCATCCGGCGTCACGCGCTGGCGCAGGGCGATGTAGGGTACGAAGAACAGGGTCGCGCCGCAGTCGAGCAGGAACACGACGCTGCCGTAGGCGAAGGCGGTCGCTGCCGCGCTGCCCAGCAGGGCAGTGGGAATCGCCGGCATCAGCACGAAGCCCAGCGCGCACACACATAAACCGGCGAGGATTGCGCGCCCGGTGCCGAACCGTGCCGACAAGGGTTTCACGAGGATCGAGCCGGCCAGGATGCCGGCGCCGCCGAGCATCTGCGCCGTCCCCATCACGCCCGGCGCCATGCCCAGTACGCGGGTGGCGAACAGCACGTGCAAGGCCAGATAGCCATAGAACAGGAAATGCCAGGCGCCCGCCGTGCAGGCGAGGGTACGCAAAACCGGATGGCGCCACACGAAGGCCAGGCCTTCGCGGATGTCGTGCAGCGGATGCGCCGTCGACGCTGCAGGTTCCGGTTCGCGCGCTCCGATGCGGCGCAGGTTGGCCAGCGAAATGACGAAGCCAGCGACATTGCACAGGATGGCGATCGGCGCGCCCAGCAGCTGCACCAGGGCGCCCGCCATGCCGGGCCCGATCAGGCGCGCGGCCGATTCGGTGCCGGCGAAGCGGGCGTGGGCGTCGACCAGGCGCTCGCGCCCGACGACGAAGGTGAGGAAGACCTGCTCGGCACTGCCGCCGACGGTCAGCCCGGTGCCGAGCACGAAGCCGACCGCATACAGCCAACCGATCGTCAGCGCATCGAACCACCAGGCCAGCGGCACGCTCGCCAGCGCGGTCGCGACCATCACGTCGCTGCACATCATGATCGGCAGGCGCCGGCGGCGGTCGAGCAGGACGCCGGACGGCAATCCGAACAGCAGGAAGGGCAGCGATTCGAGCGCCGCCAGGGTGCCCATCTGGCTCGGCGTCGCATGCAGCATGAGCACCGCGCAGATCGGCAGGGCGAGCAGGGTGATCTGGGAGCCGAACTGGGTGAGCGCACTGCTCAGCCAGAGGCGGCGGAAGTCGGCGCTCTGCAGCAGGCCGTCCGCGCTGAGACGGGAGAGGGTATGGCGTATCGTTGCGATGATCGGCTCGTTCCAGGCTTGCTTAAATCGCAATGATACCTGCCTTTCCCGGCCGTGGAGGCGCTACAATCGCGGCACTGATCAATCCCTTATATAGAGGTGTCCCATGGAATACGCTGACCTGCTGATCGAAAACCACGGCAAAGTCGCCGTGATTCGCCTGAACCGCCCGAAGGCGATGAATGCGCTGAACGACAACATGATGAACGAGCTGGGCGACGCTCTGTACAAGTTCGACGCCGACCCGTCGGTGAATGTCATCGTCCTGACCGGCAGTGAAAAAGTGTTCGCGGCGGGCGCCGACATCGCGGCCATGGCCAATTACACGTATGCCGATACCTATCCAGGTAACTATATTGGCCGCAATTGGGAACACATCCTGAACGTGCGCAAACCGGTGATCGGCGTCGTCGCCGGCTACGCCCTGGGCGGCGGCTGCGAACTGGCGATGATGTGCGACTTCCTGATCGCCGCCGACAGCGCGAAATTCGGCCAGCCGGAAATCAAGGTCGGCGTGACCCCGGGTGCCGGCGGTACCCAGCGTTTGCCGCGCACGATCGGCAAGGCGAAGGCGATGGACATGCTGCTGACCTCGCGCATGATCGACGCGGCCGAGGCCGAGCGTACCGGGCTGGTGTCGCGCATCTTCCCGGCGGATAAGCTGATGGAAGAAGCGCTGGCGGTGGCCAATACCATTGCCGAGATGCCGGTATCGGTGGCGATGGCGATCAAGGATTCGGTCAACCGCGCCTTCGAGACGACGCTGACCGAAGGCGTGCGCTACGAGCGCCGCTTCTTCCATGCGGCTTTCGGTACGCCGGCGCAGAAGGAGGGGATGTCGGCCTTCCTCGCCAAGCGCAAGGCAAATTTCGAGGGGATGTAAGCGATGCGGGCGCCGGCCTTGTTGAAAGGGGCTGCGGCGCTCGCGATCGTCGCCGCGGCGGCAGTTGGCTGTCGTTCGCTGCCGCTTCCGCTTCCGGGCGCCCGCATCACGACGGTGGCGCCATTCGACACCGGTGCGACCAAACTGGGCCAGGCAATCGGCCCCCTCGCTGCCGCCCATCCGGGGCACTCCGGCGTCATCGCCTTGCCCGATGGCCGCGACGCCTTTGCCGCCCGCGTGCTGCTGGCGCGCAGTGCGGAGCGCAGTCTCGATGTTCAATACTATCTCTGGCATAACGATCTCACCGGTGTGCTGATGTTCGATGCACTGCGCGAGGCAGCCGCGCGGGGAGTGCGGGTCCGCCTGCTTCTGGACGATAACAATACCGACGGACTCGATCCGGTCCTGGCCCTCCTGGATGCGGACCCGAATATCGAGGTGCGCCTGTTTAACCCCTTTCGCATGCGCGCCTGGCGCGGCCTGGGCTACATGCTCGATTTCGGCCGCCTGAACCGGCGCATGCACAACAAGTCCTTCACGATCGACAATCAGGCGACAATCGTTGGGGGACGCAATATCGGCAACGAATACTTCGGTGCGGCGGGCGACATGCTGTTCGTGGACCTCGATGTGCTCGCCGTCGGCCCGATCGTCCGGGACGTGTCGCAGGACTTCGACCGTTACTGGAACAATGCCTCGGCCTATCCCTTTTCGATGCTCGTCGACTCCGGCACGATCGCCCCCCAGGCTGCGCTCGCACTGGCCGAACGCGCGAGGCTGTTACGCGGACGGAACGAGGCGCAACGCTATCTCGAGGCGATCCGGGTCTCGCCATTTGTCGAGCAACTCATGCAGCGCAGCTTGCCACTGGAATGGAGCCTTGTCCGCCTCGTCAGCGATGATCCGGCCAAAGTCATGGGAACGGCCGATCCGGAAGACCGGGTCGTCGTCCAGCTCCAGCGCCTGTGGGGGCAGCCGGAGCGCCAACTCGATCTCGTCTCTCCGTATTTTGTACCAGGGAGCGAAGGCGCCACGGCCCTGGCCGCGATCGCCCGGCGCGGGGTGACGGTGCGTGTGCTGACCAATTCCCTGGAGGCGACCGACGTCGCGGCAGTGCACGCCGGCTATGCCAAACGGCGCCACGAGCTGCTGCGTGCGGGTGTCCAGCTCTTCGAACTGCGCCGCAGCGGGGATGCCGACCGGCCGGACGTCCGTCGCGGACCGCTCGGCAGTTCCACATCGAGCCTGCATGCGAAAACATTCAGCGTCGATGGCCGCAGCGTATTCGTCGGTTCTTTCAATATGGACCGGCGTTCGATCGACCTGAACACCGAAATGGGCTTTGTAATCGACAACCCGGCCATGGCTCAACGATTACACGGGGCACTGGAACAGCGGATGCCGGAGCGGGCATACGAGGTGCGTCTCGACGGGGAGGGCGAGCTGGTCTGGATTGAGCGCTCCGAGGGAAAAGCGGTCCGGCATACCCGCGAACCTGGCATCAGCATCTGGCGACAAATGGCTGTCCGCATCCTCTCGCTCCTGCCCATCGACTGGCTGTTGTAGAAAGTCACGAACGGGCCTTGCGCACTTCGGTGTCGCTTCGCTATAATTCGCCTCCTGCTGAAAACGACAACGAAATCAAGTAGTTGTGTTGACAACAGGTGCCGAAGTACTGCGGTGTAGCAAAAAAGAAGTTGACGAGAAACAGAAATTGCTTCATAATCTTCTTCCTCTGCTGCTGACGAACAAAACGATTCGCAGAACACAGCAAGGCAGTACCGAACAAGTTCTTTAACAATTAACAGTCGATAAGTGTGGGCGTTTGATGAAGGTGCCAAGAGCTTCGGTTCTTGATTACTTAAATTATCAAATGTTCACAAAAAAGAAATACGTTG
>NZ_JBNNEH010000008.1:0-248509 GCF_059801075.1 Massilia sp. LXY-5
ATTCCGGCAGCAGGCGGGAAAGTCACGCCTGTCAGGCACGAATACGGTCAGCAGGACGGTTCGGGGCAGGAAGAGAGCGGTGCGTACTTTTGCGCACGTTTTTGATAGCAGTGAACTATTATGATTCTGGTACCTGCGGGGCCGCTATGGAGCTCGGCCATCTCGGGGTAGTGCTGAACTTTACCGACTTCAGTCCCATTGCTATTCCCGGTGCAGAAAAGCTGAAGGAAGGCAAGTTCTTTGAACGTCAGATCAGCAGCGGAACGCGGAAGATGTTTTCTGCGAGAGTGGTAGCGCCATGGTTATATGGAACAAAAACCTGCTACGTTAGCTGGTCATATATTCCCGCAGCTGACGCCGATTACGAGGCCAATATCGGATGGAGCGCGTCACAATGCTTCGTGCGGACCGACCGACTTGTCCGGGATGAGAACAATCGGCTAACGGCTTCGCCCGAGCCGTCTTCCAAGCTCGAGCCAAGATGTGCTCGGGGTTTCAATTGATCCGTAAGCTAGGACCTCAGCAACTGCCTGGCGCAACGCCATGGCAGGAACTCGTCAATGCGGTTGACGGGATGGTCAGCGATGTGCGCCAGCACATGGCGCAGCCAGGCTTCGGGATCGACCCCGTTCAGCTTTGCCGTACCGATCAGCGAGTAGATCGCCGCAGCGCGTTCGCCGCCGCTGTCGGCGCCACTTGAAGACCATATTGGTGTTCAGGCCGTGTTCCGATGCCAGCTGCGCGACCGGTACATTTTCGCCGCACGCCTTCTCGGACAGTTGCCGCTTAAACGCAAGCGGACAGTTGGGCCGCCGTTTTCGCCCCTGACCTGACTCTTCGATACTCTTCACAGTAGTCTCCACCAAAATCTAGTGGGCACTATCGTGGAGTGGGTCAATGTCGATGCCTAGACGGTGGTGGAATGACGCTGACAGTTTGCTCGCACTCTAGACGATTTCGAAGAGCACGACGCAATCCGTTTGCCGGACACTCAACGACTATCCTGTCGAGCGCATCTTACCGAAGCAAACCAGCTGTGCATGGCGCTTCGTTGCCCCGCAAAGCCCGCCTTATCGAAATCGGTCTGCGCGTCCTCGTTCACAATCCGCGTTGTGAAGAACTGGCTTGAGTGCGCCTTTGCTAAGTGTGACGACCCGTTCGATGCTTATCCCGCTTGCTGCTTCTAATCGGTGACGCATTTTGTCGCTGCTTAGGTCTATCCGACCTACTCAACAGCGGTACCCGGCCATCGTCCGGGCGAGCCCGACGTTGAATTCGGCGAACTAATTAGGCCCTTGTCAGCGCGCCGATTCGTGAGATCCGCGAGCGCTGCTTTGGGCTGCATGAGCGGCCGGTCGGCGACGATTCCACCCTGCGTGATACCTAGATCCCACGGTTATTGACGCATTTTTAAATACGCCACGAACCATCGAACCGCCTTCATGGAGTGAACGATCGCGCATTACGCGTGTGTCCTACAGGAAACCTCCGCCTGATGCGTATGGATAAAAATCAAGCTTTCTGATCGCTCATCCGGAGGGTTTGATCCAACTAAATATAAAAATTTCAACACCTGCCAAGATGTATAGACATTGCAACACGGCACTGCTGAAGAAGTTGAAGCAAGCAACCCAAGACATAGCGGCATCACGGGGCTTGGCCTGTGAAAGACACATAGACGTGGGCGATCCTGAGCGCTTGGCACGTCTCTCTATAAAACGTATGTAGACCCTACCGAGCAGCATCCTTACTTGTAAACCGGAGAAGTAACTAAATGAATATGTGCACGAGAGTTGGACAAGCCGTCATGAAAGTCCGGGGCCTGATCGCCGCCGATACGGTACGCAAGCGCGACACCAACCGGCGAGCAGCGCGCTCCATGGCGTGGATGGCCGTGTTCATTGCGACCCTTATTCCTGGCATTGCGCTGGCCGGGGCGGCCGGTCCCTGGGACACGATGGGCAATCAGGTACTGGCGATCTTTACGGGCGGTTTGACACGGACGATCGCTATCATCAGCGTCATCGCCTGCGGTATCGCCGCGCTTGCTGGCAAGCTTTCGTGGGATTGGGCTATCAAGATTATCGTCGGCATCGTGCTCATTTTCGGCGGCGCCTCGCTCGTCGACTATCTGATCGCAGCGGCCAGCTAAGCCAATGGACGACGGCGCGCAAGACGTTTATACCGACGAGCTTTTCGTCGGCTTGACGCGCCCCACCACCATGTGGGGCATCCCTTACACGGCCTTCGTCATCGAGTTCATGGCAACCACACTGGTGTTTCTTGCGGTGGGCAATCCCCTGTACTTGTTGCTGGCGGCGCCCATGCACGGGGTGCTCTATGCGGTTAGCGCCAGCAATCCGAAGGCGTTCGACGCGCTTTTTATTTGGCTTAAAACGATCGGACGCTGCCGCAACAGTCACTTCTGGGGCGCCGCCAGTTTTTCTCCGGTGTCCTACAAAAAATGGGAAAAGTAACCGTGCGTCCGCGACCACCTACACGATCGAGCATGGCAACCACCACCTTCAAGTACGCCGACGCTATCAATAAGGAAGAGTCAGCCGGTACAGATTTTATTCCGTACGCTGGGCACGTTACCGAGCAGGTCGTCAAGCTCACGACAGGCGACTACCTGTTGACCTTCCGTCTCCAAGGCGCCGCGCACGAGAGCGCGGACGTAGGGGACATCAACATCTGGCACGACCAGCTCAACAACCTTATCAAAAATCTGGCGTCGCCCAACGTGGCGCTGTGGACCCACGTCGTGCGCCGCGAATACCGTGAATATCCTGGCGGCGAATTTTGTCCAGGCTTCGCGCGCGACTTGAACGACAAGTACCGCGCGCACCTGGCCGGCCAGCGCAGTCTCATCAATGAACTGTATGTCTCTGTGATTTACCGGCCGCAGCCAAGCAAGGTCTTGAAGTTGTTCGACTTGATCGGCAGGAAAGCGAGCGCAGAGTTGGCCGAGCAACAGCGGGACGAGCTGGAGGCATTGCGGGAGATCGTCGACACCGCGCTCGCTGGCTTGGATCGTTACGAGCCGGACGTGCTTGGCTGCTATGAGCGCAATGGCGTGATGTTTTCCGAAGTGCGTGAATTTCTCGCGTTCTTGGTCGATGGCGAGTGGCGACGCCAACCGCTGACGTTTGCGGAAATGGCGGACACGCTGGCGACCGCACGTGCCATGTTCGGTAAGGGCGGTTTGCTGGCATTGAAGGGACCGACCTTGACGCAATACGGTGCGATTTTGGGCATTCAGGACTACGCATCGGTCACCTGTCCTGGCTTGATGAATGGCCTGCTGAGCATGCCGTTCGAGTTCGTCATGTCGCAGTCGTTCACTTTCCTCAGTAAGCCTGTAGCGCTGGGACGCATGAAGCGCCAACACGCCCGCATGGTGAACGCCGGCGACGTGGCCACCTCGCAGGTGGATGCGATCGAAACCGCGATGGACGAGCTCGTGTCGGGAAGGATTGCGATGGGAGTGCACAATTTTATTTTGTTCATCCGCGCCGGTGATCAAAAGACGTTGGCCGAGTCTATCGGCGAGGCCGGTAACGTCATGTCGGACGCTGGCATCAAATGGTATCGCGAGGATGTCGGTATCGCGGGGGCCTTCTACGCGCAACTGCCGGGCAATTTTGCGTTCCGGGTGAGCGTCGGCGACATCAGCAGCCGCAACTTTGCAGGATTCAGCTCATTTCACAACTATCCGATCGGCCACATCCGCCACAACCAGTGGGGGCACGCGGTAACGGCATTTCGCACGACATCCGGCGCGCCGTATTACTTCAACTGGCACAAGGGCGAGGACGGCACTGAGGCGAAGCGTGCGGCCGCACTCGACCCGAACCACAAGGACCTCGCCAATACCATCGTGATCGGCAAGTCCGGCACCGGCAAGACCGCGCTGCAGATGTTTCTCCTTGCGCAGTCATTGAAATTCGATAATCCCAATCAAAAGGGCGGTAACACGCTTGCGGCCGTATTCTTCGACAAAGACCTTGGCGCCTCGGTCGGCATTCGTGCCCTCGGTGGTCGCTACTTTCCCCTCAAGAATGGCGTGCCATCCGGCTGGAACCCTTTTCAGCTCGCGCCCACCGAACGCAACCTTCACTTCCTCGAGAAGCTGGTTCGCCGCTGTGCCTACCGCGCCGATTGTCCTTTCACGCCAAGTGATGAGAAAACGATTTATACCGCGATTCGCGGTGTGATGGGCTCGCCGCAGCCGATGCGTCGGTTCAGTGCAGTGCTGCAGTTTCTACCGATGGGCGATCCCGATGGCATTCATGCGCGCTTGTCGCGCTGGGCCGGCAGGGACGCGCCCTTGGGCTGGCTGTTCGATAACGTCGAGGACACGCTCAATGTCGACGACACGCCTATCTTAGGCTTCGACGTTACGGAGTTCTTGCCGAACGACGAAACACGCGAGCCGACCATGATGTACCTGTTCCACCGGATCGAGACGCTGCTCGACGGTCGACGCGTACCGATTTTCTTCGATGAGTTCGGTCAGCTCAGCAAGGACGCGAGCATGCGCGAACTGGTGGAGAACAAGTTGGTGACAATTCGAAAGCAGGACGGCTTTCTCATCATGGGTACGCAGATGCCCGGCCAGGTCATCAAGAGTCCGATCGCAGACGCGATCATCCAGCAGACCGCCACCAAGATTTTCCTTCCGAACCCGGAAGCGGACTACGACGACTATGTCAACGGCTTCAAGCTCACTGAACGCGAGTTCCAGATCATCAAGGATTTTGGTGAAAAATCGCGCCTCTTCTTGGTCAAGCAAGGCGGCAATTCGGTCGTCGCAGAATTCAGGCTGCGCGGTTTCGACGACGAGCTAGCAGTGCTTTCTGGGAACGCGGCTACCTCGAAACTGGTTGAACGACTAGTGGCTGAACTCGGTAACGATTCGGCACGCTGGTTGCCGGAATTTCACAGGATCAGAAA
This sequence comes from Massilia sp. LXY-5, assembly GCF_059801075.1. Classification (NCBI taxonomy): domain Bacteria; kingdom Pseudomonadati; phylum Pseudomonadota; class Betaproteobacteria; order Burkholderiales; family Oxalobacteraceae; genus Massilia; species Massilia sp. LXY-5. The sequence continues at coordinate 4,957 of NZ_JBNNEH010000008.1, forward strand.
AGCAAGCGCAGAGCCGCAAGCCTCATTGGAGGGGCCAGATTCCGCGCTTATGCGAAGAGCGACTATTTAACAAAAAAGAGGAGAGCCACATGAAGAGACTGTTCAAGGTCGTAACAACTGCCCTCGTCATCGGTATTTCTAGCCAGGTTCAAGCGGGCATTCCTGTCATCGACGGAGCCAATCTTGCTCAGTCCGTCCAACAAGTAGTTTCCTGGGGCAAGCAGTACACACAGATGGCACAGCAGTACACGCAACTGGTCAATTCCTATAACCAGGCCGTTACGACGCACAACAGTCTGAACGGCGCCCGCGGGATGGAGCACCTCGTCAACAACCCGGCGGTGCGGCGCTACCTGCCGAACGAATGGGGGCAAGCCATGAATTTACTGAGTGCGCCAGGTGGGTACACCGGATTGCAATCCCGTATCAACGGCATCCGTTCAGCAGCGCAAATCACGGGTATTGGCGATACGAGCCTGGACCCCAACAGCGCGGCGGGTCGCGCATTCGTCGGCTCCCAGAACCAAGCTGCCATGAACCGGGCGCTCTCTGAAGAAGGCTACGCGCAAGCGAGCGAGCGCATCGCGGCCATTCAAACACTGATCGATAAGGTGGGTGATGCGCCAGATGCGAAAGACGTCGCTGACTTGCAGGCGCGCATTCAGGCGGAGCAAGTCATGGTGCAAAACGAATTGGTCAAGCTGCAGTTGATGGGGCAGTTGCAGCAGGCGCAGCGGGACATCATGGCGCAGCAGGCCCGTGAGATTTCGATGCGCGGGGCCAAAGGTCCAGCAGGTATCCCACGCTTTTAACGAGCAAGACGGCACAAGTAGCGTATCCGTTATTGAGGAGAAATCGATGAAGACCTTTGCATTTACCGCTGTGTTTGGCCTCTGCCTATTTGCTTGCAAGGATAATTCCGTCCCCTACGTCAAAGACCCGAAGAATGTTGTAGTGGATGGACAGCCGATGGAGCACCGCGCCTTCATCGAAAAATATTGTATCGGGAAACCGGATAACGAAACCTGTATCAAGGTGCAGAACGCTGGATCTGCTGCGGCTGTAAAAAGTAAGACTGGTATCCCGCGCTTCTGAAAGAAGGAATTATGTCTGCCCCGAGCGAATACCATTTTTACAGCGACACTTTCACCCAGCTAAATAATGCTTTGACCACATACATAAGCGATGTGGCGGGGAACGTCATCGGAGCGATCAGTGGCGTCGCGTATTCGATGCTGATGGTTTACACCATGCTATGGGGATGGAGCATGCTACGCGGCATGATCTCTGAGCCCGTTATCGATGGTGTCACGCGAATAGTTCGTTTGGCAGTGATCGTAGGTATAGCCCTCAACATTGGGAGATATTCGAGTTTTATCTCGACATTTCTTTGGAACACACCAGATGCAATGGCGGGGGTTGTAGCGAGTGGATATTCAAATCCTCACGATAACGTTCAGTTTTTGGACAAATTGATGTCGAGACTTTATGACCTCGGTAGTGCTTATTATGAAGCTGCATTCGCAAGCTCGGGAATGTTTCCAGACATTGGGAAATTGACAGTTGCATTCTTGATCTGGGTAGTAGCCGTGGTCGCTACGGCCTATGCGGCTTTTCTATTAGCTCTCTCAAAAATGGCTTTGGCGATTCTTCTCGGGATTGGGCCAATGTTTGTTTTGTTACTGGTTTTTGAGGGTACAAAACGCTTTTTCGAAGCATGGCTCGGGCAAGCATTGAACTATGTTTTTTTGGTGATCCTGACCGCTGGTGCAATCAAGCTGATGATGACCATCATCGAGCACTATCTGAACGTCGCCGCAGGTCCTGCGATGGCTGCACCCACGATTGAACAGGCACTGCCGGCAATTGTTCTATGCCTGATTTCCGCCCTCGTCATGATGCAGCTTCCGTCGATTGCGTCGGCACTCGGCGGTGGTGTGGCAATTAGCACGCTCGGTGCTGCGGGCTGGACCTTTGGCAAAGCCTCCGCAACGCTGGGGGCTATGCGGCCTACTTCCCTGAAACGCTCGATGCACCGGGTGGCATCGGACGTACGGATCGCGCGCGGCGCGGCCAAGGCGGTTGGAGGAGTTCCGATGAGCGTGTATCGAAAGATCACGGGAGGCCGCAAGAACACGATCAAGGCGATCGGCTGATCCATCTAAACGAAGCGGCGTCTTCGCGAGGCGAAGCGTCGCTATTTTTACGCGCCTCACTTTGCGAAACGTATCAATCGCAGCGCGCACTAGCCAGTTTTTTGCAGTCCCGTTGAGACCATAACAAGGAGTCGTACATGCGTTTGCCACTCGGTTCGATGGCCGCCCTTTGCCTCTTGGCTGGGTGTTCTCTGACCCCACCGAAGCCCCCGCACTGCCAGGGCGAATTCCGGCCGCTTAATGCGCCGGCGCATCAGGGCGGCACCCTGTCGATGAGCCGGGAAGACAGCCTGACATTGTGCATGAAGGGGAGTGGACATGCTTACCACGGTTGAGAAACAACATTTCCGGCAGTACTTGCAGGAAGCCCAGTCGTGGGAGACGAACCGGCTGATGCATGCCGAAAAGTCGAAGAAGCTGGCTTGGAGTATCGCTGCGATGGCGAGCGGTCTGGCATTCGTATCCGTGATCGCCATCGCCGGCCTCACGCCCCTCAAACAAACCGAGCTGCGTATTGTGCGTGTCAATGAGACGACTGGGACAGTGGATGTCCTCAGCGAAATCCCGAACGCAAAAACGACCTACGACGAAGCAATCAACCGTTACTTTGCGGGCCAGTACATTCGTTTTCGTGAGGGCTACTCGCGTAAGTTGGCGGACGAGTACTACGCCAGCGTGGGCATCATGAGCGCGGCGGCCGAGCAGCGCCGTTATGGCGAGGGTTTCAGTCCTAAAAATCCCCAGTCGCCATTGAACGTCTACGGCGACAACGCGCGGGTAAAGGTCCACATCAAGGGATATTCGTTCCTCAAAAAAGATGTGGTCCTTGTCCGCTACTGGAAGGAGGTCGAGCGCGGTGCGTCCGAACGGCCAACGATCACGCACTGGGCAGCAACCGTGGTCTTCAAATACTCGGGCGCCCCGATGGCTGAGAAGGACCGTGAGATCAATCCCCTCGGTTTTCAGGTGACGGAGTATCGCAACGACCCGGATACGGTGGTCACGGCGGAAGCCGCCCCGTCGATGCCGGTCGCGCAAGCAGCCCAGCCTGCCAGCAGCGTTCCCACGATCTTGCCGGGCGTGCCGCCCGTCGCCCCTGCGGACCAGGTACCGGCCATTGCGGTGGCAAACGGCGGCATGCGCTAACGGGAGGCGCCATGAAACGATTCCTGTGCATCGCCTTGATGTTCCCGACCTTGGCATGGGCTGAGCTGACACCTCCGAAAGGCAAGCTCGATAGCCGTGTGCGGGTAGCCGACTACTACCCCGCCGAGGTCTACAAGATCCGCACCTTCTATGGTGTTTCCACGCATGTCCAGTTCGACGACGGCGAAACCATGACCGACGTTGCCGTGGGCGACAAGGATGCTTGGGACATCGAGCCACGAAAAAGTCACCTATTCATTAAACCCAAGGCGCAAAAGGCAGATACCAACTTGACCGTCGTGACCACCAAACGCGTGTACCAGTTTGCCCTGATCGTCGAGCCCCGGGGTACACGCGACGACAAGGCGTGGAGCGATCCAGATTTGGTGTACTCGCTTTCATTTCGCTATCCGGATCAGGACACCGCACGTTTGACGGCGCAGGCCACGACGGCCGATGCCACGGCCGTCCGCAACGGGATCAAGGTCAAACTGGCCGAGGCCAAGATGCGTGACGAAAATCGCGACTACTGGGTCGCCGGCTCTGACGAGATCAGCCCAACGGCGGCGCGCGACGATGGCCGATTCATTTACCTGACGTTCAGCCTCAACCGAGACATGCCGGCGGTTTACGCGGTCGATGACGAGGGCAACGAGTCGCTCATCAACACGAACGTCGAGGGCAATGAAATCGTCGTCCAGCGCCTGGTACGCAAGCTCAGCTTACGCAAGGGCAAAGCGGTCGCTTGCGTGGTCAACAAGAGCTTTGATCTCAACGGCGGGCGCGACAACACCACCGGGACGGTCGCATCGGACGTCGAGCGCGTCATCAAAGGAGCGCCCTGATGCGTATCTGGGACAAACTGAAAGGCGGTGGCAAGCAAAGCGACCAAGGCACGGCTGAGCCGCTTGTGGAAGACGATTTGCCGAACATGGCGGCAGACGAGGCGAGCGACCCCAGCCTGGCTGATGCGATGCGGCAGGTCCGCGGCGCGCGCGTGCGCGCCACCGAGTCCGCCTTCGAGCAGCAGGTCGAGACCGAGGGATTGCCGTCCGTGAATCGACGTCAGGGCAAGAACAGGATCGTCAACGTACTAGGCATCGTCGTGATTCTGGGTGTCGGCGCGGCGATGATCGTCGCCGTCAATGCCAAGAAGCAGCCAGCTAGAAAGAACCTGGCCGACGCGCCCGAGAGGGTCGTCAATAACCTGCCGCCCTTGGTCGTTCCGCCGCCGCCACCGCCCATACATTTGGCGACTTCAACGCCAGATGGGGCCGCCATCGGGCTCACAAGCGGTCGCCATCTTGGCGTCCCTCACCAGAGTGGGCCTGGCGTTGCGGATGTGGCGGGGGCTGGCCAGGCGCAGCCAATCGCGGTTCAGCGGTCCGGTAAGGCGCCGATCGAATGGAGCGAACGCAAGCTGGTTGGTTCGCTCATTGTCGACATCGGCGCGGGCAACGCTGCAGCGGCGGAGCCAAACGGTGGCGCCGCAGTGTATCCGGTACGGACGAACAGCGCGCAAACAGCGCAGCCGGTCGGGCTTACGTCGCCTGCTGGCGCTGGCCGCAGCGAGCTCGCTGTCCGACTCGAGCCTTCGGAGATGAAGGGTGCCTCGGCTGGCTTGCTACCTGACCGTAATTTTCTGATTACGAAGGGAACGTCCCTAGATTGTGCCTTGGAGACGGCGATCGACACCACCTTACCGGGCATACTCACCTGTCGCCTGACCCGTGACGTGTACTCGGACAACAACCACGTGCTGTTGCTCGAACGTGGCACACAGCTCGTCGGCGAACAGCAGGGCAATGTGCGCCAGGGCCAAGCACGGGTGTTCGCACTGTGGAACCGTGCCAAGACCCCCAACGGGGTCATCGTGAACTTGAATTCCCCCGGTACCGATGCGCTGGGCCGCTCGGGTCTGGAAGGCTGGGTAGACAGCCATTTCGCCGACCGCTTCGGTGCCGCGATCTTGATGAGCTTTATTCAGGAAGGCTTGCGCGCACTCGTCGCGCGTCAACAAGCCAACGGTGACACGGTCGTCTACAGCGGTACTGGCGATGCCGGTGCCAAGGTGGTCGAAAAGATTCTGGAAAGCTCGGTCAACATTCCACCAACCATCGTCAAGAACCAGGGCGACCATATTCAGGTGATGGTGGCGCGTGATCTGGATTTTTCGACCGTCTACGGTTTGCGGAGCAAGTGATGAGCAAGGACTTGCAGACGCTACGAAGGGTCAGCGTGCACGGCACCGACGCGCCGGACATGCTGTACCAATACCTGTCGCCGCTGCGTCCCTATCTGGCCGATGGCGATAACACGGAAATCGCGGTGAACCGTCCGGGTGAACTCTGGACCGAGAGCCGCCGTGGATGGCTGCGCCACGACGTGCCCGAGCTGACCTTCGAGGCTTGCATGCGGCTGGCGCTGTTGATCGCCAATTTTAATAATAAGGCGATCGACACTGGCAAGCCGATCCTGTCTGCGGCCATGATTTATGGTGAGCGCGTCCAGGTCGTGATCCCCCCAGCATGCGAGGAGGACACCGTCTCGCTCACGATTCGGAAGCCGAGCATGATCGACAAGTCGATCGACGAACTGGCCGCGCAGGGCGCCTTCGATGAGTGGGAACCTAGCTGCGCAGCGCTGGCATCGTTCGAGCAGGAATTGTTGACCTTGAAGAAGGACCGTCGCATCAATCAATTCCTCGATCTGGCCGTGCGCAGGCGGCGCAATATCCTTGTGGTGGGCAAGACTGGGTCCGGCAAGACCACACTCGCGAAAAGCCTGGTGCGCAGCATCCCGGTGGCTGAACGCCTGATCACCATCGAGGACGTGCACGAGTTGTTCCTACCAATCCACCCGAACCGGGTCCACCTGTTTTATGCGCGCGAGGAGGAGGGGGGCGCGAAAGTGAGCCCGAAACAAGCACTCGCTTCCTGCTTGCGGATGAAACCGGACCGCATTTTACTGGCCGAGTTACGCGGTGACGAGGCCTGGGAATTCATCAAGTCGATCAACACCGGCCACCCCGGATCGATCAGCACGATGCACGCCAACGGCGCCTTTGAAGCCTTCGAGCAGCTCACGGCGCTCATCAAGGACTCGCGCACCGGCGCCCACCTCGACAGCGGCTATATCCGGCAACGCCTGTTGACGACGCTCGATGTGGTCCTGTTCTACGACCAGTACAAATTGCGGGAGATTTATTTTGACCCTGAGTTCAAGCGACAGCAGATGGCTTAAGGCGTCGCTGATCCTGCTCGGCGTGCTCGCGGCGTGCGTGTTGTGGGCCTACCTAGGCGGTGGCATCTTCATGGTCGCCCACCAACACCGGTTCGAGGAGGCGACACCGCTCACCCTGTACCAGTATTGGTTCCACTACGGTACCGAGCAAGCGGTCGTGCGTTGGCTGTACATCTCCGCAGCGATCGCCTTCGTGGGGACGGTGCTACCGGCCTTGCTCCTGTTCGCACCTGCGAAGCGTAGTCTGTTTGGCGACGCGCGCTGGGCCAAGCCGGGCGAGATCCGCAAGGCGGGATTGCTGGGCACCAAGGGCATCATCGTTGGCATGTACGCGCGCACCTACTTGATGTTCGAAGGCAGCCAGCATGTCATCCTGTCGGCGCCCACGCGCAGCGGCAAAGGGGTCGGCATCGTCATTCCGAACTTGCTGACCTGGCCCGACAGCGTCGTGGTGCTCGACATCAAACAGGAAAACCATGGGATCACGAGCGCCTACCGCCATCGCTATGGTCAACCCTGCTTCCTGTTCAATCCGGCCGCTTCCGACTATCGGACGCACCGCTACAACCCGCTCGCGTATGTCAGCGCGGACCCGAATTTCCGCATCGATGACATCCAAAAAATCGCCAACATGCTGTTCCCTGACCAGCAAGGCGTCGATCCAATCTGGACCGCGACACCACGCTCGCTGTTTCTCGGGATCGTCTTATATTTGCTCGAGACGCCGGGTAAATTAGCGACACTTGGCCAAGTGCTGCGCGAGTCGCTGGCCGATGGCGATGGCGCCAAGTATTTTATGAGCATCATCGCGGCACGCAGCCTTGGCGAGCGGATCGCGCAAACGAGTGCGCAGGACGCTACCACTCAGGCCGCGCGCGACCTCCAAGCAATTTTGGCGGACAAGGGAAAGGCGCCGGAGCACCATCCGCGCATGAGCGAGATCGCGGTCTGGATACGACTCAGTCCAGCCTATCGCGATGCACTTGCCAGCCAAGTCGCGCACATCCGGAAGGACCAGCCGAAGACGCCGGACCTCGTTGCGCTCGCGCAGGCCGTGCCAGTCGACACAGGGTCCTGCCGAATCGGCAAGGCCTTGTCGGGCGCCTGCGTGCGTGCGCTCAATTCCTACATTTCCATCGCGGCCGAAACGACCCGTGCCGGCATCATGACCGGTTTCCGCTCGCGTCTCGAACTCTGGTACAACCCGCTGGTCGACGCCGCCACCAGTGCCAACGATTTCGATCTGCGCGATGTGCGCAAGAAGCGCATGTCGATCTACCTGAGCGTCACCCCGGACAACCTCGATCGCATGGCGCCGCTTCTGAACCTGTTTTTTCAGCAGCTGATCGACCTTAATACGCGCGAGCTGCCGGAACAGAACGACGCCTTGCGCTACCAGTGTTTGCTCCTGGCCGACGAATTCACGGCGATGGGCAAGATTCAAGTGCTGTCGAAAGGCATCAGCTATATCGCCGGCTACGGCTTGCGCATGCTGCCGATCATCCAGAGCCCGGCGCAAATGGTCGAGGTGTACGGCAAACATGCCGCGGAAGCGTTTACGACCAATCACGCGCTCCAGATCGTGTTTCCACCGAAGGCCACTGAATCGGAGACCGCCGAGTCTATCTCTAAATGGCTTGGTTACCAGACCGTCAAAGGCGTGTCGGAATCGAAGGGTACAGCCTTGCTCTCCAAACGCGAAAAGTCCGAGAGTATTTCCGATCAACGGCGGGCGCTGCTCCTGCCACAGGAGATCACGAACCTCGGTAAGCGGTGCGAAATCGTCGTCGTGGAAGACTGTCCTCCGATCTTGGCGCGCAAGATCCGCTACTACGAGGATCCTACGTTCGTGGACCGCCTAAAGCGCGTCGCGCCTTCGCTGGCAGCGTTGGGACGCAAGCTGCCAACCCAGCAGCAGTTGAAGCGCGCGATCCGCAACGGCGAGCTGGCGGCACCGGTGCCCTTGATCGACCTCGACGTCCACCATCGCGCGCTCGGCGAGAGCGCTGGCACCCAGGGCCCAGCGCCGACCTTGGGCGGGCACGGCGCTGTTCTCGGCACGGTCGTCGAACGTCCTGCGACAGCCGACGATGTGCCGCGACTCGATACGCTGGCGTTGACGGATTTCGTCGTGGATTTTTCGGCCGTCGAGGTGCCGGCGAAGGGCGAACTCGATGAGGCGGCATTGGAGGCCTATGCCGACCAATTGTGTAAGGCCGCGGGCATTGCGCTGTAAGCGCCGCGGTTTATGAGGAGAAAACCATGGCGGTAAGCGAAGAGAGTGGAGAGCGTCACCCAAGCGATGGGCCGCCTGATGCGAGCAAGGCGTCCGCGGTTGGTATGCGCGATCGCCAAGCAAATACGGCGCTGGAACGCGATCACGCACAGGTGCTCACGGACGCCATCGCGACGGCGCTGAGGGGACGCACTAAGTCGGAAGCGGTCATCGTTCGCGGCATTCAACAGCGAGCCGACCTGTTCGAGCAAGCTTACGTGCAAGTCAAGCAGGCGGCAATCGACGCTGCGGCGAAGGACGCAATCCCGTCCGAGCGACAAGCACGGCAAGACGAGGAGTTGCGGAAGGTGGAGGTCGAAGTGTTGAGGCCTGAAATGGCGCGCAAACTGGCCGCGCTGGACGCGCGCCACTACGGCAAGTTGCACGACCCGCGACACCTGGACCAGGCCGCGCACGCGATGGCGCGCACCGCGCATTTAAGCACCGAGTACAGGGACGGGCTGGCCGAGAAGGCGCCTGACGTCTCCCACGCTGTGCAGATCGTCATGACGGCAGGCGAGCAGGGAAAGGAGGGCAGGGGCGTCCCTTCGATGACACGTGATCCAGATGCACTGGCGACTGGCGCGGCCGATCGCGCGCGGGTCACCAGCCCAGGCGCGGGGCAGCTGGGCGTGAACGCTGTCGAGCGGGTTATCGAACCAAAGGCGACACGGCCGGCGAACGCGGAAGAATTATCCGCGGCGCTAGAGAAAGCGGAAGCGGGTCAGGCGAAGGAGAAATCAGCGCGTGGGCCCGCCACCAATCAAGTAGCGTCCGACGAGATATTTACTGCTTCGAAAGACGATACCAGACCAATCGTGCCGGCCGAGGTCGAGAACAGGTACCTGCGGGTTGGCGCCAAATTCTATTTTCCTGGAAAGGGAAATGTCGTTGCGTTCGAGGACAAGGGAAATAAGCTGGAGACGCGCTCGAATAGCGAGCAAATTGCCGAGACGATGGTGGCGATCGCGCGGGCGCGCGGCTGGGATGAGATCAAGGTGACGGGGTCGGAGACGTTTCGTCGGGAAGTATGGCGAGAAGCCAGCAGCCACGGCATGCATGTGAAAGGGTATACGCCGAGCGACGTTGACAAGGCCGCTCTGGCAAAACGTAGCGGACACAGCGAGCTTGAGCCTGGGGAGCCGGGCAGGACAACGCGCCAGGGTGGGCGCCGCGCGCAAGGCGAAGCAACCGATATGAGCCCTCCCGTCTTCGACGAGGCGGACCAGGCGGATAAGCGCAACGCGCGGGAACAAGCAGAAATAGTCGATGGCACTGGTGTTCGACCGTCGACCTTGGATCAGCAGCGCGCCCACGCCTTTGCACACATGTCGGCGGCCGATGCGATCAAGGATCATCCGGAATTGGCCGGCGCCTATGCCGCGCTGGCGTCGATACAGAAAAAGGTCGAGGCCGATGGCCTTAACCCGCAGCAGCGGGCGGTGGCGATGGGGCGCGTTGCGGCGAACCTGGTCAACAGCATCGAACGCGGAGCACTGCCGCAAGCGACACTACGTGAACAAGGCGAGGTGCGCACTGAACGCACCCAGTCGAAGGAGTTAAATCGATGAAATGGACATCCCTGTTGACGACAGTGGCTGTTGCGGCGTGTTTAAGCGCGTGTATGGGGCTTCCGCTGTCTACGGAACAAACGACACGTGTCAGCGCCGAGTACGAAGCCCGCGGTGAGCTGTCAGGCATGGGCGCTTTTATTTATGGAAAGCGGACGGTGTTGGTGTTCCCGCGCCGTCCCTGGCGACTAAGGATCCACGACGAAAACGGCGTCACGGTGCCGTACGAGCGCGAAGGGCATTACTACCGCCTATCGCGCACCTTAGCGCACTTTACGGTCTGGGCGAACATGCGCGTGCTGTCGTTCACGGCCACCAGCACGCAGGCGCCACCTAGTGCATCGCCTTCAACGGTAACGGCTGACGCCGTACCGCTCGAGGTCGGGACAGCGGACGTATCGCGAGCCGACGTGTCTTCCGCGATAGTCGTCACAGAACGCGTATCCGACGGGGATGCGCACGGGTTGTTGCGCCTCGCGGTTATGCAGCTTGAACAGGTACGGCATGCGCTCGATGGCGCCAATCGCGTGGCCGAGGTCGACGCATTGAATGCGCGTGTGGATTGCATCGAGGCCCGGCTGATCACCGTCGCTTCGGTGATGCTGGGCCTCCACTACGAACCAAGAACAACCAGTCCCGCTTCGAACGAAGAGTGCGTGCGTACCGCGGTCCCGGCGGCCAAAGCCGCGCAGCGTATGCAAGTCGTGGAACCTACCGAGGCGCGGAGCGCGGAACGCGACGAGACGATCATCGCTCTTCGCCGCGCGCTCGCGGTGCGTCACGCCTGCCGCGAACATGAAGTCGCAGGCAGCAAGGTTGGCGTGTGCTCGCCGCCGGCTGGGGGCTGTCTTGCACCAGGCAGGATCGACGAGTGCACGGCGCTAAACAGTCGCATCGACTTCGAGCTGATGGCTCATCGTCAGGCGGAATCGACGCAGCAGGTATCGCATCATCGCGGGCCGACACTGTGAACGGGCCAGGCTTTGCTAGCGCGACGAATCAGTCGTCGACGCGGACGGCGCCAACGTCGCTATTGATCGCCGACGGCACACTGGAAGCGCTGAAGTGGCTTGCGCTCGTTCTCATGACGCTCGATCACGTCAACAAATACCTGTTCGGTCACGCGATACCAACGCTGTTCGCCTTGGGGCGTATCGCCATGCCGCTTTTCGTTTTCGTCCTCGCTTACAACTTGGCGCGTGCGAGAAGTTGGGAGAGCGGTGCATACCAGCGTACCGCCGCGCGCCTTGCGTTATATGGGCTACTAGCGTGCATACCCTTTATCGCACTCGGCAAAGTGCTGGGCGGTTGGTGGCCCCTGAATATTATGTTCACGCTGCTCGTTGCGACGGGTGTCATCGGTTTGCTCGAGGGCGGTGGCCGGAGGTATACGATCGCTGCCATCGCCTTGTTCGTCATCGGTGGTGCATTGGTGGAATATTGGTGGTTCGCGCTTAGCTTGGCGATCGTCAGCTGGCGCTACTGCAAGCGGCCTTGCTTGGCGCGTCTCGTAGCGCTGGTAGGCTGCATTGCCGCGCTGTTGATTGTCAATCGAAGTGGCTGGGCGTTTGCCGCCTTGCCGCTCATCCTACTTGCGCCGCGCATGAAATTGTCGGTACCGCGGGCTCCGCTGCTCTTCTATATTTATTACCCGGTACACCTTGGCGTGTTGTTCGTCCTTTTCACTTACCTGCACCATTGAGCCTAGGGACTTCTGCATGAATTCGCCAAGTCGGCCGAACCTTTATGCCTCAGCTTCAGCTAGCGCTTAACCCGGAGGAAAACACGAGTAGCGCGCAGCAGTTGTCGGACGCCCACGATGCTGCCGTGTATCGGCCGCAGTGTTTTGGCCTGCTTCTCAATCGCGGGGAAGGGGCGGCCGTTGCGACATCGGCCATCCGTCTTTGGAAGAGGCGATCGAGACTTTCGTGATGGCCATCGATATGTTTGGCTAGTCCAGCGGGTGATGCCACGCGTCGTGCAAGGAGAAAAGGTGATGCTGCAGCTCGACACGGAGAAGGGCAACAAAGGGGCGCCTTTGTTCGGTGGCGGGGGACGTGCATGCCATCTACAAGCACGCGCTGGAAAAGGTATCGCGCGTGCTGTCGGCCATGTCACCGCCAAAGCCGCCCGCCTACCCGCCGGACGCTACGGTTGAGGAAGCAGTTCGTACAAGCCGGGCCGGGGCCTAGACGCTGCCTGGCTCGGTCGCTGTCAGATCTCCTCTGTGCCGTGATTTCCTCTAATGTCTTCGACAATGCAACAATTGGTGTCAACAGCAAACCTAGCACGACAAGAACCAAGTGTTGATTTTTCATCATCTGCCGCCCAGGAGCGGGTGGTGAAGCCGCCGATGGACACTTGCCCGGACTGAAAAACCTTATTTTGAGGACGATTCTATAAAAAAGAAGTGATATTTCGGCATCAATCCCCTATGCTTTAGCCGCAATATACGTTGAGCCATAACGAGAATCATCACTACAAGGAAGCGTCCATGCGTAACATCGCGGCCATCTGCAGTGCGGTTATTGTCAGTGTTCCTTGCCATGCGCAGTTTGCAGGGTCTCGCGAGCTGGATTATCCCATCGGAGGCGTTCAGCTGGGTAACGGCTGGTCCAGCCTCGACGCGGCCAAGACAGCCGGAGGATGCGTCGAATTTTCGGAAAAAATAGACTTGGCAGAAGACCGCGATTTGAAGCTGAGTCGTGTGGCGGATAAGGAGCAACTCAACCGAACGCTGGACATATCGGTTGAGATCCAGGCGAAAGCGATTTCCGGTGTAGGTGCCTCAGCTAAAGCTACGTTCGCAAAAGCCATTGAAGTGAAGAATGAAGGGCTCAACCTCGTCGCCACTGCAAGGGTTCGCCAAGGCGCCCGGGATGTTGCACCAAAGGAGGGGACCGAGGGCGTTCGGCTGACGGAGTCGGCGTTGACGACACTTTCCAGGGGATTGAAGGAATTTAAAGCGGTCTGCGGAGATGGCTTTGTATCCGCTATCTACGGAGGAGGGGAGATGCACGCAGTGCTTCAATTCAAACTCGCCTCGACTGATGAACGCGAAACCGTCCACGCACAGGTCAAAGCCACGGGAATCACTTATTCCGGCTCCGCTGAAGTCACCAACACGTTAAAGAAGTATCGCGAATCATCCCGGCTGAGCATACTCATGCACGCTGCGGGTGGGACTGGAATACCGCTAGCAGTCGACGAAGTGGGGTTGCTTGAGCGCATTAAGAACCTACCGGCAGATGCGAAGACAGCTCCTCGCAACTACGCCATTTCGATTACCAGGTATGACAAGCTTGCGAATTGGCCGGGGCAAAGCCTCACGACGTTGCGATTTGCCGAAATTGATATTTTGGTGGGGCAGTATCTCCGCTATCAGTCCCTGTATCTAGACATGTTTGACATGATAGAGCAACCAGGCAATTACTCCTACATTGGGATTGCGCACGCGGCACGTGTGAAGGCCCTACAGGACCAACTTCGCACTGCAGTGTTGCCGGCATTGGAAAATCGGTTGAAGGAATGCCTACAAGGTGAGTCATGCGCTCTCCCGGAAATTGCAAGGGGTACGGACTATGGGGTGCGAGCTATCTTGCCCGTGAAAATGGCGGGCATGCCGGCAACCGTTGCACTGCAAGAGGCCCAAGTCGAAGCCGGAAAGGCGGATCAGGCTGTGAGCCAAAATCCCCCGGTGAAACGAGTTCGTGTGGGGCCTCGGTACGTCCTTCGGCCTAATCCTGCGCATCCTGCAGCGCTGCAACGTGCCGACGCAGCGCGGCAGCGGGTGAATGATTTATTTATGAAATACCCGCAGGACGTTGCAGCAGAAATGTATCACCAGTGGATTCGAATTCCTTCGTATATCAGGTGTGTGGAAACCGGCACCTCTGATTACTGTTTGTCTCAAGCAGAGCTGAGCGCCTGGAGGGAAAAAATAACGGAAGATATGACTGCGGCTAGCCAGGGAGTCGGGACGCCAGGCATTCCGGCGTATGAAAAAATTGAGTTTCCTCCACCTGCTCAATGAGGAGGCGGTGTGCTTCAGCGATCGCTAGCCAGAGGAGAGTTGAGGCTTTCTTGGGCAAAGGTGTCCGCCGCTACAGAGCCCACTTACATCTGATTCAGGAAGGACTCTGTCTGTCCGCTAATTCCAACTGTGGCCTTAAGCATCTCGTCGCGACGTCGGATGTCTTCCAATGCTTTATTCGAGAAAACAGAGGATATGTCCAAGGTGCCGAAAGCAGCTTTCATCATATTTCCGGGACGTTGAGCGTCCTGTACCGCTCGCATGGCAGCTTTACCACCGAAGACTCGCTCGATATCGACTACAGTACGAGAGCCTCTTTTTGCAGTTTCTGCAATGTGCTTCATGGAAGCTCTTCTCGTCTCTGCGAAATGAAGTAAAGCAGGTGCCAGTCCTTCTCGACCGGACGGAAAGACGGGTACTGCTGGCGCTGGAGGGTCGCCGTCCGCGGTAGCCACCAGGCGTAGACGTCCCTTGAGCAGCTTGTCACAAAACTGGTCAAGCGCATCCAAAGAGAGAGCTAAGACTTGTTCATCACTGAACTTGTCACCGCCGCATTTGGCATCGATCGCTACATCGTCAGGGCGCTTGCGTGCAACGGTCTTAAAAACGTTGCGTGCCAGGCCGAACTGTCGACAGCGCCCGCCCGGATGCTCTCTTCAAACTCCGCAAATTTCTTCTCGGCATTGAGATGGCGGCAACGGATTGGGCCTAGCGTGTCAGAGTCCAGGCCGAAATCCCAAAGATGAAGAGTAAAGGTCATAGCAGGGGTCACAGTCGTGAAGGCGAGGTAACGCGCAATTGTTCTACCCGAGACAAACAGGCTGTCATCGGGCGCGGGACCGAGTAGCCATTCCACATAAAAATAGTAGCGTGAGAGCTTGACTATAAAAGGGGAAAGGTGCTGTGCAGAAAGGACCGTTTATGAACGGCTCGGTTTTGCCTCAACTCAATACGAGCAAAAATAACCTTTTGACTTTTGAACATGTTCATATGTAATCTAATCGTTATTGAACACAATGTCCCGTTTACTACCCGAAGCATGGCAACCTTATGACAGCAGAATCCCCACAGAGACACGCAAATCACCGGACGGATACGCGAGCAGTTAGAGCATTGTTGAGCTTACTACCTGATGACGTGATCATACGTGGGCTAGACGACACCGATTACGGTATAGACCTTCGCGTTGAACTGTTTCAGGGTGAGGAACCCACCGGGAACATCGCATGGATACAAGTAAAGGGCACAGCAAAGCCTTTTGACAGTACAGAAGAAGAGTCGTATCAGCTTTCGAAGAAAACCATTACATATGCTCAGAAGTTTCAGGCACCTTTTTTTCTGATCTACGCATCTGTTCCTTACCCAAAAACGCCACAATGCAAGCCGGAAATCCGCTTTGTTTGGCTGCAGAAGTATTTGGAAGTAACTGATTACGATCCGAATGAAGAAAGCGAGTCGAAAGCAATTCGGTGTCCAGTCGAAAACGTGCTAACTGAAAACTCGGCGAGCATGGAGAAATTTGTGAAAATCATAATGGACCAGACTCGTCACCGTGAGGCACTAGAGGTCATGAAGATTGCAACATATTTCTACCGAAACGTCGAAGGGTTCCTAGAAGGGCACACGCAGTCATACTTAGAGATGGGTAAGCGACTTTGCCATATGAATGAGTTTTTTAGGGAATTTAACGACGGAGGAACGTCTCCCCATTTCAATCCAATAGTAATCTATACTACGCTCAATGTTTGGGCTAAGAAATTAAGAGATGAGCCAAATCCAAAGCAACCTGAGAATGCTCCAAAAGAAAAGATAGATGAATATGCAAAAAGGGTTAAGGAGTTTACTGAATTTTTGAATGCAAGCTTTGAAATCCCCTTAAATACTTATGCTGAGGAAGGTTTCCTTCATAAATATGAGGCAAAACAGGAAGGCAGGCTTCCATACTAAAGGCAGCGATGGTGCTACTCTCGGCGCAAGTCTTCACCAAACTCAACTGATTTGTGCGTGAGGTACTTAAAACCAGATCGCCTTCTTCATCACTTCTGTAACTTTGCGCCTTATCGAATCCACGTTACTTAGTACGTCTAGCCAAACCCCTTACTTGCTGTGGTGACAACATCGTACACTGAGCCGACGTCCGTTATCGGCCCAGGCTGTGTAAAACGCGAAGGTGCCGGCACGCCGGCGACACTCGACCTCTTAAAACGCTCGCTATGGGGTTTTCTCGATGGAGGGAATGGTAAGGCGACCCCTGAAAACACGCGAATCCCGCGTTTTTACAGAGCCTGGGCCAAGAGCAGACGCACGCCACACACATTGTAAGGCCCAGGTAGATTCAATCAAGGCAGGTATAAAAACGGGCGCGTTTTGTAAGATTTTTCTCGACTAAAGAGTGCAAGGAACATAGGACAGGTACATCTGATGCAAACGATAATGAAATCCTTTACGTCTTTCTCGGATGCCAAGGTATTAGCTTGCTTAGCGGCCGAAACTTTTAACGAGAATATTCAGTGCATAACTGAAGGTGGCGTGACTAATGTAATAGCACCACCAATAGGATTGGTAAATGATCCTTTTAAGACAGCACGTCAGTTGCACCTAAACGAGTGGTTTAGAGAAAGGTTAATCAATATTCTTGCATTCAGAGATGTTGAGCAATTTCGTACTAGTACTTTAGTGTGGCTTGATAAAGACACTGGCTTAACGTGGGATATGGTTCGTTCACTTACAAGTGATAAAGAAACCGAATATCCATCAGTGTTTTGGGAAATAATGAGTGAGTGGGAATATGGCGGATCAATTGGTTGGCGCATGCCAACTGTAGCCGAACTGATGACCCTTACTTCAGAAAAGCAGAATTTACTTAAACTTTCGTCTCAGGCGAAAAAGAGCCTCTGGGCTGAAGAAAACTCTCGGTCGAAGCTAGTCGATTTAACAACGATGACAAGTAGCTGGCAGATTTTCTATTCCGATACATGTAACGGCGGCCGTGGTCGAGATCCAGATGGTGGTTATAACATTGCAGTAACAGATGCAAGGTTTTATAAGTAAGTACTTTGAAATCCGACTACGCGTCTTCCAAAGAATTTGTAATGCCGAATTGCTTGAGGCGCGAGTCGGTTGGGTTTTCCAAAATCTCTTCAATCTACTCGTTCAATAACCGATCATACTTCTTATAGTTTCCTTCTAATTTGTTGCCTTCGTTTATAAGCCATAATCACGATGACTCGTCGGGCCGACAGCCGACATGGTGGGCGCACAGTTCTGCACAGTCATTCGTTCTCGCTAGCATGAGTTCACAGCGATCCGCTTCGTCCGCTATGGGTCGTAAGCGGACGCTACAATAGGTCCGCAATCGGCCAAAAGCGTACTTACAACAATTCCAAGAACACCTAAATTGGGTTGCAGGCATCTGGTAAGATGTTGCCCTAAATCAACATTGAAATTCCCATTAAACCAATTCGCCTCTCCCTTAGCACTTTCGCCGTCGCTCTGCTCTTCGCAGGGCAAATCTCCCACTGCGCGGCTTCTGACAATCCAGACCGCGAAGCCAGAATTGGCGCATGGTGAAATCGCAACTTGCTTCTGCGATGCGCGCGGAGAATCTTCCAGCAGCAGCCTCTACTCTGCATTTTGTACGTCAGACCAATCCAAGCCTCACCGAAACACAATGGAGCGAGATAATGGATGAGGTGAACGATGTGATGACTACCGGTATGAGCCAGGGCGGAAATCCGATGTTTTCAGCTTACGAAAAATTGCTGGGCTCCTTTTCGGATGCCGAGCTATCAAAGCTAGAGGAGCTTCTTAGAAATCCCATCTATCGAAAATACAGTAGCGCATTAGTTTCACCTGTCGCCCAACAGACGTTGATGCAGGGGTTTATTGAGAACAGTCCCTGGATTCTTCAAGCGTAATCCTCGCATTGCGAAAGCGTGGTCTCAAAGAAGTTCACTGACCCAGTAGTCGATCGCTGCGAACTTTGCGCCTATTAAGGTCCGCTTCGGGTCGTAAGCGGACGCTACAATAGGGGCGATACGAACTACGGTGTCGCCGCAATGTTGGGTTGGCTGGTTAATGAAAAAGGGATCGTCCCGCACGTGCCAGTCTGGGACAAATCCGAGCATCACGACGGCACCTTTAGCCGTACCGATTTCATCTTCGACGTTGAAAACAACCAGTATGTTTGCCCTGCTGGCAAACACCTCAGGCCGCCCCGGCAAGCCGATGCCAGAACACCGCTTCGCTATCGGGCCAAGGTGTACGACTGCCAGGTTTGCGAGTTGGAGCGGAAGTGCTGCCCCAACATGGCCGCGCGAAAGATCGACCGCAGTCCCCAGGAACCTAGACGCGATATCGCTCGTGCCATTGGCAAAACCGAGGCGTATCGCGTGTCACGCCGGGAGCGAAAGAAGGTGGAGATGCTGTTTGCCCACCTCAAGCGCATTCTTAAACTCGGCCAATTACGCCTGCGTGGCCCCAGCGGTGCCCATGATGAGTTTCTTTTGGCGGCGACGGCACAAAACCTTCGACGGATGGCTAAAAAACTGCTCGTGCCGAAGCGAGAACTCGAATTAGCGATGAGTTGACCGAACACAGCGTTGGCTACGCCGCGATTCTTTCCTGTACAGTTACTTAACAGGACCGTTCTTGTCTGCGAGTTTTTCAACGCAATAGGTCTTAAGCAGACGTTTAGCTCGGGGCTACTTAGCTAAAAAGGAGTTCTTTGCTGGCAACGCAGCCAATACACTACAGGTTCGTGAACGCCTGCAATCACTCGGGCACAAGCGGTAGATCAAGTGAAAACAGCTACAAATCCAAAGTTTAGAGTTAAAAAGAGCATTCCTTAAAGGGGTTGACATCTACCTCGTCTCATCATCCCGCAAGCCCCTTCATACAGCGCTTCTATGCTCCGTCTATAGTGTTCAATCCAATCTGCACTATATCTTGCTTCAATTTTCATAAAGGCCGAAGAATTATTTGCAATTTCTAATTCTTCTTTTGCCCCCTCAAGGGCGTTTCTAAGAAACTCGATTTCTCGATTCTGTTTTTCATTACGCGCCTTTTCTTCGTCGCGAGCCTCTTTTATTCGACCCATCAGTAAGCTTGCCCTGCTGCGGAAAGTGTTAGCTTCTACGCGCAGCGTCGATTTGCTATGTAAGAGCATATTGCTATGAATCAGCGCAGCCTGCAGCTGTTCTTTGAGGGTAGCAACTTGAGCCTCATACGCATGGACCGCATTGGAAGTCATACTGTAACTTCCGTCACTCACAGCTTTCTATTCTCCATTGAGCCTCGGTTGATTACTAGGAGCAGCAATCTGCTCAGCTGTCGAAAAAATTGCTTTTTTGAAATAGCCATGCACGCCACCCAATTGTTGTGTTGATTTGAATACGGTACTACATATCTTAAAGGCTTGCATCGAGGCAACGACATGTGTGTGTTTACAGGCACCAGGATTCTCAGCAACTCGAATCAGACGGTATGTTTTACTCTTGATAAAATACATTATCAAGAGTTAAGTGTTTAACAACGACCTTCCAGTCTTGGCATCGCATAGCTTAGTCCGAGCCGAAAAGATGTGAGAAGACCGGAGCGGTAGGCCCGTGCCGGGATTTTCGTCAGGGCGACCATTTCTGTCTCAGACGCGACGATGCTTGTCACCAAGGCAGGCACGGGCGTCGCCATGCCGATCTTGTCCCTGGTTCCGGGGCAGCGTTCTATTTTCTGGATGACCCAAATTTCGTTCATCGCACTACGCACTGCGGATAGTTACTTCGAACAGTAGCCGGCTCGCGGCCGCGTCTGTCAGTGAGACCTTGCTTTCAGTGTTTCAGAATTTTCACGTTCCGTGAAAAGCCGAAAAGATTGAAAATCCTGCTCGTCAACGATGCAGCCGTTGCGCCGCCAGCACAGGGTTGTTCTGGAGGTCGAAGGCCGTACGTGCCCACTCCTGTGCTAGCGAGTGGCGTGGAGCGTCGAGCAGCTGCTCAATGCGCTCGACTACCGTCATGACCCCATGTTCGCCCGGCAGGTGCAGCTGCGATGCCATGTGTATGCTGCGGCGGTCTAGGCTGCAGACGTGGACGCCGCCTTCGCCCAGGCTCCAATACAGCAGCGGGGATAAGCCCTTGCCGTTCTCCGTCGGGTAGATGACCAGCCAGCAGTGTCCTTCTTCTTCTGGGAACCGATAGTTAGCGTCCAGCGTTGGCGCCATGCGGGAAGCGCACGACTCATCCCGCTTGTCTCCTGGCGCGCGGATGCGTGCGTCAGCGGTGGCCAGGGTACGAACCTCGGTCAGTGTCGACTGCGACTCGTACAGCGTCGCCATCAATTGACCGACGTCCTCCGGCGCTGGATCTGGTGCGGTAACCCAGCTCGGGATGTAGGCGACGCAGCCCAGATAGGCGCGCGGAAGGTAAATTAAAGCCCTGAGCGAATCGAGCGGCGGGCACGACATGTAGCGGTAACGGGGATCGACCGGGTCCAGCGTGACATGGGGTTGGCCGTCGGCGAGGTCCCAATAGGGAGCAGGGAGAGCGTCGATCGCCACCGGCTCGTCTCTGCTGGTGTATGGCCACCAGGCTGATGCCGATCCCGCCCGCAGCATCGATTCCTTGACGTGCGCCGTGCGCGTGAACAGTGCGGCAAGTCCGGCGCCAGGTGACACGCGTTCGACGAGTTTATCGGTCTGGGCCACCAGCGCGTCAAGGCGTGCGACTAGGCGTTCGCAGCGCTGCGATTCGGCTGTCGTCGTCGCAAGCGAGGTGCCTGCAAAGATGCGGTAGCAGATCTGTTCGGGACTCTCATTAGTGAAGCGGAACAGCGCATCAATCAAGGCTGCGTAGTCGCGGGCACTGGCGCTGAGGTGGTTGACGCGCAGCTCCCATCCCTCGGGGTCCCAGGCATGTCGATTGGTCTGGCCGTAGGGCGTCAGCACATATTCGCTCATGCGCTTGCTCGCGTTCGCTGGCTCGCTGGCGAGGCCGGCGGCGCGCATCCATTCTGCTCCACTAAAGGGGCGAGGAAGCGCGTGCGCGCTTCTTAAACGGATCGACTCGACGTGCAGACCCAAGGCCAGGCGCTCACGGTCGACCTTGTCCAGTTTCTGGCGGGCGCGTTTCCTCAGTAGTTCCAGGCTGTTCAAGCCACTGACTCTTGGCGTACGTGCCAGGTGATCGCGCCAGCGCTTGGTCCACAACAGGGTGGGATCCGTCAGTGTGTCGACGAAGCCGCTCATGTTGGCGCTCGCAGGGCGAGCAGATCCGCGTAGAGCGCGTCATGGCGATCGTCGTGACCAGGGAGGCCTGGCCGCGTCAGGCAGCCGCGCGGAGCGATGTAGCTGTCGATGCGCCGTTCGGGCGTCGTATGCCAGCCGATATTGAAAGCCGCGAGCTTGGGGAAGAAGCATAGCGATGAGTAGGGCAGGTGGTCGTGGATCCACCATGCCAGCGCACGCCAGTCGCTCCCTTCGGCGTAGCGGTCGGCAAACCAGGGGAGCACGACGCAAGCCATGGCGCCGTGCCCGCCGCTCGCATCGGGCATGTCCCAGATGTGCCGCGCGTAGTTGCTGGCGTTGGAGGCGCAGTTGAAGCCTCTACTGTTGCCAAACTCGTTGACTGCGCTCGATCGGTAGGCAGAGCGAATTGCAATCCTACCGAAGCGCGCTTGCAGCGGTTCCAGCAGCTCTTCGCATAATCGCTTGCCGACTTGGATGGCCAGGTCGGGATGGTTGGGGTAGTTGGGCAGGCCGTGCATCGCCGCGATCTCGCTGTAGAGGAAGTCGCGTAGGTAAAACGACGGCGACAGGCGCACGCGTCCAAGCTCTTCGAGCGCCGCCAGCGTTTCCGGTTTTTTCCTCATGAACCGACCCTTAAATAATGAAACTGGACTGCGTTTCGGCTCGCTTGATGACGCAGATTTTCGAGCGCGGCTTCCGTCACAGGTACTTTCCTATTATCAAGTGCGATCATAACGTAGTCGGGGTGCTTGGTCAGCCCGCCCCCTGTTGGAAGATAGCCGCTGGCGTCGAAGCGGGCACGCCACGCTGCGAGCTTATCGATGTCGGCGGCAATCTGCGCAATGAAGGTGCGTGTGCTGGCACGCGCGGCGCCATTGCTTCCCTTGATTTCGATAAGTGCACGTAAGTTGCCGATCTTGATGCCGTCATTGTGGCGCTTGCGATCCCCGTTCCGGTACAGGTTAAAGCGGCCTGCGACCTGTTCGTCGAAAACGCACAGGTCCGGTCGCTGCTGCATTCGCCCTGCGCCCTTCGCGCAGCGGAAATAGGTCTCGAGCGAGATCTGCACTGCGCCAAGGCCAGCTTGCTGTAAGGCGTGATAGACGTGGCCAACTGCGGTGTCTTCCGTAAAACTGGCTTGACGCAGCAAGGGCGCCAAGCGCGACAGGCTCCCATCCCAGCGCGCGTGGCGTGGCCCCACCGGGCGCGAAGGTGGCAGTGCGACGTGTACTGGACTGCCGCCGGCGCGGGTGATCATGTATTGCGCGTCTCGCTGGGCGTAGTAGACAAAGTGAATGCCGCGGCGCGCGCACTGCGCCGCCACGCGTAAGCGGGCTGCGTGCGACAAGGCGGTGCCGAGTTCAACCATGTCGGTGCACACGAACCAGCATTCGATACCACGGCGGCGCAGCGCCATCAATTTGTCCAGGTCGCTGCAGTAGCCGTTTGGATCGATCTCGTCGTGCAGCGCGTTGCGCACGTTGTAGGCACCGCCCTTGAATTCGAACGCCACGGTGACGGTGCCGCTGGGGACCCAAGCGTCGCCATGCTGATTGGCGGACAGCACGAGGTCGATGCGCTTGCCGTCGATTGGAAACTCGCGTTCGATACAGGCGCCCGGCACGCCGGCCAGCAGCAACTGGTGCATGAAGTTGGCATGCAAGGTTGCTTCGTGCCCGCATACGTTTGAAACGTCGCAAAAGAAATTGGTAAATATCGCGTCCATCATGATAAGCCTTTCTGTCGGCGCGCCATCGTGATCGGTAGCGCTGCTGGTTGAGTTCGGCTTACTTTAGAGGCAGCTTGGCAAAGAGACTACCAGGATATTTTTGGATGAAACCAGTCGAATTTTTCCGGTAGACCCTTGAGGTAGGTGCCTCAGCAGTGAAAGGGATTTGCGCTGACGGCACCGTGTGTCCATCAATGTGGGGAGTCCGCTGGTGCGCAACGTTGCTGATGGCTGGATTCAATCGGTCGGTGCAATCCGTTCAAGGAAGCGCTGCGCTGGTGTTCGGTCGCTACTGTTCGTCGACAAACGATTTCCGGTCCGTCAACGAGGAAACGAAGGCATCGAGCTGCGCTGACAATCGCGATCAGATGCGCCGTCCATGCGGTTCTCTCACTTTTTATTATTGACAGTGCTACTGTCGCAATGTACTGTGTATAAATTGGCGCGGTGGAGGCGATGTGGAAATGGATGAGAGACCTGGATTTTCCTTGGACGAGCTTTGTTCGTTGACAGATCTGACCAAGCGTACGGTTCGCTATTACATTCAGATCGGCTTGATTGCGCGGCCCGAGGGTGAAACACGCGCGGCCCGCTACGGGCAGCATCATCTGGAAGGGCTCCTGACAATTCGGCGCTGGACGCAAGCTGGTCTTTCGCTCGAACGCATCCGTGAGTTGATGGCCGGAGCGGACGCGCCAGCACCGCCGCGGCCACGCCGCTATGGGGAAGTTGAAGTCTGGAGCAAGGTGGCGATCGCCGACGGCGTGGAAGTGAGTCTCAATCCTGAACGTGCCAACCTGACACCTGAGCAAGTACGTCAGTTCTTCGCAGACGTGATGTCTGCTTTTGAAAAAATTCAGCAATCGGATCCCCGACCATGAGCAGAATCGCGCCCACGACCTACGAAAACGCGCCCCTTGCACGGGTGTCGACACGCCCTGCCTTCATCGCACCCGTCTTACAGGCCGTTGACGTTGTCGGCACAGTGCACGGCTTGTTGTTGGAAGTGTGTGTCGAGCAGACCTATGTGAACCCAGGTGGGACAAACATCGAGGCCGTGTACAGCTTCCCGATTCCGCACGACGCGGTGTTGCTTGGCCTGGAATTCGAACTAGGCGAACGCACGCTGCAAGGTAAGGTTGTCGAGCGGGCTGATGAACAGTATGAAACAGCGCTGGAGTCGGGGCACACCGCGGTCATGCTGGAGCGCGCTGCCGATGGCCTATATACGGCCAACATCGGCAACCTGCTAGCGCATGAACAAGCCGTGGTGCGGCTACGCTACGCTCAACTCCTCTCATTTCGCCAGGGGCAGGTCCGCATCACGCTGCCGAATGTGATTGGGCCGCGATTCGGGGATCCCGCCGCGGCGCAGCTACGTCTGCACCAGGTTCCGGTTCAGGACATACGCGCAGCCTATCCGTTGCGTTTGTCGCTGCACTTGCATGGCCCGATCGCTTGCGGACGAATCAGTTCGCCGTCGCATGCGCTGGCAGTGCGCCATGCCGGTGGGTACGTCGACGTCAGCTTGGCGCAACCTAATGCGGTCATGCTGGACCGGGATTTTGTACTGCTATCCGACGGCTTAACGGGCACATCGATTGCGACGATCGGTCGCGATGGCGCGGGCTATATCGCCCTCGCCAGTTTTTGTCCGGCCCCGGAGTCGAAGGACGCTGAATTACCGCTCAAATTAAAAATCCTTGTGGACTGTTCCGGCTCGATGAACGGCGACAGCATCAAAGGAGCGCGCAAGGCCATGCATGAGATCCTGGCGCAACTGAATCCGACCGACCGTTTTAGTTACAGCCGCTTCGGCAGCGAAGTGGCGCACCACAGCAACTCCCTCATGTCGGCCACGCCGCGCGCCGTGCTCGAGGCGAGCAAGTGGATTGCACAGACCTCCGCGAATCTGGGTAATACCGAGATCCGCGCAGCTTTGCTGTCGACCTTCGCGTTGGGCCAGCCGGTTCAGGCGGACATTCTTCTCATCACCGATGGCGACGTGTGGGACACCGACCCGATCGTCGCCAGCGCCATCAAGAGCGGACAGCGTATTTTTGCGGTCGGCGTTGGCGCGGCGCCTGCTGCTAGCCTGTTGCAGCGGCTGGCCAGTAGTACCGGCGGCGCATGTGAGCTGGTGAATGCTAACGATGACGTGCATGCCGCTGTCGTGCGTATGTTCAGGCGTATGCGCCAGGCCCCCGTCAGCGAGCTTGCGCTCGCATGGGATGGGGACTGCGCGTGGCAATCAGACCCGGTCAAGGTCGTCTTCAGCGGCGAGACGGTGCACGCGTTCGGAGGCTTTACAGACACGCTCCCATCGAACGCGCTGATCACCTGGAATGACGGGACTGGTACTAAGCATGAGCAAGCGATGTCGCTCGGCAGGGAGACTATCGACGGCAACACCTTGGCGCGGGTAGCGGCAGCGCATCGCCTGCCTACGCTGCCTGCCAACGAGCGCCATCGACTCGCCGTGCAGTACGAATTAATCAGTGACACGACGAGCTTCCTGATTGTGCATGAACGTGCCGAGGGCGAACGCCCAGCCAATTTGCCGGCCTTGCGCGTCGTGCCGCAAATGCTCGTCGCCGGCCGCGCCGGTATTGGTAGCGTGCGCGGCGTCGCACAGCCGGCAGTGTGGCGGCGCGAGAGCGCGTCCGAGCAAGTGCAAGCGATGATGCGAAATCGGGTGGAAAGCCATGAGGGACCGGCGTTTCTGCGCAGGCAAAGCGATATTGTTCCCTTCCTCTACCGCGAGCAACTGCGCGTATTCCTGCATACGTATGCCGCTGCGCTGCAAGGCGGTCCCTGTCCAACCGGTTTTATAGAGGTCGAGGACGCGTTGCCGGATTCGGTGCTGGAAGAACTGCGCGATATCGCCGAGCTCGGATATGCGGTACAGGAGGTGCTGCTGCGGTTCATCCTTGCATTGCACCGTTGCTTCTATCGCGGTGGTCTCGTCATGCGCTTGCTGAAACGGATCGGTCGACTGGGCATGTCGCCTCAACGCATGGATATGCTCGACCGGCGCGTGGCCGAGGTAGCCCAAGCTGCCTTCGACGCTCGCCATGCTGGTGTCGAAGCTTACGATATCCCGGCTTTTCTCCGTAAGCAAGCGGACTAGCATGCATTTAGCCAATCCTTGACGAAGGGGGGAGTGGCGTTGCCCGCGATCTGCGCGGCAGCTCTTGGCACGGAGTGGAGTTCCTATATTGTTGAGTTATTGCAAGGTTGCGTTGGTCGCCGTTGCGTCGACAGGCCTAAAAAGTTACCATACATAAACTATGGAGGCATTTATGCAATTTCAACTTGGCGACCACTTAGTGACGCCTCGCCTCGGGTATGACCATCACGGGATTTACATTGGCCAGGGCAAGGTCATCCACTACTCGGGCTTGGCTAACGGTCTGAATGCGGGGCCGGTAGAGATCACAACCCTTGACCTTTTCGCTGGCGGACGGAAGGTCACCGTGCGTCGCTATGAAACGTCGGCCTACAGCGGTGAGCACGCTGTCGCGCGTGCGCATGAGCGTCTCGGCGAAGACCGTTACGACGTGCACGCGAATAACTGCGAGCATTTTTGTAGTTGGGTTAGGACGGGGGCCCACGTTAGCAACCAAGTCGAATTTGTGGAAACACTCGTCGGAGCTGTAGGCAACGTGGTGGGTGAGTATCGCAAGCAGCGCTTTCATCAAGCGACAGTCAAGGAAGCCGTTGTCGAGAGCGGAAAGGCAGCCGTGAAATCGATCGCAAAAGGCAATAAAGTATTGCTCATGGGCGGACTGGGCCGTTTGATTAAGTAGCGCTCCGCAAAGCGACACTTACTGTGGGTGGGCCGTGCCGAGACAACAGGCTTGTCCACCCAGACCTATCCATTCAGGTCGCTGCTGCACACGTGGACCGAAGTCATGTAGCTACGTACATCAGGCTTCACGCTACAAGGAGGCTTCGTTCAACCTGCGCTCACTGGTTTTGCCGCGCCTCGAGTTCAGCACAGGCGTGAACGTTCAATGCAACATAGACAGGCCAGGTCAACCGATCTCGGAATTGCGTCTCGTAGGTCTTCTCGACGTTGCAGACGTCGGGACGCTGCGCATAGATGCGACAGCGACGCTCGTCATCGTCGTAGTGGTGGCACGTCCCGTCACCCCGGTCGAGTCCGAGTGTCTGCGTGGAGAGCCTGACAGACTTGCAGCAGGCTCCACAGTTATTGCACGGGAAAGCCTGCCTCATATTTCGATGCTGGTCCCCTCGGGGTTACGTAGGTCCAGCAGCAATTCACGGACGCCTGCTAGCGGTGACTGCTTGGTCACGGCGACGATTGCGGCCATGGCGTCTGAAGCAACCTGAGCATTACCTTCGGCTAGACCCTGGTCGAGCCGTTCGAACATGCCGTCGATGATCCCAGCCCGTTCCTTGAACATACCTTCCTGGTAAGCCTTCAGGATGGCAGCGTTCTCCTCGATCATTTTGATGTTGACGTCACGCGTCGCCCGGATCGATTCGCGTTTCGTCTGCTCGACTTCGGCGGTTACTTTGTATTGCTTCCACGCGTCGACGATGTTCTCGAGCGCTTTACCGGCATCACCGACGACGGGGCCTGCTTTAGCTAGGGTACTGAGCATGGCTGACCTTAAGACAATTCGGCAAGACCGGAGATCTTGGCTTTGATGTTGGGGATCGCGGCGCCGTCTTCTCCCATGATCGCGACGTCGAGCAGGTTTTTGAGCCCTTTGCCAACCATGACCATGGTCGCGAATGCTTGCGGATCGCTGTCGTCGTCGACTTTGATGGCGTCGAAACGTTCGACGAGTCCGTGTAGCGCGGTCGACAATTCCTTGGCATTCGAGCGCAGCGCTCCGAGCGCGAGTACGATCTTTTTCATCTCCGCGGCAGCGGTATCGGCCTTGGCCGCATAGGCGCGCGCCTGGGTCAGCGCTTCTTCAGCTTTGCTAGCCATCATGAAGCCGCCGATCGCCAATGCAGGTCCGAGTACGATGGCGCTCACGCTGTTTGGTACGAATCGACTAACGACGGGTAATGCCAGACTCGGCCATTCAAAGTCGTAGGCGCAAATCCTCTAACCCTGTGCCAGTACGGCTACTCACAAACACGACCGACGATGACTGCAGCCCAACAAAGCACTGGCAAAGGTCTCGCAGGACAGCTTGGCGCTCGGTCTCATCGAGGGACTCGGCACGGCTGCGCACCACAATTGGCGTGATGTCATCGCGACAAATGGCTTCATAGATCGCGATGTCAGCAGCGTGAATTTTCCCGTGGACCACCAAGCAAATCTTTCCAAAGTTCGCAAATGGAAAATGCGTGACGAACGCAGACACCGGATGTGCGCTCGTGTCATACCCAGGCACGTCGGCGGCGACGCGTTTGCCCCACTGATACAACAGGTCAACACCAGTGCGTTCTGCCCAATTCGTTGCATCTGTGTGCGTTCCGATCACGGGGGCGGGGCGGGCGCGTCCCTTCGACAACTTGGAAACGATCGTCGATTTACCTGCACCGGGTTGTCCTAAGAAGGCCACCCGGCGCGGGTCCGGTTTCTCAGTCAATTCCCGTAACGCGCGTAGATTTTCGATGAGTGGGGTGCCCGGGGGCGGCGTCGGTTGGGGAGGGCGGTCGTCCACCACCGCGTTATAGATGAGCTTTCCCAAGCCGATCGTGACCGGGACGGCGAGCCACCACATGACTCAGCGCTCCAGCTGGTCCTGCAGGATTTTCTCTGCAAGCATGTAGCAGTCGTCGAGATAGCTGGTGCCAACGCCATAGGTAATCGCAAAGCCGACAGAGGCGGCGATCGCCTGGCCAACCAGAGGAACATACTTGACCACCGATTTGAGGGCTTGACGTCCGAGGAATTGTTTTAGTAACAACAGCAAGCCTTCCTTGGCGGCATAGCGGATCACGTTGTTCGCGACCGTACTGACAGTGGGGATCGTTGATTCTTTTAGTGAATTCAGCGTCTTGTCAGTCAAGCCGAAACACTCGCGCAATTCAGCGAAGAGTGCGAGCAGGACTGAAAAGTCGACGGCAATATCGGCGCCTGGAATCGGATTAAAACCGTTGGCGGCCGACGCGCCGGCTGCGATCGTTACGCGCTTCTCAGCGGCCTCGCGCTTTTGTTTGAGGAATTCAATACTGTAGGCCTTCGCACCTCGAAGCCAGCGCTCACGTTTTGCGGCGTCCAGGTTTTGCAGGATCGTTTTGTTCAGCAGGCCTAAACCACTACCCTTGCGGCAGCTGGTAAAAATCACCGTTACCGCTTTACCGACTTGCTTGACGATGTCGTCGCGCTTGCGTTGTTCGAGTTCTTCGATTGTGGCGCCGTCTTCCCACAGTTCGTCATGTTTGTTGACGACAAAGATGCATACCTTCCCCATCGAATCCAGTTCGCGGAATAGCTCGGTGTCTGCCTGATGGAATTTACCGCTCGTCACGCACAGAAAGAGGTCGAATTTCTCGAGTTTGAAATCTTTTTTATAGGTCTCCTTCGGGAACCGCTGCGTACCGTAGCCCGGCAGATCGACCAAAGTCAGACCGTTGTGCACATATTCCGCTTCCTTCACCGTCTTGTCCGTTTCGACACCGACTTCCGCTACTTTGGCGCCCACGATTGCATTGATCAGCGAGGACTTGCCGGCACCGGGTTGACCGAAGAGGGCGACAGAAACCAGGGCTGCATTTTGTTTTTCAAGCTCGCCACGCAAGCGCTGAGCATCGTTATGAATTTGCATATTGACCAGTTAATTAGTAAAAGTATATTCAAGCCAGCATAGCAGTCTGATTTCTCCGATACAACTCAAGGTGCATGGGATGACATCGATTTGAATGTTGCGGCTGGCCATACAGATCAGCTGAACTGCGAGGCTGAGAGATCGAGTGTAGTGGGCGAAGCGACAACGCATGTCGCTAGCAGCATGGCTTTACTAACTTGCAAGCACTTTCGTTTACGGCTTTTTGCTTGTTGCGGGTCGCACCTGGATTGCAAGACGCCGTCAGTAATGAGGCAGGTGCGTCATGGCCTTCTTCTCTTGTTTCTTAATAGTGGTTGGCCGAGGGTGGCGGTCGTGGTGCTGCCTGCCCTCTCCTCAGGTGTCGACCTGCCCGTACAAGGTCACGGAACGATCGATACGAGGGACGCGTGCGCCGGATGCGCTTAAGGTCATTCGAACGAATTGACGCGCCGGCGTGGCCGAGTAGCTAACGTGGATCGGGTGATCCTTGCCGTAAAAATAAAGGCGATCGAAGGGGGTGTTGGCCGCTACCCAGCGGGCCACTTCTTCCATATCCTCATCGACGACGAGAAAGTCACAGGCGGCGCCGAGGCGTTCGCAAATCGGTTTGCCGCGGCGGTTCAATTCGTGGCCGGCATGCTGATCCAAGTTAGGCGCGATCCGCCCAGGAATCGCACGGGCCAACTCCGCCGAGCAGAAGCCATAGCTCAACTCGATCATGCCGAAGTAATCGATGACAGGATCGAGGACCTTGGCGGCCAGTTCGTACAAGGCCGTGTACGTGTCGGGCTGACGCGGAAGGTTTGACAATGCAGTGCGCCCTTGCGTTTCGCCAGACTCGATGAGGTCGCGGTAGACGAGGTAGCGTCCACACGGCGCGTCCAATCGAGGCGTATGTTGGCTGCGTACGAGTTGATAGCCATCGATCTCGCGCCGGGACGCTTGCAGGGCCGCATCGAAGGCCGCTGCACTGGGCTCATGCTCGGTCAGTGGCAGTAGCCCCAGGCGCTCGCATTCGGCTTCGAATTCGACTTGTTCAGGGTAGTAGGCGCATTCTTCGTTGATGAAGCGTGATTTAAAGTACAACAAGGGAGCGGGATGATCAGCGCCACCATATTCGTATAGGTCGAGGTCCAGTTCCCTGAAGTTGACCTTGACGCGCTGAAGTAGTCGCGGCATGGGGCTGGCGTCGAACTCTTCGTATTTCAACAGCGTTACCTTGCCCGAGCGGATGTGAACCTTGACGATATCGAAATTGGAGATGTCGCCGAGCAGGACAGTCGCGCAAGCGACATAAATACGGAGCAGGGCGGGAAGCTTCGGAACGAGCTGCGCGTGCAGTTGCAGCGAATGGCTGTCCTTGAGCCAGCCGCGGCCGCGCGTGCTCGCTTCGCTACAGGCGGCGTTGAGCTTCTCTGGCTGACTTAACTGACTTAATAAAGTCTGGGCAGCATTGTGTAGAGCTCGGTAGTCGCCGAAGTGGTAGCGGATGTCTCGCTGCAGTCCGACGTCCAAATCACGATAGGGTTGGCGTCGTCGAAACTGCTGTAAGGCGGCGAACACGATGAGGTCCTGGTGTTTTTGCTGCTCAGCACGCACACGTGTTTCGCTGTCGAACTTGCCGACCGCCATCGCGCACAGTTTGGTCCATCCGCCACCGGGGCGAAGCTGTTCGAACACGTCAGGTGCGAGTTCGTCGGGCGTGGGGGGCCGTCCGAGCTCGACATGGGCGCGCCACAGCGCCTGTAGTTGGGTCAGGTGGGCGGCGATGAAGACCGCGTCGCGACTTGGCTTCGGTTGGCGCAGGCGTTGCGGTTTGGGTGCGCGGGCGGCCCGGACTGTGTTTATCCAAGCCCCTTGCATTGCATGCGCGGCCCGCGTGCCATAACGCCGTTGCAGAAAGCGCTGCTCAAGCAGCTTGTCCTTGAAGACGAAAAACACCCCTGGTCCGACAGCGATCGCTGTCTCATCCAACACATGTTCAATGAAGTCGCGCAGCTGAACTTGGGAATAGTATTTTTGGAAGGTGTTGCGTGAGGTAAGGTAGCCGTCGCGGTGAGCGCGTCCATCGGGCGGTTGCTGGCTGGCCAGCATGGCAGCTACTGATAGCACCCCGCGGGTGAGCGCATAGGCGCCTCGCAAAGCCTCAGTGCGCTCATCGAGGTCGTCGATCACATTGATGACGAAACCAAGGTTCACTGTATCGGCTGTTTGCCGCTGCGCATCGGGACGAAAGTGGGGATCCCATCCACCGGCCGCGATACCGTTATCGAGCAGGGCGCGTACATCGTCGCCTTTGCCGCAACCGTAATCGAAGAAGCTGCGCTCCGATGTGATGAGTTCATGGCGCCATAGTGCTTGGACTGGCGCCGATAGGTTCGAACGTGACAGGGCGGTCAAATGGCGCTGGACGGCGCCGGCGACAACGACCTCGGCGTCGAGCGGTTCCACCACATTAGCCAATGGAAGGAACGCGTCCCCCTCCAACGTGTAACCCTTGGCTGCGATTTGCTCGGACCATTGTTCACGAAAGCCGATGCGGCTCGTGTCATCGAAAAGGCCGAGGGCTTCGGCGGTACGCGTGAGCGCAGCCCATTCGGCAATGCGCGGATCGCTAGGTGGCAATAACAATTCTTTGCGATGCAGGATCGGTGGATTGCGCGATTGGGTGTAATCCCGAAAGACGACGCTCTCGGTCTGCACGTTGATGCGCCAGCTTTTACTCAAGATCGGGAAGAGCGCGTCGTCGAAGTCGTCGTAGGCGAGCAAGGACAACTGCTCGGCAGATGTATGAACCTTGACGACGTTGAAATGCACCCCGGGCACTAGATGCGCGCGGGAGGCTGCTTGGTCAAGTAGTCGACGCAGCGTGTCAGGCCATGAAGTGAGTGCCGCGACATGTGTATATAGATGGTCCGCGACACGCTTGCCGACTGCCCCCTTCAATGATTCCTGCATGCCTCTACTCCTGGTAACGCTTAGGAACGCGGGCGCCAGCGGCGGACCCGCCAGGTGGTAATAGAAGCACCGATTGTAGCGGAATGCAGTGAAGGCTTGACCCGAACATTAGCGATTGAGCGTTGCCTCCGCGGCGCCGCCAATGACAGCCTTGCGGTCAGACGAGCTAAACTACTCTTATCCGCCGAACAATTCGCGCTCCCATTGATTAGGTGGTTCCTATTTCCTTGGAGTGCGGACGCAGCGCCACGTAAAGCGCTAACTCGGGCGGTACGCAGCCACGCAGGACTGTGGCAAGCTTATCGATTGCCTGAATGGGAAATACTTTGAAAAAACCGAAACGTGCTATATCCCGGGAGTCCAAGTGTCCTACTTGCTCCGCTACCGTTCTTGGCACCCTGGATGAACTTTTCCTGCACTATAAGTTGGAGCACAAACGTGAGCCGACAGAAGGGGAGCGTTACCAGTTCCGCTCATTCAAGCGGAAGAACTTCCATCCAAAACAATACACGACCGGACTAAACAGCCATCCACGGGAAGTTAGTGGCGGACTTCCTTCCCTCGGAAAGCGGCGTTAGTGATAAGCCTCCCGTGGGCATAGCAGTGCCTACGACGAGTGCACGTGGAAGTGGCTAGCCGACGATGATCTATGCGCGGACGACGCAATCGGGAAATGGTTCTGCGAGGGTTTGCTATATGTCGCCTTGGTCGCCCCAGACCAGCATCTAGGCTTGTGCAAGAGACCGCAAACGCCCGGAAGTTGTATCGCTGATGTGGCACTGATGCCGGTTTGTAGTTAGCGGAAGCGGCCATTAAGCGCGGCGCATTTTCACGGTAGAACAACGAAATTCTCAGGGCAGAGGCTAGGGCAACTTTCCATGGCAATAGTTACTTAACGCAAATGACTAGATTCAGTTCTATTGTTTGCTCTCAATTTTCTCAGCGTCAGCGCTTGCGTTCCGTTAGAAGTAAGCAAAAGGAGAGTATGGATTTTTTAGGGCAGGATAGGCTTTACAGCGGCGTTTGTGGAACAAATTTTTGCGAACGCTCTCAACTTTTCTAGACGAAATTAAGACTTAAGGCGCGCAATTGGAAGGCGTGGATCGCCTCTGAGTACGATCCTACCGTGCCAGCAAGCACCGCCAGCCAAATCCGCCCCCTATTATGGAACCTCGGTATCGATAAGTACAAAGTTACGCGGACCCATTAAGTCGTTAAGGACATCGACCTTTATGAAGTCTAGAGACATAGTGAAATCTTGAATAGGTTACCAGCACAGATACGTGCCCCCAATCTCAGTGTGAACTCAGAAGCTGTCGAACGAGCGATTGCTGATGCGGAGCACCTGCTCCCCAAGGGGAGGGGACGCCAGCGCACTCGATCATGTCCATACGGCTCTCCACCGCTACCCGATTGAGCTTTGCATTCAGGCCAACCTCATGAGCTCGTCGAACAAATCCGCCACCGATAACGGCGCTGTTCAAATGCTTCGGAAACAACATCCAAAGTTCGGATAGACAGGTCCGCGGACTCAGAGGCAGGCTCGGCCCCTGATGGGCTCACCGTCAATCATCGGAGCGATCAGTACTCTTCAAAACAACGTAAGCGTGGCTCATCCGAACGATACGGTTGTACCAGAACTCGAAGCTATGTACCTGGTCAATCTTGCTGAACCAGTACTGCACTATCGTGAAATGAAGCGTCAAGCATGAACCAGGGTATCCACAGACTTTTGCTCGGTTTATCACCGAGGCTTTCGGTGAAAAGATGAGGTTAGTATCTGGACCGACAAGTTCAGACGTCGCCGGGACTGGCCAAGGCGGCTTAGCCGTTCCGTTAGTCGCCCTGCTGTAAGGCGAGCGCCTCAGTGAGGAATGCGTGCATCTCCTGTTTAAAATCGGCCGGCGCCAGCACTTTGACTTCGCGGGCCATGCTTTGCAACATGCGACGCAGCGTCGAGGTATTGGTCACGGTGGCCATCAATTCCCTTTGTCCGGCCGCGTTGAGGAAGATGGTCTGATCGTCGGACAACGGCATCTCTTCCAGCGCGCGCGCGAAGACGTCCGCGTCCTCGCCGCCGGCGAAGCGCAAGTGCAAGTGCAGGATAACCCGGCCCTTCGACCACATCGCCAGTGCACCGCCGGCGAGCGCCTCGTCCAACGTGGGCACCCTGATGTTGCGCGCGAACGGATCGCCCAGGGCCACTTCCTGCATGCGGTGCAGGTGGAAACTCTTGACCGTCATCGCCGATGGATCCAGGGTGACTTCGGCCTCGTCGACAGCGAGCAGACGCAGTGTACGTTCATGAATCACGAGGCCGACGGGATACACGCGATGAATCTTATTCACCTCGGACTTGGCCGCGCGATAGACGAGACTCAGTATCAGGTTCTTCATCAAAGCGTCGTTGACGGTCTGCAGATGCGCCGGAGCCACCTTGCTAGGAGCCATCGGCCGGCCATCCGGTAGACGGCGGATCTTGTCCTGGTAAGCAACGGCTTGCCGATGCGCGTCGGTCAGGTGCAGATGCCGCTGTTTTCGTTCGATTGTCGCGACCTGCTCGTCCAGCGCCTGGCGTGCGTCGCGCGGCAGGAACGGTCCTAGTTCCTGGCGGGAAAAGCTGGCCACCAGCGCGTCGATGGCCGTCACGGATTTGAACAGCGGGATCTTGCTGTGCGCGGTCGTGAACCATTCGTTGATCCTTCCGTCGCGCACGCTGGGACGGGGCTCCACCTCGAGGCCGAACTGTCTCCGCCACGGACCCTGCGGGTCGGCGAGGTCGCGCAGGTCACGTTCAAACGTGCGCCGATCCACAGCGTAGGTGTCTCCGAGCCTGCTCATGAGCTGGTCGACGGTCGCTCCCTGTCCGGTACCGTGGTCTGGCAGGAGCGGCAACAGGTCGATGATTGCCAGCCTGCGGGCCAACTGTCGTTCCGTGGAATCTCTGGGCATGGTTTCCGACCTATTTTGTCGATAATTTGTCGCACTATATCGGTACCGGTGCCAGGGGACAAGGCGCCAGGATCGGATAGTCGAAAGGAGAACGCATTGAAACAGACGACCATCAAGCAGACGACGAGTGCCCCATACCTGCTGCGCGAACTGACCGAGCTGGGCAATCTGGTGTTCGGCATGTTTGCCGGGCCGCACGTGGCAGTTCGCCACTGGCCAGTGTATTACCGCGTGTACGTCGAAGTCGACGGGCTTTGCCGTGAAGTCAACCGGCTAGCAGGGCATCTCGGGCGCGGATTTATCGACGCTGACGGCACGGTTGACGCGGACCGGATCGCGGACGCGAATGCGTGCTTCGCCCGCGTCGATGGACACGTACGCGCGATGGCGGCGCTACTCGCGGACGTCGTACGCGACCGGCTGGTGATTCCTGGCAAGCCTGCTCTGGTGCAAATCGTGGACCGCCATTTCGCGTCCAAGAGCCAGTGGTACCGCGCCGTGCAGGCGCACTACCGGTCCGGATGCATCGCGCCGGATGGACGCACGCTGGTGCGCACCGTTCTGCCGATCGATCCGCGTCCGACCCAGTGTCGTGGGGACGAGGACCCGGTCGAACAGCAGCAGTTCGAGCTAGCGCCGGATTACGCGCGCACGCAAAATGGGCGGACGATCCGCCAGGTGCAGACGGCGCTGAACCAGGTGTACGCCGCACTCGGCGCGTATTTCGCCCAGCATTGCCCTTCGGTGGGCGCCTTGCTGCATCCCCGTTCGACGCCCGGAACTGCGTCCATGGGTTTTTTCTACAGCGCGAGAACGCTGCACGAGGTGCACGAGCCAGTCAGGGATCTGCCGGGTGGGCTAGCCGTATATGTCAGCCGCGACCACACGTTCGCGACAATCGGCACGCGCGGGATCCGGCCGGTGGACGGGAAGTCCGGGCTGATCATCCACGTGAGCGTCGACATCACGGATGACGATCCGGCAAAGTCATCACGCGTCATTCCCACGCAATCGCGTCATAACGGCGAATACACGACGGCCAGCGAGGGTGAACTTAAGGCCCTGCTCTTCCGCGCATTGATCGACGCCGGCCTCGTGCCCCCAGGCACCAGGTTTGATGACGAACGCTGGCGTTATTTCTGAGCCACACGTGGGTTGAGCTCTATTGCTAAAATTCAGTTATGGTTTCTTTAAAGAAAATTACTATCACATGAACAGAAACGCATTCATCGCATCCTCGGACGTCGCCGCATTTACAGACTGGCTGGCTACACACTACCGTAGCTTATCGATCCGGCTCGACATCAAATCGTCGCGCTTTGCCCCGGGCGGCATCCGTACCGAAGTAGTCGGGCTGGACTTACTGCGCCGTTACCGCTGGCGTACGACGGATTGCGAAACGGGCAACTGGCAGGAAACGCGAGATTACTTGCACGAGCTGGGTGATGCGTTGAAGCAGGCGATCGCTGGCCGCAACGAGGACATGGTGCTGGACGCCTGCCGCCGGGTCCTCGCTTGGGGCGGTAACCGTAACGATGCGAAAGGCGCCATGCCGTTTTTGAAAGCGTTGCACGCGGAAGGAAAACTGGCGGACTACCTAGACACGTCAAGCCGCGCATTTGGTCTTGACGTCGCCGTCATCGACGCCAGCAGGCCGCAGGCTGCGAAAATGAATTCGATGTTGACCAAGGTCCACGCCCTTTCATCGCACGATGGACTGCCGATTTACGATTCACGGGTCGCGGCGGCGATCGCTGCCCTCGTCGAGTTGTGGCGCTGCTCGCATGGCAAGGCAGGCGCACGGCTGCCATCCGAACTGGCCTTTCCAGCGATAGCGGCGAACCGCTCCGTGCACAGGTTGTTCGCTGATGCGCAGAGCCCCGGCGTGCTATCGTACGCGCCCGCCGCGGCTACCGCGACGGCTGCCGCCTGGTGCAGCGCAAAGGTCCGGCTTGGCTGGCTGATGGCGGCGGTGTTGGAGAAGGCGCCTGGGCTGTTCGCGGCTGAGGCGGCGGAGGACCGCATGCATGCGTTCGAAGCAAGCCTGTTCATGATCGGCTACGACGTCGACTGTCTAAAGGAGAGCGCGCCGGGTGCTGGCATCGGCGAGCGGCAGCGTAAGCACATTCAGCGGGCGGGCGCAGCGCGGCTCAGGCGCGATCATGCGGGCTTGCCGCACACTGCGATCAGCACGCTGAACGGCAAAACACTAAACATCAGCTACGCGGGCGACGTGCACATCGGGTTCTCGGGGGTTTGGAGCGAGACGCCGTTTACCTTCGACAGCGACTTCCTGCAGGATTTGCTGAACGATTTTCCGGCGGGCGAGGAGGCTGGTCTTGGTGCCAACATGACCGGCGATGTTGAGCACGATACGCTTGGCTACTGGATCAATCAACACTACCCGGCCAAGCCGCGCAGATTGGCATCCATACTGGCGCCGATTCTGGTCGCCGAAGGCTGTGCTGAACCTATCGCTGGCGCTTACCCGATCCGCCTGCGTTTTCTCTGAACCCAGTGAAGTCAGCGCGGGCGCAGCGCAATTAAGAGTGCAGCGGCGCCGAGGTACACGCCCAGCAGCGTCACGAGCCGCCCCAGCGGCCCGCTCCCATCATAGTTCAGGATTCAAATGTGGCCGGAAATTGCTGACGCGAAAATTGACTAAAGAACAAATCAAAGTCCTTGAGGATGACGTTGTCTCTTGCCGACATGGGCTCTCGCAGAATATTGCGCGCCCGACTACTGCTGGCGATGATTTGCGATGCCACGCTTACATCATGCGACGCAGAACCTGACATACTTGCGGCCAATCGACCGCGGGCGTCGAATGGGACCACGACAGGCGTAAAGCGCTGTCGATACGATCCGCGTCGAGCCCCATCGCTACCAATACGTGACTCGGTTCGTAGCTTGTCGAGGTGCAGGCCGAACCATTGGACAGGGCGAGCAGTCCCTTAAGTGAGACCATCGCTGCCTCGGAATTGAGACCCGGCAGGGATACATTGAGCACGTGGGGGAGGCAATGCTCTTGATCGCCATTGATCTGTCCCCCCAGCTGGGCAATCGCCGTCAACGCCTCATCGCGAAAGCGGCGACATGCTGCTTCACGCTGCACGTGATCACGCGTGGCCAATTGCGCCGCCATACCGAGGCCAGCGATCAGGTGCACTGGATGCGTACCAGGGCGAATGCCACGCTCCTGCCCGCCACCAAACATCAATGGCGTGATCGGTGCACGTTGACCTTGACGGCGACGGCTGATCAGCGCGCCGACCCCTTTGGGGCCGTAAACCTTATGGGCAGAGACACTGATCAGGTCGATTCGGGGGTTTTGGAGTGGGGCTATGAGCTTACCGAACGTTTGGGCGCCATCGACGTGAAACCAGACCTCGTCGGGCAAGCCAGCGGCGATCGCCTCAATCGGCTGTATAACGCCGGTCTCATTATTCGCGTGCATGACGCTGACCAACAATGTGTCCGGTCGAATGGCTGCCAAGATCGCCTGCGCGTCGATCCTTCCCGACTGGTCAGGCGGGACCAAGGTCACCTCGACGCCTTGGCCACGCAGATGTTCGAGAGGCTCGAGCACGGCTTTATGTTCGATCGTCGTTGAGACGATGTGACGTCGGGCGGCGTTCTCAGGATGCCCGGCAAGGCCGAGCAACACAATGTTGTTGCTTTCCGTTGCGCCACTGGTGAAAATGACGTCATCGCGCCGCGCCCCCACGACTGCGGCAACTTGTTCACGGGCGCGTTCAACGGCTTGTTTGGCACGTACACCGAACTCATGGGTACGGCTACCCGCGTTCCCAAATTCTTCGCCCAAGTATCGCAACACCACGTCCAATACCTCAGGTTCGACAGGGGTAGTGGCGTTGCAATCGAGGTAGACGGACATAGTTTGCGTATTGGAAAGGGCTTGTTTGTGTTATATTACCACAAACAACGACTTACCCATCCATGAACGGCGCCTTCGAATACGTTTTTCCGTCTATCAAAGGGGTGCAGTCGGGACGTGAATATTACGTCTCCATGTGCCCGCTACGCTTGATCCCTAAGATTTTTCTGTTTGACGACGATGAGCTCAATCCTGAACTGCGCGCGCAACGTACGCTCAACAAGGGACGGGTGCCAGAGATCGCCGAGTACATTCTAGGAAATCTCCAGAGTTACACGTTCTCGGCCATTACGGCGTCGATCGATGGGGACGTGCGCTTCGAGCCGGCGACCGGTACCACGCACGGTAGCCTGCTGGGGACGTTGCACGTCAACATGCAGTCGCGCTTCATCATCAATGACGGTCAGCACCGTCGCGCGGCGATCGAAATGGCTTTGAGGTCGGAGCCGGGCTTAGGCGATGAGACGATCGCGGTCGTGTTTTTTGTCGACCGCGGTCTCGAGCGCTGCCAGCAAATGTTCGCCGATCTGAACCGCTATGCGATCCGTCCGAGCCGTTCGCTCGGCCTGTTGTACGACCATCGCGACCAACGCTCCCAGCTCACCAAGCTCATCGTCTTGAA
Organism: Massilia sp. LXY-5; assembly: GCF_059801075.1. Lineage (NCBI taxonomy): Bacteria > Pseudomonadati > Pseudomonadota > Betaproteobacteria > Burkholderiales > Oxalobacteraceae > Massilia > Massilia sp. LXY-5. The sequence continues at coordinate 45,538 of NZ_JBNNEH010000008.1, forward strand.
GTCGAAGTTCTTCTGTGACATGGTCGAGATGGAGAAGAACACGCTGTCGGAGCGTTCCCGTAAACTGTTCACGTTGAGTGCGATCTATTCGGCGAATGCCGCTTTGTTGGATGGGTTCGACACCTCCAATGTGGACGAGACAGCCCAAATGTGCGCGGACTACTGGGACACGGTCAGTGCCCATATTCCGGAGTGGCAACGTGTCAAGGAAGCGCGTTTGAGTGCGGGCGACGTGCGGCGCGACTGCATCCACTCCCACTCCGTGGCATTACAAGCGATCGGCGCGATCGGCAACCATGTGTTGCGCCAGCCGATCGCCACATGGAACGACGTACTTTACCCCCTGCGCACGCTCGATTGGTCGCGCTCAAACGCACGCACCTGGGAAGGCCGTGCAATGGTAGGGGGAACGATCTCGAAAGCGTCGAACAACGTCGCGCTCACGATCAATCAACTTAAGAAACATTTGGATATTCCTCTGGGGCCGGACGAGCAGCGCACCGAGGATGCCTTCCTTCGAGGTCAACATGGAAAGTCTTAAACCTGCATCCACCTCGGCTTTCGCCGACAAAGGCTTCAAGCAGACCGTCAGTGAACGGATGGAGGTCGTCAAAAATCTGTACCTGAGCGACCCCATTCCTTGGGTGATCGGGTATAGCGGTGGCAAGGACTCGACCGCCACGCTGCAGTTGGTATGGAAGGCCCTGCGTCAGCTCGCGCCTGAACAACTGCACAAAGACGTCCATGTCATTAGCACCGATACCTTGGTTGAAAATCCTATCGTCGCGCAGTGGGTCGCTCACTCGCTCGATGTGATGGGCAAGGCTGCCCAGAAGCAAGGGTTACGGATCAAACCGCACCGTCTGACGCCGGAGGTCAAGGACCGCTTCTGGGTCAACCTCATCGGTAAAGGTTATCCTGCCCCGCGACCAAAGTTCCGCTGGTGTACGAGCCGTTTGAAGATCAGTCCTTCAAACAATTTTATTAAGCAGCTCGAACAGCAGAACGGGGAGGCGATTGTCGTTCTGGGCACCCGCAAGGCCGAGAGTACATCGCGTGCGGCGTCGATGAAGCGTCACGAGGGCAGCACCCGCGAGTGGCTCAACCGGAACGGTCAGCTCGATCGTAGTTGGGTGTTCACGCCGGTCGAAGACTGGACCAACGACGACGTCTGGATCTATCTGATGCAGGAAAAGAATCCCTGGGGATTCGACAACAGCGAATTGCTTGGAATGTATCAAGGTGCGACGACCGACGGGGAATGCCCATTGGTGGTCGACTCTACAACGCCTAGCTGTGGCGATAGTCGCTTTGGTTGTTACGTGTGCACGATGGTGTCGCAAGACAAGTCGATGGACGCCATGATCCAGAACGATGGCGAAAAAGATTGGATGGCGCCACTCCTTAAGTTGCGCAATGAAAAGCTCCTGACGACGAACGATCGCCATCTGCGAGAATTTCGTCGCATGGATGGTCGTCTCACCTTGATGGAAGTGGCGGGCAAGGACGACGGTGAAGATGACGTTTCATTGGCGGCAAACGGGAAGTTCTACCGCTTGGTCCACGGCCCCTATAAGCAGACCTATCGCGAAGAGCTGCTCGCCGAGCTGTTAAAGACGCAAAGGGAAGTCCACGACAAGGCGCCAGACAACATCAAATTCGATCTGTATACGATTGAAGATCTGGAAGAAATTCGGCGCATTTGGTTATTTGAAAAGCACGAAATCGAAGACAGCGTGCCCCGGATCTATGAGGAAGTCATGGGCGTCCCATACCCCGCCGACCGAATGGACGAAAGCCAAGTGTTCAATGCGGGCGACATCGACATCTTGCGTCAGATTGCCCAGAAGGATGACGATCCGGACCAGTTGCATTTCCATTTGGTGCGGCAACTGTTGGCGGTCGAAGGAAAATATCAGCATGCGGCACGACGCGCTGGTTTGTTCGACGAGTTGAACGAGGTACTCGAATACCACGCATTCAATGGCGAGGAAGAAGCGCTGGAATTCGCTGTGCAACGCACGCTGAGCGTCGAGAATGCGAAGAAAGATATCGAAGTAGAGTTCGTTCGACGGGTGATCTCCATCACGCCGCTAAGTCAAAACGATGCCGAGCTAACCGTAGAAGAAGAGTAAACAATGCTGTTCAAAGAATTCGTCCTGCATAACTTCGGGATTTATAAGGGACGTCACGCGGTCGATTTGATGCCTGACGCGGGTCGTCCAATCGTTTTGTTCGGTGCGCTCAACGGCTCGGGCAAGACCACTTTCCTCGACGGGTTGCAGTTGGTACTGTACGGTAAGCACGCGCGCTGTACGGGACGCGGCAACATGGCCTATCCCGATTTTCTGCGCAGTAGCATCAACCGTTACGTCCCGCCTCACGAGGGCGCTGGGCTTGAACTGGAATTTATTCATCACCATGAAGGCCGCTGGCAGACCATCCGCGTTATCCGCCGCTGGAATGGTAAGAATGACAGCACCCGTGAAAAACTGGAAGTCATGCGCGATGGACTGCTCGATGCTGTGCTGTCTGAGCGTTGGAGCGAGTTTGTTGAAGACTTCATTCCCTCGCAAATCTCGGAATTGTTCTTTTTTGACGGTGAGAAGATCGAAGCCTTGGCCGAAGAGCAGTCTGCCGCCGCCATTATTCGTACTGGCATTCACGCACTGCTCGGCCTGGACGTGGTCGATCGGCTCGCGGCGGATCTTAAAATTATCCAGCGGCGCCGTCGCATCGATGAGCTCAACCCAGAGGCGCAGGCTTTGCTCAAGGCAAACCAGGACGCTTTGCAGTTGCTGACAGAGCGTGCGCGCGCTGTTAGCGCCCAGGTCGAGCAACAAGAGCACGTGGCAAGTAAACTGATGGGCGACTTGGCGACAGTTCAGGACAGCTACCGTCAGCAAGGTGGCGAGCTGGCCGAGCAGGCGGCTGTCGTTGAAGCCCAGCTGAAGGAAGCGCGGGAACAAAAGGAGTTCCACGATAAGCATCTCCGCGACAAGGTCGCAGCTGGGAACGCGCCTTTGCTGCTTGTACAAAATCTGTTGCGTGGCGCCCGTACCCAGCTCAACTTGGAAAGCAATGCCCAGTTGGCAGCGTCCATGCTCAACGAGATTAGCGCGCGGGATGCCGAAGTCCTGAATGTACTAACCCGAAACGAGGTCGGTAGCGCTGCGCGTGCAGCGGTGGCAGCGCAATTGGAGCAGGACCGTGCTACCCGCGCAGCCGCGGCGCAAGCTCCGGCCTATCTACGCATGCGCCCGGACGCGCTCGCGGCGTTTGCCGATGCGCAGTTTACCGACTTACGTACCGATCTCGCGGACGAGCTCGTGCGCGAGCAACAACTGGCCGAACGTGTCAACGATTTGGAACGGATTCTGGCTGCCATGCCTAATCCGGAGGTATTGGCGCCTTTGCGCGCACGTTTGCTGGAGCAACGGCAGCAGTATCAACAAGCCGAAGGTGCGATCGCGCTGCTCAAGCAGCAGCGGGAAGACGCTGAGAAAGCGGTCGAGCAAGCCAAGCGCGAACTTCAGAACCGCATGCTCGAGTTGGCGGACCAGGACGCAAAACATAAGACCAAGACGCGTGTGCTGCGCCATGCCGAGGCGGTGGAACAGACCTTACACCGCTATCGGGCGGCGGTGCTTCAACGCAACGTCGAGCGTCTATCGGGCTTGATCTTGGAAAGCTTCCAGAGCATCACGCGCAAGCCGAAGATGTTCAAGCGCATCGAGATCTCGCCGGTGGACTATCGTCTCGCCTTGTTCGATCACAGCGACAATCAAATCCCTAGCCATCAGCTCTCGGCCGGTGAGCGTCAGCTGTTGGCGGTGTCTATTCTATGGGGCTTAAGTCGGGCGTCCGGACGCATGCTACCGGCCATCATCGATACGCCGCTGGGACGGCTAGATGGCCAGCATCGGCACAAGCTTGTAAAAAATTATTTTCCAAAAGCGAGCCACCAAGTCATCTTGCTGTCGACCGATCGGGAAATCGATGAGGAGTTATACGGCAAGCTGGAGAGGTCGATCTCGCACGAATACTTGATCGAGTACAGTGAAGAGCGTCAAACGTCGGAGATTTGGCCGGGTTATTTTTCGTTTGCTGAGGCACCATTATGATCATCGATGACGTTCGCGTCTCCGAGAAGGCGAAGCATCAACTGCTGACCCTGAAGCGCCGTACCGGCATCCTCCAATGGAACGTCCTCTGCCGCTGGGCTTTACTGGCGTCGCTGGCCGAACGTAACGTGCCGCCGCACGAGGAGATCATCACTGACAGCAATGTCGAAATGAGCTGGAAGACCTTCGCAGGGCCATTGGACGACGCGATCACGGCCGTCGTTTTGCAGCGTGCGCATCAGGATCAGGTGCCGGACGACCAGTTGCCACAATTTTTCAAGATTCACCTACATCGTGGAATTGCGTACTTGCTCAACAGTGCGCAAGACCTGCGGGGTCTGATCACGATGGCCAGCGTCGCCGATCAGGCCTAGGTTGTGATGCTTGGACGTGCAGCTGTGCCATTACCATCGGCACGTGTCCCTTCCAGTGTTGCGCCGAGGGACTCTACAGCACGAACGGTCGTGGCCGCGGTACCGTAGTCGGTAACGCAATCAGAGAAAGATTTTTGATAGTCACGGCCGTGCATACTTCAGGCCCGTCGTGCGCAGCCATCTGGGCTCGTACGAAACGTATGCAATGAAGGCGGTTGGTTCGTCATGCGGATCTCGCCGAGCTGAACGGCGTTACACAACAATGCACTTGGTGCGGAAACTTTGGCACGCTCAGCCGCAGTTCGATGGGCCGCGATCTGCCGCAGCGAAGCTGTCGGTGATAGAGGGCGCGCTCCGGCACGCCTTAGTCCGTCCGCTGGCTAGGCCCAGCGCATAGTGCGCAATGCCTGCGCGAGTTCGGGGCGCATCACGAAGTGAAAATGCGGGTTCTCGCCGGAAGTTACTCCTTCGCCAGCGACCGATAAGCTTGTCCACCAGCATAGGCTCCCGTCCGCGTGCCGCAGCTGCGGGGTGAACCCAATTAGCCCGGCAAGTTTATAAGCCAGCGTTCCGTACTGCAGATTCGCCGCATGATAACTTTCATAACCGGCTGCTTGGGCTAGCTGTGTCGCGGTGATCGCTGTTTCTGGCGCGCGGCACTGGGCGCGCAGCATCGCGAAATGGCTGTCTGGTAAACCCTTGTCGCGCAAGGTCAGCAACGCCGTGGTGAACTGCTCGACGCTTGCGATAGGTAAGTCGGTACTCATCACTGCTCCAGTGAATCGCGCCGGTCAAAATGACCGGACGCAGGATTAACGGCGAAAGAAGACCCGGACGGGGGAGGTTGCGCCGCCGTCAGTCAAACCAATCCGCTAGTTTTTGTTGTGCCTGGGCTTTTACCTCCGCCGTGATATACAACGAGACCGTGCCAACGGCCGCGGCCAGCGTACCGAGGTCATCCGTGTAACCCGCAACCGGAATGAAGTCAGGGATCGCATCGAGCGGGAGGACAAAGTAAGCGAGCGCGGCATAGATAGCCGTCTTGGCCCATACCGGCGTTGCTGGTGCCTGCGCGGCATAGTAGAGCCACAAGGCTTTTTCGATCACTTCCCTGCCAGCCGCCAGCGCAAAGTTTTTGATCTTGTCCCAGAAACTGCTGTCGTCGAAATCGTTGGCCATCGTAATTACCCCTTTATGTAAAAGATCTTCGTTACCGCGCGCGAACGTGGCCGGCCCAACACGTCAAAACAGCGCTGAGGCTAAACGCGTGCTCGGCCGGCGCCAGTTGCATAGCGTACCTACCCTTGGCGACACGGTCTGTCGCGTCGAGCGATGGCGCTTCACGCCATTGCTTCTAACAGCATTGCAGCAGCCCGTTCGCTCAATACCAACACCAATTTCAAGCGTGCCCGTGTCATCCCGACGAACAGCTTGCGCCAGCATAGCGCGTCGAACGCCGTGAAATCGATCTCCGTTAGCACGACCGCTGCCGCTGTCTGTCCCTTGAAGCGATACACCGATTCCGTCTGTAGTTGGCCGTCACGTAGGATGGGTGTGCCAAGGTCGTTAAATTCGCCCGTAAACGAACGCAGCGTGTATGGGCCGAGGCAATCGAGACCAAGTAGGGCCGATCGGCTACGCCCCTGGAACGACACCAGGGCGATATCCGCCAGGGAGAAGCTGCTGCCGAGGCAACTCGAGAGCGCGCGTTTGGTTTGCGCGTACATGTCCGCGCAATCGTCGTCGCGATACGTTAGGAATTCGACCTGCGCACTTTCGAACGGGCTGGCGGCCGCCAGATCAATGTGTTCGTCGTGGGCTGCGCCCAGTTGCATCAACAGAGCGACGACGTCGCGTGGACAACGATAGTTCGTATTCGCGTGTAGCGTCACCCAGCCATCCAGGGCTACCTGAGGTCGGCCATACAGGTTTTGCATGGGATCCTCGAGCCAGATTACCCGACTATTCCCATTCAGCAGACGAAACACGGCGTCGCGCCAGGCGGGCGTAAAATCCTGGCCCTCGTCGACGACGATGACGTCATAGCGCCAATCGTCGGGCAGTGCCGCGTGCGCCATGTGCTCTTCTAAGTAACGCCACACTCCCGGGGCGCGGTAATCCGGAGCAATGCCATGCGCGCGCATAAAACGGTCGGCGAGCAAGTGAAAGGTCGCTACTTCAACACCGGCTGGCAGCAACTGGCGAATGTGATCCGCCAACGGACGGTTGTAGCAGACGTAGAGCGGGCGTAATCCGGCGCGTAAGGCCGCCTGGCACTCGGCTAAGGCCAATTGGGTTTTGCCGCTTCCGGCTGTGCCTAGGACCCGCAAGCGAAATGGAGAAAAGTCGAGCTGACGCGCCGAGGTCGCCAGGCCGCCGGAGAGGCGCGCTACCATGCGGGCGGCCTCGCCGATCGCCGTGGCTGGATCCGGTACCAGCTCGAGCACGTCGTCGAGAAAGCGCGTCACGCTAGCGCGCTGCGGCAAGGTTTCGCCCGTCGGTAGGATTTCCTGGATGATCGCAGCCAGCTCCGTATGGCGCGACGCGTCGACGATGCGAGCAGGCTCTAAGCCTGCGAGCGCGGGGCGCTTGACTAGATAATCCGGACAAAACAGCAAATAGTCGATCGACAAGCGTTCGCCCGTACGTCCGTAGCGATTGATCAAGGCGCTGATGTTGCGCATCATCTGGTTCGCCACGTGTTTGTGCTTACCCAGATAAGGTTTGACCAGCCCGTCCTCGGTCTCAGTTAAAAAACCGGATTTTTGCTCGATCAAAAGCACACGACCACTCGGCGCCACCACGATAAAGTCCACTTCCCCATAGGTGGAGACGCTCTTTTCGATGCGCGTCCAGTGCACGCCGTGGTAGACCGTGTAGTCGTCAGATAGCTGAGCCGCTAAAGTCGACAAGGTCTCGATTTCGCGCTGGGCGCCGCCGCTGGCTTGCAGTTCGCGCCACCCCGAAGGAATGATGTGTGCCATGTTCAGTGTGTCATTTCGTTCGTCGTCAAGCGGCGCTCAGGCGGCCGGCTAGGTCATAGCTGGCGGCCATGGCGGCGACGGTATCGCGCATCCGATCACGCAAGCAGGGCGGGCCGAGGACCGTCACTTGATCACCAAACCCCAACAACCACCAGCGCAGCTCCTTCGTGTCAAGCACTGTTGCGCTAACCCGAACCAAGCCAGCATCGTCGGGCACGATCCGTTGGTCCGGCGCCAATGGACACTCAGCTAAATGGGCTGCGCTTTCGCTCGTAAACAGCGCTTCCAGAACGATCGTGTCGCTGCTTTCCAAGTAACCGAATGCGCCTGCCGCGATGTAGTCGTCCAAGCAAAACCCCTGAGGTCGGCTGCACGTCTGATCGGACACGGTGGCCGACTGCATGCGGTGCAAGGCGAGCTGACGCACGTCGCTAAAGTTCCACATCGTGCAGACCAGATAGATGACGGTGTCGCGTACCACGACGCCGAGGGGATGCACCAGGTATTCCTTCGGTTCCCTTGCTTGCCGCTGCAGATAGCGCACCGAAACTTGCCGCTCTTGCAGCAATGCGTCATAGAGCGTCGCGTGCACGATGGGATCGATGGGTGGCGCTTGCAGGCGCAATCCGCGCGGCAGGACGCGTATCTTGTCGGGCCAGCGCGTCACGCCTTTGTCGTTCGCTTCGAGCACAGCGGCGGCGGTTCGAAACCATGGCGCCAGGTAGTTCAGCGTCGATTCCGGAAGCAAGGTGTTCAGGTGGCGTTCGACCAAATGAAAGGTCAATGCCGCCTGCGGCTCGAGGAAGGGCAAGTGGAACGGATCGGCATCGGCTTGCCACGACCAACCTTGCGGTCTGCCGCTGTCGGACACGAGCGGCAGAATGCCTGATAAATCGTTGAGGTCACGTTGGATGGAGCGTAGGGAGATGTCGTAGCCGGCCGCGTCGAGCCGCCGAAGTAGCGCATTGGTGTCAATCTTGCGTGGGTAACGCGGGATGTGGCGCAGCATCGCCATCGTGCGGGACAAGGTATTGGACATGGCGAATAGGTGGATCAAGCGACAAAAGTTGTCGCTTCGCCATATTAAACTGACGTCTCTATATTGCCTACACTCAATTGCTCTGTTTTTTGCAACAATTCGGTGGCATGATGCTAATTTCCAACAAGTGAAAATGTGTGAGTTTGTTGACGTAACCCAACGGTTACACTGCGCAATCGGCTTGCCCTATCTCATGCGTAGACCCCGCGTTCCTTCCGTTATTAACAACTTCCGTCTTCGCCAATGATCCGTTCACTGCCGCAAGGGCGCACAGCTCCGTGCGCGCAAACAGGTTTGGCTTGGGGATACGTTGTGAACCGCCGGGATGACCACCTCAAAATTTTCACGATCATCATCTGACAGGATATGACATCCATTACGTTTCGGGACGCGCTCTCGGTCCTTTCCAAGTCGTCGCCGTTCTCCGTCAAAACCATGTCGACCAGGGCGCCGGACGGCTTCGACGCTTTGAAAAACTGGTTATATATCCAACAAGATATCGAAAGGGATTTGCGTGCATGCTTGGCGCGCGCACAGCCCGGTGACATGATTTTTTTATGCGGTAGCAGCGGCGACGGCAAGTCCGAGATCCTGACCCGGGTCCATCAGGAATATTGCAATAGAATCACGTTTCACCTGGATGCGACGCATAGCTTTCAACCCAATCAGTCCGCCATCGAAGCGCTCGACCAGGTATTCCGCGCCGCTGTAGAGCACCAGCAAATCCTGGTGGTCGGTATCAACATCGGGATGATTGGCAACTATGTGCAGGAAGGGCACGCGGACTTGCAACCCGTCCGGGAGGGAATGCGCGCGTTTCTCGAAAACCTGGCGCCACCCGCTCCTTACTATTTCTTCAATTTCGAAAATTATCCGAAATTCCAGATGAAGGACGGCGTTCCGGTCGCGCCCTTCGCCAAAGACATCATGCGCCGCCTCACGACTGCCAGCGCAGATAATCCTTTCTATGTAGCCTACACCCGGGGTGAAGTTCAGCAGCGCGAGCCGCTGCTATTTGCGAACTTCCGCTTGTTGATGCTTGAGGCGGTGCAAGACGCCATCGTCGCCAACATCGCAAAAGCGCGCTTGGCCAAGGACCAGTTTGTCACCGCCCGGGGCTTGCTCGACCTGTTACACCATTTGCTGACCGGCCCCGGCTACCTGTTCGATAACCTGTTCACCGGCGGTGACAACGAGCTGGCCGCACGGGTGGCGGCATTTGATCCGGCTTTACTGCGCACGCGCGAACTCGATCAATTGGTCTTGCGTTATGAACTCGGTCTGCCCGAGCAGGAGCGGGATGATTTCTTGGCCGAACTGGCGACTTGGAATATCCGCTTGACTGCCGACCAGCAGCCACAGGCAGCATCCCTGATTCGCCTTCTCTATGTGTTGCAGCGCGAGCCGCTGAGCAACAATTACCACCTCCAGTTTGCGAATGAATTCGCCGATCGGGTGATGGTGGACTATGCCGGCGTCTGGAAGATGCATGCGCAGTTCGATGGCGGTACCGAGGCAAAGGCCGCGTTGCGCAGGTTTTATACGTCGGTGTTGACGGCGGGCGTGTTCCGATACGCGAACCGCAATGCGCCAGAACTCGGCAAGGGCGAATTGCTGCTTGGCGAATTTCACGGCGTCAAAATCGCTGGCTTGGCTGACTTAAAACCCGATTTTTCGGCACTTCAGGAGCTCGCCGCACAGACGTCGATCGCGTCCTTCAATGTCGCACTCAAGGTCGGCGATGACGCCCTCCAGCCGATGCCGTTTAATATCAACCTATTTGGTCTCTTGCTCCGTCTAAATCAAGGTTATCGACCCAATAAATACGACAAAAACGCCATCGTCCTGCTCGACGAATTGGTCGAGCAAATCAAGGCCCTCGTCAAGCGTGGCAATCGCCTGAAATTGTATCGACAACGACAACAGATTACCCTGAGATACGAAGACGGTATGATCGATACCGTTGGAGAAATGTAATGTATCCAATCACAAACGACCTGCAAGTATCAGACAAGAATAAGTCACCGAATTACCTTCCAGTTAGACAAAAGGGCAACGAATTTTCATGGGCTTCGGTGACCGGGCTCGTCCTCAGCAACGTACTCCAGCAGGGCTTGCAATACTATAGTGTCGAGGCCTTCCGCGACGAGTGCCGCGATAAGTTCAAAGACTTGCTGAGTGAGCCAGAGGTATGGTATTGGCTCGACCATATGTATTTTTCGACCAATGCCGTGCTGCAGGTTTCGCCCTTGTTCTTGCTGTTCAAGGCCCAGAAAGCGGCGCGTGAGGACCATGAGGACGCCGCTGCCAATCAGCGCATGAGCGATATGTTTTCGAATTTGCTTGGTGACTTCAAGCTCGACGACAAGCCGGACGACAACCTGCATTTTCTCGAACAGGTCATGCTCGACGTTCTCGTGCAGCATATGCGGCCGCTCGGAGGCAAAGGACGTCACCAAGAGCAACCCTATTTACCTTTCCTGACGGCGGCGTTTCGGCGCGATATGCAGTTCCTCGCAGCGTATCCGCAGTACTTGATGGCCGAACTGACGAACACGTTGAAGTTGTACGCGTTTAGCTATTGTTCGCAGTTGTCATTGGCCGTGCGCGATTGGCGCCTGGGAGCGCCACAGCCGAAGGAGCTGTATTTTATTCTCGACGTCGAAAAAGCCTCGACTGAGCGCGACAAGATCCGCGACCGCGGCTACAAGTTGTTATCGTCAACCTCGAAAGAACTGTTCCCCGTGCTGTCGGCAGCCGAGGTGCTTCAAACCGACGGGACGCAGCGGCCGTTGTGGCAAATCTTTGCCGACGCGCGAGCGCATCACGACCAACCCGCCTTGATCGATGACTTCAATCGGTATATCGGTCAGTTTGCAACAGGTCGGAAGTTACAGGCACCGGCACTCGCAGAGACCGTGGAGGAAGCATTCAAGCAATTCATCGTTTTGGCCATTCGACAGTTCGACCCAGGACAAAGCGAGCGCCACAGTGTCAACCAACGCTATGTGCGTGAGCTGGAGAAAAAAGTGTTCGCCGATTTTATCCAGTTTCGAGGGCGGGCCGGCAATATCTTGGCCCTGAATCAGGACCAGCTGTTGCTGTTGACGAATCTGGCGATCGGCCGTCACGACAAACTGCGGTTTTTTGAACTGCTGCGCGAGTTTCAGCAGCGCGGGTTCTTTTTTGATAATCAAAGTCAACAAGTACTGATTGAATTCTTCGAACGTATGGGGAATGTTGAGCGAATGAGTGATAGTGGAGAGGCTGTGTATGTCCGCAAGACCGTATGAAAGCTACCTGGTTGACGTGTTCATGGAATGGGCGACCGACAAGGCCCAAGCCGGCTTCCGTTACCAATTCCAGTCTCCGGATCATACCAACGCCAGCAAGTTACACGCCGCCTATCTAGCGCTGGCAACCGGCGCGATCGTGCCTGGCGAGGTCACATTGCCTTGCATTCCATGTGGCGCCGTCAAGCTCATTCCGGTACTGCATGGCGAGAGCGGTCAAGGCTTTTCGGAAAACTATATTTCGCACCTGCGCGACTGTGTCGCCAGCCGTACTGCCGAGTTTGCTGATTGCGCTTTGCTCATCATTCACAACAGCAAGCTCGACACCATCATCAATAGCGCGGAAGACCTCGCTGCTGAAGGACACCCGTGGCACCCGAAGATGCTGGCGAAACGCTTGCATGCCTTATCCGCCCGCCATGCGGCCAATAGCAGCTTGCTAGCCTGCTTACTCGAAGACCAGTTGGACTATGTCGTCAGCGAGGGCGCCACGGTGTTCGGCTTCGCCCCCCTCTACGACGCGATTGCCGAGGGCACGGTTCAGCTGAGCAAGCTCGGGTTATTCGAGGACCCGTTGATGGCGTCCTTTAATCAACCAGCGCAGATCCGCAAGCGTCTCGAGGAAAATCGCGACCTGCGCCGTCGCGTCGAGTTCGTGACCGAAAATTACGCGGAACAAGTCGAGGACAGATTCCGCGAAGAGTTTGGTCCGAAATTTATCCGCCAGCACTTCGTCGACAGCCAAGATTGGGCCACCCTCAGCTATGGGGATTTCAAACAAGAAATCGACACCAATCGGACCCAGTCACTGACCTTGGACAGCGTCGACTGCGCCAACGGTAAGCTCATCGATCGCGCCAAGAGCGCGACCAAGGCCGGCCGCAAAGACTTGAGTGTGCTGGTCGAGCTTCCCGCGGAAGCAAATGAAGCGCTGCTCGACATCAAATTTCTCGCCACGGATGTCCGATTGTCGGAGCTCGACATCTCGCAGTGTTCCATCGACAAAAGTAAAGTCAGCATCAGCGTCGGTCACGGCGGTGGTAAGCGCAGTAGAGTCCAGGTGCGTGCGCCGTTTTCCGGTGAACCCCTGTTCTTTACCCTGACACTGCGTCGGGCCATCCGCGCCGAGAACCACCATTTCCGGTGCCTGTTCTTACGCCAAGGCCTGTACTACGTCGACGGTTTCAAAAACCATTTCCGTGTCGAGCCACATGCCAAACGCATCACGCTGCAGATGGAAGCGAACCGTCTTGCGATTGCCGATGGAGAAGGACCGTGCTTTGCATCGGAAGACCCGCAGGACGTGATCGACAAGGCGGCCTATGCGAGCGTCGACTTTTCGCGCCAGGCGAACGCCTCCGAAAAAATCGGTTTCCAGATCGTCAGCGGCGATCAGCGCCTCAGCTTCAACATTGAAGGCGCTCCGGCCGAGGAATCCGTCACGGTCCCCTTGATCCACGACCGTGATCGCTACAACCGCCTGTTTCATGATGACGAGTACCGCGCGGAATTTGGTGTTGATAGCCAGCGCTTGGTCATCGACAATCGTGAATCCGGCCTCGCTGGTGTGCGGCAGCTTCTGTTGACACGCGAAGCCACAATGGTGGCCGAGCAACTACTGCATTGCTCCAGCAAAGGACGGCTTACACTCGACGACGTGCGCGCGATCGACGCGCCTTTGCACGCCGCTTACGCCGCCTGGTACGCGTATCTCAGCGCACGTCGTACCACCCCGAGCCTGGTGTCCTGGGGCCCGCAGTTTCGGGCACTGACCGCGGCGGTCACCCACGCCTACGAGCAGATTCTGTCGGCCATCCCGCGCGACAAAGTATTGACTGAGGCATATAAGCGCTTGCTGCGCATAGGCATGGTCGAGCACGATGGGAAGGAATTCATGACGCCCTTCCACCCGCTCAACCTGTCCTATCATCTGCAATTGGTCGAGACCATTGTGGCCGACCGGGAAGCCGGGCACAACAGTTTCGCAACGCTGCCGGATGTGACGCGCGAACGCCTGACGGCGGCTGGTTTGATTCCTTTCATCTACGACGGCAGCAACACCGTTTCCCATGTGAGCGCCGTGCGCGAGAACGCATTTTGGCTGGAACTGATTCCACAGAAGGAGTCGAGCTTTACCTACGTGCGCAATCTGGTGCGTGACAAGCTCGGTGAATTCACCCAGGCCTACGCCAGGCTGTTCAGCGCAGGCGCGCGCAGTACCTTGATCCTGAATGTCATCAACATGGGAGCGGCGCGTGAACTGTTCCTGGGACTGACCGATTACTTTAAAAAGTATCGCGATGATGCGTGCGCGATTCATGTGAACTGCTATGACGAGCAGATCCTGTTCAACGAATTCGACGCCTTCGCCGAGTGCGTGTCCTCGCAAGCACTGCGCGACGCCTATCAACTCGGCCGCGGCGGTGTGCATGACGACGCCGACTTGTTGATCGACGTGATCCGCAGTCGTCTCACCTACAGCAAATTCATAACCCCGAAGGAAAACGAAGCGCTGGCCTACGCGCACCTGGCATTTTTCCGCAATAACGCGCCGGTGGATGTGCGCCAGGTCCGCGCGGAAGGTGCCTTGAGTGGCGTGTTGTGCGATGGCTTGATCGCCGGAGAGTCGGCGGAGAACATCGAAAACGCTTATTTTTCTTGTTTCGGCTTACGCAACGTCGACTACACCCCGTTCGAACCGCTGCGCCTAGCGCGCTTGGTGGGCGCGTTGATGCAACCGGCGCGCGAGACGAATAGTCCGTATGTCGGCACTAGCGTGGGACTGGCTGCGAGCACCGAGTTCCGGGAGTTGCTGAGCCGTTCCTACGACAGTGCGTTGTGGACCACGATCATCGACCCCAAGGTCACACTGGACTTCTTCACCTCGCAACGCGACGTCGTGCTGATCCACTATTCGGACCAATACACGAGTTCTGCTGGCTATGACGCGATCACCGTGACCAAGCAAGTCGACTTGTTCCGGCGCTTGCTCGGCAAGGAAAGTCTCCTGTCCGAGTTCAACGCGTTCAATGGCGAGTGGTTGCTGAAAATGCTGACCGCGAGCGAGAACACGCGCAAGGAGCGGCGTGGCATTATCGGCGCCTACAAGTTCGTGCGGTCGTTGTTGATGGATTCGGATATCACCTGGGTACCACTGTCGGTGGCCGAGATGATCCGCGTCTCGGGCAATGTTGGTCTAAAAATGAGCGAAAGCGATTTTTCCCGCAACCTGCAAGGCTATACGCGCGGCGCCATCTCGGACGACGTCTTATTTGTCGGCTTCCGTGACGACAAGATGTACCTGCTGCCGCTCGAAGTCAAAACAGGCGCCCGTCCAAATTATGAAAAGGCACTCGAGCAAGCGCGCGAGCTCAAGCGCTATCTGCGCGACGAAATCCTCGGTATCGACTCCATGGTTGGCAAGCTGTACCGTGGCTTGTTCGTGCGCCAAGTGCTCATGCAAGTGGAGAAATACCGGCTGTATGGCGTGCTCAGCGACGCTGACCTGCAGCATCTCGTGTCGCGCCGCGAATGGTGGCTCAAGGGTGACTATAGCGTAGCGGAGCTGACCGATTACCCGGCTGGCGTGGTGTTGTCGCACCTGGATAGCGAGACCTGCTTTGATCCGAACTACCGGATTGATCGCGACGTCATGTTGATCGACCTGCCAATTGCCTTACTTGATTCGCTCATCGACGCAGGCAGCGCCGAGCAAATCCGCGCACTGCGCACCCAGTGTCATGTCCCGTCTGACTATCTGCTGACAGCGGCCGCCTACAGCGCGCCTGCCGCACCGGTGGCATCAGACCCGGTCGAGCAACCAGTGCATGCGGTCGACGCGCTCCAGGCGGTCGCTGCGGTACCGATCCCTGCTGTAAATGCGCCAGGCGAACATTTGCGGGTGCTGGTCGGCCATCACGCGACGACCCAACAAGCTCTGTACTGGGAACCGACAAATACCGCCCGCTTCATGAACAGCAACTCGGGCATCATTGGGACGATGGGGACCGGCAAGACCCAGTTCACAAAATCGGTGATCACCCAGCTGGTGCGCAACCAATCCCACAACGTGCATGGCGCGCCGATCGGCATGCTGGTCTTCGACTATAAGTCGGACTACGTCGATGACGCCTTTATTGACGCGACCAAGGCAAGGAAATATCAGCTCAGTAAGCTGCCCTACAACCCGTTGAGCCTATTCGGCGATACCCCGATGCTACCGCTGCATACGGCCGCGGGCTTCGCCGAGACGATGACACGCGCCTATGGCTTAGGGCCGAAGCAGCAATTAAAACTCGAAAACCTCATCATCCAGTGCTATGCGAGCGCGGGTATCTATCCTGAGGACAGGGCGAGCTGGGCGAACGCGGCACCAACGATCGAGGACGTGTGGCAGCTGTTCCTAAGCCAAGAGAAGGTTGAAGAAGACTCGCTCTATGCTGCGCTTTCAAAACTTGCACGCTTTAAAATCTTTGAGCCCGACGCCTCCAAGACCGGCAGCTTATACGACTTGATTTCCGGGGTGACCGTTGTCGAACTGGCCGGCTACCCCTCGGAGATCCAAAACTTGGTGGTGGCGCTGACGCTCGACCTGTTCTATGCGCAGATGCAAAAGCGCGGTAAGCCCGGCGTCGTCGGCGACTTCCGTCAGATCACGAAGATGATCCTGGTCGACGAAGCCGACAATTTCATGTCGCAGAACTTCCCTGCGTTGCGCCGTGTACTCAAGGAAGGACGCGAATACGGGGTAGGAGTGATCCTCTCGACGCAGGACATCACGCACTTTAAGACGGCCGAAAACGATTACTCGTCTTACATCTTGAGCTGGACTGTGCACCGCGTATCGCAGATCAAGAACGCCGACGTCAAGGCGCTGTTTAACAAGGACGACAAGGCCGATCAAGAGCAACTGATGGAAGCGATTCGGCGCTTGGACAAGCACTTTAGTCTGTATGTCGATGGCGAAAAGCGTATTCAGAAGATGCGCGACACAACGTTCTGGGAACTCACGCAATAAGCGCGATGCCCAGCTGAGACGCGACCGATCGGCGCATTGGTTGTGGTGTGGGCGACCCGGATGCTACTGCGTTTCGATAGTCGTGGAAGCGGGCATGCGCGCACGCAATGGCTAACGCCATGCCAGCTGTAGCATCGGACGATGACTGCACGTAAAGACATCTTCACTGCAAGCCGAGTCGACCTGGTCTTGATTCTGCTACCGATCACTAGCCACTTTGAGGCGGCGTTGGCACTAGCCGCCAGCGGCGTACCTCTCGAGGTCGCCGCGCGCGTGCTGGCAACACCGGCCGGGCGGCGAGCATTGTTGGCGCAGCAATGTGAGTGCATGCGTGATCACGACGAACGTTGATGGTGCCGTCATG
This sequence comes from Massilia sp. LXY-5, assembly GCF_059801075.1. Lineage (NCBI taxonomy): Bacteria > Pseudomonadati > Pseudomonadota > Betaproteobacteria > Burkholderiales > Oxalobacteraceae > Massilia > Massilia sp. LXY-5. Next base: position 62,733 of record NZ_JBNNEH010000008.1, read on the forward strand.
ACGTGGCCGCATTCTGACCGCTACGTCCCTGTTCGGCGTTGCCTGCTGTCGCTTCTCGACGTGGTTCTGCACTCAAGCAGGCATCGAATAGATACGGTTCAGATGCTCCAGCCGAGCCCTTGTATCTGGAAGATGCAGAACAATAATGTCAGTCCGTTGCTCACGTCGTTATTGACGCAAGAAGGCGGAGGCCGAAAACACCCAGACGCGCTTGAACACAAGATCTTGCACGCCCTCGATCGAAAACAATGGTTCGTCTAAACCTTGCGGATGCAATGGCGTCCATAGGCATGCGAGTGGACGCACTTCGCCAACATGCGTCGTCTTCATTACTTTGAGGACCTTATCTAACGCGCGCTTATAAAAACGCCCCCTTGCCTCATCCCAATACCGGGAGAACTCGTGTTTCTGGAACGCGGCGAGCGTCACCTCATCGCTATCACTCGACAGCGCTTGACCGCCGCCATAGCCATGGAAAGACCACGACTTCACTTCGGTCTGATACAGGATATGTTGGCCAGTCTCAACGGTTTCTATCCAGGCGTCCAGCCAGTTGCCACCCTCCTTGGCAATGCAGCGTTTATCTAGCACCTTGGCTTCTACGTTTTGGATACGGAAATGTTCGAGAAGAAGCGCTAATCCAAGCTCCTCGCCACCCAGTGTCTTGATGGCTTTTTAATGGCGTCGAACACGCTTGTCAGCATCGTAGAACTCGAGGAGGGCAGAAATACAGATCTGGACGTTCAATTGTTTTCTCCAAGTTTGTCTGTGTGCCGAAGCTGAGCACTTCGCCCGGGCTATTTTGCCTCGGGATGATCGCGCTACATTGCATTGGCGGTCTATGTAAGCGGGTAGGTGAGTAGGACTCGATACCAGCGTTACGCCTTTAGGTCGAGCGCGCCGTTCACGCTTGGTGGGTACACAACACCATTGTTGAGCTGACGGGGCGTGGCTCGAGTTGAGTCGATCGGGCGTAGATTCCCGCGGCTTACCGGCTGAGGACTGGTGGCGCGGTGACAAAACGCGTGAAGCAATAATTGACGTCATGCAGTCTTTTCTCCGCGCGTGTGACCAGCACCGGATCGAACGCCGATATCCATTCGCTCTCGACGATCAGCGCCTCAACCGAGAGGTCGAGGCGTCCGCGTTCCCACAGCTTGATGAAACCGTCGGACACACCCTTTGCAGAGAGCAGCTTGATCACGGTGAGATAGCCGCCCTCGGTTTCGAGCATGCCAAGAAAGTGATTGGGACGATAGCGTATCGCCCGCTCGGCTTCGGCCGCCTTAGCGCGGAGAAAATTCGTCAGGCGGTTGTCTTCGTTCTTTTCCATAGGGGTTCCCGACTAGCTAAGTATCGTAGAGGTGGATGACACATGTTGGTCCACAACTGAACCAAAGGCGTCCACCAATGCCTGCAGTGTCGCGCTGGACAACCCGCTCGTGTCAATGCCGGGATAGGTATGACCATTCGCGGCGGTCGATGGCAGATGGCAGACCGTCAAACCGTGTTGGGCGATCAGCGATTCACAGGCATGCTTCATCGCACGAAGCGTGACATACAAGTGGGCACCTTGCAGCTTGCCAAAGCGCTTGGTTCGGAATGCCTTCTCGAACGCTGGACGCGGATCGTCGATGGTGACCCACTTCGTGGTCGAGGTTAAAACAAAATGTTTATTAGTAAGTATTTCTTCGATATTCATAGCGTTCCACAAGAGGGCAAGCGCGTTGCGATACCCGGCAAAGCGACAAGCATTACACCGTAGCGCTGTCGCGCAACAACAACCACACGCTGTGGACCTGTGCCATCGAAGCCTCAGCGGCAATGCGTAAGGCCTCGGGGTTGTTCAGCAGGTCAAGTGTCGTATGTTCAGGCTCATATAAATCAGCTGACAATGCGCACCGGCGCCACATCGGCCACGCTGGGTGAACCTCGCCATGGATACCCGCTGTCTCCAGCGCTGCCACAACCCGTGCACGTTCACGCGTTTTTTCTGAAGGACAATGCACACCGGTGTACAGCCCAGCTTCGATTTCAATCACACTGACTGCGTGACTAAACCCTGGGATCGAAAAATAGAGTCCGAAGTAATTGCGGTTACGCGCATTGGCCTGATAAAAGCGTTCAATACGCTGGCGTCGTGCAGAAGGCTCCGTCGAGAGAGAATATTCTGTCCGCCATTGCGCCATATCCGGATAATCGCGCTGGGCGATGGTCCACAGCTCGGTCCACATACGCTCCTGAAGTGCTACCAATGCTTGTATGTAAGCGAGGCGGATATCACGCGCTTGTCGCAAGTGGCCCCCAGTCAACAGTACATCTACCAGTTTGTCCATGTAATCCTTCGATTCGAGATTCCCACTGAGGCGGTCGACCACGACTGCGTATTGGGCAATCGTCTCGCGTAAGTGCGGCAGGCGTACCGCGCACTCTTCGGCCCGCCGCAACCATTGGCGGATGTGGTAGTTATAACTAATGTTCTGATAACGCTCTTGCAGCACTTCATCGAGGCCATGCAAGCTATTGTCGGAAGGCTGCGTGCCTTGCAGCGTCAAATACAGCACGAATACTTCATCGTAATGACGGCGTGCCCGGTCCCAATACCGGTACAGCTGGCGCTCCTGATCCGGCGCGTAAATCTTGTTTTCAATAATGACAGCGCGTTTGCGCCCGAATTCGACGAGGATATCGACGCGACCTTCTTCGCTGACGACGCGCGCGTGGCGGCATTCTTCTTCGCTGTCTAGCACGATGCCGACGCTTTGCATAAAGGAGCGAAGCAAGGCGGCGCCCTGGGCGTGCGCGCGTGGGTTGATCAAAAATCCGATCAGCCGGCTATGCAACCGAACCTCATCGTGCTCGATCTGTAATGCTGCAAATACATTGAAACCGTGGTGGCTGGGGAAGTTCGCGCGCAGCAATGCGCATAGATCCAATAACTCTCGATGCGCTTGGGTCATCCGAATGATCCGTCCGTTTTAAAGCAGGGTGTTATGAACTGTTCCGCGGCTAGCGTTCAGCGTTCTTGACGGGATTTATAAGTATCCGGCGCCTTATACCGGGGAGACGACAATGCCGTTAGCGCACAGTTGTTGAAAAATCGGAATTCATCCATTCTACTTGAAGGTGACGATTACTATCCCGGCATTTATGCCTGTTTTAATTTGCAACTCGCTGTCATGCGATCTGCATGGTCAGGCGGGTAAGAAATTTCGGTACGGAGATCGTAGGGGCGCAACGCGACAGATTTTGTCGTCACCTGTCGATGGCGGTGCCAGAAAGCTGGGCGATATGGATGCGAACAACTACCGTGTCCGCATGACTACTCGGCGAGTATCCGCGGCAAGCGTGGCGACTCCTGTACGCCACGCCTTTGCTGCTCTGTTCGAACTGTGTCGGCTGTCCGCAGCGCTAAACGACACGAACTGTCGTTCCATCACGCTAAGCTGGTCTAGATTCTGCTGGTCTCAGACCAACGTAACCACGTGCAGGTATTGTGATGCCGGAACAGGCATCGGCCCGATGGCGTATGTGCCAGCTCTACCCAACTGGTAAGCTCCATGATCGCGTGAAAATCCGCGACCGGAATCTGTTAGCGCTGGAATGGAGCCTATTGATCGCAACATAGGTCGGTCGACATGGGCGCGACTACGTGCACTGTAGCTCAATATTTGATTGTCGCTTATAAAGTCAGAAAGTCGAGCGAAAAACCGGATTTGATTATGGCGAACTTTGAGAACGAGCGTCGGTCTTCCCCCGTGAAAGCGGTCCTCTTTGATGCCTATGGCACGCTTGTTGAGATTGGCGATAGGCGTGCTCCATTCCGGCAGTTGTTACGGATAGGAGAGCAACAGGGACGACAGTCCACTGCCGCAGACGCTGCAATACTCATGACTGCCCCGCTTGGTTTGCTTGATGCCGCCGATCTTCTAGGCATTCGGTTGACCGCTGACGCGGCGGCGCAACTCGCAGCAGATCTAGAGGTTGAAATCGCATCCGTGCGTTTATTCCCGGATGCGCTCGCGACACTTGAGGTCCTCAGGAGAAGTGGCTATCGCGTCGGGTTGTGCTCCAATCTTGCGTCCGACTACGCCAGACCGATTAAAGCCCTGTTGGGTTCTCATCTCGATACCTGCGTCTGGAGCTTCGAGGCAGGCGCGATCAAGCCCGACCCGCGAATCTATCTGCGCAGCTGTCAAGCCTTAGCGTGTGCGCCGGCCGAGGTGCTGATGGTGGGCGATACGCTGGTAGCAGACGTCGAAGGACCGCGCGCATGTGGAATGCAGTCCATTCACTTAAATCGCACGCGCTGCGGCGCTGACGGTGCGCTCGGGTCGCTGACAGCGCTCTTAGATCATCTCGCGACGCGAAGCTGAGACGCTCGGCAAGTTGCGCTGCCTCAAGCGCAGACCACACGATACTCAAGTTAGCTTGGAAAAATCGGCCAAAAACTGCTGTGCTCCCGAGAGGGACTCCACGTGCACCTGCCAGCCATAGGGAGTAGGGCTCGCGCTGCGGGATAGAGCTCAACGAGTTGGCAACACAGCGGAACGGGCGGCCCAGCAAAACGCTCAACTGGGGAACACGCGCGCAGCGATTTCATGAATGTCCCGCATTTATTGGCTGAATCTACAAGCCAAAGCGGGGCGCTGTTTTAACGAAATTTCCACTTTACGAAGTACGAAAGAGTAGCCCTTCACCCTGAAGAGCATCGATAGTGAGCGCGGCAAGACATGCGTGTATCGGTGTTGGTCGTGGGTATCGTAAGGTCTTTCCTCAGCGCGTAATCGATTTCGTTTATGACGTGTTTATGCCGCTGGACGACATTAACGCTTTCGCGGATGATGTTCCTACTGACTACAGGGAGCAATAATGGGACGTCCATCCTTCGCAATTAATCGCATCAGGCTCCGCGCTCTACGCGAGGAAAAAGGGCTAACCCAAGCGGCGCTTACCATCAGAGTCGCCCAACAAATGGACAGACCTGAGACCGCGTCCCTCGTCCGCCACTATCAGCGCATTGAGGAAACTGGAAAGACGAGCGTCGGCTATGCAACGGCGCTGGCAACGGTTCTAGGTGTTTCTATTTCGCTTTTGCAAGGACTCGAGAACCCGGATCCGTATGCCTATCTGCGGTACGTGCAAACGCTCTTGGCGCAGCGATTGGATACGGGCGAGAACCAAGCCCTTGGCGATCTTCTGGCACGGCATGCTAAGCACGATGGAGAAAAAGCCTTGGATTACCTTGCTGAGGACATCGCCGAACATATCGAGCACGTACAACTCGTCAGGAACCCGACCATGATTGCGGAGCTCGTCAACTTGACCCAGCTGTCAGAGAGCGATCTCTTGGCGCCAGCAAACGTCAGAGGCTTCTGGTTCCTCTCGGTGAAGTCGCGCATCATGAATTGTTCCGAGGTGGTCGACGGCGTGCCTTCGGTGAATTACCGGATTGGGGAGGTCATACAGTCGTATCTAGGCACCCACGGCAACGACAGCACGATACGCATGTGGCATGACAGCCCATGGGTGCGTATTGAAATTTGCCGTCCGCGGGTCCACGACCGGATGCTGATCGACATCACGCGTTGCCTGCCGGACGCTACCGGCCTGCGTTGGATCGCTCCCTCTTGGCAGGACGAGTTTTTCTTAGAACCTGCCCTGAGTAGCCATGCCTATTCCAATGCAGATGTGGTTACCGATTTTTCAGGCAGGACTGCACCGACGGATTACGGGCGCTTGCGCTTAGTCGTTGATGAGCATGATGGCACCTATGGAAAAGTGCTTCGTAGAATGGTGGTGGACGGCGGTGTTGGCCAGATGCCGGACTATCTGAAAAAGAATTTTGCTCGAGACTGCTCGACACGGGTTGCGTTTACAAATTGGCTGACTAACGGCCTCAGGACGGCACTCCTTCCCCACCTTGCTGCGCCTCCTGCGCCAGGGTGGCACGTGCGGGTCAACGGGGCGGCCATCGACATTAGCCTCAAAGACGCCCGCGACAGGGGCATCATTTTTGCAGAATTGCGCTACCGCATTGTGCTGGCTGAGGAAACTGGCCCTGGTACATTCGGCATTGTGCCAGTACGAGAAAAAGATCTGGACGAACTAAGACAGAATATCGAAGACTGGTTCGCTGCAAGCGAGGTCGCTGTGACTGAACCGGGCGATCGACCGAATTTCGAAACGATCTAGCATGGCATACCCCGGGCCGTGCCTTTTACAATCCGGGGAATTTCTAAGGAGAGAAACATGACAGCACTCGACAACGCACCAAGCAAAACCGGCAAGCCATCTGGCGGTGGGCGAGGCAACAATTCACCAAAAGGCAAATAAGGTCAGGTGCGGGGCCGCATGCCGCATCGCCGCCCCGCCCCGCACCGCCCACGGGTAACCATTGCCAATCAAATCATTTTTCCCTAGACGGAGCAGTACTAGAGATGGGCACAATCCAGAATTCCGCCGAACCACGGGTCGCAGTGCTTGTTGACTGCGACAACACCAGTCCCGCTATACTGGACTACGTGTTAAAAATCGCATCGCAATTTGGCCGGATTGTACTTCGCCGCGGGTACGGTAATCATACGACGCTGGCAAAAACCTGGCAGGAAGCGTTGGTTGAGAAAGCCTTCACGCCCTGCCTGCAATTCCAATACGCTGCGGGTAAAAACACGTCCGACATTGCTCTCGGACTGGATGCGCTTGAGGCGATGTTTGACGGCCGCATAGATCGGTTTTGTCTTGTCACCAGCGATTCGGACTTTGCATATCTATGCAGAAAACTTCGCGAACGTAGCGCGACGGTCTACATTATCGGTGAGGCGAAGACGCCAGCGGCTCTGAGAAACGCCAGCGACCAGTTCTTCGAGTGGGTACCCGAACCAGCCGAACCGGATCAACAGCAAGGCTTTCGGCCATCGTTGACGGTCGTCGGTCCGCTAGAAAAGACCGTCGTTAGGCGTCGACCCAGATTCGTGGTCGACGCCGTCGCCCTTCTCGCAGGGCCCACCTCCGATGGCAGCGTGCATCTATCTGCGCTGGGCCAGTATTTGAAGCGTACCGATCCCGCCTTTTCGCCGGCCGTGTACGGCTATTCAGGTTTGGTGGACATGCTCAAGACCTACGACCTTCTGGTGCTAACAAAAGCAGAAGGCGGCCACTATACAGTCCAGCTTGCTCCCGCTCACCTGCTCGGAACGGCGTCTTCTATTTGAAGCGCACGCGCACTTAATGTAGCTCATTGACGCCAGCGTTTTAATTAATTGTCGAGTCACCCGGGCCGCCGGAGGATACTCGCAATGAAGTGTGTAGGAACGGACGCAAGCAGGTGTTTGTCTGGGCGTCCGCGCGGCCGTGCTGTGCTGGCTCAGCACGGCCGTATCCCTGCAGAGGCGAGCCCGCGTTGACGTTAGTAGCGCGCCAGTACGCTGGCGCCGAGCAAATCGGATGAAACCCCTAGAGATTGCGGCAAGCGCTTATGTGCTTGGGTAATCATATGTTGGGCAAAGATAGGTGCTTTGCGGTCGTGCAGTTATATTGAGCCTGTGTCTAATCGCGACAACCCGTTCAGCACTGACCGGGAGCGTTGGACAGCTAACCGTCGCTTGTGCGAGCTCCGCCCACGCCGACAGAATTCGCAATTGGGGCTGCCGCAGTCGTGTGAGCGATCCATTCGCGCACGATGCACCTGGCATCTGCTGCAAGCGCGTCAATATCGATTTCTCGAGCACGTGTATAGATCATGTTGCCATAGATTTCGGCAAAAACGCAGAGGGCGGGGGAGAGGACGCCATTCACCGGTGGCGCAGCGATACGCACCTTATTGATCGTTGCTTCCAATTGCTGTATCGAAATGACCTGCACCATGCCTCCACTATCTACGAGTGCGTGTGGTGTGATGGTCTGCCATGATTGTCGATTGCCACCACCGATTCTCTAAGCACCATAGTCAATGTGATTACCTTCACTTTGTTCGAGCTCAAATCTTTTATCTGTACAAGTGTTGGCTGCGCGGTTATTCCTCTCTCAAAGAGAGAGCAAATTCCGTGTGAGTAAATCGCGGTATCGATGCAAACTTGGCGCGTCCTAGTGTTCTAACGACGAGTCTACGCCCCAAAGTGCAAGCTCTTCACGGAGGCTGACGAAGGTAGTGCTGTCCCAAAATTTACCGTACTTGTTGGCGCCCCCAGCGTACGTTGTAAGCCTTTGGCTCCGCTGACGTCGGGTCAGCCCGACTCGACTTGACTTGACTTGCCAAGACAGTGCAGACGGCGCAGTAGCGTGTAAACCCAATGCTCCAAAAGCGTCGCGATAATGTCTAGCGCGATGCTCCTAGCATTGCCGCCATGCGTCCGACCATGTTGCGAATATCATCGATGCGAAGATGCGGCTCGTTTTGCAAAAGTTGCTTGTAAAGCAGCGCGACCCATGGAATCGCATCAACGGCGCGTACCGGTACGGCCACCGCGGCACGCCCGCGCTGGAGCATGCGCACGAAGTAATGTGATTCCTGAACTTCGATGTGCAGTGATTTGTCGTGAGCCCTTCCGTGGCCGTCGAATTTTACGCTGGGAATCAAATTTTCGAAAAGAGCTAACGTAAGATAAGCTTCTTGCACCGTTAGCTGGACGACGATCTTAGCGCGCCAGTCGAACTCTCTGCGCTCGCCACCCGCTAGCAACAACGCCCCTTCGATTTGAACGGTGTACTGGTTACCCACGCGTGTCCGTGCTTCACTTATGCATAGTGCGGCTGCACCCCCAAACACCTTAAATGAATAGTAAGGCGGTTCAGTTAGAGCTGTGCTCGATGCCACGGCAGGAGAGGGCGCTAACGCTTTGAGTCCGATCCCTCGCAGGTACCCGATTGTCTGGCCGCGCTCGGTCGCTTTAGTCGCTCCTGCCTTGATTGCCTCGAATAGCTGTTCGCCGTCGCGTTTTGCGGCGGCGATGACAGTCGATAGATCAAATTGCAATCCCATCCGCTCGACTGATCCGCGTACCGACGGCGCAAGCGCATGCACAACCGCCGCCAAGCTATTACGGCGGGCCGACTCGCCAGCGGCATACCATTTCAGGTCTTCAGCGAATGCCTTGCCTTCCGCAGTTCCAACGAGTTGCTGCAGCTGCCCACTCGTCACAGACGGCAATTTCGCCTCAGCAAGGGTAGTGAGAATGATTGATAGTTTCATAGTTCAGGAACGCGATTGGTGCAAGGAGACGTGTATCGATCGCGAAGCGTTCAAGCGCCGGGCTCAGTATACCTTGAGCTAGTCCGGGGCTGCACCGTTGGCCGAATAGCATAATGCGAATGGGTTCGGCCCAATACGGGACGGTAGCATTCAGGGGAAAAGAGGCAGCAATTCAAGCACCCAAACAAAAACGTAACTAACCCACAGAGAATGCCGAGTACATCTAACCACATCACCGTTCCGGACTCCGGCCGCCTTGCCGACAAGTCTTCTGCACTCTCTTTGCTCTTTTAGCTCTTTATGCTCTCTCAGGAGGGGACCAAATTGGTCGCCAGGGACGGAGGCTTGATATTGGCCGCGGTACTCGAAGGACAGCTTACTTATCGGTCCGGTGTTCCGTTAGTTAGTTACCTTTTTACTGGGTCACTCGCATGGTTCACACCAATATGGGAGCCATAAACTAACACAGCAGCTGAGTAGGAACGGGACCGAGGTGATGGCGAGCAGGTTCAGGGCGCGGTCTGCTCGGCTGGCGCTGACGACGGGTTCGTCAGTCAGCGTAAGCGCGGCCGCGACGGCCAGCGTCGCGTCGTTGCAGCGACATCATCTGTCGCAGGTTGGCTTAAGCTGGCGCTTCATTGGATCGACAGGGAGAATGAATGAACGAAGTATTCATGGCAGGTGACGGGTTCATGTTGGTGTCCGGCGGGCAGAGCGGCGCGGACCGCGCTGGGCTCGACTGGGCAATCGGGCGGGGAATCCGTCACGGCGGTTGGTGCCCGCGCGGACGCAAAACCGAGGATGGGGCGCTGCCTCAGCAGTACCTGCTGAAGGCGACCCCGGGCGCTGGCTACCTCCAGCGCACCGAGTGGAACGTACGCGACAGCGACGCGACATTGATTTTCACACTGACCGACCGTCTCGATGGCGGTTCGAAACGCACCGCCACATTCGCCGACAGCCTGAACAAGCCGTGGCTGCACGTGCGCCCAGGGGTACATCCGAAGTACGTTGCACGCTTTCTGGCGCGCCATGGCGTAAAAACGCTGAACGTGGCCGGCAAACGCGAATCGTCCGCGCCAGGCATCAGTGACCTCGTGCGGCAAGTGCTTTCGCAGGCGGTTACGCCAAATGCAGGCACGCCATAGTCTCCGGAGCGGCCATGACGCATTGCCGTAGGTTGCGTCAGTATCTCGTTGGGTACCCGGCGTAGGAGCACGTTGCCGCTCCTCAGCTCTGCCAGCACTTTCCCGTCGAGGATGAACATGCGTCGAAAGACATTGGCTGGGGTGCGATTCACAGCTTTTCCACTAAAGCGCGATCGCGCGTGGTGGCGCTGAAGTACCGGCCATGGCCAGTTATCCCAGATCACCTGCCGCTACCCATTATGCGTGGAATAACCAGGCTTGGCGGCGCCGGCCATCTTTTTCTCGTACGTGCGGAGCTCGCAGGTCCTCGTCTGTCGCTATGCTAGTTGAACTGCGCAACTGTCAGCGGATTGCCGAACACTGCGCCTGTGTCAACGTAATGCACGTTCCCAAGCGAAATCGGTCTTGGCACAGGCGTGTGCCCGACAAATACCGTAGTCACGCCTGTGACACCGGAATCATCCATTGCGATGATACGCTCACGGCTCGACATGCAGATCTCTCCAACTAGCGGCGCGTCGTCACTGCATAATTCGGAAACCAGCTCTTCCCAGGAAGCGAATGGGCAGTCGCCATGGACAATTCCAACCAGACCTCGCGACGTCTCGATCTCCAGCACGATTGGGAGCAGATCGAAATAGGACGCAACCCGTTTCTGGTGCAGCAGGCCCAGTTGCATGAACCAGGCGCCACCATAGAGCCGATAGTCATCGGGATCGATGTCGCCGGCGAGATAGTCCAGCGCCATCTGCTCGTGATTGCCACGTACAGCGTGAAACCAGGGTCGCGTCAGCCAGTCGATGACCGCCGCCGACTCGGAACCACGGTCGACAAGATCACCCACACTGAACAGGCGATCGACGTTGCAATCGAACTTAAGCCGGTCCAGCTCGACCGAGAGTTTGTTGAAACAACCGTGAACGTCGCCGACCACAAAATCACGACCGAGTCGATTCGCATTGAACCGTCGCACAAAAAAAGTCATATAAAAACCAGGTTTTTCAAAACATTTATCAGACGCAAGTTGCGTTCAGCTGGCTGCGTACCGCCAACGCGTGGGGGCTAGATCGGCCTATCTGACATCTCGCTGACGTAGCGCCTGTCTAATTACCGCCATGAGATGTACGACGGCTCCATGAGCATCTTTCTACGAATACCGGTGACGGACAATTAGCGTGGTTAGCAGGTGCCTGAGGACGATTGAGGGACGTCTGTCCCTCATGGAGTTTGTATGCGAACCACCGTTGTGCCGATTTGGTAGCGCGCACCCAGACCGGGCTAGCGAAAGAATCGTTGTGGATATTAGCGTAGCCAATCCATTGTATCGAGGCGCAGTGAGAATCTGCAAAATCATTTCATGGCTTCTTCGGGGCAACGAGCTTTCATTTTGAGCCGCACTGCGACAACCTGCGTCGCATCAAAGTAGAGGCACTATCAAGAGCCGAGTTAGCGCAGTGGGCGCTACCTTACAAGACTTCTGTTTGGTGATCGGTGCTCGGGAACTACAGGTATCGTGCGCTCCGACTACCGGCGCAGCAGTCTCTATCGAGTACCATGATGACCGCACAAACTCGGACGACCAAAAGCATTCTCTGGTTCACAAGCAGGCAATGGTGGTGTCACATGAAGTCCACGTCTGATAGCCAAATTTACGGAGCAGCTAAATGCGCATCGAACGAGGAGTCGTCGTCGTTGACAGCGTTGACGATGTGCTGTCGCCGCGATATCCGGCGACCTTTAAGGTCTTGCACAGGCAATTCATGAGCGCCTGGCACTTGTTTATGAAAGCAACGCGGCTTCCGCTCTATCAAACGCCGAACGCATCCTGGCTACCAAGGTAATGGATGTACTGGACGCGCTGGCGGTACCGACGGAGAAGGTCGATCGGGCGAACAACCGAAGTGCCTGACCCCTGCGCCCAAGGTAGGTAGCTTGCCCCTTATCTGACCCGTTCCGGGGACGCGCAGCCACGGTTAAATGCCGAGCACGGCTGAAAAAGCATTCGCCGGTGCCAGCGTGTGCGAGAAGCACGGATCAAAAAGGAGGCGAGCCAATGCATCCGATTGGGAACCTGTTCTCAGCTATCGGCTTTCCGTCAATGCAGGGGGAAGCTTCCTCGGCGAACGCCACGCTCGTTTCATTCCAGCTAGGATGTTCCATCAACCAACGAACGAACGCATACAAACGGATTTATGAGCACGATCTTTCCAGACCGCCTGCGTATCGGCGACATAATGTATAGCATCGACACCTATCCACTCGAGGCGTTCCTTGACGCCCTGCCAGCGCGGCCTGAGAAGCGTAGTACGATAAACACACTTAATGGATATGTGGCGACCTGGGAGTGTTTTGAGGGCCGCCTGTACTTAGTTGATATCAGCAGTGAGCGGCATTTACAATTGTTCGCCGAGGCCTCTGGCCCAATCGTTGCCTCCTGGTTCAGCGGCATCGTGTGTGCTTGGCGGGGGGAATGTCGGTTCTCTAACTACCCGGCGCAAAGATTCTGGAATGAACAAGTCATATTCGATATCGTGAATGGGAAGGTGGTACGCGAATGGGTACTCGACCTGCGCGACCTTCCGGATCAGAGCGGCGCTCTCTGAGACAATCCTTGCCGGCCGTTTTGATGAAGGCGAGCCGACATCTTTTTCGATCGCGCTCTCTGCAGGAATCGTCCAGGCTGCTGCATAAAGGTAGGGCCACAGCACCGCCGTGGATGCGACCTCCTTATATCGACACGTTTGGCGTATAGCCAGGCGCCCCTGGACCAATGTCGTTTGTGACACCAAACCGTGGCTTTCTGGATTCTGGCGCGTCTAACGACGCCGCCAAGGCCGAGTGCTCAACACCAAGCTCCGACACGTGATCTCTGGCGAGATCTCATAAATAGACGTGGATGACTACCTGATCGGATATTCTGGAGCGACTTGCTCCGCCCTTGAAAAGAATGTATAGCGACGCTATACGTCGCACTGCACGCTATTCTGATCTTGTTGCAGCCGGATAAGGGCAGTCAACCTGGCGCTACTTGCCTTGCCTGCAACGGTATCTGCAGGCGTTGGGCGTCTCAATACGAACGCGAGGTAGTGCAGTCCAGCGACGACCCGTTGAACGCAACTGATGTTGTCGCAGAGAACTAAATTTGCCCTGATATATTGCGGTGGCTATAGGCCTACAGTACCTTATGCTGATGATCTCACAGTTCCAAATTTGCCTCGGTTTGCAGGTCTTGCGCGAACGTCGGCGCTTATCCGCGCTGGATTTAGCAATCAAAGCGGGGCTTTCCCCCGACGAGGTGAGCCGAATCGAGGCTGGTGAATCTGGGCTGGATTACCTGACGGCAGCCCGTCTGACACAAGTACTTGGGGTAGGTCTTGCCGACATCGCGGTCGCTGCGTATGGGTTGGACCATTCAATGGTGAAGAAACGCTACGAGGAAATGGCTGCACGCTTGCGCGTTTTGCAGCATGACGTGGAGGGAGGGCACAAGTAAATGAACCATCAGCCCGCCGTAACGAGAATATGGGAGGAGGCGGCCGCACCAATGGAATATAGGATCGGCGGCGGCGACCGGGAATGGTTTGATGGCAATCACCCGTGCCTCCGCCATGGCTACACTGCCGCTTTTAATGATAGGCCAACGTGAAGAAAATACTCGAAGTACTGAGTGAAGCGCAGGCCTTCGTAGAGGACATCCGAAAACACGCAGAGGGTCTCGATGGGAACCTTCTTTTGGAAGTCATGACGTTGACCGATGCGGATTTCTCCGAACCAATGGACGGCGAAACGCTCATCGCCACGTTGAGGAATGAGGGATTCCTCTGAGGTCCATACGTGAAAAATGATGCGTCACGATCCGCGCACATACGTAACACTTTCAGACAGGGTGGCTACGATCCCGTCCACCCGCGCCAACGACTACATAACCCGTGCCAACAAATTTAACTCTTCTTCGTCAATGGACGATGCTGCGTCTGATCCCCCGAGCACCCGCTAAAATTGCAGTGAAAAACTTACAGCAGCAGTTACGCGATGCCGACTTCAAGGTGACCACGCGCACGGTGCAGCGCGACCTGATCGACTTGTCGACGGTATTTCCGCTGGTATCGGACGACCGCGAAAAGCCGTACGGCTGGAGTTGGCAGCGTTCGGCACCGAGCTTTGATCTGCCAGGCCTTAGCGTACCGGACGCGCTGACACTGACCCTGGTCGAGCAGCATCTGCGCAACCAGTTGCCACCTACTGCGCTGGACGCCCTGGAACCGCAGTTCCGCTCCGCTGCACGCGTCCTCAACGCTCTGGATGAGTCGGTGACGTCAAAGGCCTGGCTAGGTAAAGTGAGGACAATTGCACCGCTGCAGCCCTTGCAAGCGCCGGCGCTCAATCAAGAATGTCAGCGTACGGTCTACCTTGCCCTGATGAAGGATCTACAACTGAGCCTGCGCTACAAAAAACGCGATTCCGCAGTAGCGACCCATTATCCAGTGGTGCACCCCCTGGCGATTGTCCAACGAGGCGGCATCGTTTATCTGGTGTGCACGTTCGCTGATCATGGTGACGTACGCACGCTGGCCTTGCACCGCGTGCACGAGGCAGCGTTGATCTACGAGGAAGTGAGAAAACCAGGCGACTTCGACGTGGACGCGTTTATCGCGTCCGGCGCGTTCGGCTTCCTGACTGGTCCCCCAATCAAGCTGCGCGCGACCTTCCAGCGCCCTGTTGCCGAGCATCTGTTTGAGACGCCGCTGTCCTCCGATCAGGTACTCGTATCGTGTGAAGACGGGTCGGTCCACCTGACTGCCACTGTCGCCTCTACCCGCACGCTGGTCTATTGGCTCACCGGCTTCGGTGCCGCTGTTGAGGTGCACGGCCCAGCTAAATTGCGCGCCGAACTTAAAAAAGTCGCACTCGGCATGGCCGCAATCTATGGCTAGTGCCCTTTTCGTTCCCGCTATCCTGCGCGTGACCCGATAAGCGCTTCAATAACAGAAAGTACGGCCGGTGCAGACTATTTCCTACTTCGCCTATGGTTCAAATATGTCCGCCAGACGGTTCAAAGCCAGAGTGCAGTCAGCCGAAACGGTCGGCGTTGCCGTGCTGGATGGTTATAAACTGGCTTTTCATAAACCGGGCTCCGACGGCTCCGCTAAGTGCGACGTGATCGAAACCGGGGCAACTAAGGATTGCGTGTACGGCGTCGTGTACGAGATTGACGCCGACGAGCTACCGCTGTTGGACATGGCCGAGGGCAATGGCTTCGCTTATCAGCGGAAAACCGTCAGGGTGGCGGTGGAAGGCGGGTCGCCGGTTTTTGCCGAATGCTACTTCGCAACTGACATCGGTGCTGAGACAGCCCCGTACAGCTGGTACCTGCATCACGTTCTTGCGGGCGCCCGGCAGGAGCGGCTACCGCCGTGGTATGTCGCGCAGATTGCAGCGGTCGCATGTAAGCCTGACCCGGATGCACAGCGAAGTCAGCGTGAGCTGGTCGTTTACGCCGACGAGAGCGCGTAAGGCCTTCACAGGGCACCCATTCTTCGAGAAAGCAGGCATCACTACCTCGTCCTCACTCGAGGCGATTTCCAGAATGCGTTCGGTTCACCGGCGACCCTGGCCTGCCGTGCAGCAGCAGACATGTCGCCGACTCACCAGCGTGGTTATCGTGCGCGTGATGCAGGGCGTGTACGGAGGTTATTCGCGACAGTGCCGAAAACGAAGCATGATTCCCTGCGACGCAAAATGTCGCAGAAAGAAATAAGCTGTTGAGGTTGGCGAGCGCAGCAGTGCAGAAAGTGAGTTCAATATTTCACCGAAATGCGTCGCAAGCACAAAAACGATACAACCGGGACCGGTCGTATCGTTGCGAATCGTTTCAGAGTATCAGGCAGGCGATAGGGCGTGGAATGCAGGCAAGGACGCCTCGGCCCCCTGCTCAGCTCATTATTTAGGGAGAATTAAGTGACTCAAACTGGTGTCATTCATTTTATCCACGGTAAAGAAAGTGGATTGAATGGCAGCCTGCTCACAGCGTTGTCGAACGTCGCGCGTGACGCCCGCCGAGAAGTCACGCGTCTGGATTATGCTCGCACGTTCGATCCCGCCGCGTGCCGGTTCGATTAGCCAAGATGGGTGGCGAAGAATTAGCGGCGCGCACCCATGGGCAACGCCGCGCTGTCCGTAGAGCGGTCGAAGCAAAGCGTTTCGCCGTTTCTAACAAAAACAAATGGAGGTTTCTATGCAGTTGTATCGTGCCGTCCCTCGTAGTAGCTTCGATCCACAGCGCCAACACAAGCGTCACCCCGGGGCACGGCTACCCGCCAATGTGCCGTATTTCGTCGATAATTTGTGGGAATTTACGCGTCCAGACGATAAGCCTTCCCGCCGCAATGCCGTGTACGCAAGCCCAACGGCTGCGTTAGCGTTGGACGGCGCCGCCGGCGTCGGGCGGCCCCAGGATGGCTTCATTGCCTGCCGCGTGGAATGCCTTACACCGCCGAAAACGTTCCAGTTATCGGTCGCCGACGCACGTTATCACCCAGATCTCACGAGCTTGCGACACGCCGTTCACGCTCAGTTGGCAGGACCTGCGCCACTTGCGTTCGAGACCAGACTGGCTCTTGCGCCGCTGTTCCTACCTGGTGTTACGCGTCATGAATTGATGGCAGCGATGGAGAAAGATGCGATCTTGCGCGATTTTGTCGAATCGCTCGCGTCAATCGTCACCTTCTGGAGCGATACGCCAAATATCGCCTCTGGTGAATTGTTCTTCGAGGTAGAAGAGGATAACGCGTACACCTTGCATCCGGTGTGACGGCCCACGGTTACCACCGGCTAAAGACCGCGGCGGCTGACGTCAGCCACTCCCGTTCCTGCCATACGACACATACTCAGGCTTGATCTGCCACGCGGCTAACCGATGAGTCTGCCATCGACTTCGGAGTTTTTCAATGCACCATGTTTTCTTGTTGGGCGATTCAATCTTTGACAACGCTCCCTATGTTCCCAAAAACACTGAAGTGCAAGCTCAGCTGCAAGCACTGCTGGGGGACGAACATCGGGTTATCTTGCTGGCGCGCGATGGTGACGTATTGGTAGACGTCCGGGCGCAGGTCGCGCGTCTTCGTAAAATGTCTGCAGGGTCTGGAACACTGGTTGTAAGCTGCGGCGGCAACGACGTATTAGGGCTCGTCAGCTACATGCAGTCGGGCGTGAAATCTGTGCTCGAGGCCGCGGAAATATTAGCGTCGTGGCAAGCCGAATTTCGCTTTGAATACCGCCGTATGCTCGATGAAGTATCAACCATCGGCCTGCCTGTAGCGATTTCAACGATTTATGACTGCGTGCCGGGGCTCTCGCCCGGCCTACGTACTGCGCTGGCCGTGTTTAACGACGTGATTTTGCGCGAAGCGGTGGCACGCAGACTTCCTGTGCTGGATCTTCGCGTAGTCTGTGATGACCCCGCTGACTACTCTGCGGCGTCACCGATCGAGCCTTCGCAGCAAGGTGGGGGAAAGATCGCTGCGGCCATCGCATTATTGCTACGGTCGCAGGACACGGCGGCGCAACGGACGGTCGTGTTTGGCTCTCCTGCTGCCTGATTTTCTCGTACTCAGCTTCAGTCGCCTGCCAGGGGAGCGCCCTGTATCGCGCTTGCTTTTACCGGTAGCGCATCCGCCGGTGGGCATCAGTTTGCACGATTGCACTGAAAGGCCAAGACCGGGGGTGAGCGAACCTCCGTTCTGGCGATCAACGCCGCGGCCGAGCTAGCTCGGGCGGGTGAGCAGCGCAGACCTGTGCGGCAGGGCGTCTGCAGTCGGTACGCTACAGTGCTCGGCCAGCGTCGCGAAAGTGGTCGAGCTGCTTATCAGCAGCGCGGTCAGAAGATCTCCGCTGACAGCAAGCCAGCTGGACGCCGGCGCTGCCACTCACGAGATCGTGGAAATCGTTTAGCACGCTACGAACATTCTGGCCGAGATAGCGTCGACCGTTCGGGAACTGACCATTGGCATCGACCAGATCAATGGGGTGATGGCCCGGATGGATCAGATCACGCAGTACGTCGCAGCCCTGGTCGACGCACGAGTCCGCGACGGCAGGAAACGCTGATCGGGAAGAATTCTGATCCGGAATTACTCTACTTTAGGATGCCCTTCCGGGGTATTTTTCATTTTGCACGTCAATCGTAGGCTGATGGGGTATCGACGTCGGATCTAACCGGGCAGACGCGGTTATTTTGGTTTGCAGATTGTCGTCGCCAGCGCATTGCTGAAGCTTAGTTTCGCCTGCGTTTTCCAGGCATTCGCCGCTTCGTCGCAGGTTTCCCGGCTCGTGAATTCGGCGGTCACCATGGTGGCAGGCATCGACCGATTCAGGACGAGCGTCAGGATGAGGATGTACACGATAGATCTCCACTGAATGTTTAAAAATTTGGTTCACGCGGCGATCACGGCTGTCCTGTAGCCAAACGCGCGGGAACCGGAAAACCTGGCGGCACTTCTGACGTCGTCACTAGCTGGTGTTGCGCGGCGATGTCTCCACCTTTTCCCATTCGCCGAGCCGAATTTCCCCGGTAACGTAAGTACGGGGGTAAGTACTTGGACCACGTAGTCGGAACTGCGCCGCGCCGAAATGAACGATCTCGAGCGTGCCTTCTTCGCCTGTCGACCGATGTCGAACGCGTTCTCCGCGCGCAAATCCAGTTGCTTCTTCAAGCGCGCACGCCTCGGCGTCAACGATCTGACGGCGTATTTCGTGAAGCTCATCCTCGATGCGCTCCACTCGTTGGTGCAACTGCGTCATCCGCGCATACAGGGGTCTGGCACGGCGCTCCGCCATGGCCTGTTGCTCGGAAGTGATCGCACCAGCGCGGCGAAGTGTCGCCTTGTGCGTCCGGACTTGCTCGACTAAGCGGTCGCTGCTGCCCGGAAAGGTCGGCAACGGTTTCGCATCAAAGGGCGCATCACTGAGCCGTCTGCCATCGACCAGCGTTTCCATGCTCTGCAGGTCTCTCATCAGTTCATTTCTTGACGCCAAGTCAATGGGTAGCGCTTGCCAGTTCCCGCGAGCGTCCATCCCTCCTGTCACATAGGCCGTCAGGCACTCATAATTTTCTTCTGCACTTACACCTCCTCTTCGGCAGACAAGATAGCAATCATCGGCCGCGATAACGCTCGCCTCAGGGACGGTTCCGGGATTGAAAAGGGGCCCGTCATACCGAAGAACCAGGATCCGTTCCTCCCCCACATGCTTGAGGCCGACTATCCGACCATCTTCCCAGAACGTGTCAGCGGGATCAGCCGGTCCTGGCTCACACATGTCGTCGAGGAGAGACGCGCGAATCGCCGGGACCCGAAGTAGCCGCGCAGTAGCGTTCGCTAAGCTGAGGATCGCGCCCGGGTGCGGAGCCGCAAGCGTGTTGCGCGCGAGGTGCAGCACATCCTTTACGATCGGCGCCGCGCCAGCAGCCACGCACGCGGCACTGTCCGGCTCGGCGTGGCAGAGTGCCCAGTAATTGTCGATCTCAGCAAGACGGGAACGCTCGAGGGCGGCGAGCATGCGGTCCGCCTCGCGAAGTGAGAGCCGTGAAAACGTAGGCGGAATCGCTATCGTCCGTGCGGGACAATCCGGTGGATTGTTGTCTGACATAGCGCTCCGTTATCAAAAAAATGTAAGGCCCATCGCTCGACTCCTGTCATGCACGACATCGCTGCCTGCGTCCGATCCGCGGGCGAGCACGACTGATAACATTGCGGACAACGTCTCCGACAAGTGGTCAAAACCAAAGTGGGTGTGCGCTTACCCTCAGTGTTCGCGGGCGAGCGAGCGGCAGCGTCATGCTGGCGGCACTGTAAGGTGGCCGCTCGCGGTCGATGATCAATGCACAAAGCCGATGGCCGAAGACACGGGCGCTTTCAGCTTACATTCCTGTGCCAGTGCATGGACGAAGGCCGTTGCCGAAACGATCGGGCGGAAGCGATGCTGACGCGCGACGGCTGCGAAGTCCCCAGGGGTCACATTGCGCAATGCGCGCAGACCATCGAAGTCGGTTGCGCTGGCTGGCGCCAGCCCGAAGCGCGTGATATACCGTTTGAATAGCAGCGCCGCTTGTTCGGGCAGTAGAAAATCGAAGCACACTTTCAAATCGAACCTGCGCAAGGCGGCGGGATCAAGACCGGCCATGAGGTTAGTCGAGGCGATGAACACGCCAGAAAACGTCTCCATCCGGGTCAACATTTCGTTAACCATCGTCACCTCCCAAGACTGACGCGCATGGGTACGGTCCTGCAAAAAGCTATCGACTTCGTCGATCAGCAGCAGGCCGTTCTCGCTTTCAGCGCGGCGAAACGCGGCGGCGATGTTTTTTTCGCTCTCGCCCACCCACTTTGACATCAACTCGGACGCGGTATAAAGCAAGAGCGGCATTCCCAGTCGTTCGGCGAGCCAGCGACCATATGCCGTTTTTCCGGTACCGGGCGGGCCGTACAGGCACAGTCTGGCGGCACGGTTCGCAGCGAGCCCGTCAGCGAGTTGCAACATATCCGTGTCTGCGTTGAGCAAAGCCGCGTCATACTCGGCCGGCAAACTGGCCGCCTCGCCATGCCGCAGCGGCGCGTGTCCCAAGGCCTCGAGCGACTGGTCGATCAAAAACTCGACAGCGCGGCCGGCCCTGGCGGGATCGAGCCGATCCCCAATGGTGCGCACGACATCGGCTGCGCGGCTCACCACGGCCGGTGCCAGCTGCGGTGACGCGGCGATACGGTGGATCGCGGCATCCTCCAACACGCCGCCGCAGGCCCGACGCACAATCAGTTCACGCTGAGCGCGCGGGGGCACCGGCATTTCAATCACCATATCGAAACGGCGCAGGAAAGCCGGGTCGATTCCTTCAATTGAATTCGACAGCCACAGTGCGGGTACCTGGTTTTGCTCGAGCGTACGGTTGAGCCAGGCTTTGCGCTTCTGCGCTGTGCTCATCCGACCGAAGATCCGGTCGCCATCATTGAACACATCCTCTACTTCATCAAAGAGAATCATGGCATTGCGCTGTCCGAAAAAACTTTGCGCGGCGCGGTACGCGCGCAGGCGCCGCTCGCCCAACACGGGATCGCCGTCGGAATCCTCGCTGGCCACCTCGAACAGTTCGCACTCCAGCACGGCAGCCATGACGCGCGCCAGTTCGCTTTTACCAGTGCCCGGTGCGCCATGCAGGAAGATGTTGACGCCCGCCCGGCCACTGTGCAAGGCCTGCTCCAAATACGGCCTCAACAGCGCCAGTGAGTCTTCGATATGGCCGTAGTCGGCCAGGCCAAGCGACGGTGGCGCACCCGGACTGACAGTGTCCTTCAACAAGGTGAGCGGGTCGGCTTCTCCGCCCAGCAGCAGGTCCGCAAAACTGTCCGAGAGCAGGTCCAATTTACCGCGCAGGTAGCCGCTGCTACCCCGGTCGATCGCCAGCAGACCGGAGCGCGCCAACACTCCCTGCGAGCCGAGCGCGCTTTGCACGCAACGCCGGTCAAGGTCGAGCACGACTGCAAGCGCATCGATCACCTTGAGCGAATTGAGCTGGCCAAGCGTATCGGCGCAATCGTCCAACACACGGTCATGGTGCAGCAGCGCGGCGAACTCCAGGATGCGGCAATCCACTTCGGACAATCCCACCAGCTGCGAAAGCCGTGTCATGTTCGCGCGCAATCCAGGTGGCGGGTCCAACTGGGCGGCCCGTGCCTCGGCCGCGACATGGAGCTCCCGCAAGTGCGTGCGGACCGTAGCATTGTCGAAGTCAAGTTCATCGTTATCCAGCCAGTCACCCATGCCGAGGTGACGCGCCACCCGGTCCTCCGAAAAGCCATTGCGCATGACGAATACCTTGTGACCGGACAAGGGCATCAGCATGCGCAACATCCAGAGCTCGGTAATAGATTCGATCTCCTTGAGGGGGGAAGTAGCGGATGCGGTGCGACGGCGAGTTTTCATGAAGCATCTCCTTAAGAGACACTCATCATAAAGAGAGATGCGACAGCTTATGTCGCAGCGCTGTCGCTTCGACAAGTGGGCATTGTCAGGCACGTAGTCGAGGTGCCCCTCGCAACGCTGTGTGCTCATTCCAAGTCTGAAGGACGGCTGAACCCGGCCGTCGTAGCGAGCTGGCGCCCGACGCTTCCCGAGCAATTGTCAGGAATGCACGACCGTCTCGCCGCTACAACGCAGGTAGGCGCATTTCGAGGTAACCGGGAAGTCTGGGCCGTTTGAGAGACAGTTACATGGACAAACCAAAAGGTATGGGCGATACTTTCCCGCCAGCAACCAAAGCAGCCTCGCGAGCCAGTTCTCCCCTTCATGACCAGCCCTATCATTCTTTGTGCAACGACCCGGTTGGCGCAGACCTTGCGCGCAACGCGGGCCGCCGACGGCGCCACCGTCTGGGACACCCCGCAGGCATTCGTGCTCGAGGCCTGGATCGACGGGCTGGGGGAGGAGGCGATGCTGTCGGGAGCGCTACCGGCGCTGGTGCTGCTTGACGCATTGTCCGAAAAGCTGCTTTGGCAGCAGGTCATCGAGGAAAGTATTGCGCTCGATGACGCGCCGCTGTTCGACGTCGCGGCGATGGCTGTGAAAGCGGCCGATGCCTATGCGGTTGCGACGATCTGGGGGCTCGATAGCGAGCAGAACGCGATGTCGCGTGAAGCGGCGCTCTTCACGCATTGGCGCAAGCTGTTTCGAAGCAGGCTCGATGAGAACGGCTGGACGGTCGCCGTCGATCGCCGCGATGCGGTGCTGCGAGCTCTCGAACAAGGAACACTGCGAGTGCGTTCGCGGGTTGCATTTGCCGGGTTCGATACGCTCCATCCATACCAACGGCGCTTAGCCACCAGCCTGGGCGCTGCGCTGTCTTCTTGCGCCGAAGCCAGGGGAGAGGACTGCCCTTGTACGATCACGACGTTCGAGGACGTCGGCGCCGAGTGTCAAGCGGCCGCGCGCTGGGCCGAACTACAACTGGCGACGAATCCAACGTGGCGCATCGGTATCGTTGTTCCCGACCTGAGCAGCGTGCGTGACCGCCTCGAGTATGAGCTGGAACATGTGCTCGACCCGGGGCTTGCCGCTCCAGGCTTCGCGGAGCATCCACGTCGCTATAATTTTTCGCTTGGCCGCTCGCTGGCCGAGGTGCCGGTCGTCGCTTGCGCGCTGCAACTGCTCGGGTTCGCCAGCGACATGGAGCGAGTTGAGCAGCCGGCGCTGACCTCTTTGCTGCTGAACCCATATTGGTCGAATAGCTTGCACGAGAGCGATGCCCGTGCGGCGCTTGACGCTCATATGCGCAAGCGCTTCAAACGACGTGTCAACGTCGCTCAGCTCATCGAGCAGGCGCAACAGCGCGACAATAAACCCGGACTGCGCTGTCCTGCGGCGCTGCGCCATCTATCGCACCTGTCGCACCATGCCGCCGAATGCGCTAGCCAGGCACATCTTCCCTCGACCTGGGCGCTCCACGTACGCGCCATGCTGCGCGACGCCGGCTGGGCCGGCAGTGGGGGGCAGGGGTGCCGCGCCCTGTCGAGTCACGAATATCAGGCGCGCGAGGCCTGGTCCGAGTTGCTCGACCGCTTTGCCAGCGCCGATCGGCTCATTGGCGAACTGGGGTTCGCGCAGGCTGTGACGCGGCTCCGTACCTTATGCGCCGAACGCGTGTTCCAGCCCCAGACCCGCGGCACCCCGTCTGTCCACGTCGTCGGCGTGCTCGAGAGCACCGGGCTACCGTTCGACGCCGTGTGGGTCATGGGGATGCATGATGGCGCATGGCCGCCGGCGCCGTCCCCGAATCCCCTGATTTCCGTCTCGCTGCAACGAACGCACCGGATTCCGAATTCCTGCGCAGCAGTGCAGTTGGACTACGCGCGCACCGTCCTGCGACGGCTGCGGCGCCAGGCGCCACTCGTGCGCTTTTCGTGCGCATTGATGAACGGCTCGCAGGAATTACGCCACAGCCCGCTCTTCGTCGTGGACACTGAGATGACCGTTAGCTTACCGGTGCCAACCGCGCCGGTGCGGCCATGGAGTGAGGTTCTCGAGTGTCTCGATGACGCGGCCGGCCCGGTACTCGGAGACAGCGAACGCGCGCGTGGCGGCGTGTCGCTGTTGCGTGCCCAGGCGCTGTGTCCGGCCTGGGCCTTTTACCGCTACCGCTTGGGGGCGGCGGCACTGGAGCGGCCGCGAGAGGGACTTGGCGCGCAGGAACGAGGCACCCTCGTCCATGACGCCCTCGAGTGGTTCTGGAACGAGGTCGGTAGCCGACAAGCCCTAGCCGACTTGACTGTCTGCCCGGCCGTGCTGGACGAGCGGATCGCGATGGCGGTGAGCGCCAGCCTGGCCGCTTATGAGGCGCACATGGGGCCGATTCCGGCAGCGTCCCGCGAACTGGAGGTGCTGCGTTTGCACCGGCTACTGCGCGAGTGGCTGGACGCGGAAATGCGGCGCAGCGACTTCGTCGTCGTCGAGTGCGAGCGCGAGGTCAAGCATACAATCGGCCGGGTGGCGCTGACGATGCGGATCGACCGCATCGATCGACAAGATGGTAAGTTGGTGGTCATCGATTACAAGACCGGCATCCCAGGGAGCATCCACAACTGGGCGACGGATCGGATCACCGAGCCACAATTGCCGGTCTATGCGCTTGCCCTGTCGAGTGCGGCGTCGTGCGAACCGATCGGGGCGCTGGTGTTCGGCAAGGTGCATTTGGGAGCGGCGCGCTTTGCAGGTTTAAGCGCCACCGACAAATTCGTCGACCGTGTGCGTGGTATGCACAAGGTCTCCGGTAAGCCGTTCGCCGCTTTCTCCGACTGGGACGCGTTACAAGCGCATTGGCGCACGCGCATTGCGGCCGTAGCCGACGAGTTTGCACGCGGCGTGGCCGGTGTCAGCCTCAGTGACCCCGCCGCGCTCGCCTATTGCGACGTATTGCCGTTGCTACGCTTGCCCGAACGCGAGGCGTACCGTGCGGGCCTGTTCATGCCGCCCCCTGGCCAGGGCATCAACCCATCACGACAGGAATCCTGAGGATGCACAATGCACGCTCGACCTCGGTGCTCGAGGAAGACGCACGCGCGCGTCGCCGCGCGCTCGACCCGGAATCGTTCATCGTCCAGGCACCGGCCGGATCGGGGAAAACCGAACTTCTTACTCAGCGCTTCTTAGCCTTGCTGTCCCGCGTGGACCATCCCGAGGAAGTGCTCGCCTTGACGTTTACGAACAAGGCGGCGGGCGAAATGCGCAGCCGGATCCTGTCCAGCCTGAGTATGGCGGCATCTCGTGTGCGCCCGGGAGACGCGCAGCCGCACCGCCAAACGACCTACGACCTCGCTAGCGCGGTACTCGAGTGCGACCGGGTGCGCGGCTGGGACCTTGCCGGGAATCCCGGGCGCCTGAATATCTTGACCATCGACGCCCTCTGCGGCAGCCTGGTGCGTCAAATGCCTTTTCTTAGCCGGTTCGGCCACCAGCCACAAGTTGAAACTGACGCAGGGCGGTATTACCGGATTGCGGCACAAGCAACACTTGCCCTGGTAGAGGGCGTGGACGCCAACGCACAGTGCGTGCGCGGTGCACTACGCTACTTCCATAACGATGCCAGTACCCTTGGTTCGCTACTGGGGAATATGCTGGCCCAGCGCGATCAGTGGCAACGCGACGGCGCGCAAAGGGAGGACGCGCGCATTCCGGCGACCAAGGGTTTGGAGATGCTGGTATCGGGACTCTTACGCGAAGCACCCACCATGCTCGACGCCCAGGTTCAAGAGCGGATCATGCCCGCGGCGCGCTTCGCCGCGACCACGAATGAGGCGCTCGCCGTGCTCCTCGACTGGAGCGATGCCCTGACCGGGCAGGCCGATGAATTGACGGCGTGGCAGGCACTCGCCTCGCTGCTCTTGACTGACGGCGGCAAGCCGCGTCGCACACTGAAGAAGCCCGACGGTTTTCCAGCGGGGAATGTACAGGCTCAGACACTGTCCCAGGACCTACTCCAACTGATCTATGCCTTACCGGCGGAAGCAATTAGCTACCTACACAACTTGCGCAAGCTGCCGCCGGTAGCGGCGATCGACGACGGCTGGGAGATGGTAGATATCATGGGCCGCGTGCTGGCGCTCGCCGAAGCCCAGCTCTGGCTCGTCTTTCGGGACGCTGGCGTGGTCGACTTCGTCGCGATCGCCCAGCACGCACTGGGTGCGCTTGGAACCGAGGGTGAGCCGACAGACTTGGCGCTGGCGCTCGACCATCGGATCGGACACCTGCTCATCGACGAGTTTCAGGATACTAGCCCAGGTCAGGTGGCGTTGGCCGCGGCCCTGACGCGCGGCTGGGAAGCGGACGATGGACGTACCCTGTTCGTCGTCGGCGACCCCATGCAATCAATTTACCGCTTCCGCAAGGCGGAGGTCGGCCTATTCCTCGACGTGGCGCAGCAAGGCATTGGCGGCATTCGCCTCGCGCATTTGCGTCTGCATCGAAACAATCGTTCCGACCCAGTCATCGTCGACTGGGTAAATGCCGTTTTTCCATCGGTCTTTCCGCATCAAGCGGACGCCCGCGCCGGCGCCGTCAGTTATGCAGCCTGTTCGACGGACCGGGTGCCCTGCGGTCATGCGCGCGTTACCGCCCATCCTTTCGTAGCGGGACAGGATGCCGAAGCGCTCGGCGGCGACGAGGCAAACCGCATCATCGCCATTATCGATGCTACCCGTAGCGCCCGCCCGCAAGCCAGTATTGCGGTCCTGGTCCGGATGCGGCGCCACCTTGACGACCTAGTGGCTGTTATCCGGCAACAGCGTCCGGATTTGCTTTATCAAGCGGTCGAGATCGAGGCCTTATCCAAACAGCAGGTCATCCAAGATTTGCTGTCACTGACCCATGCGTTGTCGCACCGCGCCGACCGCGTGCACTGGCTGGCGATCCTGCGCGCGCCATGGTGCGGACTCACGCTCGACGACCTGCACCGCTTGGCCGGCGACGATCACGACAGCACGATTTGGCAGTTGATGCATGAGGAAGGGCGCTGCGCGGGCCTATCGGCCGACGGGCAGGAACGGCTGCGCCATGTTCGTCAAGTGTTAGAGGAGGCGTTCGCCCATCAGGGGCGGCAAGCGCCATGCCGTTGGGTGGAACAGGTATGGCGTCACCTCGGTGGTGCGCTCTGCCTGCACGGCAGCGCCGACTTACAGGATGCGCACGCCTACTTTGCACTGCTGCTGCAGTGCACACGCTGGGGCACCATCGATGCTGAACTGCTCCTCGAACGCGTCGATAAGCTGTATTCGAGTCCGAACCCAGACGCGGCGGCGCGCGCCGTCCAGCTGATGACGATTCACAAGTCGAAGGGGTTGGAGTTCGATTGCGTCATCGTGCCGGGACTTGGACAGATACCACGGAGACTCGACAGGCGCTTGATGTTATGGGAGCGTCTCGATGTTCCAGCGACAGGAACCTGCATCATTCCGGCCGTGGTGCCGGCAAAGGTCAGCGAGGATGCCGAAGACGGTCCGGAGACCGGGAAGGGCCGCGACCTCATCTATGCGCTGCTGCACGGCATGGAAACTAAGCGTGAGCACCATGAGGCTCAGCGCCTGCTCTACGTGGCGGTGACACGGGCGCGCCACACGCTTCACTTGCTTGGCGCGCTCAAGGAGACGGACGGCGTGTGCGCGCCTGCGAAGGGCAGCCTACTGGCGCTGTTGTGGGGTAGTCCGGCCAAGGAGGCTTTTCTGCAAGACGCCGGATCTGTGGAGCCGGACGCAGCGAGAATGACGGCTGCTGACCAAGATAGATTCACTGCGCCCCTGGTGCGTTTGCGCAGTCCCATCGTCGCCCAACTTGCGCCGCAGTACCGTCACAGCGTGCATGGCACGACCACGGTGGCGAATCCTCAACTCGACGCGGACCGATCTGATATCTCGATCGATGCCGCGACGGGCACGCTGGTGCACCGTTACCTCGAAATGATCGCCAACGACGGTTTAACGGCATGGACACATGCGCGCTGCGCCGGACTGGAACCGGCTTGTGTGGCGTGGTTGCGGGGGCAAGGGTTTTCCGATCCGACTGCCATCGAAGGCGCAGCGCGCGCGGTGCGTGCCTTGAAGACCGTACTGCAGTCGGACAATGGCAGGTGGATTCTGGATGCGCATGGGGACGCGTCTGCGGAAAAGCCGCTGACGAGCTGCCTGGATGGGGCCGATAGACAGGCGAACCACATCATCGACAGGACCTTTGTGGCAGGCGGCGAGCGCTGGATCATCGACTACAAAACCGTACGCTGCGAAGAGGCGTACCCGCGCGCCTACCTGGAGGGACATGCCGAGCAACACTATCGGGAGCAGCTGGAACGCTACGCAAGTTTGTACGCCAATGAGGGCGTGAAGGTGCGCACTGCGATCTTTTATGTATTACAGAACGAGCTGGTCGAGCTTACTGGCAAAAACAGCCTGTCTGACCACTCAATCTAGCAGCCCAAACAAGCATGCGGATTACCGCCACATCACCGCGAATGATGTGCAGCTTGAAGCGTTTCCGTTTAAGCGAGAGCTGTCGCTGGAGGCCTATCTCATCGACAACGAGCGAGTGCTCATTCTGGACGACGATGTTTTCAGTAATGCCGAAGTGATTGACGCAGAAGCACCCGATATTACCGCTGGAGTCACCGGTGGCGTGGTGGTTTTTTTGAGTTGCGAGGCGCGTGCTCAGCCTTCCTTGTACACGACTATGAGGATCGTTATGATGATCGATAAAGTCTTTCAAGCAACATAATCTTAATTCTAAAAAGGTAGGTGTATGGCGCGGTTTGAAGGTGCAAACGCAGTGTATGGAGCGGCCGAGCTGTTTCGTGAACGCTGCCTGGAGCATGATGGTTCGCTGCTAGACGATGGCGCCACAGTGTGGAGTAAAGCCAACCTTGAGGAACTCAAGCGGCGCTTCGTGGATGCGCCGGATACGGGCAGCCGCTCGTTCATGGACAAGTTCCGCGATCAACTGCTCTCGGCGAGCGCACCGGTCAAGCGCCTCGCAGGCGAAGCCTTGGCCGTTTATTTCTTATTTCCGACGAAGGTCAGCGGCGCGCGCAAGCTCGCAGTCGTCAACGAAGTGCTTGGGTGGGCAGGGGAAACGGTCGGGGAGAACAGCGCCCTGATCGCTGCATTCCAAGGCGGCATTGGCGGCGCCGGACAGGGCTATAATACGCGCCGCCCTTACGAGCTAGGGTACTTGGTCGAGCTCGTACTCGCGTGGAAGAGCTTGTCCGCCGAGCAGCAAGGCGACCACCTGGCTGACCCGTGGTTGCTGCGGTCGCTGGCCATTGACGTCGAAAATGGCGCTGCCAAGCAACTCCGACATATGTTGCTACACATGCTGTTTCCAGATTCGTTCGAGCGCATCGGCAGCGCGCGTCAGAAGGCTCAGCTGGCCGATGTCTTCAAGTCACTTGCTGGTGCACAGGACGACCACGAAGACCAGCAACTGCTGACGATTCGGCAGGCGCTCGAGGCAACATACGCTCGCCCCCTGGACTATTACCTCCCGCCCCTGGTCGGGCTCTGGTATGACAGTGAAGACGGAGAAGATGATAGTGAGCCTTCGCTCGAGCTGGTCGAATACAAGCGCCAAATCGTGCTGTATGGTCCACCGGGCACCGGCAAGACCTACAGGGCCAAGCAATTAGCGCATAAGCTGATCCACGCGGCAGCGTTGCGCCGCGACGGTATCGGTCTCTATATCAAGGCCATTCGTGACGTCGAGGCGGCCTACGCATCGAACGTCCACAGGCTGCAGTTGCATCCGGCTTATGGCTATGAGGATTTCGTGCGCGGGTTACATATCAGCGCCGACGGTGCGACCGAATACCGGCCCGGCTACCTGCTGCGCCTGATCGCCGAGATGAACAAGATCCCGCGCACGGAGCGCCTGCCGCATGTGCTGATCCTCGACGAGATGAACCGCACCGACCTGAGCCGCATGTTAGGCGAATGCTTTTCATTGCTTGAGAACCGCGATGAAGTAGTTGAGTTGCCGGGACAGGGCGCGGACGGTTCGACCATGACCTTGAGCATTCCTGATGACCTGTACATCATTGGGACAATGAACCTGATCGATCAGTCGGTCGAGCAACTCGACTTTGCCCTGCGACGCCGTTTTCTGTGGTTTCACTGCGGTTTCAACAGCGATGCGCTCTTAGCGGCGGCCGAAGCAATCTGGCGCGCGCGTTCCCCGCGCATAGACTGGAATAACGTTGCCGACGATTTCGCCGAGCTCGCTGCCGCAGCTGCCAACCTCAACGCCCAGATTCATAAAAGTAACGCACTTGGCCCGCAATACGAAATCGGGCACACCTATTTACTTGACGTCGTCGAGTTCCTGCTTCGTTCCCTGTCAGCCCGCACTAAGGTAATGCTCTGGAATAACAGGGGCGAGCCAACCGAGCCAGTGCGCCGAGTCTGGCGTCTATCGCTGCGCCCATTGCTGGAGCAATACTTAGGCGGGCTTGACACTGCCACCCGCGCCAAGGAATTAACGGACTTGGAAGTCGCGTTTTTGCAGCCGAAGGCGCGGCGGTGAGCCCACCGAAGCTGAGCGCGCGTGATTGCTCGCCGATCAAGACCGTATCGCGCGATGATGGGGAGTGGCTCGGGCGGCTCAAGCGTGCGGTGAATGCGGGCGATCTCGTGGTCGCACTATCGGACCGGCGCGATGACGACGACCCAATCATCGAGTGCGATGGCGACGGTAACTGGCGCGCGGGACGCTATATCGGTTCCGTTGCCTTTGAAGGAGGCACGCTAACGATCCTGCCGCGTCTGGGCATTCCAGTCATTCTCGAGTGGCTAGCCAACATCAACTCGCTCGTGATTACGAAGTCCCCTGGCCGGCTCGGCGAACATGAAAATTTCATGGCACGCTTGCTGGCTGTGGTGTGGGGTAGCGCCTTTGTCGAAGCCGCGCGCCACGGGCTGCCGGCCCTACGCGAAGAAACGCGGACCCAGGGCAGTGTCGTCCGCGGGCGCCTCGATGTCCTCAGTAGCGTCGCCCTGCGCGCGGCTGGTAGTAAAGCAGTGGCGTCAGTGCGAAGTGAGCGCTCGCTCGACCATGCGGTGTCGGAGGTGGTTGTTGCCGCCTACTCTGCCTTGCGCAGGGCACTTGATATGCCCGATCACCAGTGGCTGCCGAGCCGCGCGACTGAGTTGCTACCGCATCTCGTCGCGGTCGCAGGTGCCCATCCCCGTGTGCCGAGTCAAGCAGAACTGGCGCGGGTCCGGTTCACGCCGATTACTGCTGGGTTTGGCCCTTTCGCCGAACTATCTCGCCAGATCGCCACGCATCAGGGCTTGGCCGCCAACGCAAGCAACGACGGCGCCTCGCATGGCGTGCTGCTTGATGTGGCCGAACTGTGGGAACTGCACGTGTTGCACACGCTGCGCAAGAGCTGTACACCATTGAGCGTCAAACATGGTACGCGCGAAGCTGACACAACGGGCAAGATGCTACGCAGCCTGGTGGATGGCAGTTCGCTCGGCACGCTGATTCCGGATGCGCTGTTGTTCGACGGTGATCAGGCACGCGCGGTAATCGACGCCAAATACAAGCGCATACACCTGGGTCCACAACGCGAGGATCTGTACCAGCTTGCGGCCTACCTCGGGCGCTTTTGTGCACCGGGCACGCGGGCGGTGGGTGCGCTTATTTATCCGGCCGACCCCGAGCAGCCCCATTTGGCGAAAGTGGAAGAGATGAGCCCTTGGCGCTTCGACGCCGACAAAAGCATGTGGTTTGTAGCGCTACCGCTATCGAACGACGCAGCGTCGGTACGTTGCGAGCAACTAATGGCGGCTATGCTGGACGACCCGGCAGCAGTCGCACAATAAGGTAAACCTTGGTCCACGTGTCTTTGCTGGATTTGTCAGCATGGTTGACGCAGGAACGCCGGCGGATCGTGCTGACCTCGCTCCAGAGCGCTGGTCTTGATCACCTCTCCGCGGTCATTCGGTCCAAATGGCGCCGATGAAACTCAACCTACATACGGTCATAGATCAGGCGTTATCCTTCATAACGACTGGTCTATGAACTATGTCACTGCGCCTCAGCGTCATTGATCGGATTTTATGAGCCGCGCGACCTTAGGAATATCAGCTCACATTCGACGGCATCCCACATCACAATGCAAGTGCTAGAAAATCTTGCACTGTCTATTGTTGACTCGAGAAAAAGCTGTGAATGCCAAGCAATTGAGTGCTTACTTTACGCACTGCGTACAAAAATTTGTGCATTCAGTCGCTCTTGAGCGTCGAGGAAAAACTGTGGTGCTTCGCTAGCCGTATATTTGTACAGAGTAAGGCCTGCCAACCGGACGTTAGGCAGCCAACTTCGGCTTAACGTAACGAAGGTCCCCAATTTCGGCAAGGATCCCGTGGCCTCGGAGTACGTCCTGTTCTGCCGTCGTTAGAAAGCCGGGCACGTTCAGCACCTGGATAGGGTTCGGCAATGCAGAATAGCGCGCCCAGGGATCGTCGACGTTGGGATGGGAAGAAGCCAAACCGGCCGCGGTCAAGCGCTTGTTTTCTTCCCCGGTGATCACGCACACGAAGCTGGTGTTGACGACGAATTCCTGCGCCTGCTGATACGAGTCGATGTGCATCGCGTGTGCGAGCACGCGGGCGCGCGGGACGACGTGCTCGCACTTTAGCCCGAGTCCGCCTGCACTGCCTTTCTCGCAGACCGCTTCCCACGCGGCGGGAGACCAATATTTGCCGCGACGCCATCCGCCATCGTAGGTAACAGCGTCGGAGATGTACCTGTGGAACACGGAAGTGAGCGCCTTCGTTGTGAATTTCCCGCCACGGCGTTCGTGATCGTGCCAGAGCATCTCAAAGATCTGAAGTGCGGTTTCCACATCCTTTTTTTCTTTGGAGACGCTAAATGGAAATTCTCTGTTCATTGTTCTCTTTCGTGATATTTGGAACTTGCCGTTAATTGCCGAGACTACAGTAGCGCATCGGAGGCTGTCCGCTTGAGTTGAATAGCGTTGCTAGCGCCCGCATAGTACGCGCAAATGAAGAGTGCATCCCTTGTTGCAGAGGATGCTCTCGATCTCTCGCATTCTCACGAAAGCCAACAATGAACTGAATGCCGGTCTACAGCGACTGGAACAATACCGCCGCTGGGAGGTTTGATCAGTTCACTGATCGAAAGGCATTCCTGTCGGCCTACTGTTCTGAACGCGCAGGCCTCAGACAGACCCGGTACAGCGTGTTAGAAAGGCGCTAAACAGCTCGCAGAGCAAGGGGATACGGCTGTTGAGCCGGTGGTCGCCGGGTACTAGGTGCAAACTACAGCCGCGCAGCCTCGCGAAACGGATCGCGTTCTCGCAAGGGATGATCTCGTCCTCCCAGCCATGCACAATCTCGGCATGCGTGGCGAGGATCGCAGGAGCTTGGGTCGGATAGTCGGGCATGTACACAGCGGGGGCGAGCAGAAAGACACCGGCAGCATCGACCCATGTCGATGCTTCCGCCGCAACCCAGCCACCCATGCTCGAGCCCACCAGCAGTAGTGGCTGGTCTACACCACGGCAGGCCTCTCTCAACTGAGCTAGCCGGAGCCCTGGATCGGTTGTATGCGTGTAGTCGAGACTGGCGACCTCCCAGCCGTGCTGCCGCGCTACCTGGGCCAAGGCGGAGATTTTGCTGCCGTTGGGGCCGCTTTCCTTCCCGTGCACGAAATGTACCAATCCTTGTGTCATATCGTTCTCCATTTAGCTGCCCGAGATCGGTCGAGGACAGCAGGTTCGCTTGCCGGTGGCGTCAGTAGTGAGTAGCGTAGCCGCCGGCGTGATGGCGGGAATCTCCATGCCCCGCCTACCCGATAGCGGTGTCGATGCAGCCACCGGGCCGTAACTACCAGGAGTTCGTGCCTCGATTTCCATAACGGGATTGCGCCATTGGAAATAGGCGTCCAGTCTAGCGGTCCAAGCGACAAGCGGCGTCGCAAGACAGCGGTAATGGCCATTTTCCGCGACACGCAGGCTAATGGTGGACAATAGGTCAGCGCTGATGTATTTCTCACTGTTAGCAGGAATATTGCGCGTGCTGCGTGGTGACACGAGACTGTCAAACCTAACAGTTTGGCGGCCAATGTTCGCGCAATGCGGCCGCTCATAGCGTGCGCAACCTATCAAGGTGATGGTAACTGCTGCGTTGCTAATGCTGTGCATTACTGCTGTCGGGCATTGCGCGCGAGAGGCCACACAAGGGACAAGATGCAATGCAGTTCCGTGACGGCAGCTTGCGCGCTTATGACGGCGGCATTGTCGCTCGGGCAGGCAGGGCGCCTTGGCGAAGCTAGGTAGAACGGACGAATCCAGGGCGGTAATCGATGCGATCTTCCAGTATTTGGCGACGGGTCAGCACCTTGAAGCAACGATGGCCATCGAAATCGCCATCGGGATAAGGTCTGAGAAAATTATCGCCGATCAGCTAAAACAACGCTGACCAGGTCGCTCGCGCCAACGTGGGTCCGTTAGAGGACACGAAAGCGTACCCGTGCTTCAAAAGCCCAACCATCAGTGGCTGCCGAACTGCGTCAGTGAGCTGCTCTGCATCTGGTCGCAGTAGCGGGCGCCAATCGCCGGATGCCAAGTAAAATAGAACTGGCGCAGATCCTGCGGACGCCGTTCACGGCTGGTTTTGGCCTTTCGCCGAGCTTTCGCGCCAGATCGCCACACGTCAAGGACTGGCAGGCCAACGCAAGAAGCACAGCGCACCCCATGACGTGCTGCTCGACTTGGACGAGCTGTGGGAGTGACACGTGCTGCACGCGCTACCTACAAGCTGCGCACGGCTCAGCGGAGTCCAGCGGCAAACGTGAAAAAGTTGAGTACTGGCGCTTCGACGTCGGCAACAGTATGTGGTGCGTAGCATCGCTGCTCACAAACGGTGCTGCGGCCGAGCGTTGCGCACAGCCGATGCCGGACTTGTTGGACTGACCCAGCGGCACTCCCACACTCACCTGACTCATTCGTGCAAACACAGTCTGTTTTCACCAACAAAGCTTTCAAGCGTGCTTAGTTAAAGCGGTTCAGGAGCACCGCGGCGGGAGCCAGCAGGCGTCTCTCCGTCGTGATCAATGCCCGGGTCGACTCCTCGCTTTATCACCTCTTCGGTGACGAGCGCGCGGAGTTTTATATGACATTCTGTCTCGCTAGGAAAGGCTTCTTCGAAAGCGCGCAATAGCTCTTGGGCGGTCGGCTCGGCAGCAAGGACGGCGATGTACTCGAGTAAGCCGGAACGATCCATTGTTTGCAATTCGGATTGCAACAGTTTAGTGAACATTTAAGTTTTTCAAAGAATTTGTCTCACCCCTTAGGACGAATCGCGCGTTTCGGGCAGGGTGCTGGTAAGTGGCACCAGCATGTTGCGCTACCTGGGATGACGACAGTGGCCACGTGTACATCTTATTGGAGCGTCCTATCCTAGCACGTCTGTCTGCGACAACTAACTCGAGCGCGCCGCCGTTGAGCCGACAGGGCGTCGGCGTACGCGGCCAAGTTCGTAACTGGTAGCGGCGCAGAGCTATTTAAGAAGGGTGCGATTGTCCCTTAAAGACGCTGTACAACAGGACGGTCCAGCTAAATCTTGACCTGTAAACGTACCGCCACGTGTGTGATATCACGAAGTGCGTGTGTAAAAACACCTGTCTGCGTCACTATGGAAATGCACCCGTTAGGACATACCTGGGCGTCTTTTCCAAGTCAGAACAGCAATTTTTACGTCAAAACGCGTATTTTTTTACTGCTTTTTCCGGCACGACGCGGTTAGCCGACCAAAGACCGCTGTCGTACGACGTCCACAACATCCAATGCGTGTGTGAAAACACGTGTCCGCGTGTGTGATATCACGAAGTAAGATGTCCCCCGCATTTTACGTCAACGTCGGGTCGGTCGATCTTTCGTAGCAATGGCAACTCGTCGCAGACGCTGGCGCTGCACCGGTGGCGACCTAAACTCGATCGAGGGGCAGCAAGCAAGAGCAGAACATGGTGTGACACGTCGTTCGGCGTGTCATTCGACCGGCCGTATGCCAGTCTTTTCCAAAAGCTGACTACTTCCTGGCATGCCGACCGCGAAATGGACGCGACTGCAACTCCGCAGTGCTCAGTAGCCTATCGTTGTGTGCTTTGCGGTTCTTCTTCGAGTAGCAAAGGCGTCGGCCTGAGTCACGGGTGTTTTCTGTAGCCGTGGCCTGTATCCGGCGCGCAGGCCTCAGTACGCCGGCTGAACGACAAGCACCGGCCCAGATGCCGGTCCTTGCTTACGGGATTCCGTAAATAATGTCCTCGACGTAATACTGGTAGTTATTCGAGTTTTTCGCGCTGTCATTCGGTCCTTGGCCGCCAGCGCTTTGGCCTTGTCCACGCCGTAGTGTTCAGGGTGAAGCCCGATCCCGACGATATGGGTTAGCTCGTGAATGATGGTGCCCTGCTGGGAGTCGGTCCCTGTCGTTGGCATCTTAAAGAAGTCGGGTGTCAGGAACATCGCCCCGGGCACCGAGGGGTGCACGGCAGCGACGTCGCTGATTTCCCACTTGAACGCCAGGTCGTTCCGTACAGGACACCAGTAGGCACTAAAGATCGCAGCGCTCAGTGCCCGGTCGTACACTTTCTTGATAGTCCGCGCCAGAGCTGTCGAGGGCGCCGAACCATTTGCTCTGCTTGGCCACCGGCTGGTTCGACACGAAACTCTTCGACGCGGCGACCAGGGATTTTTTTGCCTCGGCCAGGGCCGTCTTGATCGTCGCGGCCTGGGTGGCGGTGCAGGGCACCTTGTGTTCGTTCACGTCGGCAAATGCGGGGCCGACGACGCTCCCAAAGACGAGGCCGGCAACAACGCTCGACGTGGCGCTGCCGCGTATGGGTTTGGTTCTGTTCATGGTTCTCTCCTTGTCGTTATTTTAGGGTTGATGGGCTGTCCACTCGAAGGGCTGCGAGATACCCAGTACCTGTCCGGCGCCGTCGTTCGGGAAAGCGGCCGACTCGCTGTCATTGTCGATCTCGTCGAGGAAGAAATCCTTCGGGAATTCCCGCGCCGTCTTTTCAAAGCCATGGGCGTCGCGCGTCTTGCCGCGCAATACCCGTATGATCCGGACCCTCCCGCTTCCTTTGCCGTATGGGTCGGCCTCGAGCGGATGTAGCGGCCACACAGCCTCCGGCAGGGCGGTGTCGCCGCCAGGGTGGAGAACCGGCAGGGGGTGGACGCGCACGGGCCGCTCGCGCATGAGGTCGAATGCATCGTAGACGTAGCGCGTCACCACGGCGTATAGGCGCTCTTCCACTTGCGCCTCCAGGTCCGGCGCGCCTTCGGCCGACAAGGCGATACTGGTGACTTCTTCACCCTGCGCCAGGCCTTGCAAGCCGAGGAACATGCTCGTGCCATCCTCGCTGCCTTTGGCGCTCAGCTGCGTTACCGGCACGGCCTGCGACAGCTCGCGTTCGGCGCCCGCCTTTTTCTTCACGATCGCCGTAACCGTCACGCGTGACATCACGGCGGCGAACTGCGACCACACCCCCGGGGTAAATTCCGATAGGCGGATCGGCCGCACCACCACCTTCATGGCGTCGCTGCCGTACAGGTAAATGAGCGGCTTCTCGCCTTCCTTGCGCGCCGCGCCGGCCGTCAGCGGGACGCAGATGACCGACAGCCAGGCGTGTACGTGGGCACCGTCGGGACGGGCCGTATTGGGGGGCGGCGTGATGCGCACCCTAACCGAGACGTCCCCCATGGGTGGAAGGGCCTTCCGACCCGGCTGCGGGATCGGAACGGCCTGCTCCGAGATCACCAAGCGCAGCTCGACCTGCGAGCCCGACTCGAGGCCAACCGACCATGGGCTTGCGAGGCCGAGCTGGGTGGAGGCGGCCACCACCAGTCGGGGCGCGTCGGGGTCGCGCCTGTCGATGGCGACCACGACCTCGACACGGTGGGCTTCCGGGGCGCCCGGCGCTTCAAAGGAGACGGCGATGCTGCGGCCGGCACTCTTGGCAGTGGCTGGCACGCTTGCCTCATCCAGTACGTGCAGGAGGGGAAAGTCGACTACCAGGCCTTCGTAAGCGGTCGGGAATTCCTTTGGCGGATCCGGTTCTTCGGCAACTGCCGCCGTCACCGGCGCCGGCGCAGTGGGGGAGGCCAGCACATAGCGCAGCGCCTTGGCTGGATCGAGGACGAGCGTATCTATCAAGGTCAGCGGCAGCCCTGACGCGTCCGCTAGCAGCTCGGGTGTTTCCAGGCGTCGGAAGCGCAGTTTTACCATCGACCAGGGCAGCACGCTGTCGGCCACCGGCGACAGCAGCAGTCCGGCATGGTCAAAGCGGCCCGCCTCGGTGCCCAGGTCGAAGGTGTAACCGACCGGTCCGTCGCAGCGCAAGGCAAGCGGCTTGCCGGCGGCGCCGGCCCCGGTGCGCAGCGGGTCGAACGCGTATTCGGGCCAGTATTTGGCCAACGGATTGCCGGTCTTGCTCGCGTCTGCGCTCCAGTCGGTCGGCAGCTTGTCGACGTCGTCGATTTCCTGTTGCAGTGAGCGCAAGCGATATTCAAGGCGCTTGATCTCGTTGGTAAGATAGGTGATCTCGGCGTCCCTCTTGTTCGCCTCCGCCTCCGCCTCCGCCAGCGCGTCGCGGCAAGCGGTCAGGGACGTGTTGACCTGCTTCTGCAGGGCTTTGAGCTGCTCCGTGTAGCCGCTTACGCCGACCGTCTCGAGGTAGTGTGCATAGGCCGTGGCGGCACCTTCGTACGCGGTTCGAGCCTGCGCCAGCTGCTGTTTGGCGGCATCGATCGCGCCAGCGCCAGGCGCGGCGTCGACACGCTGCAGGCGCGCTAGCCGCGCCATCGCCTCCTCTAGCGCAGTGCGCGCCGTGTCCACCGCGGCCCACGCGTCCTGCAAAGCCTGGCGGGCGACGGCGTCATCGGGAATCCGCTCAATCGCAGGAAACGGATGGCGCGCCACCTCGATCACAGCTTCGATCCCGTCACCCGCATGGAACAGCGGGAACATCGGCTCGTTGAACAGGGCCAGCAAAGGCGGCACTGAACCGTCGACATCGAGCGCCTCGGTGAGTGGAATCACGAGCATCAGGGCCGGGCGCCTGGGCTTACGGATGCCCAACTGCGGATGCGGCACCTCCGGCACGACCAGGGGCATCCAGCGTACTTGATCGTTCTCGCGCGAGGTATGCGAGAAGCGCTGCATGAGTTGCGCCCCGGGCCGCATGGCTGCATAGCGGCTCCTCGCGCGGATGGCGAAACGCCACAGGTTGGCGCCGCCGCGGTAATCGAGGTCGAGGTCCAGGACGACCGGGTCCAGCGTGGGGTCTGGCCGCCGGTCCGCAGTGCCGCCGCGCGGGAATTGTAGAAGGCCGGCGTAGACATGGCTGCGTTGGATCCGAATCTCGGTGATTGGTCCGATGTCATCGGTGCGCCGTCCCAGGAAGGCCGCGTCGACGAACGCGACAGCGTGCTCGTCGATCCCGCGCTGGTCGCCGAAGCGTTTTACTGTGCCAGAACCCAGCTCCGGATGCGGACGGCCGCGCCAGCTCCAGCGTTGCTCGAGCACGGCGATTCGGTTAATCATGCGCAGGGCTTGGTAGCGGGCGACATGGCCTCCCCCTTGCGGCCCCGGAATCCGGCCGGGCAGCAGGCGTAGTGCCGCCGTGTCGCGTGCAACCATGGGCGGGCGGCGCAGCGAAACGTAAAAGGGCAGATGTTCTAGGTAGGAAGTCGGCCTCGGATACAGCTCCGGCATCAGTTCACTGGCAACTTCCAGCGTGAGCACCAGCGGCGCGCCGAGGTGATAACGCTTGCCCTCCAACGTGAGGTCGCGCCAGCCAGCCGCAACGGCCGGTGAGAAGCGCTCGATGCTGCCGACATCCTGCGGGGCGAACACCGGCTGGCTCTCCGGCACGGCGCCATACAGGCGCAATTCGTATACGTGCCCGGGCGCCAGGCGCAGGTTGGCGTCTTTGGCGCCTAGGGCATCCGCTACCGCCACCTTCAGCGAGGTATGCCGCGTCTCCTTGCCTCCGCTGCCGCCAGGGGTGCCGAGCAGTTCACCCTCGGTCCGCAGTATTGGACCGGCCAGGCTGAGCGCTTTGACGACCTCGCGCGTCGGGAACAGCTGCACCAGCTCATAGACAAGTGCTGCGACCGCCGGATCGGCCAGCGTGCGGTCCCTGTCGCCGGCGCCGGCGTCGCTCACGACCCGCGCGGCGTGACTGAGCGCCGCGGCAATCGTGACCTGATCGCCAATGCCATAGTCGCCGATCGGGCCGTTGACCCAGCGGTCGTAGGTGGCCAGTGGAGTGGTCGGACGCGCCAGCTCGAAGGTGGCGCTGTCGGGCCAGACCCGGCCCCGCCCCGCGCCGATGCCGTCCAAGATCGTGATGGTGCGGGTGCGGGCGACCAGTTCCGCCGGATACACGCCGCGATCGCCGTACAGGGTAAAGCTGCCGTTTTCGGGCTTGATTCCCCACTGAACGGAGGGCGGCGAGATATCAACATCGGCGAGCTCCGACTCCAGTTCGATGGCGCAGTCGGTCCAGGTGTCAACAGCTTCAGCGGCATCGAACACGCTTGCCAGCTCGACTTCGTTTGGCTGGTCCTCGGCACATGCGTCCAAACGGCTGACGAGGGCGTGCACCCGCACCTCCTTGCCGATGACCTCGACGCGTAGCGCCAGCTCGGCGCTGTCGGTCAGCGGATCGCGTGCCGCCGCAAGCTCGTCGAATGGGACGGACAGGTTGAGTACAGCCAAGTCGGCCTCCGGATTGCGCTTGCGTACCCGCAGCGCGAGGCTGCCACCCGCGGCAGGATTGATGCCGCCGACGATGAGATGGACGCCGGCCTCGGTCGGATTTTTTATCCCGTGCGGGAAGCCGAGTAGACCGCCGGTCTGCTCCTTGTCCAGGAAAAAGGCGGCAGGACGGCCCTGGCGCAGGGTGATCGGGGTCGGCGTCACCGGCAGTTCGGCGGCCAGCGGCGCCACGCCATCGATCAGTCCCGGCAGAGGCGACATTAGTCGTGGGGCACCGACCGGCACGCTGCGCAGATATTGTTTGCTGCGCAGGACGTCCTTCAACTTGTCTTCGTTGATCGAGAAGCCGCCATGTTTGTCGGCACGCTGCGGTT
Organism: Massilia sp. LXY-5; assembly: GCF_059801075.1. Lineage (NCBI taxonomy): Bacteria > Pseudomonadati > Pseudomonadota > Betaproteobacteria > Burkholderiales > Oxalobacteraceae > Massilia > Massilia sp. LXY-5. The sequence continues at coordinate 104,275 of NZ_JBNNEH010000008.1, forward strand.
CCGTGAACCAACTGCAGGGATCCTCGACGCGGGAGCGCAATAGTGGCGGCAGCACACCGCCGTGAGCGATCAGATAGGGAAGGATCTCGTAATGGCGGCCGAAGGTCAGCGGCGGCAGCTTGGGGAAGCCCTTTTTCTTGACAGGGAACAGGTAGGCTTCGGGCCGGCGCGCCACCAGCCGCGCCTGTCCTTGCGGGTCCATCTGCGGGCGCATTTCGGTTTCGGCGACGATGGACTGGCTCTCATAGCGGATCACGGCGTTGCGCACCCCTTGAACTTCGGTTACGACTAGGGGTACCGGGTCGACCTGGGCCCGCTTCCACCAGTCGGGCCGGCCGGAGTGGACCGCGACCGCATTAGGCTCGCCGAGGGCAGCACGGGCATTGTTCGGGCTCGGCTGCGATATGTGCAGGGTGGCCACGTTCAGGCTCCACCACGTCGTCTCGGCATTGCCCCGGCTGTCCTTGCCGTGGCGGCCGATCAGCACGCCCAGACCGGCCAGCCGCGACCACAAGTCCACCGAGTCGTCGAAATCCTGCAGCTGGTCGATCGCGAAGCTGAGCGGCAGGGCATCCTGGGTGATCCGCTGGGCGTCACGGTCGGCTGTGTTCGGCACCAGCTGGCGCGCGAGGCGGGCCACGTCATTCCTGGCCGCCGTTTGCAGCTGCGCGATCAAATCCTTCAGTGCGTGCAAGGCGCTTAGCTGCGCCGTGCTCGGTTCGCCCGAATTGATACGCGCATCGATCTCGTCGATGGTTTCCTTGAACGGCAGCGTGAAGTCCTCGGCGTGCTCGACGTAACGGATAAGGGCGGCGGCCAGGCGCTCGCCTGCCGGCGTGGCCGCAGCCACCTTCTCCTGTTCGTTCATGAGCGCGTTCACCAGCGGCGCCCGCCCGTTCATCAGTGCAGCGACGGCGGGACCGCCGTAGGCGAGCGCCAGGGCGCTGCGCATGGCCTGTCCCTGCGCGACCGCCCCGGCAGCGGCGCGCAAGCGTTCGCGCTCGGATTCCTTCAGCGCGACTGCGAGCTGAAGCGGTACACCGCCGCCCAGGACTTGCGCCACTTCGAGGCAGAGGCGGCCGCTGCGTGCGATCTCGGTGATGTCCAGCGTGTCCGTCAAGTCCTGCCGCTCCTGCTGCTTGATGTAGAAAAAGCTGAAACCAAGTGTGTACTTCTTGGCCTGGGTCCTGTCGGCGCTGACCAGGATGCGCATGCTGAGTACGCAATTGGGCAACTCCGGGCCGATCTGCACCTGCGTGCCGTTCAGATCGAGGATCATCGGTTTCACGCGGAGCGTGAAGGTGGGCGCGACCGATCCGATGGCGGCCGGATGCGCCAGCCTAAATTCCAGGCGCTCGGGCAAAACCATGGTCGGTTCCGGCACACTGAGGGAGAAGGGTAGCTCCAGCGCCTTACCCCAGTCGAGCTGCATCAGGTTCAGCACCCCGGTGCGCTCGGTCTGGGCCGCGGTCTTGTCGCCCTGCCTGACCAGCCGGGTGTGGGTGCCAGCAAATAGGCTGGCGTGTACGCCTGGGCTTTTTTCGCTTGACCTGAGTACGCCCGGCATGGCGGTCCAATGGCCCAGCAGCCAATCGCGGAAGGCTTGCTCCCCATCGACGAGCGGGAGCGTCGCAGGATCATCCAGCGCATCCTGGCGCGGCAACTCGACGCCGCCCAGCAGCGCCAGGCGGGCACGGCCAGCGAGTGCATGTTCGGGCGGCGTTGGCAGGACGGCGTCATCCTCGGCATTGGCGTGGGCAAGCATCATGGGCACGGCGGCGGACCACAGAGCGCTGTTGCTGAGCGCCAGTCCTTCGAGGAAAGCCAGGGCGGGCGCCGGACCGGTCGGCGCGCTGCGCGCGCGTGCAGCGGCGACCCGGGTGTGAAGTCTTAGCAGCAGGCGGCGCAGGCGGTCCTTGCCCTGGTCTTTTTTCTCGTCATCGCGCTCTGGCTTTGGCGGGCGCAGGTCTAGTTCGAGCGCGGCACGGGTCGCGTCCGGCCTGTCCTGCGCGGCTGCGCGGATCACATCGTCCAGCACCGCCATGACCCGCGCTGAAGGATCGATGGTTTCCGCGATCCGCGCCGCCAGCGCCGAATTCCAGTCGCTGCCCTCGAAGGGCGAAGCGCCAGGGCGTATCAGCAAGGTCGATAGGTCGATCAGGCGCTCGCTGTCAGCGTCGGCGATCGCCAGCACCGACATGGGCAGGCTGGGGTGGATTTCGGCCTGTGCGTTGCGTAGCGGCGCAGCCGCCAGATAGTCGAGGGCGTAAGCGCCGTCGGGGTCCGGGCCAGCTGGCAGCGCGCTGGCATCAAACCGGTAAGCAGCGCCATTGCTGCCGGCGAAAGCGGGCAGCGCGAGGAAGCGGGTATGCTCATCCACGTCGACCGCCTCGGCCAGGGTCAGCGCCGTCCATACCTGCATGGCCGCCGGTACCGGGTGGGGCAGCGCGCTCAGGCTCTCGACGAGTCCGTATACGGTACGGCCGCTGATGCGGCCGCCCTGCACCGGCGCCTGCAGCGCCGCCACGCCCACTTCGTTCAGGATGGTGGCCACCTCGCGTGCCATGCGTTCGCCGAAAGGGCCGCGAAGGCCAGGACCGGACGGGGGATCGAAATCGACGGGGGGCACGACCGCCATATCGAAGTCAGTCGCTGCTAGCCGGGTCAGGACGCCGGCTGCGTCGCACTTCCAGATAGTCCAGTTGGCCTTGTCGTGGATGTCCCAACTGCCGCTCACGGCAGCGGGATCGACACGCCAGCGCCAGGGCAGGATCAAATCGCTGTCGGTTTCCTGCGTCGGCTGGCCGGGATCGGGCTCGATCACAGCGCTCACGCGTAGGCCGAGCTGGCGGCGCGTCTTCGTGGCCAGTTCGATGTCCGGCAGGCGGTCCACCTGCACCTTGATTGTCAGTGTCATTCTGCGCTCCGGGTTCGGGTGAGTGGGGCCGCGATGTCAGCAGTAAGCCGCCGCATAGTCTTCCTCCTTTTTCTGTTTTTCGCCGGCGAACACGTATTCCACAAACTGGTCCACTTCGAGCGTGTAGAACATGCTGATCTTGGCGCGTACGGTCAGGGTGCCGGCGCCGACGATCCGTGCACCGTCGTAACTCACCTCGAACAGGAGAGTGATCGATGCGGTGATGAGGCCGCACACGTCGACGTTGCCGCGCACCAGCAGGAAGACCCGCATCAAGGTCGTGCTGCCCTGGTTGGCCCAGGTGAAGGCGACCGAGCAGCCGACTTGCACCCAGACACCGCCGGACACCACACCGAAGGAGAAGCCGATACCGAGCCCGACGACGATGCCGATCTCGAGCGTATAAGTCATCAGGGGTTGTGGCTTGGCCGAGGGGAGGTAGGACAGGCGCTGCAGCATGTAGCCGCCGCCATTGAGGATCCAGACGTTGAGCGTGAAGGGGGCGGTGCGCATGCCGATCGCCATCTCGGACACGATCTCGAACGTCGGCAGGGCGGCCAGCCCGAACATCACGTGCAGAGACAGGTCACTGATCCCGAAGGCGCCGGTCTGGATCGGCGGCAGCACCATGTCGAGGGAGGCCGCAACGCCGGACGGGATACCGCCGCGCACGAAGGGCTCGATGCGCAGCCCGCCCTTCTGGCCCGTGGCGCCCATCAGGTCGGTAATAAACTTGAGTGCCTCGGCCAGTTCGATGCGTTCGGGCTGGATTCGGAAATCGATCTTGCCGCTGTCATCGAAATACAAGCCAGTCTGACGGAAGGTCAGGATGGTCTGGCCGCCGCTGACGATGCGCCAGTCACCGAAGATTTTGCCGTTCATAGCGTTCTTGCTGCCATCCAGGCCCGCTTCCATGTGGGCGGCGGCGGTGAAGCGGGCCGTGTCGATCACGATCTCGACAGGACCGAAGCGCATCAGCGGCACTGCCTTGGTGAACGGTACGTCGATCTCTGCGTCCATGTAGACGCGCATACTCGCCTCATCGACGCGGTGGCGCAGCTTGACCGCCTTCATGTCGTCGAGGTCTGGGAAGCCGACGTCCTTGAGCAGGCCCTTCATGTCGATGCCGGCGATATCGGGGAAGAAGCTCGACAGGGACAGGCCTTTGAGGCTGTCGGGAACCAGCGACTCGGCGATGCTGCTACAAGGCATCCGAACCCCGAAACTGCCGAGCAGTTCGCCGACCGCGCGACCGGCATTTTCCACCGCCGCTATCTGGTCGGCGGTGCGGTTGACCAAGGCGAGAGTCGGGGTCATGTCGATGCCAAGCTTTTTGGTTGCCGCCATCACGAAGCGCACGTCGGTCCGGTTGTAATCGATGCCCTCGCTGGTCCTGGGCGGATCGCCCAGTGCCGTCAGCGCGCGTAGGGTCTTGTCGCCCTTCTGGTAAATCCCGTCGGCGCGACGGGCGAGCTCTTCCAGGTCGGCGCCGCCCGCAATGTCGCGCAGCGACTCTTGCAGGGAGCCCGCAAGCTGGCGCGCGCTTGCCTCCGCCGTCTCGGTGACTTCGGCAGCCGCACGGGCCGCCGCGGCCTTGATCTCGTTGATGGTGGCGGCGCCGCCAGCGATCGCGTCGTTGACCGTTTCCTGGAATTTCTTCTGGTATCCGTCCAGGTCGAGACTGTTGTGCAGCCATTCGTTGAGTTTCTCACCGGCTCCTTGACCGGCCTCGATCAGCTTGTTCGCCAAGCCGTCGAGCTCGGCGCAGCTGCGCGACAGGATCTCGAGTACCGCGGCAAGTGGCGTTTCGATCGCCTGCGCTAGGGTGCGAGCAGAGGTGTCGAGCCGGGAAAGGATGAGCGCGGTCTGTTCACGCAAGGTGTCGCGCCCTTCGCCGACTAGTTTGTCGAGCTCGCCAAGGCCCTTGCGCAGCTCCGTGCGGCTGGTGTCCAGCCCGTCTCTCACGGCTTTGGCCGCATCCTTTAGCGTCTCGGATATCGGCTTATCGGGCGCAGCCTTCTTCAGCTCGGCCCGCAGCTTCTTGATAGGGGCATCAAGGGCATCCAGGGTGGCAAGTGCGTGCAGGACGCTGGCCTGTGCCTTGCTCAAGGCCCCGTCCCATTCCTCGACTTTGTTTTTCAGCCGCGCCACGAGGCCGTCCGGCGCGTCGACGGCCGCAAAGGCCTGGTCGAGCAAGTCCTCAAGCTTGTAACCGAGCGCGTCTATCGCTCGCGCGGCGGACGTGAAGCGCTCTGTTATTGTGACGCCCAGTGCACTGAACGCCTGCATGGCCGTATCAAACCCCGCTCTCAGGGCGTCCAGGGGGGTGAGCTCCGCGCCCAGTTCGAGCGCGCGTATGGCGCGCAGCATGGCGGCCGCCGCGTTGTCGGCGGCCTGTAGTAAACGCCTGGCTTCGGCTGGCAGGCGGCCCTTGTCGACCTTGGCCATCTCGGCCTGCAGCTTGGTGCGGAACTCAACCAGATTGGCGGCAAGCGGCGCGGCCTTTTTTTTCACCTCGGCCGTCAGGACAGGGCCAGCGCCGGCCAGGTCAGCCTGAAACGTTTTGAAGGCGGTCTCCGTAACGGTGAACCGCGTTGGTAGATCGACGTCCGCATTGTCCAGGCCGCCACTGGCGAGCTGCTTGACTGTACCCAGGTTGGCTCGCGTATCGGCACGCCAGGCCTGCACTTCGCGCCGCAATGCTGCCGGTAGTGCGCGGATCCGCTTCTTGAGCCCATCGACCTGCGCCGTCACCTCGCCCGCTGCCGCCTGCCGCAGCCGCTCGACCGTGTGCTCGATCTCCTGGGTGGCTGCGGCGGCTGCTTCGATCACCCGCTTGCGGGTCGCGTCGTTCGCCTGCTCGAGCTCGTTGACGCTGTTGGAAGCCAGGGTGAGCATTGCATCAACGTCGCCGACCTGAGAGGCGGCGACGCTGCCTACTTCGACCAGGACCTTGTCGAGTTCCAGCGAGACTGATTTAACCTCGTCGCCCGCGACAATCACGAGGCGGTTCAGCTGGCCCGCGACCTGAGCCCGCACCTTCGCCTTGAGGTTATCGCAGACGGGATTCGGCGCACGCAGGGCGAGCACGAGCTTTCCGGTGTCGTCGATAATTTTCTTGAGTTCGTCCACTCCCAGGCGCTTGCTGGCCTCGCAGATGATCTCGTTTGCGCGCTGCTGGAGATCGGCGCCCTCCAGCTTGTCGAGCTCGGCGAGGACGCGCCCTACGTGGCGGTCCAGCTCAGCCCGCACAGTGGCCGCCTTGGCCGCCAGGTTGCGCCCGAATTGCTGCACCGGCTCGCTCGCCGTACTGGGCATGGCGGCCGCGCGCGCCACCGTCACGTTGCGCAGGCAGGTCAACGGACCGCCGGCGATGCGCCCGTGTGTCAAGGCCACCAGTTCCCTCGACGGTACCAGGGTCAAAGTAAAGCGTTCGTAGCCGGGGACGACGGGCGGCGCGGGCGGCTGCATGGCATCGTGCAGGTCGGCGCTGTCGGTGCGGCCGGGGGCCACCTGCGGCAAGGGCATGTCGCCGAAGTCGACATCGCGCACGGTTTGCCACGCATCCGTGTCTTCGCCCTCGCCATCGACCACCGAGGTGTAGAAATACAGTTTTTCTGGATCAGCCACCTCGTGCGGGAGAGGCTTGCCCTCGGCATCCGCGAGCAGGAGGCAGACCTGCGGCTTCGGGTAGATGAAGGCGGGATCGTCGGGATTGGCGGCATTGCCCTTGATGCCGAGGAAGGCTGTGTTCCAGAGCGGCACCTTCCAGCCCTCGCGGCGAACGTCGCTGCCCCAGGCGCTGTCGACCCGGATCTTGATCGACTTGAATTCCGCGCCCACGATAAACCCAGCTTCGTGGATGGAGCTGCCGTCTTCCGGGTAACGCCGCACCGGCGCCAGGATCTCGACGTATTCCTCGACCTTACGCAGCAAGGCCCGGCCCAGGTGTTCGTCCTGGCGCATGCCGATCGGCGCCCGGTTATAGAACTGCTTCGACGGCACTACTGTGCGCTCGTAGACGATCACGTGCTTGGCGCGGTGCCACAGGCAGGCGATGCGGCCGATGCGCTCCAGGCGGTAGCGCTGCACCCGTCCCAGCGTGGTCTCGCTCTCGACGATGGACTTGCGGTCGTCGAACAGCGCGCGCTGGGTGCCGAAACCGCCTAGCGCGGTCAGGTAGGCGCCGCGCAGGCTACCGCCGCCGGAGTCTGGACGGCCGTAGACGCGCATCAGGACATTCGCGCTGTCGAAGGCCCAGGCCAGGCCGCCGGGGAAGCTGTCGCGATCGTCCTGGCTAGTCGAAAAGCTCGCGCGCAGCACCTCCGGGTCGATCAGACCAGCGCTGTCGTTGGGGATGGCGCCGGCCAGCGGCCAGCGCAGTGGCGTCGCCAGTCCGCTATTCTGGCCCGGCGCCCTAAGGCGCAAGCTGTGGCTCAGGCCATCGGTCAGGCGCAGGTCCTCGTCTGGACGGTCGCGCCACAGCTTGTCGACCGCAAGCCGACGCTGTTCCGCTGCCAGCACGGCCGTCATGCGTTCCAGGTGCCGCCTCAAGGGGCGCGGGCCGGGCTTGTCCGGCAGCGGCGGCGGCGGCGCGCCAATGGCACCGGCGATCTCAGTGATCCAGAGGCCTTCGCTGCGCACCCTGGTCAACAGGCCGTACAGTAGTTCGAGGCGCAGGTCGAGCACGCGCGACCCGGGCGAGCGCTGGGTGGCATAGCCGAGGATGCGTCGCAGGTTCCAGCCCGGCTCACGAAAAGCTGTATCGTTATAGGTCGGATCGAGCTTGAGCATGGTCATCGTGCCGAAGCGTGCCGCCGCGGGCGTGTCCGGCTGAATATCGCGTGCGGCTCCGGGCAGATCGGCGCGGTTCTTTTCCATGGCCTCGCCCAGCACCTGCGGCGGATAGATCAAGTCGACGATCTGTTTGTCGTCGCGCACGCGCCAGGATTCGCCGCCTTCCCCCGACTGATTCCAGACCGCCACCTCGTTGCTTTGGTAGGTACCCAAGGCGTCGATCGGGTCGTACTCGACCGCCGCTATGCGGAAGGGACTGGGCTCGATGATCAGGACGCGTCGGCGTGCGACCGATTGCTCTACGGCCGAAACGACTGGGTCGTCCCCCGTTTTCTCGGTACTGGCGCGCACCGATAGCACGATCGTGTGGGAACGGTCAGGGCCGACCTGCTCGGTGGCGGCCAGGCTCAGGTTGGCCATGGGAGCGGCCTTGGCGGCGCCGCCCGCCACCGTGTCGGCCACGCGCTCGGGCAGCGGCAGGAGTAGGGGCGTATCGGCGTCGGGCAAGCCGCGTCTGGCCCACGACTGATGGCCGCGCTGCTGGCGCCGTGCTACAACCGGCAGGTCGTCTTCGGCGGCCGCTTCGACGCGTTCGACCGGCAAGCGCATGTGCGCTTCGATCGATATGGGCAGCTCCCTTTCTAGCACATTGGCGGAAGGCCAAAACAGGATGTGGCAGTCCGGAACAATGCCGGTATCTCCGCTGGGGCGCGTCGCGAAGCCGAATTGCAAGGCCTGGACTAGCACCGGCTGTGGGTTCTTCTGTGGGCTTTCAAGATTGTTGTCGTCGAGCGCCCCCGGCGGAAGGCTACCCCGCAGTTCCGTCATCCTCAGGCTGATCCGCGTGCCGAAGGGCAGTTCGTCCCCTATCTCGTCTAGGGCGCTCGCGCTCATCGGGTTCTGGTAGGCAGGCCAGGCACTGCACGCCGCCGCCTCGTCCTCTGCGCCATCGGCCACGACCGATGCGCCCAGCGCGAACTCATAGCACAACACCCGGCGTGCCTCGGTGACCATGCGCGGCATGGTCGCGCGTACCGCTCCCTTGAGCATGGTACGATTGCTCGTGTCCCACAGGTCGTACACAGCGCAAGGGGCTAGTGTGCTAAAGCTCAGTTCGAGTGCGTCCTTGCGGACTCCCAGTGTACGCAGGCCGGGACTGCGGTCCAAAAAGGTGCCAACCAGCTGCCAGGGCACCGACTGAGTGATTGAATACAGCTTCGGAAGCAGACTGAGCGGCTCGCCGTCCTTGACCGACTTCAGACCCGTATGGACTTGTTCGACCGCCGCCGCCAAATGGCCCAGCACGGCTTTAGTGATGTTCAAGTCGGGCGCGTCGGCCGTGTTCGTGCCGATGAAGCGCGCCGTGACAAGGGTGCGGACGGTCCGTTGCGCGCCCAGGTGCAGGTCAATTTCGTCGAGCCGCTGTTCCTGTGCGAGCCGCAGTCCCTTGTTCCGCATGATGCCCACGACTTTGGGGGACATGGGATAGATTCGGCGGAGCGACGGATGCTTGAGGAAGCCTTCGACCAGCTCATCGGAGTACAGGTCTAGCTCGAACCGCCAGCCGATCCGGGTGATAACGGAATTCTTGTCGTTCTCCTTGGCCTCGGCGGCGAGCGCGCGCAGGCCGAAGACCCGGGTGATCTCGACGTCGATGTGCTTCGTCGACGGGGTGCCGTGGGCGAGCAGCAAGGGGAGGTACAAAGCGGCGTCCGCCCGGCCGGGATCAGCGTACTTCAATGTCTTGCGCTGGATTGCGAACTCCAGGATATCGGTTTTCTCGACGCGCAGGCGCGGGGACCGCGTGCCCCCGGCAGACTTGTACGCCTCTAGGGTGCAACGCAGGTCCATGCGGTCAAATTGCATCGCGCGCCAGTTGTCGCCCGAGTGATGCCACATGTCCTTGCGTGGCCCGCCGGTCTTGTCGACCGCCTTGGCCGACATCTCGAACAGCAAGCGGGTGTCGTGGCGGTCGAGCGCCGTTTCCCCGTCCTTGAGCCAGTGGGCATTGACGGCGACTTTGAACTGCAACTGCAGCGACAAGGCGCTGATGGCGCCCGGCCGCGCAGGATCGGACAGGTCGGGGAACAGCACCAGCCGCGAGCCAATGAGTGCGGGCCGTGCCGGTGCGTCGGCGCTGAAGGGCAGCGGCATAGGCGGCGCGCCCTCCGCCGTCTCCGCCTCGACCACGCGCGCGGTGTCAAAGGCAGCGAGCGGCCCTTGCAGGTCTTGTCCGCCGTCACGCGAAAAGAAGAAGACGCGCTCGATGTTGCGCGCCACCAGGGCCGTCCGGATCACGGTCACCTCGGGTGGCAGCCCAGGCGGCAGGGGAGCGAGCTTCGCATTCAGAAAGCTCGGGCTGAAGATGTCGGTGTCGAGAGCGCTTCGCTCGGCCTCGGTCAACGTGCCGTTCTTTTGCTTGCTCGTTGTTCCGAGCAATTCCTGGATCGGGCCGGCGTTCTGTTGCGCCCGTTCGTGCAGGTCGATCCCCGACAGACTCTTCAGCTCACTCATGCGGAGAAAGGCGTAGCGCCAGTCCTTGCCTTCAGCCGGAACGAGCGCTTGCCCCCCGCCCGGCGGCGGGCCGTCGGGCTCGGTTGTCCCAACCACGAGCGCGAATGGATCGCGCGTCCGCGGCCCCGGTTCCATGCAGATGGCGATAAACGCGATGCGCGACTTTGCCATGGTGTTCCCCTTCGCTTGTTGGAGGATGCAGCGGCCCGCGCAGAGCGGGCGGCTAATGCGTGCATGGCCGGCGCGGCTCCGTGCATAGGCCGGAGGCACCGGGTTGAGGCGGCTAGCCAGACGGTCCGGCAGGCGAGAGAAGCGATGGAATGGCGTGCGCTGGCCTGGCGGCGGAGGGCATGTTGACGGTCGCTGTATAACAGCGGACCCTGGTCGTCGTCACCTGCATGGGTCATCACCTCGGGTTGGACAGCGGTGTTACAGCGACAAGATTAGCGCCGTAGCGGAGTGCAGTTCGGGACTGGCCGAAACGGACTCCGTGACGCGAAACGCTCGCTCACACTACGACTTGCGCCGACATCGATGCAGCCTCTTGCAGGGCCCACGCAACGCCGCCGTTAGTGAAACTTGATGGCTTTTCTCTCGACAGTCGAGCGCAGTAGCGCGGCTCATGGCTGTTCGTCTTCCCAGCACATGCCTCCCCGGAACACGAAGGGATCTGGCAGTGGGACTGGATCGTTGTGCTTGTTCCCAGACGGTCGCAAGTGCTCCACGTATCCGGACACGAGCCTACAGAAGCTGCTCCATGCCGCGCTGTCGAGCAGGAGCGAGGGGCAGGGCTTGCCTGACCAATGGTGGTGCTGGACCACTGCGTCCGTCTGCATGCCGTGCTCGACGATGAGGTAGGCGGCGAGCTGCGCTGCGCGCTGGTTGGCTGCTTGCTGGTCGATTCCCAGTTGCATGCAGATCTCGATCCCGAGACTGGTTGCGTTACCGGAGCCCGAACCGGCGTGCTTGCCGCGCTCGCGGTCTGGAAGCTGGCGGATTGCCACGCGGTCATCGACGGTGTAGTGCCAGGAGACCGAGCGCTTCTCGCCTTTGTATTCCTGGTAGCCGTTAGTCCGGACAAACAGAGAGTGCCGGTTGGCGTCCGCGCCTCTATCGGCGTTATTGGTGTTGTGGATTGTCACCCGGCTCGGTGCAATGACGGTGCCGGGCCGATTGTGCCTCCCTTGCGCAATTAGCTCTTCTTTGAGGTTGATCCGTTCCAGCCATTCATCCTTGTCCATGCCAGCCTTTCAGCGGTAATAGAGAAAAATGCAGTGAAGCGTACCCAGCCATAACAGGCTACCTTGAAAACGCGTTCTGCACGCATTAAAAATTTTTCCAAATTGTCTTTTTTTTTAAACAACGATGGTTGAATGTCGAGGTATAGTCAGAACGATGTCAGCTTGATCCCGAACTGGTATGCATCCTCCTGAATTTCTACCGTCGATACTAAGTGCTTTGCAACGGGCGATGATTAATAAGATGAGGAATTGCTGGTATGAAATATCTTGCTAAATACGGCTTTACGCTCGTCCTCATCATCTTGGTGTCCGGCTGGGCCGGTTTTTGGCTCAAGCCGGAACTGATCATCAAAACAACGGATCAGGCGGGACTCGAAGCGTTCTGGAATCGGTTCCAGATGTTAGCCATCGTCGCGGCGCTGATCGAGCGCTCAGTCGAAACTTACCTGAACGTGACGCAGCAAAACGGACAGGTGCTGTATAACCCGTCCACCGATACCTACGTCAAAACGAGCGACGCCAGCAAAGAAGCACTCAGCGCCGCCCTCGTACTGAGCCTTCTCGTCGCCATCTGCGGGGTCCGCATCATCGAATCCTTGGTGACCGTCAAAGGTAATGCCCATCTCTCTCTTAATGAGGCCGTCTGGAACGGGGTAGACATCGTCGTCTCCGCTGGGTTGATGGCCGGCGGCTCAGATCTGTTTCATAAGCTCGCTGCTGTGCTCACCACCGGTCTCGGCCGCTTACGTGACAACGTCGGCAGTTCCGAAACCAATAACGTGCGTAGCCGGGCAGCCTATCCGCTTGGGAGCGCGCCTGGCTCTGCCCCGCTCGTCAACATGGCTGAACTAACCGAGCCGCTGCGCACCTACACGATCACGATCCAGCGGCCGCGTGATCCGCAGGCCGAGCAAGGTAGGCTGATTTTCAGCGACGGCGGTCTGAGTATCGACACGGCGTGCTGGTGGGATAAAGGTAATCGCATCGACGCCGGCACCTATACCCGCTGTTCCAAGACCCATATGGCGGAATATGGCTATGAAGCGATTTACTTACCCGACGCGGTGTCCAAAACCTCCGGCCAGAAAACCATTTTTATACATCACGGTTCCAGCCCCTCAAATTCACTGGGCTGCTTTGCGGTGACAACGGCCGACTTTAAGATCCTGTGGACCCATATTAGGCCGCAAAATGCACAAAACATCACGGTCATGATCAGCGATGTTTAAGCTCGATCGTTAATAGGCGATGGAGGCTTGTACCAGGCGTTATAGGGTCGCAGTGGTGTTGGCATTCATTGGCAAAGCTTTGGCGACGCGCATGGAAAGCCTTGTATTGCCTGGATAGAAAGGCGAGTTATTTCCCCTAGCTTAGCTCCTCTTGGAAAATTCCTCCTTAGAGCAACTCTTGCTCGTACACTTACCGCTGAACGAACGTCCGAGACCGGCTGACCAAACGCTGACACAGACGCTGTATCGTCTGGACGATTCTTAGCCGTTCCTGCCAGACTATGCAAACGAAGGGAGCGTCTAGGAGAGATAATCATGAAACATCGTTTGCTGCGTTACTTCGGCTACCCCGGCAATTCCTGGCGTTATGCGCTGGCCCACGATTTCGGCATGCACACCAAGTACCTGCGCGATGTCCACTTCCAGAACAGATGGCTGACCATTCAAGGCGGTGACCTCGTCATTAAGGCCGGGTATGCCTGGGACGGCTGCTCCCCGTGCGTGTCGGTTCTCGGCCTGTTTTACCTTGGCCCCCCTGACGGCGCCGAGTTGCTCGGAAACCCGGCAACCTATCACGCCAGCCTGGTGCACGATGTGCTCTGCCAATTCCGGCACCAGATACCTATTTCGAAGGCCACCAGCGTCGCTATCTTCCGCGAGCAGCTCGACAAGAGCAGATTTCCGCTCGCCCGTCTGTACGCGACCGCGGTGGCGTTGTTTGGGCCTCAGAGCTTTCGACTGGATTCGTCCCTTCCGCAACGCATCCGGGTCAGCAAGAGGAAACGCATCCCGCATGGCTCCGGGACGTGAGCGGCTCACAGATTTTGCTGAGCGCTAAAGCGGCTTTCACTGAACCGTTTTTTAGCCGTGCTAGTCCTATCGGCGGGTATCGTTGAGGTAACCGGTTGCTGAGTGGCGTTGTTTCTTTCGATTTCTCGGGCCGGCACGATCGCCTCCGACGGCGCCGACTGGGACATCGACGCTCCTCTCCTGGTACTATGAGCCGGACGAGATCAATGCGGTTCTGCAACAGCGGAAATTCGGTAGGCCTAATCGTGACGCATCTGGACCCGTCAGTTACGAGGAGGACATTCTTGACGGTAGCACGTCAGATCATTGCTGCAGTGTGAATTGCTTCTTCGAGTTCTCTACCAAAGAGGTCATCAACAAAGACATCGTGTACATCGGCTCGACCGACGCTGTACGCAAGTTGCAGCATGTTGCCGAGCACGTCGACGTCATTTACGTTGAGCCGGACTATGGTGAGGATGAGTTCGATCGTGGTGACGACGATGGCGCGTGAAGCGCTCGTACTACTATGTGAACCCGTGGTTGCGCTAATAATTTACTCGAGAACCCATGCCACAGCACCGCGACCAACGTAAGCGTCGAGATGTCCACGTTCCGGAAAACGGCGCCGATTTTGAAGATATGTGCGTCGCCATCTATCGACACGTCTTTGGTAGTCCCGGCGCACGCAAGAATGGACGGTCCGGCCAGCGACAAAAGGGACGGGATATTCTCATTACCGACTGGGCGACGCGATATCCCGACGTTCAAACGGTCTGGGTTCAGTGCAAGCACACTGGCAGTGGTAAGGCGCCAGCGGCTGAGATTTGTCAAAACGTCCGAGATGCGGCTGCCCTGGCGCGGAGCAGCGAGGCATATCGTGACGTAAATCTCTTCATCGTCGCGACCTCAGCGCCGAATGATGCGGACCTGCATAAGCAGGTGGCAGCTCTGCAGCATGAGCTACCGTTCAAGGTCGAGGTGCACTTCTGGGACACGCTGTGCGATCTCATCTGCGACAGTGATCATCTCTGGGACCGTTACAACAGGTTTCGCAAGGAAGGTATCGCTGCGGAGTTCCGCGCCGATGTAGAACTGCTGACCTCACGTCTGCGCGGCTTTCTTGAAATGGATCAGCTCAAGAAGGCGAACGAGCTCGTCGCCAAGTTGGAAGCGGGCACTTACCGGGTATCGTCCGGGAACGCAAAACCGGTGCCAGCGGACGCCTGCGAGATCGATTACGATTTGCGTCACACGTTACTGGATCTGTACAGCCGCGCACACGACACTCGGCGCGCGCAGCCGCTGCTCAAATTGGAAGTCGGTCTATCGACACTCCACGACTCAGGCATTCTGCTCGATTATCTCTTGGCCGAACGTGTCAATGCAAACCTGCCCGACGTAGCGGCAAATTCTTTCCGCCTCAACTGTAGCTTAAAGTTTGCCGAGATTCTTCAGGGCTACGTGGGTCCTATCGAGAAGTTGCGTGGTCCAACCGACGATATGGCATGCCTGGCTTTGCTGCTACTCCTGCATACTGAGAGTAACGAAGTTCACGAGAAGGCATTACGGATGATGCGCGACCGTGTGCGGACCGCGCGCGGAAAGGACGAGCAACTCGAAGCACGGGTAGCCCACGCAGTCGTTCGAAACTACTTCGTCACGCGCTACGGCTGGACGACGTCGACGCGGTACCATGAACTCGGGGATTCGATCGGTCGGGGGCAGCCACTCGATTTGGGTCATGAGCTTCTCGATCAATCCTTCGGACACGACGAGGCTTCAACCGTGACCATCGGTCGCATCCGATCGAATGACACGCGCCAACGCGTCAGCTTCGGCGCGCACGTCCTGGTCACGCGTCTCGCACGGCGCAACGGCGCCGACCCGGAGGGAGTGCTACCCAAACTTCGACGGATGTGCCGCGTCTACACTGCGTATCCAGACGTGCCAGAAAAGGTCACGCATTGGGACTCGACTATCCACGATGACGCTCGCTCGAATCCAATGTTGAGTTCTCCTGTGCGCGTGGTTGATTCCGAGACGCTATTCCGACTTGCGACGTGCGAACGCCACCAACAGTTCGCGCAGGGCTACCGATTGGTCGTGACCGAACTCACCTTCGAACTTCTGCTCGGCCACCAAGGTTTTCTGCGTGCGTATACCGCCCGCCTCGACAAGAGCGACAAGGATGCACGGACGCTGCGCGCGCTCGACTGGCTGATTGCGAACTGTGTCCACGGACTACATAAGGCCGAGAACGGGCGAATTCGCGTCATGCCGGTATATGACGACCCACCCATGCGCTTGCGTGACTGGGACGGCACCCGCGCAAATTTTTCGATCAGGCCGTTTACACTTGACGATACGAGCGCCGAGCGCATTCGACGCGAGCAGAAAATACATGGGCCAAATTCGGAGCGCCTCCAAAAACTCGAACAACGCTACCGAGAACGTGACGACGAATGGGACTTTGCCTGCCTGCTCTCCCTGTCGATGGATGTGCCGATGTTAACCTTCCACTACCAGGCAAGGCACAAAGCCGCGGCGATGGGCATAGGGGCCGCCCATCCCGACCTACTCGATCCGTCAATCGCTGCCAGGGCGCCGTGGTAGTACCAGCGACACCATTGGAGCCGTTCGGCGATTCTCGCGCCTACTGAGTCAGGCGGGATCGGCTAGCCGACTACGCTAACTAAGGCAGCGTCGACATTGACGGTTTCGAGCGCGGCACCAGCTTCGACGGCAATATTCGGCGACCTCCAAAACGACTCTCCGCAAAACTGGCAACGAGTACGACAAGCGGAATTTTCACGCTACCTACATATGATCCTCAGCGGTCACGAGGGGAAGAGGACTAGGCTCTCAAGCTGAACATCAGTTCCATTCGGAATGGTGAAGCTAGAGCGTTGCGCGACGGGGGAACTTCGCTAGCTCGGAGCCAGTGTAATCACACCGCGTACGTTTTCCCTCAATCGCTATCTCGCCTTCTTAAATCAGGCAAAGTGAGACAACCAATCTCAAGACGGGATAGATCAGCGAAGAAAGGTCGGACATCTCGGTGACTACTTCGTGCCGCGGTGCACTCGCGGCCGTTTGGATGTCTCGCCGCTGCTCAGAAGTAGCGCAAGTCGTAGTGCCACTTACGCATGGCCGTCGCCACGATGCGCGCCGCGTCCGGATGCAGCGGGTTTATCAGCACGTTCGATTCCTCCGGCACGATCACCGAGGGCACCACCAGCAGCGCGGAAGCCTTGCTGAGCAGCCAAGCTTCGCCTGCCTGCACGCTGACCATCCCTGCCGGCGACGCGTCCCAACCGACCGGCGGTGTGAGCACTTGACGTGCGGTCCATACGTCGTCCGGAACGTCGATACGCACCAGGTAGCGGTTCAATGGCAGAGCGCCGCTCCTCAGGTGCACGATCGTCTCGTGCACGGCCAATGCAATACTCTCGGAGCTGTACGTGACGGCCAGCCCGACCGGGTTCCAACGCCCGCCTGTGTTCTTCGCGCCCGTACCGGACATGTCGTCAGCGACATACTTAGGTGTGGTGGCCGCGATTCGCCATACTGCAACCGTCACGCGTAGGCTCCGCTCTGAACCATCTCGAGCAAATTGCCAACGTACTTCTGGCCCTCCACCGTATCCATGAAGCTCGCGGGCGTCGCGCCGCCCAGCGCGGGCAGGGGAGCGGCCAGCCAGCTCGCCAACCACTTGGCGGCATCGAATTCTGGCGTACTGTCCGTGTCGATCATTGCCTGCACCTGGCCGATCAGTGCCTGCAAGCCCATCACACGTTCGGACTCTTCGGGCGACAACCTCTGCTCGCGCTGCACCTTGCGGTTGATCGTGGCGCGCGACAGCCCGAGCGAGTCCATCAACGCCTCTTTCGGCATGTTCATGACCGAGGACAGTTCTCCTACACGCTGCGCCGGCATGCCTGAGCGGATGGCGTCGATTTTGTCGACGAAGTCCATCGTGTACCAGAACGTGAACTGCCCAGTTTTGACGCTCCACTTGAGGCTGAGCATAGTCGCCTTGGGCACGGTTCTTTTGGCCGTAGGCGTTGCCGCAGCTTTCGCTGTCGCCGCCAACGCCGAGCGCTTGGTGGCGGGTTTGCCGGTTTGGGGTCGAGTCGTCATATTAGGCTCCTTTGAGACTTCAAGATAGATCATATGAGCGCACCTCGCAACTGGGGCGCCGATGTGCTTTGCCTTGTACAGGGAGTAAAGCACCGACGATCCGGTCATTATCGCCGCGCAGGCTACCTGACGAGGCACGCCGACGATCGAAGCGACACAGTCTGTCGCCACTCGCGCTTATCTTCCTACTACGAACTCGCAACCGTACACGTGCCTGCAATGGCGCTTCACAGCGTTGTCGATCTCGGGGAACCGGGAATACGTCGGTGTCACCGACGCGTGTCGAGTTGACGCAACCACAATTTTTTTTCTTTACAAATGACAACGGCCGTTGTCTATCGGTTACTATATGTTGAAGCTTATAACTCAACTAAATGCGGTTTTGCCCGCCGAACCGCTTCTAGGTTGGAAAAAGACGGCTGCTGCCGAATGTGGTTGTTATCTCGTCATTCGTTAGGTCAACAGAAGAGTGATCTCGCGAGCGCCGGGCGATCAGGCTGACGACTGCGTGAGTAATCTGTGAACGAAGAGTCAGGAACCAGGCATGCCATGATGGGCGATCTAAAATCATTACCGCTGCGTATCTCTTACCGTACAGGTCGTGACGACTTGGTGCAGGACTTTTATGTCCCTGTGCTAAAGGCTGCGGTGCTGTATCGCCGAGCGGCAGGTTATTTCACGAGTTCGGGCTTGTCCGTGGCAGCGCAGGGCATCGCTGACCTAGCTGCACGCGATGGGCGTATGTTACTCGTCGCGTCGCCGCACCTCGACGACGACGATATCGCCGCCTTGCACACAGCGCGAACCAACCCGCAGGACGTGCTGGCCTCTATCGTGATCAAGGGCTTCCAGCAGATTCGTAACGCATTGGAGTACGACCGTTTGAGCGCTCTTGCTTGGTTGTCGGCTGCAGGACTGCTAGATGTGAAGCTCGCTCTGAAGCTCGACAACGATGGGGAGTACTGCAATGGCATCTATCACGAGAAGATGGGCGTGCTCACGGATAGCGCCCAGAACCACGTCGCTTTTTCGGGTTCATCGAACGAAACCGCCGGCGGACTGATCGGGAATTTCGAGAGTATCAAGGTGTTTCGGTCGTGGCAAGACCCGGAGGGGCGGGTTGCGGAAGAGCTCGAGAATTTCGCGTCGCTCTGGAATAACACCACTCCCGAACTCAAGGTTATCGATTTCAGCGAGGCCACCCAAGACATCCTGCGTCCCTACAAGCAAGGCAAGCGCGTGGGTCCAGCCCGAAAAGACCAGCCGGACGATGGCAAGCCTGTCCATCTATGGGAGCACCAGAAACAAGCCCTGACGCTGTTTGTCTCCGCTAAGGCGGGCGTGATCGAGATGGCGACCGGCACCGGGAAAACGCGCCTGGCCCTAGCGATTTGTCAGCAGTTGACAGGGACGGCGGATGTACGAACGATCATCGTGTCTACCGATGGACTCGACTTGCTGGACCAATGGTATCTGGCCCTGCTTCAAAGCCTGAAGAGCTTCGGCGAACAGTGGGCCGTCTACCGCCACTACGGGCCACATAAAAAACGCGGCGACTTTATGCTCTTACCCGAGCGCAGCGTGCTGCTGGTCTCGCGCGAGTTTCTGCCGGCGGTGCTCAAACGTCTCCGCGATGACGTCGCCGCGAAAACGATTCTTATCCATGACGAGGTTCACGGCCTGGGGAGTCCGAGCAACCGTAAGAATCTGGCGGGCACCGGGGTCAGATTCGGCTATCGGCTAGGACTGAGTGCGACCCCGGAACGGGAGTATGACGCGGAGGGTAACGTCTTCGTGCAGCAAGAGATCGGTCCGATTCTGTTCCAGTTCGGGCTGGATGATGCGATCAGAAAGCGCATCCTGGTGCCGTTCGAATACTGTCCGATTAATTACCTACCCGATGAAGAGGACGCTGCCAAGGTCCAGCGTGTCTACGCCCAGCGGGCGGCACGACAGCGGGAAGGAAAACCGATGAGCCAAGAGGAATTCTGGACCGAACTGGCCAAGGTGTACAAAACGTCGAAAGCGAAACTCGCGCCGTTCCGTCAACTCATCGCCGAGCGACCACAGCTCCTGACGCGTTGCGTCATCTTTGTAGAAACCCGCGAGTATGGCGAAGAGGTTCTAGAAATGATCCATGAGCACCGGTATGACTTCCATACCTACTACGGCGGTGAAGACTCCGAGACACTTCGTCGGTTTGCTCAAGGCGAAATCGAATGTCTGCTGACTTGCCACCGTTTGTCGGAAGGCATCGATATTCAAACACTGTCTAACGTGATCCTGTTCTCGTCAGCCCGTTCGCGTCTGGAGACCATCCAACGCATCGGCCGCTGTTTGCGTACCGATCCCTTGGATCCAGAGAAGGTCGCGACCGTGGTCGATTTTGTCAGACAGGATCGCGAAACTAGTTCCGACCACGAGCGGGCCGAGTGGCTGACCGCTCTTTCCAATGTTCGTTTTGAATCGAAGACTACCCATGCAGAATCATATTGAAAAAGCGATCAAGGCTGCGGTGCGAGAGCACGATCAGCCCCAGGACCTTGCCAAAAAAATCGTGGCGTGGATGCAAGCGCTCGCCGTCGGGAATGAAACTATCGAGAGCGGGCAGAGGGCAACGCAGCGCGTCAGCGTAATTTTCGACGCCACCCAAACGGATACCCAAGGACCATAATGACTGCGGATTTTTTTCTTCTCAGATGGAAATCTGAAGGTATGCGCTGCCCCGACCACGAGATCAAGCTGCAGAACAGCGGCGACGAAGCTGGCGGCATCACCTTGATCCAAATGCCAAACGGCACTGGTAAGACAACGACGCTGTCGCTGTTGCGTGCAACGTTAAGCGGCGAAGCCAGCGAGTGGCCGGACAAACATATCCAAGGTTTTCGCAAGCGGCAGAGTAATTCCGGTAAGGGAAAATTCCTTGTCGAAGGCATTTTCGAGGACAAACGTCTGACGATCGTTCTCGAACTGGACTTCGAGGAAGGAAAGGCGTCGTACAGCACAACGGTTGGCAGTGGAAACAAGATCGGCTTTCACCCACCTAGGGGTCTAAACCGATTCCTCAACCGCGACTTCGTTCGACTTTTCGTGTTCGACGGCGAAGAAGCGGCGCGATTACTCGACCCAAAACATACGAATGCGCATGACGCGATCGACAATCTTTTTCAGTTGAAGTTTTTCGACGGGATCGAGCAACGTATCAGGGAGTACTGGTCGGACCGTACCAAGCAGGTAACCGCCGCAGCCGAGAAAGGGTTGACGCAACGGCGCAACCGCGTCGACGAACTCCAGACCCAGCTGAACAATTGCGAAGCAAGCTATGCGCTAGCATGCAAAGCGCGCGACCACGCACAGGAACAATTCAAGAAGAAAACGCGTAAGTTCGAGCAGCAGCTCAATACACAGAAGAAGTACCAGGAAGCCTTGCGGGTGGCCGACACGAGCTTGAACGACGCAAAAAATCTGGTGCAACAACAAGCGCAGACGCTGTTGTCTCAAGTTCGGGACCCGTTTGCCCTGTCCGCCAAAACCGCGCGCGACCTGTTGGAATTACGCGCGAATCTCGACAAGGTGAAACTACCCGAATCAACTTCCAGGGAATTTTTTGATGAGCTGGCCCGTGAAGCAGAATGCGTGTGCGGCCGCCCGATCGACGAGGATTGCAAAACCCACATATTGTCGAAGGCATCGCGCTACCTTGGTGCCGACGATGTCGCGCTGCTCAACGTGATGAAGAGCGACATCGCGGAGCTGGTAGGGACCGACCCGACATCGCACTCGATCGCGCGCCAAGACGCGGCGCGGCAGCTGTTGGAGAATCTGCGCGCTGAGGATCTGGCACGGACCGAGCGCGACGCGGTTCAAGCGCAAGCAGTGGACAGCGATCCGGCACTGAAAAAAATCGTGGCTGAGATTGCCGAACTGCAGTCGAAAGCCGAAACGGCTGCCGCGGAAGCCGAAAAGTACGAGAGTACCGACGAGACCGACGATAACGTCTGCGGCATTCCTGTTCTCAAAAAGCGCCTGAAAGAAGCAGAGCGCAAGCTCGCGGAGATCACCGAAACGCTCGGCCTCAAGGAGAAGCGCGATACATTGGTGTCAATTGTTCAGTCAGCGCAAAAAGTTGCGCGAGCCTCGATTAGCGCCCAGACCGTCAGCGAGGCAAACGAGCGCATTCAGACCCTGATGCCCATGAACAGGGTGCGAATCCGCGCGATCGATAAATGCCTCATGTTGGAAGGGCAGGAGGGCGGCAGCATGGGCGAGACCTTGTCCGTGGCTTACGCTTTTTTGGCCACGTTCTTCAATGGCGCCGACAATCGCTTCCCGTTCGTGGTCGACAGCCCGGCGGGTGCAATCGATTTGAAAATCCGGGCTCGCATCGCCGATCTGGTGCCACGATTGACGCCCCAGTTTGTCGCCTTCACGATTTCGAGCGAACGGCAAGGGTTCTGCGACCAATTTTTAGCTAAGCGTTCCGGCACCCAGTATCTGACGCTGTTCCGCAAGGGCGATGAAACCCTCGATCAGCAAGCACGAAAGATCAAGGGCAATATTGAGACGGGCGATGGTTTCCTGGTCCCGGGCGCAAAATTCTTCCAAGACTTCCAACTGGAAAGCGAGTGACGTATGGATTTTCGCATTAGGAAAGACGCGCGTGCGTGGTTCAAAGGACTCGATTCAGTCATTGGATCGAGTGCAAAAAACTTCGAATATTACTATTTTTGCCTATGTACTGGACTGATGAGCGGCAAAAAAGATTTAACCGTGCCGGCCTCGGAGTGTGATCCGCTCATCGACCACTACCCAAGGGAGTACAAAGCGAAAGGAAAAATTCTAATCGCATGGATGATCTCGAAGGAGCTGGAGACGTTGGGGATTGATGTCGCGGAACGTCCGCGCGTGCACGAAACAATACGAACGCTGGTCGACCCTAACTCCATGTCGAGCTTGAGTGAGTATGGCATGGAGCAAATGAACGGTTACGCAGCCGGGGGCTTCGACGTCCTCAGCGAGGGGGTCTCTGAACCGCCACGCGTGCTGCCGAGTTTCCTTCTTGAGTACACCCAGCTATTGGAAGATCTCGAACTCGAGGCAAGCTGATGCCTTGAGGGCTGGGTCGACAGCCTCTACTTCGGCGGACCGGACTCGATCATCGTTCGAGACCGATCCAAGGAATAGATCTTGTTCGCGACACATCATAGGATTTCGCACTTGCCTGCGCTGATGCAACTTTGGCGTAAAAGTCTGACAACGTATAACCTGGCCAAAGCTCAATGTTCAAATTTATAAGTACCCTCATCACGGCGCTCACAAAGCTCGACAAATTAATAGACTATGCCTCGGATATATTCACAGCAGCACGTGAATGGTGGCAAGGGCGAACGATTGCTGTAATCGGGCCGACCGCATCCGGGAAGAACAGCTTGTTTGACCGCCTGCAGCGTAAGCCGCCGCCAGAGCAGCACATGCAGACACGTGGCTCGGAAGAGGTCGAGACCTTCAAGCTTACCCATACACTTCCCGACAAGACGCGGATCGAGCTGAAATGTAAAAATTGCATCAACGTAGGCGGGGAAATTGATGAGCGCGAGCGGCATTGGCTTAAGGCCTGCCAAAACGCAGACGTTATTTTCTATCTCATCGATGGCGACCGATTACGTAAAGCACCTGCGCAAACATTAGATCGTATCCACGGCGATCTCGACTGGCTTTTAAAGCACGTCAGTCAGTTCAAGCCGAATTTTTCAATGCACCTACTGCTCAACAAGGTTGATGTGGTGACAACAGGTTTGACGACCAACGCTGCAGTCGACGCCATCACAAAAGAGTTCAAGCAACCGCTTTCCGACCTAGAAAAACTTGCCCGCAATGTGCTTGGGCCCTATTTCGCCAGAGTTAGCGGTCCAGGTCCAATTAGCATGACTGACGATAGACTATTTCACCGCTATTTTGCTACTGCCCTGCAAGAGGTTCATGCACATATGAAAGGCAAAAATGGATAGTTTCTGGCTGGTCCCAGACTATTCACAGTCGGGCACTGTCTTATGTGTCTTGGATGGCATGACCAAGCCATTACATGAGGCCGTGCCGCTCGCACTTCTTCCCCCTGAGCTCGTGTTAGGAATACCAGAAGAGTTACTGACGCGCCACGATGAAGCTGATTTTGTATTCACCCAATTTTGCCGCGGGCGTCACCAAAACAGCTATTTTGCATGTTCGATCCGCGCAGGACTGGATCACTCGGGGCGGACAGTAACCCTGACAAACCTACAGTGCCTAGCACCAGGTGAACCACCGAAGGTGCCTCCCGATATCGACCATGCGCTGGAAGGGGAGGCGCAACCAGCAATGCACCGGCTCGTCGATTTGCTCGGCCACCCGACACCACAGAGGGCAAAACTACTCGACATGCTCGACGCCGTAGCATCGCTGCCGCGTCTTGCTTCTTTCGCCAGTGAGACGATGCGAAAATCGGCCAATCGTCCCCAATGGATGCCGCATACCGGTAAAAAAAAAGTTTCTAAACGAATAATGCCCCTAGTCGTTGCGGGATTGTTGTTCTTAACAGCAATAATTTGGCTTGGCCATCGATGGATGAGGTAGGCGTTTGGACAGCGGGTCGGGACACGTCCGGTTACTGCATGTGCTGAGGTTCCACGCTCGGTCGACATACAGATTCGAGAGAAACGTGCTCCAATCACGCTCAGCCGGATTCGGGCCAACCAGCTGAAACTGAAGCCGTTGGTCCTCAGCTACACCACAGAGCTTGGCTATCCCGTACGCTTATACGTCCAACGGTAAGGTCTCTTGCGGGTCAATTGGTAGGGTCTCTCGCGGGTCAGTTCCCTTCTTCGGCAGCGTTCGGGTTGTCCAGAGGCCCTTGGCTTCGCGTCGCGCCAGCTGCTCGGGCAAGGCCGCCCACCCTTGCACTAGGACAGCGCCGCTTGAATGCGGAACGGATGTGCCTGCTACGAGAGATTTTAACGGAAGGCCTAGACGAGGGAACGATTCGCGTAGTGTCGGCTCCGGGACTGAGTCGTCCAGGCGCGTCCGGCGCCTCGAAGTCGGTGGTTATTGTTAGATTGGTGCGAAAGGGAGCTCTGCCACCAGCGGCCTCACCTGTCCGAATAGAGGAAACGCGTATCGCGCACGCTCGGAATCGGCGTCCGGCGCTTCGCGCGCCCCAGTCGGCTGGAGCAAATCGGGAGGGCGGCGCTGCGCAGCGGAATACCAGAGGGGCGATCGGGTGGCGGCTGTGGCCTGGAAGCGCGCCAGATCTTCCGGCACTGCTTCGGGCTTATCGGGTCGGCCGATGTACCTCAGCCAGGAAGGCCGGGCCGGGCTGGTGCCGTAGAACGCGAAATACGCGCCACGAGCGGCGCGCGCCTGGTCAAAGGCCCTCAGCACCCGGTACAACTCCCGGATGTCCGGCGTTTCCTCCGCTCCCCGGTGAATGGCAGCAACCGTCTCGAGGAGAATCGGGATCCCGAGGCCGAAAATAGGCAGGCCGTGTGACACCGCGAGCCGCACAAATTTCCTGACGGCTTCCTCGTCCGCTTCTTCACGCTGCAGTGCGAGCGCGGCGGCGACGATCGCGACATCCGCGGGGAAGTCAAACTGCTCAACCCGTTCGCCGATCCACCGGCGGAGCAGGGCCGGGCGGCCGCTCTTGAGCAGCAAGTATGCTGCGGCCGCGGCCGACACTGGATCCCGGACACCCTCCCAAGACTCAAGGAAGTCGGCACTATGCCACAGATTGCCCAGGCGCTCGGCCTCGGCCAGGCAGCCGCGGGAAAGATAGGACACGATCAAATCCAGTCCAGCCGACTCGCGTGCGATCGTGACCTCGACTGCATCAGTGCCCGGTGCCTTGCCGGCGCCGCTTGTGATCGCGACCCGGACCTCCGAATGTGGGGGCAAGGAGATCAGACGCCAGGCGAGGGCGTCGCCTCCCACCTGCAGGAGACTCGGCACGTCGGCAGCAACGTCCAGCCTGATCATGCCCAGGTCGACGTCCTGGGCGGTCTCGGAAGGGCGCATCGGCCGCGGCGACCACTGTTCGTCACGAAACTCCCATAGCGTCATCCACACCGCGCCGGGTGGCTCGTTCTTACGCCTGCCTGCGGCGTCCGGGAGTAGATGCGCCAGGGACCGAAACGGCGCCACCCACTCCAGCCACTCGTGCGGACTGAGCGCCACCTCCAGCGTCACCTCACGCACGGCCCCGAGCTCGGCGGCTTGCTGGACGGTTCTGCCGCTGGGTGCATGGCCGATCACGTAAGCCCGCTGGAGGCCGTCGGGCAGGTCGACCGTGGCGGGTTTCATCGGGGTGGCGATGCCTTGCGCGAGCAGCGCGCCGTCGGGAGCTGCGACATCGAACAAGGTCGCCAAGATGCGCTCGTCCTTGTACGGATAGGAGCTTTTTATATGCACGGTCAGTTGCATCGCGCTTCCTCAGGCAAACGCTCCGGTGATCGTAAACGTGTCAGGCAACACCGCCTGGTTCAGGAGTATGGTCCGGTATTGCTCGTCGAAGGCGCCGGCGCTCGACGGCGTCACGCCGTAGGTCCATTCGCCCCACTCAACACTGAAATGCGCTGGGCCGGTGTCGAGCGTCTGGCTTAGGCGCGGTGCTCCGGCACGCTCCATATAGGCCTGGGTCACCGGGCGGAAGCCTGGCGGATCCACATCGAGCTGGACGTAGGAGCAGGGCCGCCCGGTGAGTACATGGAAAGGGATGTCCCAGGCGCCGTCCCCTTGGGGGGTCCCTATCCTTTGGTGCTTCGCATCCCCCGGCGCCTGATAGAAGCTCAGGAAAGCCGAGGCGGCGCTGCGCAGGGTAGCTGGGGTAACGTCGAAAAACTGCTGCTGGATGCGTTGGCTCCCACAGTGTCCGTTCAAGGCTGCGAGCAGGGCTCGGGTGAAGCGGGCAATCCCGTTAGCCGGCGCGTACGCCAGCAAGTTGGCAGTGGTCCCCCGCATGACCAACCAATCCGAGCACAGCGGCGTTCCCAGCCGGGT
This sequence comes from Massilia sp. LXY-5, assembly GCF_059801075.1. NCBI lineage: Bacteria > Pseudomonadati > Pseudomonadota > Betaproteobacteria > Burkholderiales > Oxalobacteraceae > Massilia > Massilia sp. LXY-5. The sequence goes on from NZ_JBNNEH010000008.1 coordinate 130,932, forward strand.
TCCCGCCACAAGGGGCCTGGGCTCGCTGATCTCGGCGAGGAGGTCGGGGCTGAACTCCATGCACGCATCGATCAGGTACATGAGTTTCGCACTCGTCTTGCGTATCGATGCATGGCAGGTGTTCGAGACGTGGAAGCTCGCCGACCACAAGTCATGCGAGTCCTCACCGAAATCGTCGGCGATCAGAACTTGGTCGACCCCGTCTCCGACCCCGTGACCGCAGAAATAGAAGACGCCCCGGCTGTTCGGATTGTTGGCAAGCCGGCCGAGCCAGCGTCGATAGGCCACCGCAATCCTATCCCGTGTGGGCCGCTCGACCGGCTTCGGCTGACTGTCCGGCGCCACATAGTCTCTCGAGGGCGAGGCCAGCAGCTCGACGCTACCCAGCGGCGCCGCCGGGTTGTAGAAAGCCTGTTGCGGTGACAGGGCAGCGCCCGGAGCGGACGCGTCAGGCCCGCTCAGGAACCAGTCCGCCATGGCTTCGACGGATCGGCGCGGCGACGTCAAGGCCGACAGATTGCCGTACCCGACCTCCGGCAGGCTGGGATATTCTCCGCATCCGACCAGCAGTACATGGGTCGCTGGCTGTGCCGCGGCGAGCCTGTCCGGCTGCGCTTCGAACACAAGGCTCATAGCCGCGACTCCGCGAGCCGGACGCCCAGGCGTTTATAGAAGCTGGGCCGGGCAAAATAGCCGCCGTGAGCCTGTAGCAGGCCAAAGCCGGTGTCGAACCCGTAATCGACAGGGCCTCGGAAGACGCTCGATGCCCGGAATGAGAAGATGTCATTGGTATCGAAGACGTTGAGCCATCTTCCGACGCCCTCGGGCTGGTCGAGCAGATCCTGCGGCGGGTTGGGTGGTTTCGTTTTGCTGCTGGCACGATAAAGACCCATTTCTTCGAACAGCGCCACTTGCGACCCAATTGTCACGAAGGCGTCGAAGCGCAGATCGGGCCGGAAGTAGCTCAGGACGTCATAAAGAATCACGCCACCCAGACTGTGGCCGAGCACGATGAGCTTGTCGTCCCCCTGGCGCCGCGCGTCCGACGCCTGCTCCAGTTCTGCGACGACGTCCCGGACGATGGGCCCGGGCTCCTCCTTGCTTCCGCGCGTGGTAAGGTAAATGCAGATGTCGCCGATGAAACGGGAGGCGTTCGCATGCAGGGTTTGACGGTGGATACCCATGAGCAACGCGGTCGCTGCGTCCGATGGAGCGTGGTCTAGCCGATTCACGGCCTCCCTGAAGGACTGCCACAAGCCGGACAGGCCCAGGGTTTCGTGGCGTTCAGCGCCACTGGTGGGGAGCAGCGGCTCGATCTCCTGGCGCAAGCGCGAAACGAAGTCCGCATTGGACAAAGGAGGGGACTGCAATGCCCACAGCGGCGCCCGCGTTGTGCTGGCGTAGCGCAGTGAGGCTGCATAGGCGGCGAGCACATCTTCGTAGCCTTGTTCCAGTTTCACCGTTGCGGCCGCAGTGTCCCAGACGGCATCGACCGCCGTCTCGAAATTGAACTGGCGGCTTATCGTGCCGAAGTTCACCCGGTCCGGGCCGTACTGGTAACGAGCCTCGCCAATCCACAATTCGTAGTCGGCCGTGTTGGCGCCCGCGCTCTGCAGGCTGAGCGACTCGACGTTCTCGGATGCACTTCGCAGCGAGGCTTGTTGCCAGCGGAAGTCCACACCGTGGTCGCCCCAGTAGGGAAAGAATGTCGAGGCTTTGGCCGGGTCGATGCCGACGGCGGGGGCAAGAATGTCGCGCAGGAATGTACTAGTGCGTTCGACCCCGGCATTATAGTCAGGGTTTGCACGGCGATTGTTAACGCCGTGGACGAAGACGATAGGCATACCTAACTCCAAGATGGTCCGTGCATGATATTGGACCCATCAAGCCAAAAATCCTTGGCCGCCTCGACCACGGTCAGGCGCATTCGTTTGAGCTGCATCATGCCTGGACCCCGATGGAATGATGTTTTTGAAATTTTGGAACTGATATTGAAGCCGGCCGGGCGGCATCGCCCATGCAGGCGTGCGCGGCATTATTGCCAGGAGAAGGCAACGAAGCGCTCGTACCTAAAAGCGGTTACTGATCGGCTCCTCTAACCCCTTGATTTCTCAACCATGCTTTGAACCGTCGCCGGTTTCAGGTTCAAAGTCCTCAGGTTAGAGCGCTCTAGTCGGTATGCTTAGGTCCGCCGAGTATGGAGTTTAGGTACGAGCGCTGCCAGCAAAACCGGACAAATGACTGTCAGGCGGTTTTTCACGCACCTTTCTTGGATGATAATTGCTATTATCATCTAAGCGTTGGGGCCTGAGCAACGCCAAGGATCGGGCGGAGTAGGTGTAGGCGATAAGATGGCTGCACTCACATTCGGCAAGCCTTCTGGCCTCAGTCGGGTGATGCCAAATGCCACGCATGTCACTGCGGCCAAGATCGACCGCTCTGTCGCCTATGCTGCACGGCGCCTTGTCAACCTGGTCGTGGCACGTGGCTGGGCTGAGCGCTGTTTGATTCGACTTGCGTACGCGATCGGCGTCGCACAGCCGGTGAATTTCTCGGCGGAGACCTTTGGCACGGAGACAGTCGCAGTGTCTTTGATCGTAGAACGACTGCACGCCGAATTCGACCTCAGTCCGGCCAGGATCATCCGAGAACTGGATCTGCTCAGGCCAATCTACCTCGCCACAGCAGCGTATGGGCACTTTGGCCGATGCGATGTACAGCTCTCCTGGGAAGTCGCATGAGGTCGGTCGACCTTGCGTGCGTGCCGTGAGCACCCGGAAGCGAACTGTGCGCGTCGGTTGAGATTCGGTGACAGGGTACGTGTCTATCAGGGGAAGTCGGCGGCCGTTTGAATTGGCCATGGGACGGGCCCTACCCCGGTAAGCGGGCTCAAGCGGGGCGATAGAGGACACAACGACTTAGCCTGCGCTTTAGGCGCTGACGCAATCGTCGCGCTGATTGATCAAGCCGTCGGGACGTGTTTGGTCATCTGGAACCCCGTTATTACCCGATGCCGGTCGGCTGCTCGCAGCAATGATACCCAGCCATCCCTTGAACGGGAGAACACGTCAATTGCTGCATTAAACCACCCTTGTCGAGATTGCCCGAATTCATCTCAGCTGTTATAGTCTACACATTGTAAAGGCAGTCAATAGGCAAGCCATGTCTGAGCGAAAAACTGAAGTTGTCAATCTTCGCATGTCACCGCGTGTAAAGGGGCTCTTGCGGGTGGCGGCCGACTACGAATGCAGGACGCTGTCGAACATGCTAGAGGTACTGATCGTGGACTTCTGTCATGCCAAAGGTTTGGATGCGATTTCCCTGGACAGCGAGCAAGCGGCAGCCGAGCCGGCAGAAGCAAGTGCACACTGAGTCTTTCCCTGCAACATACGAATAAGAATCTATGATCGAAGTCCCCCAGCCGTTCGCCGCGAGCGATCGCGCAGCAGTGCAAACCACCTTCCCGTTTCTGACCGCTTCCACCATCAAGGATGTTCCAAAGACCAAGCCCTTCCTGCGCTGGGTGGGCGGCAAGAGCCGGCTGCTGGGGGCAATTCTGCCTTATGTGCCGTCCAGGTTCCGCAACTTCCATGAGCCCTTTCTTGGTTCTGGAGCCATGTTCTTTGCCTTGCGCCAGCGTGCCGAGCATTGCCACCTGTCCGACCTGAATACCGAGCTCGTCAACGTCTGGCGGGTGATCCAGCAAGATCCACACGCGTTCTTCGATCACCTGCAACCGTATCTGCAGCGGCAGGGCGAGGAAGCATACTATGCTGTTCGCAGTGAAGCGCCCGACGGCGCGCTGGCACGGGCTGCGCGCTTCTTTTATCTGAACCAGACTGCCTGGAACGGATTGTGGCGGGAGAACCGGTTTGGGGTCTTCAACGTGCCCTGGGGAGCGCGCGACTTCAAAGGCATTGACCGCAATACGGTGGCAACGGTCAGTCAGGCGCTGCAATCTGTCACGATCCGTGAGATCGATTTCCGCGAATCAGCGAAGAATGCCGAACCCGGTGATTTCATCTATTTCGATCCCCCCTATCTGCCGGTGTCCGACACCAGCAAGTTTGCCGGTTACAACGGAAAGCGCTTCCGCAAGCCAGATCTGGAAGAACTGGCCGAGTTGTGTCAGCACCTGACGCGCAAGGGCGTGCACTGGGTCGTGTCGAACCGCGACAATGAACACATGCGCGAGATCTTCTCGCATGCCAAAGTGATCCGATTCACCACCCGCCGTTCCGTCGCGGCACAGAACAAGCGCAACGTGCAACCGAAGGATTCGCCCGAAGTCATCGTGGTCGGAGGGCCTAGCGTATGACGAAGCAGTTGGTCGAGGCCGTGTTGTTTGCGCGCTATAACTTGTCTAATTACAAAGCGTTGTATGGCCGGCTGGGTGATAAGACTGCTTACACCAAGGATTATCTGCAAATTCCGAAAGCTGTCTCCGCAAAGCTTCAAACGCTGCTGCATGCGACATCCTCCAAAGTTGATATCGAGTACGTGTGGCCTGGGGAGTCCCTGCCCGGGGATTTTGCCTGGTCGGCTGACCGTTACCATTTAACGTGGCCCACCAATAAACCCCCAAAACCCTGGAAGCTAGGCGAGATAGGATCGGATCCGGCGGTAAGCCTGCCGGGAGACACCAATCTGCGCGACGAGGAGGAAGCAAACAATCAACTGGCTTATATCGAAGGCCAGGGGTGGAATCCCTGGTTGTTGGCCATCAAGCTCGCTGGGGAAGGCAACCGCTTTCATTTACGCGTTTACTTCGAAGATCCACCGGCTGGCTTCGCAGAACGTGCTGTGGCCCTGCTGCCACAAAAGCTGCAGCAGGCCATGTTGGATTTGCCTGCAAACAATGGCATCGACATCGTTGACTGGACCGGCGACATCATCACGCCGCTCCCGAACGTCAGGGCGCCCAAGCTGGTCGCCGAAATCCAACAAGCGCTCGCACGCGATCCGAACGTGTTGCTTGTCGGACCGCCCGGAACCGGGAAAAGCGTCGCCCTCGAGGACTTGCGTAGCCTGTATGCCAACCACGCTGTGCATGATGCCGTCGTCTTCGACCCGGACTTGTGGGAAAACAATTGGTCGACATATGACAGCGGGATTGACGCGCGCAGTGAGTCACTGGTGTTCCATCCTTCGTACACCTACGAGAACTTCGTCGCCGGTCTGTTCCCCAAGTCCTCGCCCGGCCACGCTGGCGTCGAGCTCGAGGCCTTGCCTGGGCCATTGCTGGGCCTCAGTCACTGGGTCGGCGATTCGGGTCGACAGGCTTTGCTGATCCTCGATGAATTCAACCGAGGTTCGGCTGCGGCGATCTTCGGTGACACGCTGAGCCTGCTCGACAAGGACAAGCGCTCACGGCAGGACCGCAGGGGCACGCACATCCAGCGTCCCTATCCCGCCCAGGCCATGCCGGTGCCGGCCTCCTATCGCCGTGATCCCGTCAACGGGCACGAGCAAATCGATAAGGAAGTACGCCTGCCGGCCACTGTGCACATTGTCGCCGCAATGAACAGTACAGACCGCTCGGTCGCACCGCTTGACGCTGCCATGCGCCGGCGCTTCACTGTGATCCGCGTACCGCCCGACTACGCAACCCTGGCCGAGCACCTGATGGACAATCCAGCGAGGGCACAGGGCCCGCTGCCGGCCAGTAATGATGTCACGCAATGGGGGCGCGACGACATCGGCGCGCTCGCGGTACAGGTGCTGCAAGCAGTCAATGAGCGCGTGGAGTTCTGCCTTGGCGAGGATTTCGTGCTTGGGCACGCGCTGGTGTGGGGACTCAACGGCGACACGCCGAACGAACGCCTGACCCAGCTGTGCCAGGCAATGGATGCCAAGGTGGTGCCGACACTGCGTACCACCTTCATCGACCAGGACGACGCTCTTGCCGCCGTACTGGGTGTTGACGACGCCGAGCAACTCGAGCGCGGTCAGCCCGTGCCGGCTGGTACGGTCGCGTACTGGCGAACTGCACCGGTCGCACTGGCGGCGATCACTTCGCGCCGCCTGATGGTGCAATCGCTCCATGGAGTCGACCCCGGACAACAACTGGCGGCGTTACGCGCCATCGCAAGGCTCTGAGCCGCGTGGGCTGTATCGACGTTATAGAGGGCAAGGAGTTCACGCTTTCCAGGGCGGATGCCGAACGACTGCGCGCAGCAGCCGACCGTCTGCAAAAAACGCTACGCCCCAGATTCACGCTCCTGAGCGAAAGTGGCGGGCGCTTCAAGTTAAGCAATGTGGTCGGCACTATCGACCTGGGCCCAGGTTCGGTCCTGCAGGTGACGCCGAAAGTCGACGCCGGTGATAACTGGATGACCGCGGTCGTGGCCCTGTTGACCGGAAGCGAGTCGATCGACGTAGGCGGCGACCGCGATGCCGGCATGGGACAGACGCACAAGCAGTTGATCGACGCACTCGCCGCCGCCTACCTGCATCGTCTTCAGAAAGCGTATCGCCAGGACGGTCCGATCCTGTTGATGGAGCGACACCAGGCAACTCTGCCATACCTGCAGGGCAAGCTGGACGTGACAAAATGGACGCGTTCGGTGCTATGGCGACCGCATGTCTTCCCGGTTACCCGCACCGAGCTCGCGCAAGACAATCCTTTTACGCGCGCGTTCTTCCATGTGGCGCAGACGCTGGCGCACGCGTGCACGAATCTGGCGACCCGCAACAGCTTGCGTGCTCTGAGCCGGAACCTGTCGGCCGGGATGCCGGCCATAACCCCGCCGGCGCCCGGCATTGCGACCAGAACCTTGCCCACGCAGTGGAATGCTTACGCACCGGCGTGGGCGGTGGCTGTCGCCATCCTGTCACGCAGTTCGCTGTTCGGCGCCAACGGGCGCCATCATGGCGTCAGCTTGGCCATCGAAGCGTGGCCTTTGCTGGAAGCGCTACTTGAACGTACCCTGCAGTACATGCAACGCGCCGCTCAGGCGAACGGTCGAGTCTTGACGTACCAGATGCAGGGGTGTGTCAACCTACTGCGGCCGGTCGACCCCGCCAATCGCGCATTTTCGCCGAAGCCGGACGGACGGCTGTACGACGACGGTCGAGTGATCGCATCCTTCGAAGCGAAATATTCTCCATTCTGCGGGGGTTCGCTCGACAGCATCCGGGACCATATCTACCAAGCTGTCAGTACGGCTGCCGCTTGCGGCGCACCGTTGTCGATCTTGGTCTACCCTGGCACATTCGAACCGCGAGTGTGGGACGTACCAGGGCTGCACGGAACACCTTGCCGCCTCATCGCGGTCGGGCTTGGGCTGTTCCACTGGCTACCGCCTGCAGCAGCAAATGCCCGCGCCCTTGCACTTCTGGCGCTGATCGATCGCTGGAGTACGCCATCGCCGCACCGCACCACATTGGAAGAAATTGTATGAGCACTGCCTGGGATGACGTTCATACGTGCGCGCAACAGCTGTCGCCGCCTGCCAGTCACCGGATCGCCAATCTGATCATTGCGGCTGCGGCACGGCATGCCAGCCATCGCCAACGCGAACTGCCCTGGAACGGCGCTACCGCACGCGCAATGGTGGATGAACTCGCGCTGTCCCCACTGCCGATTCTGCCGGACGATCCACTGTTGTGGGAGCGCCTGGCTGATCTGGCGTTGCAGGCGGCGCCTCTCGGGTTAAGCCCCGAAGGCATGCACACGTGGACGGCTGCTTACCAGGGCGCCTCGTCGAGCCAGAAGGCCCTCGGCGCCTATGCGACCCATAACGTGTTCGCCTCGGTTCTGGCGCGGATCACCATGGCGCCGCTGCCGCGCGGCCGCACTTATCGCATCGTTGACCCGAGCGTTGGCTCCGGCAACCTGTTATTGGCTGCAATCGAGCAGTATGGCCGCGGCGGGACCGACGAGCAGCTGCGCCAATTCATCCTGGGCTTGCATGGTGTCGAACTTGACCCGCGCGCGCGCGAACTGTGCTGTTTGCTGATCTGGCTGTTCGGCGCCGACAGTGGGGTGACTCTGGCACAGGTGGCGGAAAACATCCGGCTCGCCAATGCCCTGACATTCGACTGGTGGTCAAGTCACGACTTGTTCGACGTTCTGTTGATGAACCCGCCCTGGGAATCCCTGCGTCACAAGGTGACCGATGATCCTGGCGAGGAACGTGCTGCAACCCTGGCACGGGCGTCGCAGACGGGCAGCGGTGCGCCCGGGCTGCCACCGCTGTTTTCGGCCCAGGGTACGGGTGACCGCAACCTGTTCAAACTGTTCGTTGAACTGGCGCCGCATCTGGTTACGGAAGGCGGACGCCTGGGGGCGTTGCTGCCTGCAGCATTCGCATCGGACGCCGGTCTGACCGACCTGCGGGAGCGCTACTTCTCGCAGTTCGAAATCGCCCGCTGGACCGGCTATGAAAACCGGCGCGGCTATTTTCCGATTGATGGCCGCTACAAATTTGGCTTGCTTGCCGCCACCCGCTCAAACACGGGAACGCAGACGCTGGCCGTGCGCAGCTTCGCACTTGATCCGGACGAGGTCGATGCACCGCACATTGCACTCGACCGCGATGACATCCTATTGATCGGTCGCCAGTACCACATCATCCCCGAACTGGCGCGCGCGCAGGAGCTGGAGGTCTTGCGCATCGCACTAGCAACCGGTACGGCGCTGTTTGATCGCGGCGCCCTGGGCAAGGTCGTGTACCGCCGGGAGGTCGACTTGAGTCTTCACAAGGCACAGTTTCACCACGTCGAGGCAATGGCATTACAACCGTGTGGTGACGGTACCTATATAGACCAGGCAATGGCGTCCTATGTACCCTTACTCGAAGGCAGGTCAGTCGGTGCCTACGATTGCTTTCAGAAGTCGTGGGTTTCCGGCAGCGGGCGGACGGCCGTCTGGCAAGACAACCAGGATCGTCCGTTGGGTGAATGCACGTCCCAATATGTCATCGCGCCGGTGCGCGACCTGCCGCCGCGGGTGGCCCTGTGTGATGTGACAGCATCGACCAATACCCGCACAGTGATCGCGACGCGCGTGCCTCGTGGATGGCGCTGCGGGAACACAGCCCCCGTGCTGGAATTTGACAGCGAACGCAAGGCGTTCGCAGCACTGGGCATCATGAACTCGATGGTGTTCGACTGGGTGGCGCGCCGCCTCGTCAGCGGCCTGCACTTGAACAAATTTATTCTTGAGGGCATGGTCTGGCCTGAGTTGAGCGAGCTCGAGCTCGAGCAGGTGGCGTTTGCCGCATGGAGTTTGTGCACGCAACGACCGCGAGCAGGCCTGGCGGCACAGGAATACGGTGCGTGCCCTTGGGCGATGGATGACGGCGTAGGTCGCCCCCCATTAGATGCGCTCACGGCTAACGCCGCGATCGAGGTAGCGGTCGCACGTGGCTTGGGATTGACCCATGCGCAGCTAGCGATCGTGTACGACCCGAACCGGCAGGACCGTCGCGGCTTCTGGCGCTACTTTGACGCCGAACCTACGGCTTCCGAGGTGGTAAAGCTCGCGCTGGCGCAGATGGAATTGGCGCCTCCGAACCCGTTGGCGCAGCGACGCACCGCGCGACGTCAGCCTCACCAGATGAGCCTGGACGGTCTTGCGCCGTGACTCCCACTACCAGCCTCCTGACAAAGACGCTGGGCGTAGATCAACAAATATTTTCCGAGCAGCGGCGACCTCGTTTTCAACGGTCGCGCTAATTTAATGCGACATGGGACTCAACCCCACTGTACAAGGAATCGAGCCAGCAGCCTGCCGTCTGGTGAACGTGCCGCGAAAGCGTACCTCCGTGATGCGTTACGATAAAGTTAGAAGCGAATCTGCACTGGCTCTCAAGAATTAAAGCCGCTCATCGCATAGCGCCGCCTCACAATCGCGTCACGCCTCATCGCTTCACTAGTCGTAGTCGAAACCGTCTAGCAGCGACCGGCACACGCTGAACTAGACCGCGTCCGGCCAGCCCCAATGCCGTAAAAAGTCTCGAATGGATGTTCACGAGCGTCCTATACCGGCGTAAAAGCAAAATGACAGGGCCGACTTCGCAAACGATCGCGTGTCAGTCGGGATCGCACGGTGGAATCCGGTCAACTTTCTTGTAGACCTGCCATGTATCGAGATATAAAATTGCGCTAACGAAATTTACGTCGCTAAGCTCGCCATGCGGGGGAACGAATAATGTCCAATCGTGATACCACATCGGTTCGTGCCCTTTTCCGAAATCATCCGCTTTACTACCGGCCGCATGCAAGCTAGAAAGAGTCGGCAAGGTTTGAAGCACACCAGTCGGAAGCAATCATAATTGGAGAATCGGAATGGCTGCCCAACCAGTCGAATGGGTGCTAGTTATCTATTATGGGCCGTCAGCGCATCGCGCAACCTATGGACGACTGGGTAACACAAAGTACACGAAGGATTACATTCAGCTCTCAAGGAAGACGAAATTCCTTGACACCTTACGTCGTCTCTTTCCTCTTAGTCCGGGCAAAGAGGGAGAAGTGCCACTTACCTATAAGTGGCCAACAGGAACGACGAAGGGCGCGCTTGTCTTCCAATCGGCGGATCGCCCACATCTTAAATGGGAGACTAGCCTCGGCGCCCCGAGAGCATGGAAAATGTCGGAATCGGCAGGTGAGGCTGTAGCAGAGACAATTCCAGGCAATCCTGGTCACTCTGAGCTCAAGAAGGCTGAAAATGAGTTAAAAAATCTTGCAGCTCGTGGTGCTGGGCAGCCGTACTTGATGGCAATCAAGCTCCACAACGAGCCTACGACGTTGCATTTACGCGCCTACTTAGATAGGCCAAACGACGAATATGCTTGGGCCGACCTTAGGAACGTGCCATCGTCTATTCAGGCACTGGCAGCTAAAACATCGCGGCGTTCAGCGCTTGCATGGGAAACCATCGCGAGCGGAGGCGTCGTGCCGCGTGCTGCGATCAAGCGGACCCTTGCAAGGCTAGCGTCTTTGAGCACGCCTGATATTGTGCTGGATACTATGGACGCTGACGTTGGCCGCGAACTCGCGGCTTATTTTCGCGGGCCGGGGTATGGGCTGTTTTTTGATCCTTCGAAGAATCACGATGCGTGGTTAGAGCCCACGCCTCTCTCAAAAAAACTGGCAGCATCTGTCAGCGGTTTGCTTGAAACTTTAGACGCAAAGTACCCTTTGTTTGGGCCAGGAGACGCTGCTGCAGAAGCCGCTGAATCTGACCCTAATGAAGTTGAAGCCTTCCAGAAACAGATCGAGGGTAAAGACTATAGCGTTGCTGACTCGAGCGCTACTGTCAAAACGCGCGGGAGCGCACAGAGAGCATTCGCTAAAGCCGTCAAGTCCAATTACAAAAATCGATGTGCAATCACAGGCATCAAGACCAACGACTTTCTCGTGGCGTCACACATTGTTCCGTGGAGTGAAGACCAGAGTATTCGGCTAGATCCCTCTAATGGGATCTGCCTCTCGCTGCTGATGGATCGCGCATTCGAGAAGGGCCACTTATTGATCGAGGACGACCTTACGATCCGGGTCAGCTGGGACAAAGTTGGAAACGATTCGATGCTTCGACGTGAGTTTGAACGGTACGACGGGCAAAAGTTGACTCCGCCAAGGTCAGGAGAGCCAAAGCCCGAATACCTTCAGCGACGTCGCACGCTCGTTACTTCAGCCACCTGGCTGACAGCCAGAGCGACGCCTATAAAACGTACAGCTGGGCCAAGCGCTTTAGCCCCGTGTGTTCGGGAGCGAAGAAGACGACAGTCCAAGTAATAGTAGGCAGGGCGAAGTTCGAAGCGGCCAGTAGCACGTATAAAAGCGGCCGAAAGGCCTTTTTTACGTGCAGCTCCCCAGATGATAATTGTTATTTTCGTTTAAGCGTTTGTGGAGGAAGTGATGACGTAGGGAGTTGCGGCAGAAATAACAAACCGTCTAGCACTTCCATGGTACAAGTTCTGGTGCTCCGGCCAGAATCGCGAAATCTCCTGAAATCCACATGAGTGCTCGTTTTCTAATTTTTTTGAACTCCGCTAGGGATGCACTTATCGATGCAAAAAGCGGTTCGCTGATTGACTTGGTCAAACTATGCTTGCGAGCGCAGTGTCCCCATGTACTTGGCGTCGTAGTTCTACTTTTCACTGTCGCGCCGCTGCAACAAACTTATTAGGCGACATACTGGGTGTACTGCTTCCCGTTTGGTAAAGTCCTTCTGCCAAGGGAAGCAAACACCTCGTTTGCCACTTCGGTCGCGATGGAACCCCTCTCCACCCGCGCCAGCGAGCACCCCGGAAACTTTTTCGATAACGTTACTCTGACGAGTTCAAGTTGGAATTGCTTCAGCGCCGGTTCGAGGTATGCGAGAGCAGGCTGCGAATTAATTTTTTAACCGACGATTGAGCGAAGGTTGCTCAAGGTTGTAGTAGAATTGACAACCAGTTCTTGAGCACTGGCATACGATCTCGATCGCAGACCTGGGACATATAGTACGACGGCGGAATATATTTATGAAAATTGGGTTCCCAAATGGATATTATTGAATCAATTGATAAACGAGTTGGCGAAGTTCGCACGGATAGCGTGGATATGTCGATCGGCGAGTTAGTCGGATTGCACTCGTCCCGGGAACTAATACTTCAACCCGACTTTCAGCGTCTGTTCCGGTGGTCCGATGAGCAGCGGTCACGATTAGTCGAGTCTGTTCTCATCCAATTGCCGATACCGTCAATCTTCGTCATCGAGAACGACGATGGCCGCCTTGAACTAGTAGATGGGTTGCAGCGAGTAAGCTCGTTGATCCAATTTATCAACAATGATGCCATTGAGCTTCCAGTCCTGTCTTTAGAAGGTTGTGACTTGGTCCCCGAACTTAATGGTGCTACATTCGAAGATTTGCCACTGACGCTTAAGTTGAAGTTAAAGAGATCTGCGATCCGAACGGTAATTATTAAGCGACAAAGCAATCAGTTTTTACGCTACGAGATGTTTAAACGCCTCAATACGGGGGGGTCAAAACTTTCTGATCAGGATATTAGGAATGTTAACGCGCGTATCCTGGGTGGTGCAGATTTCTATGCATTTATCAATCAATGCGCACAACACCCCGCGTTCCGAACTACGATCGAATTGCTTTCCTCAACTGCAATTGAAGCGCGTGGTGATGAGGAGTTAGTATTGCGATTCTTCGCAACCAGAATTTATCGCGACAAGTTCAAAGGAAGTATTAGCGACTGGCTCGATAGTTTCATGGAAGATGTTTTGCTTAAGAAACTCGATTTTAACACGGAAAATGAGCAAGCAATATTTACCGACCTGTTTGATGTGCTTGCCGAGAAATTTGGTCCTTATGCTTTCGTCAAGTACCGTAACGGACAACCCATTGGTAGCGTAGCACCAGCCTACTACGAAGCGGTAACGTGCGGAAGCATTGAATCACTGGAAAACCTAAGGACACTTTCTTCTGATGAAGCGAAGGCTCGTTTGGCCGCCGCAGTTGAGTCCGCAGCCTTTAGAGCTGTCACCGGTCCTGGAGCTAATTCCTTGCCAAAGATGAATGAGCGAATCGCTCTGATTGCTCGTGCATTCGCGGCATAAGCATGAGCGCTTTTGCAGATTTATTCATTAAAGAGATCACCAATGATTTGGTGTGGCGTGAAGCTGAGCTGGCCATTTTACGAAAGCAGCTTCTCCAAACTGCGGTGAACTCTGCGCAGGAACGGACATTATTGCGCGCAAACGTTGCCCTTCTTTACGCGCATTATGAAGGTTTTTGCAAATTTTGCGTCGGCGTGTACATTGATGCTTTAAGAAAACGGAAGCTAAAAATAAAAGACTTTAAGTGGAAAATTGCTGCTCATTCCATGAAGAAGTTTTTTATGGAATTAAGAAATAATGAGCATCAGGGCGAATTCTTTACACAGTTCATGGATGAACTAAATGGAAGGCTAGAAGAGACGGCGGAATTTGATAATATTGCTGAAACGTCGAATTTATGGCCGGACTTGTTGTTATCTTGGCTTTATAGGCTGGATTTAAAGTCGAAGAATGTTGAGGAGCAAAAGCGTTATCTTCATGAGTTGGTGGACGGCCGGAATAAGATAGCTCATGGGCAGCGCTTAACGATTTCAAATAGAGAAGCTTTTGATTCTTATTATAAGGCCGCAACTCTGGCTATGCATGAGGTGGCCCTTGGGGTTGCGGAAGCATTGGAGAGTCGGAGTTATCAGCGCTTTGGCACTGTTAGCACTATTTTGAATCATGCCACGCCAAATTAAGCCGCGCACCCTAATTCTTCGCGAGTTGCAGACCGCCCGAAGACGAGCAGATTTTAAAAGTATAACGATTGATCGTGGAATTTCCGGATTGATGAACGATAAGGGGACGACAAATTTCTTATATTTCTAAGACATCATTATCTTGGATGATTAGTTCTACAAATCGGTCCTCACACAAGTTCACTTAATAGGTCGCGGTCTCTGCATAGCCAAGTTATCACTATCCTTAACATATTCACGGATTTGGTCGAGTGCACTCTGCCGAGTGTACGCCATGGTCGTTGTCACACTGGCGTGGCCCAAAGACTCAGCTACGACACGGATATCGCGACCTCGCATGAGCAGGGCCTTGGCAAATGTATGACGCAGCCAGTGCGGAGAAACGTCGCGAAGCTGCACGGCTTCGGAGTCGCGCCCCTGTCGCTCGAGTTCCGTCGCCACCTCATCGAGCCGATTCTTCACTATTAGATATAGGCTCTTGCGCGAAGTGATGCTGGCCCACGCCCGAAAAAACCGACGCGATCTCGCCTCTGTCACCATGCGGCTGCCGATGGCCACCGGCCTGGTCTGCACCGAGAGCAGCAGCCCGTATTCTTCGCCGGCCTCCGGTACCGGGGGTAAGCCAAAGGCACCGCGGTACGCCATCAGTTCCTCGAACACAGGCCGCGTCATCGGCACGTCACGCCCCTTACTCCCCTTCGCGTGCTCCTCGTCGATTTTTAGGATCCAGTATGTACGGGCGGTCTTCGGGTCGGTTAGCGGATAGACGTCGCGCATACGCACCCCCACCAGTTCCGATGCACGCAGCCCGAGCTCGCGCAGCGCGACGAACGCAAAGCGGTCCCGCGCGCGCAGGCGCGCAGCGTTCTCGTTCGCCACTGGTACCGTATCGAGGTACTCCAGCACGTAGGCATACAGGTCGAGGTCGAGCGAGCGCTCAGCATCGATCCGCCGCGACTTGCGCGTTTTGATTCTCGCCAGCGGATTGCGCCGGATGATGCCGTCCTCGTGCAGGTGGTTGAAGAGGGCGCGTACGCACCGCAGGATATCGTCGCGGCTGCCGGGCGAGGGAGCGGTGCGGAAGGGGGTATAGCCCGGTTCGCCGGCTTTTGCATAGCGCAGTACCGGTTGCTTTGTCCCGTCCGCTCCAACGCATGTTTTCCGCGTCTCGATCTTCCGGCACAGGCAGTCGGCAGGCAGGTCGCGCAGGAACGCCACAAAAGCGTTGGCGTGCGCTTGGGTCCATTCGGTCAGCGGGACACCCGTTCTCTTGCAATACCAGCGTAGCTTCGCCACGTGATAACCGTAGGTACTGGCCGTCTCTTCACTGTAGTCGCCACCATTCAGGCGCACGCCCTCGAGCCAGACATCGACCGCCCGCCAGGCGGTGGCGACGGCCAGGTCCGTTCCGGGTACTGTCACCAGTGCGTCGGACGTATCCCTCATCGCATTCCTCCATGTGCACCGCGCGCCATGCGCAGCTGGTCGATCGTCATCTCGAGCCGATCGATTTTACTTTGCAGCTCCGCCGTGCGGTCTTTACTCATGCGCATCTCAGCGCGCGCCGAATCGATCGATTGCATGGCGAACAGACGCTGACCTTTTAATTCTTCCGTCAGGCTGACGACGGTTTCCCGCTGCTGCGATAACGCCGCCTGACTCGCGTCTAGTTCGCGGGCGAGCAGGTCGGCGCGGGCGACTTGCGCCTGCAGCTCGCCGGCCAGGCGGGCCGCCTGGGCTTTCGCGTCCGACGTCGCACGCTCGGCCTCGCGCAGTCGCGCGTTCAGGTAGTCGACTTGGGTGTCGCGGCCCGCCTGGGCGGCGAGACGCGCGAACTGCGGCATCGACTCCGTAAAAATCGAGCGGATGAGGTCAGCATCGAACGGTGCCGTGCCTGGTGTCGGGGACAAAAAGGGGCCGGCTGGCGACGCCGCAGCTGCCGGAACGGCTGCGGCCAGCTCTCGCTCGAGCGCGTCGCGTTCGCTGGCGATGGTCGGCGTCGATGGGTTGCGGCCCGGGGCGTACGCGCGCAGCAGGCGCCGATAGATGTCCGGTCCGTACAGTTTATTCGTGACGGCGTGCACGGCGTGGATAAAAGCGCGCAGAAACGGGCGGTGGTCGCGCGGGTCGACGGGATACCGATCGAGCAGCGGATTCACGCGCTGCACGAGCTCGCGCGCCTGGTCGTCGGACAGAGAGAACGGCGGCCGGCTCATGATCGGTTCATCCAACGATCGCAGGGCGGGCGCGGCAGGCGCCACGTGGCGCCCGCGCGGGTGGGGCAAGTTTAAAAGGAGCAGGGCGCATGGTCGTGGATGAGTTGATGACAAGTAGCTTAACCGGTATTAAATGCGGTGTCAAAACCTAACTTTCGACTTAGCCGCTATTAAGTCGAATTATTTGAGTGAGCGTCCCGTTTGGAATGGAACGGTGTCCACCCTTGATTTCTGTCTCCTCAAGGGTGCCCAGATCACTGCTCACCTCGACCAGCGCTGCAGCTATAGCATGTCTTGGATATGTCACTCCGCTACGTGAGGTGGCGTACGAGATGCGCGCACACGTATGTCGACGTACCGGCGTTCACAGGTGAAAATGTTCATTTGATGCAAATAGGATCATTTTTGGCGTTCGAGGAACAATGAGGATGACAATCACGATCGACAATGACTTGTATGCCAGAGCACTGGACATGGCGGATCCAGAAATGGCTCCGGCCGATCTGTTTCGGGAGGCACTTAAGACTTTCGTGCGTGTGCAGGCTGCAATACCCCTCGCGGCGCTTGGCGGCGCGGCGCCGGAGATGCTTTACGTGACGCGCCGCGGCACTGAATCGGCATGACCGGCGGTGTCTTGGTTGATACTGCGGTGTGGGTTGACCATGTTCGGCGCCGCAACGAGGGTCCTGTCAATTGGCTTAGGCTCGATCTAGCGTTAACGCATCCAAGGATCGTGACAGAACTAGCGTGTGGTACGCCGCCGGCACCGCGGGCGCGCACGCTCATTGACATCGCAACACTTCCGCAGACGTATTAAGCGAACCTCAACGAAGTGAGAGAACTGATCGAGCGAATAGTTATTTGGGCTCAGGTCTGGCACTGAAGTCGAAAGGTGAAGTTCTACGGGGACCGTGTCGCCCACTGGGAAAATAGCGGTTGCTCGCCAATTGTCTTGGCTCGTCATCGCCTAGCAGCTTCAGTAGTTCTGTCGCGTTAGCAAACCGAGGTTAAGATTTCCTGGCGAGGAGAGGCTTCCCTCAGACTGGACGGACTTGTCGTGCCAGCGCATAAAACTGGTCGGTGAACCACATTGCAGCGGCATCATCGAACGCGAATTGGCCCTTGCGTATCATGTGCATGAGCTCGATACCGGCGAGCACAGGGGCAGAAAGCGGATTGTCCAACGGTTAATCGTGGATTGTCAACCGACACACCACGCTCTTCCATCAGTTCCTCGATGTGACGGTAGCTCAACGGGTAGGCCACATACCACCGAATGTAGGCCAGGATGACGTCGATCGGGAAGCGCATCCCTTTGAAGCTGAGCATGGAAATTAGTCAAGTATTTGGAGGCCACAGTCTACCTGATCCGGGCAGTCGCACCACCAAGGCGACAGAACCCGAGAATTGCTACCCAATTAATCGCTCGGCCGAGCTTACCAGCCTCCTGCCTAAACGATGCCTGGCGGGACGGTACCTGGAAAAATTATCACGCCAATTTGGCGTGCGAGATTGTAGATCTTCGTACTGATGCCCGGCTCGCGCATTATCCCTAGGGATGCGCCATTTTGCACCAGCGAATCTGCGTCAGTCTGGGGTGGCACGCGGTCCTCGAAGAGCACCACCGACAGGGCGCTATCGTCCCGACGCGAAACCCAACAAAGTCCTTGAACTTCCGGGAACTGCGCATGGATTGCTTCGGCCCATTTGCGCGTAATCGGGTACTGATCCGCTTCTGTGTCGATGAGGTTCGCGCGCGGCACGCCGAGTTTCAGCAAGCCAAGGCTGCGAAGATCGGCCAAACGCAGTGGAGCGGTACTACTCAAAATCGAATACACGTAGCCGTCAAGGCTGGCGTGGGGAACCTGTTTGATACCTGTGGTGAACGGTACATCATGGAATGCCGTTTCCATCGCTGCGCACTCGAACGTCGACCCGCCGTAGATGGTCGGGATAATTGTTTGTGCAGCGTTCTTGATTGGACTGAAGCGGGCATTTCCGCCAGAGATCGGGTTGAACTGGGTAGCCTTGTATTTGGCCGAATGTAATCGATGGATAGCGACGTTGGCAGGCCACTCGTAAATGTTGATCTCGAGGGCACCCTCTGGTTCGTAGGCCTTCCCAGCAACCCTCGTAGGGGCAACCGTCGGCATACCGAGGCCGGGCAAGTGCTTAACAATGTCGATTTTCTGACCGTGCGGCTGTTTGCGCTTATCCATGCAGATCCTCGCTCACCTCCTCCTTGGCGCTAGCCAATACTGCCTCGGGATTGGATCGCAGCATGTCCTGTGGGCGCTCACCACCGAGGTAGCTGTTATCCGCTAGGAACCAGAGAGCGGTGGCCCAGCCGTCCTTCTTTTCTTCGAACAGTCGCAGGATCTCCTTCAGCACTGGATATGGGCGAAAGCCATCCGTTTCCTGTAGCGCGTACAAAGGAAAGTAGTCTTCACGCTGGAACGGAATCGAAAAAATTGCCTTGTCGCGCTTCCACTTGCTTGGTTGCGCGCTTGGATTCTTCTTGCTGAACCCGGCAAGGTCAGCAATTTGGGAAGAAGTAACAAACTGACCGCTCTCGAGCACTGCCCGCATACCGTCAGCAAGCATCTTCATCTCTTGCAGGCGGGGCCCGGTCGGCGCCATTTTCGGCAGCATCAAGTTTAGATATGTACCGACGTCGAGTTGTGCTCGGCGGTTGATAACGTCTGGCACCATCTGCACGATCTCTACAATGGCCTTGCGCATCTCCCCGGTGAAGGCGTCGTTGCTGCTGGGGAGAACAACTGCCACCACTGTGGCGTTCTTGCCATGGCGGCTCAGTTCGTCAATCACGTCCTTGCCCGAGCCCGAGAAGGCGCCAGGCTTGGCAATCGTGTCCTCGATCGTATCTTCCATCATGACCTCCGTGTCACAGGTGAGGTGGGTTAGCGTTAAACCATTCTAATCCAACTTACCAACAGAGGCAATCGATACCTAGCAGACGTGCGCGACACATTGACCATTGCTCCCAGGCTTTTTCCGATGTCGTAAAACGTGCACAGCTGTAGGCAGGCGGTAGTCGGTGAGATGCGCGGACGGGGTAACAGGGCAGAAACGCGTCTCACTGTCGTGCGCACGATCGAAGGCAGCGCACTCGCTCTGATCGAAATCGACCTGTTCAATAAGGAGGTCGCTACAGCATGGGGTCTCCTGTATCAGATGGAGACCGGTCATTGAACGCAGGCGCAGACCCGACAGGCGCCGCCCGGACAAACCGTTTGGCGATTGAAACGGAATCCAGGCGGACAGCGCAGGGTTCTGTACGGGCAACGCAGACCGATCGCTGAAGCGAGGAGCATTTGTCGTGTAATGTCAGCAAGCATGTATTCTAGGTTGCGGCCGCGCTAGAGGTGCGCTGTAGGCGCCGGTCGCAGCGCGCTCATTAACCCGTCACGTAATAGCCTCCAAGCGTCGGCGGAGATCTGACGTCGCCGGCTGTGATCCCGACGCTACCACCATGTTCGATTACCCGTTGGCGTGCACCGCCTAGGGAGACAGCTACACGCGGATAGAGGTCTTCAAGTTCAGGATAGGTCTCGGCCATCCAACGAGGAAAACCTGCTGCCTGGGTCAGGGTAATTGTTCTTCCGTTGATTTCGAGTTCCCCCTGCGCGAGGTCCTTTACCATCGGAAGCGCGGCGCCGCCCCCCGTCAAGGCAACGGCGAGCGTCCCGTTCGGCGCGCCCGCGATAAAACTCATGTCGACCGACTCCAAGATCTCTTTCATACAGATGCGAAGCGAATCGGAGAAGCTGGCTACCTGATCGAGCTCCAAGAATTCCTCGCGCTCCACCTCGACGATATCGCCGTTAAACAGCGAGATCGACACAATCCCATCCTTGAACAATGCCTCTTTGTAGTCGCGCAGGTTCAGCTGAAGCGCGCCAAAGATGTTGGTCCAATATTGATGACTAGATTCAATCCCAGCTTTCCTCAGCACGAAGCTCCTCAGTAAGCCGTCAAGGTGGTTGCCAGCCTCGGTCAGACCGCGTGCGGAATCTTTCACTTCGAACGCTGAAGCCTTACCGCTTTCGTCGTTAAATCCAAGGCGAAATAAACTGAAATCGCTCGTTCCAGCGCCGACATCAACGACCATGACCAGGGAATTGGCTCGCGCTTTCCAGCTCAACAACGAGCCAGCCACGCCGAGAGGTTCAGTCACAGCCTTGTCGATGAATCCTCCTGCAGATTCGAGGGCGCCAGCGGCTCGGGCCGCCTCGACAAACTCCGCCAGGTGGACCCCGTGAGCGATCTCCGCCGCGAAAGTATCCGCGAGTATCTGGGCTTCGAATAACATCCGTTTCAAGTCGAGCGCAGTCTTCCTTGATTTGGCGCCCTCAAAGCAGGGCATCGCGAATCGACGAAGAATATTGCGTTCATAACCCATTTCGCCCAAGCACTGATTCATCGCCCAAGAAAGGAATGTTAAATAGGCAAGGATCATGTCGCGGTAGGTAATCGCGACATTCGTGGGATTGAATTGACGGGCCACCTGATCGGCTAACCCTTCCTCGGAAAGATAACGTTTGACGTTGTCAATCCGCTGGCGCGTTCCGTCATGACCTTCGATATGCGAGCGCTGGATGGCATGCGCGCCGAACCATAGCAAGCCTGCGTTATCGATGTAGACCGAGGACACCAACATCTCTTCGCTAATTTCTTCCTGGTCGCCCGGTCTCCCCAGCTTGAGCACCTCTATTTCTTCGTACGACCTATCGGCGGTTTCGTCACTGACGAGTGTTACCTTTGACATCGCAGTACCGAAGTCAATGCAAACGCGCCTATCCGATGGCGGCACCGGTAACGATAGACAATCGACATTTAGCCCCCGGCGCTTCTCCTTTAAAGGTGTGAGGAGATCCACCGCAACGGCGGCAAGCTCTACCGAAGCGGCGGGATGCTCCATGGATATCGCCTCTGTGTTGCCCGGCACATGCTTCGGCGGAGCCTCCGCCACCGGTGCTTGCAGCGGATCACTTGGCCCTCCCAGCGATCGCTGCGCCAGCCTCAGCGCGTCAATTTCGTCCTCGGTAATGGTGCCCGCCAAGAGACCCGATCCATCCTCTTGTGGCCTAATTCGCTTGAGCAGGTTTTTGAGCAGAATGTACGCTTCTAAGGTGTCCATCATTTCTTTCTTATTTATTCGTTGTCGTTCGCTGGCTCGACCCACGGCTTGACCAATGTTTTGATCTTTCCCGCGAACTCCTTTTGAATGCCTTCCCGCACGATCCGCACATGCCGCACCCCGGACCTAGGCCCCCCTAACAACTCGTGTTGCAACGGGTTGTATTCGATCACCGCTTCCAACAAGCTCGTCTTCGAAAGGCGGCGCATGCGGGCCAATTGGGTAGCGATCCGCGCCATGTCCTTGTAAGCCGCGGCTGCTCGCTTCACGGTGGCCGCGAGTGGCGGCTCGAATATCTCAAGCTGGGGCACAACGGCGCGCTCTAACTTGTCCATCGTTTCCTTGCACGCCTCGACTTCGATCAGCAATGCACCAATTTGCTGGTCTTCGCCGTTCCCGAGCTGATGATCAACTGTCCGCTGCACTTGCTGCACGGCGCCGACGTTGACCCACCAGGCGCGCACTTCGGGGTCGAGGTCGCGCGACTCGGCGAAGTAGGCATTTGTCGACCTTGCCGCATGCTCTCGACTCGAAAACACGATTTCCAGCGCGGCAGCAATATCTTTGTCGGTGCGATTCTGACGCGCCAGCACGAGCGCAGATTCTTGAATGCACTGACGAATCTGGGGCAACACCGTGGATTTAGCGAGATACCGCGCCCATTGATCACGGCCGATCAGCGTTTTCGCGCGTTCGAGCGGTTCATAGGTTTCAGCGACGAACGCGTTGGAGAACCTGAGCTCGACGACCCTCAGTAGCATCGCCAATGCGTCGTCCACGATACTGAAAATCAGCTGCTCTTCCGTGGCGTTTCTGGCATGGTTCAATAACGCCGCCAACCACGCCGACAAAGCGGCACCAGGACGTGGTCCAAGCGGTGCGGACCACGCGCGGACGATTTCTAGCCAGGCGGAAGACACGCCGGCGCTGCGCCGTAACTGGACGTCGACTCCAGCCCCCTGTCTCACCATTGCCGGCGTAATAGCGTGCCAAGCCGCCACCATATTGCCCGAGCGGTCAATCGCCGTTTGCAATAGCACCTTGCGCGCGTTTTCCGCAGCATTAATCGCGAACGCCTCGCTGAAGCAGTAATCGGTCACCCAGGGTTGGTCCACATACTGCACGCTTAACGACGCGTAGTACTTCTCCTTGCCTTGGAGCTTGTCGATTGCTCCAGGCCGTTGCTCGAGCACCCTTGGAATCGCGTCGATCACGGCGCGCGATTGCACGCTTCCAAGCACGCTCGCGAGCCGCCCGAGCGCGGCTCCGGCAAGCAGCTGTGAATCCTCTTCGTCTCCGCCAGACAACCGAATAATCGCATCGATTGTCGAGCGCAAATCCTCGTCCTTTTTTAAAAGCGCGTGGATCGCTTGTTGGGCCATGCTGGCCGTCAGTATTTCGTTCAGATCGCGTAGGGTCCGAGCTTCTCTGATATTGCCTAGTTGCTTATCGCAGTCTTGCGGACGGATCGGGTCTGTATTTTCCATAGGGGCGTATAACGTTACGTACTTATATTCAACCTTTCCCATTGGAAAATCAATAAGTATTTTTATCCTGCACCGTGCCCGTCCGTGATGCGCACGCTCTGGATAGCGTCTGCTAACGGTTACGCAAGCTTGCGGTGAGGCCGTTGGCATACGGTACGAAGAATCGATGGCCTGGGAAGGACCTAACAGAAAGAAATTTATTTAGTATAGTAATAATGCTACGTGGTGGGTGCTCCGGTAACCCTCCCATAGGGGATTTTCGCACGCTTGCTGCGCTCAGGGCGCGGTCCACGAGAGCGACTTCTGGCAACAGGCGTCAATTACTGACACTCTTTGGCCAGTACCAGGAAGTAGGAATCAACGGGTATTTGAAAACGCCCTCAAAGACAAGGACGAGTGGCGGAGGTGGTCGTGGCTGCCACCGCTTACGCGGACTAGACGGGCCGGGCCTCGGCCAGCACCTGCTCCCTGATCTTCTCCGGCAAGCCGTTGGGCGTCACGATGTCGACAGGCACTCCCAGTAGTGCCTCTAGCTCCAGCTTGAGGACGGCGAGGTTCATCGGGCTCATGCGCGGCGTTGGGTAGAGTAGAAGATCCAGATCGCTGAGTTCCCAATCCTCGCCTCGGGCCGCTGACCCGAAGACACGCGGGTTTTCCCCGCCATGGCGGGCCACAGCCAGTCTGACAGCTTCCCTGTTACCAGCTAAGGCCACCGACGGCCGCAAGTTGTTCTCACGCAGGTAGCCCACAATGAGCTGCCCCATTTCCCGGGCTGTGATGATGCCGGCACGCTTCAGGGCGATGGCAGACTGCTCGACTTCGTCAGGCGGCTCCAGATCGTCACCAGACAAGCGGATAATCGTCAGGCCCCACCTATCGATAGGAAGCGGAACGGCCGAGACGCCGTGCTCCCTCGCAAGCTCGAGGATAAAGGACCGAAAACCAAATCGTGGAATCACAATCATTGCCTCGCGAGCTCCCACAAGAGGTCCCTGTCCTCTTCCGCAATACGGTCGGCCAAGGCTATGGGATCGACAGCCACGCTGCACGCTAGCCGATCGGCGCCGCCAGCAGCAATACGCTCGAACACATCATCCAGCTCGGAAAACACGTCCCATCGCTTCAAACCCTGCAGGCCAGCCACCGCGTCGATAACACGCAGCTCGAGCTCCGGCTCGCGCTTCCCCTTCCAGAGCTTGTCGGACAGAGCGACGGTCAATTCCTCGAAACTAGTAGCATCGGCATCCCATGCCGCGTGGCTTACGCAACACTGCGCGACCTCGAGCTGGACGCCATGGGCGAGCAGCAGGTCGCGACCGGCCCGCTCGTGCAGCGAGCCCGGCTCCCCCAGTTCAGCAGGATGCAGGATCTTGCCGGCGTCATGGACAGCAACTCCGATCTCAATGAGTTGTCGATCGAAGAGGAGTCCTCGACCGAGATAAGCGCGGATCAATGCAGCTGCAGCCTCTCTGACCAGCTGGACGTGGATTAGCAAACGATCCGGTGCGCCCAGTTTACCGAGCAGGGCATGTGCCTCGGTGCAGCTGTTTAGCATTCTTCCTGCAGCTGGACGACGAAGTTGGGATCGAAGGCATCGTTTTCCGCCTCTCCGCCGCGCATCAAGTAGCCAAGGGGATTCGCAACGACGCGGCACTGGCCGATCCGATAATCAAAGCTCGTGTGGGTGTGACCATGGACCCATAGGTCTGCCTTCTCCACGATGTGATCGAGATTGGAAGCAAAGGCTGCGGAAACCGGATCGGACACGTATTCGGGGGCCACAGAGCGCATCGATGGTGCCATGTGAGTGAGCACGACTGTGCGGCCTGCAAATGGCTCCGAGAGTCTTCTATCGAGCCACGCGCGCTGTCCAGCATGCATCCTCGCTGTGTCCTGCGGATGCAGCTTGCGGTAGCCGGCCGATGCAACGCGAATCCGCTGGTAATCATTCATGACGGCCCGGGCGTCCAGCATGGCACTTCGCGTGCGGGCCGGATTGAACAAGGCGAAGTCGGTCCAGAGCGTCGCGCCAAGAAAGCGCACGCCGTCCTGCACGTACTGACCACAGTCGAGGTAATGGACATTCGGGAAGCGCTCGCATTCCTTGCCGATCGCCTCCCCGGCCTCCTCCAGCGTATCGCCGTAAAACTCGTGGTTGCCTGCGACGTACAGCACTGGCAGGCCCGGGAAGGTCGCGGCGGCCCACGCAGGCGCCCGGCCTTTGGTGTAAATGTCGCCGGCGAGGATCACCACATCCGGCCTGCTAATGGACGTGTCGATCCGGGGCACGTGCTCATGCCATACCTCGAGGTGCAGATCGGATAGGACTAACAGGCGCATACCTTTACCTTTCACACATGACGTCAACACTTTACCAGCGGAGAGCCTGTCAAGGGCGTGATCTGAAGCCGCAGCTCGGAGCGCAGCATAGAGACCGGGTGAGGATCACGGGCGCAGCCTTTATCCTTGACTGGATCGAAGCGTCATAAGCTCATAGCAAGGGTGCAGGTGTTGCTTCTACACCTGCATCCGCGCTCCTCCTGGGGCGGGGGGTAATGCTTTTCAAGGTTTACTTTCGCGCGCAGCGCGCTGCAACTCTCGTACACTGAGCGTTATCGCGTATTGGAAAAACACACGATGCTCATCTTTCTGGATACGGAGTTCACAAGTCTCGAGGAGCCATATCTGGTCTCGGCCGGCTTGGTCGCAGGCGACCGGGAATTCTATATTGAGGTCGCAGGAGTGTCGCCTGCCATCTGCTCGCCCTTCGTCCAGAAGACGGTGCTGCCTCTGCTGAATGGATCGACGCTAAAGCCTATCGAGATCGCCGGCCAGCTAGGGGCATTCTTGGCTCCATATGGATCTGAGGTCACCTTTTTTTGCGACGCGCCTCGTTATGACGTTGCGTTGCTAACGCCATTTTTACCGGCCGGACTGCGATGGAAATACGCGGTGCCATCTTTCCCGAATCCGGCATCCGAGCAGCTTTTCGACAGAGCAAAAGAAAACGCATTTGCAAGCGGACTTAGACGCCATCACGCGCTTGATGATGCGAGAGCCTTAGCGGCGGCATGGGCCGAAACCCGCTAAAGACTAAGCTGCGGACTGGCCTTCGGCCCCTTCGGTGTCGGCGCGTTCGGTCCATCAATCTCAGGGCCTTCCACATGTCCTCCTGGCGCGTTCGCTTGCACAGCAAGGGACTCCAGCATTCCACGCGCTTTCGAGGACAGGCACTTCGAGTACAAGTCTCGCAAGTCGTTGTGGTCTTGAACACTGCTAGCTCCGACGAGCTTTCTGAAATGGCGGCCAGACCAGCTATCAACGTGCGCTTCACCAAATCGACAATATACTTTCTAATGTCGAGTTCTAGCTGTTAGGTTCAAAGTCGGTAATATGACGTAATACGCTGAGAACCTGATGCATTCGATGGCAAATATGACATTACTTCTATAATGTGGGATTAAGGACGGTCAGAGTCTGAACTAGGGTTCTGTCGCATTGTTGAGTGCAGGGCAGATTTTTTCGAGCCCAGCATGAACCCGGCTTACGTTGGAACGATCTGTCCTGCCAGTGCGTAAAATTGATCAGCGAACGACATCGAGGCGGCTCCGTCAATGACGAACTGGCCCTTCCGAATCATATGCATCAGCTCGATGCTAGCGAGCACATTGCCGGCAGAGCGAAAAGACTTGAAGCCCAACATCGCCCTGGTCACGCGCTTGATCGCGCGAGGGTCCTGCTCGACGATGTTGTTGAGGTACTTGACCTGGCGTATCGTGATCGGTACCGCCATGCCGCCATTGATCTCGTCGATAGCGGCCTTGTTGGCGCCGCTTTTGTCCATTGCGACCTTCTCCGGGGTGTCGTTCTCGCGTATGGCCTTCTCGAAAAACCGCCTTGAGGCAGCCATGTCGCGGTGCCGTGAGAAGGAAATCGACGGTCTTACCTTCCTTGTCGACGGCACGGTAGAGATACTTCCAGACGACCATGCCGCCGCGCTGGACCACGGCCAGCGGATGGACCGCGGCGTAGACGGTCGGCTCAACCGCATCGCGCTTTCGATGCGGTTGAGCTCTGGACTGTAGGGCGGCAGATAGTACAAATGCAGTCCTTGTTTTGCCACCGCCGGCGCTTCCCTTCCATGAGGGATCAACCTTCCGCCAGGCAACGGTCCACTGCCCGGATCGCGCCATCGATGCGCTTGACGACGGCCTCACGGTCGGCACGTTGTTCGCGCAGTTTCTTAAGGTCGGCCTTAATGTCGCGGCTCATGTCCGCCACGAAGGTTTGCGCCGACCGGTCCAGGCTGGTCTCGATTTCCTTGATCTTGCTGTCGACCAGCCCTGCGATATCGTCGGTAACGGCCTGGATCGCATTCCGGTGCGCCAGCTTCAGCGCTTCGATGGCGTCTTCCGACACGCGTCCGCTGCCGAACTGCTTCGTGATCTGACTGGTAAAGTCGCGCTTGCCGAGATCGACGCTCGGGATCGAGATCCGGCGCAGGCTTTTGTTTATCCCGCTGAGCATCAGGTCGCCGTCGAACTCGGCGCTGCCGGTGTCGAACAGCGCCATCGCGGCAGCGCTGACCTTGCGGCGCAGCTTGTCGAGGTCCACGCAACCGGCTATGCGGCTTTCGAATTGGTCCAGGCATTCGTGGGCATAGCGGTCGATCTTTTCGACGGCGTCTTGCACGCTCGCATACACCGCTTCCACGTCGCGGTAGCGGGTTTCCCACGTGTGGCCGAAGAATCCCTTGAAGAAGGAGGTATCGACCTGATACGCCTCAGTCTTCGTTTCCCTGACGGATTCAATGCGCGAAAACTCCCGCGACAGCTTGCGCAGTTCCGACTTCAAGCGCGCGAAACTCTCGCTCGCGTCCGCCGCCTGCTCATCGAAGACGTCTTCCAGTTTGGCCTTGCCCCGTTCGAGGCGCGCGGTCGTCTGCTGTTCGAGGCTTTCCAGTTCCGCGATGTTGCCGGTTTCGATCTGGCTGCGCCGCTGTGCCAGGCCCGCCTTCACTTCGCCGATCCGGCGCCGCACCGCGTCATGCAGGCCCGCCTCGAGTTGACGCTCCTTCCCAGCTAGCAGTTCGCCCTTGCGCTCGCGCTGGGCAATGATCTGCTCGAACACGGCGGGAATATTCGACAGCTGGCGCAGGCGGGCATCGTCGAACTGCATGCCAGTCGCCTGGCCCAGCCTGTCGAGGTGAGTCCGTTCATCGGCGGACAAGCTTGCACGGTCCTGCGCGATCATCCATGCCCACGACGAGATGAACTGCGGCTCCCTCGTCTTCAGGTCGGCGAGCAGGCCGGCAGTGCGCGCATCCGTGGCCCCGCGCGCCGCCTGGGCGGCGAATGCACCGTGGGCGAGCGCGGTCATCTTCCGGTCCAGCAGTGCGAGCATCGTGTTCAACTTCACGGAATCGCGCTGCTCCAGAGGGAAGCGCTCGGCTGCGAGGGCCGCCTTGGTCGCCATACCGCCATCCTGGCGCAGCGGCAAGTCGCGCTGGGTGCCGACCAGGAACACGGCCTTGTCGCCCAGCCCTGCCTCGGGGAGCTGTTCGCGGAACACCTTCATGTCCGCGCTGTCCAGGAACTGGCTGAGCCTGGACAGCATGAAGATCACGTCGCAACGCGCGAGGTGCGCGCGCGTAATGGCGCCGCGCGAGACGACGGGATCGTTGAACCCGGGCGTGTCGACCACTTCCAGGCCTTCCAGCCGCGGGTCGTTCAGGTACAGCGTCGTCATCTTGGTGATGGGCGTGAAGCGCCCGCCGCTGCCCACGTACTCCTGCAGCGCAGCGGCAAGCTCGCCCGCATCCGGGATATGGTCGATGATGCGGGTCTGCCCGAAGAACCCGGCCGGATCAAGTCCCCTTTCCAGCGCCAGGCGTACTAGTTCGCCGCAGGCAACAAGCGGCGGCTCGATGTTCTGGTTGATCTGATCGCGCGTGGGGGCGGATAGGGTCCCCGGCACCGCGAACGGTCCTTGCTGGTCCAGGTCGCGCAGGCGCGCCTCCTCGGCAACGTAGCGCTCCTCGTATTCGCGGGCTTTTGCTTCGATGGCGGACCAGTCCTCGCGGCTGTAGAACTCGACTTCGGCGCGCGACTTCGCGTCATGGACAATCCTGGTCAGCGCGGCGGTCATCGGCGTCTCCGCGTGTGGCAGCACGTGCCGACCGAACAGCGCCGCGTTCAGGAACGAGGACTTGCCCGCCTTCATCTGACCAATGACGGCGATCCGCAGGTTGCGGCCCTGTTCTCGCACCGACGCAAGATTCGTGCGGAACTGCGCCTCCATGCCGCGCAGGTCCCCCAGGGGATCGGCGTCGATGACGTCGGCGTACGGATCGAGCAGCTTGAGTATCGACTGGAGTTCTTTCATTCGCTTGCTTCGTAAGTGATGTGTTGGGTGGAATGCAGGTGGACGGCAAAGACCAGGCGGTCGCCCGGCGCGTCGACAAGCCTGGCAGTGAGTTCGCTGTGTCCGCCCAGCGCGAGCGGATCGCACCGCCAGCATTGCCGGATGCGGCTGAACGGCAGGCGCAGTTCGCCGTCGACGTCGAGGAACACGGCCAGCACGTGCTTCAGGTCGGGTTTCGCGCCCACGACCCGGACGCCCCAGCTGGCGCCAACCGCGGGAACGGCGCCGAACCCGGCGCGTGCGCACTCCAGCAGGAGCGGGTCACTGGTGTCGGGAGGATCGTCATCCACGAGTGGGCCGAGCAGGGCGGCGACCTGTCCCAGTAAATCGGCCTTGCAGGCGTCCAGTTCGGCCAGGATGTCGGCGCGGTCCGCCTGCACCTCGCGTAGCCGCCGCAGCTCGGCGTCCAGCTCCGCATGGTGCTGCGCGCCGGCCGTGCCGGCCAGGACGCGCAGTTCGTTGAATGCCGCAAGCCGCGTCTGCTGGCCCGCCAACGCGCGACGGCAATGCAGCAGGAAGCGGTCCATCAGGGCGACGCAGTGACGGCGCAGGCCGGGGTGGCGGCCCTCCCCGTCGATGCGGTCGAGCCAGCGTCGGATGTCGTCCCCGCCGCAATGCTCGCCGCTGATTTGCCCGGGTGGGGCCGCCCACGCCATGACGCCGGCGCAGGCGATGCCCGCACCCTCGGCCGCGGCGCGCACCCCGTCGAGCACTGGGCCGATGGCCTGGCTTCCGGTCAGGTCCGCCTGGGTCAAGACGAAGAATACGGGTTTGCGGTGCCCCGTTTTGCGCAGGAAGGCGATGTCGTCGCGGCGCAAGCCGCCGTTGCGGGCGCTGACCAGCCAGACCAGGTGGTCGGCCACGGACAGGTGCCGCTGCGCCACCCCGGCATCGGCCTGCTCGCCCTCGCGCCCCGGCGGATTATGACCGGGGGTGTCGAGGAACACCAACCGCTTCCACGGCACCGCGCTTTCCGTCACCAGCAACAGCCGGATCAGGTGCGCGAGGCCGGCCGACAAGTCTTCCATGCCATGGGTGCGCGAAAATGCATGGGTGAGCGCGGCCAGGGCATCGGCGTCCAGGCTGACCGTCCGGCCGAACGCATTCAGCGCCACCGCCTGCATGCCGGCCTGGCCGGCACCATGCCCGAAATACGTTGGAATGACGGTGCACGGCCCCAGGTCCTCGGGAAGCAGGTTGACGTTGCCCAGGCTGTTGAGGAAGCGCGACTTGCCTGCGCTGAACGCGCCGCCCACGCCGACCACCGGACGGTCCGCCAGGGCCGGAAACGCCACGAGTTCGCGTATCGCGCCGACGGCGGTGCAGAGCGCGTCCATGACCTCCGGCAGCACGGGCGCGCCGGCACGCTCGGCCAGCAGCGGCAGGCGCGCAGCGACCAGCCGCTCCAACGCGTCCACGCCGGGATGGCGCGGCGGCGCGGCGCCGGCGACGGCCGCCACCAGTTGCAATGCCCGGACGGGATCCGCCAGGTAGGGATTGTGCTCGTCGAGCAGGCGATCGAGTTCTTCGTCCGTCGGCAGCAGAAAATCCATGTTCATGGCGGTAGTCCGATGAAGGCCCTGCGCGCCAGCGGATGGCCCTTTTCGTCCGCATGTTCGAGCCACTGCCTTGCCTGGCTGCGATTCTTGCGCACCCCCCGGCCGTGCAGATAGCACAGGCCCAGCTCGTACAGGCCTTCGGCGCTGCCGAGGCCTGCCGCACGCCGGTAGCACCTGGCGGCAGGTTCCATCTCTCCCGCGGCTTCATGGCATTTCGCGAGTCCGACGACGGCCGGCACGTGGCCCAGCCGCTCGGCTTTCTGAAACCAGCTCGCCGCATGCGCTCGGTTGGCGGGAACGCCTTTGCCTTCCAGGTAGCACTGGCCCAGCGCCGCCTGCGCGTCCGCAAAATCCTGCTGCGCGGCCTGGCGGAGCCAGCGTACGGCTTCGGCGTCGTTGCCCGCACCGTCCGCTTCAGCCAGATACGCCCTGCCGATCTCGAACTGTGCCGGTGCGTACGACTGCACCGCCGCCTTGTGGAACCATTTGAATGCGGTGCTGCGATTCTTTGCCACGCCGTCGCCATGCAGGTAAGCCGTGCCCAGTACGTACTGCGCGGGGGCATGGCCGAGACCAGCGGCCCGCTGCAGCCACTCTGTCGCCACGGGCAGATCGACGCGGTCGTCCAGCAAGCCCCGATAAAAGGTGAACAGTTGCATCTGTGCGGGCGCATGCTCGCGATAGGCGGCAGCCTGGTACCAGTGCACGGCGGTGTCCACATCACGCGCCACGCCGTTGCCCTCCAGGTAGTGGTTGCCGAGCAGGTACTGCGCCTCGACGACGCCTCCCTTGGCCGCTTCTCGGCACCAGTGAAAGGCGCGCTCCGGGTCGCGCACCGTTCCAGGGCCGAACCGGTAGCATTCCGCGACTTCATGCTGCGCCTCCGCGTGGCCCTGGCTGGCCGCGTCCAGCAGGCGCGCGAAGGCTGCGGCCAGCCGGGACGGGGCCCCGCGGCCGCAGAGCACCAGCATGGCTTCCTGGAACTGGCGTTCGACGGCGTCCTGGGGGTCGGCATCCCGCAGCGACAGCCCGTCGAGGGCGGCGCGCAGCGCGTCGTCGAACTCGCGTGCAAACGTCTCGAGACGGTCGATCTGCCCGGCCAGCACGCGCTGGCGCTCGCGCCGCTGTGCGAGCAGTTGACGCATGCCGTCCCCCGTCTGCGCCGGCAGCTGGCCCGCCACCAGCCAGAATGCATTGAGCACTGCCAGCTCGTCGCGCCCGGCGGCCTGCTGGCCCTGCAAGTACGTGCCGAGTTCGCCCAGCAGGGCCGCGGCGCGGCGCCGCTTGTCCGTCCAGCGCGGCTGCAGGTTCAGCCCATCGAGCCACCGGCGCAGGTCGGTCCCGCCTTCGCTGCGCCCTTCCAGCGCGTACGGAGGCGCCGACCAGGCCATCACGCCGGCGCACGCAATGCCCGCCGCACTGGCGGCCTGCTCGACAGCCTGCATGATGCGTGGCACCGCCGATGGCGACGTTGTGTCGGCCTGGGTGACCACGAAAAACACGTCGCCCGCGTAGTCCAGCGAGCGCAGGAAGCGGATGTCATCCTGGCGCAGGGCGCCGTTCGTGGCGTTGACCAGCCAGACGATATGATCGGCCTCGAGCAATTGCCGTCGTGCGATTTCCTCGTCCGTCAAGGCATCGGGCTTGCCGCCCGGGTTGTTGTAACCGGGCGTGTCCAGCAGTGCGAGGTTGGCCCAGCGCATGGCAGGATCCTCGACCACGACCAGCTTGATCAACTCGGCAAGCGGCACCGCTGGCGCGACCGTTTCCGGCGCATCGGGTACAGGCACGGCAGTGGGATTGAACACATGGGCCAGGGCTTCAAGTTCCTTGGCATCGAGCGACACTATGCCGTCCATCAGGTTACGCGCGCGCAGCGAGGCCTTCCCGCTGATCAGGCAAGTCGGGATGGCCGTCGTCGGCTCAAGTCCCTCTGGCAGCAACCGGATGCCGAGCAGCGAATTCAGGAAGCGCGACTTGCCGGCGCTGAAGCCCCCGCCGACACCCACGACCACCTTGTTCGCCAGGTCGGGAAAGCGCGCCAGTTCCTCGATCGATGCGCCGATCGCTGCCAGCTCGCGCGCCACGCGCGCACCGGAAGGTCCGCAGAACGGCACAATGTCGGCGAACGCTTCGTGGACCAGATGCTGGAGGGGGGCCAGTGGCTGAACTGCATCGGAAGCCCCCGCCCACGGTGCGAGCAGGCGCGTGAGCAGGCCCATCCGGCCTTCGGCACTGCCTAGGTGGGGGTTTGCGCTCTCCGCTTCGATCGCATCGATGATGCTGAGCAGCTGATCGTTGTCGAACGGGGGGCTCATGCGGCATCTCCATTGTCCAGCGGATTACGGCAGAGCAGGAGCATGGCATCCCCTTTGTAGCCCCCATTGAACACGGCCAGCTGGCCAAGTTCGAGCGCCCGCCCCTTGTGCTCTCCGGTGAGTGCCCAAACCTTTCGCTCCGATAGGGCCACGAATACGGCGGCGGGAAATCTGCGCAAGGGGTCAAAGGCGGCCCCTAAAAAGTTCATTGCAGCGAAGTTCATTGCAGCGCCAAGCAGCGATCCATCCGTGATCGTCGTCAGCTCGTCGAGCGTCGGCAAGCGCCAGGGCGACATGCCCACCGGCGCCTCGCCGGCGTTCGCGTTCGCGACGGCCAACTCGATGCGCCGCAGGTGCGATTTGAGCGGCTTGCCATCCTCGGGCAAGGTGATGCTCAGGATGTCCGGTCCGGAGGACGTCGACAAGGACATTAGGCCAGCTTCCGGCCGGACGCGCTCGCCGACGCGGACGAGAAATTCCATGACTACGCCGCTGACCTTGGCGCGCACCTCGACAGAGCCGGTTTCGGTTGCGAGGGTGGCCAGCAAGGCGCCGGCGTCGACGGCCTGGCAGAGAGCAACGCTGTAGCCGGTCACGACCGCTTCGCTGGGAAGCCTGCCGTTCGCTCCGGCGCGTTGATAGCGCACGGTCGCGATGCCCGGACGGTCGGGATGTGTGCTCTGCTCAAATTCCGGTCCGCGTCGCCAGCGCATGCCGGTCCTGACATCGGTCGCCGTGCCATCGCCATGGTCGACCCAGCGCTCACCGAACATCCCTGCGAACGGCAGGCAGCGCTGCAATACCAGCGGGAGGTGACGCTGCAGCTCCGGATCGCTCAGCCAGGCAGGCAGTGCGCGCGCCACCGTGCGGGGCCGACGGTCGCGCACGGCTTCGAGCAGGTCGTGCAGCCGCCCGACCCGTTGGGCGTCCACTTCCAGCACGGCCGCCAGTTCGGCTTGCATCTCCGTCTCACCAGCGCCGCCCTTCTCCTCGACCTGATGCAGCCACACCACGTCCACCAGGTACAGCCAGCGCTGGTTATGTTCCCGGATCGCGCCGAACAGGCGCCGGATATCGTCTTCGCCGACGCTGCCGCGCTCGTCGAACTGCTCCGCCGCGTCGGCCGCATCTAGGCCGAGGCTCGCGCCCAGCGCAAGGAAGGCCTTGCGTTCGGCCTCCGTCGCTTTCCGGTCCGGTGCGCAGGCCAGCGCCACGGCGCCCAAGTAGCGCAGCTTCGCGTCAGGCGCCTCGTCGCGCAGCGGATGGCGGACGTACAGTTGGGACGCCTGGCTGGCGTTCATTTGCTTCAATTGTCTCAGGATCGACATGGGTGGTTCAGTTTCGTGGTTCCGAATGGGTGGCCATTGTGCGCACTTGCGCCAACGCTTCCAGTGCGCGCTGGCGCAGTGCGTCCTTCTTTGCCGCATGCTCGTGCAGCTGGGTCTCGATGCGGGTCACCTGTTCGCGCTCAGACTCCAGGCGGGTCTCGATCTGGGCGCGCAGGTCCGCCAGCGCGGTGTGCGCCTGTGCCTGCAGCAAGGGGGACGCCTGGGCTTCCACCTCGCCGCACACGAGTTCGATCGCCTGCAGCGCCTCGCTCTCTGCATTCGAACTCTTGCCTTTGCCGAACAAAAATGCCCCGACCAGACCGCCCAGCACGGCGCCGATTGCCGTGCCCAATCCGGGAACGACCGACCCGATCGTGGCCCCAAGCGCGGCCCCCGAACCGCCGACGCCCACCGCAGGCGCCGCAGCGCCCAGCACGGCTCCGGCTGCTGCGCCGAATCCGGCGCTGCCGTTGCCGGCGCCGGCAGCAGCTGCACGCTCCTCCAGCCCGACCAATTCCAGCGCGGCCATCTTGTCCACGTGCGCCTGCTGTTCCAGCGCACCGGCTGCGCGTTCCAGGCGCGCCGTGAAATGCTTGCGGCTGGCCAGCTCGAACGCGTTCTGCGCATCGGCCAGCACCAGGCTGCGGATTTCCTGCTCCGCCTCGATCCGCTGGGCGTAGGCTAGGCGCCGCGCGCGCATGAAGCTGCCGACATCGGCTACGACCGCGCGCGCCACGCTGCCCGCGCAATCGGCCAGCAAGGCAGCCTCCTCGCGGCCATAGGCAGCGTCAAGCGCCTCCATCGCGCCGCGAATCTGCGCCATGCGTTCGCGCAGCGCAGCGTCGTCGGCAGCCCCAAGCACCCGGCCAAGAAGGTCTTCGGCCCGCCGCACCAGGTCTTCGACCAGCGGACGATGGCGCTGCACGAACAGCGCCGTCTTGCTGCGGTCGACATGTGCGAGCAAGTCTTCGAAGCCACCCAGGTTGCGGTCGTGCGCCGAACAGCCGCGTACCAGTTGACCGTCCACTAGGCCGGCCTGCTGCGCTAGGCTGCGCTGCAGGCTTTCGCGCTCGCTCACGTTGTTCAGGTCTTCCTGGCAGACGAGCAGGGAAAACGCCTGGCCGAGCTGCTTCTGGCGCCGGATGAACGCCAGTTCTTCGACGCCGATCTGGCCGCGGTTCGCGCACAAGATGAACAGCACGCCGTCGCCCAGGTAGTGCGCCAGCGCGGAATCGTGGTCGATGGTCGTCGAGCCGATCCCCGGCGTGTCCACCACCACGAGGTCGGGATAGCGTGCCAGCGCCGGCAGGTTGCAGTGGCGCTCGATATGCAGCGCTTCGCGGCCCTGCGCAAACCTGACGAGCTCCGTCTCGGGCAAGCCCGGATCGGCAAATTCCTGGCTCGTCGGCGACGTTTCCGGGGCCATGGGCTTCCACACCACGACCAGCTTTTCCTTGCCCACGGCAGCGTGGTGAAATTCCACCGGCACGGCGGTGCAGGCACCGAGATCGATCTGCTGGACCGCCTTGTCGAGCCAGCAGTTGATGAGACTCGACTTGCCGACGCTGAACTTGCCGACAAGCGGCACCTTCAGGCGGAAGCCATCGATCGCGCCGCGCACGCGCGCAATCTCGCGGCCGAAAGTGGCCGGCAGCAGGCCCTCGGCGACGAGACCGTCCAGCACCTCGAGCCGTTCTATCCACGTCGCCTTCAGCGCCGTCATCTCGCTACCGTGCCGGATGGGCGCGAGTCCGGCCGCGCGCATGTGATACAGCATCTCGACCAGCAGGTCGGCCGCCGGCAGCTCGGTCCCGGGGTCGTAGCGCCAGCACGCGGCGGAATGCGCGACGTCGGCGTCCAGGCGGCGGTCGCGCAGGTCCAGCAGCCAGCCGGCGGCGCCGGCCGGACGCAGTGGCTGCGGCTGCGTCACCAGGCCGTTCGTCAGCCTCGTGGCGCTGGCGTGGTCACCCAGCAGGTCGCGGAAGAAATCGCCGGCCGTGACCGTCGCGCCGTCGAGTCCGGCGCGATAGCACATCTCTTGGGCGCTCATCAGTTCCTCGACGGTCCAGTCGCCCTCGGTGCGGTGATAGAAGTCGTTGGCCATGGTCGCTAGGCGCAGCGTGACAGGCAGCTCGGCCAAACGGCGGCCGCCATAGCGCCGCGCGTTGGTGTGCAACAGCCAGTGGTGCAGGCGGCTCTCGCGCTCGAGTGCGTCGAGCCGTTCGCGGTCCTGCATCAGGCCGTCGCGCAACAGTCCGTAGACCTTGGCCATCGACCGGTACACGCGCTGCAGGTCATCGTTCTGGCGCTGGCCAAGACGTGTCACTTCCTGCAACACCGCCTGCACGCGGTTTTGCAACACGCAGCTGAATTCCAGGCTCATCGCCCCTTGGCGCTGGACCGCGTTCACGAGGCGCAGCAACGCGTACTGCCCTTCGGCCAGGGCAATCTGGTTGTCGGCCGCAACGCTCTGGCTACGGCCCGTGAGCATGCCGAAGATCCGCGCGACGAGACCTTCGTCGCGCAGCTTGCCAGCGCGCCCGGCCACCGGCGCCAGCGCGGCGATGGCGTCCAGTACAGCGTCCTCCACTGCCCGCCCGTCCTTGGCGTGGGCCGCCAGGAAACGGTCGACGTTCGTATGGATACGTTCGCGATCAAGCTCGGACAGCAGGCTGTCGTTCGCGAGCTGGAAAGCCGAAGGCAGTGCATCGGCGTCCTCCGTGTCCGCAGCGAGTGGCGCATCAAAACGGTCGGTCGCGACGATCCGGTCGAAGTCGGCGATGTTGTCGACGGTAGCGCGGTGGCCGGCGTCGACCGCCGCGAGCCTCACATCGCCGTCCGCTTCCAGCGCGGCGTTGCGCGCAACCTCGTCCCACAGTTGCTGGTAGCGCTGGCCCGTCGCCAGGTACATGTCGAGGTGGCGCAGGATCTCGCGGCCGTCGGCATAGCCCTGCTCGATGCGGCGCGCCGCGCCTTCGTTGGAAAAATCGAGGGTCGCCATGATGCTGCCCAGCGAACGGCGCGGCACGATGGGGATGACGCGCATGCCTGGAAACTGCTGGGGACTGACCGTCAGGTCGTCCTGCGAGAGGCAGACCACGATCACGGTATCGCAGCCGGCCGCTTCCAGCGCCCGCACTGGAACATTGTCGAGCCGGCGGTCGGGAACACCCCAGTAGAAGCCGCCGTCGCTGTATAGTTCGCCGCCGATCTCGACCTCGTCGTAGATCATCGGCAGTGCTGCCGTCGCCAGCAGGCCGTCGGCGACGATCCCCGGATCGTCCAGCGTCCGGTAGACAACGCGGTTGCCGTGGCCATGGTGCCAGGCGACCGTCAGGGGCAGCTTCGACGCGGCCAGCAACCGTGCGTCGACGCCCTCCGCAATCATCGCCTGCAAGCCTTCGCGCTTGAACAGTCCCTTGCTGGCCGCCGACGCCAGCAGTTTCGACACCAGGCGACCGGGCGGCGACTTCTGCGCTACCCATTCCGCCAGCCCCGCCACGCCTTCCAGCGTCAGCACGTTGTGGCGCTCGATGCGCAGCCACATCTTTTCGGCGAGGTCATACCGGCCCTGGGCCATCATTGCGCCGTTCAGTGCGCCAACAGACGTACCTGCGACCGCTGCGATGTGCGGCTCGAGACCGCTCTCCCTCAATGCGTTCCAGACACCGATCTGGTATGCGCCCTTGCCGCCGCCGCCAGAGAGAACTATGCCGAGTTTTTTGAAATTCATGGATGCGGGCGCTTGCCTGTGGGATGGTTGATCGGATCGTGAAGCCGGCCGCGCCGGCATGCGCGGCGCGGCCGTTCAAAGTCCGACAACTGTAGAGCATATTGCCATACAGAATCAAGTCTTGCGCCGAAATTCCAGAATATGTAGCAACAAGCGCAAGGACTCCGGCGGGGTCTG
Source organism: Massilia sp. LXY-5 (assembly GCF_059801075.1). Classification (NCBI taxonomy): domain Bacteria; kingdom Pseudomonadati; phylum Pseudomonadota; class Betaproteobacteria; order Burkholderiales; family Oxalobacteraceae; genus Massilia; species Massilia sp. LXY-5. Next base: position 169,574 of record NZ_JBNNEH010000008.1, read on the forward strand.
TCGCATTGTTGAGTGCAGGGCAGATTTTTTCGAGCCCAGCATGAACCCGGCTTACGTTGGACGGATCTGTCCTGCCAGTGCGTAAAATTGATCAGCGAACGACATCGAGGCGGCTCCGTTAATGACGAACTGGCTCTTCCGAATCATATGCATCAGCTCGATGCCAGCGAGCACATTGCCAGCATAGCGAAAGGACTTGAAGCCCAACATCGCCATGGTCACGCGCTTGATCGCGCGATGGTCCTGCTCGACGACTTGCCGAGCGCCAGACCCGTTATGTGATGCTGGTGAAGGTGGCCGGCAAAGACACCGAGTCGGTGGTCAATGCGCTCATCATAAATGCGCGAAAGCTACCTCAGTAGCTCTATAAATCGCTGACATGGGACCGAGGCATAGAGATGGCTGACCATAAGCGCTTTACGCTGGATACCCATATCCAAGTTTATTTCTGCGATCCACACCATCCTCGGCAACCTGGATCGAACGAAAATACTAATGGGCTGCAACGGCAATATTTTCCGAAAGGACTGGACCTCTCTACATACTCCCAGGAGAATCTCGACGAGGTAGCGAGGCTGCTGAACGAGGCCCACGGAAAACGCTCAACTACGGAACGCCAGCACAGCTGGTTTTACCAATGTGTTGCATCCGCTTTGGCTTCCTCGTTTAGCGTTTGATCTTCGTATTCGGCAGATGAATAATTCTAAATCCACACGCTAAGTGTGGGCAATTAAGCATCAAGCCGCAGCATCGATAGTAACGTTCGGCCTCATGGAAGCGAACATGCAATCGTACGGGAACGCTCGACTAGCGCCTCGAGACAGTCGAGTAATCCTTCTCTTAAATATTTCCGGTGTATCTTGACCTCCTGAAGGGGGTCCTTCATGAACCCCGCCGCCGCACGCTTGAGGAATCGCGCATCCGCATCGATACTGCTCCCGTAAGGACTAGTCCATAGGTGTAAAAGCCCATACCAGACGAAGACCGCATGGATCAAGGATGCAAGCCGCAACGAAGCGCCGGTCCACATCGACGTAGCACGATGTTCGCAAGGCCGAACGAATGCGCCACCTTCTTCATAGCAATAAAGGGCACTATGTATTGCCTCATGCACCAACGCATTCATCAGGAAGGCCCGTACGTTCCCGGCAAGATGGGGATTCGTCACGGCTGCGAGCCCTGGCTTCCCGCGCCACGATGATGAATAGGGAGATTGCCATTTTTGATCTGCGCGAATGGCCAACACGATCAGGGACATTGTCACTAACGATGCCGCATGCATACGTGCCCTATGCAGTGCTCCGAACGCCTCTCCGATCTCTTGTCGCCAATCTAACATTTCAACAGGTGTGTACAGGCAATATTCTCCATCTTCGTCGCCGGAAAATTTACAAATGGCAGGATCCATCGTCACATGAGGTGAACCTGCGCCTGGCCAGAGCAAACGAGAGCGTTGGTTAAGATCGCCTGTAATGTGCAATGCTTTGCCATTCCGGCGTCCTTCATCGATATACTTCAACAGAGCCACGGCTGGCTGCTCCCAAGCAAAGAGGGAGGCAAAGTCGAGATCAATACTCATGTTGACAATGCCTGCTTTAAGCTACTATGCGCCGATTCGCAGAGGTAGTCGTCAACCGAGCTCGGCCACGTGTGCGGGCGGGCCGTCGTACCAATCCGGGTAAACTGATCAATGAAGTTAGCGGCAACGATATGCGCTTGGTCGGTTAAGTCCTTTGGGGCTAGATCGATCTCTGGTTCAGACCCCACCAAATCAGCGAATAATTTAGTATGCCTCCGAAGTCCGTAAAGGAGGGCTGTACGAATAGCACGTGCCCCGATACAAGTTAGAAGTTGTTCATGAGCCATACGGTCGAGAATTTTACTGAATGGTTCTTCGAACAGAGCGTGTGTCATACCCGCGCATACGACGTAGTCCGGACAGCGCCAAATCTCCAGCAATGACGCCGTTCCCAACAGGTGATCTAGCAAAGTCCCACCAGAGTGAGGGTAATTTGCAACGCCACTAGATACCAAATAACGGATGCATTGCGGAACGTTGGCAGAAGACACAGATTTCCCCATGACTTTTCGACATTCGAGGTCTACCAATATATACTGAACATCAAAGTTCTTCTAGGAGGAGCTATGCCAAGAATCGAGATTCGTTTACCGGATGACAGAAGGCAACTTGGGGATGTAAGGGTGATCGGCGATGACGGAAGCCTCATAGCGGGCCCGTTCCCAGCATATGGAAGGGCTGATCGCGGGACGGCACAACAACATGGGAACGGCACCGGCGACCCGAATCAATCGATTGTCGACCCTACACGCCCTTACGGCGATACACCGACGGGCGATTACACGGTCGACGGATTTCAGGCCCCACAGTCCGCTCAGGATGCCGTCAAACATGGGCCGAATGATCGAATCCGGCTCACACCGACTGCCGGACAAGCGCTGCAAGCCGCACAAAACGGTCGAGTTGGCCTACAGATTCACGGTGGCAACACTAACGCGCAAGGGCAGCTTCGACCGACTCACGGGTGTGTCAGGGTCAGCGATGACCACATGAATCAAATCTTAAACGCAGTTCACTCGGCAGGTTCACCGCCGAACCGCTGCTCAGCGGTGACTGGACGGTCAATGTTTCCATCGGCGGGATGGATGAAGGGGAAGACGCGGGTGACCCACCGCTGACGTTAGGACTGCCGGTAACGACGATGCCGACTAACTATACGCCCATCAATCCACCTTCTCCACCCCCTCCTCCACCTCCACCACCTCCGCCACCTCCGCCACCGATACACGACCGTGCGCAACATGATCGCGAGCCGCATGACCGTGAACCGCCTCCGGTACATGATCGCGAACCGGTACACGATCGCGAACCAGTGCACGATCGCGAGCCTGTACACGATCGCGAGCCTGTGCATGATAGAGAAATTCACAATCGACTAGCGTGAGGTAGCCATGCGCCAAATGTTCTTTTATGACGAGGCGATCGGGCAGGACGTGGTGTTTCGTAGCCAGTGGACATCGCTCGCAACGATGCGCAAGCTACCGGGGCATGGTTGGTTTGCATCCGCCAGCACTGGCGCTTGGGCATTGCTCTCCGATGACGAGGCCTCGCAGTTAAACAGCGTGGCGATACCTGCAGATTTATACGACCGCCTGCAACTGCTTGGGCTCATCCTTACCAAAGAGAATGCCGTCGACGTAACAGAACAGAATTACGCTTGGACGCACGCCCACTACAGACACCCCGTCCACCACATTTTGGTGTCCACTCTAAGGTGCAATCTTTCTTGCAGCTATTGTCACGCGCCGGTGGTACCGGCCAACTCAAGTCGCAACTATGACCTCAAACCTAGCGTTGCAGACCAGATACTTGAGTTCGCGCTAAAGAGCAATGCCCAAGTGCAATCGTTCGAGTTTCAGGGCGGAGAGTCTCTTTTGAACATGAATGTAATGAAGCATCTCGTGCCTAAAATTCGCGCTGAATATGCCAAACGTGGCGTTGAAATTTACATCTCTGTCCAGACCAACGGGACGCTTCTCACTGAAGAGATAATGACATTCTCTCGGAAGTATGACGTGCGAATCGGAACCTCCTACGACGGCGTGCCAAGTCTCCACGATCAACATAGAGTAAGCAATAAGGGTCAACCAACTGCCCAGCGTGTTATTAAAATGATCGAGCGACACCAGTTACCGTTTTTGCCTACCGTCTCGAAGCAAAGCCTGCCTTATTGGCGTGAAATTATCGATGGTCAACTGCGCGGTGGCGCAAGGACAGTATCGTTTCAACCGGTATATCCAATCAATTCTGCACGTCAAAACTGGGAAACTGTTGGAATCGACGACAATACATTCTTGAGTATGTACCGAGAGTGCGCAGATTACATGCGACAGTTGTGGAGGGATGACAACTATCCTATGGAACGGCGGATGGTACTTGCCTTGAAAAAACTTATTGAGGGACGCGACGTTGAATTCGCTGATTTCGGAAGTCCATGCGGTATGGTACATAGTCAGTTGCTTTATGACTATAATGGGGACATATATACCTGCGATGAGGGACGTGACTTTCCCGAATTTAAAATTGGCAACGTCACAACATCTTCCTATGATGACGTCGTATTTGGCCGTAGGACGCGGGAGCTAAAGACGCTTTCTATTCCAAATGATCAAGAATGTCAGAAGTGCGCGTACCGCCCGGTTTGCTCAAGTTGCCCAGTATACGAAAGAGCAGTTGAAGGACAACTTTCATCCCGCCATGCAGATACCCGCAACTGTCTTCACACAAAATTGATCTTCGATCTGCTGCTCGAATGGATCGTCGAAAATCCCAGCGAGCTCTCAAAAGCGGCTAACTACCATGGAATTAAACCAGGCGTTCATTGGGCTCAGGCAGTGGGTTTCCAGTACATCCGCTCTTGAGATTATATCGGTCGCACGCGGCAGTAAACTCTCGGCGCGCGTCTGCGTCGACCGAAATAAACTGAATAGGATCTCGACTGAGCTCAGGCACCTTGGGCTAAGCGTTGTCGCTGGCTTCGAAGAGATCCGCCCATCCACTAGCCGGTCGCTGTCGCGCGAATGGGCTTCTTTCGGACCAGGGCTGTACACAAGCTCTAGGATAATGAAGAGCTATCTTTATGTCGCCGCCTCTAGAGATGTTGCCGAGAGACTGCGCAGTGCTGATGAACGGTGTGACATTACTGAAGCCGGCAGGCTCCTTGGCTATCCACATTGCTGTACAAGGATGTTCCGGGAGGTGGCTCGCCATCCTATGCTTGCCGCAAATCCCGTGTTTTTCATATTCGAGAACGGTTTGGTGGCGAACTGGCTGATGAATGTATGTCTACTGGACGATGACTGCGCCTTGATTACGCACGTCCCTTGTTCCCCAGACTGCTTGGGCTCGATCCAAATAGCCAAGAACGCCTTTTCGGTCCTGTTTGATGCGTGTCCTCAAGATGCACGCTTGTATTGCAATCGGCTGTCGGGATCGATCCTATATGGATCAGATGGCTCATATGTGCAACTTAATACGTCCAAGCCTGAGGCTCACACTCAGCGCGTCGATCAGGTGCGAAAGCAATCTGCCTCTCATGTCCTATCGGCGGATCAGCTCGTCGGCCGCGAGATAAATATAAATAGGGGCAGCATTCGCATCGGATCGCTACACTTGCTGGACGATCAATTCAGGTTTTATCATTTCAGCTAATGATCTCACTTTCATCGATTTCTCGAGAATTGCAATCGATCCTAATGGATGTGCCTCCGGAATTACATGCGGCGTTTTTGGAACTGGTTGTGGTCTACCACGGCATGAAGCCCGTCATGCGAGTTACGGTACGGCCCCATCAGGTCCCAAGTCTCACTAGGTGGTTAGCTGAGCGCAATTTCATATTTTTGCTGCGACGCCAAGACGTCGATTCCGCAACGTTGCGCAAGTAGCGCCTGCCCGTCGTCATGTCACAGACGACTTTCTTTGGCAGCTATTTATCGCTCGATCCGAGAATGCCCTCGAGGCGTTGGCTGCTGCGCTTATATCGCCAACATCGTATGCCGATATTGGACACGCATTAGGTTACCCGATTTGCTGTACAAACTGGGCTGCGCGGACAGATAAAGTAAGGTGTGACGATCATGTGGTGCGGCAGACTAATCTGGTCGCCGTGGCCGTAAAGCGAACGCGGCGTTTTGCAGCGGAGTGCAATATTCTTCTGCGAGACTACCCATTCGCCAGCTTCCCGACATCTGCCATCAGTCACTATCCATGTCGATTTGATTGTTGCGAGTCGATTAAACAGGCTCAAGCGTATCTGTCGTGCTTTGACAGACATTCGCCTGGTGCAGCTGCTTACTTACGTCGCTTGCTCGCAAACGTTCATTTGTGGTGGTCAGACGCGCGATGGCCGATCAACTTTGCCAGTGAGACTCCAGGAATGATGCTTGAGCAACGCAATGCCGAACCAGTTGACGGCCCGTATTTTGTCGCATTGTCGGGCAAGTGCGCCACTCCCGGCGGGGATATCCCTCATGACGGCATCCTGCAGGATTTAAGCACGGACCGCCTATTGCTTCGTTGTGCGGACAAAGTACAAAGTATCGACCTAACACTCTCCGGTGCGCCACGCCTACTGCAGTGGTGTTAATACACGGCCCCACGCATGATGCTCGACATCACAGTCGTACTGTCGATTCGTGAAGAACGGTTCATCATTTCGCTGACCTTATTTCGAGTCTTGAGTCGTTTCGACAGCAGTAGTGTCCTTAAGTAGCGAGAAAAATCGCGTTCTCGTCCAAGAGGCGTCGACGCCGTTAAATGTGTTCGCGTCAAAACCGGCGTATCCTCCCGGCCAGGGGCGATCTCGGTTCTCGGAATTGCTCCTTATCCAACCAATTGATCGAATCCTGGCTAAATTCGCGTGCTGGCGCTGACCATATCGCAACCCAGTGATCAAATATGGCTGGCGAGGTCGCCATGCGTCAGATATGCCATCAGCGCAACGCTTACAGTCGAGCAGCCCGGTCTATCTACGAATACGTCTCGATGCGAGCTGAGGCCGACCGATTCATGGCTAAATACTGAACGCGTATTTAGACCCGCCGGGCGCGGCAGTTACATCTATCACAAGCCGCCTGCGGCGCTCCGTGCAAGCGTCAAAGCGACCTGATGGGCGTGAGCTTCACGCACACGCTTCTGCAGGCGCGCTCGTCCACGATGGCGTCGCTGGAAGTTGTCCCGTGCGCGCAGGAACGGCGCCGCTGCGGGATCGTTTAGATAACGAACCAGCGCCTCGAGCGCCCGTTGGGATGCGACGCCGGGAGCGCTGTTGCGCACAGACCGATGCTGTTCGACCGCCACGCGTAGGTCCCCTTCTCCGACCAGGCGGAGCTCAGCGGTCGACAATACGGTACCTGATGCCGCACGCAAGGACACAATGGCGCTGCGGCCGTTGTAACAGACGCGATCGTAAGAGGCGACACAGTGTCCCATGCGCGCCCCCTCCGCGTGGAGTTGCGCAGCGCTGGTCAATTCGACGGCGGTCACCTCGTTAAATCGCATGGCTTCGGGAAGAATGGCGGGCCAAGCAACAACGTCTGGTTCGGCCGCCGGCGTGCCTGCCGCTGGAAAAGCATCCGCGTGCCATTGGCGTGACAGGTCGAGCAAGCGTCGCAGGCTGATCGCTGCGGCCCAGCGTATGACGAGAGCCAAGGTCGCCTCGTCTTCGGACTCTTTCCCATCCTGTACCGCCTCGACTAGCGTACTCAAGAAGTCGGACGCATCCGCACATTCGGTTGCAAAGCCCTGCGGATCGGAGTGCCTAGCATGCAAGGCCCATCCATGCTGACACTCGGCCACCCAAGACCGCATGCACGGACCATGGAGCACTGACCAGGCGCGCATCCGAAGATCGCCATGGTCGTTGCGGAAGCGGAAAATTCGGGCGAGGACGTCACATAGCTGCATGAGATCGCCGAACTGGGTTGGCGACTGCGGCCGGCGTTGCGGGGGGATCCAAGACAGCGCAACGAGCAATCTACGGAGGCGAACGTCATCCAGCTGCCAGTGTTCCGGCAAGGTCCTGCAGCTCGACCACCGGACCACCTCGCGCGGCACGTCGAAAGCACGCGCGACGGCCTCGTGCAGCGGCTCGGCCTCATCGATTGCAGCGCGTATGGTCACCACTTCAAGAAGTATCCGTCCCCGTTCCGGTGCAGTCATGAGCGGCAATATCCATGGCAGTGCCCGCAAAGCCTGGGCGCGGTAGCGGCTCTTTCCAGCGCGGCCGGCAATGAAGTTGTACACGGCCAGGCGGTCAAGTGGATGTCCATAGACGGTTCGCGCGCTTGCCATGTAGTTCCGCGCGTGGATGTCCAGGACGTTCTCGTAGGCGGCGACGGCTGGGTCGCGCTTGTCATCCGTGCTGCCAGCTCCATGGGAGAAGCCAACCCGCTCGCGCAGCGCATCCGGCAGGCTTGTCAGGGGTGCGCGGCCGCGGCCGCCTCGTTGCCGATTGACGACGGCCAGCAGCAGCCTTTCGACCTGCGGCACCGCCACGACGGGGCGCGGAAGGGTCGCGGCATTGCGCTCCAGTCTCGCCCGAACGGAGTCATATCCTGCTGCCTGAAGTGCGTCGGCAATCTCACGGTCGACGTCGGAAAAGAAACTCTCGTCATAACCGTACTGCGGCAGTACTGCGGCCAGCACGCGGCACGCATCAACCAATGCATCACCTGGTCCTTGCAGGGCGATGCCGTACACCACCCCACTGCGCAACACGCAGCGTGCCGACGCGAGCACGCGGCAGCCAGGCGCCCCCTCGAGGACGCCCTGTGGATCGGCCGTCACGTGCATGAGTAGGAAGCGCAACGGTCCCTGCGCCGAGTCGTACGCCTTCCATTGCACGCACTGGGCGGACGAGGGGGACGAAGCGGAATGAAAAGATGGATCGATGACACGAGCATGCATCAGGTAGGCGCCGCAAAACAATGGAAGCCGAACTCTGACACTGGCCGGCGACACCGGATGTCGCACTGTGTTTAGGCTTGCCCTGAGCGAGGTGAGCGAGTCGAGCGAGCGCGAATAGCTGTTTGGCTCAAGTGTGCTCTGGTCGATCTGACGCTCCTGGCGTCAGCGTGGCTGACTCCTAGCTCACTGAGGACACACGATAAGCGCTTCGGGCAGCTCGCTGAACCATGTGGAATCGTCTTCCTCGCGGCCCGGCATGAACACCCTTGGTTCTGGATGGGCAAGACACGAACCGCAGCGTGACAGGGCGCTGTTCCTCCCTGCCGTCCTGATGTCGTCGTCTGCTTAGCGAGTACAAAGTAGACGACGAGGGAGAAAGCCCAACCGGGCCGTGGCGCGCTCCAAACGTGAATTTTCTAGGCAGGATCGCCCTATCGCATTGTCCAAATGATAAGCGCGCTTTTTATAGGGGCTGGCGGTGAATGCGATGGCTAAACGACGCAGCCCCCTTTACCCACCGAACAAACCACGCATCAAATCAATTGACAAAATCCCGCGTTCGAGGCGAAGACCCGGAAACCGAGGCGCTGGATAAGGCCAGGCGCGTCCTTTTGGAGCCGATCAACCGTCTTGTAAATACGATCGAGTGCAGTGCCTTCGGTACGGATATAGCGGTTCCAGAAGAGCCAGTCAAAGGAAGAGGAATCGATAAAGTCGATACTTTTTTCGTATCCCGCGATCCATTTAATCCTGGTGCTGGCTTCGAGAAGCTCTTTGAGAATATCGTGGTTGCCAAAGAGGCAGCTGCCGAAATATAAAGAATCCAATCGCCCCGCGTTGTCGGCCGCTTCGCTGATCGTATTTTTAATCACAGTTTTAGATATCGCCTCGCTATTCGAACCATAGATAGCGTTTTCGCTACCGTGCCCAGCAACATAGATGTTGTGCACACCATCCGCCGCGCTGAGGCGCAGGAAAATCTCTCTGAAAGCCCGACCATCGTTGAACATTTCGTAGTGATAATGATGCGGCGAGTCGCAGTAGATATCGCTTAGCAAGTCAAACATGCCTCTGACGGACGTGTTTTGGCGCTTGAACCATTTTCCTTCTATGACCGCGAGCTTCATTTTGTATTGATTCTTTCTTTGCGCAACCAACAAACAGCTTTATAAGAGGCTGTTAAACAAACGAGTATAGCAAAGATGTTGCCATATGACAATTATGGCCTGTGGGGCGTCTTAATTAGCCACCATCGCTGATGAACGCCCACTGAGCGGACGTTCGTGCACGTGAGCGATCATCCTCGTCAAGCGGTCCATCAGCTGATGTGTCCACTGTGGGCAATCCGACGACCAACGTACATGACCGTGACCACCGCCTCTTGCGGTGTTTTTACGAGTGCCACCGATTCGAGCCGGTCGATCGCTTCGCGCAACTGCTGCAGACGCTTTCGCGGGATATAACTGAGCGAGCAACCACCCGCCTGAAGATGATCTTCCCCGAACACGCTAATCAGCTGAATCTAGAGAGCACTGATGCCCCTCTGCCGACTACGCTTGCAGGCGTGATGCGTCAGAGCAAGCGGGTTCATGCGGTCACCATGCTGGTCGGGCTGCCGATAATAGCGTCAAGCTCGGCTCGGAAGAAAACGCGCATAACGCAGGCCAGGAAAGCTTGACGGGGCAGCTGGTAAAAGTCGGCCAACGGAAAAGCGGCGTCCAGTGGCAACGCAAAGACCCCTGCTTCAAGCTGGCCCAAGGCTGGAGCGGACACTGCCGGGTGTAGAACCACCAGCTTTGCTTCGGTCCCATTCAAGCCGAGTTGCTTGCGCTGACTCGTCAGAAGAGCAGCAAACTGGGAAGGCGTGGAGACGTTATCGATTGCCAACACGCGCATATCATCCGCAACCTCGGTAGGCTTGAAACCACGGCGCCCGGCGAGCCAGTGCCGTGCTGACATATTGTCGATGTACTGGTAGCCGCCTTCCTTCGTCGCGAACATCTCGCCGCTGCTGACCGCGTTGCGCACAGTACGCACGTCGACCTGTACCAGCGGCGCGACGCGCCCGAGCTCGATCTCTTGCCGTCGTCGAGACCAGAACGGGCATCGGCCATCGCTACCAGGCGTTGCCAGCGCTCTTCAGGACAATGGTTCTCGGTTGTCACAAGCGCCAACACCGCAGCACCATCGATGACGATGTCCTGCGGCTCTTTGGCGCCCAGGCGACCTCGTAGGGCATAGTCAAATAAGCAATACGCAATTCACGAATGCGCCGTCATGGCGTACGCAGCGATGTTGTTCTGACCCGCGTCGATGACGCGACATTCGTACTTGAAAGGTTCTGTTGTGTTGTGTTTCGAACGTACTGAGGCAACATCGTCTGACTCCTTGCTCGATTTGTCCCTCGATGCCGTCATTCAGGGCTGTAACGAGGCCTCTGTGCGTCTCGACAATGGACTTCGTTACGCAGCCAGCGAGGGGGTGCTGCCGTATCCAAGTGTCAGGGCTTACCTGCGTGCCGGGCCGGAACGCATCGATGCGTTAAAGAAGCTGCCATTATTAGGCACAAAGTCGGTCAACGAATTTGACCGGCTTGCTACCGACGCGGCACTCGCCCCAGGCGTCGTGTTCGATCAGCAAGAAGCGCACGGCGCAGGCGAGCGCGATGCGGACAGCGTGCAGCCGGACAACTTCGACATCTGCTTGTTCGATTTCGTCGCGCGGCAGCCGAGAGTGAGCGCTCGCTTATGGCGCGTCCTCCAGAGGGCCGCCGAGGACGGTAGCTGCCCTTACGCGACGGTTGAAGCGTATCTACGTGATGGTCCGAAGCGCGTTGCCGCTTTACGCGCATTGCCTAGTCTTGGTTCCACCAGTGCGCGCGAATTCGAGGAGGCGACGCTTGATAACTGGAAGTCAGGGGACCACCACAACGTACTGCTGGCCTAGGTTGTCGTCAATTGTCTCCCACTGTTCGGGGGTGGTCGCGAACGCCAAGATCTCACAGAAGTACGTGCCCGACGGGAGGTCGCGCAGGTCGATCGCTTGCTGGCTTGCAGGCGTTAGGATGGACCGACTGCCTGCGGCCCGGCCCAGTGCCATCCGCCGCTGCAGTGGGTTAAACCGTACCGCCCCAGTGGTCGGGATATCTGTCGCCCATTCTAGCCGGGTCTCGTTGACGGCAGCGTTGGTGACCACCGGGAACTGGACCGTCCGCGCCAGCTCGATAGCCCGCTGCACCGTCAGCCGCCCGTTCCCCCAGCTATCGTCTGGGGCGGCGGTGGCGGCGCCGTCGCGGCGGGCCGACTGCGCGAGCAACTGTTTTACCTGCGCGCAGGTGAAGCGCGGGTTGACCTCCAGCAGCAGAGCCGCTGCCCCGGTGATGTGCGGGGCAGCCATGCTCGTCCCGGACATCAGCGTGTACCCGACGACGAACGGGTTGTCACTAGATGCCAACGACAGGGTCGACGCGATCTTCTCGCCCGGGGCTGCGATCTCGGGCTTGTGCAGCCCGTACCGCGTCGGCCCGCGGCTGCTGAACCGCGACAGTTCCCCGACGGCGGTACCGTTACCAGGGCGGGTCACGTACGACCCCACCGTGATTACCCGCCGGGCCGTTCCCGGGACGCTGATCGTGCACGCCGGGTCGTTGTCGGCCGCGGTAAACCGCGACTGCTCGGTGACGCCCTGGCCTCGGGCCGCCCGCTCGATCCAGACGTGGAATGTGCCGTCGGTTACGTGGTCACCACGCAAGTGTAACGACCAGCGGCCCGGCTGGATGCGGGGAGCGCTGCCGCGGCCGATGAACACCATTGCCCGGACGTCCCCACTGCCTCCGGCGTCCACGGTCAGGGCGTCGATCCGGATGGTGTTGTTCGCGTCCGTCTGAAAGGTGTTCGTCGCCCCCGGCAGGACGAAGTCGTTGGCCACAGGAAGCGGGCCGCCAGGCGGCTGGACGGCGATGCCGATGCGGTCGGCGGCGTCAAACCAGACCTCGAACACGTCTTGCTGCTCATTATTTCCCTGGGTATTTCCCTGGGAGTCGAACTGTCGGCGAGCGGTGCCCCCCTGCACCACGGTCCCGCTGGCGTGTATGCGCCACGTCTGCTCGTTGCCAGCTGACTTGACGAGGACCACCCCGGGCTCTCGCGCTAGGTTGTCCATCGCCGTCTCCAGCGGCATCTCGCCAGAGTGGCCGCCACCGTTGTTGCCTAAACTCATATTGATTGCGACCGGTCGCTGCAGCTCGCGCGCGCGGTCGACGATGTACCGGCAGGCTGCCACCACGGACGTCGACTCGCCCATCGTCCCGGCGTCACTGCGAACGGCGACGACCACCAGCTCGGCGTCTGGTGCCATACCTACGAACCGCCCGCTCGACTTGCGACCGTTGCCCGCACAGATGCCGGCGACGTGCGTGCCATGGCCGCCAGAGTCCGTGTGGGCGATCGGGACGGGAGCCGGGCTGGTGCGCAGGGCCGCGTCGAGTTGGGCCCTGGTGTACTCCCGTCCAAATGGTACCCGGCCACCCGCAACCGAAGCGGCACGCTGGTCCCACAGGAAGCGGATGCGCGACGTCCCGTCCGTGTTGCGGAAGTCGTCGTGGGTGAAGTCAATACCGCCGTCGACCACGCCGACCAGCACGTTGGTGCCGCGCACCGTTGGCGGAACTGTGTGCACGAGCCTGACGGCAACATCAGCGCCCGACAAGTCCAACTCGGAGAACAGCTGTGTGGAGGCGTCGACCACCTCGACCCAGTTCTCGGCGAGCAGGTCGTCGAGCCGGTCGACTGGCACCAGCCCGCTAACGACGATCTCCGGCCCGTCTACCGTGGCTTGGATCGTCACGCCATAGTTGGCCAATTTCCGCTCGACGCTGCGAACCGTCTTCGTCCCCCGGTCCTTTCGGCAGCGTAGCAATACCTCGACCTCGATCCCGACCGTGCGGCTCACAGCTTTGGCGGTCCGTAGGCGGATGGAATCGGCCAATTCCGTCCGCGTTGCCGCCGACTGCTCTTGCAAGTAGCGCAGCCTGGGGTCGAGTTTGTGTTCATTCATCGGGTATCTCCAGTTCTCGGAATCACGGCCGGTCCGGGTAGTGGGGCCGGGTCAGTTGCACTTCCTGCACGCACTCCAGCTCCGCGATGTTTTTCAAGTCGGTCGAATCAGCCACGTGGCCGGCGAGGATCTCGCCGACTTGGGCGTATAGCTTTAAGCCGGCCTGCTCGGCCTGCCGAGCCATCGCCGTGTCAGAACTAACGAGGCGAACGGTGACGTCGACCCCACCTTCTGGGAGCCCCTCTTCCGCTCGGAGGCGACCAAAGGGGTCTAGCTTCCCTTCCCATGCTCGGGCGTTGCTCATGGTTGGTCTGCGCCTCTACCTTCTTAACTATCAATCCGCGCCTCGGTACCCAAAGGCATTCTCAAGGGTACGGTTATTCGCCGACGAACAACGACCAAACATTCAAGGCGACCTCGAATTACCCTATGTTTGCCTACACGAGCATACGCTAGTGTTTCTAACAAAAAAACAAATAGTAAATATTCTTTTTGCGTAATAATTTCGCAATACCGCTCTTCAGGATCTTGGAATGTTGGGTGCGATTAAGAAGTCATCGCGGCACTCTCGTCGCGGTGCAGGACCTGCTCGTGTTGGACGAGTACGCCGTGGCGGAAGCGTGAAGCAACCGCTGATATCGAGACCGGAAACGGCCGGACTGAGCTTCGGGTTTTGTCTTGTTAGCAAACCGAGGGCAAGATTTTCCTGGTCAGGGCCGTGTCCCTCGACACGGGCCAGTCCTGTCCTCTGCCTTGCTCCTATCCCAGGTCCATCCCCCGCTGATCGCCTAAGACGGAGCTAATGTCTGGCCGATATATCGGCGGACGTTCGGTTATCCGGACGCCAATTCGATGTCCTGGACCTGCCAGGCCCAGGTGTCGCCCATGCTTTGGCAGGTAAAGCGAATATCGCTTCCAACGTAGGAACGGATATCGATTTCTACAGGGATCTCAGCGGCCTGCTCGGGAATGTCCGTCAACATCAGTCCACGATCTGGTTTTTCTGCTGGAAAGAAACGTGCACCCTGAGGTGTCTCCTTGACCGAACCGAGTACGTCCATTGCGCCCTCTCTGCCCAATAAATTCATGTACGTCGAATAACCAAGAGTTAACCTAATTTTTTGCCGTTCGTAAGCATGTTTTCTGCGGTGTGGTTAATCGCTGCCGGTCCGCTGCGCCGCTCCTGCGTTGGCTAATCGCTTGCAGTGGCTCTGCTTTACACGCGAAGCAGGCGAATACGCCAGCGTTCAAGCATACGCCTGCGGCAGATGCCTAAATACAGCAAGTTAATAATATTTTTTTACGTATGATTTTTACAACGTTGCCCGCTGTTTCGCCCTGGCGCCGGATATGATAAGAAAAATCCGGTGACGCAGTTGCTTCAATAATCCTTCAATGACCGATGCCTGGCCGCTTGCCGCCGCAGCGTCCGGCAGTGCATTCCTGCCTTGCCGCCCAGGTAAATCGTCCTGAAGGAGATGAACTCTAGTCGTAACTTTGGTGTCCAACCATACGCGAAGGTAGACACGAGGACACCATGGAAGCGATGGTCAAGAGCGGAGCGGCGGCCCGTCGGTTGGGGGTAACGGTCAAAACGCTCCAGCGATGGGACCGCAGTGGAGTGTTTGCGCCGCTGACGCGCAGCCCGACCGGCCTGCGCCTGTACAGCGAATCCCAGCTTGCGGCGCGGCTCGGGTTGCCGCTGCCCACTGCTTCTCGTCGCGTAGTTGCATACTGCCGGGTCTCCAGCGCTGCCCAGAAACCGGACCTGCGCAACCAACGCCGGGTACTCGAGGAATTTTGCGTGGCGCGCGCCCTGGCAGGCGTCGAGTTTGTGGAAGAAGTTGGCGGTGGTCTGAACTTCCGGCGCCGCCGCCTGCTGGAACTGACCGACGCCATCGGCCGCCGTGAGGTAGGTACGCTGGTGCTGGTGCACCGCGACCGGCTGACCCGCTTTGGTTTCGAGTGGTTCGAGCATTTCGCCCACATGAATGGCTGCGAGCTGCTCGTACTGAATCAGGAGCGGTTGTCGCCAGAACAGGAAATGGTGCAGGACATGATGACGATCGTGCACTGCTTCTCCAGTCGTTTGTACGGCCTGCGCAACTACCGCCGCCAGCTCGACGCTGCACTGAAACAGGACGCTTCGCATGTTGCTGGCCCATCGCATCAGGCTTGAACCGACGCCGCAGCAGTGCGACTATTTTGCCCGCGCAGCCGGCACTGCTCGCCGCGTCTGGAACTGGGCTCTGGCCGAGTGGCAGCGCCAGATCGGCGCCGGCCTGCGGCCCGACGCGATGGCGCTGAAAAAACAGTTCAATGCCATCAAGTACGCCCATCCAGACTGGCTCGACAGCGAGGGTCGGCCCTGGCTGCGCACGATCCACCGCGACGCCCACGCGCAGCCGTTCGCGCACCTGGCCAAGGCATGGACCCGCTATCTCACGGCGCGCAAGGCAGGCCAGCCTGGCCACCGGCCCCGCTTCAAGAAGAAAGGACGTTGCCGCGACAGCTTTTATGTTGCCAACGACAAGTTTCGCGTCGAGGGCAAAAACGCCGTCCTGCCGAAGGTCGGGCGGGTGGCGCTGGCCGAGGCGCTGCGGTTTCCCGGCAAGATCATGGGGGGCAGTGTCTCCCGCGAGGCCGACCATTGGTTCCTCGCGGTCCAGGTCGAGGTGCCCGATGGGGTTGCACAGACGTGTCGCACTGGCGACGGGGTGGTGGGCGCCGACCTGGGCGTGAGCGCCGCAGCCACGCTGAGCACGGGCGAGAAGATCGCAGCGCAGCGCCCCTTACGCTCGGCGCTGCGCCGCTTGCGTATTCGCTCGCGCCGCCACTCGCGGAAAATGAAAGCGGCCAAGGCCGCTGCAGGCATCGCCGGCGCCATTCCGAAGGGAACACGCCTGTCGAGATCCATCAACCAGACCAAAGGCGCGCGTAGTCTCGCACGCCTGCATGCGCGCATCGCCCGGGTGCGCGCGGATTTTATTCACAAGCTCACCACGCGGCTCTGCCGCGAAAACCAGGCGGTGGCGATCGAGGACCTGCACGTCAAGGGGATGCTGGCCAATGCGCGCCTGGCGCGCAGCATTGCCGATGTCGGCTTTCATGAGATCCGGCGCCAGCTGCAGTACAAGGCCCTACGCTACGGCACGGTGATCGTGCTGGCCGACCGCTGGTATCCGTCCAGCAAGCTGTGCTGCGCCTGCGGTCGGAAGAATGGTTCGCTGGCCTTAGTCGAACGCGTGTGGACCTGCCGTTGCGGCGTCCGGCACGACCGTGATGTGAACGCGGCCATCAATCTACAACGGCTCGCAACCGGCGCCCTTGCGGCGCGCACTGCGCTACCCGTGGCGAGTCCGGCGGCAACGCCGGACACTGCTGCCGGAATGATTCCGGCAGCAGGCGGGAAAGTCACGCCTGTCAGGCACGAATACGGTCAGCAGGACGGTTCGGGGCAGGAAGAGAGCGGTGCGTACTTTTGCGCACGTTTTTGATAGCAGCGGTCGGACTACAACAAGAAGTACGATCTCAACATGACGGCGACGCTACCGTGCAGTGCCGCTGTGGACAAGGAGGCGGCGCACGCGGCGGCCGTACGTCAGCGGCGCTAGCTCAGTTGTCTACGTAGCAGGGTGCCGATGTGTCGAGGGTGACGCTGGCGCCCCCGGGCGCGTTGCATAGTGACGGGTCTTCCGCTGAACTGACAAGCTGGTTCCCGAAGCAGTACCAGACGTCGCCGTCGCCGACCTGGATCTCGGCCGGCTCGCCGCGCCTGACCACGGTATTACTGGTCCCACGCGCATCTGGATCCACGTTAACCGGGCCGATGCGCATGTGTAGGTAGGCGTCACCGGACAGCCCATTGATGAAAGTAACGTTTGCCATCGTTCACCTCCGTCGTACCACAACAGGCCGGCAGGCGGTGCCTGCACAAGACCTAGCCTATAGCGCTCGCACCTATGCTGCGGTTGATCCGTAATTCAGCAATATGAACTTCAGCTGTATTTCAGCTATATTAAATTTATCCGATTTTCGGCTAATAGTCTTATCTGAACTAGGGATACTTTAACATGGCGGTCGCGTCGATATCCTATTTTGTCCTCACTGCGCCACAGCTCGGGCAGCTGCTCGTATCAGCCCGCAAGCACCAAAAGCTCACCCAGGCCGCTGTCGCGAGTCGGGTATCCACTGTCTGGGCACCTGTTCGGGTTCATTAACCGCCGAGCGACCCAGATCCGTGTCCTGTACTTCGACCGCAGCGGCCTGTGCGTGTGGTCCAAGCGTCTGGAGCAGGGGCGTTTCGTGAGCAACTGGGCTGATGTTGCAAGCCGGGGAATGCACCGGACGGGCTTGAAGCTGCTGCGCCAGGCGACCACGCCCAAGCAGGTGCGCAAGCGTTACACAAAACCGCATTCCCCCGCGCGGCGTCGGCAAGCGTCCAATTAACGACCCGTTAAGCACTATGATGGCCATCCGCTCCTCGCTGCGAACGCCCCACCCCGGAACCAAGGTGCATCTTTGCCTAGCTACTCAGGTCGAGCAAAGCGTCGCGTTGGCGCGTGAACTTCTGGCGGATCCTTATGTACTGTGAAGATGGGACCAACCAGTGAGGCAGGAAGAGCTGCTTGCCTAGTCTCTAACATTTTACGCAGGCGAGCCACGCCATCTGAGGAAATCGATCCTGGTGTCGGTAGGGCCGCACCCTCGTCGAATTTTTGTAGAGTATTCGCTAGATGCCCGAGTATTTTGCTAATACGAATTCCTTCGTTCAAGCCTAGATATTTAATTTCGCCCGTTCCCTGGTCGGGCGACCAAACGCTACCATTCAGCGCCAATATTTCGTTATTGTCGTTGCGCGCAAACTGGGCAGAATGATGAAGTGCGACGATCTCCCACTGACGGTTGTACACCGGCGAGCCTGAGGAGCCGGTGTTAGTGTCGGCCTCGTAGACCAGATAGGGCGAATTTTCCTCACGTTCAATCAGTTTATTCGAATTCAATACTAATTGCTTCATTTCACCAGAGGGATGCTGGATGATGAAAACCGGCTCGCCTCGCGCAATTTTACCCAGCTCTGCAGTAAGGCGATTATAGCCATAGTCTGCGACGACTTTTCGGCCATCGACACTAACCTGTTGCACTGCCACCAAGACATAGTCTAGTTCGCTCCAAGAACTGAAAAGCAACAGCGTCCGGGGGTCTAAAGCGAATGTAGCACTTTCGGCATATGTTCCATCGAATTGCTCTTCGTAGTCAAAAACAACGGTAGAGCGAGGAGCGATTTCGGCTAACGGATCTTGTTCTAAATCAGACCAATCCAATACATGGAAATTTGTCAGAAGGAGACCTGGGCCGACTAAAAATCCCGTGCCATTCATTTGGGAACCGTTCGAAGATTTCGCCTGCACTTTCCCAACGGTACGTCGTAAATCAGCCCCCCGCTGCAAAAACCAAACCGGGAGAAAGTCTGCTTCTCCTACTACGCGCTCTAACTGAGTCTGGGCTTTTATACTCAAAAGCCGAACATCTCGCTGTGACTTAATTTCGCGCAGAACATCTTTGTCAAATTGCTTCGCTATCAACGGGAACTGAACCAACCGATTCGTCCTTAACGCTGTCGTCTCGGGGTCGAGTAGACGAACAGTTCGGGTCGCTACGTGGTGATACGTTTCCGCGAGCACGTCACCCTTTTTATCTAGGCGATTGCTGGCTTCAGCGTAAACGGGACGTAGACGTTCCACGTTTTTTCTCACAAAGCGACAATGTCACTGACGGAGCCGAGCCTGCGTCGCGCTGGCGCGCCCTCGAGCACAGCTTCAAAACCAGGTTTCTCGGTTACTACCACTTGGGCGTCTTTTAGGTACGTGAAGTTAAGAGACGTTCTTTCCACGATCTCTTCAATTGTCACCTGCCAAGTCGATGGCGCGAACTCTCGCTCCAGACCACCGATCAGCTCTTCCTGTCCAAGGAGATAGGCTGAAACAGTCAGACGATCGTCATCCGACATATACG
Organism: Massilia sp. LXY-5; assembly: GCF_059801075.1. NCBI lineage: Bacteria > Pseudomonadati > Pseudomonadota > Betaproteobacteria > Burkholderiales > Oxalobacteraceae > Massilia > Massilia sp. LXY-5. The sequence goes on from NZ_JBNNEH010000008.1 coordinate 189,129, forward strand.
CTGCGATTTTCCAGAAATGCTTGGGAATACGTACCCCGCGATAGAGTGGGTCTTCATCGGTTAAAACTGGGCCAGTAAACACCGTAAGCCGTTGACTGCGACCCGTCGCCAACCCCAGTAGGTAATTCTCAATACCTTGCCAGGTCTCGTCATTCTGATTAAAGTCAGCATGTTGCGGAGAACAATTCGTGAAATGGAACGTGTCATTATTGGCGCGCAAAGCATCCGGGCCCCACGCCGGATCCAGGCGACGTACCAAGTGACCTCGATCGAGCGCATTCCGAGCGTACAGCTCACCGCCAATTTGTTCAGACTCGGCTATGCGTGGATCGAAGTACCACGTGTCGCGATCACGCTTCGGATTTTTCGACAGCGTGCCATCGATATTGACCGCCGTGTAATACGCGAGTTGCCGCCGACGGTTCATAACAATCGAAAAGTGCAGGTAAGGCAGAACAGTTGGGTCCTGGGTGCCCTGAGCAAGCGCATTTTTTGCCGCGTTGCGCCGCTGCTCTTCGTCCAGTACCGGCAGGGGCACGCGCACTGCCAGAAAATCTTCGTCATATCCAGCACGCCCCGCATAGTTCGGATCAATCTCCACGCGCTCGAGACCTGCCGATAGTCCAGTTAGGGTTGGCGCCAGAGCGGAGGCGGCAGCAACACTCGCGCCGTCGCCAAGCGATACCGTAATGTTCAAGGGAATTTGGATTTGGACGGAACTCATGGATGCTCCGAAGGTAGTTATTAATGAATACTCATTAAATCATATTACCTACTGTAGGTTAGGACCGCATCAATACAAATTTTTCTATCAAGCTCGCGTTATACATTAGGTCCACGCCCGCCGCTTTGAGACCGGAGGTCGTTCACTGTGCGGATCTCGTCACGCTGACGTTCCGCCATCGCTAAAGGTACTCGCTTGGACGGCTTGGCGAAAGTCGAACCACTATTGAAGCGTGGACGATGCTGGGTTTGAGACGTAAGTGCTGTCTGTCTTGCAGCGGACAAAAAAAACGTTCCGCCTCACCACCAACATATCGGCAGGGGAACGTTTAAGCTCCGGTTTTTGGACCCGCCCCTACTTATTTGCTCACAGCCGAATCAAGCGTTCTCCATCTCGCAGCGTATCGCTTGAATGCATTGCGCGGCGCGAAGAAGCCTCTGTGAGAACAACACTGGCCTGCTGATCGCCTGGAGTTGCCTATTGTGTCGGACGCAGCGAGGCGGACGTATATTGGCACTTGAACCATTTTTCTTCTATAACCGCCAGTTTCATTTTCTTCAGATTCCTTATTCGCCGCCTAACACATAGCACTACAGCGGCCATTCGTGCGCTTGATCTTGTCGTCTTAGTCAAGCTGTCAATCCGCTGATGTGTCCGTCGTGGGCAATCCTACCAATATGCATGACCGCGACTACCGCGTTTTCCTGATTGATTAGCAGCATTCAATCCAAGAAGCCATCTAACACTTAACTATCGGCAATTTCTTTGTTACAGTGACAATTCTTGTAGAATGCGGTGCTTGAATGACAGCGTTGTACGGTCTTTATCGCAACGCGCTATCCGGCCTGTTTGAACCCGTGCATTTGGACCCTTCTGTGGCGGTCAATGACAAACTGGAGGTGCAAGCGGGTGGTTTTATTGTGCCTATCTGCTCCGCGCGGACGGGCCGTCGTTGGCATGCATTGAACAATTTGACGGTACTTTAGAACACAGGCGACGCAATTCGTCGCTTTGCAGTCGTCGACTCCTCTGGGCGACGGCGCCTCTCGTACCGGCAATGCGGCGTGGGTGCTCATACAACATGTATTTATAGGGAATAAACGTGGCGTTGTTCAATACCGATTGGGCGGGAGAGCTCAAGCAAGTGCAGAAGATGGTGGGCGAAGTCGTCGACACCCAATTAAATCCCATGGTCCAGGGCGCGATCGCGCAGGCGGGAACCGAGTTAGGCGGCGTGGTCAAGCAAGCGAGCGATCGCCTTCAAGAGAACATCCAGCTGATCTCCAATGAGATCCACGATCAACGCCGGGTCACCAAAGAAGAAATTATCCAGCTGATCGACTACGCTGCCGAGAAGATTGCGAGCACGATCGATGCGCGCATCGCGGTCGCCAAGGCGGAGGTATCGGTGTTGGTGACCGAGAAGATCACGCTGGTACGCACTCAACTCGAGGACGCGGCCGTTCACAGCCGCAAGACGCTCTACCTGAATCTGTCGGTCTCGGTCTTGGCTGCCTTGGCGATGGCGGTGATCGGGATTGTCTACCGCAAGATCACCTTGGATCAACTCGACATATTCGCCCTCTTCCGCGTCTTGATATTGTCGACTGCCACCGGTACTGGCCTGTTTGCAGCCTTGAAACTGCTGACGCATTGGCGCAGTCTAAATCGAAGCAAGAAAAACATGACAACGATCGCCATCGGCTATCTCGGCATCCTCCGTCCGAACGGCGCGTTGCGCTTGTTTGCCTTGTCGTTGGCGCTGGCGGCCTGCTGGGTTGTGATTACTTTTTATCCGCAATTGTGGCGCACATATCTCGGATAGCGACAAAGGGGCTGAGCGCACTCGGAGAAACGGCACTGAATTGGCGATGCTTCCTGGATGGTTACGTTGTATCAACCCGACAACTATCAAGATGCGCAGTTTTCTTTTAATTAAAAGAAGTTTAATTTAGCTCGCAACAATTCATGAATATGGGCAATACGCAATTCATGAATGCGCCGTCATGGCGTACGCAGCGATGTTGTTCCGACCCGCGTCGATGACGCGACATTCGTACTTGAAAGGTTGTGTTGTGTTGTGTTCCGAACGTACCGAGGCAACATCGTCCGACACCTTGCCATCGTCCGACTCCTTGCTCGATTTGTCCCTCGCTGCCTTCATTCAGGGCTGTAACGAAGCAACTGTGCGTCTCGACAATGGACTTCGTTATGCAGCCAGCGAGGGTGTGTTGCCGTATCCAAGTGTCAGGGCTTACCTGCGCGCTGGGCCGGAACGCATCGACCCGTTAAAGAAGCTGCCTGCACTCGGCAGAAAGTCGGTCACCGAATTCGACCGGCTTGCCACCGACGCGGCACTCGCCCCGGGTATTCCCGTTTCCGAATGTAGACGGACAAGTGCAGAACAAATCAACGCTAGCGCGAAGCGTTGATGACCTGAGTGGCGCTAAGTCGCTCGCTTCAGGACAACCGCTGCGCCAGCCGCTTCGCCAGGTTGCGTGATACTTTTCAGATTGTTTTTTTCGTCGAGCGCCCAGCGAAGTCCGAACCACTGCGCATCGAATCGGTCTACGCCGGTTCTCTCGAGAATCATGTAGGAAGGCTTGACGCCGCGCGCGAGAAGCGCTGTGCGAACGGTATCGCGGGCGCCGAGAAAAGCGAGTACCTCGGCATTGTTGCCGCGTTCGATTCGAAATTTTTTATCGCCCAAACGAATAATCCGGGTCGGCTGGTCGAGGCGCATGCCGGAGGCTGCGTTCTCCGTCCAGGTACCGGTTTCCAAATCCAATTGCAGACTCCAGCGCTTCGCCGCATCGCCGCTTGTCCATACACCAAACGGAAAATCCTCAGTGCTATTCACGCTGAGATTCTGTATTAGTGTAATAGGTAAAGATATATTGTCAGGTAACGTTTCACGCGACGGTAATCGTAGGCCAAGTTTGCCTGCTGCTGCCAAGGTGAAGGTAACGCAATCCTGATAGATGAGTTGATACTCGGGTTTCTCCGCCCATGCTTCTTTTACCTTCAACACGGCGTCATATTGACCTGGACTCACGCGACAACTGATCACAAAATCGGAGTTCAGCGTCGCTTCCTTCACCAGTTTTCCTGGGACTCTGCCCAACAACAACGATGCTGCCCCGGCTGGGTCGCTTTGCGGATATAAGCCGAAGCCTTCCTGCCAAGACATCTGTCGTGCTGCGTCTTCACGACCAAATCCGACAAAGGCGTGCCCGGCAAAACTGCCAGCCGCCACATCGGGCTTGCGCGCGAAAAACATTATCCATGACGGCTCGCCCTTCAAATCGCTTCTTAAATCGATGTCTTTGCGCATTGCTACCTCTTTTACTCCAGAAGAGTATATCTAATCGGTGCTTGCTCGGCGGTAAAACCCGTTTGTCTTTCCTGTGGCGCTAAACTCCTTCTATGCGTTTGCCAACGCGATCTCGATACGCGCAAATAGGCATCGTCTTGGGGTGCGGTTATGCCCCTTGATTCGTTTGTCGTCAGATTAGTGTGCAGCCGCAAGTTTTATCGCTAATGCATAATTGGTGTTCTCAGGACGATAGCGGCATTACACGATCAATTTGAATCTGTATTTACGATTGCGGGTTAATAAAGAGGATCAGATAGGCTTTATGTTTTTGCAATCGATGAACTGTTTACCAACAGTGATCGAAGCTGGTAGTTGACAACCGGATAAAAAAATGCGAGATCATCACAGGTAGTAGCGATATCGCTGCAATAACCTAGGATCGTTATCGAAATGCCGAATGCAACTGGCAGATCGCACGGCTTACGCGTCGCTGATCGCGGCCGGACTGGAATGGGGGCTGACTCTGAGTCAGCAGCGAACAGTTGGGCTATGCCGCCGCCGGTTGTGCACGGGGTGGCGACTACTCGTCAGACACGGTACTGACGTTGCCCAGCTTAGCCGGCTGGCGCGGCCTTTATCTTAGCGACCTGGACCGCCTTCCAGCCCCATGTATTGTGTTTTTTGTTCAGGCTCCACAACGCAAAACCTGACACCTGGTCGCCATCGGCGATGTCCTGCGCATCCATCAAGGGCGGAGGAATAAAGATGTCCCCTGGCGTGAATCCCATGCCTTTGTCGGCCCGTACCGGTTCGTTGAAGGTCTTTTTGAGCGCTTTGCTCGGCGTCTGCTCGGTCACTTCGGCGGCCACGATGCGGTAGCGCTCACCATCTTTCGTCGTGTATTTGGCGACTTTCACGGCAATCGGATCGCCCAACGCGACTTGGGCGCGCAACTGGCTCATCGGCAGAACACCCGAGACGCCCTGCTCCACCAGGACGTAGACAACTTGCTTGTCCGCGTTGATTCCTTCGACGACACCGATCCGCGTGGAGAACGCGTCCCAAGCGACGCCGTCGGGACGTGGTTCAACGACAAACAGCTGAAATTTTTTCTGGTGATCGAATTCGCCTTTCACCCGAAGCGGGGCGCCCAGCGCCAGCTGCCGGTAAGGGAACCTGGATTCGGAGAGACTCACCTCGAATGGCATGCCCTCGGTGCGAACGAACAAGCGGCGCTTCTTGCTTTGCCTGCCTTCAGGGCGTGGCACGATAAAACGATCGCCGAGCGATGCCGTCATCCAGGGCAGCGTGGCGAACAACAACGCTTCCGCGGGTGCGGTATTGGCTGCGTAGAAATCGTCATTGGAGGCGACGGGCTCGACGCGTGCGTACCACTCTTGTGCGATCAGTTGCGCCACCTCGTCCGACAGTCGCTGACCTTCCTGGGATTTGAAAGACACGATGCATGCGAGCTCGCATTTGGCCCGTGGTAACTGCGCACTAGCGATTAACAGCTGGGCCAGTCGCAAGCGCAATTTACCGATGAACTTTTCTTCCTTCGAGCACAGCAGGGCTTTACAGTAGCAACTGAGTGCCGCGCCCGGATCAGACGCGGCGCAGATGGTTCCTAGTAGCTCCCACGCCCAAAATTCCCCGATCTTTTCCTTGACCACTTTTATGCCGAAGGACAGGGCGTCGTCGTGTCGGCCCAATCCGATCAAGAGTTTTGCTTTGACATGCTGCAGCCAGGTATTGTCCGGGTAACGTTCGATGCCGGTATCGAGATAGGGCAGAACAAAGAGCGCGTCGGCCTGATTGGAAGCGGCTGCAGCCTTGCCGGCTTGCAGGATAACTTTTTCGGCCAGCGACGAATACGTTTCTCCCTGGGGCGTGACGAAGCGTTCGAAATCCTCCGGGCGCAAGTGTTGTAAATCCCATAGGCGTACGAAGCCGAGGATCTGCAGCTGATTGGTCGCCGCCAACTTCGACGCAAGGCTAAGGAAGCAGCTGTGCAACATCGAGGGCCGTTCGACGGGTAGCCGCAAGTAGTCGTGCAAAGCGCTTTTGATGACCGGAACGTTCGGCGTCGGTTGGTCGATGAGCTGTTTGGCGTATCGGTAGAGCTCCCAGGCCAGTGCAGTGTGCAAGTCAGCGTCGTCAGGTCGCTCCGCGCAGAGTTGGCGATATAAGGTCGCCGCTTCCCGATGGCGCTTCTCTTTGCTGAGCGCAATTGCGTCGCTTCGCAGCCGGCCATCCGGGCGCGTCAAGGTTAAGACCCATGCCCGTTGCTTGGTCAATACTTCGTCCGTCGCTGACACCGTCAAGCCTTCCAGCTGCGTCGCATAATGTGCCAGGTGGTCCGAATTCCCGTCCTTGGTGTCCCTCTTGATCAAGTCGATCAGGCACCACGCCATGGCTTTGTGCGTCCACTCGTCGACCTCGGGGGCCGCCATGAGTCGCAGTCCACGCTGGTATGCCTCGTCGAGTTTGCCTGCCCGCCGCAGATCGAACACCTCCGACGACGCGCTACGCCCTTTGATCATTGGCTTAACCCTTCCGTTAGCAAGCGGCCGACGTCTGCGACCAAAGCGCCGGCTGAACATGCCGTGATGAGCGGTTGACACTTTGTGAAACGGCTCCTGCCATCGTAAAACACATCGTAGACGGCAATTTCTCCACCGCGAACGAAACTGTAGCGCTGACACCAAGATCGTACGGCAACCTCCTGGATGCGAATCCCTTCGCTGTCCGCAAGTGCCTCGACACGTCCATGAAATTCGTTCAGAAACGGCTTATCGAAGTTGAACTGGCTAGGTGACGCGTGTGCCGGCGTGACGATCGGCGCACTCGTTAGCGACGTTAGCAGGTTCAGTACCTCTCTCCCGAAGTCGCTTGGAACAGGCAGCCGCACAGCACTGACCCGCCCTTTGTTGCCATAGCCGATATTGATTCTCACAAGGTCTTGGTCCCTACGGAGGTAGTACGCCTCCTGGTATTGATTGTGATCGATGCGGTCAATGTGAACGTTGGCGCTGGACACCAAGGCCCGCACCTTGGCCAACAGTCCCCGCAAAAACGGCTCGTCGACAGGGATGCCAAAATACGCTTCTTCGGAGGCTGTCACGCTACCCTGCGCGGCTTGACCGTGTTCAGTCGCGCCCGTCGACCGCATCATGGGGCTCCGCTCTGTACCGGGGTTGAGCAAGATGCCTATTCCGGGGCCGATGCTCGTTTTGATACCGCTACCGATCGTGATGTTCGGCGGATCGAGCAGATACAGCGTCGATGCAGTGCGCGTCATGGCCGTGTAAAACCAGCGGAAATAGTCGGCGCTGAGCTGGCTTTGGTGCGTCTTGCATTTCACGAAAACATGGTTCCACTCACTGCCTTGGGCTTTATGGCAGGTGATGGCGTAGCCGAACTTCAGACGCAAGGCGTTGAAATAGGGGTCGGCGAACAAGGCCTCTTTGAACTCGTGACTGCCGCGTGCCAAACCTCTGTGACGAATGCAAAAATCAAGGTAGAGAGCCTTGTTCTCATCGGAGCTCAAGCCAGGATGTTCGCTATACAACAGGTTTTCGACGATCTTGGCCTTGAAGAAATAGGCGCGGTCTTCTAGGTCCTTGAAGCCAACGACGACATTCCGGAAGCACAACGCGATCTCGATCGCTTCAACGACTCCCGTGTTGGCGTTCTTGCGTTTCAACGTGACGTGACGGTGTTCGGGTTCGCCGACCACTTCCTTGACCAAGCCAAAGTCGCCATTCGAGATGAAAAATCCATACGCGTTACTGTTACTCGTCGCCATGACTTTGTCGCCAGCGACGATCTGCGAGCACCCTGGGAAAAAGTGCTCGCGTATGCGCCGGTTATAGGCCGTGACATCGGCATTCGAGTGGGCGATCACGATGGATTCGCCATTGATCTTGCCAGCGCAAGACGCGAGGTAGGTAGCGATCAAGTTTTCGTGTTCGACTCTCTTCACATCCGGACGCTCGAATTCGATCGCCAACTTGTTAAAGACCTGGGTTTTGAGCGCAGTGCGCAGCTGCAGCGCGTTGTGCATGACGCCGCTGTCAGCCTTTTGACGCACCACTTCGGTCAACTCGTGCGCGGCAGCGCGGACATCGTATTCCCGGCGTAGGTAGGCGGCATCGAGCGCGGGAGAGAACGCCATGCCGACCGGAGGCAACTGAGCGTCGTCGCCAATAAAGATGACCTTCTTGCGGTGGTCGTTATGGTCGAGATTGACGAATTTAAAAAAATCTCTGAGCAGATGTCCGGAGCCGGACCGGAAGAACTCCGCTTCCTGGTAGGCGTCGGAAAACATCGACGCTTCATCGACGATGTACACGGTGTCCGCCGACATCTCGTTGACGTTGAGCTGGGCGTAGAATTTATAGGTCTCGGTTCCATCGACGTCGTCGTCGCGATACTCCACCAGGTTCTTGAACGAGTAGATCGTCTTGTGGACCGTGTAGGCGGGCGACTTCGTTTTCTTCGCGATCACTTTCGACGCCTTCCCCGTTGGCGCCGCCAAGACGTAATTGCGACCGATCGCGCGAAAATATTCGGTCAACCCTTTGGTAATAAAGGTCTTGCCCGTACCTGCGTAACCTTTTAATAAGAATACGTTGCTGTCTTGACCGTTCAGAAAACCATCCAGGCATTCGACGAGCTCAGTCTGGCCATTCGTTAGCCGGTCGCCCGCGAATGCGTCTCGCAAGCGGATTAAGTCGCGTGTGGGTCCAAGCTGGTGGTCGATGCCGGCCGCCGCGCTCAGCGCCGCTTCTCTAAAGGCTACTAACTTGGCGTCGTCGACTTCGGAATGTAATTGATGGGTTGCGGCGCGCTCAACTTCTTCCACGCGGGCTAGCTCCGCCTTGACCGCGGATAGGTCCTTGGTCGCGTCAGCCGCCGTGTTTGGCGCCGGCTCCTGCGGCAAACGGAAGGCGGGATAGGCGTCACTGCGTGGCCCGCCATTGCTCTTGTAGAGCCATTCGCCGACAAGATAGGCTTCCCTTAACAGCACCTGGGCCGCATGCGCGTCGAGCTGACTGCCGTGCGCGGCCTTGTTCCCAACCATACGGATTGCATGCAGCTTTCCTACAATCACGGCCGGAACGAGCGTTAAGAAGTCATCGCTCTGTAGACGCTCGAACAGACTGGCATTGGGCTCACTGGGTAAATGCAGTTCCCGGTACAAGGTGCCAACGAGTGTCTCGACGAAGCAGCGCAGTTTGACAATCGCCGTCTGCGGATCGGAGAACACATAGCGCTCGGCGAAGGCTGCGTGCTCATACAGGTGTGGCCACTGCGATTGCAGAGGTTGAAAGTTCTCGGAATGCATCTCTGCCTTTACGTCCAATACCAAAATCCGCGCATGCCATCTTGTCGAACCATTGGCAAACGCGCAAACCCAGGCGCCCCGCAATGCCATGCAGTGAGTCTGTCCAAGGTGAGCTGGCGTGTGGACGCGTGAGTAAACTAACCTTGCTCACCAAGAGTATCGTTGCAAAATATCTTCTGAGCAAGATGCCGGCGCGTCTTTTGCAAGAAAAATTTATTGGAACAACAATAAGCGGGGCCATGGATAAAAACCGTTTTGTCCGGGGTATCAGCGCAGTCGATATACACAGCCCAGATCTCTCGCGGCGACTCAGTGGCTATCCGCCGCACGTACACAATTCCTGATAGACGATTGGCATACCTGGTCACTGGGCCATTCGAGTGGTGATTACGAGAAACGCCTTCCGCATTCCATACGCATCACGGCGGTCGCCAAAGAGCAAGCAGGCTGCACCGAATCAATGTCGAGCGCGCCGATCTGACTATCCTCGTTATCACATCGCCATCGTTGCCGTCACGAGGCGTCCATGAAAACGATCAGCAGGGTATGGCGTGAACGAGCGCACGACAGAAATGCCGCCTACGCAGGGGGCTGTTCTCACTTTGGTTACTCAGCCGGACACGGCCTTTTTTTGGTCCGGGCGCACCGGCAGCGTGGGTGGGCAAGAGCGGGCCGCGCACGTGGCACAGGCAGCCAACGGGACCACGCTCGAAATGCTTTTAGCCGACAAGGGGATTGTCGCGCCCAGTTTCGATGGCACGGACGAATCGACCAAATGGTGGCGCCAGGCCTCGGCACGTTTCGCGGCGGAGGCATCGGGCGTCGTACGCGTTGTGCTGGGCGAGAAGGTACGTGAAGACAGCGTGTGGCTGACCGTCGAATTGCCCAGCTTGATGCACAATGCGCGGGTGACCCGCATCGTTGCCATCGATCCTGCGACATTCAAGGAAACGACCTTGATCGACCGCACTACCGAAGCGCCACGGAGGCCCGCAAGTGCGTACGAACACGATCATGGGCGCGCGACAGATCGCCGCGCCGCCCAGGCGTTCACGAGCGAGGCGCCCGACAGCGCGATAAAACAGTACCCAATGGTCGTCAATGCCTATGCAGCCATGAGTGCGATCGAGAAACAGGCGAGTGCAGCCGGACTCACTGAGGAACAGCGGTCTCGGGTGCTCAGCCTGACTCGTGCAAACATCGCCAACAGTATCGAACAAGGACAGTATCCCGATATCAAAATTCGGCAGAGAAGTGAGAGTACCCAAGAGCGTGTGCAGGAACGTTAAGCACACTGGGCCGACACGGGACTTGTGAGCGCCACAGGCGTTCGTTATTTGATGAGGAGTAGGTGCAATGATTTTAAATATCGATCGGGGCCATCTTCGCGTGAAGCTGGGCGAGAAGATCGCGATGATTCCAGGTGAGATGCTCCTCCCTGCGAATGGCAAGATGGGGTTTGTCGTCTACCTGGACCAGATCGACTACTGGGAGCCGAAAGCGGCCAAGCAGCCGATCTCCGGCACGGACATTACCGCCATCATGGATGACATCAAAGCTGAGTTCGTGGAACACGGATTCACGGTGGAGTTCGAGTCGGCGTGATCGAAACGCTGCGTGCTGGTATTTCGCCCTTGCGTGAATCGGTTCTCGATCAGTGGACGGGTATTGGCGCCTATCCGTGCCCGGTCTCCTACCGGGCGCCGCGCCGCATAGATCGGTTAAACGCAATTGAGTTAGCCGAAGTGCTATCTCTCAAGATTCTTTGTGTCGTCGGGCGGGTTCGGTAGCGAGGACTGTGGCGCACGCGCTCGGTCATTTTCTAGGCCGCGGCTAAATTGACTAATTAGGCGTCGTTTCAACGCATGACGCGCGGTGTCGATGGGCGGCATCGATTGGACAAATTCCCGGATGGCTGCCGCCAGGTTCTTCTTGCCCGGCTCGCCTGGGTTTAGGCGTTCATCGCCTTTTCCATTGCCTTTAACTCCTGCTGCAAATGTAAGAGCGCGAGCTCGCGGCCGTCGCAGGTCATGATCGGTGCTACCGTGTCGTCCCATACGATCAGGTGCATGCGGGTGCAGAAGCACTTGAGCAGGTCGTTGGTGTTGAACCACATCGAGGCGGGACAGGTCTCGCATGCGGGCGATGGCAATGGACGATGCTCGGAAGCCAAGCCGTTCAAGATTGGACTGATATACAGCGGCTGCGCGCTGCCCAGCCTCGACACGTCTGGTGTCGAGTCGGTCGTAGTCGGGTCGTGCATTGGATGCTTCCCTTAACGGAGTTGAGTGTTTTTCTAAGGCCGTGGCTGCCATCAGCCAAGCGCCTCTTATGTACTGCTGACGGTGTTTGATCGCTACTTCCCACGGCTTCTCGAGCGTTGCTCCACCATTGGCTTCGGCTATGAGTTCAGCGACCACTTGCTTGTAAGCCACGGCCTTTACCTGCGGCGTGCGTGGCGGTCTCCCATGGCCGTGTTCGATGTGGCGCACAATGCTACGTTCCGCCTTGCGCACCACCCCACGCGCGGATCTCGGCGTGGCTTCGGCGTCGATACCTTGGTCGCGCATCTCTCGAGCGAAGGCTTCACGCCAAGTTTGTAGGTCGGCTTTGCGGGGATTGAGTCTTTTTCCGTCGAAGCCCAGCATCTTGACCGTGAGATGAACATGCGGATGCGGTTCGTCCGTATGCAAGGCAAAGACGTATTCGTGGTTGGCTTTAAATACCCTTTTCGCATAGGCCCGTGCTGCGCTCGCCACCGCTGTCTCTGGCGTACCCGCGGGCATCGAAAGCACCATGTGCATCGTGTCGCGCTGGTTCTTGTGGCGTCGCATCTGGCCGATCTCATCGGTCCATTGCGCGAATAGATCCTTGATCGCCTCCTTATCCCGGAGCACTTCCTGGCGTTCCGTTTCCAACTCGAGCTTGGCGTTGCGGGTGATGTAGCGTAGATGCGCTTGAACGTGCTGCGCCCCTTTGCCAAAACCGGTGATTTTCACCATGACTTCAGGACTGCGCCGCGTTACCCGCTTGGCCTTGGCACGTAGGTCTTTCGTTGCGTTGGTTTTTCGCCGGACCCTTCCTCCGTTGAGCACAGCATCCAGGGTATGCTCGGCTTCGATCAGCGACATCAGTCAATGCTCCAGGAACGACGACTAGCCCGGACCAGGGCGCCAATAGCGTCTCGGGTCGCCGTGATCTTTCTGGACAACTCGGCTAGCCTGTCCAGGCGCAGGCGTTCGGTCTGAAAATAGGCCTGATCGAGGGAACGGGCAATTTGGTTGAGGTGCCGTCCAATCGCGGCCAGCTCGCGTGTCGTCGCTTCGACTGCTAGCACTTCCGCCTCGCTGAGGACGGGATAGCGCATCAGGTTCGCTTGCATCAGGGAAGCGGCCCAGCGACTAAAGGACATACCCTTCTCGTCGGCCCGTACGCTTGCAGCTTTTAAGAGGAAGGCCGGCATCCACACGGTTTTGCGTGCAAGGGCGCCTTGTTCGTCGCTCGGCGTGATTGAGATCCGCTGGGTCTGTGATGGCGCATGGGCAGCAAGGGTCGCCTTCTCCGACTCGGCGAAAAGCTGATGCAGAGCTAGCCGCAATAGTTCAGATTCGGAAATACCGCGCGCCTCTTGCTCGGCAAGAAAGCGGGCATGTAGCGGGCCCTTCAGGCGGGCCTTAACAATCGGACTTGGAGCAGACATCGTAGCGGGGGTATGGAGAGTGGTGTACGGGCGGTGTTACAGGTTGAGCACTGCCCTCGTCTGCGCCGAACGGCGTCCTGCGTGCCGCGCCAAGGTCTATTAGATGACAGCATCGTCGCCACCCATCTGAGCTAGCTCATCGAGACACGTGTGGGTGCGCGGGCCTGCATCTGAAGATGGGAGAGAAACAAAGGTAAGCGGCTAACTGAACAGCCTGGGCGTGCAGTCAGAAGCTCACCTAGCGTGGTGTATGCCCTGATTGGTCAGTCAGTGCGGTCATTGCATACGCTCGTCGCCTCAGTAACCCTGATGTTGATTGCCGTACCCTAGCTCAACGTTTTATATGGCCGCACCGTCCGTGATCGCCACGCGTAAAACGGCGGGTCAGAATGAATACATAGATGATCCCTGCCACGGTGGCGCCGAATGCCGCGGGTGCTGTCATCACATCGAGATCGGTCACCATTAGCCCTAGCATGATAATCCCTATGCACACGCATTTGGCGAGCGTCCAATGTTCCTGGGGCCACCTCGCTGCCTTGTCCCGGTCGCTGTTCATCACTCCTCCGTTGGGCTGGGTTGGTTGCTGGTCATTGCGCCAATACGCCACTCGATCATGGAAGCGAAAAACGACCAGGTTCACCATGCAGTGGCTGCGTTGTGATCCTGTCGCATTCAAATAGTAGAGTAAGCCCTTGCTCCTGGGTGGCGGTCGTGTAGCGCATATCATCCATCCAAACTGATGTACCGCTGCGCACCGTAGACTGGGCGGTAAGCCAGGGGCAATCGAAGTGCGTGATGAACTCCCAACCGGGCCGGATCGGGTCTGCGGAGGACCCGCGAGATATCGGGCAAATACTGCTAGCGCCTCGCAGGAGAAATGGCGCAGAGGCAAATGGACCAGAAGCGGAAGTAGGTTGGAGCAATGTCTTGCTCATAACGTCCGCAGTTACCAGATCGGCGTTTATAAGCAGCTTATACGCGCTCGAAGACGAGCCTGCCAGGGGCTCCTGAACACCATCCTGTTTAGGTAGCGCATCGAGACAATCGTTCGCGCGCCTCTAGGTCGTTCAGCACTGGCTCACTCAAGTATCCGCGTTGCCCGGGTGCGAGGCCGGCTGCGCGATCCTCGTCCTATTGCCCAGTACATTTATAAGCTGCTTATATGGGAAGTGGCCACGCAGGTAGCGAATGCTTGCACGTTAGGTTCACTGCGCAATCGGCAAAGTACCCGCCGGGTGGGGGCTAAGCGATGTCACGATCCCTGATGCGTAGCGCTCAACTCGGCGTTTATAAGCAGCTTATATCTCGAACACAAGTGCCTTGGCGGCATGGAATGCCTGCTCACAGACCAGATTGATGCATGAAGAGGCTTCGTTCGAGTGGCCATTATGTCGTTCAACCTGTCAGCGAAAGCAACAATGTAATGTTGCCCCAAGCGCAGGCCAGCCTAGGCCCTCCGTCTATTGTCCTGTGTGTTCGTAGGCTGCGTACGCAGAGGACTTTGCGTTCGAGCATCTCGTTCAGCTAAGGGACGGTGAATCGAGACAAGTGAGACCTGAGGCGAAACCAGGCGAAACGAATCGCTCGGGACGGGGTGATGCGGGGCCTGAATCCGGATTTATAAGCAGCTTATATCTTACGAACGCACTCGCAGGCGCGTTGTGTCTCCGGTCATGGTATAGATGACCGCGGAGGCAAGACGATCATTCGAGCTGCTTTAAGGTCGCTCGATATCCCATAATCTACATACTCATCGTGTCGTGTCCCGGCAGCGCCGCTAACGTGGCTCGATTGGCCGTCCTATGCGTTTATAAGCTGCTTATAGGAGGACCAAGGCGCAAACGACCCGTGTGGCCATGGTAGGGTCGGTGCCGAGAGGATTTGGGGTCCCCCACCATCCTGGAGCAGTTATAAGCAGCTTATATTCCGGTGGAGGCATCGGTACCTGTCATCTTTTCAGTTTCCTGTGACTACCTCGTTGCAGCACTACCGCGAGGCCTTGACATAGGTGAGCCGGCATTGCACGCATCTGCAAGCGTACCCAGTAGCTTGTGTCTCCTGAGTCAAGCGCCGTGCGCCGTGCGCCGACTGGGCCGCTGCGCGTTTGCACGCTTGTACATCGCGTCCCAACTCTTAATTGGATTTGGCACGCACGCTTCTCCGTCGGTCCTGAAGCCGTGGTTGGCATTGCCGGGTCGTAATGAAGCCCAGAGGCGAAGGTCGCGACACTTACGTAAGCATTCGTACGTCGCCAGCAGCGTCGCATCCTCTCCCGAAATAGGCTAAGTGAAGGGAAAGCTATGGTTAAAGATTTATAAGCAGCTTATTTTCAGCAAGTGGTTGATTTTTCAGAGATTTTTGAACTGCTCTTAATATAACGCACATCGCGTCCGGATCGATGTACCGAAAAAAGCGCAGATTCCATGCAGGGATCGCACCGACGCATCATGGGCCGCATAGTTGGTTGGTGGGAACAAGCTGAAGTGCATTTCATGCCTGGCCGCAAAGTATAACGTCGTCCCACTCGTACTCCCCGCGGAGCCTCACCTTACGCATGCACATCGATTGCGCCATTCAAGCTCGGCGATACAATTTTTTCGGCCTTGAATACTAGCGGTATGGGCGGACGCCCGCGCTTGCGCGTGCTTGGGCCAAAGATGCGGGACGCGACAGCGGGGGGACTTGTTGTACGGCGGAGTCGCAACCGACCAGCCGCTGATCGGTGTGCTGGGCGCATTCCTAGGGCCGCCAGACGAAAGCTTGCTGTATCGAGCCTCGGGGCAGTTATAGGCAAGGGCAATCTATATGCACTCGATGAAAAGTCGATATAGCGTGGCGCCGCAGTAAAAGATGAAAAGCGATACCAATATGCTGTCGAGTTCGCGCGTCGCCATGGCGGTTGTACCTTCCACCCACCGCGCGACATCTCCCCGTACGTGCTCACCTTGACGTTGTACGGTCCCTGTGCGCGCTCACCTATCGTCGGACCTCGTACGCTGCACCGTGCTGTTGGACCGGACACGTACTCGCTTTTGGTATCTCTTCAGTATCTCTTCAGCGTGCGGACCTAAGGTCGTACAAGACGGTTCTCGCAAGCGTCTGATGACGTCGTTAGAAGGTTCGTCAGGAACCACATCACCTATGCTCAATGGGGACGACACTATAAACAGGGGAGTGCACGACGGCTGTAGGTCCCTTTGGTCGGCACCGTTTTAGCGACGGCACACCGCCAATGAATTTCTGAAGTTCAGTTCGACGTACGTCGGCGCGGTACGTGAGATTTATCGCCGTGCGATTGCTGCTCCACGTGGAAGCTCACCTTTCGTCACTGTTCCGTCGCCTCTGCGCCTGTTTTACACCGATGGAGACCAAATGACAGGGATGACATCGCCTGCGGCGTGCCAGAGGCTCGATAGGGGCGTCTAAACGCCCATTCACGCTCGGATGTGGGACGCTTACTCCCCGTAAAATCTCACCTTAAGCGAACCGTCTGCGCACCTCAACATCTGTACGCTGACGCGCGCTCGAGCGAACAGTGGGACTCGTATCGTCGGCGGTCTTGACCTAAGGGCAGTGGCCGGACCAAGGCTAAGAGCGCCTAACAAAACCTCTCGACATACCGCCAACAGATGAGCGAGCAGGCAAGCGACAGGAAAGCCTGGTGCACATCTGCTCGCCTCTCATATCGGATGCGCAATCTGCGAAAGCGGTGTAGCCAACCCAACGTTCGCTCGACGACCCAACGCCACCGACCAAGCCTTCCGCGCGACTCGACGCCGTAGCGCGCGATACGAGCTGCGATGCCTCGACTGTGCAGCCAAGCCCAATGCGCTCTCGACGCATACGCTCGATCGGCATGCAGCTTACCTGGACGTTTCCGGGCTCGGCCTGCCAGCCCCTTAACTGCTGGGATTGACTCTGCCAGCGGGATGAGGAAGCGCGAGTCGTGCACCTGTGCGCCCGAGATCTGGGCCACTAGGGGAAGCCCACGCTCATCCACCAGCAAATGGTGTTTGCAGCCGAGTTTGCCGCGATCAGTTGGATTTCGGCCCGTGTGTTCGCCTCCAGCCGGTGCCGGTACGCTTGCAGCGTCAACGCAAGCTCGATCCCACATGATCTGGTCGTGCTCTCGGAGCCGCCGAAGAATCGCCTCGTGGATGCGCTGCCAAACGCCCGCTAGCATCCATTCGTGAAGGCGACGCCAGCAAGTCATTCCACTGCCGCAGCCGAGTTCGCGCTGCAGGTACTCCCACGGTATTCCAGTCTTGAGAACAAACAGGATTCCAGTCAAGGCCACACGATCATCGATGCGCGGGCGGCCGCCTTTCGGCGATGGGCGACGGCTTGGAAGATGAGCGGCGATAAGGGACCACAGGTCTTCGGGAAGAAGTGCTCGGGCCATGGTATCAGTCCGTCTACGAACACGGACGCCATGTTAGTGCCCTAACTGGGTCAGCGTACGTCTGCTACCGACCCATAGCAGACATAGCGACCAGTCAGGGTGTGTTTTTGGGGAAGTAGTTGCATGTTCGGCTTTGTCCTCCATGCTGCCAGCATGGCGATCTAACGATGCGACGAAAACCGGGGCTGTCCAGCCATCCCGCTGTAGTACCGCACATGGGCTTCACGGATCATTAGTCTTCGGCGCAAAGCGGGCTGACGGCTAAACGCGACAATTTCCCACTTCCACGCATCAAAAAAAGAAATTTTCTATTTAATGCTGCAAATTCCGAGGATTTTGATATCGGGCGTGACGGTATGATTTTCCCTCTTTCAATGAATTTAAAGCTTGCAGGCCGACAGCAAGTCTGTGTCAGTAAATATAGCAAGCCGCCTTTCGACCCACCGCAATACGGAATAAGCACCATATCTGTGGTCGCAAGTGAAGGGCACTTCGAACCAAGAGGAGACAAAACATGTTGGATGCAATAGCCGGATTTTTCGAATTTCTATGGGGTGGACCGTTATTCGTCTTGATCGCCGGTGTGGGTCTCTATTTTTCCTGGCAAATGCGCTTCTATCAGGTTTTGAGATTCATGGATATTTTTCGCAACACGGTTGGAACGCTATTCGGCAAGCACAAGCAAGATACTGAGGGAGAAGCGAACGACAACGGCAAGGCGCTGAAGTCCGTCGAGGTCGCAGCGACAGTATTGTCTGGGACGCTTGGCGCCGGTTCAATCGCGGGGGTCGCCACGGCAATCGCGATCGGTGGCCCGGGATCCGTTTTCTGGATGTGGGTCATTGCCGTGCTAGGCATGATGACTAAAATCGTCGAGGTCACACTGGCATTGCGGTTCAGGACCCGAGGGGAAAACGGCGAATACTACGGTGGCCCGATGCACTACATCAAGAGAGGACTCGGGCCGAAGTGGGCGCCGCTAGCTGGCGTGTACGCTATCGCGCTCACAATACTCGTGATTACCGATGCCGGATTCGTGCAGACCAATACCATGGCGTCCGTCCTGTCCGACGTGTTCGGTATTCAAGCCGTTTGGACGGGCGTCTTCATCATCGTGGTCGGTATGCTCGTGATCTACAAAGGCGTGCGAGCGCTGGGCGTATTCTGCACGTACGCCCTGCCGCCGATCGCGCTGTGCTACCTGGTCGGCGCGGGATGGGTGACAATCGCGAATATCGCGGAAGTCCCTCGCGTTTTTATGGATATTGTCTATTACGCGTTCCACCCTGCTCCTGCGCTGGGCGGCTTTGCCGGATCGAGCATCGTGCTGGCGATCAGCAAAGGTGCTAGTCGGGGCATTTTCACCAACGAGGCCGGGATGGGAACTTCCGCTACCGTGCATTCGACCGCCAACGTCGACTATCCGTTCCGGCAGGGATTGTGGGGTGCGCTGGAAGTGTTTTTCGTGTCGATGATTACCTGTAATTTCACCGCATTTGCCGTCCTGACGTCCGGCGCGTGGACTCATAACCAATACCAGGGAATCGGTATCGCCCTGGCTGCGCTGCAGACCGCCTGGCATCCGCATGTGGTGCAATTCATCAGCCTAGGCATTGCTCTCATTTTATTTACCTCGTTTCTGGGTACGTATGTGAAGTTCAGGACCTCGATAAACTATCTATTTGGCGGGAAAATGGAACGCATCTTGAAGTGGGCGTTCTTCATACCTCCGCTGATTGCGGTGAACATGCAGATTCCGGTGATTTGGCTAATGGCCGATGCTGCAGTGGGTTTCCTGGTGATTCCGAACGTGATCGCTCTGTTTTTGCTGCGCAAGGAAATGAAGAAAGAGTACGTTCGTTTTATCGACCGGCACAAAACGACCGAACGTGGCAGGCACTTGGCTGAAATCAAATAAACTTATCGCCACCCGCATTCATGCGTTTCAACGCTCCCTTCGAAACGCATGAACCAAATAATCTTCGTGTCAGGCTTTTAGAGCCCGATACCACCTCGCACAGCACTCCCTAATGGGCTTCTTTACTCCACTAAGGGCAGATTCAACGTGACCTTGACTCTGTCCATTGCAACAAAAGTCTGATATCTCCTGATGTTTTCGTTATTGTGGAACAAGGTTTTTGTGAGTCCCTCGTACTCACTCATGCTGGCCACCGTCATGACGATGATGAAATCGGCCGCGCCGGTCACGTAGTAACATTGCTGTATCTGCGGCGCACCCAGAAAACGCTTCTTGATTTCGTCAATGTAATCCGTCCTTTCATTGATCAATTCCACCTCAACAATGATAGTGATCCGATCATCCGTGAAACTGCACGCGGGCTATGCCCGCAACAGGAACAACAACGGTGCCATGGACAGCCGCGACCTGATCGGCGGGATCACCCTCCAGAGTGGCCCGAATCGTGTCGTCGGCTCGATGATCCGGCACCACGACCGTACGATGGCGAACACGGATGTCGATCAGTATGCGGCGGGCGCCTATCACGCTTTGTCGAAGCGAACCGAGATTTACTTCGCCTATTCGAAAATGCGCCGGAAAAACGCGCTCGCAGCGAGGACTTTTTTCGTCGGGACTGCATCCGACAGTGGCTCGGGGGATCGGGGACTCAACCTAGGAATCACACATACCTTTTAAAAGGGGTGCGCGAGTCGGCGGTGAACGCATGCCGGCCGCCGTCGCCGCAGGGACGGTCGCCTGCGCCAGCCTTGATGCCGGCGAGTCGGCTACCTGGCCTCCGTAAAAAGCATCTAGGCCCGCCCGGATCGCGCTTGGGCTGGCGCGGTCCGACGCTAAGCGGCACGGCCAGCCCAGCCGCCAATCACCCTGGCACCTCAATCACACATTATCCATCGACGATCACGCTGTCCCCGGGTTCCACAATACACGATCGATCCGGACCGGCACCTCGCCTATGCCTTCGTTTTACCGTTAATTGCCCGAGTTGTATAAGCGGATATAGCAAATAACACTAGCAAAACCGCCTGCAGCCGCTGACAAACAGGCGCACAGGATATCCAAGCTGTTGGTCTTTTGCAGCCATAGTCTATGTCTGGTTATGGCCGATTGCAGACGTACTGTAGCGTCCGCGTGCTACCCAGAGCAGCCTGTCGCTATCGGCAAGGGTGTAGGATTTGTTATGCCTTAGCGTTTGTTGAAAGCTAGTCGCACCGCGAACAGAATAAAGATCATGCCTGTTGCTTTATCCATCCATTTGATCACGTTTGCACGTTGCAGTACGCCTGCAAATTTCTTGATAGCCCCAATTAAGATCGCAGACCATGTCAATCCGATGGCGACGTGGATACTCACCAAGCCAAAGGTCCAAGTGATCAAAGGTTGCCCTTGTGGAATAAACTGAGGGAGGAAGGAGGCGTAAAAGATGCCAACTTTGGGGTTCAAGATGTTCCCGAGCATCCCCTTTAAGAACCAGTTCGTATCTAGCTTACTTTCGTCGTTGGCGTATGACAGTGAGCTACGTGGACGCAAAAGCATGTTCAACCCTATATAAGCCAGGTAGGCAGCGCCACAGTACTTTAAAACATTGAAAGCAGTTTCCGAAACTGTAACTAAAGCACCTAAACCAAAGGCAACGGCGGCTCCCCATAGAAAACAGCCAGCATTGATGCCCAACGCAGCACGAGTAGCCTGCTGCCTTCCTTCTACAGTTGCAGTTCTCAGAACCAACGCGGTGTCGATACCTGGAGTGAGTGCCAGTAGAGTGGCAGCGAAGGTAAAAGCAACGAGGTTATCAACAATAGTCATAGTTAATGTACCAAAATAGAGATGCGGGCTTGTGCAGGTCAGTTAGAGAGCGGCTTCTGGCCAAGAGTACAGCGATTATAGTGTGCGCTAACGACCCAAATCTGACGTTCTGTGAGTCACTCACCCTCGCTAGGGCTTCCTAACGGCACATGGAAGCTTGCCTTCAGACAGTTCAGAGCAACTGAGGTCTGGAAGCGTCGTACGTTGTCATCCCCGCCGAACAACCGGTCTGCGATTGCTTGGTAATCAAGCATCGACGCTGCAGTGAGCACCAGAAAAAGGTCAGCTTCGCCCGTAATCATGTAGCTCTGCTGCACCGATTGTTCCTCCAGGATGCGCTGACGCAGCGCTGCGGTCGCTTTAGCGTTCTCGTCATGAAGCTGCACTGCAACGAGCAGCGTGAGTGGCCGGCCTAGTTGACTGGCATCGAGCACAGCGCATTCTGCCCGTATGACACCGCTGTCACGCAAGCGCCGGATACGGCGCTGCACGGCCGGTGCCGACAAGTGGACTGCCTTCGCGATTTCCCTTTGGGAGATCGTGTTGTCGCGCTGCAGGATATCGAGAATTGCTAAGTCGAAGTTGTCTAGTGGCGAAGAAGAATACATGGGTTGGCGAGCGAAAGTTGCGCAACTAGGTGAATTTTTCAATCCAAATAACAATTTTAGCGTACTAAAATTTCGGCATGAAGATTCGCAACCTATTTGAATTGATTCCCTTCCTTGCCGTTCTCGGTTCTGTCACGGCACTAGGCTTGGGGACTTCGCTAGCCAAGTACACCCTGTTTCCACTGATCGGCGCTGAAGGCACGACTATGTTACGCGTCGGATTTTCGGCACTAATCATGCTGGCCTTGTGCCGTCCGTGGCGCTGGCGGCTGTCCAGAGCGGATGGCCGCGCAATCGCTTGCTATGGCGCCATGTTGGGGGCGATGAACCTGTGTTTTTACATGTCGCTGCGCACAATTCCATTCGGCGTCGCGGTCGCGATCGAGTTTGCCGGTCCGCTTACCGTAGCGTTGGTGTCCTCTCGCAAGCCGCTGGACTACTTGTGGGTGATGCTCGCTCTTGCAGGGCTAGGGCTCCTGCTACCCCTGGGACACCAACCCGCACCTCTCGATCCAGCGGGCACGGCGTATGCCGGAGCAGCGGCAGTGTGTTGGGCGGGCTATATAGTGTTCGGAAAGCGGGTGGAACATCTACCTACCGGCTATTCGGTATCGCTGG
Source organism: Massilia sp. LXY-5 (assembly GCF_059801075.1). Classification (NCBI taxonomy): domain Bacteria; kingdom Pseudomonadati; phylum Pseudomonadota; class Betaproteobacteria; order Burkholderiales; family Oxalobacteraceae; genus Massilia; species Massilia sp. LXY-5. Next base: position 211,634 of record NZ_JBNNEH010000008.1, read on the forward strand.
GGCTGGCCGTCGCCACGTTAGTGGTCATACCCATCGGTTTGCCAAGCGCTAGCAGAGTGCTGGGCGACCCCTGGATACTAGCCATTGGCTTATGCGTCGCGGCGATCTCTAGTGCGCTGCCACTCTTCCTAGAAATGGTGGCGCTCAAGCGCCTGTCACCGCAAGCGTTTGGCGTCATGATCAGCATGGAACCGGCAGTGTCGGCCTTACTGGCGCTTGGTCTGCTAAACGAATATCTGACGCTTACCCAGTGGCTCGCAGTTGGACTGATTATGAGCGCATCCATAGGCACTACCCTAACATTACGGCGAGTGTCGAGCACGAGGCCAGCAACGCAATAGTCAAAGCTTATCGCCGCGCACGTCAATAGGATGCATCCATGCCCTTGTCGGTGAAACTAGACTAGCAACAATGACCGCTTCTGGCCGTTTGGAGACCTATTGTAGCGTCCGCTTACGACCCATTGCAGACTAAGCACTGTTCGCTATTCGTAGATCTTCCCACAGTAGAGGAAGGTTGCGAACTTTCGCCAAGGGGATGTTAGTGAAAGTCCTTGCTTGGAGCCGAATGCTGAATCCTCAGCCCATGCACTAGCTGCTTCTAGAAAGTCTTCGATGGATCCGTTTTCCCAGTGCTCAGCATCGCCTCGTCGATCAACGACTAAAGCGTGAACAAAGGCGAGAAACGTCGCCTCATCAGTGACCTTATCAAGCTGTTCGTGTAGCTGCGTCATGTAGCCTGCTTTCGATGTTCGACGTTCAATGGCAATGTTCGCTCTTGGCCGGTTGCGGACCTATTGTAGCGTCCGCTAACGACCCATTGCAGACATTCCTGTTAGGCGGGAGCTTGCTGTATTTCCGCCATCGACCTGATGCGCTCGATAACGCCAAGTAGTTCCGTGTCTAACGGATCGCCTGTGAAAGCCGACACGCAAAGATGCCGCGTGGGCTGCCGTTGCAGTTTCTCGGGACTGTCGTCGATCATGATGATCTCGTCTGCAGCATACCCATGCTTCATTGCTTTGCGTAGGTCCTTGATGTACACATAACCGTTACTTCTCAGGTCAACCTTCTGAACGCACTTCGAAACCGCCCATGAAAATACAACGGGGAATGTCGTGCCGAACAGCTCTGCGGTGACCGTCTCTACGTAGCGTTCGCTCGATGAAGACCAAACTGCGACCTCAAAGTGGGACGCACAGAACTTGATCAGTTCGGACGCAAACGGGCGTTCGTAAACAAGGTATGGCCCAACTTGAAAGGTGTGGGCGTAAGGCAAGGGCACCTCGGTCGCATGTACCAAGGTCTCGTCTAAGTCGAACACAATCAATCGGACTCGCGTCATGTTCCTGTCTTTCCATTGTCCGCTTCTGGCCGATTGCGGACGGTCGGAACGGCTCAGTGTACCCGGCTGTTGCCTAGAGAGCAACTAGCGGGTTTTGTTAGGCGTTCTAAGTCGCTGGGCCGTTAGTGCAAGGGTGGGGAGCCAGGGAGGGAAGGAGATCGCAGCCATGGCGTCCAATCCATCGTAGTGGGGCACCTTGAATTCAGGCAACACTGCCCATCGTGGGGCTGCATCGACTCCACCCACTGCAACCTGGCGAGAGGGGAGCCGCCATAGCGCGCGTGACGTGATCATCTTAGCCCCCACCACGGCCGGCTAGGTGAAATCGGTAGGTTTACGTTGACGGCGTTAGCAGCGACCGTTTTGCGTGCAAATGACTAAGGAGGTCGCTCCGGGTGCTAGAGGCTGTCTCTTCCCTTTGTGAACTCGACATCAAAGTGGGGCGTGGTGCGGCGGCGTCTCCATAAACAGAAAAGGACGCCAAGAGGCGCCCTTATAAGCAGCTTATATCTTCCAAGTGCCGGCGCAAACAACTTGATGCGCGCGCTCGTTGTTGACTATTGGTGAGTCGACTGTTTCTTATTTCTTAGGAAGCTCAAGTGTTACGGCGAGGTCACGTAACGCTGCCATCGCACTCTGCAGGGCTAGTTCGACGTCGACCCCATCCTCCACCTGAATCACGATGTCGCGTGATTTCACCTGTACCCGAAAAGCCGACTCGCCGTTCTTGTCGCTGATCGTTCGTGCTGCGGGAGCCTTGGTGCGTACCCGCTTGGCCTCGAACGGTTTAAGTAACACGGCACGCAGTTCGGACTGATCCATGTGAGGTCTGTCGATCAAGATCTCGACCCCACGCAAAATCGCCGCTTCACCTTCCGGGTGCTTGGCCAAGGCTTCCTTGATGACCCGTGCCTTGCGATAGGTGATCAATTCCGGATACTTCGCCATCAGGTCCAGCAGTGGCTGGGGTAGATCGAATAAACTCAGGCATTGGGATACGCGTGCCTGAGTGCAACCGAACACGGTAGCAACTTCAGACTGGGTTGATGCGTACCCTTCGCTAAGCGCGGTTTTGTAGGCTAATCCGCGTTCGTAGTCGGAGAGCTTGACGTTGCTTTCGTTGTGAACCAAGGTCGCCAGACACGCTTCCCGATCCGACAAGCGTACAACGCGTGCGTTTAGTTCAGACCAACCAATCAGTCGCGCCGCGCGTACACGGCGGTGACCAGCGATCAGCTCGAACTTGCCACTGTCGAGCCTACGGACGGTGATTGGTTCGTCCTGCCCGCGTCCTTTTAAGGTTTCACCGAGCAACTGCAGCTCAGATTCATCGTATTTTTTGCGCGGCTGGTAAGGCGAATCGACGATCAAGTGCAAGGGAACCTGGCGCGTGATTGCTGCCTCACCCTCGCTCTCGCTTGGCAAACTGGATACCGGTTCGCTCACTGGCTGTTGTATCGCTGGCTGATTGTCGTTCAACAGGTCGGTGAGCGATTTCGAAGGCCCGCTCGGCAGGTCGTTCATGTGCATCGGTGCCGCCGTGCGCGGAGGTGTGCGCAGTCGTTCGGCCAGGGAAGCATTGAAGTCTGCTTCTGATTGCTGGTGTTTGGTCACAAATTCTCCATTGTCGTTCGTGGCTTGCTGCTCACGCGGCGCGCACGCCGTCTTTCTGAGCGCTTGAGCTCAACATGCCCATTTTTTCTACCAACTCGCGGGTAGCCGCACGCAGTTCATCGGCGGAACTGCTGGTTGGTCGCGCCAAGGTCAAAGGCAAGCCATCGTCGTCGTCCAGCACTTTCTTAAATTCTTCGCTCGTGCTGATTTGATTGTCCATCCATGCCTCCGGATACTTGCTCGTAAGAGCGATGACCTGGGCAGCCACACGGACGCGTTTGGCATCAAAGAAGTTGCCTAGTACTGACAACTGAGGGAATTTACTGTGCGTGGTTTTCATCTCGCCGATCACGTCGGCCAGATAGGACACCGATTTCGTACTGTAGCGCTCCATCGACACGGGGGCGACAGCGAAGTCGCTTGCCAATAGTGCGCCGCGGGTTGTCTGGTTTTTCGCTGGTGGGGCGTCGAACATCACGATGTCGTACTGCGAGAGATCCAGATTCGGGTTACGGCCCGATAAGCCTTCATCCAACCAGCGTGCGATCGCCAGCTCGGGCTTCTTGCCCATGATGGCGTCGACCGTGAACAGGGCCTCGAGTCGGTCGAGTGTTACTTCCGAGGGAATCAAGTGGGGGCCGTTTTCGCCGAACGGCTTTTTGATGACTTTGGAGAGCGGTTGGACCGTGCCATTTTGCTGCCACTGGGGTAACAGATGACCGAGGTGATACTCAACGCAGGTCGATTGCGCCAGTCCAGCAGCGGCCGCTTCTTCTGGCGTCAGTTCGGGGTCGTAGCCGAATGAGATCGTCAAGTTCGCTTGGAAGTCGAGGTCGATGACAAGTACGCGCAAACCCATCAAGGCCAGGATACAGGCGATGTTCGAGCTGATTGTCGTCTTTCCAACGCCACCTTTGGGCGCGTACACCGTCAGGATCCGCTTGGTCTTCGCGGCCAGACCATATTTGCGCGCACGGTGTGCGGCAAGATCAAAGACGTTTTCGACCGTAAAAATGCGTGTTTTCGGCCCACTCCCACCCTGGCGTTCGATTTGAAGACCGGCTTCATCGGCGTCGCGACGTACTGAATCGACACTAATTCCAAGCAGCTTTGCAACGCCTTGTACCTTGAATGTCTTTCGTCCCAAGTCACTCTCCCCAATTTCAATGTCGCAATTCTCTCGCAAATGTGTGCAGCTATGCAAGGAAAAAATCGTGATCGAAGGAAAAGTCCTTGCATATCCCTAATTCAGCCTGGCCGATGATTTCTCCTGGCATGAGGTACTTGATACCTGGGTTCGTCTGTGCGCTTCGCTTTTGGCGGGTCAGGCTGCGTCGCTTTTTTTGGTGAGTTTCGCCGGGTCGCAGGCGAAATCGTCGTGCCAGCAGTGGACGACCGACTTGCATATGCGGGCTGGTACCAGCACTGGGTGAGAAGTGAGAGGAAAGGTGAGGGTGCACAGGGACGTGTAGCTATGTTGAAGACGATTTTCTGGGGTCGGCGTGCGGGCCATGCCTCTATGGGTGAGGTCAAGCGGGGACTTGAGCGTGACTGGAAGCTGGGGACAAGAAATTTCGACCTGCTCGAATCGGATCTGTCGCCCTTCTTCAAGTGAGAGCCTATAGGGAGCGTTACGCCACTAGTAGCTTGGGATAGCAAGCTAAGGTGAGGCCCTACAGGGACTGTGTCTGCTGTACATAATTCGTGTTCTTACTGGTTATAGGGGACGACACTGCTCTTGGAGACGGCACCAAGTCCTGTGCTGTGAACTGGTCGGTATGTCAAGAAGTCAGTTCCATTCTGGCGTGCGGCTCCGGCTTGCTTTTTGTTACGTATTGAGAGGTTTTTATTTGAAAAAACAAAGTTAACCCCTGTTTACCTGTTTACGCGCGCTGAGAGCTAGCATCCATGCGGCATACGGCCGGTTGAGGTGAGCTTCTCCGGTGAGGTCGGTGAGCTTGCACAGGGACATCGGTGAGACCTTGCAGGGAGATCGTTACTGTTGGGTGAGCAAAGGCAGGGACATAAGGTGAGTGGACTCGGGTACTGAAGACGTCAAAGGTGAGGTCGTACGGGGAGGCGGCTTTGACACAGGTGAGCGTTATCAGGGAGTCTTCATGTGAAGGTGAGATCGAACAGGGAGCTAGGTCGATGCGTCTCGTCTCGACGTTATGCCATACGCTCGAAGGCTGATCGTACTGGCAGCTGTGGCGTTGCATACGTCGGAGCGTGGCGGAGTATAGGACCATGCTGGCCGATGGAGTGACTTCGCTTCGGTCCCCAGGTAGGTCAATAGCGATGCGTGACGAGATATTGGCAAGCGAGCCTAGGCATCTTCGATTTCATGGTTGGCCTGAGCATTACTGTTGTGATCTTTACACAACAACGCGTCGGCAGATTGGTCGACATGTTTTTTCTGGCGCTGTCAGTTGGGTCAGCGCTCGGGGCTGTGTGTTTTTTGAATAGGGCCAACGATGTCGAGTTACCGGGATGCAGCCGCTTGTAGGTTTTTCGTAGATCCGAAGCACTAGGATTGGCTTCATTTTTGCGCATTGCTGCTCGATCGATACGGTGCGCTGATCAGAAGACGCGTGCGCTGTCGTCACGGTTGAGTTTGGCGCGTCGATGTCCCGTATTGAGAGGTTTTTATTTGAAAACCAAAGTTAACCCTTGTTTACCTGTTTACGTCGTCTGAAACCTAGTAGCCATGCGGCTTCCAGCCGTTTTAGGTGAGCTTCGTCAGGTACTTCGGTGAGACCGGCCAGGGACATGCGTGAGTGTGTCCAGGGACCACGTCACTGCTGAGTGAGGGTGAGCAGGGACGGAGGGTGAGTGGATTCAGGCACCTATGCGGTCAAAGGTGAGCTCGATCAGGGACTGGCTTGGTCGTGCAGGTGAGCTTGCACAGGCAGCGTGAGCGTAAGGTGAGTCTCTTCAGGGACCTGTGGTTGTAATGTCCATGGATACTCGCCCTTCTGGAGGACGAAATCCATGCAAGCTTGTTCTCTCGGCTACCGCAGACGTCAAGGTGAGTACCTACAGGGAGGTGTCGCCTTCAATAACATGGAAGGTGAGGTTCTTCAGGGACTCAAGCCCTGACGTCGACCGATCTTGTGGCCCAGTCTAGTAGGGATAGATCCGTAAGGTGAGCTTTTACAGGGAGGTATGCTGTTCCGCTAAGGTGAGGCGCTACGGGGACGGTGGACTGAGGACGCCGCGTTTTTTCGTTGCTCTCTGTATGACTTCGAGTTGGTGGGGGACGATAAGGCACTCCCAGTAGTCGTGGGCTATACGAAGTTTTCGTGGGCCGAGCTTCATTGACGCATCTACTTTCTAGAAAGGTGAGGGTCCACAGGGAGGAAATGCGGATCACGTTCAGTAAGGTGAACTTCTACAGGGACGGTACGATTGGTGAACGGTTGTGCTCACCCTTGCAAAGGTGAATATACTTGACTCACGTATGGTGACGCATGCAATAATGCACGTCGGCAATGATGTAGAACGAGCGGTGAGGACAGGGGGGATGCGGATGGCAGAAGACGCCAAAGAGATGGCTGCCGGCATGGCCGATGTCGTCGAGACCTCTGTCAAATCGGCGGCGCCACGTTCGGAACTGGAGATTCGCAAGTCGAACGAAGCAATCGGACTACGGGTCGTGTCCGGTCGGTTGACGCTGCTGAATCGCAAGGTATTCAACGTCTTGATGTACCACGCTCAGCGGATTCGTAAGCTTGGGCAGGATGCGCCGATCGACACGCCGGCCGCTCAGAAATATTTCTGGGTGCCGCTGTCGGTGTTGGCAAGGAATGCCAGTTACGATAGTCGCGACATGCAGTTCTTGCGTGAGCAGATCGCCGAAATGCAGGACATCAAGCTCTTGCTCGAGACCGACCGCCAGTGGACGAGCGAGCGTCTGATCGCCTCGGTCACCTTCGTCAATCCCAAAGGTTTGCATAGCCGCACCGGGCAGGTGTGGGTTGGCTTCGCGTTTCCGCCGGAAGTGCACGAGAGCGTCATGCAGCCGGAAACCTATACCCGCCTAAGCATTCACTACCAGGGACTCCTGAAGTCCGGTACGGCGCTCGCATTGTACGAACTGTGCCGACGTTACGCCACCAACCCATCCAAGCTGACGTCGACTTATTCGGTCGAGCATTGGTACGGCCTGTTGACCGGTAACCCCATGCCGGAAAAGCCGGAGGATTTGCCTGAGTACAAATATTTCAAGCGGGATGTCCTCAAAAATGCCATCGCCGAGGTCAACCGCGTTACCGACATCGAAGTTGAGCTCATCGAGCACAAGCTGGGGCGCCGTGTCCAGCAGCTGCAGTTTCGCGTCTCATTCAAACCCGATACACAGCAAGAATCGCGTGCTCCGTTCACCATCGACCTGTCGCTCCTCGAGAAGTTAATGGCATTGGGCATGACCCAGCAGGAGGCTAGCAATGTCATTGGTGAGTATGCGGACGAGAAAATCGTACAAGCCTTGGCTGTCGTCGCGGCACGCGTCAGCTCTGCCAATGGGGGGCCCATCCATTCGAAGGTCGCCTATTTGCGTTGGGCTCTGAAAAGCGAAGCCAAGCTGCCGGAGAAGAAAGCGGGTCCGAAGTTGAAAGCTGGGTCCGCAAGTGAAGGCCCTACTTTACTCGAGCGTTTCCTGGCGGCGCGGGCCAAGCTTGCCCTCGATGTGTTTAACGAAATGGATGCCGAACAGCGCAGCGTCACCTACGAACAATACAAAACGCAGGCAACCGGGAAGGTGCCAGCACTGGAGAAGGCGCTCGAAAAAGGGGTGACGCGTACTGCCCTTAGCCTTTGGTATGCGGACGCGCTGTGGGGTGAGCCCACCGTCGAAAAGCTGTCGCATTTCGCGGACGCGAATCAGGTGTTGATCTAACCGACTCGATCGCTCTAACCGTTGAGAGAGGCAGGCCAGCAATAGGAACGCCTGGTGAAGGTTTGTTCGACCCTCATCGCGAAGGCTGGTCTCCGCAATCGACGAAGCCCTCCAGGGCCACTTAGGTCCCATTTTTACTCCGCTCGGCCTTCCATCCCGCGTGGACAGCTACCCTAGCTCTTGCTCTCGACGGCATCTTGAGCGAGACCTTCGACCGTGTCCTTCGTGATCTCGGAGCATGCAAAATTTATTGCTACTCTGCTACTTACTCGATACACTGAACTGGTTGTGAAGTTGCTAAGGATAATGCTGGGACGACAATCGACCCTCGGCCTTATGTCGAATCGCTTCTTTTATCCGCCTATCTTCCTCGGCATCGAGACAATGCACCCAGTTCGCCGCTTTAAATCTCCTACCTTATTGTTATCCGCCTGTGCGTTGGGTGCTTTCGGCACCTGGGCCGCCCTGAATTTTGTCGACAAGCGGTCATCGTCACCGCCGCCTGCGATCACCCTGGAAAACATGGGGCATCTCGTCTCCGTCAAGGTGAACTACGCGAACGTCATCGACTTCGTGCAGCCTCGAAAAGTTGGTGTGCCTCTGATGCCATGGGACCTGTCGCTTGGCGGCACCAAGATTCTCTACGTCGCCAAGGGCGATTGCACTGTCGCGTCCGATTTGCGTCAGGCACGCTACGAAAATATTGATAATGAAAAACGCGTGTTGACGGTGGTGCTGCCGATTCCTGCCCCGCTCCAAGCGCGCGTCAACCACGAAGCGCGTGCGAAGGGCGGGTCCTACTGGTACGCCATCTCCCGAAGCGGTCTCGAGACCATCTTACCCGGCTCGAAAAATATGACGTCGGCGATGGATGGCGCCTTACGTCGTGCCCAGAACGAGGTTGAGCAAGCCTGTCGAGAGCCAGCAGTCCTGGCGACGGCGAAAGCAAATGCCGAAGGGGTGCTTCGTAGCGTGTTTCTTGCGACCGGATGGAAGGTGAATTTTAGTTGGAAACAGTGAGGACGGCGTAAACAAGGACGTGTTCTCGTCGAAGCAATTACTCGTGCGCCGCAATCGTGTAGAGCGACAAGGCGAACCAACATGTTCAGCCACGTACCGGCGTGGACCTCCGACGTCACTCATGCGCGCCGCAGGTGGTTGTAGTTGCATGGCTGTACGCTCACCTGGCTCGCGAGCCCTTGCTGCGACCGGGCAGCTAGGGCCCCGGTTGCGGCGCTACGTATAAAGACCGGCTAAAAGTTGGCGGCCCAGCGCACCCAAAACTCAGGGTCGTCATGCGCGGCATTCGTCAGGGCGAACTCGAGAGTGAGCAGATAAAAACGGACACCTGGTTGGCGCATTCTCCCGTCAGGAAGCTCTAGGTAGTCGCGCAAAAGCCGGTAGGCCGGCGCTGACTCGTCATACGGTACGTCGATATGCACTTGGCCGCGGTAGGGCTGCTGCGTGCGCGGGTCGGCGAACGGTCCGCACTCCTGCCACGGCAGACCCTGTTGGTCGAGCCAGGTCAGCATGGCCATCCGCGCCGGATCTTGGGCAAATTGATAGCGTCGCCGTTCCTGCGCCGCTGTCGGATGAAACTCGAGGTACAACACGTCACGCCCAGCGCGGCGAGAAATCGCGTCGATATGTTGGATCAGTTGGGGCATAGGATTCACTTTCCTGCTGAAGACACGCGCCAGGTGCGTTTGGGTTCGGCTCGTCGCGGCAATGCGATGAGGTTGCTCTAAATGGGGCAGAACCGGAAAAGTCCGGTCTGCGCCTTTCCACCGCCTGGATGACGCTGCCGGCTCAGTACCCGTCCATGAACAGCACCATCTCGACGCCGCGCGTGGTCCACTGGCCGCTTCCGCCCTCCGCTAACGGCATGGCTGGGTAATTGCCGCCATTGAGCAGGTCGCGTATCTCGCGCACGAGCTCGCTGCCTGCGAGTTGGCCTGCCCAGGTCCGGTAGCCGTTCGGCCAGTGCCGAGAAAGGACGCGCGGCCGCGTACCGCCGCGGCCGGGCACGGTGCCGACGCCGGGAAATAGGAACGCCGGGTCTGCGTCCGGTGGCAATAAGCTGTCGAGCCGATGGGTAAGCGCGGCTGCCACGCGGCTATCCCAAATGGCCTGCGGGCGGCCACCATCTTCGAGGTGGGCGGTCGCGAAGGCGGCGACCTTGGTCCAGCCGCTGTTCATGTTGGCGCGCGCGGCGCTGTCGTGATCGAGCGCGGCCTGATATACCTGCTGGACGCTGGCGGGGGTGACCGTCTCCGGATCCTGGGGGACGCCACCCCAGCTGAAGACGACGTTTGCCAGTGCCACTGCTTCCTGCTGTTCAGCGTCGGTCCAGCTCCCATGCATCGTCAAGGCCTGCGCTAGTTTTCCGGAACGCTCGGCGATGACCGACACGTTGCGGCTGCTTGTCGCATAGCCTTGCGCTGGCGCTGGCCAGAAGTATGCATGCAGACGCGCGTCCCACCCATAGACCGGGGCGCCAAACGACCGCTTACGATAGGCCGGCTGGAACGGCTCGTGCTCGATACTGCGCACCAATGCTTCGACATACGATTTTCTGTTTCCCGCGATGGGCTCCTGCGCCGGTAGCAATGCTGGCGGTTGCGCCGGCAGCAGGCGCACAAGCGTGCCGTCGGACTCATGGTCGGCCTCGAGCAAGCGGCGTGCTTCGTCCACTGCGCGGTCACGCGTTTCCTCGGGCATGCCCGTCCACAAGGCGAGCGCTGCCGGGCTCAAGCTAACGCCCCTGACGGTACCCTTACGTCCCGCAACGACAAGGTCGACCGGCACAAACCATTGGCCGTTGTCGGCGCGCTCAAAAAAGGGGCCGGTGGCATGCATGGTATCGAGCTGTCCCGACGCAAGACGGAGGATGACGTCAAAACCGCATGCGCGCTCGCTCTTGCCGTCCGCTCGATCCGAGACCCCCAGCAACGTCGCGAGCGAATCCGTCGCATGGCGCCGCCGTATGGGCGTGGTCATGGGATCGGAGTCCGGATGCCATTCGCTCTTGAGTTCGTGCCACAGGGCGAGGATTAAATGAAGATCGGCGCAGCGTTTTTTGGTCGCAAATTGTACCTGGGGCATCGTGATTCCTTTATCGATTGAGAATTGGACAACGCTTGCTCGACGTATCGCTTGCTTGCCACGATCACATGATCCACCAAGAGGACGACAACTTACGTCGTCATTGATTGTCGACAATGCCCGACATATCCTGTCGTCCAGGTGAGGCAGAATCGGTTTATTTCGTTCGGAGAGCGTTATGTCATCAATTACGTCAGCAACCCAGCGCCAGGCGCTCGCCTATGCAGCCGAACTGGTCGAGAAAGTAGGGGCGATTGTGGTTGCGGCCGGTGCCGGGATCGGGGTCGATTCAGGGTTGCCGGATTTTCGCGGCCCCGAGGGTTTTTGGAAGGCCTACCCGGCATTGCGCCGCGCTGGGATGAAATTCGAGGACGTTGCCACCGCTGGTTGTTTCGATGAAGATCCGTACCGTGCCTGGGGCTTTTATGGACAGCGTTTGGCGCTGTACCGAAAAACTATTCCGCACGCGGGATTCGCACTCCTTAGGCGCTGGGGCAGGCTGGTCAATGGCGGCCACGCGGTCGTGACGACCAATGTCGATGGTCAGTTTCAGCGCGCCGACTTCGACCCAGATCGCTTGCATGAACGCCATGGCTCCATCCATTATTTGCAGTGTACGCTGCCATGCAGGCAGGAGATATGGAGCGCGGACGGCTTGACGGTCGCGGTCGACGAGGGACGCTGTCGTTGGTTGGGAGCGCTGCCGACCTGCCCACACTGCGGCGCGCTGGCGCGGCCGAACATCCTGATGTTTGGTGACAGCCGCTGGGTAGAAGAGCGCAGCGATCAACAGGAAAGCGGGGTGGAGGCGTGGCTCTCCGGGATTCATTCCCCTCTCGTGATCGAGATTGGTGCTGGTAACGGCGCGTCGGCCATTCGGAAGACGGCCGTCGAGATCACGACATCCCGCGGCGGACAGCTTATACGCATCAATCCAGCGAGCGAGCAGGACGAAGATGCCGACGTCGTCATCGCCATGCCGGCCCTACGCGCTCTGAAGGCGATCGACACGCTAATGGCGAGGCGCGCGGCTGCGGGACGGCCTGTTGTGAGCCTGTCGTCGGGGCGATCGCGCACTGCTCCTGTCGCCTCAGCTACGTCGCGCTCGGCCGACGACGTGGCTGATCCTGATGTACGACCTGTGCACAGTGAGGCTAGCACTCCTGGTGTCGGCAAGCGCCGTGCGGAGCAGACGCTACGGCGGCGCCTCAACTTATTGTCGCTGCTTCCCGATCCTGGGCACCCGGGCATGAGCGTACGAAACTTGACCGCCAAGCTTGAACGTGCCGGCTATCCATGCAGCGCCCGTACTGTCGAGCGGGATTTGGCGGAGATGGCGGATCTAAGTGGCGTATGGCTGTCGGCCGGCATAGCGCTCAAGGCACATCCCGACCCCTTTGACGCCCGGACGCAGCTATGGGCGCGTACGAAGTCGACTGAGCCATTAATGCTGCGGCTTGCGTCGGGTGAAGAGGTGTTACCGGAAGGCTTAGTGAAATCGGTCGGAGCCAAACGTCCAGCACTGAAGGAAGTGTGCGTTGCGGGCGCTGCGGAATGCTGTGCGTCAGCGCCGATGACGCTGGTGCTGCACTCACGCGCGGGGCGCGCTGGCGACGACCTCATGATGGATTATGTCCAGACACCATTGAGCGAGGATCAGCAGATTCACCCGCTCGCGACGGGCGCTCAGGAGCTATGCGCGACGGTGAGCTATACGCGCGAACTCGTATGGATGCTGCAATCGCAGGCCCATCTCGTAAAAGTAGTGGCGCCCGTTAGGTTGCGGCAGGAGCTGGAACATTTCGCCAGCTTGGTAGTACAGCAGTATGGTGTTGCGGTGGCGGAGGGGATTACGAATGGTCTACCTGAGTCGACTGACGATCACATCAGCTCTTAATACGATGATACCGTGCACGCGGTATAGATAGGCTACCTTGGTGACACGGTTCGTGGATTCTGCTTCGCTAAAGGGAAGCAGTTATTCCTTAATTAGTACGTCTAACAACATCACCTATTGCGCCGGTACCAACATCCTCGTACACTGAGTTATCTAGCGTCGGCAATTGGCTAAAGGGCCGCGGTCAGGCTCGAATCTTTCGAGGCCCTGGGAGCACAAATGATAATCAACACGTAAACCCCTCAAGAAAAAAGCGTCTTCGCAACGCGAAAGGTCGTCGTAATACGAATGGCGAGAACGGCAAAGGTTCGCGTAAACCTATCCCACTATTTAAGGCACGCGTCAGTAGGGCGGAACGGCATAGACAAGATCGTGTGTTAACGCCTGCGGCTGGCCTAGAAAGCGGTGATGAATTGACTGTTGTTGAAAATCTGGTTCGCGGAATGGAACCGAGAAAATAAGTGGCCAGATACTCCATTAGGCGCAGCCTTGAATTGGAGAGCTGGTAAGTAGGAAAGGTATGCTTTGGGCGAAGCCTGTCCTTCTTGAACGACGAAGATCGGCCAGAAGCGCACGTAAGCAAAAGCTAAAGTGAGGACCGGGTCGGGGATGTCGAACTCCCGATCAGATTCGACTCAGTCGAAAGGCGTCAGCGCTGAGTCGATGGGAATGGCCGATTCCAAATCTAACACGCTGTGACTTTTCGCAGCGATTTTCATTTTTCTGACGTTATTATTCGCGTAGCCTTTCCACAAAAATTCAGTTAAAACTTAATTTCATATGACTCTTTCCCTAGTAAAACAATGCTGCGTTCTGAGCGCCTTTTTTAGGGAACTCGGTGATGGGTAACATTACAAATCTGTCTGGTAAGGCAGGTGAATTCTTATGCGGAACGGAGCTTATGCGCCCAGTAGCTGGACCGCAATTCCTATTTGATGCCTATCTGCTGGGCGGGAATGCCCCCACTTTCGATTACATTGTTTATCTAGTTGATGGAAGCGGTGATAGGACGGGGGCATTTTTCTTTGTGCAAGTGAAAACCACCGCAACCACGCCGAAGAATGGCACCGGGTATTCAGTTGGCTTTAGCTTGACGGACGTTAGGCGAGCGCACGCGACAAAAATACCCTTCTTTGTATGCGCAGTTGATCGATCAATAACCGGAAGCGAAAAATTCTTCATTAAAGGTGTAAGCTCTACCCGTACTAAAGGTATCGCAAGGCTTGCTCCCGTGCATGACCTGACAACGGATTCGGTAAAAATCGCTTTATACAATGAGGTACAGCGACTTTGGACAGGCCAAGCCACTCCGTCATTAATGAAATTCATTTGAGAAATTATGGAACCAAAAAATCATGCTGTTGCGGCACGTTTTGCTGAGAATTTAGTCGGCACAATGTTGCAGAGATCTGGTGCCGAATTTGTTCAAACAACTCTTTCCAAGGACGGCGGTATTGATTTCCTCGTGAGAGGTAATGATGCTCTTTTTGCAATTCAGGTGAAATACACCACTGACTCTAAAAACGTCGATAGAATTTGGAAAGCATGGTCAGCCAATATCGATAACGAAGCGTCTGTGTCCTCTCAAAAGCAAGAATTAAGGAAAAATGGAGACGAACTTCACTCACCACACCTGGTGATTGTTACCGGAACTGGCGAAACTGTATTTACTGATGATGCAACGGCCCAGCTACTGGGAACAGATCAACGAACGGCGCTATCAATATTAGCTCCCGAGGTCTCGCGACCGAAATAAAAGATGACTAACTAACGAATTGCTGATTAGTTTAACTTTCCATAAGGTTTTACATCGTAAGTCATTCATTTTGTTGGGTGCGTGTGATTGAGTCGGAATAAATTAGGGTTTCGTTATAGTAATTTAGACAGCAGTAGTTCGTTTTCTGTAGCGAGAACCGGCGGTTAAAATCGGCGTGTCGTATGGTCTTGTCACGCTAACCGTTCTTTTCTGACATTTTGGACGCTCTGTGTGTGACAATTATCCCTTTACCGCTGAGGGTTGATTGTCTGCCTGCGGGGATTTACTATGTCTGCCCCGTGTCGGGGCGGACGCCTGCAGGAGTGCAGCGCCCGCCAAGACGCGTCAAGGCCCGTAAATCTCAGCCTCGTAGTTGGGCTCATACGGGCGCGGCGCACCATGCTGAGATACGTGCGCAATGTAGCCCTCTGCATAAAGCTGCCGGCCGATACACTTGAAACGAACCTCGGCAATGACCGGCGTAGCCAGAGCATCGTATTCGTTGTATGCCTGGACATCACCGTGTACCAGCATCGCTAGTTCATCGGCTACAGGGTCTTGTCCTGGCAACGGCGCGGCGTCGAGTGCCCAGTGTCCGTCCTTCATGCCGGTTCTGTTGGCGATCTCGTGGAACAGTGGGTGGGAGCTATCCTCGAACACATGGCGCGCGGCACTTTCCATAACCCTCGCTTCGCCAAGATAGCAACCTCTTGTGATGCGACCGGGTACCAACTCGTTGTGCGTCGGCCACCACTGCTCACGCGTAAGCGGTACGCCCATGCCGGCCGCGCGCTGCATCAGTCGTTCGAGATCGAGGACGACGTATTTGGCAGACTCGAGTGCGGCCAAGTCGTGCAGGCGTAGCGATGCATAGGTATTGTGGCCGAGCCCTGCGGCAAGCAGCTCCCGCGCTTGGCCGAGCTTGAAATAGGGGTAAAGGGTCGAGAGGGTCATATGGACAATCCCGCTCCAGCTGGTGAATCTGGTCATGGTGTGTAGTCTCCGGCGGACGTTAAGCGTTTAGCGTCCGTCACGAAAGCACCATGCGATGTTGGATGCGGTGATAAGCAGAAATCCCGTTCAAGCCGCTCAAAACTTAGGCCGGGTGCCTCGGCAATTGCTCGCCTCCCAAGCATTCTGCCACAAATTATGACGACTCAACAAATCCGTTTGCGTAAAAAATCTTTTGTAATCGACAGCTTATGATCATTGTCGCGCTGTAGGTAGTTCGCGCACTGGTGTTCCTGCAAACCAAGTTTCGCATCCACACTAACTTTCGCGCTCCAGTGGCAACGCCCCCGGTATACTGAACCATACTAATGTCTACTCTGGACGATTACCCTTGATTATCAAACGTCCGCAACGAGTCGGAAACAGACTGTCGCGCACCAACGTGTTCTGAAGCCAGTGGCAAACTTTATTATTCCAAGCGACCGACGCAAAACAGCATGCCGGATCCGGTTCGCTTCATAAGAGAGCCTGTAGCAAACTTTATTGTTCGTCCACTAAACATGAGTCGCAGTGCACTAGGCGTACGGTCACGGCTTGCCGATAGCCGGACCGCGACAAGCGCGTGCGTCCTCAGGAAATGGCATGTTGAGAAAATTGATCGATAACTGTGTTGGAACTTCAGGTATCTGCACGCGCGGGCAGTCTTCCCTCGCAAACTTTCTACGTACCGGGTACGACAGCGCGAGCGATTTTATGAGGTCGTCCACATGCTGAGTAAGTTGCGGACTCGTGTTTCACTCTGGCGCGCTGGTCGAAATGCCAAAGCCAAAGCCGCTCTGACTCGGGCTGAACCGCCGGACAAAGGCATTGGCGCTGAGGCGCCTATTCGAAAGGCATCGGATGACCGTCTGCGGCGGGTCGACTTTGCCGATCGCATCGCCACCGTGCTTTCGGAGCTCAGTCCGCGCGAGGGGCGGGTATTCGCGATTCGCGGTGGGTGGGGCTACGGTAAGTCTTCCCTCAAGAATCTGATTGCTGAGCTGCTCGACGGCAGGAAGGCCGGCGTCGCATGGCTCGACTTTAATCCGTGGCAATGGGGCGATGGCGACATGATCGCCCGTGCCCTCTTCACTCAGATGGCAAACCGCTTGGGCAGCGAGCATTCGGAGGACGCCGTCGAGCGCGCTGAAGCTTTACGCCGCTACGGCGAGCTTATAACGAATGCCGGGCCATCGATCAAAGACAATGCGGTTAAGATCCCATCTCCCTCGACACTTCTAACGAACGCCTCGGTTGTTGCCATCGCTGCCGCACTTAGTCTGCAACTCCCGCCAGAGGCGAAGGTCGCACGGGGACTCGCCTTCGTTGCACTTGTTTTGCCTTGGCTAAAATTACTATTCTGGCTGGGACGCCTGCTTTCGAGGCTTGGAGTGGACCGCAGCAAAGATTCACTCGACAAAGTGCGAAAATCCCTCGAAAAGCGTCTTCGCGAACTTGAAGGACCGCTGGTTGTATTCGTCGATGACATTGACCGCCTCGATCCCGAGCAAATCAGAGTGCTGCTGCGGCAGGTGAAGGCGAACGCCAACTTGCCCAATATCGTCTTCGTGCTCTTATTCCAAGCGAATATCGTAGAGCGCGCGCTGAACCGTATTGCCGGTGGGGATGGCCGGGCATTCCTCGAAAAAATCGTTCAGACCAACTTCGATTTACCGGTCGTTCCATTGTCCACGGTACATCAGATACTCGGGGAAGAGCTTGAGAACTTAGTAGGTCAATACGCGACAGCAGAAAGCGAATTTAAGGGCCCTCGTTGGGGTAACGTCCTGATCGGCTCCATCCAACCCATGGTGCGCAACCTACGCGACGTACGCCGACTGGTCTCATCAATTGCAGTTCACCTTCCTCTACACAAAGTGAACGATGTTTTCGAAGTCAACATCATCGATTTTCTTCTCCTGGAAACGTTGCGCGTTTTCGAACCTGGCCTTTACGAAGCGCTAATTCAGGAGCGGGAACTGTTGCTGCAGGAACGGCGCAGCAATGGACACGAGGATGTTGACAGGGAATCAGCCACGAAGCTTCTCGAGCTCGTTTCTCCGAAACGCCGGCAGATAGCGCGCCAAGCGCTTTGGGAGCTTTTCCCACCACTTGCATGGGCTTACGGAGGCAACAAGATAAATTTCCGCCTCGGCTGGCTGAACGAGAAGCGAGTGTGTAGCGAGCGCTATTATCCGCGCTACTTCGAACTCCAGACAGCCCCCGGTGAAATGTCGGAGAGCCGTTTTGCGTCATTCATCAAAGCAACCGCGTCAGAGCATATGTTGGCTGAAGCCATCGTTGGTATTGAGAATGATGGCCTGTTAGCGTCCCTCGTCGCACGATTCGATGAGTCCGTCGATCTCCTACCGATCCAAAATGCAGCTGTACTGCTGCCCGGTATGTTTGTGATCGCCCAAAAGTTCGCCGACCGAGGCGATATTAGCTCATTTGTTTCGCCGTGGATTTCGGCGTGGCGAGCGGCGCACTGGTTCAGCAAGCGGATACCTAGTACGGTAAGAGGCCACATAGTGCTTCAAGCGTTTCGGCAGACGAAGGCGCTTTCGATTGCTGCAATGCTCATTACTCTCAGCGACCCCGACGCCATAAGAAGGCAAGGAAGCGGGGCATGGGATCCGGCGCTAGACATCGAAGGCGTGAACGGTATGAAGGCTGAGTGGCTCCGTCTGATAAACGACCGCGCAGTTGACGCCGACGCATTAATCAACGAGCCGGATTTAGCGTCACAGCTCTCTTGGTGGAAAGAATTTACCGGCTCGCTTGAGGAACCTCGAAACTGGGTAGCACAAGGAATTCAAAGCAACAGCGGATTCGCGGCAATCGCAACGCGTATGATGCGCCGGGTCACGATACACACCGCGGGTAGCTTTGTCTCTGAGTTCCGTAATCACTTCGATAAAGCGGACATCGAGGACTTCATTGGCATTGCGGTTGCAAAGGCAAAATTAGAAACGATTGCGCCCGCTGATTTTCCCGAACACGAGGTGGCCCTGCAGGCTTTGAGAACCGCTGTCGACGAGTGGACTGCGTATGGTCATACGGCGCAGACTGAGCAGCACGCTGGAGGCGCCGGATGAGCTGGCACACCGAACTCGCGCTGCTCTAGCCCATGGTCATGCGCACGCTACCGAAGGTCCTCACTCGGCTATGAGCCGCAGTCAATTGCTGAAAGAATCGCTTTCAACAGCATCAAATAGAAAACTACATGAAAAAGCCGATACTCGTCCTAGTGCCGCCCCCGCCCAAAGGACCTCTGGGCGAGCCGCGATTAATTCCCTTTGCCGGCGACCTGGAGCCAATCGATCTCTCGAAAGGACTGGTCCTAGTCGAGCGCAAGACGCCGTACTTCGGAGTCGTTTGCTCGCCACATTCGTTACCAGTAAGCCCGATCGACTTGTCGGAAAAATAGCCTCGACACGGCCATGGGCAGGCATGCTAATTTAGGCGTTGTCGCCAGCGCTGCCTACTTTCGGCGCCATCCCCCAGCCAATGCATGACAGGAACTGATGACCATAGACTATCCCTCCGCAGCAACCGACCTCTTTTCGAGATGGCTCGCGAGCAGTACGGATTTTCAGGATCACTTCGTCGAAGATGGTGTTATCGATCTAGCCAAGTGGGTCGAGGCCGGCACGCAGATACTTTTCATCCTTCGGGAAACGAACGGCTACCGTAGCAGCATGGCGGCGTTGATTCACAAGGCGTGCACGACACATCCATCCAGCAAGCAATGGGATCGCCCGACTTTTCACAACGTCGGCCGTTGGGCAGATGGAATCCTCCATGCCACGGACGCAATGTTGCCGAGCTTTGATGCCGCGCACCAGAACAGGAAGACGGCGCTACTCGCCTGTGCCTTCATAAACTTGAAGAAGACCACGGGAGGTGCCAGAGCTACTGAAGCTGTTGAGCACGCTACTGCACGCGACGCGACCTTTCTACGCGAACAGATCGAATTGATTAATCCCCAGGTCGTCGTGTGCGGTGGGACCTATAAAGCGGTCAAACAACACCTTTATCCGGCTATGCGACGAGTTGCTCCACGCGTGCACGAAGTAGGCGAACGACTCTTCATCAACGCTAATCATCCATCGTACTTAAAAAAGACTGCAGAAATGTATGATGACGTGGTTGGAAGCTATCATCGATATCAGGCTACATTGAAGCAGGCGACAGTCTAAAGGATGTGTACTTGGGGGCCTCAAGACGGAATACTCTGTGAGTACCTGACGCGTGAAACGAAAGGCTGCGTCGAAGGCGTCGAGTCGTCCAACAAACTCTTGGATGGCTTCGCCTTTTCCGGAGATTGCGCATCGTCATAGGCGACCGCCTGATCCGCACCAGGCGTTCCTGTCGTTGTCTGCTCCGTCATCTCCTGGGAGTACGGCGAAAGGTTTTGTTCGGCGTTTTTAATCTGGACTACCCATATGGACTCTCGTACGACGAACGATGCTCTGGGCTGTTTTGATCGTCAGCTGCGCGAACGCTGGCTGCCTGCCTATTGCAATGACCCTATCCGAAACTATGGCGCAGAAGGTTATCGGCATGACAGCGCTGTTGTCGCCGCTGTAGACGCCTCCAATTTCATGTATGCGCTCGAAGCGGGCGTCGTTGTCGACACGGGCGGCGGACGCTATCGGGCACCGCGTAGCAAAGCAATTGAGGCGATTTTTTGGGAAGGCTTGAAGGCCACCGTGCCGCGGCCGATTACCCTCTCGCGAGAGCCAATTATTACGATCGCGTCCGCCGGCCGTTTGCACCGCGATTATGGGTGGCCTATCGAACTATTGGGCCTTCAGTCCAAGGACGGAGCGTTTGATCTCGTTGTGTACGGCGACGCCGACAGCGATCGTATCGCTATCGCCGGGGAGGTCAAAAAGTCTCTTAGTGAACTGTCAGGTATGATGGATCTACTACGCCAGTTTGCAGCCGACCCAGCCTTCGCCGCGCATGCCCACAAGGGTGCGGTAAGGAATGCGGCACGAAAATGGTGGGCACTTGCTACTGCGCGGCCACCGCTGTTTTGGGCGATCGGGCCGGGCGGCCACAGCGAACTGTTTTCAGTAACCTACGACGCCACGGGACCTCGGGAATTCAGTCCTCGGGCCATCTCCGAACTAGGTTTCGAAGCGCAGCGGTGATCCACTTGTAGACCTAAACCGGTGTCCGCTGGAATTCCACCAGCGGACTTTGGCCGAGTGACGGCGCCGAATCAGGCGTAGGCCGTCATCGACGGCGGCGCCATGTTTGCATGCACCACGTTCTCAACGAGCCGCATTGAGCGTCGATTTTTAGTGTGGAGTGCGGGCGCAATATTAAGCATCGCAAGCCAGCTGTCACGCTTTTACGCTGTCTTGCCAACCCTTCATTAGGGCGAGTAGGTAGGAGGCGTTAAAGCTCAACTCCCGATAGTCGGACCGCTGCCAAGAGCCCCCGGCGTCGAAGGCTTTCAGCACCGCGCTAACGTTCGCTCGCTGTTCGCGCCGAGGATGCCCCGACGCGGGCAGAAACTCGAATCCGTTACCAATCACTTCAACCCTAAAAGGGCGGTTGTGCGTAAGCGTGTGCAGCACGGTGCCCCGTTGGCTACGGGCGAAGTCGAGTAGGTGCTCAATGGTCGGTGTCATAGAAGCCTTCGGTGTGAGTTGGGACGTCGGAATACGTTGTGGTATGGGTTTGTGTACAACCACCGGAGATGGCGGCGTACTTGGCGGTAGCGGCGCTTGGCGCGGCCGGTTCCACGGCGGTGTCAACGCATCGAGCAGGGAGCCTTCGAGCTTGGCCAATACGTCTGCACCACGGCCGACCTGTCGCACTGACTGCGCCTCAAGGAAGGCCCAGATGCGCACCTGGCGGCCAAGACGCAGGGCCTGCACGATCTGTGTGTGGATTTCCTGCTGGGTAGCAGCTTCGCTTTGGGCAGTAGGGGTAGGGCACTGGTAGCTTTGTAGCTGCTGCCGCAGAGGCTGGCTAGTCTTGCCGATGTAAGCGAGCGCACCATCGACTGTGAACGCATACAGGGCAGGGCTGGCGCTGGCGGCTGGCTCCTGTAAACGCAGGCGTAGATCGTTCCCGTTGCCGCCGAGCGCCCACCAGCCGGCGCTAGCGAAGCCGGTTGCGGCGATCCGCTCGGTCGCGGCGAGTAAGGGGGCGCGTGCTCCTGGCGGCAGTGGAGCAAACGGGTCGATGGTGGAAGTCATGTGCTCTCCTTGGCTAAAGCGTCGATGTCGCGTCGTACACGCTGAAGCGCGTCCGCGAATACCACTTCGGTAACGCGCAGCGCAAATAGGTCCGGCGCCAAGCCAATACGTTCGGCGACTGCGTGCACGCAGCCGCGATCGGTCATCCACGCTCGTCCTGCATTGGCCTCGTCGACCGCCAATCCTGTGTGTTGGACGACCAGGTCACGCAACACTTTTAGGGGTGCCTCGCCTTGGCGCCCGGCCAATCGTCCGATGACGAGGGCTTCTAGTTCCTGCAGCGAACTAAACGGGCGGTTGGCCAGCTCCATCTCGGTGCCATCGACCGGCGTGGAGAGTGGGACGTAGCGCTGCCGTGCGATCAGCCAGGCTTTGGCGTCCTCGATGCGCACTACGACACGTCCTTTGCATTGTTCGGTGACGATTGAGTTGGGTCGAGCAGGGTTGGCGAACGTTCGGATGGATTGTTCTTCCAGTCCCGACAGGAGTGCCATTTGCCGGACCGTCAACGCAGTGCCATAACCGCCCTGAGGGAGGTCGCTGGCGCCTCCATTGATCAGTGCATCGAGATCGAGATGCTCGTCCTTGGCGTCGAAATTGAAGAAGCGCGGCAGCCCTTCCAAGGTCAGGCGCGCATTCGCGAGCTCTACCGTGTGCAGGCAGTGCCCAATGCTCTGCTGCCTGGCGACGCCGTTGTGTTGCAGGAAGCGCTGGAAGGCGGAGCGAGATAAATCGCGCACAAGTGCGGCAACAGCAATGTGATACCCGCCGGGACCGAGTTCTTCGATACTGGTGTCGCGTTGTCCTAGAAAGCCGAACCTGTACATAGCGACCAAACTGCGCACGAGTTCCCAATCCGCGACCGTCTGGAACGCCAGCCCCATGTCGTCCGGTTTCTCGATAAGTTTGCGTGACAGAACCTCGACATCTTGCGGGGCAAGCCCGGCTTGCCTGAGTGCTGCAGCCGTGTTCGCGAATGCCATCACTCCCTGCAAGTGAGAAAAGCATAGTGACACGATATCCGCACGAAACTCATCAAGGGTAAAGGGGATCGGGAAACGCGTCGCCGTCCCGGGCTGCTCTGTTTGCATCGTTAGACCTTATCAAAAGCATTCGATGTACGAACTGTAGCCTGTCGCCGCAAAAGAATCAACAGGAATATAGAATTCTATAATTGCAGTAACTCTTCTCTGCTGCCTGTAGCCGTCGCAGGTCCCCGCTCGCGGGAATTAGGCAGTGACTTCGCACACTCGTTAGCACGTCGAGGTCGTCCAGACGCGGTGCGAGGATACTAGGAACCTGTCTCGCTACGGAGAGCGGGGCTTGGGTGCCGTCGCAACTTGGTGTGCCGCCAACAGTCGAGAAGGCAGCATGCTGAGAACCGGTGCCGGACACTAGCCAGTGTTCGCTGTTCGATTCATCCAGGTAGGAGCGAGCTTGGAAGGTGATCTGCGGTTTGGAGTCACACCTGGTCAGCCGGAGGTATTGGGGGAAGTGGCATCAGTGTGGCGGATAACTCAGTAGCCAACTTTATGTGCGTACTGGTATCGCGTACGCTTGCGAGCGGGGCGCAGCATCGATATAAAGGCTGACTGCCAACGCTGAGCTGCGGTCATTCATGCGGGTCGCGGAAGTGAACTGACCAGAGTACAACTGCGAGGTGCCTGACTAGCGTATTGGGCTACTAGGGTGATTTACTCATCCCCCGGCTGCGCCGTTGTGCGTTCGCCGTCAGCGTCATCAACCCGTTTTGAGCGCCACCGGGAGTAGAAATAGGCCCCGCCGGAGACAACCCCGACTGTCGTGGCGGTCGCTGCGATGACAGGGGCCGCGACGACGATCAGCGGCGCGCTCGTTAATCCAAGTGCGACGCCGACCGCAGTGAGTCCCGTCGGTGCGGCGATCGCAGCGCCGGCAGCCGTGATGCCGGTCGCGATGCCGAGCCCCATCGATAACGTTTCGACGCCATCGGCAATCTCTTTGTGGTTAGCATCAACCTTCCGGGTGAGATCCACGAAGCGGCCCGTTACTTTGTGGGTCCCAGCCGCCGCCGTCTGCGCCCATTCTTTGGCAAGAGTAGTAGCCTTCTCGGTGTCTATCTGGTCAAATGCCACTGACACGGTGTGGCGAACAGATCTCCCAGCGTTAAGAGCTGAGGTGCCCGCTTCGCTCACCTGATGGTGCACGAACGAATACCCATTGGACGACGCTGAGGCGACCCACGAGGAAAGCTCGCTAAGGCTCTTGTATGTTGGTTTCATCAAAATGGCCTATTTACATGCATTGAACACGCGCGAACAACTTGAATTTCGCGTTGGCGTTGTCGGAATGAAGTATCTGTCCGTGCAGACACACGCCCTAGAGCGGGTTAGATACGAAAGTCATCCAAGGTTTGGCCCTTTGCCATGCCCTCCGCAAGCCACCTCGGCTGACGGCCGCGGCCTGTCCAGGTCTGGAGAGGATCGGCAGGATTGCGGTACTGAGGTTTCACCTTTTTGCCGCCTTCTTTCTTCGTTTTCTTCGCGTTGGTCGATAGCAAATCTTCGACAGATATGCCGACTCCTTGCGCGATCGCGAGAATTTGCTCCCGTGCCCGCTGAACTTCCTGTTGTCCGCGGTTCTTTATCTCTCTTTCGATGTCGTGCTGAAGGCCTTTCAGCTCGCCTAGGTTATAGCCGGATAGGTCGATGGTTGACATAATTGGTTCCTTCGCGGTTGGAGGTGAATCGACTCGATGATTCTACTATGCACCTAGCGGCATGACGCGATTATTGTGGAGCGCTTTCGATGGACGCCAATGGCTACTCAAGTGAAGCAGCGAAACTGTCACTCCATGACCACGAGGTCCTAACGCCGTGCGGGCCGCGTCGAGGCGGTACTGCTCGCGTCCTATTAAGCCATCTACATATCGCTGCAGAGTACCTCGGGTTACAGTAATTGTTGCTGATCCGATAACTGTGCAGTATGCTGGCGGCGACGCGCCTACCTCGCCATCTATAAGATCGGCCTCGCACCGCGTCTATCCCCGTCCACTATATCCAACCATATCGGGTCGCACGTGCAACTCTACGCTTCAGGTGAATCCACTCCGTTTTCTCTTCGACATGACTCCATTCAGGAACGCCGCATCGGAAAGTTGTACTACCTTTTTAAAGGCCGTAACGCCTGGCACTCGACTTGGATCACACGCTATTCGGATGGCTGCATGCATACAAGTTTAGCGGCTGCAAAACAAAGCGCAGAAAAGCAGCGACAAAGCGGAACGAAGTTTTACATTCTTGAGCTTCCCGTACTGATCCTGGCAGGGGAAGACGAAGCTGTACTGGTAACGCAGATCAACTCGTTGATAACGCTTGCACATTACCATCCGGACGGTGCTTCAAAGTATAGGGAGGACGACGAGCCCAGGACATGCAATATTGATCAGGGCAGTTCCTTATACGATGCATATTGTACTTTTGGCGCTCATAGCGATTATTGGGACGTTCGCCCCCCTTTGTCGAACTCGGTGATTCGGTTCGTGCTGCCAATTGATAAAGCCGAGCTAGAACCATACAGCGCCACCCAGTCCCAGATATATACCTCAACCTCTTTCGGTGCAAGTCACTATCTAGGTTGGCCAGGGCGCAGAGATAGCGAGCGGTCGATTCATATTGATCGCGTGCTTTCCTGGTCATGAACTTGACGGAGCAAGGCCAGGTCTTGAGCAGCAGATCGAGCGGAGCGGTTCGAACTAGCCTTGCCGTCCGTTCTGGGTGGGGATTAGCTGCTACGTGGAAACGTTCTAAGTCCGGCGCGTAAATGAGCAACCAACAACTATATAGTTCTGATGAGGTATCGCGCATACTGCATGCGTACCGGTCCATATTCCCGACGATTACAGCCGAGTTGGCGGAGTACTGGGGTTTAAAGCGTGATCGTCCTTGGTCTTGCGTCACCACCGATTTTCATAGCGCGACGTTTGCAAAGTTTCAGGCTATTCACGAGCGAACGTTAGAGATCGACAAATTGAACTTGGAGAAGCAAGCGCAGGGCATTGCCCTGCGCGACGCGGCAATGTCGACAGGAGCCGGCTACAGCATTGGCATCTCGCCTTGGACAGATAATTTGCTTGCTCGTACCTACTCTGACGGAAACGACAGCGTTGTCATTTTGCTGGGCCATGACTGGTATCCGATCGTGACCGGCGACCGTCCTTCCGGCACTCCTCTGATGTCATGGGACTCGCTACACCAGGTAAAGCGTTACTGGCCGGGTGCGCCTCAAGCCGTTCTGGACGGCACTACTGTCGGACTGTTTGTCAATCTGTACCCCGATTACCGTCCGCCAGGGGACCCAAAGTGCGGGAACCTGTCTAAGTACGGCTACAGCTACGCCCGGTGCCTGCTCGGCGTAGACGCGCTTATCAGCGAAGTGCGTAAGCGTTTCAGGAAGGTACAGTTGATCTCGTGGGGGGCCGACGTGTGGAGCGCGTTGGCGCCGCGGGTGGCGAATCTTGGTCAACCCACGCTGCTATCTACGGCGGTGCGGGAGGCATCAGGGCAGGTACGCAGCATTGAGCTGGGTGGGCAAGCGTTGCCATATCTGCCGGTCATGCATCCAGGTCATTGGGGTAATTTCGGACGTGACTATCACCTGCGTCATGTGAAGGCTGGATATGCGGCACTTGGATTAGGACCTCCGGGGCTGGATAATGCAGGGCTTAGGCGTGTCCGGTCAGCGCGAGAGATCGCGTTAGACTAAGCTGATCCGAAGAAGGCATGTCTGCGAAACGAAAAAGAGTGGGCGTCGCATCCGTTAGCAAAAAGTCGAAGCAAATTTCTCGCCATTTCTGACAAGTTCAAATCCTCATGACAGTTTATGTTATCCAAACAAGCGAAGCAGAGCACAGGAAGCTGCCTGAAGACGTGCAACGCTTGATCAGCGACGGCTCTATTCTCTTGGCGCGTTTAACTCACTTTAAGAATACCGGGGCGCACACACCAAGCATGTCCTACGATGCTCTGTCGGAAGCATGGCGCAGCGTTTTCAGCGAGACGGGGGCCTCCCAGGATCTCATCAATATGCTGGCGGTGACACTCGAACTTTGGCCCCGTCTCGTGACCGGTTATGAAGAAACATTCAATCGGTTCGCTCGGGCGAATCTGCAAGTGGGCGACCGCTTCATCGTTCATGGGGAAGACACCTCCCCTAGTGAAGGCTTTTTGTATCGCCAGGCCCTCGTTTTGGTTGAGGAGGTCGCAAGTATCTTGGAACGGGCTTTTTTCAGTCGTTGCGTCTTAGATAATTGGTCTGCTTACAGTCGGCATACCCGAATCATTGAAGCGTTAGCAGCGTATCGCCCGCAAGTGCATGCCATCATCAGCGAGCCAAGACTGTGGCGTGCTGACGGCAAGATCAACGAAAAGAAGGCTGCCAAGCTTCTTTGCGATAGCGTGTCTGCCAACCTTGATGGGATAACCGGTGCTGAGCTCGAAGCCCTAGCACGCCACTGGAAAGGTAGCGGTGACACCGCTGTTACGGGAGCGCGAGGTGCCGGCCAGAAGGGTAAGGCCTTCGAGGAGGAAGTAGAGCGCCTTTTCGTTGCGTGTGGTTTCGGGGTTGAAACGACCGCGTCCAGCGGCGACTATGGAGTCGACCTGGTCGTGAGCGACGCAGGCATGCGCATTGCGGTTCAGGTAAAAAACTTGGCGACACCAGTCGGCGTCGGCGCCGTGCAAGAGGTGAGCGCGGGCGCACTGCACTATCGCTGTGCACATACGCTCGTAGTAGCAAACAACGGCTTTACCGATGCTGCGCGGGTTCTGGCTAGTTCGACGAGAACAAGGCTTGAGACGCTGCACTCGCTACGGGAACGCCTCAAGCGCCAGATGGTCGAGTTGTTGGTAGGGTAAATCGCGTGCCAACGTGTTTTTGGCACGTTCCGCGCTCGTGCGTAAGGGCTTTGTTCAGATCCGCAGGCATGCCTTGCGCCAGGAAGGGTGGTTCAGCGTGACCCTATCTGACGATCAAACCTAATGAGATAGCGAGACTGGATTCCCTGTCTGTTGAATGTTCAACGAATCTCATCGACCGCAACTGGCAGCGGCTGGCAAACTCGAAAACGTCGGCCACAGCTATCTGGCACCAGCTTTGTGACAATCAGATAGTTTGCGCCTGGCAATCAATTGGTATGATATTGCGCCCGGTCGTCTCGGAAATAGACGTCTTCAACGCTCACTACATATCATGACCAAAAATTTGCTGTTCGTCGCCGCCATGCTCAGTATGTTCCTTCTGGGCTGCAAGCCGGACGAGCCCCCCATGTTGCCTGGCGAGCAGGCGCTTGCGAATTTGCGGGAGCATCTAAAGCATGAGTCCGGTCAGACGCGATTGCAGCCGGTCGTGTGCGACGGCAGTGCGTCTGGTCGTCCGGAACTGCTGTGCCATGCCGATCTGATCCAGAACTACGGCGGCGAAGAAAAGAAGATCGGTTCATCTGCATTTTCCTGCGGCGCGACTCCAGGCAGTAGCTGCCGCTTCGTGTCTTCCGCCGACGGCGATCGGGCTACGGCCGCGGTCACGGCCGCATCATGTACCGATCCGCTCCACACCGGGTCGAAAATTGAGTTGAAGGACGTCGGCACGGCCACTGTTGCCGACATTACCAACAGCGACACCTCGGACCAATCCTGGGTAAGCGTGTCGCTTAACCTGCACGACGCCAACCTGCGCCTGAGCGAAGAACAGGTCAACAGCGCCGTGGATCAATTGTCCGACCGTGTCGGCGCCACCTGCCGGTCTTATCCGCTTAAAAAAACCCGTATCTTCCTATACCCGGCCGGTGTCAAGGCTGGCGAGAGCGGGAACTGGATTGCGCGGTTCACCAAGGCAGAAAAGCGCGAGCTCGACATCAACCGACAGCTGCTAAGAGATGAGCGCTCCGACCGTTTTGCCTGCCTGGATCAAAAAGAGCCTGGCATCGGCGGCAATGACGGAACTAAGCTTCCGCCCGTGCGCCAGCGGGAGATTATCGGTACCTGGGCAGACAGCGGCTTTAATCTCACCATGAGCCTCGAACGGGTCAAGGGTAAGGTGTACAAGGTGTATCGCAGCGCCTATTGCGCCAGCGGTGAGCGCGGGGAATTGCTGCGCACGGCGGCAACAGGGCGCTTTGCCGTCATCGGGAGCAGAAGCGGCGACTATTACGAGCTGACGCCGGACGGCGACTTGGGGGTGTTCGACCGTACCGGGAGCATTGATGTATTGCCGAAACACTTCGCGCTGCATCCGGCTCCTGCGAAAAAATAGGATGGACTATCTTGGTCGACTATACATGCAGCTATAGGGCCTGCCTTCTTTCGCCACCCCTCCAACGCTTGCGATCGGCCGCGTTGGTAGGGTGTACGGGATACCCAGTGCACACTGCGCATAGCGCTTCTATCGCATCGCGCGTGGCTAAGTGAAGGCTGTCTTTCTCGGCGAACGATCTTGACGCAACGCGAACTGGCGAACGAACTTAATAAACAGTATAAATCTTTATGGCTTAAGTTGTGGCGAGACTTCCCCAACATGTCCGCTACTTTGATGGCCTGAACTGCGACAACGAGTCCCGAGCATATGTAAGACAGGAAATGATGCCAATCACTGAACCGGGCTAGTCAACTGGCAGCGAAGACACCCCCCTTGCCGCTATTCGATTGCGAATCGTCGCTGCCCATCAAGTGCTCGACTAAAGGCACTGCAGCGTTCGCTAGGGGTTGAGAGCCGACGGAGATGGCCGCAGTCCGGACGCTAAGATGGCAGCCGTGTTCGGCGACCGACTGCCATGGTCACGCACTTCTTCCGAAGACCTATGGTCACTTCTAGAAGTTCATCTTCAGGTCTACCCTAGATCGCCGAAGGGCAGCAGACTGTATGTTATCGATCATGCGGGCCTTATCCTCAGAGCCGGAACACCTTGCGAGTACGTGCCGCGTTAGCTTAGCAGCGGCAGCGGCATGACCGGCAGGAGTCGCCTTCACAGTTGATGCGAGCAGGTGGTTGCAGACAATTCACCAGGCCGTTCTGCCGCGGCTCCGTCGGCACGAGCAGATCATGAGGGATCAAGCCAGCGTTGACGCAGCCAGCGCGCCAGCACCACCGGTGGCGAGCATACGGGCCGGAAGCCTACTGGTCGCAACAAGCTCGACTGCAAACTCCTGCTGCCCGCGGTTCTTTATCTCTTTTTCGATGTCGTGCTGAAGGCCTTTCAGCTCGCCTAGGTTATAGCCGGACAGGTCGATGGTTGACATAAGAGGCAAACTGCAACCCACTCCTCGAGGAGGCTGTTGGAACACATGCATGCGCAAAAGGCACGCAAATACACATGAATAACGGCAAATGAGCTTACCAAAAAACCCCTACTGCGAATGAAAGAGGTATGGAGTCAGGATACGGCTCCCCTTGACAGAGTACCTGATGGGTCGCGTGCTATTGACCCCTACATTCATGAAGGATGACTACGGGTGTAAAAATAGAGGGGGTGTTGTTCTCATGCAACTTCTTATTTTTGATTCTACACGGTCGCCTTGGCACTAAAGTTTTCTCATGTGATGATGCGAATGACGAATATCGAGGCCCTTCGCTCTCGATGAGACCTTGAAAGGGAAGTATGCCAGCCGCATCATTAACAAGAAGGCTTTTGCGTAGGATGTCGTTTGCGGATGTGAAGTCGGTAAATAACCATTTCGGACTACAGCCTCGGAAAAGCAAAGACGAAATGGTGGGCCAGATCATGTATCAGGTTGGAACCAGCCTAAAAACACTTGTTGTGGCAGATGGTCCGTTTCAGTTGAAAGAGTGGAACACGATTGCCGAGAAATTCGGAGGCGCCCCAAGGAATTCGTTCGAATCTGCCGCGTTGGAAATTGAGTTTGCCTTAGACCCCA
This sequence comes from Massilia sp. LXY-5, assembly GCF_059801075.1. NCBI lineage: Bacteria > Pseudomonadati > Pseudomonadota > Betaproteobacteria > Burkholderiales > Oxalobacteraceae > Massilia > Massilia sp. LXY-5. The sequence goes on from NZ_JBNNEH010000008.1 coordinate 242,367, forward strand.
TTTTTGATGAACTAGATGGGGATACGACCATCGCCGTGATCCGCCAGAACAAGTCGGACATGCGAATTCTGGCGAGAAAACTCGGGTGCGAACTCAATGAACTGAGCCAAGCGCTTAATGAAACCCATGGTTCCACGCTGTTGGCAACTTTCGTGACAAAGTTCCGCGAAGCACAGGCCAGTACATTGCGCGCAGGACAAGGCGATCACAGTTTGCTCAGCGTTGCATCGACACTGGTAACCGCTGCGTCCGTTGATCGCATGTCCCTCGCCTGGATCTGCGACCACATCGGCGCGGCGGATGAGATCTCGATCGCCGCCGGCTTTTATGATGTTAAATTTATCGAGCGTGTCCTACGATTGAGCCAAGCTAAGCAGGTACGCTTGATGTTCAATGGACTGGGTGGGAGGCGACTGATTGACCAGAGCCAAGAGCTTAAGGAGTTAGTACAGAAGTTAAACAAAGGCCAACGAACAATCGACATACGGCTTGCGTTCGCTCCTGGCTTATTCCATTCAAAACTATTTCTTATTTCTCAGAATGGCGTGACACGCGCGTTAGTAGGATCCGCTAATGCGACGTTGGCGGCGTTTTCCCACAACGAAGAGCTCATGATTACGCTACCTCAAGCTGGCGCGCTTGTTGGGTACTTTGACGCAGCTTGGAAGAGCGCAAGCCCGCTGAATTCGCTTCAAAGAGAAGCGAACAGCTTGATCAATTTTTTCAGAACTGGTGTTCTTTATTTTAAGCCTGTTGCTACCTTGGCGACGTCGATTAACCCATTTCGGGATCTGCTCCAGTTGTTGACCAATGATGAGCGGGCGGCCCTTGGAGGTGTTCAATTACCCTACGCGGATCAGGCAACTGGAATTGGTCCATTTAATTTGAAGCACGCCGTGCACAGCATTACGAACGATGACGTTTGGGATGACATGGTGGACGAGGCAGCTACGCCTGACGATGGCAAAGCGCCTAGACTGAGCATTAGACCCTGGTCGATCGAGACATGCTTTGGCTATTGGGTGCCGAGCGCACTCGACCGCGACTGGCGAGCGCGGCTGGAGGACGCCGGCAGTGTGAAGCGGGAACGGCTGGAGCGTTTTCGCGCAGAACTTGTCAAGCTCGACAAGGAGGTGCTTGTCGAGAAATACCGGGAATATTTGGCTGAGGTTCGCGGTTTGTTGGAAACAAGGATTCCACGGTTCGCATCGCTTTTGAACCAGCTTGAACGTGACCCGTTTGAGGTAGCGTTTTTTGGAAAATTCGTCGCACGCGTTACTGGCTACCTGGAAGATAAAACCCGCCTCAAACGGCTTGCAGAGCCTTTCATTTCGGCGGGGATGCCCGAAATATGGGAAGACGTGCAAGCGTACCAAGATTTTCGCGCAAGCTTTTTTGAGTATCTTGATCGAGCAGCGCGCCTGCCCAACAACAAGCCAAAGGTCGCCCGTATCATTCTGGAACAATTGGGCGTCGATGGCCCGCTCGATGATGAGGAAGAATGGACGGACGTGTTTGATGAATTTTTAAAGCGAAATGGGTGGGCTGACGAAGCTTGGAAAGAGCACGCTTGACGGATTTCAGGGTGGCTGACAAAGCCTCACGCTTTACTTGTGAGGCTACACATCCGTATAGCGTGCAACAAATGACCGTGTAGGGACTCCTCCGCGTTTGCAGCAATCCGTGTTCGGGCCGAAAGGTCCGACCGTTTACGTATATCCGGTCTCGAGATGCCGCACCCGTTCCAGGTACTGCATCGCTTAAGACTGATAACAGCAAAAGAGTGGAGGGCCGAGTGTGCAAGCGGTGTGCGCGCAAAGCCAGCAAGAGCCTTGATTGGGGGCGCCGGGTTGCAAGGAAGTCGACGGTCGTGCGATACGTATGTTTGTGGTCGAGCAAATTGCAGGGGCCGGCAATGCCGCAGGATGCTGATGGCAATCTGATATCAGATTGCCGACGTCGTTCGAGTGGCCTTTGCCTTGCTAGGAGCTGAAAGATGAAGCGGTCGTCGTTGGTGCTCGGCACTGCCCTGCTGTTGGCAGCTGGATTTGCTAACGCGGACGATCACGGCTGCACGGTATTGTTGTGTTTAGCAAATCCGGCCGGTCCAATGGCCGTCGCGGAATGCGTGGCGCCGATCAAAAAACTGTATCGCGACCTCGCACGAGGCAAGCCGTTCCCTGCGTGCGCGATGGCCAGTGCTCCCGACGCGCCACCTAGCAAGTCGTGGGCTCAGCACGGGGTGTCGTACTACGATCCATGTCCTAGTGGGACCACCGCGTTGGAGGCGGGCAGCTATGCCGTGCAGAACGCTGACGGTGCCTCCTTCTCGCTCGGCATTGGCGAAGGCGATTACCGCGGCGGTGATGACCCGACGACGTTGCCCAACAAAATATGTGTCGGCAATCGGCTTGGCGACACGCCGATCCAGCTGAGTGGGGGAGACAGTGGGTCCTCGCTGGCCGCGGGCGTTTTCGACCAGGTCGTTGTCATTAGCCCGGTGGCGCAGCCAAATTACATCGATGTCTACGTAGACTCGACGTTCCTGCATCGCGTCCGTTGGTGAGGCGGCGATGTTGGCGTTTCACGTGCTAGCACAGCAGTGTGCCCCGGCCGTTCATCCGGCGACGCTGGCCGCCGTCGTCAGCGTTGAATCGACCTCCAATCCGTTTGCGATTGGCGTTGTCGGTGCGCGGCTGACACGGCAACCGGCGAATCAGGCTGAAGCCGTGGCAACGGCAAAGTCGCTGGCCGCGGTCGGCTACAATTTTTCCCTCGGGCTTGGACAGGTCAACCGCTACAACTTGAAGAAGTATGGTCTCGACTATTCCACCGCGTTCGAACCATGTGCCAACTTGCATGCCGCCTCTCGCATTCTCAAGGAGTGCTACGACCGCGCCAAAGCGAACAGGATAAGCGCCGAGGCTGTCTTACAGGCGGCATTGAGCTGCTACTACAGCGGCAATTTTTCGACCGGTTTTCGACGAGATGTCGAAAACCAGCCGAGCTATGTCCAAAAGGTACTCAACAGTGCAGCTGTGATTGGTAAAAGTGAGCAGGCTGCCCCGATCCGCCTCGCACCGAGCTTGAAGTCGGAGCAGTCTGGCAACGCACCTTTGCGCAGTGTCGCCCAAATCCGGGCCCGGCCACCAAGTGGAACGAGCTTCACCGTCACCCAGGACAGTCCGCCGGATCTCTCAATAATGGTGTATCGCTAGCTGACATAAGGAATGTGCACCCAGACGTAAATCGGGCCGGGCTGGTGCGCCTGGGCGACGGTTTTTTCCGCTGTGAAGCGGACCGAAAAACGCGTCTAGTCGCCGCTGTAGCGGTAATGCCGAGTTTGCTGTAAGCGTCAAATCAGCACCGTCTAGACACTGGACGGCGCCCGTCGCAAAGTAGTCCCCCATTAAATTTTGGTGGACACTATTTTGGAAAGCGAAGTTGAACACAGCAGGCGCCGGCGTAGTGCGAAACACCTGCTGGAATTCAAGCGGCAGCTGGCGTAGGGGGCATGCGATTCGGCGATGAGTGTGTCGCAGCTGGCCCTGCAGCATGTCCTGGACACGAACATGCTGGATCGTCGACCCGACCGGCATGGTTCGGGTTTTCTGAGCACGAGGCGTGGGAGCCCTTCATTGCCTGCCGCTTGTGTCCAGGCCAGCGGCGGCCACTCTAGCACCGCATGCGATCAGCAGCATACGGTACGCGCTTGCGTTTCGGGAACGACTTCATCCCCGACATGAAAATGTATTCGACAAATTGCTTTCTAGCAACATTCACGAGAGCAAAGTACCTATAGTGGAGTGAATTGGCCCGGCAGCGGAGCTGCTCAGCCACCGGCTTCGTCGGCGCAGCGGTCGATACCCACATACACGGAAGGGACAGCAACATGCGTGACATGCCAGTCGACCGCAACGACGACCGCGTGTTTAACGCGACGTGTCGGGAACCATTTATTCATCGGAAGCAGGCCCGAATGCCACGCGGTGTCGTCGCATGTCTCAGCGTCGCAAGCTTTCTTGGGGCTTGTGCCATGTCATACAAAGCGCCTGTGTCAGGATCCACTGCGCGCATCCGGATAGCAGCACCGGAAGCAGCACGGGGTATGGTGGGAGATGAACTCTAGTCGTAACTTTGGTGTCCAACCATACGCGAAGGCAGACACGAGGACACCATGGAAGCGATGGTCAAGAGCGGAGCGGCGGCCCGTCGGTTGGGGGTAACGGTCAAAACGCTCCAGCGATGGGACCGCAGTGGAGTGTTTGCGCCGCTGACGCGCAGCCCGACCGGCCTGCGCCTGTACAGCGAATCCCAGCTTGCGGCGCGGCTCGGGTTGCCGCTGCCCACTGCTTCTCGTCGCGTAGTTGCATACTGCCGGGTCTCCAGCGCTGCCCAGAAACCGGACCTGCGCAACCAACGCCGGGTACTCGAGGAATTTTGCGTGGCGCGCGCCCTGGCAGGCGTCGAGTTTGTGGAAGAAGTTGGCGGCGCTCTGAACTTCCGGCGCCGCCGCCTGCTGGAACTGACCGACGCCATCGGCCGCCGTGAAGTAGGTACCCTGGTGCTGGCGCACCGCGACCGGCTGACCCGCTTTGGTTTCGAGTGGTTCGAGCATTTCGCCCACATGAATGGCTGCGAGCTGCTCGTACTGAATCAGGAGCGGTTGTCGCCAGAACAGGAAATGGTGCAGGACATGATGACGATCGTGCACTGCTTCTCCAGTCGTTTGTACGGCCTGCGCAACTACCGCCGCCAGCTCGACGCTGCACTGAAACAGGACGCTTCGCATGTTGCTGGCCCATCGCATCAGGCTTGAACCGACGCCGCAGCAGTGCGACTATTTTGCCCGCGTAGCCGGCACTGCTCGCCGCGTCTGGAACTGGGCTCTGGCCGAGTGGCAGCGCCAGATCGGCGCCGGCCTGCGGCCCGACGCGATGGCGCTGAAAAAACAGTTCAATGCCATCAAGTACGCCCATCCAGACTGGCTCGACAGCGAGGGCCGGCCCTGGCTGCGCACGATCCACCGCGACGCCCACGCGCAGCCGTTCGCGCACCTGGCCAAGGCATGGACCCGCTATCTCACGGCGCGCAAGGCAGGCCAGCCTGGCCACCGGCCCCGCTTCAAGAAGAAAGGACGTTGCCGCGACAGCTTTTATGTTGCCAACGACAAGTTTCGCGTCGAGGGCAAAAACGCCGTCCTGCCGAAGGTCGGGCGGGTGGCGCTGGCCGAGGCGCTGCGGTTTCCCGGCAAGATCATGGGGGGGAGTGTCTCGCGCGAGGCCGACCGCTGGTTCCTCGCGGTCCAGGTCGAGGTGCCCGACGGGGTTGCACTGAAGTGCCGCACCGGCGACGGGGTGGTGGGCGCCGACCTGGGCGTGAGCGCCGCAGCCACGCTGAGCACGGGCGAGAAGATCGCAGCGCCGCGCCCCTTACGCTCGGCGCTGCGCCGCCTGCGTATCCGCTCGCGCCGCCAGTCGCGGAAAATGAAAGCGGCCAAGGCCGCTGCAGGCATCGCCGGCGCCATTCCGAAGGGAACACGCCTGCCGAGATCCATCAACCAGACCAAAGGCGCGCGTAGTCTCGCACGCCTGCATGCGCGCATCGCCCGGGTGCGCGCGGATTTTATTCACAAGCTCACCACGCGCCTGTGCCGCGAAAACCAGGCGGTGGCGATCGAGGACCTGCACGTCAAGGGGATGCTGGCCAATGCACGCCTGGCGCGCAGCATTGCCGATGTCGGCTTTCATGAGATCCGGCGCCAGTTGCAGTACAAGGCCCTACGCTACGGCACGGTGATCGTGCTGGCCGACCGCTGGTATCCGTCCAGCAAGCTGTGCTGCGCCTGCGGTCGGAAGAATGGTTCGCTGGCCTTAGTCGAACGCGTGTGGACCTGCCGTTGCGGCGTCCGGCACGACCGTGATGTGAACGCGGCCATCAATCTACAACGGCTCGCAACCGGCGCCCTTGCGGCGCGCACTGCGCTACCCGTGGCGAGTCCGGCGGCAACGCCGGGCACTGCTGCCGGAATGATTCCGGCAGCAGGCGGGAAAGTCACGCCTGTCAGGCACGAATACGGTCAGCAGGACGGTTCGGGGCAGGAAGAGAGCGGTGCGTACTTTTGCGCACGTTTTTGATAGCAG
>NZ_JBNNEH010000009.1:0-114743 GCF_059801075.1 Massilia sp. LXY-5
CCGTGAAACGACTTTGCGCCGATGATAGTGCTGCAACCAGTGTGAAAGTAGGTTATCGTCAGGCTAGTTATAAAGAAAAAACCCGCTCAGTAATCTGAGCGGGTTTTTTTTTTGCCCGCAAAATCGCGCAATCCGGGCAGATTTTCGGCACCGCCCCACGGCAATGGACAGCTCGTCTTACAATAGCCCCATGCGCATTCTCATCGTCGAAGACCATCCCGACATCCTGGCCAACCTGTACGGTTTCCTCGAGGCGAAAGGCCATGTCCTCGACTCGGCCCGCAATGGCTATGCGGCACTCGCACTCGCCTCGGAAAACGAATACGACGTCATCGTGCTCGATATCGGCCTGCCCGGTTTGAATGGACTTGAACTGTGCGAAAAGCTGCGCGGCGAGCTGTCGATCGCCACGCCGGTCCTGATGCTGACCGCGCGCGACAGCCTCTCGGACAAGGTCGCCGGCTTCGACAGCGGCGCCGACGATTACCTGGTCAAGCCGTTTTCCCTGGTCGAACTCGACGTGCGCCTGAAGGCGCTGGTGCGGCGTTCGGAAGGGCGCAACGCGGGCAGCAGCAAACTGCGCTTCGGCGAACTCGTGTTCGATCCCGATACCCAGCAGGCCAGCCGTGCCGGCCAGGCGTTCAACCTCACCCGCACCGGCTACATCCTGCTGCACGCTTTATTGAAAGCGGCACCGCGCATCGTCCCGCGCGAGGCCCTCGAGCAGGCGGTGTGGGGCGAAGACCGTCCCGACAGCGACGCGCTGCGCACCCATATCCACGCGCTGCGCCAGGCAATCGACAAACCGTTTACCTACCCCATGCTGCTCACCGTCCCCGGCGTCGGCTACCGCCTGGCGCTCCCCGATGCGGCCCGCTGATTCCCTGCGCCGGCGCATCGTCGTCGCCTTTGTCTCCTTCGGCATCGTGCTGTCGCTGTTCTTTGCCCTGATTGCCGCGGTGGCGGTCGAAGGGGTGGAGGTGCACCTGGTCGACAACCGCCTGGCCGAGGTGGCGAAATGGGCGCTGCCGCGCCAGGCGGCCGGGCTGGCGGTCGACCTGCCGTCGGGATTGCGGTTTCAACGCGGCGAAGCGATTCCCCTGTCGCTGCGCGGCCTGCCGGAGGGCGTGTCCGAAGTCGACGTCGATGGCGTCGGCCTGCACGTGCTTTCGGGTGCCGATGCGGCCGGCCCGTATGTCGTCGTCGACCATGAAAGCGATTACGAGAAGGTCGAGCTCGTCGTGTATTCGATGTTCGCCGTCTTCTTCCTCGGCTTTCTGGTACTGGCGGGCAGCCTGGGCCGCTTCGTCGCGCGCCGGGTCGTCAACCCGATCAGCGAGCTGGCCGACGCCGTCGCCCGCGGCGGCTCGCCGCTCCCCGGGCTCGAGCGCAAGGACGAACTCGGTATCCTGGCGCGCGCACTCGAAGCGCACACCACCGAACTGCGCGCCTTCCTCGACCGCGAACGCTTCTTCACGGGCGACGTCAGCCACGAACTGCGCAGTCCGCTGACCGTGATCATGGGCGCGGCCGAGATCCTGATGGCGAATGCCGCGAACGAGGCGATGCGCGCCCCGGCCGAACGGATCTACCGCGCTGCCCACGAGGCGGCCGAATGCGTCACGGTGCTGCTGTTGCTGGCGCGCTCGCCCGAGCTCGGCCGGCTGCCGCCTGTACCCGTCGAAGCGATCGCCGCACGCGAAGTCGAACGGTACCGGCCCCTGGTGGCGGATAAGCCCGTCGAGCTCGACTACTACGACGGCCCCGTCTTCGCGATCCAGGCCCCGGCCGAACTATGCGCCGCCGCCATCGGCAACCTGGTGCGCAACGCCTGCCAGTACACGGAGCAGGGCGCCGTCACGGTCGCCCTGGCCCCGGGGCGCGTCGTGGTCGAGGACACCGGTCCCGGACTGCCGGCCGCCGTGCGCGATACCCTGGCCCGTACCGGCGCCTCCGCCGCCGGCATTCCCTCGCGCGGCTCGGCCGGCACCGGGCTCGGCCTGTCGCTCGTGCTGCGGATCTGCGAATACCTCGGCGCCACGCTCGGCTACGAAGACCGTCCCGGCGGCGGCAGCCGCTTCACCATCGATTTCGCCGGCGATTTCACGCACTCTTAACGTCCAGCTGACCGCAGCCTGACGCGTCCTTCGCTATTCTTGATGGATACGTGGCCAAGCCTGGCCGCGATGCTTCGACGGATGACCTTGGACAAATTCTTCGCCCGGCGCATCAGCGCGCCCCTTCTGACCCTGGCCGTGGCCTTGCTGCTGGCGTCCGCCGGCAACCTCACGTTCTGGTCGACCCTGACCCGCGCGACGGGCGGCCTGACGCTGAACAACCTGCCGCTGCTGCTGGGTTGCTTCGTCATCATCGTGTTGTTCTTTAACGCCTTCCTGACCCTGGCCAGTTTTCGCTTCATTGCCAAACCGGTCCTGATCGCCCTCGTCCTGATCGCCGCCAGCGCCAGCTATTTCATCGCCGCCTATGGCATCGTCATCGACAAGGCAATGATCCAGAATGTGTTCGAAACCGATACGCGCGAGGCGCTCGAACTCTTCAGCTGGAAAATGGTCCTGACCGTCGGCCTGCTCGGTTTGCTCCCTTCGTTCCTGATCGCGCGCGCGAATGTCGGCTTTCCGCAAGGCGTAAAAGGCCTGCTCAAGCGCCTGGGCATTGCCGGCGGCTCGCTGCTGGTGGCCGTGCTGCTGCTGGTGCTGTTTTTCAAAAGCCTGGCGCCGACCGTGCGCGAACACCGCGAACTGCGCTTCCTGCTGACCCCCACCAATACCATCCAGGCCGTGCATGGCTACTTGCGCGGCAGGTGGAGCACCCCGGTCGTCATCGCGCCGCTCGGCCGCGACGCCATGAAAGGGCAGACCTGGGTCGGACAAACACGCCGCACGGTAACGATCCTGGTGGTCGGCGAAACGGCGCGCGCCAAGAATTTTTCGCTCAACGGCTACCAACGCAACACCAATCCGCTGCTGGCGCGCCAGGCTGGCCTGATCAATTTCTCGCAAGTGTCATCCTGCGGGACCGCAACCGCCGTCTCGGTTCCCTGCGTGTTTTCCGCGATGGGGCGCGAGAACTATTCGGAAGCGAAGGCATCCAGCCAGGAAGGCCTGCTCGATGTCCTGGCCCATGCCGGCTTCCAGGTCCTCTGGCGCGACAACAACTCCGGCTGCAAGGGCGTGTGCGCCCGGGTCGGCTTCGAAGACCTGTCGCAAGCCAAGCCGGGCGATCCTCACTGCGCCGGCGACGAATGCTATGACGAACGCCTGCTGGCTGGCTTGCCCGAACTGATCCGCAAGAGCACCGGCAACCTGGTGGTCGTGCTGCACCAGAAGGGCAGCCACGGTCCCGCCTATTCGCGGCGCTATCCCGCAGCCTTCGGACGCTTCGGCCCGGTCTGCAATACCAACGAATTCGAAAAGTGTACGCGCGAATCGATCGAGGCCGCCTACGACAACACCATCCTGTACACCGATTATTTCCTCAGCAAGACGATCGACCTGCTGCGCCAGACCGCCTCGAACGAAGGCATCGACACGGCGATGCTGTATTTTTCCGACCACGGCGAGTCGCTGGGCGAGAACAACATGTACCTGCACGGCGCGCCCTACATGTTCGCGCCGAGCGAGCAGACCCACGTGCCGATGATGCTGTGGATGTCCGACGGGTTCAGTTCGCGCTTCCACATCGACCGCACCTGCGTGGCGGCGCGCCGCGACCAGCCGATGTCGCACGATAACGTATTCCACTCTGTGCTCGGCATGCTCGACGTGAACACGGCGGTGCTGAACCCGAAACTCGACCTGTTCCGCGCTTGTACCCGGGGCAGCTGATGAAGCGCGTGCATGCCGACATCGCACCGGCCCTGCTCGGTGCGCGCCAAATCATGTTCCTGTGCGCCGGGCTGCTGGCGACGGCATTGCTGATATTCTGGATCGGCCGCGCCACCAATGTCGACCTGATGCTCGCCGACACCATGTTCGATGCCGGCGCCAAGGTTTTCAAATGGCGCCACGCCTGGCTCACCGAGACCTTCAGCCACACCATCCTGAAAAGCCTGCTGACGCTGGCCGCCGCCTGGTTCATCGTTGCCGCAGTCTGGGATACCTGGCGCCCGCGCGCCGGACGCGCTGCCCTCGACCGGCTGCGCCTGCGCATCGTCGGATTGTCGGCTGTGCTGGTGCCCCTCGTGATCAGCATGCTCAAGCAGGCCAGCATCGCCCATTGTCCCTGGGACCTGACGCGCTATGGCGGCACGGAACCGTATTTGCGCCTGTTCGACGCCTTGCCGCTCGGCGTCCCCGCCGGGCATTGCCTGCCCGCCGGCCATGCCTCGAGCGCCCTGTGGCTGGTGTCGCTCTGCGTCTACTGGCTGCCGGGCCGGCCGCGGGGCGCGCGCCTGGTGGCCTTGTGTGCGCTGTTGCTCGGCGGCCTGGTCGGATGGATGCAGCAACTGCGCGGTGCGCACTTCCTCACCCATACGCTGTGGTCGATCTGGCTGGCCTGCGCGGTGGTGTTGACGCTTGTCGTCGTGCTGCAACGCAAACCGCGGCGCCAGGAGGAACCGGCGCCCGATTACCTGGCCGAGGCGGTCGAAGACGCAGGCTGATTGCTTCAGCTCAGCGCGGCATATTTTCCATGCGGCAAACTTCCCAGGTGATGAACACCTGGAGATGACGATGCACGCTGCGCCCGAACCATCCGCCCTGGCCGACAAGCTGGCCGCCCCCCTGAATGCGATCGTGTCACGCCACCGGGCCTCGCTGATGCCGATGCTGGGCGGCAGCGAGGCCGCGGCGCGGGCGGCGCTGGCGAACGACGAGGCCGTGCGCAAGGTCGCCGTCTTCTGCTATCCGCTGCTGCCCGGCATCCTGCGCCTGGCGGTCAAGGAGCCGGCCTTCGTCGGCTTCGTCATGCACAACCGCGAAAGGGTGCTGGCGCGGCTGACGGTTGCCCCGGCGCCCGCCACCGGTACCTGAATAAGAGCGCCTAACAAAACTGCCATGGCGGCGTTGCGCCTTGCCCTGGCGGGTTTGTTAGGCGCTCTAACGCTACTGCGCCACCGGCTCGGCCTCTTTGGCGACGGCACGGCCGCGGCTGATGCTGTCGCCATCCTTGCGGCGCAAGCGCCAGAAAATCGCCGCCGACAGTACCGTCATGACGGCCAGGGCCCAGAAGGCGTGGTGCAGGGCGCCGGTCACGAGCACCTGGTTGGTCTGCGGCACGCGGCCCAGGAACCAGGCCGTCACCAGCGATCCCGCCGCCAGGCCGAAACTCATCGACAATTGCTGGAACGAGCTCGAGATGGTACTTGCCATGCTCGTGTCGCCGGCCTCGATGTCGGCATAGGCCAGCGTGTTCATGCTGGAAAACTGCAGCGAATTGAAGAAGCCCTGCATCAGGCTGATGCAGACGATGGCGGCCAGCGGCGTTTCCCGCCCGACCAGGCCGTACAGGGCAATCGTCAGGCCGATAAACAAGGTATTGAATACCAGCACCTGGCGGTAGCCGAAGCGCGCCAGCACTTTCGGCGCGATCAGTTTCATGCCCATCGCCGCCGCTGCCGACGGCATCATCAGCAAGCCCGACTGCCAGGCCGGCAAGCCCAGGCCCAACTGGTAGAGCAGGGGCAGCAGGAAGGGCAGGCCGCCCACGCCGAGGCGGGTCACGAAGCCGCCGACCACCGAGATCCGGAAGGTGCGCACCTTGAGCAGGGCCAGGCGCAGCAGCGGGAACTTGATGCGGCTCGCATGCCAGGCATAGGCGGCAAGCAGGCCGACCGAGACCGCCAGCAGCAAGATCATCGTCGGGACGCTCTGGGTATGCTCGCCGAAGATTTCCAGCAGCCAGGACAGGATGGCGGTACCGGAACTGAACAAGATCAGGCCGAGGACGTCGAGCGGACGGCGCTCGTCGCCGTGGTAGTCCGGCATGTGGCGCCAGACCAGATACATCGCAATCAGGCCGAACGGCACGTTGATGAAGAAGATCGCGCGCCAGGAGGTCCAGTGCACCATCAGGCCGCCCACGGTCGGGCCCAGCAGGGGGCCGATCAGGGCCGGGATGATGACGAAATTCATGGCCCCGAGCAGTTCCGATTTCGGGAAGGTGCGCACGATCGCCAGGCGCCCGACCGGCATCATCATCGCTCCGCCCAGCCCCTGCAGCAGGCGCGCGGCCGTCATCATCTGCGCATTCGGCGCCAGGCCGCACAGGACCGAGGCAAGGGTAAAGATGCCGATCGCGATGAGAAACACGCGGCGCGTGCCGAAACGGTCGGCCATCCAGCCACTGACGGGAATGCCGACCGCAAGGCCGAGGATATAACTGGTGACGACCGATTTCAGGCTCAGCGGCGTGACCCCGAGGCTGAGCGCGATGCTGGGAATGGCGGTATTGACGACGGTGGCGTCGAGCTGCTCCATGAACAGGGCAGTGGCGACCAGCCAGGGCAAATAGGTTTTGACGGTGGAACTGTTCAAACGGGCCTCATCCGGTGGGTGCGCATGCCTCTCCGGATTGTCACATAAATCATGAGATGCCGATTTCAAGCGGACGCCGTCTTGACGGCATCCGCCTGTGACTGGCTGGTCAGAACTGGTAGCGGGCGCTCGCTACCAGCAAGTTGACGCCGCTGTTCGGGCGCTTGATGCTGGCGTTCGAATAATGCTGGAACTTCAGGCCGAGATCCCATTTGTTCGCGGTGACATAGCCGATGCCGATGTGGTCGCCGAACTGGAAGGCGGTCGACAGCCGGTTGTCGCTGTTGTTGTACAGCTCGGAGAACAGGTTGGCGCCGATGCCGCCTTCGGCATACCAGCCGAGCTTGTCGTCGCGCTGGTAACGCAGCACCGGCGTGATCCCGACCACGGCCAGGTTCTGGTGCTGGCCGTCCACGTTGCGGTAAGCCGTGCCGCGCCAGTAGGCAGCCGACAGGTCCCAGTAGCCCGACAGGTGGCGCCCGTTCGAGGCGAACCACTGCGCATCCCAGTTCTTCTGGACCGCCAGGCGGCCGATGCGCACTTTCGAGCCGGAGCCGAACTCGACCGAAGCAGAATCGATCCAGCCGTTGTCGGCAGCGCTTGCACGGCCCGCGAGCAGGGCGATGGCGAGTCCGGCAAGGGTGGCAATTTTTTTATTAGAGGCCATAATTGCTTTCGTAAAGGTATACGCCAGTCCACGCTGGCGAATCCAAATATTGTACTAGCGCGAACAAAAGCACGTAGCGCACATCATGAATTCGAAAGGAACCGCATGCCGCATCCCCTTGTCGCCGTCCTCGGCATTGGCCTGATGGGCCGCCCGATGGCCGCCCGCCTGGCCGAAGCCGGCTTCGCCCCGCGCGTCTGGAACCGGACCGCCGCCAAGGCGCAGCTGCTGGCCGGACTCGGCGCCGTTCCCTGTGCTTCGGTGGAAGAAGCCGTGGCCGGCGCCGCCATCGTGATCTCGATGCTGGAAGCGGGGCCCGCCGTCGGCGCGACCATCGAGGCGGCCCTGCCGGCGCTGGCGCCGGGCGCCCTCTGGATCGACATGAGTTCGACGCGCCACGACGAGGCCCTGGGCTTCCATGCGCGCCTGGGGGCCCACGGCATGCGCTTCCTGGACGCGCCGGTGTCGGGCGGCGTCGGCGGCGCCGAGGCGGGCACGCTGGCGATCATGGCCGGCGGCAGCCTGCACGATTTTCAGGAGGCCGCGCCCGTGCTCGCCGTCCTCGGCAGCGCCCAACTCGTCGGTCCGAACGGCAGCGGCCAGGTCGCCAAGCTGTGCAATCAACTGATCGTCGGCGCCACCATCAACGTCGTCGCCGAGGCCCTGCTGCTGGCGCAGGCGGCCGGCGCCGATCCGGCGGCCGTGCGCGATGCGATCCGCGGCGGCTTCGCCGGCAGCCGCATCCTCGAGGTACACGGCCAGCGCATGCTGGACCGCAATTTCATGCCCGGCGGGCAGGTGAAAAGCCAGTTAAAGGATATGCACAATGTGCTGGCGGCAGCAGCGGAGGCGGGGTTGGTGTTGCCGCTGACGAGTGCGGCGGCACGCAGTTACGAGTCGATCGAAGGAGAGTTCGGCAGTGCCGATCACGCGGCGGCTTTGTTGGCGCTGGAGCGGATCAATCCGGGGCAGCGCGTTGGCAGCGGGCCGGATTTGTTGCCGTAGCGGGTGAGCAGAGGTACAACGCGTGGGCTCGAGAGCCCACCCTACGTTACGCTGAACCCCGTGGCTGCGGTGCACCGTACGGGGTCATTGATGCCAATGGCATCAATGACGGGTTCACCGGGCTCTCGAGCCCACGCGTTTTCATCATTCGCACATCGGCGCCCCTACACCTGGCGGCAACATCAACCGACCGGCAACCCCGTCTCGACCAACTTCACCCAATAACTCGCCCCGATCGGCAGCAACTGGTCATTGAAATCATAACTCCCGTTATGCAGCTGGCACGGTCCTAAGCCATGCCCGCCCGACCGGTGCTCGCCATCGCCGTTGCCAATAAAGACATAGCACCCCGGCTTCGCCTGCAGCATGAAGGCGAAATCTTCCGCCCCCATGGTCGGTTCGACCTTGACGTTCACATTGGCGTCGCCCACCACGGCGCGCATCGCCTCGACGGCGAACGCGGTCTGCTCCGGATGGTTGACCAGCGGCGGATAGTTGCGCTTGAAGCCGAAATCGACGCCCGCATTGAAGCCGGCCGCGATCCCCTTCGCCATTTGCTCCATGCGCTGCTGGATCAAATCGAGCACCTCGGTCGAGAAGGTGCGCACGGTGCCGATCATCACGGCTTCGTCGGGAATGACATTGGTGGCGCTGCCCGCGTGGATCTGCGTGATCGACAGCACCGCGGTGTCCAGCGGATTCTTTTCGCGCGAGACGATCGTCTGCCAGGCTTGCGCAATCTGCACCGCCACCATCACCGGATCGATGCCGCGATGCGGTTGCGCCGCATGCGCGCCTTTCCCTTTGACCACCACGCGAAACTCGTTACTGGACGCCATCATCGGCCCCGGGATCACGCCGAAGCTGCCCGCCGGCAGGCCCGGCCAGTTGTGCATGCCGTAGACCGCCTCCATCGGGAATTGTTCGAACAGGCCGTCCTCGATCATGCGCCGGGCGCCGGCGCCGCCTTCTTCGGCCGGCTGGAAAATCAGGTACACCGTACCGTCAAAGTTGCGGTGACGCGACAAATAGTGGGCTGCACCCAGCAACATCGATGTATGACCGTCATGGCCGCACGCATGCATCTTGCCGGGGTGGCGCGACGCATGGTCAAATGTGTTGAGTTCCTGCATCGGCAGCGCATCCATGTCGGCGCGCAGGCCGATCGCACGGCTTGAGCTGCCGTTCTTGATGATGCCGACCACGCCGGTGCCGCCGAGCCCGCGCACGACGGGGATGCCCCAGTCGGCCAGGCGCGCGGCGACGACGTCGGAGGTGCGGTGCTCTTCGTAGCAGAGTTCCGGATGGGCGTGCAGGTCGCGGCGGATTGCTTCCAGCTCGGCCTGGAACGCGAGGATGGGTTCCACGAGTCTCATCTTGTTCTCCCTGTGTACATGGACGTAATTGCAAGGTCTGTGAACCATTGTAGCCCGCCTCAACGTGGGAAATCCATCCCCCGTCACCAGCCCCGGCGGAATCAGATAAAGTATTGGTTTATCGACGTTTTTCCCGAGAATAGTCCCCGATGTCCATCACCCAAGTCCGCGCCGCCTGTCCCCACGATTGCCCCGATACCTGCGCCTTGCTGGTCACCGTCGAAGACGGTGTCGCGACCGAGGTGCGCGGCGATCCGGAGCATCCGACCACGGCGGGCGTGCTGTGTACGAAAGTGTCGCGCTACGTCGAGCGCACCTATTCGCCGGACCGGGTGTTGTATCCGATGCGCCGCGTCGGCAAGAAGGGAGAGGGACGTTTCGAGCGCATCAGCTGGGACCAGGCGCTCGACGAGATCGCTGCGCGCCTGAAACCGATCGCGGAGCGCGATCCGGAAGCGATCCTGCCCTACAGCTATTGCGGCACCATGGGCCTGGTGCAAGGCGAGGCGATGTCGATGCGCTTCTTTAACAAGATCGGCGCTTCGCTGCTCGATCGCACGATTTGCGCCACCGCCGGTTTTACAGGCTACAAATACACGGTCGGCGCCTCGATCGGCATCGACATGGAGCAGTTCCAGGACGCGAAACTGATCATCATCTGGGGCGGCAATCCGATCGCCTCGAACCTGCACTTCTGGATGCGCGCCCAGGAAGCGAAACGCCGCGGCGCGAAACTGATCGCGATCGATCCCTACCGCTCGCTGACGGCCGAGAAGTGCCACCAGCACATCGCGCTGCTGCCCGGCACCGACGCCGCCTTTGCGCTCGGCCTGATGCACGTGCTGATCGAGGAAAACCTGATCGACCACGATTACATTGCCCGCCACACCCTCGGCTTCGAGGAACTGAAAGAGCGCGCCGCCGAGTGGACGCCGGAGCGCACTGCCGAGACCTGCGGCGTCACGGCGGCCGAGGTGGTCGACCTGGCGCGCCTGTACGGAAATACGGCGCTGCGCGGCGAACCGGTCGCGATCCGCTGCAACTATGGC
Source organism: Massilia sp. LXY-5 (assembly GCF_059801075.1). Classification (NCBI taxonomy): domain Bacteria; kingdom Pseudomonadati; phylum Pseudomonadota; class Betaproteobacteria; order Burkholderiales; family Oxalobacteraceae; genus Massilia; species Massilia sp. LXY-5. The sequence continues at coordinate 10,592 of NZ_JBNNEH010000009.1, forward strand.
GTGCAGCGTGCGCGCGGTGGCGGCATGGCGGTGCGCAACATGAGCTGCCTGCCGGCCCTGGTCGGCGCCTGGCGCCATGCGGCCGGCGGTATCCAGCTCTCGACCTCGGGTTCCTTCCCGGCGAATAAAGCCAAGTTACAGCGCCCCGATCTGCTGGCCGGCCGCAACCCGCGCACGATCAACATGACGACCATCGGCGACGATCTGTTAAAACCTGCATCGGCCGAATTCGGGCCGCAGGTCGAAGCCGTCATCGTCTACAACGCCAACCCGCTGGCGATCGCACCCGATTCGGCCAAGGTGCAGCAAGGTTTCGAGCGCGAGGATTTGTTCACTGTCGTGCTGGAACAGTTCCAGACCGACAGCGCCGACTATGCCGACATCCTGCTGCCGGCCACGACCCAACTCGAACACGTCGATGCGCACCTGGCGTATGGCCACCTGTACATGATGGCGAATAACGCGGCAATCGCGCCGATGGGCGAGGCCAAGCCGAACAGCGAAATTTTCAGGTTGCTTGCGGCACGTATGGGGCTGACGGATCCCTGCTTCCTCGAATCCGACGACGAACTCGCCGCGCAAGCCTTCGACAAGACGCATACGCGCGCGATCCACTTCGATTGGGAGTCGCTGAAACAGAAGGGCTGGCAAAAGCTGAACATGCCGGACGCGCCGTTCGCCGAAGGCGGTTTTCCTACGCCTTCGGGCAAGTGCGAATTCTATTCCGCGACGATGGCGAACGATGGCCTCGATCCGCTGCCGACCTATATTCCGCCTTACGAATCGGTGGCCTCGAATCCGGCGCTGGCCAAAAAATATCCGCTGGCGATGATTTCTCCGCCGGCCCGGAACTTCCTGAACTCAACCTTTGTCAATGTTCAGAGCCTACGTGCAACCGAGGGCGAGCCGCACCTCGACATCCACCCGAACGACGCCGCCCCACGCGGCCTCAAGCACGGTGACATGGCGCGTATTTTTAACGACCGCGGCTCTTTTGTTGCCAAGGCGCGCGTGACCGAGAAAGCGCGACCGGGCCTCGTGGTGGGCCTGTCGATCTGGTGGAAGAAGCTTTCCAAAGACGGCAAGAACGCCAATGAAGTGACCAGCCAGCGCCTGACCGACATGGGTCGGGCGCCCACTTTCTACGACACCCTGGTGCAGGTTGAAAAGGCCGCGCTCCAACCCGGACATGAAGAAACTACCCCGTAAACTCTCCCCGTTTTTCCGGCGCGCGCTCCTCGTGAGCGCCGGCGCCGGCGCCGTCTCCTTACTTGCCAGTTGTTCTACTCTGAATTACTACACCCAGGCCGCCCAGGGCCAACTCGAACTCCTCTCCGACGCACGACCCATCGATGACTGGCTGGCCGACCCGGCCACCAACACCTCCCTCCGGCACCGCCTGGAAACGGCGCGCCAGATCCGCCGCTTCGCGGTCCAGCAAATGGGCCTGCCCGACAACGACAGCTATAAAAACTACGCCGCCCTGAAACGCCAGTATGTGCTGTGGAACGTCGTCGCCACGCCCGAGCTGTCGATGAAACCGCTGCAGTGGTGCTTCCCGGTGGCCGGCTGCGTCAACTATCGCGGCTACTACAGCAAGGACGACGCCCAGGCCTATGCCAGACAATTGCGGGCCGAAGGCCGCGACGTCGAAGTCGGCGGCGTCAGCGCCTATTCGACCCTCGGCTGGTTCAGCGATCCCCTGATCTCGACTTTTATTAACTATCCCGATGCGGAACTGGCACGCCTGATTTTCCACGAGCTGGCGCACCAGGTGACTTATGTCGCGGGCGACTCGCGTTTCAATGAATCCTTCGCCAGCGCGGTGGAAGAGGCCGGCGTCGAGTTGTGGCTGGAACGCTTCGGGAACCCGGCCATGCGCGAGGGCTATGCGCGCTACACGGTGCGCAGAAAAGATTTTCTGGCGCTGCTGCTGAAGTACCGGAAAGAGCTGGAACGCACCTATGCCTCGATCGTGCCCGACGAGGATAAACGCATCGCCAAGGCGCGCCTGTTCATCGCGCTGAAGGAGGAATACCAGGTTTTAAAAGCGAACTGGGGCGGCTACGCCGGCTACGACCGCTTCTTCGCCGAGCCGCTGTCGAACGCCCACCTGGCCTCGATTGCCACCTACAACGACTACGTGCCGGCCTTCCGCGCGATGCTCAAAGGCGAAAAGGATTTCAGCGCGTTTTACCGCAAGGTGAACCGCCTGGCGAAACTCGATAAAACCGAGCGCACCCATGCCCTCAAGCTGATCGACGTCGCTGCGCCGCCGGCGAATTACATGGTGCAGCGCACCAATGCAGCCATGCCGTAGAGTGCCTGTTCCAATCGTGCCAAAAGCGCTTGCGTATGCAGGCGCTGCCCGATAGCATCACATTCAATAGCAAAGGCATAATGCACGCCAGGGTGGCTTTCGCTAGTACGCGGCGCCGTGGACGATAACGACCTATTGAGACAGAGGGCACCTGATGGACAAAATTTGGCTGAAGTCGTACCCCCCCGGCGTCCCCGCCGAGATCAATCCCGACCAGTACACCTCGCTCGTCCACTTGCTGGAAGAGTCCTTCCAGAAGTACGCACAGAACAACGCGTATGTCTGCATGGACCGCTTCCTGACTTACGCCGAGCTCGACGAGTGCTCGAAGCGCATGGCCGCCTGGCTGCAAAGCCGCGGCATGAGCAAGGGCGCGCGCGTGGCGGTGATGATGCCGAACGTGTTGCAATACCCGATCGCGATCGCCGCCATCCTGCGCGCCGGCTACACGGTGGTGAACGTCAATCCCCTGTACACCGCGCGCGAACTCGAGCACCAGTTGAAGGACTCGGGCAGCGAAGCGATCATCGTGCTCGAGAACTTCGCGCACACGGTCGAGCAGGTGCTGAAAAACACCGCGGTGCGCCACGTCGTCGTCGCCAGCATGGGAGAACTGCTCGGCGGCGCCAAGGGCATGCTGGTCAACTTCGTCGTGCGTAACGTGAAAAAGATGGTGCCGGACTTCGCGCTGCCGAACATGGTGCGCTTCAAGGACGCCCTGTCCCAGGGCGGCAAGATGCCCTTCGATAAGCCCACGATCAGCGCGTCCGACGTCGCCTTCCTGCAGTACACGGGCGGCACCACGGGCGTCTCGAAGGGCGCCACGCTCACCCACCGCAACGTGATCGCCAACGTGCTGCAGGCCGAAGCCTGGGCCGAACCGGCAAACTCGCAGCCGCCGCACGTGGAGTTCCCGACCATCGTCTGCGCGCTGCCGCTGTACCACATCTTCGCGCTGACCGCGTGTGCCATGTGGGGCATGCGCGTCGGCGCCCTGAACATCCTGATCCCGAACCCGCGCGACATCCCTGGCTTCATCAAGGAACTGGGCAAGTACAAGATCACCACGCTGCCGGCGGTGAACACGCTGTATAACGCGCTGGTCAACCATCCGGACTTCGCCAGCCTCGACTTTTCGATGCTGAAGACGGCCAATGGCGGCGGCATGGCCGTGCAGCAGGCGGTGAACGACAAGTTCAGGCAAGCGACGGGCAAGAGCATCATCGAGGGTTACGGCTTGTCGGAAACCTCGCCGGTGGCCACCTGCAACCGCGCCGACGAGCAGGGTTTTACCGGTACGATCGGCCTGCCGGTGCCCTCGACCGACATCGCCATCCTCGACGACGACGGCAATCCGGTACCGCTCGGCCAGCCGGGCGAGATCGCGATCCGCGGACCGCAGGTGATGGCCGGCTACTGGAACCGTCCGGACGAAACGGCCAAGGTCATGACGGCCGACGGCTTCTTCAAGTCGGGCGACATCGGCACCATGGACGAACGCGGCTACGTGAAAATCGTCGACCGCAAGAAGGACATGATCCTGGTCTCGGGTTTCAATGTGTACCCGAACGAACTCGAAGGCGTGATCGCCGGCCACCCGGGCGTGCTCGAATGCGCGGTCGTCGGCGTGCCGGACGAGCACTCGGGCGAGGCGGTGAAAGTGTTCGTGGTGCGCCGCGATCCGAACCTGACGGAAGCGGCGCTGATGGACTACTGCAAGCAGCAGTTCACCGGCTACAAGAAACCGAAATACATCGAATTCCGCGACGAACTGCCGAAGACCAACGTCGGCAAGATCCTGCGGCGCGCGCTGCGCGACGAACAGCAGACAACGCAAAAGCAAGCAGCCTGACACGCCGGTGTAGTTACCAGCGTGTCGGTTGGCAAAGCCGCCCGCCAAATCGGGCGGCTTTGCATTTATTGGACACACAGCATTCAAGAAGGCGAGGCATCAATGGACAAGTTTTGGCTCAAGTCGTACCAGGCGGGGGTGGCGGCGGAGATCGACCCGACGCAATACCGCTCCCTGACCCATTTGCTGGAAGAGTCCTTCCGCAAGTACGCGGCCCAGAACGCCTTCGCCTGCATGGACAAGGCCATCACCTACGCCGAGCTCGATCGCATGTCGGCCAACATGGCCGCCTGGTTCCAGAGCCGCGGCCTGCAGCCGGGCGCGCGCGTGGCGATCATGCTGCCCAACGTCCTGCAATACCCGGTGGCGATGGCCGCGGCCCTGCGCGGCGGCTACACCATCGTCAACGTCAACCCGCTGTACACCCCGCGCGAACTGCAGCACCAGTTGAAGGATTCGGGCGCCGAGGCCCTGGTGGTGCTCGAGAACTTCGCGCACACGGTGGAGCAGGTGATTGCGAATACACCCGTCAAACACGTCATCGTCGGCACCATGGGCGATTTGCTGGGCGGCGTAAAGGGAACCATCGTCAACTTCGTCGTCCGTAAAGTGAAAAAGATGGTGCCGGGCTGGTCGCTGCCGGGTTCGATCGGTTTCAACAAGGTGCTGGCCGAGGGCGCGCGCCTGACCTTCAAGCCGGTGAAACTCGGGCATGACGACATCGCCTTCCTGCAGTACACGGGCGGCACCACGGGCGTCTCGAAGGGCGCGGTCCTGCTGCACAAGAACGTGCTGGCCAACGTGCTGCAGAACGAAGCCTGGTTCGGTCCTTCTCTCGGCCGCGCACCGAGCGGCCAGCAGCTGCAGTTCATGTGCGCGCTGCCGCTGTACCACATCTATGCGCTCACCGTCTGCGCCCTGCTCGGCATGCGCCTGGGCGGAATGAACGTCCTGATCCCGAACCCGCGCGACATGGACGGTTTTATCAAGGAACTGGGCAAGTACCGCATCAACGTGTTCCCGGCCGTGAACACCCTGTATAACGGCCTGGTCAACCAGCCGGCCTTTGCGAACCTCGACCACTCGAGCTACCTGGTGTGCCCGGGCGGCGGCATGGCGGTGCAGCAGGCGGTGGCCGACAAATGGCTCAAGATTACCGGCACCCCTATCGTCGAAGGATATGGTTTGTCCGAGACGTCTCCGGTCGTCACCGCGAACCGCTGCGACATCACCGATTTCACCGGCACCATCGGCCTGCCGCTGCCCTCGACCGAAGTGGTGATCCTCGACGAAGCGGACAAACCCGTCCCCTTCGGCCAGTCCGGAGAAATCGCCGTGCGCGGCCCGCAGGTGATGGCCGGCTACTGGAAACGCGACGACGAAACGGCCAAGGTCATGACGGCGGACGGCTTCCTGAAAACGGGCGACATCGGCATCATGGACGAACGAGGCTACACCCGCATCGTCGACCGCAAGAAGGACATGATCCTGGTCTCGGGTTTCAACGTGTACCCGAACGAAGTCGAGAACGTCGTCGCTTCGCACCCGGGCGTGCTGGAAGTGGCCTGCGTCGGCGTGCCGGACAAGCATTCGGGCGAGGCGGTCAAGCTGTACGTGGTCAAAAAGGACCCGGCACTGACCGTCGAGACGCTGATGGAGTTCTGCAAGGAAGAGCTGACCGGTTATAAACGCCCGCGCCTGATCGAATTCCGCGAGACCCTGCCGAAGACCAACGTTGGCAAGATCCTGCGGCGCGAGCTACGCGACGAGAAGCAGTCGGCCTGATGGCGTAGGCATCCGTTCTGCCGAGGCACAGGCAGATCATCTTGTGAAACGCGTGGGCTCGAGAGCCCGGTGAACCCGTCATTGATGCCATTGGCATCAATGACCCCGTACGGTGCACATCAGCCAACACGTTTGTCGCAGTCCGCGGCCAGCGTGTAACGTAGGGTGGGCACTTGTGCCCACGCGTTCGCTCCACTCGCACGGAGCTAAAACCGTTTCGACCGCAACGGTCGAATCCCACGGTCAGGCGCGCGCGATCCGCGTCGTCGGACTCCCAAGGGCAAACGACGCCAGTACCGACTGCCCCGACCCCGCATCGCGCACGTCGTCGAGCGCCATGAAGCGCGCATTCGCCGCCCCCGGCGTCAGCTCGATCAGCATGTAGCCGCGCCGGTCGCTGCGCCCGTACAGCATGTGCGGATTGCGCTCGACATTCTCCTGCGTGCGCTGTTGCGGCCGAGAACTCGAGGTAACCGAAGTACCGCACAGCTCCGCCGCCGCCACCGGATTCGCCTTCGACACCGGCCGCGAAAAATCGCGGCGCAGTTCGCTCGCATAAAAGGTGTGCACGTCCCCCGCCAGCACCAGTGGATTTCTCGCGCCGCTGCTCGCCAGCGTATCGAGCAATCGTCTCCGCGCCAGCGGATAGCCATCCCAGCCATCGGTCCAGAAGCGCCCATCCTCGGGAGACTGGATCGGCACGCCGCTCGACTGCGCCATCGGCGTCTGCTGGGCCAGGATGTTCCACTGCGCGCGCGAGGACAACAAACCCTGCGCCAGCCAGGCTTCCTGCTCGGCCCCCAGCATCGTGCGGCTCGGGTCGCGCAGCGCGTCGCAGGCGCGCGCCAGCACCACGTTCGAACCGCCGCGTCCCGGCTTCGAACAGGGCAATGGAGAACGGTACTGGCGGTCGTCGAGCACGTGGAAGCGCGCCAGGCGGCCCCAGTCGTAGCGCTGGAACATGCGGATGGCGCCGAAGCGCCCGTCGCGCGGGACAGGAAGGCGCAGCGGCATGTGCTCGTAAAAGGCTTGATACGCCGCGGCCCGCCGCGCGGCGAAGTCGGGCGAGAGCCGCTCGTCGACGTCGCCGGCGTAGTCGTTGGCCACTTCGTGGTCGTCCCAGGTCACGATCCAGGGCGCGGCCAGGTGCGCCGCTTGTAAATCGCGGTCGCTCTTGTATTGCGCATAGCGCGCGCGGTACTGCGCCAGCGTGAACGATTCGTCGCTGCGGGTCGCCCGGTCCGGATGGCGCAGCCGGTAGGGCCCCCACTCGTAGATGTAGTCGCCGAGGAAGGCGACCAGGTCGGGCGCGGCAGCGGCAATATGGCGGTGCGCGGCGTAGTGTCCGAATTCCCAGTGCTGGCAGGAGGCGACGGCAAGCTTCAGTTTCGACGGCAACGCAGCGCCTGCGGGCGCCGTGCGCGTTCTCCCGACCGGACTGACGGCATCGCCCAGCATGAAGCGGTACCAGTACCAGCGGTCCGGGCGCAAGCCGGCCGGCTCGACATGGACGCTGTGCGCGAGTTCGGGAGCGGCCACGGCGCTGCCCCGCGCGACGATATTGCGGAAGGCCTCGTCCTCGGCCACTTCCCAGCGCACGCTCAAGGCCAGCGGCGGGCTTGACGCCGCATTCAGCGGATCGGGCAGGATACGGGTCCAGAGGATGACCGACTCGGGCAGCGGCGAGCCGGAGGCAACGCCGAGCGAAAACGGATACATCGCGCCCGCCGCACCGGCGCTGCTGGCGACGCCGAGACCGGTGGCGCCGGCCGCCGCCAGCCGCGCCGCATCGAGTAGAAAACCGCGGCGCGCGTTGTTCACTGCTTATGGATGCGAGATCAGCGACTCGATCGGCGGCAGCTGGCGCGGCTTGCGGTCGGGGCCGGTGGCGACATAGGTCAGCGTCGCCTCGGTCACCTTGACGATGTTCGACTGCAGGCGGTTGCGCTCGGCATAGACCTCGACATAGACCGTGATCGAGGTGTTGCCTACCTTGACGATGTCGGCGTAAAACGACAGCAGGTCGCCGACGAACACCGGGTTCTTGAACAGGAAGGAGTTGACGGCAATCGTCGCGACGCGGCCGTTGGCGCGGCGCGTGGCCGGCAGCGAACCGGCGATGTCGACCTGCGCCATGATCCAGCCGCCGAAGACGTCGCCATACACGTTCGCGTCGGGCGGGCCCGGCATCACACGCAGCTGCGGCATCTTTCCTTCCGGCAGGCGGTTGGTATGGACAGGAGCGGTGTTTTCTGGCGTGGTCATCTTGTTTTCTCGTGAAAAGCTACAATCGTCCCGAATTGAACCATAAATCCCGGACCCCTGCCATGCGACGCCATTCCACGAATCCCCCTCCGCCTCCAGACGCGAAAGGCCGACAGCGCAGCGACTGGGCGACCCTGAAAACCCTGTTCCCCTACCTGTGGGTCTATAAATGGCGCGTGATCGCCGCCCTCGGCGCGTTGATCGGCGCGAAAATGGCCAACGTCGGTGTGCCGCTGGTGCTGAAAAAGCTCATCGACCAACTCGCGATCGATCCTGCCCATCCGCAGGCACTGCTCGTTCTGCCGCTGGGCGCGCTGGTCGCCTACGGCCTGTTGCGCCTGTCGACCACGGTGTTTACGGAACTGCGCGAATTCCTGTTCGCGCGCGTGACGCAGCGCGCGGTGCGCACGATTGCCTTAAAAGTGTTCCGCCACCTGCACGCGCTGTCGCTGCGTTTTCATTTGAACCGCCAGACCGGCGGCATGACGCGAGACATTGAACGCGGCACGCGCGGCGTGAATTCGCTGATCTCGTATTCGCTCTTCAACGTGCTGCCGACCCTGGTCGAGATCACGCTGGTGCTGGGCTACCTGGTCATCAACTACGACAAGTGGTTCAGCATCATCACCGCCGTCGCGCTGGCGACCTACATCACCTTTACGGTCGTGGTCACCGAATGGCGCACCCACTTCCGGCGCACGATGAACGACCTCGATTCGAAGGCGAACACCAAGGCGATCGATTCGCTGATCAACTACGAAACGGTGAAATACTTCGGCAACGAGGATTACGAGGCCAAGCGCTACGACCAGGGTTTACAAAGCTACGAGAACGCCGCGGTGCGCTCGCAGACCTCCCTGTCCGTGCTGAACACGGGGCAGTCGCTGATCATCGCCACCGCCGTCACCCTGATCCTGTGGCGCGCGACCGAGGGCGTGATCGCCGGCACGATGTCGCTGGGCGACCTGGTGCTGGTGAACTCGTTCATGATCCAGCTGTACATCCCGCTGAATTTTTTGGGCGTGATCTACCGCGAGATCAAGCAGGCGTTGGCCGACATGGAGCGTTTATTCGGCCTGCTCGACCAGAACCGCGAAGTGGCCGATACGCCGGGCGCGCAGCCACTGGTCGCGCGCGGCGCACGTGTCGAGTTCTCGCACGTCGAATTCAGCTACGAGACCAAGCGGCAAATCCTGTTCGACGTCGACTTCGCCATCCCCGCAGGGACCACGACCGCCGTGGTCGGCCACAGCGGCTCGGGCAAATCGACGCTGTCGCGCCTGCTGTTCCGCTTCTACGACGTGAACCGCGGCGCGATCAGCATCGACGGCCAGGACATCCGCAACATCACGCAAGCCTCGCTGCGTGCGGCGATCGGCATCGTGCCGCAGGATACGGTGCTGTTCAACGACACGATCGAATACAACATCGCCTATGGTCGGCCGGGCGCAAGCAAGGAAGACATCGTCGCCGCGGCGCGTGCCGCATCGATCCACGATTTCATCGAGAGCCTGCCGGACGGCTATGCAACGATGGTCGGCGAGCGTGGCCTGAAACTGTCGGGCGGGGAGAAGCAGCGGGTGGCGATTGCACGGACCTTGCTGAAGAATCCGGCCATTTTGATTTTCGACGAGGCGACGTCGGCGCTCGATTCGAAGTCGGAGCAGGCGATCCAGGCGCAGTTAAAAGAGATCGCGAAGCACCGCACCACGCTGGTGATCGCGCACAGGTTGTCGACGATCGCGGACGCGCAGCAGATCATCGTGCTCGATCATGGGAAGATCGTCGAGCGCGGCACGCATCAGAGCTTGCTCGCGGCGCGCGGTTTATACGCGCAGATGTGGGAGCGGCAGCTGGCGCGGCCGGATGAGGAATTGGCGAGTCCGCCTTTGGAGTTGCAGGGGGAGTGATCGGCGCTGTTGCGTGAGGTGTTATCGGTATTTTTAATCCGCGTGGGCTCGAGAGCCCACCCTACGGTTACCGATAACAGCCAGATCACACGCAACCCGGATCGTTAACCTGTCCCGTAGGGTGGGCTCTCCGAGCCCACGCGGATCAAGCAAACCGGCAGCGCTTCACGCAATAGCGCCACATTCGCATAAACGCATCAATACGTATAAAACATCCGCTGGATATCGCGCGTATTGGTCGTCCTGGTCAAGGCCAGCATCAGCAGGATGCGCGCCTTCTGCGGCGACAGGTTATCCCCCGCCACGAAATCGAGCTCGTCATCGTTCGCCTCGCCATTCCTCGCCACGATGCCCTGGCCGACCCGCGACGAACGCACGATGAGCACGCCCTTTTTGCGCGCGCTCGACAATGCCGGACGCACCTTCGCCGGCAGCGAGCCGTCGCCCACGCCCGCATGCACCAGCCCCTTGGCGCCCGAAGCCACCAGCGCCTCGATCGCCACCGGCCCCACGTTCGCATGCGCGTAGGCGATCTCCACTTGCGGCAGCGCCGACAAATTCATCACGTCGAATTCGGTCTCGACCGTGTGCTTGCGGGCCGACGCCCGATAGAAGAAGGGCTTGCCGCCGACGATGTAGCCGAGCATGCCCAGCTCCGGCGTCTTGAACGTATCGAGGGAGGTCGTGTTCGTCTTGGTGACGTCGCGTGCGCCGTTGATCTGGTCGTTCAGGACGACCAGCACGCCGCGTCCCACGGCGTCCGGCGCGCCGGCCAGCAGCACCGCGTTGTACAGGTTGGCCGGGCCGTCGGCCGACATGGCGGTCGATGGACGCATCGAGCCCACCAGCACCACGGGCTTCCTGCTCTTGACCACCAGGTTCAGGAAGTATGCCGTCTCTTCCAGCGTGTCGGTGCCGTGGGTGATGACGATGCCGTCCACATTCGATTGGGCCAACAAGGTGTTGACGCGCTTGGCCAGGGTCAGCCAGTGCTCGTTGCCCATGTTTTCGCTGGCGATCTGGAACACCTGCTCGCCGCTGACGTTGGCGATCTTCGTCATCTCGGGCACGGCCTGGATCAGCGCCTGCACGCCGACGGTCGCCGCCGTGTAGCCGACGGTGGTGGTGCTGGTGGCGCCGGTGCCGGCGATGGTGCCGCCGGTGGCGAGGATGGTCACGTTCGGCAGTTTGACGGAAGCGGTCTGGGCCTGCGCCGCGAATGCAAGGCAGAACAGGAATCCGAACAGCGCGGCGGCCGAGCGGGCGGTTTGACGGAACAGCATATACATCTCCTTAAATAGGGCGTCGCAAAACTTACAGCTTCTTGTAGACGACGCCGTCCTTCATCACGAATTTCACTTGTTCGAGCAGCTTGACGTCACGCAGCGGATCGCCGTCGACCGCGACGATGTCGGCTGCGAAGCCCGGCTCGACGCGGCCGAGGCGCTGCGCCTGGTCGAGCAGGGTGGCGGCGTGCACGGTGGCGGCGCGGATCGCCTCGAGCGGCGTCATGCCCGCTTCCACCATGTAGCCGAATTCCTTGGCGTTCTCTCCGTGGGGGAAGACGCCGGCATCGGTACCAAAGGCGATTTTCACGCCGGCCTTGTGCGCGCGCGCGAACGTCGCCTGCAGCTGCGGGCCGATCGCGGCGGCCTTTGGGCGCACCAGGGCCGAGTAATAATTCGGGTCCTTCGCCTTGTCCGCGACATAGCGTCCGGCCGAAATGGTGGGAACGTACCAGCCGCCGGTCTTCCTGAACAGGGCCAGGCTCTCGTCATCCATCAGCGTGCCGTGCTCGATCGAGTCGACGCCGGCGCGCAAGGCGCGTTTGATGCCTTCGGCGCCGTGCGCGTGCGCGGCAACCCGGAAACCGTAGTCTTTCGCGGTGCTGACGATGGCGCGCAGCTCGTCCTCGGTGTACTGCGAATTCTGGCCATTCGCCGCCTGGCTCAGCACGCCGCCGGTGGCGGTAATCTTGATCAGGTCCGCGCCTTCCTTGTAGCGGGCACGCACGGCTTGCCGGCCCTGTTCGGGGCTGTCGATCACGCCTTCGACGGGTCCTGGCGTACCGATGGCCTCGCCCAGGAAGTGCGACAGGTTGTTGGTCGGGTCGGCATGGCCGCCTGTGGTGGCAATCGCTTTCCCGGCCGTGAACATGCGCGGTCCGGGAATCGATCCGGCCGCGATCGCGCGCTTCAGCGACACGTTCAGCGCCTGCTCGGCGCCGAGGTCGCGCACCGTGGTGAAACCGGCCAGCAGCGTGCGCTCGGCGTATTTCACCGAGCGGTAGGCCATGTCGGCCGGGTCGGCGGTGAGACGGTCGCGGTAGGCGTCGACGGCCGGCTGGGTCTCGCTAGTGAGATGGACGTGCATGTCGATCAGCCCCGGCAGGCAGGATTTGCCGGACAAATCGATATGGTCCGCCGCTTGCGCCATCGGGCCGACCGATTGAATGGCGCCGTTCTCGATCACGATGCTGACGCGCTCGCGCCAGGTGCCGCTTTTTACGTCGAGCAGACGGCCGCAATCGACCGTCTGCGTGGCGCCCTGGGCGCCGTTCAGTGCAAGCAGCAATCCTGCCGCGGCCAGCTGTTTCATACGCTTGTCTCCCGTCTTCTCATGATGAAAAAAAGGCCTCCCATCGCTGGAAGGCCTCATGTGCGTGCTATCTGCCGATCAGCGCAGCGGAGCGGTGGCGACATCCTTCTGCGGCACCATTTCCTCGAGGTCGCCTTCCCATTTCGCGACGACGGCGGTAGCGATGCCGTTGCCGATGACGTTGGTCGCCGAGCGCGCCATGTCGAGGAAGTGGTCGATGCCCAGCAGGAGCAGGAGGCCGGCTTCCGGGATGTTGAACTGGGCCAGCGTGGCGGCGATCACGACCAGCGAGGCGCGCGGCACGCCGGCCATGCCCTTCGAGGTCAGCATCAGCACCAGCATCATCGTGATCTGGGTCGACAGCGGCAGGTCGATGCCGTAGGCCTGGGCGATGAAGACGGCGGCGAAGGTGCAGTACATCATCGAGCCGTCCAGGTTGAACGAGTAACCGATCGGCAGCACGAAGGCGGCCAGGCGGTTCTTGACGCCGAAGCGCTCCAGGCCCTCCAGGGTTTTCGGGAAGGCCGCTTCCGACGAGGCGGTCGAGAAGGCCAGCAGGGTCGGCTCCTTCAGCAGGCCGATCAGGCGCAGCACGCGCGGGCCGAGGAAGGCCATGCCGATCAGGATCAGGATCACCCACAGCAGCACGATACCGAGGTAGAACTCGGCCATGAAGATGCCGTAGGTCTGCAGCACGCCCAGGCCGCTCTTGGCGACGATGCCGGCCACCGCCGCGAACACGGCGATCGGCGCGAAGTTCATCACATAGCCGGTCACTTTCAGCATGATGTGGGCGACGCCGTCGACCGCGTCGATCAGCGGCGTGGCGCGCGCGCCGACGGCGGCGGCGGCCGTGCCGAAGAAGATCGAGAACACGACGATTTGCAGGATCTCGTTCTTGGCCATGCCGTCGACGATCGAGGACGGCACCAGGTGGGTGATGAATTCCTTGAGGGTCAGGCCCGAAGTGACGATGTCGGTCTTGGTGCCGATTGCCGGCAGGTGGCCCGAGAGCGCCATCGCGTCGCCCGGACGGAACAGGTTCACCAGGACCAGGCCCAGCGACAGCGAAAGGATCGAGGCGATCACGAACCAGCCCAGCGCCTTGACGCCGATACGGCCGACTTCCTTGGCGTCGCCCATCTTGGCGATGCCGACCACCAGGGTCGAGAAGACCAGCGGCGCGATGATCATTTTAATCAGGCGCAGGAACAGGGTCGTCACCAGCGCCATCGTGTCGGCGAAGCCTTTCGGGTCGGCGGTGTTCGCGTTGACGAAGTAGCCGACGACGACGCCCAGCACGAGGCCGATCAGGATATAAGTGGTGAGACGGTTTCGATTGTTCATGGGCTGATTCCTGTTGTCGGCCTGCGCGTTCGGCCCGGCATGCAGGATGGGTCCTGTGCGTGCCGGGGGATCAAAATGGTGGTGGTTCCAAGAGCGAACGGGGGTTCGTTCTGAGTATATTGGCAAGTTCCGCAGTATCCTAGGGGCTGTTAGTGCTGTCAAGCACGCTTAGAGGTATGGCAGGAATGTTGAAACATGATTGAAATCGACAGGGTCAGCAAATGGTATGGCGAGGTCCAGGTGCTCGCCGATTGCAGCACGCAGGTGGCCCGGGGCGACGTCGTCGTGGTCTGTGGGCCGTCCGGTTCCGGCAAGTCGACCCTGATCAAGACCGTCAACGGTCTGGAACCGGTGCAGCAGGGCCTCATTCGGGTCGACGGCGTGACGGTCACGGACCGCAAGACCGACCTGCCGCAGCTGCGCGCGAAGATCGGCATGGTGTTCCAGAACTTCGAATTGTTCCCGCACCTGTCGGTGCGCGACAACCTGACGCTGGCGCAGATAAAAGTGCTGGGACGGACGAAAGGGGAGGCGACCGAACGCGGTTTGCGCTACCTGGACCGCGTCGGCCTGCTGGCGCACCAGGACAAGTTCCCGGCCCAGTTATCGGGCGGCCAGCAGCAGCGCGTGGCAATCGCACGGGCGCTGGCGATGGACCCGGTGGCGATGCTCTTCGACGAACCGACCTCCGCACTCGACCCGGAAATGATCGGCGAGGTGCTCGACGTGATGGTGGGTCTGGCCCAGGACGGCATGACGATGATGGTCGTGACCCACGAAATGGGCTTTGCGCGCAAGGTGGCGGACCGGATCGTCTTCATGGACCACGGCCGCATCGTGGAGGACAGTCTGGCGGACGCCTTCTTCAGCGCGCCGCGCTCGGAGCGGGCGCGGGAATTTTTGGCGAAAATTATCCACTGAATGCGATGGGCGTCACGACCCTACAAACAAGGATCGTCGCGCTGATGCCGCACCGTCGAGATTGTCGGATGGTCGAGGTTTTCATGGAAACGCCAGAAGCACATGGCCATTGCGATGCAATCTCCGATGTTCCAGGCTTGCTGCGAGTTCATACGCCATAGTTTTCGATGGCAAACCAGACGAAGGCTGCGAAAGCAACAATGAAAAGCAGCTGTTGAAGTGCGAGCAGCAGGCGCGCCATCGGAGTGTCGACATCGAACTGGCCGTGCAGATGGGCCACTGCCGCCAGCGCGCCCAGGGCAAGCAAACCCGTCAAGATACTGGCCAGGAACATGATCCAGGACGCGATTACCAGCCAGAAGCCATGAAGGGCGGAAGGGGCATCGCCTCCAATAAAGTCCATGAATGAGATCGACAGAACCAGGGCGCCGCTTGCCAGGGTAATGAGCTGTTTGGCAACTTCGACCATCAGGTCGACAGCGAATTTCTTCGGATTGTCGTCGGGCATGGTCAGCACCAGGGCCGGGGGCAGGGCCACCTGCGGAACGTCCGCACAAGAACGGCGTTCGATATTTCGGTCTCGTTTCGTTGCTCGCTTCGTACTTGGGTGATCACCTTTTCCAAAGCATCCATCACCTGCTCCCGCGTGAGATCGTCGAGTTTTTCCGTCTCGATTGCGCCGAACATGTACTCGAGCGCACGCTTCGACCAGCGTAGCGAATGTTCCTGCGCATGCATACCGAGCCGCGCTGCGACCTCGTCCTGCACCTGGTTGAGCGGTGCATGCGCGGTTTCGACATACTGTGCAATCTTTCTGGACCTGATGAAGCGTTGACGCCTACCCATGGCAGTCCCTTTCCGTATGTAGATAGAAGCCGAAAACAACAATTCCTTTCAATTTGATCGGCAAATGCCCTGGCAGTGCCCTGCACCCCGTTTTTTCAGCCGATTCCTAGTCGCTGAGGCAGACTCATGCGCCCAGGCGCCGCAGTGCTCGTGTGCGCGTCCGGAATGGGTGCAGGTACAATATCGGGGTCCGCAATCCGAGAGCCGCCATGTCCACCATCGAGACCCCCAACTCCATCACCATCACCCGTCCAGACGACTGGCACCTGCACCTGCGCGACGGCGCGGCGCTGGCCAGCGTGCTGCCGCATACGGCGCGCCAGTTCGCGCGCGCGATCGTGATGCCGAACCTGAAACCGCCGGTCACCACCGCCGCGGACGCGCTGGCCTACCGCGAGCGCATCCTGGCCGCGCTTCCTGCGGGCATGCAATTTGAGCCGCTGATGACGCTCTATCTCACCGATAACACCGACCCGGACGAGATCCGCCGCGCCCAGGACACCGGGTTCATCCATGCAGTAAAGCTGTACCCGGCAGGCGCCACCACGAATTCGGACGCCGGCGTCACCGACCTGCGCAAGTGCTACAAGACCCTGGAAGTGATGCAGGAGGTCGGCATGCCGCTGCTGGTGCATGGCGAAGTCACCGACCACGACATCGACCTGTTCGACCGCGAGGCCGTCTTCATCGAGCGCGTGATGCGTCCGCTGCGCCGCGACCTGCCGGCGCTGTCGATCGTCTTCGAGCACATCACGACCAAGGATGCGGCGCAATATGTGGCCGAAGCCGAAGGCCCGATCGCCGCGACCATCACCGCGCACCACCTGCTCTACAACCGCAACGAGATCTTCCGCGGCGGGATTCGTCCGCACTATTACTGCCTGCCGGTGCTCAAGCGCGAGGAACACCGCCTGGCGCTGGTGACGGCCGCCACCAGCGGCGACGAGCGCTTCTTCCTCGGCACCGATTCGGCGCCGCACGCGATCGGCGCGAAAGAGTCGAGCTGCGGCTGCGCCGGCTGCTACACGGCCTTGCACGCGATGGAGCTCTACACGCAGGCCTTTGCCGACGCCGGTGCGCTCGACAAGCTCGAAGCCTTCGCCAGCTTCAACGGCCCGGCCTTCTACGGCCTGCCACGTAATGAAGGCACCGTCACCCTGACGCGCGAATCGTGGACGCTGCCGGCCACCGTGCCGATGGGGGACAACGCACTGGTGCCGCTGAACGCCGGTGAGCGCATCGACTGGAAGATGCTGTAAGTGTCCGCTTTGCCGTCCGAACTTGCCCAGATCGACTGGGCGCGGCCGTGGTACGACGCCGTGCGTCCCGCCTGGGAGGCCCTGGGCCTCGAGGGCGAGGAGTTCGCCGGCGCTTTTAATCGCCACGCCGCCCTGCTGGCGCTGCGCAACCACCGGGATTTGCCGATCAGTTTCGTGCCCCAGGAGTCGCTGCCCGAGGGGATTGCGTACGAAGAGTTCATCAGCGCCACGGGGAAGGTGCCGACGCGCGACAACCTGCACGACTTTTTCAATGGCCTGGTGTGGCAGACTTTTCCGCTCATAAAACGCGAGCTGAACGCCCTGCAGGCGGCGCAGATCGCGGCGGCCGGCGGCAATAAGGCACGTGGTCCGGCGCGCGACGCCGCCACCATTTTTGATGAGAACGCGGCACTGCTGGTGGTGCGCGCATCGAGCGAGGGGCGGGCGCTGGTCGACGAACTG
This sequence comes from Massilia sp. LXY-5, assembly GCF_059801075.1. NCBI lineage: Bacteria > Pseudomonadati > Pseudomonadota > Betaproteobacteria > Burkholderiales > Oxalobacteraceae > Massilia > Massilia sp. LXY-5. The sequence continues at coordinate 28,157 of NZ_JBNNEH010000009.1, forward strand.
CGCGCGCACTGCTGGGACGCTGCGCTGTTCGAAAAGCGCGCCATGTTCGGCCCCGACGCCCAGCTGTGGCTGTTCGGCCACGCGTTGATGGAAAAGCTGGTCGCTCCGCGCAAGGCGATCACGGCGCATGTGCGCATCGTGTTCGCGCCGGATGCCTGGTTCAGCTTTGACGCCGCCGGCCAGCGCGCCTGGATCGACGACACGGTGGCGCAGCTACTGCGCGCGGAAGGGCTGACTACCTCCAGCTTTACGCCGCTGCCGGTGCTGGGCGTACCGGGCTGGTGGCCGGAGCAGGACCAGGCCTTTTATCTCGACACGACCGTATTCCGCCCAAAACGGGCGGCGTAAATAAACATAAAGGGAGTAGCCATGGTGGACACGGTTCGTTGGGGGATCCTCGGCACCGGCAAGATCGCGCGTGCGTTCGCGACCGCGCTGCAGGATGTCCCGGGCGCGGTCCTGGCCGGCGTCGCCTCGCGCAGTATCGACAAGGCCGAGGCCTTCGCCGCGGAATTCCGCGCCGCCGCCTTCGGCTCCTACGAGGCGCTTGCCGAGGCAGACGGCATCGACCTGGTCTACGTCGCCACACCCCACCCGCAGCACGCCGGGAATGCGATGCTGGCGCTGGGCGCCGGCAAGGGTGTGCTGGTCGAAAAACCGTTCACGATGAACCGGTTTGAGGCCGGGCAGGTCGTCGCCCTCGCGCGTTCCAGGCGCCTGTTCCTGATGGAGGCGATGTGGACCCGCTTCATGCCGGCCCTGGCGCAAGTAAAACGCCTGATCGCGGCGGGCGAGATCGGTTCCGTGCACCAGGTCGTCGCCGACTTCGGGTTTACCGCCACCTTCGGCCCCGAGCACCGCGTCTTCAATCCGGCGCTGGGTGGCGGCGCGCTGCTCGACCTCGGCATCTATCCGCTGTCGATCGCCGCCAGCCTGCTCGGTCCCGTGCGCGAGGTCAAGGCGCAGGCCGAGATGGGACCGACCGGCGTCGACGTGCAGACCGCGTTCACCATGAAGCACGAGGGCGGCGGCATGTCGGTCTGCAGCTGTTCCTTCCAGGCGCGCACGCCGGGCGAGCTGACGGTCTCGGGATCGCGCGGGCACATCCGCATGAACACCATGTTCCACCGCGCGCGTTCGATTACCGTGGCGCTGGAAGACGGCAGCGTGCGCACGATCGACACGCCCTATCTCGGCAATGGCTATGTGCACGAAGCGATCGAGGCGCAGCGCTGCTGGCGCGCGGGCCTTGTCGAAAGCCCCGGCATGACGCACGACGAAACGCTGGCGCTGATGGAAGTGATGGACGAAATCCGGCGCCAGATCGGGCTGCGCTACGCAGCCGACGACGCCGGCTAGGCTCCGCCGCGCCGCGCCGCGGCGTATGCATGTTGACAACATATCGCGATCGGCGAGTAGCGTAGGGTGGGCGGAGAACCCGCCCACCCTACGAACCCCGTTCAGACCTTCAGGAACTCCTCGCGTCCGCCCAGCCAGCGCGCCAGGTGCGCATCGACGATCTCCACATTCGGCCCGGTCTCGCTCTCCAATAAACTCGCCGCGATATCGCGCGCATGTTCGACTAACCACTGGTCGGTCTCCAGGTCGGCAAAACGCAGCATCGCCTGCCCCGACTGGCGCGCGCCCAGGAATTCGCCCGGTCCGCGGATCTCCAGGTCGCGCCGCGCAATTTCAAAACCGTCGGTCGTCTCGCGCATCGTCAGCAAGCGCTGTTTCGCCACCTGGCCCAGCGGGCTCTGATACAGCAGCAGGCAGACGCTGGCCGCCGATCCACGCCCGACGCGCCCGCGCAGCTGGTGCAGCTGCGACAAGCCGAAACGCTCGGCATGTTCAATGACCATCAGCGAGGCGTTCGGCACGTCGACCCCGACCTCGATCACCGTGGTCGCCACCAGCACGTGCACCTCGGCAGCCGTAAACGCATCCATCACCGCCTGCTTCTCGGCCGGCTTCATGCGTCCGTGCACCAGGCCGACCTGCAAATCGGGCAGGGCTTCGGCCAGGGTCTCGTAGGTCTCCGTCGCCGTCTGCAGCTGCAGCGCTTCCGATTCTTCGATGAGCGGACACACCCAGTACACCTGCCGCCCTTCGAGCGCGGCCGCGTGCACGCGCTCGATGACCTCGTCCCGCCGGTTCTGGTCGATGGCGCGGGTGACGATCGGGCTGCGGCCCGGCGGCAGCTCGTCGATCACCGACACCTCGAGATCGGCGTAATAGGTCATGGCCAGCGTGCGCGGGATCGGCGTGGCCGACATCATCAACTGGTGCGGCACCAGGCCCTCGCTGCCCTTGTTGCGCAGCGTGAGGCGCTGGCCGACGCCGAAGCGGTGCTGCTCGTCGACGATCACCAGGCCCAGTTTGGCGAACTGCACCGTGTCCTGGATCAGCGCGTGGGTGCCGACCACCAGCCGCGCTTCGCCCGACTCGACCATCTCGTTGGCCGCCGTCTTGTCCTTCTTTTTGAGGCTGCCGGTCAGCCAGGCGACCTTGACGCCGAGCGGCTCCATCCATGCCGCGATTTTACGAAAATGCTGTTCGGCGAGGATCTCGGTCGGCGCCATCAAGGCCGCCTGGTAGCCGGAGTCGATCGCCTGCGCGGCGGCCAGGGCCGCAACGACCGTCTTGCCGCTGCCGACGTCGCCCTGCAGCAGGCGCTGCATCGGATAGCCCTCGCGCAGGTCGGCGCGGATCTCCTGCAGGACCCGTTGCTGGGCGCCGGTGAGGGAAAACGGCAGGGCGCCCAGCAGTCCCTCGGTCATCTGGCCCAGCGCGCGCAGGTGCGGCGCGCCCTTGTCGCGGCGCGCGCGCTGGGCGCGTTTCAGCGACAGCTGCTGCGCCAGCAGTTCGTCGAACTTCATGCGCGTCCAGGCCGGATGCGACTTTTCCATCAGCGCGTATTCGTCGACATCGACCGGCGGATAGTGCAGCAGTTTCACGGCCGGCTGGAAATCCATCAGGTCCATCTGGCGGCGAATGGCCGGCGGCACGGTGTCGGTCCAGTCCACGCGCCGCATCGCCTCGGCAATCGCACGGCGCAGGATCGGCTGCGACAGGCCTTCTCCCGACGGGTACACCGGCGTCAGGGAAGTCGGCAGCGGCGCATTCTCGTTGACGACTTTATAGGTCGGATGCACCATCTCGGCGCCGAAGAAGCCGTGCTTGATTTCGGTGCGCGCGCGCACGCGCACGCCTTCGGCCAGCTGTTTCACCTGGCTGCCGTAGAAATTCATGAAGCGCAGCAGCAATTCTCCGCTGTCGTCGGCGATGGTCACCAGCAGCTGGCGCCGCGGTTTCAGCGCGATCTCGTTCTTGATGACGACGCCCTCGACCTGCGACACATGGCCGCCGCGCAGGCAGGCCTCGCGGATCGGCACGATTTTCGTCTCGTCCTCGTAGCGCAGCGGCAGGTGCAGGATCAGGTCCATGTCGCTGCGCAGGCCGAGCTTGGCGAGCCTGGTTTGTGTCGTTTTCGGAGCGGGAGGAGTCTTGGGAGCGGGCATAGATGCAGCAGTTTGGCCGTGGTCAGCGTAAAATAGAGGGTTCGCCGCACGTACTTGGGGCCATATTGTAAGGCTGCCAGCACTTATTTTCCCAGAATTGAAGACAATGTACTCGCTTTCCGATTTCGATTTCGACCTGCCGCCCGAGCGCATCGCGCAATTGCCCCTGCCTGACCGCAGCGCTTCACGCCTCCTGCAACTCGATGGCGAGCACATCACCGACCGCCATTTCGCCGACATCGTCGACCAGTTGCAAGCCGGCGACCTGCTCGTGATGAACAACACGCGCGTATTAAAAGCGCGCTTCTTCGGCGTGAAGGAGAGCGGCGGGCAAGTGGAGGTGCTGGTCGAGCGCGTGCTGGACAACCGCACCGTGCTGGCCCAGGTGCGTGCCTCGAAGTCGCCGAAGCCCGGCAACCGCATCCGCCTGGCCGACGCCTTCGACGTCACCGCCGGCGAGCGCGCCGGCGAATTCTTTACGCTTCATTTCGAGGGCGACGTGTTCGAGCTGATCGAAGCACACGGCCGCCTGCCGCTGCCGCCCTATATCGAACACACGGCCGACGAATTCGATGAGCAGCGTTACCAGACCGTGTATTCGAAGGAGCCGGGGGCGGTCGCCGCGCCGACCGCCGGCCTGCATTTCGACCAGCCGCTGCTCGATAAACTGGCGGCCAAGGGCGTGAACTTCGCCTACGTCACCCTGCACGTGGGCGCCGGAACCTTCCAACCGGTGCGCGTGGAGGACCTCTCGCAGCACAACATGCACACCGAGTGGTACACCATCGGGCAAGAGACGGTCGACGCCGTGCGCGCTGCGAAAGCGGCCGGGCGCGATGTGGTCGCCGTCGGCACCACGAGTCTGCGCGCGCTGGAATCGGCCTCGCAATCGGGTGAACTCGTCGCCGGCAGCGCCGACACGGCGCTGTTCATCACGCCGGGCTACAAGTTCAGGACGGTGACGCGCCTGATCACCAATTTTCACCTGCCGAAGTCGACCCTGCTGATGCTGGTGTCGGCCTTTGCCGGTTACGCCGAGATCCGCAAGGCCTATGCCCATGCGATCGCCAACGAATACCGTTTCTTCAGCTACGGCGACGCCATGCTGCTGACAACCCAATCACGTCTATAACACCCGATGCTCGAATTTACGCTCCTCAAAAAAGACACCAGCGGCCTGTCGCACGCGCGCCGCGGCCGTTTGAAAGTCAACCACGGCACCATCGAGACGCCGATCTTCATGCCGGTCGGGACCTACGGTTCCGTCAAGGCCATGGACCCGGTCGAGCTGAAAGAAGTCGGCTCCCAGATCATCCTCGGCAACACTTTTCACTTGTGGCTGCGTCCCGGCACGGAAGTGCTGAACAAGTTCGGCGGGCTGCATGGCTTCATGGGCTGGGATAAACCGATCCTGACCGACTCGGGCGGCTTCCAGGTGTTTTCGCTGGGCGCGATGCGCAAGATCACGGAAGAGGGCGTTACCTTCGCCTCGCCGATCGACGGTTCGCGTAAATTCCTGTCTCCGGAAGTGTCGATGCAGATCCAGCGCGCGCTCAATTCGGACATCGTGATGCAGTTCGACGAATGCACGCCCTACGAGATCGACGGCCGCGCCGCCACCGCAGAGGAAGCGGCGAAATCGATGCGCATGTCGCTGCGCTGGGCCCAGCGCTCGATGAACGAATTCAAGGGCGGAGAAAATCCGAACGCGCTGTTCGGCATCGTCCAGGGCGGCATGTACGAGCACCTGCGCGACGAATCGCTGGCGGGCTTGCAGGACATCGACTTCCCGGGCCTGGCCATCGGCGGCCTGTCGGTGGGCGAGCCGAAGGAAGACATGAAGCGCATCCTGGCCCACGTCGGCCCGCGCCTGCCGGAAAACAAGCCGCATTACCTGATGGGCGTCGGCACGCCGGAAGACCTGGTCGAAGGCGTGGCCAACGGCGTCGACATGTTCGACTGCGTGATGCCAACCCGGAATGCCCGTAACGGCTGGCTGTTCACGCGCTTCGGCGACGTCAAGATCAAGAACGCGCGTTATAAAGAAGACACGGGGCCGCTGGACGAGTCCTGCGACTGCTACTGCTGCAAGAATTTTTCGCGCGCGTATTTGCACCACCTGCACCGTTCGAACGAAATCCTGGGCGCGCGGCTGAATACGATTCACAACCTGCACTATTACCTGAAACTGATGCAGGAGATCCGCGACGCGATCGACGCCGATGGCTTCCACGGCTTCCGCCTGAAGTTCGCAGCCGATCGCGCCCGCGGGGTGTGATGTTGTAGGGTGGGCACTCCGTGCCCACGCGGTCATGCCGGGGCGGACCGTACAAAATGATCTCGCCCCCAATTTCCACCTTGCAATTTATGAATGTCATTCCCACATGGTGCGGAATGGCCGCTGGCAGTTCGCCGGTGCTAGAATACAGCGCTGTTTTTTTTATCTCACAATCGGAGTCCTTGTGTTCATTTCCAACGCGTACGCGCAAACCACCACCGCTGCCGACCCTGGCCTGATGGGCAACCTGACGACCTTCGCTCCGCTGCTCATCATGTTCGTGGTCATGTACTTCCTGATGATCCGTCCCCAGCAGAAGCGCCAGAAGGAAATGAAGTCGATGATGGAAGCGCTGGCCAAGGGCGACGAAGTCGTCACCGCCGGCGGCATCCTGGGCCGCGTGGTGCAGGTGAAAGACGCCTACGTCACCCTGGAAGTGGCGACCGGTACCGAAATGGTCGTGCAGAAGAACGCAGTCACCACGCTGCTGCCGAAGGGTACCCTGAAGTCCCTGTAAGCCTGCGCCGCGGCCCCCGGGCCGCTGTCGCTCAACACCCAACGCTGGAACACTATGAATCGCTATCCCGTCTGGAAATACATACTGATCGCTGTCGCGCTCCTGCTGGGTGCGCTGTACACGGCGCCTAATTACTTCGGCGAATCGCCGGCGTTGCAGGTTACGACCGGCAAGACCGCGGTCAAGATCACGAGCGACACCACGGCCCGCGTCGCGGATGTGCTCACACGCGAAGGTGTTCCGGCTAAACAAGTGTCTCTGGAAGGCACCGGCAACTCGACGGCCGTGCGTGCACGCTTCGACACGACCGACGCCCAGTTCAAGGCCAAGCTCGCGCTCGAGCGCCAGCTCAACCGCGACCAGGCCGACCCCGATTACATCGTCACCGTCAACCTGGTGAAGAATACCCCCGCCTGGATGCAGAAACTGCGTGCGCTGCCGATGAACCTCGGCCTCGACTTGCGCGGCGGCGTCCACTTCCTGCTGCAGGTCGATGCCAAGGCCGTGCTGGAAACCAAGATGAAGGGCACGCAAGCGAGCGTGCGCAGCATCCTGCGCGACAAGAACGTGCGCCACGCCGGCATCGAGCGTAGCGGCAACACCGTGGAAGTGACCTTCCGCGATGCCGAAACCCGCGCCGCCGCCCGCAGCGTGCTGTCGAGCCAGGTTCAGGACCTGCAACTGGCGGACGCCGCCGACGGCAGCGACCTCAAGCTCCTGGTGACGCTGAAGCCGGAAGCGCTCAAGCGCACCGTGGAAGAGGGCGTGAACCAGAACATCACGACGCTGTCCAAACGTATCAATGAACTGGGCGTGACCGAACCGGTCATCCAGCGCCAGGGCGCCGACCGTATCGTCGTGCAATTGCCGGGCGTGCAGGACGTGGCCCGCGCGAAAGACATCATCGGCCGCACCGCGACCCTGGAAATGCGCATGGTCGATCCGACCGTGACGCCAGGCACCGAACTGTCGGCCGCAGTGCCGCTGAACTCGGAACTGTTCACCGAAGGCCGCGGTGCCCCGGTCGTGGTCTCGAAAGACATTATTTTGACCGGCGACTATATCTCCAGCGCGGTCGCCACCTTTGACCAGAACCAGCAGCCTGCCGTGTCGATCGACCTGAACGGCGACGGCGGCCGCAAGATCCGCCTCGTGACCCGGGAGAACATCGGCAAGCGCATGGCGGTCCTGTTGAAAGAAAAAGGCAAGTACACCGTGCCGACGGCGCCGACCATCCAGGGCGAACTGGGCTCGACTTTCCAGATCACCGGCATCGGCAGCATCGAAGACGCGAATGAGCTGGCGCTGCTGCTGCGCTCGGGCGCCCTGTCGGCGCCGATGGAATTCATCGAAGAACGCGTGGTCGGCCCGCAGCTGGGTGCCGAAAACATCAGCCGCGGCCTGCACTCGACGGTCTGGGGCTTCCTGGCCATTACCGTCTTCATGATCATCTACTACAACATGTTCGGCGTCTTCAGTGCACTGGCGCTGGCGGCCAACGTACTGTTCCTGCTGGCGCTGCTGTCGATGCTCCAGGCCACGCTGACCCTGCCGGGTATCGCGGCAATTGCGCTGGCGCTCGGTATGGCGATCGACGCGAACGTGCTGATCAACGAGCGCATCCGTGAAGAGCTGCGTGGCGGCGCCACGCCGCAACAGGCGATCACGCATGGCTTCAGCCACGCCTGGGACACGATTTTCGACTCGAACGTCACCACCCTGATCGTCGGCCTGGCGCTGCTGATCTTCGGTTCGGGCGCCGTGCGCGGCTTTGCCGTCGTGCACACCCTGGGCATCCTGACCTCGATGTTCTCGGCCGTGTTCGTCATGCGCGGTATCGTCAACCTGTGGTACGGCCGTCGCGGCAAGAAGGTCACGAAGCTGTCCGTGGGCACCGTCTGGACCCCGGGCCTGCCCGCTGAAAAGAAATAAGGACTAGGGAATCGTCATGGAATTTTTCAAAATCAAACGGGACATCCCGTTCATGCGCCACGCCTTGATCTTCAACGTGATCTCGGCGCTGACCTTCGTTGCGGCGGTGTTCTTCCTGGTGACCAAGCACCTGAATTTCTCGGTCGAATTCACCGGCGGTACCGTGATGGAGCTGCGTTATCCGCATGCGGCCGACCAGGAAAAGATCCGCGGCACGCTGCGCGGCATCGGCTATGAAGCGCCCGAGGTGGCCAGCTTCGGTACCGCGCAGGACATCATGCTGCGCCTGCCGCCAGTCAAGAACGCCAGCGGCGCGACCGCCTCGAACCAGGCTTTCGCTGCCGTCTGCGCGTCCGAAGGCGGCACGCCCAAGCAGATCACGGTGCTCGAGAAGGGCCAGCAAGTGGCACGCACCAGCTGCGCGAATGCCGCCGGCGCAGAAGTGGTCACGCTGCAGCGCGTCGACTTCGTCGGTCCCCAGGTCGGCGACGAACTGGCCCACGACGGCTTGAACGCGCTGCTCATGGTCGTGATCGGCGTGGTGGTCTATCTCGCCGTGCGCTTCGAATGGAAATTCGCGGTCGCCGCCATCCTGGCGAACCTGCACGACGTCGTCATCATCCTGGGCTTCTTCGCCTTCTTCCAGTGGGAATTCTCGCTGACGGTCCTGGCGGCCGTGCTCGCCGTGCTGGGTTACTCGGTCAACGAATCGGTCGTCATCTTCGACCGGATCCGCGAAACCTTCCGCAAGCAGCGCAAGATGAGCGTGACCGAGGTCATCGACCACGCCATCACCAGCACCATCTCGCGGACCATCATCACCCACGCATCGACCCAGATGATGGTGCTGTCGATGCTGTTCTTCGGCGGTCCATCGCTGCACCATTTCGCGCTGGCGCTGACGATCGGTATCTGCTTCGGTATCTATTCGTCGGTGTTCGTGGCCGCGGCACTGGCCATGTGGTTCGGCGTGAAGCGCGAAGACCTGATCAAGCCGGTCAAGGAAAAGGACGAAACGGACGGCGCCGTCGTCTGATCGTCAAGGGCATGCGTGCATGCCCCGGCCAAAAAAAATGCCGCCTGACTTCAATCAGGCGGCATTTTTCATTCTCGTTGTGGCTTTTTTCACCATTTTGCCCAGTCTGCATATCGATTTTCGCAACGAAGTAGGCGAAATGTGAAATACCGGTCTCATGTGTGAGTTGTCGCACAGAGAGCCGAGATAGCGAAACCGTATAGTGGAACTGTCTCTTTCAGGACATCCCTAGTTTTGGACTTCACCCGCTCCCCCTCGGAGCGGGTTTTTTTTTGCCCCTGATGGTTTTTTCGCAACGGCCGAGAAAACGTTAAATGTGTGAAGTGGCGCACAGAGCGTGCGGGAATCGGGAACTAATATGGAGCTGTCTCTTTCAGGACATCCCTAGTTTTGGACTTTGCCCGCTCCCTGAGCGGGCATTTTTTTTAGGGAAATGAGATCCCGGGTGGTCGGGAAATATCGACGCAAATCGATTACAACGCGATTACAACAACGCCGACGTCAAACTCTGCACCTCGTGCGCCGACTCTTCCATGATGCGCGCCAGCGTCCCGTCGCCCACCGCGAAATCGATGGTCGCCGCCGCCTGCACCGTCGTCGCACCCGGACGCTCGAGCAGGGGAGAGGCCACCGGCGACAAATCGTTCGCCAGCAATAAGGTGTCACCGAGGGTTTCCGGCGGCAGGGCGCGCATGCCGTTCCACATGGCCTCGATCGCCCCCATCACCGGCGCCGGCACGCCCAGCCGCAGCAACACGCCGCGTCCGACCGCGACTTCGCCATGTTCCAGCCATTCTTCGGCATCGCCATCGAGCAAGCCCGGATACGCCTGCGCCTTCGAGAGCATATAAAAGCCGCCGACCTCGTGCACGATGCCGGCAAACATCGCCGTTTCCGGATCGACAAACGACACCCGGCGTGCGATCACCTGCGCCAGCGCGGCCACGTGGGCCGAGTGGCGCCACAGGGCATCGGCGCGCGCGCGCAGGGCGGGATCGGTAATTTCGCTGCTCAGCTGGCGCACGATGACGCTCGCCGCCAGCGCGCCCAGGGTGCGGAAACCCACGCGCTGCACGGCCGCGCGTACATTGGTCACATCGTTGCCGGAGCGGTTATAGGTAACGGAATTGGCGATCGCCACGGTGCGCGCCGCCAGCAGCGGCTCGGCCTGGACCAGGCGGGCCGCCATATCGGCGTGGCATTCGGGATCGTTCAGGGCTTGCTGCAGCCTGAGGGTGGCGTCGACATTCGTCGGGAAGCTGAGTTCGCCGCGAATGGCCTGGGCCGCGATACTTTTAAGGGCGTCGAGTCTGTCCATCGAAAAATTATACTCTGATGTACAGACGTGCCCCAGTCAATATTTGCCCGGCGGCACTTTTACAACGGCGCCGGCCTGCGCGCGGCGGGTGCTTACTCTTCGCTGAAAATCGCGTCGCAGCCGTCGCGCAGCTCTTCGGTGTCCTGCAGCTCGTCGACCAGGCCGAGGTCGATCAGCTCTTCGACGGCGTTCATGAAATTGTTCAATTTCGCTGCGCCGATCAGGCGGTAGATTTCGCCGGCTTCGTTGCGCACGCCGATCAGCATCTTGTGCTGGCGGACTTCTTCCTCGGTCGCCACGTCGAGCAGGATATTGCCAATGATGTGCTTGTCGAAATGGGCGGGCGTTTTGCCCTCGAGCAGGGTGGTTTTCAAGATTCTTCCTTTTGTTGTAGAGATAAGAGGGACGGGCGCCCGGCGTTACCAATGCGCTCACGCAGCTTCTTCAACGCGCCATCCATCTCGTCGAATTCGGCGTCGCTGTAATCGGCAAATAACTGCCTGCCGTGGGCAACTACCTTCGGGAACACTTCGCGGAACACGCTTTCTCCCGCATCGGTCAGGCGCACCTGGAACGAACGCTTGTCGTCGCTGCTGCGTTCGCGCAGCACGATGCCCTTCTGTTCGAGGCGTTCGATGACGCCCGTCAGCGTACCCTTTGTGATCAGGGTGCGCTCGCCGAGTTCCTTGTAGCTCATCCCATCCGTGTTGCCCAGCGTGGCGATGATGTCGAATTGCGCGTGCGTCAAACCGTATTGCCGCACCGTTTCGCCCGAATACCGCTCGAAGCCTTGCAGGCATTCGGCCAGCAAGCGGACGCTTGTTAAATATCGTTCCCCCATGTACTGGAATTATAGCCGTCCATGGAGTTCACTGGCCCACGGTTCGCCTTTTACTGCCGAGGCGCGTACCATAGTCGCTTTTGCCGATTTGCCACATTTATGACCCGCCACCTCCACGGCATCCTCGCCTTGCTGCTCGTCACCCTGGTCTGGGGCACGACTTTCCCGGCCATGAAAGATTTAACGGGGCATTTCTCGGCGGTGTGGATCATCCTGGTGCGCTTCGCCCTGGCAGCCTTGCTGTTGTCGCCCTTCCTGTGGCGCGCCAGGGCCCACGACCTGCGCTCGGGCGCGCTGCTGGGCGTCTTGTTATTCTTCTGCTTTATTTTCCAGGTCGAGGGCCTGGCGCTGACCAGTTCCAATCGCAACGCGTTTATTTGCGGCCTGAACGTGCTGGTCGTGCCGCTGCTGGGCGTGCTGGCCGGACGCCTGCCCGAGCGCCGCATCGTGCTGGCGCTGGCCATGTCGCTCGCCGGACTGGCCGCCCTGTGCTGGGATGGCGGCGGCTGGGGCCTCGGCGACTCGCTCGCGCTGATGTGTGCGCTCTGCTTCGGCGTGTACATCAAGGTCATGGAAGTGCACACCCAGCGTGCGACGAACCTGCTTACCGTCACTGCGGGCCAAATCACCACCGTCGCCGTCTGCGCCGCGCTCTGGCTGCTGGCGCGCGAGGTGCCGGGCGACGCCGCCGCACGCAGCGCCTGGTTCGGCGGTGTCGTGACTGCCATCGGCCAGCACGCCTGGAACTTCGCCTACCTCGGCGTGGTAGCGACTGCCGCCATTATTTCGCTGCAGACCTGGGGCCAGTCGCGCACCACGGCCAACGAGGCGGCCGTCGTCTACGCCTTCGAGCCGGCGGCTGCCGCCTTCTTCGGCTATTTCTGGCTGGGAGAAGCGATGACGGGACGCGGCTGGCTGGGCGGCTTGCTGTTGATCTCCGGTATGATAGTCAGTCAATGGAATTCCGAACGCCGGCCCGCCGCCGCGCTTGCCCCCGAGTGATGACGCCCCCAATCTGCCCCGATGCCGCAAGCTGAACTGTCCGTCATGGCGCAGGAACGGCCGCTGCGCATCCTGTTGATCAACGCGGGCGAACCGGATTCCTTGACCTGGTCCGGCCTGGTCCAGCCCTTGCGCCAGGCCGCCAAGATCCTCGGCCCCGAGCGCCTGCACGTCGACGTGCGCAGCCCCGACAAATTTACCAGCGACGCCCAGCGCCACTGGCACCTGGTGCTGCTGGCCGCCGACGAAGCGCAGGCAGGATTAAAACCCGCGAACTTCCGCGCCCTGGTCGAGCGCTGCCGCGCCGCGCCCTTCTGGGGCGGCGTCGGTGCCGGCGTGCTGTGGCTGGCGGAAGCCGGCGCCCTGAACGGCGTGCGCACCGCATTTCCGTGGTCGCTGTACGCCGACGCCGACAGCCGCGCCGACCAGGCCATCTTTACCCCGCACCTGTACGAGATCGACGGCAACCGTCTGACCTGCTGCGGCGGCGCCGCCTCCGTCGATTTTGCACTGACCCTGATCGACATGATTTTTGGATCCAACGTGCAGGCTCCCGTCAAAGAGCTGCTGTGCGTCGACCGCGTGCGCGGCCGCGAGGAGCGCCAGCGCGTGGCCCTGCAGGCGCGCTTCGGAACGCTGCAGCCGAAACTGACGGAAGCGGTGACCTTGATGGAAGCGAATATCGAAGAGCCGTTGTCGACCGACGAGATTGCCCAGCTGGCGGGCGTGTCGCGGCGGCAGCTGGAGCGCTTGTTCAAGCAGTATCTCGGCAGTCTGCCGTCACGCTATTATCTGGAACTGCGCTTGAACCGGGCGCGTCAGTTGCTGCTCGACACGAACAACTCGATCGTGCAGGTGGGGCTGATGTGCGGGTTTTCGTCGGGGTCGCACTTTTCGACGGCGTTTGGGGCCCTGTTCGGGAATACGCCGCGCGAGGAGCGGCAGCGCCGGCTGGCCGAGTAGGGTTCGCTGCACAGGCGTTGATCCGCTGGCCGATGCCCGGAGTAGACTAGGCGTATTCTTCAAGGAGATGCGCCATGAGAACCATATTGGCCGCGCTGCTTGCCGGCGTCGCCTTTTCCGCCCACGCTGATTTTGGGGCCGTGCATCAGGTCGACCTCGACACGCCCGGCGCACTCGCGCGTGTCCAGCGCGACCATCCCGAGCATCTCCGGGCGATCACCGAAATCCTGCGTGAAGCACCGCACCAGCGGCCACAGGCGCTGTCCGGCTGGGTGCGTACTGCATTCGACGCTAAGATGGCGTCGGCAATGCTGATCAAGACGAGTTATCCGCCGCAGGCGCGCCTTGAATTCGTGCTGGACGATACCGAATATCGGGCGCTGGTTACGCTGCGCAATGTCGAGCCGGCGGTGACGCCGGCCAGGCAACGATAGGGTTGCATACGGCCGTTGGAGCGCTGGCCCGGCGCAGCCGCAACTCAGCCGCCGGCGCGTTTCGGCTGATGGCCAAGCTTTGCGAGTGTTTCCATGACCAGCTCACAGTGGTCGCCCTGGATCTCGATGACACCGTCTTTTACCGTTCCGCCTGAACCGCATGCAGTGCGCAATTGCTTGCCCAGTAGCGCCAGTGCGGTGGGATCGAGCGCCAGTCCCTTGATGAGGGTCACACTTTTCCCGCCGCGGCCTTTCGTCTGGCGTGACACGCGCACCGTTCCATCGCCTGCGGTGACAGCCTTTTTCTTGCATACGCATTGCGCGACGGGTTGCCGGCATTCGGGGCACATGCGCCCGCTATCGGTGGAATACACCAGGCCGCCGTTCGAACTGCTCTTCATTTTTCTACGTGCCCTTTCGATATATGGCTGAGGTGGCGTCCGGGTGCCGGACCTGCCATGAAAACTAAACGAGATGGGAAATCTTCAATTTTCCGTTCCAGCGCGAGTTGAGATACTCGACCGCAAGCCGCCGATGGCACTGATGAGGTTTGTCCTCGCTGCATAGCAGACATCCCCCGTCGAATAAGGAAACGTCCAGATTGCTCTCCACGCGGCGCCGTGCGAGCAATTCCAGATAGGCGCTTGCATAATCGTCCCATGTCATTTCCTTCAGTTGGTAACGTTGCAGCATCTCCTTCTCAGGCGCCAGTTCACCTAGCTCGATATATTGAACACCCAGGAGTTCGGACAGTAAAAATCGCAAATCCGCTTTTTTAGCGAAACCCGCAAGCTGCGAAGTGTTGTTCAAGCGTACGTCGAGCACCGTTCGCACGTTTGCGTTTCGCAAAAGGCTGAAAAAAGTTTCTGCCGACTTTTTAGTAAAGCCGATTGTCGAAACTTCTATGTGCGTCATATGCTATTCCCTTCGGGATTCGATCAGGCTGTCGGGGCGGTAACGCCGATCCAACAGGCGATCCAATTGTAGCGAATCTCGCTTCCTGCCTGGTCTTGCTGAACTGGTAGAAGAGGTGTCACGCTACTTGCGGTACCTAACCGGAAGCAGCGGGTCAGCGACAGTACCAGCCAGTCCCGTGGGGATATCGAGGCCCACCGGGATGGTCTCATCGGCCAAAAATGAAAATCCCCGTCGCACTTCTGCAAGAACCCGCCAGCCCATCCTCCTTATAATGACCAGACTCGGCGCCCGCGTCCCGGCGCGCCTGTCACTACTTTTTGATGAGGAAAAAGTCATGAATGCAAAGCTTGATTCGGGTGTCACAACGCGGCCTGTCACTCGGCAGACCTTCGACGAAGTCCTCGTTCCGACCTACGCTCCGGCCGCGATGGTGCCGGTGCGCGCTGCGGGACTGGACGTGTGGGACCAGGAAGACAAGCATTACCTCGACTTCACCTCCGGTATCGCCGTCTCGAGCCTCGGCCACGCCAACCCGGTGCTGGTCGACGCGCTGACCAAGCAGATCAACACCCTGTGGCACCTCGGTAACGGCTACACCAACGAGCCGGTGCTGCGCCTGGCTTCGGCGCTGGTCGAAGCGACCTTTGCCGACCGCGCCTTCTTCTGCAACTCGGGCGCGGAAGCGAACGAAGCGGCCCTGAAACTGGCGCGCAAGTACGCGCACACCAAGTTCGGTCCCCATAAATCGCGCATCATCTCCTGCCTGTCGTCCTTCCACGGCCGCACGCTGTTCACGGTGTCCGTCGGCGGCCAGCCGAAGTACACCGAAGGTTTCGAGCCGCTGCCGCAAGAGATCAACCACATCCCGTACAACGACATTGAAGCCGCGCGCGCCGCGATCCTCGACGACGTCGCGGCCGTGATCGTCGAGCCGATCCAGGGCGAGGGCGGTGTCATTCCCGGCGACCATGCCTACCTGGCGGCGCTGCGCGAGTTCTGCGACAAGACCGGCGCACTGCTGATCTTCGACGAAGTGCAGTCGGGCGTGGGCCGTACCGGCGCCCTCTACGCCTACATGGACACCCCGGTCATTCCGGACATCCTCACCAGCGCGAAGGCACTCGGCAACGGCTACCCGATCGGCGCCATGCTGACCACCGAGGAGATCGCCCAGCACTTCAACGTCGGCTCGCACGGCACTACCTACGGCGGCAATCCGCTGGCCGCAACCGTCGCGCTGAACGTGGTCGAGATGATCAACCAGCCGGCCTTCCTGGCGCGTGTGAAAGAAGCCAGCGCCAAAATCTTCGCCAACCTGGAGAAGCTGACCGCCGACTATCCGCAGCTGTTCGGCAAGGCACGCGGCCTGGGCCTCTTGATCGGCCTTCCGCTGGCCGAAGGTTTTAAAGGCCGTGCCAAGGACGTCACCAAGATCGCCGAGAAGATGGGCCTGATGCTCCTGATCGCCGGTCCCGACGTGATCCGCATGGCGCCGGCGCTGATCGTGTCGGACGCGCAGATCGCGGAAGCCGATCGCATCCTGCGCGCCGCCGTCGACGAGTTCCTCGCCGCCGCTTAAGCGCCCGCGCTTGCAGTATCGTCCCGGCCCACGCGGCCGGGATTCGTTCGCACTGAACCCTTCAAGGGAGACCACATGTACGTTGTCCGTCCGGTAGAACTCGCGGATGTCGACGCGCTCGAGCGCCTGGCCGCCGTGATCACGCCCGGCGTGCACACGCTGCCGCGCACGCGCGACACGATCGGCGCCTTCGTCGAGCGTTCGATCGCGTCGTTCGCGGCGCAAGTCGATATCCCGAGCGAAGAGTCCTACCTGTTCGTGCTGGAAGAGTCGACCAGTGGCGACATCGTCGGCACGGCCGCCGTGCACGCGTCGGCCGGCTCGAACGGCACCTATTTTGCGTTCCGCAACGACGTGATCCAGCAAGTCTCGCGCGACCTGAACATCTCGCACAGCGTGCATGCGCTGACCCTGTGCTCGGAACTGACGGCCTGCTCGCAGCTGGCCGGTTTTCATTTGCGCGACCGCGAACACGCGGGTATCGAGGCGGCTTTGCTGTCGCGTGCGCGCCTGCTGTACGCGGTGCTGGCGCCGCACCGTTTCGGCGACCGCTTCTTCGTGCCGCTGGCCGGCGTCACCGATGCAGACGGCCAGTCGCCGTTCTGGAATGCGCTCGGCCGCAAGTTTTTCAAGATGGATTTCCTCGACGCCGAGCGCGTCATCGGCGGCTCACGCAATCGCACGATCATCGTCGAGCTGATGCCGCACTATCCGGTCTATGTGCCGCTGCTGCCGGGCGACGCCCAGGCGGCGATGGGCCAGATCCATCCCGGCGGCCAGCTGGCCTTCGACCTGCTGACGGCCGAAGGCTTCGAAGCGGACGAATATGTCGACATCTTCGACGGCGGCCCGATCCTGGCTGCCCATAAACTGTCGCTGCGTTCGTTCTGCGGCTCGCAGCACCGCCGCGTCGAGACTGCACAGGAGGGCGCAGCCGAGAACTTCGTCACCTATGCGGTGGCGACGAATGCCGAGCGCTTCCGCGCCATCACCGTGGCTTGCCCGCCCTGCGACACCTCCGACGTCCTGTTCCTGCCGCTCGCGGCACAGCAGGCGCTGGGCGTGGCGCCCGGCGACAACGTCATCTGCGTCAGAATCTGAGAGAGGCACCATGCTCGTCATTCGTTCCATTGCTGCATCGGACCTCGACCCGCTGATCGAGATGGCGCGCGAGGTCGGCGGCGGCATGACCACGCTGAAGCCGGACCGGCAAATGCTGGGCGACCGGGTCGCCTGCGCCGTCGCCTCGTTTCATGAAACCATTCCGCCCGAAGAGCGCGACTACATGTTCGTGCTGGAAGACACCGAGACCGGCCGCCTGGCCGGCGTCTGCGCCATCAAGGCTGCGGTCGGCATGAACGAGCCGTTCTATAACTACCGCATCGGCACCCTGGTCCACTCCAGCCGCGAACTGAACGTGTTTACGCGCATGGAGACGCTGTACCTGTCGAACGATCTCACCGGCGCCACCGAACTGTGCTCGCTGTTCCTGCAGCCGGACTACCGCAAGGGCTACAACGGCAAGTGGCTGTCCAAAAGCCGTTTCCTGTTCATCGCACAGTTCCAGCAGCTGTTCACCGAGAAGATCATCGCCGAGATGCGCGGCTACCTCACCGAAGATGGCACGAGTCCGTTCTACGAGGGACTCGGCCGCCACTTCTTCAAGATGGATTTCAACCATGTCGACGGCCTGACCGCGATGGGCAAGAAATCCTTTATCGCCGAGCTGATGCCGCGCCAGCCGCTGTACGTCGACTACCTGCCGGAGTCGGCGCGCGAAGTCATCGGCCAGGTGCACCGCTCGACCCTGCCGGCCCGGAAACTGCTGGAGCAGGAGGGCATGCACTACGAGGGCTATGTCGATATCTTTGACGCCGGTCCGGTGCTGCAGGGACGCGTAAAAGAACTGCGTTCGGTGCGCGACAGCGTGCTGCGCGTTGCCAACGAAGGCCGGCCGCAAGGCGAGACCGAATGCCTGCTGGTGTCGAACACGAAGCTCGACGATTTCCGGATGGTGCTGGCGCAGACGACGATCGACGGCGCCGAAGTCTGCCTCTCGGCGCAGGAACTGGCGCTGCTGCACGTCCAGGCGGGCGAGCCGGTACGCACGCTGTCACTCAACGTAAGGAAGAACAATGGCTAACCTGTCGAATTTTATTAACGGCGAATGGTCTGCGGGAAGTGGCGCGGAACTGGTCACGATCGACCCGTCCAGCGGCCGCCAGACCTGGACCAGCAAGGAATCGACGGCGGACGATGTGGCCCGCGCCGCCCGGGCCGCGCACGACGCCTTCGAGGACTGGGCCCTGCGCCCGCTGGAAGAGCGCATCGGCATCGCCACCCGGTTCCGCGACCTGCTGAAGGAACACGCGGAAGAGCTGGCGTCCATCATCGCCGAGGAAGTCGGCAAACCGCTGTGGGAAGCGCGCACGGAAGTGGCGACCATGGCGAATAAAATCGACATCTCGGTGCAGTCCTACGGCGCGCGCACCGGCGAATCGAATGCGAAAGTCGCCGACGGCAATGCCGTGCTGCGCCACCGTCCGCATGGCGTGTTCGCCGTCTTCGGTCCGTATAACTTCCCGGGCCACCTGCCGAACGGCCACATCGTGCCGGCCCTGATCGCAGGGAACACGGTCGTCTTCAAGCCGAGCGAATACGCGCCGCGCACCGCCGTCAAAACCGTGCAGCTGTGGGAGCAGGCCGGCTTGCCGAAGGGCGTGCTGAACCTGGTCAACGGCGGCCGCGACACCGGCATCGCCCTTGGCCAGGACCCGCTGATCGACGGCGTGCTGTTCACCGGCAGCAGCCAGACCGGCGCCGCGCTGCATAAGCAGTTCGGCGGCCAGCCGGGCAAGATGCTGGCGCTGGAAATGGGCGGCAACAACCCGCTCGTGGTCTGGGACCTCAGTTCCAACCCCCGGGATATCGACGCCGCCGTGCACCATACCGTGATGTCCGCCTTTATCTCCGCCGGCCAGCGCTGCACCTGCGCGCGCCGCTTGGTGGTGCAGGACACGCCGGAAGGCCAGGCATTCATTGACCGTCTGGTGGAAGTGGCCAGTAAGCTGCAGGTCGGCGCCTCGAAGGCCGAGCCGCAGCCCTTCATGGGTCCGGTGGTCTCCGCAGCCGTCGCGGCGCGCCTGGTGCAGGCACAGGCCGAGATGGAAGCGAAGGGCGGCAAGGTGCTGCTGCAGATGCGCCAGCTCGATCCGAACGCGGGTTTTGTTACCGCCGGCATCGTCGACGTGACCGATGCGCAGGGCATCCCGGACGAAGAGTGGTTCGGCCCGCTGCTGCAGGTCGTGCGCGTAAAAGACTTCGACCAGGCGGTGAAGGTCGCGAACGCCACCGAATTCGGCCTGGCGGCCGCGCTGCTGTCGCCGTCGGAAGAGCTGTGGAAGCGTTTTGCCGTGCGCGCCCGCGCCGGCATCGTCAACTGGAACCGTCCGACCACCGGTGCGGCCAGCTCGGCGCCGTTCGGCGGCGTCGGCAAATCCGGCAATCACCGCCCAAGCGCGTATTATGCTGCGGATTACTGCGCTTACCCGGTCGCCTCGATCGAGACGTCCGAACTCGACATGCCGGCCAAGCTGTCGCCGGGACTGGTGTTTTAATCATGCGTAACGCTCGCGAATACAATTTCGATGGCCTTGTCGGTCCGTCGCACAACTACGCCGGCCTCTCCTTCGGGAACGTCGCGTCCTTCAGCAATGTGAGGAGCGCCTCGAACCCGCGCCTGGCCGCCCTGCAGGGCCTGGCCAAGATGCGGGATTTGGCCGCACGCGGCTTCGCGCAAGCCGTGATGCCGCCGCAGGCGCGCCCGAATTTCCGCCTGCTGCGCAGCCTCGGCTTCTCGGGCACCGATGCCGATGTATTGGCCCAGGCCTGGCGCGAAGCGCCCGTGATCCTGTCCTGCGCCTGGTCGGCGGCGCCGATGTGGACCGCGAACGCGGCCACCGTCAGCCCCTCGGCCGATACCCGCGACGGCCGCGTCCACTTCACGGCCGCGAACCTGAACAACAAACTGCACCGCTCGGAAGAACACGCGCAGGCCACGCGCACGCTGCGCGCGATTTTCAGGAACCACGATCACTTCGTCGTGCACGACCCGCTGCCGTCGACGCCGGCTTTTGGGGACGAAGGCGCGGCGAACCACACCCGTTTCGCCGCCAACCACGGCGCAACCGGTGTCGAGTTTTTTGTCTATGGCCGCGTGGAGTTCGATCCGTCGGCGCCGTTCCCGAAAAAATATCCGGCGCGCCAGACCCTGGAAGCGTCGCAAGCCGTGGCGCGCCTGCACGGTCTCGATCCGGCGCGCACCGTGTTTGCGGCGCAGAACCCGGACGTGATCGACCAGGGCGTGTTCCACAACGACGTTATCGCGGTCGGCAACGGCAACGTCCTGTTCTATCATGAGGAAGCGTTTGCCGACGAGGCCTCGACCATCGACGCGCTGCGCCGCTCGGTCGCGGGCGTGGGTGCCGACTTCGTGCCGGTACGCGTGGCGGGCGCCATGGTGCCGGTCGCCGACGCGGTGGCCAGCTACCTGTTCAACAGCCAGCTGCTCACAAAAACCGATGGCAAGATGGCGCTGCTGGTGCCGCATGAATGCCGCGAGAACGCGGCGGTGTCGGCGTATCTGGCCGGTCTGGTCGCCAGCGGCGGTCCGATCGACGAGCTGCTCGAATTCGACCTGCGCCAGAGCATGCGCAACGGCGGCGGACCAGCCTGCCTGCGCTTGCGCGTGGCTCTGACCGACGACCAGGCAGCAAGCATGCACCAGGGCGTGATCATGACCGAAGCGCTGTACGCGCAGCTGGTGGGCTGGGTCGAGCGGCATTACCGGGATCGGGTGGAGCCGAAGGATCTGGCGGATCCGCAGCTCGCGCTGGAATGCACGGCGGCGCTGGAGGCGCTGGAAGGCATTCTTGGATTGCCGGGTTTGTACGATTTGAGTTAAGGCGCCGTTGATCAAGCGGTGATGACGCGTGGGCTCGAGAGCCCACCCTACGGTGCACCCGAAGCAGTCGCGTAACGTAGGGTGGGCTCTCCGAGCCCACGCGGTACGGCAGCAAAGAACGGCGGCGCCCACAACGCACCGCCAACGAACAACGAGTTACACGCTTCCGGGACAAGGAAGCCAAGGACCTGGACGGGACAACCCTGTCCACCAAACGCCGGTGCGCGCAAAGCCACAAGCCGTAGCGCGTACGGGCGACAACATCAAGCTTTGGAGAAGCAACAATGAACGACATGTCGCAAGATTTGCGTACGCAGACCCTCAACCTGGTGACCAACCAGCCCGCTCAAGGTGCGACCGAACAAGTCCGCGCCCTGATCAGCGCCTGGCTCGGATCGCTCGACGAAGAAGATCTGGCCGGCACCGCGCCGCAAGCGCTGGCCCCCGTCCTGTGGGACGGTTTCACGCAGGCCGCGAAGCGCACTTCGCAGGGCTGCCAGATCGCGCAACTGCGCTACACCGACACCAAGGGCGGCATGGCGACGGCGCTGCTGATCCTCAACGACGACATGCCTTACCTGGTCGATTCCTTCGTCATGGCACTGCGCAAGGAGCGCGTCCTGGCCGCCGGCGTGATGAACGCCGTGCTGCCGGTCCAGCGTGACGCGAACGGCGTCGTGACCGCCGTCGGCAGCGCCGGGTCTCCTCTTGAATCGTATGTGCTGGTGCTGCTGAACGACGAACTGGCCTTCGAAGAACTCGACAAGCTGACCGCGCGCATCCGCATGGTCGCCAACGATGCCGCCGTCGTGCACCGCGATGCCGTCGCCATGGGCGACCGCATGACCGCCGTCGCCGCCGCCGCGGCAGCCGGCAATACCCCGGCCGGCCAGGAAGTGGCGGCCTTCCTCGAGTGGGCGAAAAATGAAGGCTTCGAACCCTTCGGCTACGCATACTATGTCGTCCAGCCCGGCCAGACCGAGCTGGCACGCGACATCCCGAGCCGCATCGGCGTGCTGAAGGACACTGCGCACCCGGTCTACGGCACCTGCCTGGCCAACATCCCGGGCGAACTCAATACCCTGGCCGGCCGCGCCGAAACCCTGTCGATCGTGAAGGCTGACGTCGAGGGCACCCTGCACCGCGACCAGCCGCTCGATTTTATTGGCGTGCGCCACACCGACGCCCAGGGCAACATCCTCGGCGAGCACTGCTTCGTCGGCCTGTTCACCCGCGCCGCCACCTCGACCCCGCTGGCGCGCCTGCCGTTCGCGCGCGGCCGCGTGGCGAAAGTCCTGAGCCTGGCCGGCGTGCGCCAGGAAGGTTTCCGCGCCGAGAAATTCCTCGAGATCCTCGAATCCCTGCCGCGCACCGAAGCGCTGGAAGCCGATCCGGAATGGCTGGCGCAGGTGTGCAGCTCGGTCGTCTCGCTGTACAAGCAGCCGCGTCCAAAAGTCTTCGCGCGCCGCGACGTGTACGGCCGCCACCTGAACACGCTGGTCTACCTGCCGCGCGAGCGCTACAGCGCCGCCGTCGCCACCAGCCTGGCGCAAGCCCTGAAGGAAAGCTCGGGCGCGCATGACGTGCGCGTGCAGACCCTGGTGGCCGACGGTCCGCTGGCCCGTGTCTACCTGATCGCGCATGCTGCCCGCTATCCGCTCGACCTGGAAACCGACATCCAGCAGCCGCTGCTGGCGGTGCTGGACGGCTGGCACGACCGCTTTGCCGCCATGACCAACGGCGTCGAAGAACACGCACAGCGCAGCAGCCTGCGCAAGATGGGCGCCAACCTGCCGGTCTCCTTCGTCACCGCGACCGCGCCGGACGTCGCCTTCCGCGACCTGCAGGCGATGCTGAACATTGGCCAGCAGGACCGCGTTGCCGTGCGCATCGAACCGGGCAGCGGCGCCGGCAACGAAGCCCACGACGCCTCGATCCGCCTGTACTCGGGCGAGAACGTGCCTTCGCTGTCGCGCATCCTGCCGGCCCTGCAGAACGCAGGCATCGCGGTCGACCGCGAGCAGACCTGGGCTATCACGACCACCGACGGCGTGCGCCACCACGTCACCGCGCTGGCCGTGGACGACGAGAGCGGCAACAAACTGGTCAAAGCCGGCATCGCGCCGGTGGCCGAAGAGCTGTTTTCCGCGCTGTTCAACAACGAAGCCGAAGACGGTCGCCTGAACGGGCTGACCATCGAAGGCGGCCTGTCGGTGCGCGAAGTGCAGCTGGTGCGCGGCTATATCAGCTACTGGCGCCAGCTCGGCTCGAAGTTCTCGGTGCGCTACATGGCGGAAACGCTGCGCGCCCAGCCGGCATTGGTCAAAGAGTTCGTCACCGCCTTCCTGCAGCGTTTTAATCCCGCCCTGTCCGAGTCCGAACGCGGCGAAGGCACCGCGAAGCTGGCCTCGCTGAAAGCCGGCCTGTCGAGCGTGAACCACGCCGACACCGAAGAAATCATGGCCGCCCTGGTCGAGCTGGCGCTGGCGACCGTGCGCACCAACTACTTCCAGAACGACGGCGAAAAGATCATTTTCAAGTTCGACACCAGCAACCTGTCGCTGGCACCGGAACCGCGTCCTTACCGCGAGATCTATGTGTTCTCGCGCCGCTTCGAAGGCGTGCACTTGCGCGGCGGCCCGGTCGCCCGCGGCGGCCTGCGCTGGTCGGACCGCATGGAAGACTACCGCACCGAAGTCCTCGGCCTGGTGAAGGCGCAGATGGTGAAAAATGCCGTCATCGTGCCGGCCGGCTCGAAGGGCGGCTTCGTCTGCAAGCAGATGCCGAAGGACGCCGTGCGCGAAACCGTGGCGGCTGAGGGCGAGAGCGTCTACCGCCTGTTCATCGCCAGCCTGCTGGAAGTGACCGACAACCGCGTGCGCGGCGCGATCGTGGCACCGGATAACACCGTGCGCTACGACCAGGACGATCCGTACCTGGTGGTCGCCGCCGACAAGGGCACCGCGACCTTCTCCGACATCGCCAACAGCATCGCCGTCCAGCGTGGCTTCTGGCTGGGCGACGCGTTTGCCTCGGGCGGCTCGAACGGCTACGACCACAAGAAGATGGGCATCACCGCGAAGGGCGCCTTCGAAGCCGTCAAACGCCACTTCTACGAAATCGGCCACGACATGAGCACGACCCCGATCTCGATGGTCGGCGTGGGCGACATGTCGGGCGACGTGTTCGGCAACGGCGTGCTGCTGTCGCGTCAATTAAAAGTGCTGGCGGCCTTCGACCACCGCCACATCTTCCTGGATCCGACCCCGGACGTCGCGGTCTCGTTCGCCGAACGCCAGCGCATGTTCGCGCTGCCGCGTTCGTCGTGGGAAGACTACGACAAGAGCCTGATCTCCCAGGGCGGCGGCGTGTTCCCACGTAACGCCCGTTCGATCGAACTGTCGCCGCAGGTGCGTGCTGCGCTGGACATCGAAGAGACCTCGCTCGCTCCGGAAGAGCTGATGCACCGCATCCTGCTGGCACCAGTGGACCTGTTCTACAACGGCGGCATCGGTACCTATATCAAGGCCTCGACCGAAACCCATGCGCAAGTCAAAGACCGCGCCAATGACCGGATCCGCGTCAACGGCAACGAACTGCGCTGCAAGGTGGTCTCCGAAGGCGGCAACCTGGGCGCGACCCAGGCCGGCCGCATCGAATTCGCACTGGCTGGCGGCCGCATCTTCACCGATGCGATCGACAACTCGGCCGGCGTGGACTGCTCGGACCACGAAGTCAACATCAAGATCTGGCTCGATACCGAAGTCAATCTCGGCAAGCTGCCGGAAGCGGACCGTAACCGCATCCTGAACGAGATGACGGGCGACGTCGAAAAACTGGTCCTGCGCGACAACACGCAGCAGACCCATTTGCTGACCCGCGAAGTACAGGCGCAGCAGAACGGCTCGGTCGTCGACGCCTACGCTGCCCTGATCACCAGTCTGGAAGCCGAGGGCGCCGTGTCGCGCGAGCTGGAACAGCTGCCGACGGACACCGAACTGCAGCGCCGCAAAGCGCTGGGCGTCGGCCTCACCGCGCCGGAACTGGCGGTCGTCGTCGCCAACGTCAAGAACCGTTTTAAACGCATCCTGGCCGCGCTGCCGCTGACCGACGAACCCTGGGCCGAGACGGTACTGCGTCCGTACTTCCCGGCCCAGCTGGTCGCGACCCGCGACCCGCTCGATCACCCGCTGGCCAATGCAATCCTGGCCACGGTGCTGGCGAACGAAGCCGTCAACCGCTGCGGTCCGCTGATGATCCGCGACCTGGCTGCCGAACACCGCGTCGACGAAGCGGAAGTCGTGAAAGCCTGGGGCCGTGCCTGGTCGGCGCTGAACCTGGCGCCGGTGTTCGACGCGCTCGACGCCGATGCCCTGAGCGTGCCGCGCGAAGTGTCGGTCGCGGTCGACGGGCGCACCCGTGCGCTGCTGCGCGCCGTGATCGAAGGCGTGCTCTCGCTGCCGCAGGGCGCCGACGGCATGCAGGAACTGTCGCAGCTGTTCGCCAACAGCGAGCAGGTGCGCCAGCTGATGCCTGCCAAGTCGGAGGCAGACGGCCATGCGGGCCTGAACGGCCGCTTCGTGCAGGCCTGGAAGCTTGTTGAGACCATCGAGTCGCTGGCGACTTTCCTGTTCGCCGCCGTCTCCGTGCAGCGCCCAAGCGGCATGTCGCTGGCCCAGTTCCTGCAGGTCGGCATGGCGCTGCGCGAGCGCGCCGGCATCGATACGCTGGAGCGCGGCCTCAAGTTGCCGCCGCAAAGCAAGTCGCAGGAACAGCTGCGCAACTACGCGATGCAGGCATTGCGCCGCACCCAGCAGCGCCTGCTGCTGCAGGTGATCGAGCGTGCCGGCAGCGGCGATGCGCTGGCGGCGGTCGACAAGGTCACGTCGGAGATGGGCCTGACCGGTTACGCGCCGGCCACCGACCTCGAACAGGCAATGCTGGACGTCTGGTCGCTGTCGGAAGGCTCGAATCCGGAACGCCTGGCGGCTTGAGACCATGAGCGCACCGTCCCTCCATCAGGTGCCTGACGCGGTGCGCGCGCTGGCCGAAGCCGATTTCGGCACGGTCGCGCAGCGCTTCCGCAACGCCGGCTTCGTCGTCGGGTTGCCCGCGAAGGGCATCCTGACGGTGAAGGGTGTGCAGCCCGTGACCCGGCCGGCGGTGCTGCTGTCGGTCGGCGTGCATGGCGACGAGACCGGGCCGATCGAAATGGTCGCGCACGTGATCGAAGCCCTGTCACGCGCGCCGGCGGCGCTGGCGGTGGACCTGATGCTCTGCGTCGGGAATGTCGAGGCGATCGCCGCCGGCAAGCGTTTCATCGACGCCGACTTGAACCGCATGTTCAAGCCCGATCGCGGAGCGCTGGCCGGGACAGCGGAGGCTGCACGGGCGGACGAGATGATCGCCGCCACCGACGCCTTCTTCGCGGGCACCGGCCCGGTGCGCTGGCACCTGGACCTGCACACGGCGATCCGCGCTTCGCACTACCCGATGTTCGCGATCGTGCCGGACCTGATCGCCGACCACGGCAAGCAAGCATTGATCGACTGGCTGGGGCAGGCCGCGATCGGCGCGATCGTCATGAATCCGAAATCGGCCGGCACCTACAGCTATTACTCGGCCGAGCACCACGCCGCGGCGGGCAGCACCGTGGAGCTGGGACGGGTCGGCACGCTGGGGCAGAACAACATGGCCCAGTTTGTCGACGCTTCCGCAGCGCTCGATGCACTGCTGCGCGGCGAACAGGCGGCGGCGCGCACCGCGCCGCACGTGTTCAAGGTGGCGCAGGAGATCGTCAAACTGTCCGACGATTTCCGCATGGGTTTTAGTCGCGAGACGCCGAATTTCGCTTCGCTCAAGCGGGGAGAAGTGATCGCCACCGACGGGGAGACCGTGTATTCGGTGTTCCACGAGGAGGAGATGGTGGTGTTCCCGAATCCGGATGTCAGAGTCGGGTTGCGCGCCGGGTTGATGGTGGTGCGTGTGAATTGATCGAAACGCCGCGGAGTCCGCGGCGTTTTTTATTTCCGCGGTTGATCACGGGTTCCGTACGCGTGGGCATGCCCACGCGTTGCGTGCGCCTGCAGAATCCGCCCATGTTCGCTAGACTGGCCCATTCGAACAAGAATGGAGCCGCCCCATGAGCATGCTGTTCAGCCCCTACCGACTCGGGCCACTCGAACTGACCAACCGCATCGCCATCGCCCCCATGTGCCAGTACTCGGCCGACGAGGGCCTGGCCACCGACTGGCACATGATCCACCTCGGCCACCTGGCCCTGTCCGGCGCTGCCTTGTTGATCATCGAGGCTACCGCCGTCACCCCGGAAGGGCGCATCACGCCCGACGACCTGGGCCTGTGGTCCGACTCCCACCTGGAAGCCCTGAAACCGGTCATCGCCGCGATGCGCCGCCACTCACCGATTAAAATCGGCATCCAGCTGGCGCACGCCGGCCGCAAGGCCTCCAGCAACGTGCCCTGGGAAGGCGGCGCGAATATCCACCCCGGCCAGCCACGCGGCTGGCAGACGGTCGCGCCATCGAGCGTCCCGCATGCCGAAGGCGAGAGCGTGCCGCTGGCGCTGGACCACGAAGGCCTGCAGCGCATCAAGCAGGGTTTCGTCGACGCCGCCCTGCGCGCACAACAGCTCGGCCTGGATGCCATCGAACTGCACGGCGCCCACGGCTACCTGCTGCACCAGTTCCTGTCGCCGCTGGCGAACCGGCGCGAGGACGACTACGGCGGCTCGCTGGAAAACCGCATGCGCTTTCCGCTCGAGGTGTGCGAAGCGGTGCGCGCGGCGGTGCCGGATCTGTGCGTCGGAATGCGCATCTCGGCCACCGACTGGGTCGCAGGCGGCTGGGACATCGAGCAGAGCCTGCGCTTTGCCCACGAGCTGGAAAAGCGCGGCTGCCACTTCATCCACGTCTCCAGCGGCGGCGTGTCTCCGCTGCAGAAAATCCCGGTCGGTGCCGGCTACCAGATCGTCTTCGCCGAGCGCATCAAGCGCGAAACGGGTGTGCCGACCATCGGTGTCGGCCTGATCACCGAGCCGCAGCAGGCCGAGCACGTCCTGCAGTCGGGCCAGGCCGACATGGTGGCGCTGGCGCGCGCGATGCTGTACGACCCGCGCTGGCCATGGCATGCGGCCGCCGAACTCGGTGCGCAGGTGGCCGCGCCGCCGCAGTACTGGCGTTCGCAGCCGCGCCAGTACAAGACGCTGTTCGGGGAAACGCGCCTCGGCCAGCGTTGAGCGTCTTGCAGGGTGGGCGCGGGGCGCCCACCCTGCATGTTGCATCCGCCAAGGCCGCCGGTATGCAGATACAAATTACAGCAGGTGATCCAGCAGATCCGGCCCGAACACTTCGCGGTGCAGGCGCGGCGCCGGCACGCCGGCGTCCAGCAGCGCCATCCACTGCGCCTGCATGAACTTCAGCGGGCCGCACAGCCAGACGTCCGTCTGCTCCAGATCCCAGGCCGGCAGGCGCGCAATGTCCATCCGCCCGGCCATCACGCCGTCGGCGGCGCTGCCCACGTCCTCATAAAATGTCGCGACATGCAGGTTCGGCATGAGGGCCCGCGCCGCGGCGACGTCGGCCTGCAGCGGGTGGTGGGCCGCATCGCGGGCGGCGTGGGCGAAGATCACGCGGCGTTCCGGATGGACCAGGGCGATGCGGTTCAGCGCCCCGACCATCGGCGTGATGCCGACGCCGGCCGAGAGCAGCACGATCGGCGCTTCCGACTCGGTGTCCGGCGTGAATTCGCCGAACGGATGCGTCACCTGCAGCACGCTGCCGACTTTTACATTTGCATGGATCCAGTTCGAAACTTCGCCGGCCGGCGCTTCTTCAAGTGCATCCTCGCGCTTGACCGAAATGCGCAGGCTGTCCTTGCCGAAAGCGTCCGACAGGCTGTACTGGCGCAGCTGGTGGCGTCCGCCCGGCAGGTCGACGGCGACGCTGACGTACTGGCCGGCCTTGAACGGCGGCAGCGGTTTGTCGTCGTCGGCAACGAAACGGATCGACAACACATTGTCGCTCTCGCGCGTGACCTCGGTGACGCGCATCGGGCGCGTCTCTCCCGGCGCGATGCCGGCGGTGCTGTACAGCTCGGCTTCGGCGGAGATCAGCAAATTCGCCAGCGAACCGTAGGCTTCGGCCCAGGCGTCGAGCAGGGGCTGCGTGGCGGCCGCGCCCAGGGTTTCCGCAATCGCCGCCAGCAGGTGCCGGCCGACGATCGGGTAATGCTCGGCGCGGATGCCGATCGAGACGTGCTTGTGGACGATGCGTTTCACGACCGGGCCCAGCGCTTCCGGAGTGCCGATATTCGCCGCGTAGGCAAACACGGCCGATGCGAGCGATTGCTGCTGCGCGCCGCTGGCCTGGTTGCCCATGTTGAACAGGCGCGTCAATTGGGGATACTCGGCAAACATGTTGTTGTAGAACAGGGTAGTGATGGCGAGACCATGTTCGCGCAGCACGGGGACGCTGGCATCGATATACGGACGGGAAGTGGAGGAGATCATCGTGTTTCCTTTTTATGCATTTTTAATGCAACTTTAAACTTCAAAAAAAAGCCCGCAGCACGGGCCTTCCATGGGGCAGGTGTACCTATGCCGTGCCGGCGGTGGAGCCACTCCAGAACAGCTTGTGCATCCGGACGATCTGCTCGCCGGTACTGCCCGCGGTGACCTGCGCCAGCGTGTAGCGGTCCATCTCCGCGTAAAAGGCACGCATCCCGGCTTGTAACATGCCGCGCAGGTGGCAATCGAGGCTGAGGGCGCAGCGGATCGCTTCGCAGTCGACCAGTTCGTCGTCGCCTTCGAGTTCGCGCAGCACTTGCCCCACCGTCAGCAGCTGCGGATCGGCGGCCAGGCGCAGGCCGCCGTTGCGGCCGCGCAGGGCGCGCACCCAGCCGGCACGGGCCAGATGGCCGACCACCTTGACCAGGTGATTCTGCGGAATCGCGAACTGAGAGGCGATCTCGGCGACCGTCACCGGATGCGGGCGTGCGCCGGCGCGCTCGAGGTAGATCAGCACGCGCAAACCGATGTCGGAAAAGCGGGTCAGACGCATAAAATGTCTTCAGGAAAGAGCAGGTTTATTTTAAGGTACGAAATACGCATGGCCGATGCATTGTTAGGGGAAACTATTTTCTCAACAACTCGCGAACGGCCCGGAACGGCCCTATAATCGCGAACTTTGGCGGCGTTCCGTGCTCAGCCATTTCTCCATTTAGTCACAAAGGATAACCGTGAACCTGACACTGGGCCAGAAGCTGATTCGTACCAAACCGGCTGAGCGCGCGCACGAAGACAGCCAGGCGACCCATGGGGGCGGCCTGAACCGCACATTGGGCCTGTTCCCGCTGACGATGATCGGCGTCGGCGCCACCGTCGGCACCGGCATCTTCTTCACGATGGTCGAAGCGGTCCCGAAAGCCGGGCCAGCCGTCATTCTATCCTTCCTGATCGCCGCGATCACCGCCGGCCTGACCGCCCTGTGCTACGCCGAGCTGGCCGGCCGCGTGCCCGCATCGGGTTCATCCTACTCCTTTGCCTACGCGACGGTGGGCGAATTCGCCGCCTTCATCGTCGCCGCCTGCCTGCTGCTCGAATACGGCCTGGCCGGCAGCGCGGTGGCGATCGGCTGGTCCGATTACCTCAACAATTTCTTGCAGAACGCCTTTGGCTGGGAAATCCCGGCCCAGCTGCGTTCGCCGATGTTCGTCTCCGACCACAGCAATTTGACTGTCCACTCGGGCAATTTCAATTTGCCGCCAGTGCTGCTGGTGATCATGTGCTGCATCCTCCTCATTCGCGGCACCAAGGAATCGGCCACGACGAATGCCGTCATGGTCGTCATCAAGCTGGCCATCCTGGCCTTTTTCTCGGTGATCGCCTTCTCCGGTTTTGATGCGAACAATTTTCACCCCTTCTTCAATACGGACAACAGCAAGGGTTTCGCCGGCATGGCCGGCGTGACGGCCGCCGCCGGCACCGTGTTCTTCTCCTTCATCGGCCTCGACACGATCGCCACCGCCGGCGAAGAAGTGAACAACCCGCGCCGCAACGTGCCGATCGGTATCCTGGCGGCGCTGGTCATCGTCACCCTGTTCTATTTGCTGGTGGCCGTGGCCGCGATGGGCGCGCAGCCCGCGCACCTGTTCGAGGGCCAGCAGGCCGGCCTGTCGGTGATCCTGCAGAACGTGACGGGTAAAGCCTGGCCGGCGCTGGTGCTGTCGGCCGGCGCCGTTGTCTCCGTGTTCTCGGTGACCCTGGTGACGATCTACGGCCAGACGCGCATCCTGTACGCGATCAGCCGCGACGGCCTGATCCCGAAGACCTTCCAGAAGGTGAACCCGCGCACCGGCGCACCCGTCTCGAACACGCTGATCGTCTGCCTGGTGGTGGGCCTGGTGGCCGGCCTGGTCGACTCGACCTTCTTGTGGGACATGGTCAGCATGGGTACGCTGACGGCCTTTATCGTCGTCTCGATCGCGGTACCCGTGATCCGCGCCAAGCAGGGCCCGGATGCCGAGCACGGCTTCCGTGTGCCCTTCGGCCCCTATGTCGTGCCGGGCCTGTCGATCGCGGCCTGCCTGTACATCATGAAGGATTTGCCGATGCCGACCTTCCGCGTGTTCTTCATCTGGATGGCGGCGGCGGTGGCGACGTATTTCCTGTACAGCGTAAGGCATAGCAGGTTGAACAAGAAGGGTTGATTACCTGAACGCAAAACGCCGCGCCCGACGCGGCGTTTTTTTTGTGCACGCTGTACAAGCGCGTGGAGTCAGGACTCCACCCTACACGCACCTCAGATCGTAGGGTGGAGTCCTGACTCCACGCGTCTTAGCGCATTGGCACAGCGTGCATGGCAAGACGAAAAAAAAGCCACGTGCCTTCCGGGAGCGTGGCTTTTTGCCTTGAAAGGGCGCCGTAGCGCCGCTTTACGTTACAGCGCGTTCATTTCCTTCAGCAGGTTATCCGCCTTGTCCACATGCTTCATGTTCCACAGGATGTAGCGGATATCGACCTGGATGTCGCGGGTATTGGCCGCATTGAAGTCCCAGTCCGAGATGATCGAATCGAGGGTGCCATCAAAAGCCAGGCCGATCAGTTCGCCACGCTTGTTCAGCGCCGCCGAACCCGAGTTGCCGCCGGTGATGTCCAGCGTCGCAAGGTAGTTCACCGGCACCGTCTTCAGTGCAGGATCGACGAACTTGCCGAAGTCCTTGGCCTTGATGGCGGCCAGCTGGGCGGTCGGGGCGTTGAATTCGCCTTCGCCGGTGTGCTTGGCAACGACGCCTTTCACCGTGGTGAACGCGGTCCACGCACCGGTGCCGTCGGCGCCATGGTCGCGGCCGGCGATCTTGCCGAAGGTGACGCGCAGGGTGCCGTTGGCGTCCGGATAGACGGCCTGGCCCTTGCTGTTCATATAGGCGATCTTCGCCTTCATGTAGCCGGAATAGGCCTTCTGGATCTTGCCGGCGAGTTCTTCCTCTTTGGCTTCGTCCTTCAGGTCCGATTCATACATGGCGACGGCTGCCTTGATGAAGCTGTCGTTGCTGGCCTTGAACTCGGCCGGCGACTTTTTGAGCCACGCGGTGCGCTCTTCCTTGTTGGCCAGTTTCGAACCGGCATAGGCCTTGTCGATGGCGGCCTTCAGTTCGTCCTGGCTCATGCCCGAACGGATGCCGAGGGCGACGTTGAAGGCCGTGTCCTGCTCCTTGGCCGGCTGGGCCAGATACTTGCTCAGGAA
This sequence comes from Massilia sp. LXY-5, assembly GCF_059801075.1. NCBI lineage: Bacteria > Pseudomonadati > Pseudomonadota > Betaproteobacteria > Burkholderiales > Oxalobacteraceae > Massilia > Massilia sp. LXY-5. Next base: position 61,221 of record NZ_JBNNEH010000009.1, read on the forward strand.
GTGCAGGACCAGCGCCTTGTCGACTTTTTCGTCGTAGGTGCGGTCCTGGCCCGTGATGACCGAGGTCATGCGCGCCATGTCGCGTTCCTGGTAGCCCGACTTGCGTGCGGCGTCCGGCTTGGTGCGCTCGTTGGCCAGGCGGTACAGGGTACGTGCCGAGCCCAGGAAGCGCGGCTGGGCATAGCTCTGGTAGAAGCCTTCCTTGGTGTGGCTGTCGCGCTCGGCGATCAGTTTTTCGACGGCGTCGATGTCGCCCGCGAACTGTTTTTTACGCGCGGCGTCGCTGTTGACCCAGGCCTTCATTGCATTGTGCTCGGCGGTCTTGCGCGCCAGGAAGTCGCTGTCCCCGTAGGAGGTCAGCATGCCCTTGCGGTTCTTGTAGTAATTGTTGACGTTGGCGATCTGGCCGGCGTACTTCAGCTTGGCAGCCGGATCGTTCTTGGTTTCGCGCTCGATGATGGACAATACGTCACCCGAGGCTTGCACGAAGGCCGGATAGTTCCAGTCGAAGGTGTACTGCACTTCCGACGGCAGGCGGTGGCGGTTGGTGCGGCCGGGATAGCCGACGACCATGATGAAATCGCCTTCCTTCGAGCCTTCGGTCGCCACTTTCAGGAAGTGCTTCGGCACATAAGGGACGTTGTCGCTCGCGTAGTCGGCGGCCTTGCCGTCCTTGCTCACGTAGGCGCGATAAAAACCGTAGTCGCCGGTGTGGCGCGGCCACATCCAGTTATCGGTGTCGCCGCCGAATTTGCCGACGCCGGCCGGCGGCGCGTGCACCAGTCGCACGTCGCGGATTTCCAGCTGTTTCAGGCGATAGAACTCGAGGCCGCCGTAGTAGCTGGCCACGGTGCAGCGGTAGCCCGGCGTTTTTTCGCAGGCGGCCACCATTTCTTTCTGGTTCTTTTCGATCGCGTCGATCCGTGCCTTGCCGGTCAAGCGCGCCACTTTGGCGTCGATGATCTGATCGGTGACCTTGGTCACCTCTTCCGTCACGAACACGCGGCTGCCTGGCGCTGCCGGCACTTCCTCGGCCAGGGTTTTGGCGAGGAAGCCATTCGCCAGCAGGTCCTTCTGCGGCGTCGAGTTGACGGCGACGCTGTTGTAGACGCAGTGGTGGTTGGTGACGACCAGGCCTTGCGGCGAGACGAACGATGCCGAGCAGCCGCCCAGGCTCACCACCGCGCCCATCGGGAATTCGGTCAGTTTGGTCAGCGTTGCCGGGTCGAGTTCGAGGCCGGCGGCCTTCAGTTGCTGGGCTACTTGTGGCAGCTGCTGCGGCATCCACATGCCTTCGTCCGCTTGTGCGGCGAAGCTGGTCAGGATGGCCAGCGAGAGGAGAGTCTTTTTCATTCGCGATCGATCAGGAGGGGTTATCGGATACGTCTGGCTCCCACGGAGCAGCCAAGAGTATCCGTAATCCCGCCTCGGCTCGTCAACCGTTATTTCCGGCCCGGCAAGGCCGGTATTTACAGCTGCGAGCCCAGCAGCGAGGCAACTTCGCCGCTCAGTTTTTCGGTCCACGAGCGGTTCTGCCAGGCAGCGTAGGTCATGCGCCGCGCGCGCTGCCAGTCCTGGTCGAAGACCGCATCCTGGGCGCGCGCGAAATCGGCGTCGAGCACGTTCAGGTTTGCCTCGTCGTTGATGGAAAACGAGCGGTTGTCGAAATTGGTCGAGCCGACCGAGACCATCAGGGAGTCGACGATGAGCGCCTTCACGTGGTACATCGTCGGCTGGTATTCGGCGATCTCGACCCCGGCTTTCAACATGTCGCCCCAGCGTTCGCGCGAGGCCAGGCGCACGATGTCCGAATCGATTTCCTTGCCCGGCGTGATGATGCGCACCTTGACGCCGCGCTTGGCGGCGGCGGCGAGCGCGCGCAGCGTCAGGTCGTCGGGCACGAAATACGAGGCCGACATGTTGATCGACTTGCGCGCGGCGGTGATCGCCATCAGGTACATCAGGTGCATGCTTTCGCTGCCGCCGGTCGGCGAGCTGGAAAACATCTGCGCCGGCATGTCGCCCGCCGCTTTCAGGGCCGGGAAATAATCGTCGCCATCGAGCACGACACCGGTGGCCTTGATCCAGTTATCGGTAAACACGGCCTGCATCTGGCCGACGACGGGGCCTTCGACGCGGAAATGGGTATCGCGCCAGTGATTTTCATCCTGGGCGTTTCCTCGCCACTGGTCGGCGATGCCGACGCCGCCCGTAAAGCCGACGCTGCCGTCGACAATCAACAATTTCCGGTGCGTGCGGTTGTTCAGGCGCGCGAGTTTCCACCAGGCCGGCTTGTGATAGCGCTGCAATTGCACGCCGGCGTCGCGCATTTTCTGCATGGCGTCTTCCTTCATCTTCATGCTGCCGATGAAGTCGAGCATCACGTGTACTTTCACGCCGGCGCGCGCGCGCTCGGCCAGGGCATTCGAAAATTCCTCGCCGATCGTTTCCGACCAGTAGATATAGGTTTCGAAAGTGATCGTTTTCCGGGCGCCGCGGATGGCGGCCAGCATGGCGGGGAAGATCTGGTCGCCGTTGAGCAAGGTCTCGACCTTGTTGCCTTCAATGATGGGAGGGCCGAGCAGTACCCCCATCGAACGCCGGAACTGGGCGTCGTGGATATCGTACATGCGCGGCAGTTGCGTCTCGATCTGCTTTTCGCTCGGCATGAAATTGAGAGCGAGAAAGCCGACGATGAGCGTCAGGATGCAGCTGGTTATCGAAACAGTGACTCTACTAACGCGCATAGGGAACCTTCAGACGAAAAAAAACCAACGCGTGGAAGCGTTGGTTATGTGGGGCAAACCACTGATTAACGCACGCGGCCGCGACGCAGCAGGTTGACGATAGCCAGCAGGATAACAGCACCCAGGAACGAAACCAGCAGCGACGACACGCTGAAGTCATCCGAATTGATAGTGCCAGAACCGAACAGTGGGGAGAGCAACCAGCCGCCCAGGAAGGCGCCGATGATACCGACCACAACGTTCAGAATCATGCCTTGCTCGGCATCGGTCTTCATGACCATGCTTGCAAGCCAGCCCAGGATACCACCGACGACGATCCAGATGATGAATAGCATTTTAGTTCCTCCTCATAGTAAAAAAAACCTACCCGAGGCCAATTGATTGCGGTGGCCATGTGAAAAAGTCTACGGAATGTCGACATAGCGGGTCGGTGCGGCAACGAACGTTAGACGACGAATCTGTAAATCCTGTTCCGGGCCGCGTTTTTTTTCATGAAAATGTTGCCGTTTTGGAATCTGGTGAAGTGAGTGCGTCAGCGAACAGAAGGGGTGATAGCCGGGGCATATTGTTCGGCTACTGGCAACCGAATTGTTGCAAGACCTGACCGCACTACCACAACACCTTTGAAAGGGATACATCATGAGCTACGACACCAATAAGCAGAATTCGCGCATGGTCACCGGCCTGTTCCCGGACCGCGCCAGCGCAGAGCGCGCTTACGATACCGTTTCCACCCGCGGCTACAGCAAGGACGACGTCAACCTGATGATGTCGGATTCGACCCGCAGCACCCACTTCGCCGACACCGATACCGAACTCGGTAGCAAGGCAGCCGAAGGCGCCGGCATCGGCGCCGGTATCGGCGGCACCATCGGCGCCGTCCTGGCAGGCATTGCCGCCGTCGGCACCACCCTCGTGTTGCCAGGCTTTGGCCTGGTCGTGGCCGGCCCGCTGGCCGCAGCACTGGCCGGCGCCGGCGCCGGCGGCATCACCGGCGGCCTGATCGGCGCGCTGATCGGTGCCGGTATCCCTGAAGAACGCGCAGCACACTACGAAGAAGGCATCAAGCAGGGCGGCATCCTGATGGGCGTGCACGCCCGTAACGACGAAGACGCTGCCCACATCGAGCGTTCGTGGACCGAACAAGGCGGTTCGCACGTGATCGGCACCGGCGTCGGCGCCGTCGGCGGCGCGCTCGCTGGTGCCGCCATCGGTTCCGCAGCCGGTCCGATCGGTACCGTCGCTGGTGCCGCCATCGGCGGCATCACCGGCGGCATGGCCGGCAAGGGCGTGGGCGAAGTCGTCAATCCGAAAGCCGGTGACGACCTGAACGAACACCACCTGGCCAAGGGCGCCGGCGCCACCGCCGGTGCAGCCACCGGTGCCGCACTCGGCGCCGTGGGCGGCCCGATCGGCATGGCCGCCGGTGCGGTCGTCGGCGGCCTGGCGGGCGGCGCAGCCGGCCGTGGCGCTGGCGAAGTCGTGAATCCGAAAGGCGATGACCGTCTGGACGAACATAACCTGGCGCAAGGCGTCGGTGGCGCCGGTGGCGCAGCGGCAGGCGCAGCGATCGGCGCCGTCGGCGGCCCGGTCGGCATGGCCGCGGGTGCCGTGATCGGCGGCCTGGCAGGTGGCGCAACCGGCAAGGGTGCCGGCGAAGTCGTCAACTCCAAGCCGGGCGACGACCTGCACGACCATAACCTGGCCAAGGGCGTCGGCGCAGGCGGCGGTGCAGCAGCGGGCGCCACGATCGGCGCCGTGGGCGGCCCGATCGGCATGGTGGCCGGTGCGGCAGTCGGCGCAGCGGTCGGCGGCATGGCCGGCAAGGGCGTCGGCGGCATGGTCAATCCAGCCCAGGAAGATGCGCACTGGCGTAACACCTATCAAACCGAGTCGTATTACACCCCTGGCTACACCTACGACGATTACGCTCCGGCCTACGCGCTGGGCTATAACGGCAAGGGCCGCTACACCGGCAGCTACGACCAGAACGAGCACTACCTGGCCGACGAATGGAACACCAGCCGCGGCAACTCGCGCCTGTCGTGGGACCAGGCCAAGGCAGCCAGCCGTGCCGCATGGCACAAGGTCGAGCGCGCCATTCCGGGCGACCTGGATCGTGACGGCCGTTAATCAGCCTTAGTCGGTTCTGTCATGTAAAAAGCCCCGCTGCCGACAGGTAGCGGGGCTTTTGTTTTACAGCGGGGAATTACTGCTTGACGGCTTCGACCTGGATCGCCAGTTTCACTTCAGGCGAAAAATTCGGCAGGCCGGCGTTCACGCCGTAATCGCTGCGCAGGAAAAAGCCGTGTGCGTCGGCACCGCAGACTTCGCGTTTCAGCATCGGGTGCTGGATGCACTTGAACTTGGCGATGTTCAGGGTCAGTGGTTTGGTCACGCCATGCAGGGTGAAGTCGCCCTCGACGGCTACCAGGTTCTCGCCTTCGAAGCGCAGTTTATTGCCTTTGAACGTGGCGGTCGGGTATTGGGCGACGTCGAAAATGTCCGGCTTCTTCGCGTGTGCATTCATCTTTTCGTGGCCGAAATCGATGCTGTTCATGTCGACCGTGATGTCGACGCTGCCGGTTTTCGCGGCGCGGTCGAGCGTAATGGTGCCGTCGGTTTTGGTGAATTTGCCGCGCCATACCGAGATGCCCATGTGGTCGGCTTCGAAGCTCGGGTAGGTGTGGTTCGGCTCGATCTTGTAGGTGTCGGCTGCTGCGCAGGCGAAGCCGGCGCTGGTGGCAAGGGTGGCGGCAATCAGGAGGTGCAGTTTCATTTATTGGTCTCTCGGTAGTGAATTATTGGCCCGCAGTGACGCGGAATTTGATGACAACTTCGTCGGCGACCATGCTGGTGTCTTTCCACTCGCCTTCGCCGATATTAAAAGCAAGCCGTTTGATCGGCAACTGCCCTTCAAAAACCTGTTTGCCGGCTTCGGTTTTCACCGTCAGCGGGAAATTCACGTCGGCGGTCTTGCCCTTGATGGTCAGCTTGCCGGCCACGTTCAATATGCCGGGAGCGGCCGGCTTGATCGAGGTCGAGACAAAACTCGCTTTCGGAAATTGCGCCGTGTTGAACCACTCTTTCTTGGCAACCTCTTTATTGTATTCGGGGTCGCCCAGGTCCATGCTGGCGGTCTGGATGTCGACGCTCGCCTTCGATGCTTCGGGGCGGGCGGCGTCGTAGTCGATCGATGCCGTAAACGTCTTGAATTTCGCTTCGACCGGCACGTTCATCTGCTTGAACACGGCGGCGACGCTGCTTTTCGCGGGATCGGTTTTTAAAACAGCCGCAGTGGACAGAGAGGCGGCAAGGGCGCTGGCGAACAGCGAAGCAAGCGCAAGGGCGCGCACGGGTTTCATTTATAAACTCCTTGTTTTGGTCGAAAAGGGCAGCATGCGCCCCATGATGCCGTCGCGGTCGATCAGCACATGTTTTAAAGCGGCCAGCACGTGGATCGCCACCAGGGCGGCTAGGCCCATGTTGAGCCAGTAGTGCAGGGCGCCGAGCACGGGTTTTAACACCGGATCGGCTTCGATCAGGACCGGCAGGGGGAGCAGGCCGAAATACACGACCGGCACGCCGGCCGCCAGGCTGTAGAAATAGCCGGACAGCGGCACGGCAAACATCAGCACATACAGCAGGCCGTGCAGTCCGTGCGCGGCGCGGCTTTGCCAGGCGGCCATGCCGGCGGGATAGGCGGGCGGCTTGCTGCGCAGGCGCCACAGCAGGCGCAGGGTCGCCAGCGCCAGCACGGTGACACCCGCCCATTTGTGCCAGGAAAAATAGCGCAGCTTGGTCGGCGTCAGCCCGGGAATGTCGGTCATCACCAGGCCCAGCGTGAAGGTACCGATGATCAGGAGGGCGATCAGCCAGTGCAGCACGATCGCGGGGAGAGAGTAACGCTGCATGCTTGTTGTCGCCTTGGTACTGACCAGAACGAAAACTATAGCAAAAAAGGGCATGCGTGGTTCGGCACTGCATGTTTCTTTTCGTACACTTGCATGAATTGTTAAACGTGCACAGCCACGGCACAGTCGAATGTAAAATCGGAGCCAGCGCGTATTGAGAATAAAAGAGGCAAAGTTCCCTTTCGAGGAGTCGTATGTACAATGTTCCCCCAAGCCGGCCACGCCCACGGGTGCTGGTCCTGCTGCTCGCCGCCGCGCTGGCCAGTAGTGCTCATGCAAATGCCCATGCCGCCGATCCGCAGGGAGCCGATTTTGCCGACCTGTCGATCGAGGAACTGGCGAATATCCAGGTGACCTCGGTGTCGAAAAAGCCGGAGCGCCTGCTCGAGGCCCCGGCCGCGGTGTTTGTCATCACGGCCGACGACATACGCCGCTCGGGTGCCGCAAGCCTGCCCGAAGCCCTGCGCCTGGCGCCCAACCTGCAAGTGGCGCGTGTCAACGGTGCGAACTATGCAATCACGGCGCGCGGCCTGAACGGCGGCGGCAACAGCGCCCCGAATAAACTGCTGGTGCTGATCGACGGGCGTTCGGTGTACACGCCGCTGTTTTCCGGCGTGTTCTGGGATGTGCAGGATTTGCTGCTCGAAGACATCGAACGGATCGAGGTGGTCAGCGGCCCGGGCGGTACGCTGTGGGGCGTGAACGCCGTGAACGGCGTCATCAACATCACCACCCGCTCGGCGCACGACACCCATGGCAGTCTCGCCGTGCTGCGCGGCGCCACCGAAGGCGGCGACATCGCGTTTCGCCAGGGCGGACGCACGAACGACATTGGCTGGCGCGTCTATGGCAAGGCGCAGGGACGCTCGCATACGGAACTGGCCAGCGGCGCCGCAATCGACGATGCCTGGCATGCGGGGCAGGTGGGTTTTCGGGCCGACTGGGAGCGCGGCGCCGACCGCTTCAGCCTGAACGGCAACGTGAACCGCGGGATGTTCGGGCAGCCGGCGCCGGGGACGATTGCCATTTCCGGCGCCAATCCGGGCCTGGGCACGGTCGACACCCACGGCGCCAACCTGACGGGCGGCTGGCAGCATGCGCTGCAGGATGGCGGCAGCGTCAACGTCCAGCTGTATTACGACTACACCAGGCGCGAAGTGCCGCCGACCTTTACCGAGTCGCTCGACATCGTCGACCTGCAGGTCCAGCACACGCTGGCGCCGATCGGGGCGCACAACGCGGCCTGGGGTGCGAATGCGCGCTACGGCCGGGACCATGTGCAGGGCAGCCAGTATGTCGCCTTCCTGCCGGAACGCCTGAACCAGACGTGGCTGAGCCTGTTTGCCCAGGACGAGATCACGCTGGCGCCGACGCTGCGCGCCACGCTCGGTGCCCGGGTCGAGCGCAACGATTACACGGGCACCGAATTCCTGCCGAGCGCGCGCCTGTCGTGGAGCCTGGCGCCAGGCCACGCCTTCTGGGCGGCAGCCTCGCGTGCGGTGCGTGCCCCCTCGCGGCTCGACGCCGATACCTATATCCCGGGACGGCCGCCCTACATCCTCGCGGGCAGCCCCGGCGTGCGCTCGGAGGTGGCCAAGGTGTTCGAACTGGGCTATCGCGGGCAGCCGCTGCCGCGTCTGTCGTATTCGGCCACGCTGTTCTACAACGATTACGATGACCTGCGCACTCAGGAACTGCGGCCGAGCCGCACGATGGTCGATTTCGCGAACCTGGGCGAAGGGCACGGCTACGGCATCGAAATGTGGGGCAGTTTCCAGGCAACGAAATCGTGGCGCCTGTCGGCCGGACTGACGGCCATGCGTGAGCGTTTTCAGCTGAAACCCGGCAGCAACGACGCCGGCAGCCTGCGGCGGGCGGGCTTCGATCCCTCGCATAACCTGCAGCTGCGCTCGACCTACAGCATCGACGCGGCGCGCGAACTCGAGCTCGCCGTGCGCAAGGTGGGGGCGCTCGATATCGGCCAGGTGCCGGGCTATGCCGCCCTCGATGCGCGTTTCGGCTGGCGCCTGCGACCGGATCTGGACCTGTCGGTCGCCGCGACCAACCTGAACGGCAGCCACGCCGAGTACAGCGGAATCGCCACGCGTTCGGAAGTGCCGCGCACGGTGGCGGTCAGAGTGGTGTGGCAGAACTGACGGGCGTAAATAAAAACAGCCCGCGCCATGTCCGGCGCGGGCTGTTGACTCACTGGAGCGCGAACGCTTAAATCGCCTTCGCCAGCTCCGCCGCCAGGCCGATGTAATTCGCCGGCGTCATCTGCAACATCAAATCCTTCGCTTCCTGCGGCACGGCCAGCGTCCCGATGAACTCGCGCAGCGCTTCCTTGGTGATGCCCTTGCCGCGGGTCAGTTCCTTCAGCTGCTCGTACGGATTCTCGATGCCGTAACGGCGCATCACGGTCTGCACCGGCTCGGCCAGCACTTCCCAGTTCGCATCGAGGTCCGCTTCCAGCCTGGCCGCGTTGACTTCCAGCTTGTTCAGGCCGCGCAGGCAGCTGTCGTAGGCGAGCAGGGCGTAGCCGAAGCCGACGCCGATGTTGCGCAAAACCGTCGAGTCGGTCAGGTCGCGCTGCATGCGCGAGACCGGCAGCTTGTCGGCCATGTGGCGCAGCACGGCATTCGCCAGGCCCAGGTTGCCTTCCGAATTCTCGAAGTCGATCGGGTTGACCTTGTGCGGCATGGTCGACGAACCGATCTCGCCCGCCTTCAGCTTCTGCTTGAAATAGCCCAGCGAGACGTAGGTCCAGATGTCGCGGTTCAGGTCGAGCAGGATGGTGTTCGCGCGGGCAATCGCATCGAACATCTCGGCCATGTAGTCGTGCGGCTCGATCTGGATGGTGTACGGATTGAAGGTCAGGCCAAGCCGCGACTCGATCACGTCCTTCGAGAAAGCCGGCCAGTCGAAGCCGGGGTAGGCCGACAGGTGGGCGTTGTAGTTGCCGACCGCGCCGTTCATCTTGCCGAGGATGTCGACGTCGGCGATCCGTTTTACTGCACGCTGCAGGCGCGCGACGACGTTGGCAAATTCTTTACCAAGGGTGGTCGGGCTGGCCGTCTGGCCGTGGGTGCGCGAGAGCATCGGCAGCGCCGCGTTGGTGTGCGCGATCTCGGTGAGCTTGGCGATGATCGCCTGCAGGGCCGGCAGCATCACGGTATCGCGCGCGGCTTTCAGCATCATGCCGTGGCTGGTGTTGTTGATGTCTTCCGAGGTGCAGCCGAAGTGGATGAATTCGCTTGCCGCCACCAGCTCCGGCACATCCTTGACTTGCTCCTTGAGCCAGTACTCGACCGCCTTCACGTCGTGGTTGGTGACCGCCTCGATTTCCTTGATGCGGGCGGCGTCGCTTTCGCTGAAATTCGCCGCCATGGCGTCAAGGTGAGCGCTCGCTTCTGCGGAGAACGGCTTGATCTCGCTAAAACCTGCCTGCGCCAGCGCCTGCAGCCAGGCGATTTCAACTTTGACGCGGTGGTGCATGAAGCCGGCTTCGGACAGGATCGGGCGCAGCTTGTCGGTCTTGGCCGCGTAACGGCCGTCGAGCGGCGACAGGGCCGACAGGGAGGAGAGTGGGGCGGTAGCGGTCATGGCGGGCGGTCCGTGCAAAAACGCGGATTTTACCACCGGAGCCGATATCGGTCTTTGTGGCCGCGACAGCGAAACGGGCCCCCACGGCCGTTTTTGCCAGCCGGGCCGATGTTATACTCATATTAAATTCCTCTTTCCGAGCATCTATGAAACTCATCGGTTCGAACACCAGTCCCTATGTGCGCAAGGTCCGCATCGTCATGGCGGAAAAGAAGCTCGATTATTCCTTTGAGCTCGACAACGTGTGGGCCGCCGAGACCCAGGTCCACCTTTCCAACCCGCTGGGCAAGGTGCCCTGCCTGGTCATGGAAGACGGCAGCGCCCTCTACGATTCGCGCGTGATCGCCGAATACCTCGATACGCTCACGCCCGTGTGCAAGCTGCTGCCGGCCAACGGCAACGGACGCGACCGCGCCGACGTCAAAGTGTGGGAGGCGCTGGCCGACGGCGTACTCGACGCGGCCGTGCTGGTGCGCCTGGAAAAGACGCTGCGCCCGCAAGAGCAGCAGAGCCCGCAGTGGATGGCACGCCAGCTGGGCAAGGTGCATGCGGGCCTGGCCGTGATGGCGGAAAAGCTCGGCGAGCAGCCTTTCTGCATGGGCAAGTCGTATACGCTGGCCGACGTCGCCGTCGGCTGCGCACTCGGCTGGCTGGCCTTCCGCTTCCCGGACATCGCCTGGCGCGACGACTATCCAAACCTGGCGAAGCTGCACGACAAGCTGGCCGAACGCGCCTCCTTCCGCGACACGGCGCCGTTCGAAGGATGAGCGGCGCGCTGACGACGCTCGTCTTCGGCGAGTCCCTGGTCGACGATTTCGCGACCGAACAGATCGTCGGCGGCGCGCCCTTCAATGTCGCGCGCCACCTGGCCGCCTTCATGGCGCCGCAACTGATGATCACCCGCATCGGCGCCGACCACAATGGCGAGACGATCCGGGCCGAATTCGAGCGCTTCGCGATGTCGCAGGCCGGCCTGCAGCGTGACACGATCGAGGAAACCGGCCGCGTCATCGTCGAGCGCGGCGCGAAAGGGCACCGCTTCGTCATCGTGCCCAACCAGGCCTATGACTACATCGCGCGCGAAGAAGCGCTGGCGGCCGTCAAAACGGTCGACGCCGGCATCCTGTATTTCGGCACCCTGGCCCAGCGCGGCGAGCGTTCGCGCGGCACCCTCAAAGCCTTGCTGTCGGCGACAAGCGCCACCCGCTACCTCGACCTGAACCTGCGCGACGGCCAGGTCGACGAAAAAATCGTCGCCGACGCGCTGCACGCGGCCGACATCGTCAAACTCAACGAAGACGAGCTGCAGGCCCTGTTCGGCTGGTATTTTCAATTGGGGCCGAACGACCCGCCGATGGCGGCCGGCGAAACGCGCTCCGCCTGCGCGGCGCTGCTGCAGATGTTCGGGTTGGAGGCGCTGATCGTCACGCTGGGCCACCGCGGCTCGGTCTACTTCGGCGCCGGCGGCGTCACGCTCGACACCCGCGACGCGCCTTCTCCCCCCTTCGTCATCGACACGGTCGGCGCAGGGGATGCGTTCTCGGCGATCTTCCTGTTGGGGCGCGCGCGCGGCTGGCCGCTCGAGCTGACGCTGGCGCGCGCCAACGAATTCGCCGGCGCGATCTGCGCGATCCCCGGCGCGGTGCCGCGCGATTTGGGGTTCTACGATCAGTGGATGACGCGCTGGCGGTAAGGGTTTTCATGCGTCCGTCAACGCGTGGGCTCGAGAGGCCACCCTACGTTAGTTGACACGTTGGCAGTTGCGTAACGTAGGGTGGGCACTCGTGCCCACGCGCTGATACGCACCAGATCCGCTTTAGAACGCGCTGATCTTGCCACAGGTTTTACTACAGCTAAAACCCGTAGCCATTACCCGCCCCCATCAGCGTGGCCATCCCCAGCCCCATGAAGATGACGGCCGCGATCCCATGCACCAGCCCGAGCGGAATCTTGTTCGCGATCCGCTCTCCGAACAGCACCGCCGGCACGTTCGCGATCATCATCCCCAGCGTGGTCCCGGCCACCACCGCCGCGATTTCCGTATAACGCGCCGCCAGTGCCACGGTCGCCACCTGCGTCTTGTCGCCCATCTCGGCCAGGAAAAAGGCGAGCAGGGTCGTCATGAACACGCCCAGTTTCGGCAGCGCCGCCTCGGCTTCGTCGACGTGATCGGGGATCAGGGCCCAGATCGCCATGGCGAGGAAGGACAGGCCCAGCACCCAGCGCATCACGGATGGTCCCAGCAGTTCGCTCACCAGTGCGCCGACGGCAGCGGCAAAGGCGTGGTTCAGCAGGGTGGCGACGAAGATGCCGAGGATGATCGGCAGCGGGCGGCGGAAACGAGCGGCGAGCAGGAAGGCGAGGAGCTGCGTCTTGTCGCCGATTTCGGCGAGGGCGACGATGCCGGTGGCGACAAGAAAGGCATCCATAGGGAGCAGCGGATAAGGCAGATTAAGCAGAGCGCGGATCATAGCAGAGTCCACACATCCGCAGCGCGTCAATACAAACAACGGCCGTCAGTAAAGGCGCGCTTTCGCGGCCTCTATGAAAGTGCTATTCTGCTCGCGCCTCTCCGCTCAGCCATTCATCACATGCACACTCTTACCCTCCTGCGCGCCGCCGCCTGCGCCATCCTCGGCCTGCACGGCGCCACAGCTCATGCGCTCAACTCTGCCCTCGACCCGCTGAGCTACGCCAACTACGACCAGGTAAAAACGCGCGCGCTGCACCTCGACCTGAAAGCCGATTTTACGAAAAAGACGCTGGCCGGCCACGCCGTCCTGACGCTCGACTGGCTGGATAAAGCGGCGCGCCGCCTCGACCTCGACACGCGCGAGCTGGCGATCTCGAAGATCGAAGCCATCGATGCGCGCGGACGCTGGGCGCCCGTCAAATACACGCTCGACAAGTTCGACGCCGAAAAGGGCCAGGCCCTGCACATCGACCTGCCACGGCAGGCGCCGCAGGTCCGCATCTACTATCGTACCGCGCCCACCGCCAGCGCCCTGCAGTGGCTCACGCCGGCGCAGACCCTGTCCGGCAAGCGTCCTTTCATGTTCAGCCAGTCGGAAACGATCAACGCCCGTTCCTGGGCGCCGGTGCAGGACACGCCCTCGGTGCGTTTTACTTACACGGCGCGCATCGAGGCACCCGAGGGCCTGCGCGTGGTCATGAGCGCCGATAACGATCCGAAGGCAACGGGTAAAGGTGGCTGGAAGTTCAGCATGCCGCAGCCGATTCCCTCGTATCTGCTGGCGATCGGCATCGGCGAACTGGAAGCGCGCACGCTGGGCGGACGCACCGGCGTCTACGCCGAACCGAAACGCATCGAGGCCGCGGCCTATGAGCTGGCCGACACCGAAAAGATGGTCGCCGCCGCCGAATCGCTGTATGGCCCGTATCGCTGGGGGCGCTACGACATGCTGGTGCTGCCGCCTTCCTTCCCGATCGGCGGCATGGAGAACCCGCGCCTGACCTTCCTGACGCCCACCATGATCGCGGGCGACCGCAGCCTGGTCGACCTGATCGCCCACGAACTGGCGCACAGCTGGTCGGGCAACCTGGTCACCAACGCCTCGTGGAAGCACTGGTGGCTGAACGAAGGGTTCACGACCTATGTGACGACGCGCATCCTGGAAAAGCTCTATGGTCAGGAGGTCGCGACCATGAACCTGCAGCTCGAGCAGGAAGAGGCGATCGAGTCGCTCAAGGAGATCCCGGTCGACAAGCAGGCGCTGCTCGCGCGCGACCCGGACACCACCTCCAGCACCTATACCGACGAAGGCCTGGCCTATCCGAAGGGCGCCTGGCTGCTGCGCACCCTCGAAGAACGCGCCGGCCGTGCCGTCTTCGATCCTTTTCTCCGCGGCTGGTTCGACGGCCATGCCTTCCAGAGCGTGACGACCGAACAGTTCGTCGACTACCTGCGCACCGAGCTGCTGGCGAAGCACCCGCAGGTGATGAGCGAGGCGGAGCTGGACGAGTGGTTGCATGGCGCCGGCATCCCGGCCAGCGCGCGGCATGCGAAGTCGCAGCGCCTGGTGGCGCTCGATGCGACCACGGCAAGCTGGCTGAAAGGCGATCTGCCGACGTCGAAACTCGACACCAGGGACTGGACCGCGCTCGAGTGGATGAAATTCTTGAACGACATCGACAGCAAGGCCGACGCCGCCAGGTTGAAAGAACTCGACGCCGCCTACGGCCTGGCGAAGAGCGGCAACAACGAAGTCGCTTTCCGCTTCTACCGCGCCGCCGCGCACGCCGGCTACCGCGAGGTGCGCCCGCACATGCAGGCCTTCCTGATGAGCGTCGGCCGCCAGAAGTTCGTGGTGCCCCTGTACACGGCGCTGCGCGCGAATGACGAGGACCGTGCCTGGGCGGAGAACGTGTACAAGGCGGCGCGCGAGCGCTACCATCCAGAGACGCAAAGCAGTGTCGACAAGCAGATGGTCAAACAGTAAAGGAACCGAAGAGTGCAACAGATGAAACGCATTGCAGCCGCGATCCTGATCGCGTTTTCCGCCAGCGCGGCCTACGCCTCCGAGGCGCCCGCCGCGGTGCCGACCGCGGCGCCTGTCGCCGTCCCTGCCTTCGACCTCGAACAGGACGTCACGCGCGTCATGAAAGCCTTCGACGTGCCGGGCATCGCGATCGCCGTCGTCAAGGACGGCAAGGTCGTCGCCGCGCAGGGCTTCGGTGTCCGTAAACTCGGCGCGCCGACAAAAGTCGACGGCCAGACCCTGTTCGAGATCGCCTCCAACTCGAAAGCATTTACGGCCGCCGCACTGGCGATGCTGGTCGACGAAGGCAAACTGAAATGGGACGACCCGGTCGTCAAACACCTCCCGGACTTCCAGATGTGGGACCCGTATGTCACGCGCGAGATGACCGTGCGCGACCTGCTGACCCACCGCAGCGGCCTGGGACTCGGCGCGGGCGACCTGCTGTGGTGGCCGACCACGAATTTTACGACCGACGAAATCATCGAGCGCCTGCGCTACGTAAAACCGGCGACCAGCTTCCGCAGCAGCTACGCCTACGACAACCTCCTGTATATCGTGGCCGGCAAGATCATCGCCCAGAAGTCGGGTAAATCCTGGGGCGACACGGTGCGCGAGCGTATTTTGAAACCGGTCGGCATGAACACGACCACCACCAGCCTGGCGGAGAGCGCGGCCAACCCGAACGCCTCGAACGCGCACAGCAAGATCAACGACAAGATCGCCGCCGTGAAGTCGATGCCGGTGAATAATGCAGTCGGCGCGGTCGGCATCAACACCAGCGCCGAAGACATCGCGAAGTGGATGAAGGTGCTGCTCGACGGCGGCCGTGTCGAGGGAGTGAAAGGCGCGGACGGCAAGGAGCTGCGCCTGTTCAGCGAAGCGCAGTCGCGCGAGATGTGGACCGCGCAGACGCCGATCAAGATCGGCCAGCCGAAGGGGCCATTGGCGCCGGTGAAACCAAATTTCCTGGCCTATGGCCTGGGCTTCCAGCTGCGCGACTACAAGGGCCAACTGGTGGCGAACCACGGCGGTGCGCTGCAGGGCTTTTATTCGCGCGTACTGCTGGTGCCGGAATCGAAACTGGGCATCGCCATCCTGACCAATGCGGAGAGCGGCGGCGCCCTCAACGCGCTGCAATACCGCCTGCTCGACCAGTACATGACCGGCAGCGCGCCGATCGACTGGATCAAGCTGATCGCCGACGACGAAGACCGCAAGCACGCCGAAGAACTGGCGCGCCTGAAGAAGACCTCGGCCACGCGCGTCGCCGCGTCGAAACCTTCGCTGGCGCTGGACGCCTACGAAGGCCAGTACAGCGATCCGTGGTACGGCCCGATGACGATCAAGCGCGAGGGCAGGAAGCTCATCATGTCGTTTGCGCGCACGCCTGATTTGACGGGCGAAATGGAGCACTACCAGCACGACACCTTCATCGTGCGCTGGAAGGAGCGCAACTTCAACGCGGACGCCTACGTCACCTTCGCGCTCGACTACGACGGCAGCATCGAGCACGTCAAAATGAAGGCGGTGTCCACCGAGACCGACTTCAGCTACGATTTTCACGACTTGCTGTTCACGCCGGTGAAGCAGAAGGCGAAGCTGTAAAAGAAAACGGGCCGCTCGACGCGGCCCGTTTTGCATGGTGGGCGCCCCATGCCCACCATGACGATTACTGCTTCACAAACTTGAGCGTCATCCGGTCGCTCTCGCCGATCGCCAGATTCTTCTCGCGGTCCTTGTCCTTGTTCGCCAACACCGGCGGCAGCGTCCAAACGCCTTTTTCGTGATCCGCCTTGTCCTTCGGATTGGCGTTCACCTCGGATTTACCGGCCAGTTTGAAACCTGCGCTCTCGGCCATCTTGATCACATAGGCCTCGTGCACATAGCCGCTCGAGGCCTTCTCGTCCTGCTTCATGGAGACGGGCAGGCGATGGTCGACCAGGCCCAGCACGCCGCCCGGCTTCAGCACCTTGTAGATCTCCTTGAAGGTGGTGCGCACCGCTTCGTCGCCGTCGCCGACCCAGTTGTGCAGGTTGCGGAAGGTGAGGACCATGTCGACGCTGCCCGCCGGCGCAATCTCGTAACGGCTCGGCGGCTCGAACACGGCGGTGGCGGCCTTGCCGTACAAGCCCGGATTCGCATCGAGTTTGGCGCGCAAGGCCAGGCCGCCCTTCTTGTCGGGCGCCTGGCCGGCGCCGATGTACTTGCCCTTGTCGCGCAGGTAGGGCGCAAGGATCTCGGTGTACCAGCCGCCGCCCGGCACCAGTTCCACCACCGTCATCGTCGGCTTGATGCCGAAGAAGGTCAGGGTCTCGTACGGATGGCGGTACACGTCGCGTTTGGCGTTGTCCGCGCGGTGTTCGGCGGCGATGGCGGCTTTCAGGGCGTCGTCGGCCGGGGCTGCACTGGCTGCGCCTGCTGCGCTCACGGCCAACAAGGCGGCGAGGATCAGTCGTTTCATGGAATCTCCGTTGTGGTAAGGGGCCGCCGGCCGGTGCCGTTGCCGCCGCGCCGATGATCGAACAAGCAACCCTTGCAGTCAAGCGAATCCAGTGGCTTGTCCCGCGTATGTACTGTCCGCCGCGTGTCCGCGGCGGACAGCCGGACACCCTGCGGACGCTGTCAATACGCGCAAAGACCGCCTGCTGTGCAGCACTGCGGCTGGTATGAAGATTGCCTATTCAAACGCTTGAGTTACTGATAATGTTGAACGGTTTGCCGCGCGTTCCAGCGCGTGGAAGTACCGAGGAATACATATACATACGCGGCAGTGCCGGTGTGCGCGCCGCCCCAAGACGCAGGTTGAATTCAGGAGACAGAATGGAACGTCGTACCTTCCTCAACATCAGCACCCTGGCATTCGGTTCGATGCTCATCCCGGTTGCCGGGCGTGCGATCGCGGCCGAAGAACTGCTCAGTCCCATGGCCGTCGCGGCCAAGAAAGCGCTGGCCGACACCGCGCTCAACGCCGCCACCAAGGCCGGCGCGTCCTACTGCGACGTGCGCATCGGGCGCTACCTGAACCAGTTCGTCACCACGCGCGACCTGAACGTCGAAAATGTCGTCAACACGGAATCGGCCGGCGTCGGCGTGCGCGTGATCTGCAACGGCGCCTACGGCTTCGCCGCCACCTCCGACATGACGCCGGACGGCATCGCCAACGCGGCGCGCCAGGCCGTCGCGATCGCCAAGGCCAACGCCAAACTGCAGACCGAACCGGTGCAGCTGGCGCCGGTGAAGGGCGTGGGCGAGGTAAGCTGGGCGACGCCGTACAAAAAGGACTGGCGCACGGTGCCGATCAAGGACAAGGCCGAGCTGCTGATCGCCGCGAACAAGGCCGGCATGGACAACGGCGCCAACTTCATGCAGTCGATGCTGTTCCAGGTGAACCAGCAGAAGTATTTCGCGTCGACCGACGGTTCCTACATCGACCAGGACCTGCACCGCCTGTGGGCACCCTTCAACGCGACCGCCGTCGACAAGGCGAGCGGCAAGTTCCGCTCGCGTAACGGCTTGGGTAGCCCGGTCGGCATGGGCTACGAATACCTGGACGCGCGTCCCGAGCACAAGATCAAGGCCGCCGGCGGCGTCGCCACGCTCTACACGCAGTCTTACGACATGATCGAGGATGCGCGCGCGGCCGGGCGCGACGCCAAGCGTAAACTCACCGCGAAATCGGTCACCCCTGGCAAGTACGACCTGATGCTCTCGCCGGAACACCTGTTCCTGACGATCCACGAATCGGTCGGCCACCCCACGGAGCTGGACCGCGTGCTCGGCTACGAAGCCAACTACGCCGGCACCAGTTTCGCCACGCTCGATAAATGGCAGTCGAAGAATTTCAAGTACGGCTCGCCGCTGGTGAACATCGTCGCCGACAAGACGACCCCGGGTTCGCTCGGCGCGGTCGGCTACGACGACGAAGGCGTGCGCTGCAAAGAGTGGAACATCATCAAGGACGGCATCCTGGTCAACTACCAGGCCACGCGCGACCAGGCCCACATCATCGGCGAGAAGGAATCGCACGGCTGCTCGTACGCTGACTCGTGGAGCAATGTGCAGTTCCAGCGCATGCCGAACGTCTCGCTGAAGGCGGGTACGAAGAAGATGAGCCCGGACGAGATGGTCAAGGGGATCAAGAAGGGCATCTATATCGTCGGCGACGGTTCCTTCTCGATCGACCAGCAGCGCTACAACTTCCAGTTCGGCGGCCAGCTGTTCTACGAAATCAAGGACGGCAAGATCGGGCAGATGCTGGAAGACGTGGCCTACCAGGCCAACACCCAGGAATTCTGGAGCGCCTGCGCCGGCATCTGCGACGAGAAGGACTGGCGCATGGGCGGCTCCTTCTTCGACGGCAAGGGCCAGCCGCCGCAGATCAGCATCGTCTCGCACGGTTCCTCGACCGCGCGCTTCAACGGCATCAACGTGATCAACACCGCCCGCAAGATCGGCTAAGGACATTCATGACCATCCTGACCCAGGACCAAACGAAACGCATCTGCGACCGCGTGCTGTCGCTGTCGAAAGCGGACGAGTGCATCGTCACCATCGGCGGCAAGCGCAACGGCAACATCCGCTTCGCGCGCAACGCCGTGTCGACGGCCGGCCTGATCGACGACACGGCGATTACCGTGCGCGTTGCCTTCGGCAAGCGCCAGGGCACGGCGACCATCAACGAGTTCGACGACAAGTCGCTGGAAAAAGTCGTGCGCCGCGCGGAAGACCTGGCGCGCCTGGCGCCGGAAAACCCGGAATTCATGCCGGCCGTCGCCAGGTCGCCATTCAAGACCTCGAACACCTTCGTCCAGAAGACCGCCGACATCGACCCCGAGATCCGCGCCCAGGCGGCCGCCTACAGCATCGAGGCCTGCCGCAAGAAGGGCCTGGTCGCCGCCGGCTTCCTCACCGACTCGACCTCGTTCGAGACCATCGCCAATTCGAACGGCGTGTTCGGCCACCAGGCCCTGACTTCGCTCGATTTCACCTGCACCATCCGCACCGAAGACGGCCGCGGTTCGGGCTGGGTCAAGCGCTCGGCGCGCGACCTGGCGCGTTTCGACCCGCGCGAAGCGGCAGATGTCGCCATCGAAAAGGCGCTGCGCTCGGTCGATGCGAAAGCGCTGGAACCGGGCCGTTATACCGTCATCCTCGAGCCGGCCGCCACCAGCGACCTGCTGAACTACATGATGAACGGTTTTGATGCACGCCGCGCCGATGAGGGCCGCAGCTTCCTGTCGAAGGCCGGCGGCAAGAACCGCCTGGGAGATAAACTGTTCGACCAGCAGGTGAATATCTGGGCCGACCCCTGGAACCCGGACGTGCCGGTGCTGCCATGGGACGACACCATGCTGCCGCGCGAACGCCAGGACCTGATCAAGGACGGCCGCATCGCCGCACTCGACTACTCGCTGTTCTGGGCCAAACAGAAGGGGGTACGTCCGGTCGGCAGCCCGGGCAACATCATCATGGGCGGCACGAATAAATCGACGGCGGAGCTGATCGCGAATACCAAGAAGGGCGTGCTGGTCACCCGCACCTGGTACATCCGCATGGTCGACCCGCAATCGGTCCTGCTGACGGGCCTGACGCGCGACGGCACCTTCTATATCGAGAACGGCAATATCAAGCACCCCATTAAAAACTTCCGCTTCAACGAGAGTCCGGTCACGATGCTCAACAATATCGAGGAGATCGGCACGCCGGTGGTGCTCGGTGGCGACGAGGGGCCGAATCCGATGGTGATTCCGGCGATGAAGGTCAGGGATTTTAATTTCACGTCGCTGTCGGACGCGGTGTAAAGAAACGGCCCGCGGCCGACGGCATATGCGTTGGCCGGTGTGCACCGTAGGGTGGGCACTCCGTGCCCACGCGTATTCCGGTACGTGAATCGTCGGGATGGTTTTCGACCCGCACACGCCGCACCGCGTGGGCACGGAGTGCCCACCCTACGTTATACACACGTGCATAGTAATTGGAGACAGAATGGAACGACGTAGCTTCCTCAAAATCGGCGCCGGCACGGCGGGCGCCATGCTCGTGCCGGTCTTCGGCAACGCGATCGCCGCCGAAGAGCTGCTGAACCCGATGGCGCTCAGCTTCAAGAAGGCCCTGGCCGACGCCGCCCTGAACGCGGCGACGCAGGCCGGCGCCTCCTACTGCGACGTGCGCATCGGCCGCTACCTGAACCAGTTCATCACGACGCGCGACCTGAACGTCGAGAACATCACGAACACCGAATCGACCGGCATCGGCGTGCGCGTGATCGCCGGCGGCGCCTATGGTTTTGCCGCTACCAACAGCATGAACCCGGACGCCGTGGCAGCCGCGGCACGCCAGGCCGTGGCGATTGCGAAAGCCAACGCGAAGCTGCAGACCGAACCCGTGCAGCTCGCCCCTGTAAAAGGCGTGGGCGAAGTGGCATGGGCCACGCCGATCAGGAAGGACTGGCGCGCCGTGCCGGTGAAGGACAAGGCCGAGATGCTGATCGCCGCGAACAAGGCCGGCCTGGAGGCGGGCGCCAGCTTCATGACGGCAAACCTGTTCCAGATTAATCAACAAAAATATTTCGCCTCGACCGACGGCTCCTACATCGACCAGGACATCCACCGCCTGTGGGCGCCGATCAACGCCACCGCCGTCGACAAGGCAACCGGTAAATTCCGCTCGCGCGGCGGACTCGGCGCACCGGTGAGCATGGGCTACGAATACTTCGACGTGCGCGCGCAGGACAAAGTAAAAGCCGCCGGCAGCGTGACCACGCTCTACACGAAATCGTACGACGTGATCGAGGACGCGCGCCTGGCCGGCAAGCAGGCACGCGAGAAGCTGAGCGCGAAATCGGTCGAGCCGGGCAAATACGACCTGGTGCTGGCGCCGGAACACCTGTTCCTGACCATCCACGAAGCCGTCGGCCACCCGACGGAACTGGACCGCGTGCTCGGCTTTGAGGCCAACTACGCCGGCACCAGTTTCGCCACGCTCGACAAATGGCAGTCAAAGAATTTCAAGTTCGGCTCCGAGCGCGTGAATTTCATCGCCGACCGCACGACGCCGGGTTCGCTCGGCCTGATCGGATACGACGACGAAGGCGTGCGCGCCAAACAATGGGACATCATCAGGGACGGCGTGCTGGTGAATTACCAGGCCACGCGCGACCAGGCCCACATCATCGGCGAGAAGGAATCGCATGGTTGCTCCTACGCGGACTCGTGGAGCAACGTGCAGTTCCAGCGCATGCCGAACGTGTCGCTGGCCGCGGGCAAGGCACGCCTGACGCCCGACGAGATGGTCAAGGATGTCAAGAAGGGCATCTATATCGTCGGCCGCGGGTCGTATTCGATCGACCAGCAGCGCTACAACTTCCAGTTCGGCGGCACGCTGTTCTACGAAATCAGGAACGGCAAGATCACCAATCCGCTGGAGGATGTGGCCTACCAGTCGAACACCCAGGAATTCTGGAACGCCTGCAGCGCCATCTGCGACGAGCGCGACTGGCGCATGGGCGGCTCCTTCTTCGACGGCAAAGGCCAGCCGAGCCAGGTCAGCGCGGTTTCGCATGGCTCGAGCACGACGCGCTTCAACGGCATCAACGTGATCAACACCGCCCGCAAGATCGGTTAAGGAAAAAGACGATGAAACAGCTGAACCAGGAAGAAGCAAAACGCATCTGCGACCGCGTGATCGGATTCTCGAAGGCCGACGAATGCAGCGTCTCGATCGAAGGCAAGCGCGAGGGCAACGTGCGCTTCGCGCGCAACAGCATCTCGACCGCGGGCCTGAACGAGGACATGCAATTGACGGTGCGCGTCGCCTTCGGCAAGAAGGCCGGCATCGCGCGCCTGAACGAGTTCGACGACAAGTCGCTCGAAAAGGCGGTGCGCCGCGCCGAGGAGCTGGCGCGCCTGGCGCCGGAAAACCCGGAATTCATGCCGGCCGTGGGCAAGCAGGAATACAAGGCGACGCCGACATTTGCGCGCGCCACCGCCGACATCGATCCCGAGTACCGCGCGCAAGTCGCGGCCTACAGCATCGAGGCGGCGAAGAAGGCTGGCCTGGTCGCGGCCGGCTTCTTCAACGACGGCAAGCGCTTCGAAGCGATCGCCAATTCGAACGGCGTGTTCGGCTTCCAGGAGTCGACCGATCTCGCCTACACCTGCACCGTGCGCACCGAAGACGGACGCGGCTCGGGCTGGGTCACGCGCTCGGCCACCGATGCGCGCCGTTTCGACGCGCGCGAAGCGGCCGGCGTCGCCATCGAAAAGGCGCTGCGCTCGGTCGATGCGAAAGCGCTGGAGCCGGGCCGCTACACGGTGATCCTGGAGCCGGCCGCCACCTCCGAAGTGCTGGGCAATATGTTCGGCAGCTTCGAGGCGCGCGACGCCGACGAGGGCCGCAGTTTCCTGACCAAGGCCGGCGGCAAGAACCGGCTGGGCGATAAACTGTTCGACGAACAGATCAACGTCTGGGCCGACCCGTGGAATCCGGACGTGCCGGTCGCGCCCTGGGACGGCCAGTCGGGCCTGGCGCGCCAGCGTACCGACATCATCAAGAACGGCCGCATCGCCTCGCTCGACTATTCGCGCTACTGGGCGCAGAAGAAGGGCGTCGCCCCGACGGCCGGCCACGGCAACATGATCATGGCCGGCGGTTCGAAGTCGCTGGAAGAGCTGATCGCCTCGACCAAAAAGGGCGTGGTCGTGACCCGCACCTGGTACATC
This sequence comes from Massilia sp. LXY-5, assembly GCF_059801075.1. NCBI lineage: Bacteria > Pseudomonadati > Pseudomonadota > Betaproteobacteria > Burkholderiales > Oxalobacteraceae > Massilia > Massilia sp. LXY-5. Next base: position 84,707 of record NZ_JBNNEH010000009.1, read on the forward strand.
CGCATGGTCGACCCGCAATCGCTGCTGCTGACGGGCCTGACGCGCGACGGCACCTTCTATGTCGAGAACGGCAAGATCAAGTACCCGATCAAGAACTTCCGTTTCAACGAGAGCCCGGTGACGATCCTGAACAACGTCGAGGAACTCGGCAAGCCGGTCGTGATCGGCGGCGACGAGGTGCCCTACCAGATGGTGCTGCCGCCGATGAAGGTGCGCGACTTTAACTTTACTTCGCTGTCCGACGCGGTGTAGATGGCGGCTCGGTGATGGCACGTTATGATTTTTACTTCACCCGCCTGCTGTACGAGTCGGGCGACTGGGATGTGGACATCCGCATGCCCAGCAACGTGCTCAATTCGCTGGTCGAGTACACCACCCTGAAGGTGGATCCGGCCGAGCGGATGATCGCGCTGTCCGATCCGAAGGTGCTGGAGGCGCCGTTCTGCTACCTGGCCGGACACAAGCTGGTGCAGTTCACGCCCGCCGAGCGCAAGAACTTCGAGCGCTACGTGCGCGGCGGCGGCTTCGTTTTTGTGGACGACTGCAACCACGATATCGACGGCCTGTTCGCGAAATCCTTCGAGGCCGAGATGGCGAAGATCTTCGGCGGCTCGGCGCTGCGCAAGATCCCGAATAACCATCCCGTGTATTCGAGCTTCTTCAAATTCGACGGTCCGCCGAACACCTCGGTGGAGCTGAACGGCTGGGGCGACGACCTGGTGCACGAATATCTAAAAGCGATCGAGATCGGCGGCAGGGTGCGGGTGCTGTACTCGAACAAGGACTACGGCTGCGAGTGGGATTACGACTTCCGGAACAAACGGTTTCTCGCGGTCGACAATACCCGTTTTGCGGTGAACATCATTCAGTATGCGTTGGGAGCCTAAGTGGCAGAACATCAAGTGGCAGAGCAAGCAGCAGTGGCGTGGAGCGAGTCGGAAGTGGCCGACCTGGTGGCGAAGGTAGGGGCGCTGAAGACCAGCATGGCGCGCGTGATCATCGGCCAGGAACAGGTAGTGGACCTGCTGGTCACCTGCCTGCTGGCCGGCGGCCATGCCCTGGTCGAAGGCGTACCGGGACTCGGTAAAACGCTGCTCGTAAAATCGCTGGCACAGGCGACCGACATGCGGTTCCGCCGCGTGCAGTTCACGCCTGACCTGATGCCCTCGGATATCATCGGCACCGAAATCCTGGAAGAAGACCAGGCCACGCGCCAGCGCTCCTTCCGTTTCCAGCCCGGCCCCGTGTTCACGCAGGTGCTGCTGGCCGACGAGATCAACCGTGCGCCGCCGAAGACGCAATCGGCGTTGCTGGAAGCGATGCAGGAGCGCTCGGTCACCTTTGCCGGCCACACCCATGTGCTGCCAAAACCCTTTTTTGTGCTGGCCACGCAGAACCCGATCGAGCAAAGCGGCACCTATCCGCTGCCCGAGGCCCAGCTCGACCGTTTCCTGCTGCGCATCGACGTCGTCTACCCGACCGAAGACGAAGAAGTCATGATGGTGTCGAGGACCACGCAATCGGGCCTGCAGGATGCCGAACCGGCGATGGATTTGAAAACGCTGCTGCGCCTGCAGCAGCTGGTGCGCGACATCGCCATCGGCGAACACCTGCTGCGCTACGCGACGCGCCTGGTACGTGCGACGCGGCCGCAAGAGACCACGGTCGCGGCCGTGAAAAAGCACGTCGGCTGGGGCGCGGGGCCGCGCGCCGGCCAGGCGCTGGTGCTGGCGGCCAAGGCGCGCGCGCTGATGGCAGGGCGCCTGGCGGTCACGCGCGACGACATCGCGGCGATGCTGCTGCCGGTGCTGGCGCACCGGGTATTGCGCAATTTCGAGGCCGAAGCCGATAAGGTCGCGATGGCCGACATCCTGCAGGCGATCCGCGCCGAGATCAGGGTCGATTAATTGGTTCTTGCTAGCTCCGCGCTCATTGCGCACACGACCGACCTCGAACTCGTCATCCGCCACGTGCTGGCGGGACTGGGGCAGGGCGTGCACGCCGGCCGCGAGCGCGGAGCCGGCGTCGAGTTCTCCGAGTACCGGGCCTATGCGCCTGGCGACGAGTGGCGCCGCGTCGACTGGAAGCTGCTGGCGCGCGCCGACCGGTATTACGTGCGCGAGGCCGAACGCGACAGCCACGTCGCCGTCTGGCTGCTGCTGGACGCCAGCGCCTCGATGCTGGAACCGAGCCGCAGTATCGAGGGACTCGACAAGCTGGGCTATGCGCGTACGCTGCTGGCCTGCATTGCCGCGATCGCGCAGCGCCAGGGCGACGCCTTCGGCCTGGCCGTGCTCTCGAACGGACGCGCGCAGTTGGTGCCGGCCGCGCGCGGACCGCGCCAGTTACAGAGGGTGCTGGCCAAACTGACACAGGTGCAGGCCGCGGGCATGCTGCCCGATGCGGACGTGCTGCGCAGCGGCTTGCGTTTCGCCGGTGCGCCGTCCCTCATCTTTGCCGCCACCGATTTCCTCGACTGGCCATCAAGCCTGTCGGAAGCGCTGGTGCGCCTGCGCCACATGCGCCATGACGTGCGAGCCGTCTGCCTGCAGACCGAGGCCGAGTGCACGGGCGGCTTCAGCAGCGGTCCCGCCTACCGCGATCCCGAGCGCGAGGCAGGCGTGTTCCGTTTCGGCGCAGACCTGCGCGCGGGCTATCTGCGCAAGCGCGAGCAGCATTTTTCGGAGGTGACTGCCGGCTTGCGTGCGCACGACGTGCTGCAGGTAGCGGCGCGCATCGAACAGGCACCCGGTGAGGTGCTGCGCCAGATGCTGCGCCAGGGAGGCCGCCGATGAACAGCCTGTGGTGGCTGGCGCTGCCGACGCTGCTTTTGCCGGTCTGGTGGCACCGCAAGAAACGCGTGCAGGTAAAGGCCGAACCGCTCGCCAGCGCGCGCTTCCTGCCGTCTACCCAACCGAAGCAGATGCGGGTCTGGCGCTGGTCGGACATCGTTTTATTGATCGTGCGCTGCCTGCTGCTGGCCTGCGCGATCGCCTGGCTGGCCGACCCGGTCTTCCCGTGGCGCGGCAATACGGTCGTCGTGGCCGACGGCACCGACGGCGGCTGGGCCGAACGCGAAGTGAAAGCCGCAGGCTACCAGGAGGCGGCGCGCCTGCCGTTGCCGGCGAATGCGGCGCTGGCCTGGATCCGCGCCCACGAGCGCGAGTTCAAGCCTGATGCGCGCCTGCTGGTGCTGGGCGATGTCCCGATGCCGGCAACGCTGCCGCAGTTCGGCCGTTCCGTCGAACTGCGCACCCTGGCGAAGCCGGCGCCGCAGGTCGAGGCGCACGTGGCGATCTTCAGTACCCGCGCCGGCGAATGGCGCCGCCTGTTCGGCGCGCAGGACGGACCCCTGCGCGTTGTGGTCGACGACGGGCCGAATCCGAAAACGGAGCTGATCGTCTGGGACCGGCCAGATGCGCCGCCGGCCACGCTGCGCGCACCGCTGTGGTGGGCCACGGACGCCGGCGCCTTTGTCGAACTGGCGCAATCGAAGGCGGCCGCGGGCATCCGGTATGCCGATGGCGCGCGCGGCCGCGTGTGGGTCTCGAACGCCTGGCCGCCGGGCGATCCGGATAGCGCCAGGTCGCTGCTCGAAACCTGGCGCGAACTGCACTACGCGCCGCTTCCCTACACCGCGCCGGCGCTCGCCTTCGCACGCACGGAGGTTCCGGCGCGCGCCTACGCCAGCGGCGCCCTGCGCGATGTGTCGATGCTGGCGCTGGTCGCCCTGTTTGCGCTCGAGAGGATCCTGGCCCATGCACGGCGACGCTGACATCCTGCGCCGCCTGTGGCGTGCGGCCCTGTTGCGGCGCCTGCCGCTGTGGGTGCTGGGCACCTTGCCCTGGCTGAGCCTGCGCCTGCTGCCCGGCGTGCTTGCCTGGGTTGCCTGGTGCATGTGGGATGGCGCGCGCCTGCGCCGGCAGGTGACCTATGGCTGGACCGGCTGGCTGGACGCAGCAGTCCCGGACATGGAAGACAGCAGCGCCTTGCTGGTCGAGGCGGACACGCCGCTGGCGCAGATGCAGCGCCGGCGCCTGCTGGCGCGGCTGGATGCGGCGCTCGATGGAGCGGCCGTGCGCCGCACCGTGCGCGCGCATGTCGGTACCGGTTTGATCTGGCTGCTGCCCTGGCTGGCGCTGGCGGCACTGGCGTGGTTCTTCGGCCAGCAGCCCGCCGCCGGCGCGCACACGGCCAGGCCGGCGGCGCAGGCCGCGGCCGCCGCGCCGGCTATTGCGCAACTGACGGTGACGGCCACGCCGCCCGCCTACACGGGCGCGGCACGCACGACGGGCGCGCCGCGCGATATCGGCCTGCCTGAAGGCGGTACCGTGTCCTGGTGCTTGAAAAATCCCGAGGCGGGCGCGACGACGCTCGAACTGAGCGACGGCCGCAAGCTGGAAGTGGGTGAACGATGCGCGGCCCTGGTCGCCACCGAATCCCTGTTCTGGCGCTGGCGCGGCGCGCGCTATACGGTCAAAGTGACGCCGGATGCACCGCCGACGATCACGGTCACGCAGCCGGCGCAAATGGTGCAGGAACTGAAGACTGGCGCGTCGACCGCCGCGATGGCCCTGTCGGTGCAGGACGACTATCGCGTCCAGCGCGCCACCCTGCACCTGACGCTGGCGCGCGGCAGCGGAGAAAACATCAAATTCACCGACCGCGAGATGCCGCTGCCGGCCTCGAACAATCCGCGCCTGCGCAACTGGGCTAAAACCTGGACGCTGGCGGAACTGGGCATGGAGCCCGGCGATGAACTTTATTTTTTCGTGCGCGCGGCCGACAACGCGGCGCGTCCGCACACGGTGCAGTCGCCTGCATACACACTGCGCCTGCCCGCGCCGGAACCCGAGGACGAGGAAGAGACCTCGGCCATGCCGGTGCTGGTCAAACCGCAAAGCCTGCGCAGCCAGCGCCAGATCATCATCGATACCGAGCAGCTCATTGCCGACATGAAGTCGACCCGCATGAGCGCGGAGACGGTGCGCGAACGCAGCGAGGCGATAGCGGCGGACCAGGGCCAGCTGCGCCGCCGCTACGGCCAGTTCCTGGGCGAAGAGTCGAGCCTGTTCGGCGCCGAAGAACACGAAGAACACGAAGCGAGCGAAAAAAAGGGCGGCGAGATGGACGTGCTGCACCAGTTCGGCCACGCCCACGACGAGGTGGAAAACGCGACGCTGTACGACGAGGGCACGAAAAAGGTCCTGCGGCGTGCGCTGGCGGCGATGTGGGACGCCGAAAAGTCGCTGCGCGCCATTCAACCCAAGACGGCGCTCGCTCCCGAACACAAGGCGCTTGCCGCCATCAAGGAGCTGCAGCAGGCCGACCGCATCTACCTCCACAAGACCGCCTTCGTGCCGCCGCCGATCAAGGAAGCCATCCGCATGACGGGCGACGTCGTCGGCGCCGCCAGCTATGCGCGCGAGCAGGGCGGCTCGAACGAGGCGATTCCAGCTGAACTGCGCGAACTGGTGGCGGCACTCTCCAACGAAGGTGCGCTGCCGGCCCTGTGGACACGCACCGCGCACGACTGGGTACGCGCGCGCCTGAAGGACGACGAACAGCGCCTGGCGGCCCAGCGCGCGATCCAGGACGTGCTCGACGGCTGCCTGCACTGCCGTCCCGCGCTGCGGGCCTGGCTGCGTGCCGGCATCGAACAGGCGCCGGTGCTGCTCCAGGCGCAACCGGTCACGCACACACCGTTTACGCGCGCCTGGCGTGAAGGAAGCAACAAATGATCCTGGCGATCGTCCTCATCGGCGCGGCCAGCGTGCTCCTGTACCTGTGGCGGCGGCGCTTCCTCGACGCGCTGCTGGCTTTGGTCGCCGCCGCGGCGCTGGCGCTGCTCGCCTCCAACCTGGACATGCCGGGCGAGTCCGGCACCACGCTGGCGATCGACCCGCGCGATCCGCCGGCATCGCTCATTGGCGTGCGCAGCCTGCGCATCGAAGGCGATGGCCTGCGCGCGGCGCAGTGGGCGGATTTGCCCGCGCGCCCGCTGGCATGGACCGTCCCGGAGAAGGAGGTGCTGCATCTGGACTTCCCGCGCCGGCTGGCGCTGGGCCGCCTGTTTGCGCTGACGGTGAGGCGCGGCGGCGAGGCGCCGGCGCGCCTACAGCTGCTGGCCGAAAACGGGCAGCTACTGGCGGAGACGCGCGGTGCCGGCGACCTGACCGTCTCCTGGCTGCCGCCGCTGGCCGAGACGCTGGTGCTGAAAGCGCGCCTGCTGGGCGAGAAGGACGCAGTGCTGGCCGAGGGACCGGTGCCGGTGGTGGTCGACGACACCCGTCCGCTGTCCGTGCGCGGCCGCTTCAGCGCACCCTCGTTCGACCTGCGCGTGCTGAACGATCTGCTGGTGCAAAGCCGCGCCCTGGTCGATTGGCAGGTCGCGCTCGGCAAAACCGTCACCCGCAGCGAGCGCGCGCGCGAAACGGTCGATTCGCCCGATCTGCTGGTGATCGATGCCGCCTGGTTCGAGCGCGCTGCGCCAGGCGCGCGCGCGGCGCTGCTGGAGCAGGCGGCCGAAGGCGCGGCGTTGCTGGTGCTGGGCGCGAATGCGAACGACGCCGGCGTCTGGTCGCGCAGCCTGCAGCTGCCGCTGCGGGCCCAGGCGGACGGCAAGCTGAGCGGCGGCGCGCTGCCGCTGCCGCTGGCGCCACTGGCGCCCGCCACGCGCGTGGCCGGCGCCTGGACCGGCGACGGCAACGCGGTCTGGGCCCGCCAGTGGGGCAAAGGACGTATCGGCTGGCTGGCCGCCGCCGACTGGCACCGCCTGGCCATCACCGAGCCGCGTGCGCTCGCCCTGTGGTGGCAAGGGGTGCTCGACACGCTGCGCGTCGAGCGTGCGGAAGAGGTGAACTGGCTGGTGCCGCGCGAGATGCCGCTGCCCGGCCAGCGCCTGGAGGTGTGCGCACTCGGCGTGCGCGGCAAGGTCCGTTTCCGGGATTTGAACCAGATCCTCGACTGGCAGCGCCGGCTTGAGCGCGTCGATGCGTCCTGCGTGGCGGTCTGGCCGCGTGCGCCCGGCTGGCTGAGGATGGAAACCGGGGGAACGAAGCCGGCCGCCGGCCAGATCTACGTGTTCGCGCCGCAGGATTGGCCGCAGTGGCAAGCTGCCGAGCGGCGCGATGCGACCGCGCGCTATGCGGCGCGCACCCCGGTCCCCGCCGCAGCGACGCGGCGGCCGCTGCTCCAATGGCCGTTCGCCGTGCTGTTCGCACTCGCCATGCTGGCGCTGTGGTGGCGCGAACGGCGCGCGTTACCAGACTGACAAAGGCGAACGCGATCGTTGTCATATGGCAACGACACTATCCACGGCGATTCGTTACCTCAAGTAAACATCTCGACTTTCCCAACTGTGTTCAGTAAAGTCTGAACGCTCGCACGCATGCATCCGTCCACAGCTCGGCAAGGCCAGTCGGCCGCTCACGAACCACGATGACATCACAGACCTTTCAGGATTGGCCGCTTTGCCTAGCCGGGAGCCTGGCCGCAGCGGCCGCGCGGGGGAGGCTGCCGTGAACGCGCTGCGCCGGCTGGCGGCCCTCCTGTGCGGTACCGATCCCGGCATGCGCCGCATGCTCCAGTACTGGGCCGCGACCTGGGTGCTGTATGTCATCTGCATCGTTCTGCTGTCGTTGCAAGTCGCGCATGGCTTGAGCGATCCCGACGCGGCGCGCGGCCTGATGGCATTCGGCGCCTGCGGCGCCCTGTCCTTTTATGGGCTGATCCGCGCAAACGGCGTGTTCAAGCTCGCACCCGACCAGCTGGCGGTGGCGCAGGCTGCGTTTTCGCTGGTGTGCGCCATCTGGGCCTATGCCATTTCCGGGCCGCTGCGTGCGGCCATGCTGACCATGACGGTGGTGATCATCGTGTTCTGCATGTTTGCCCTGCGCCCGCGCCAGACCCTGATGCTGTCGGCCACTGCCATCGCCGGCATGGGGACGGCCATGTGGTGGCTGCAGGCGCACGACCCGCTGCGCTTTCCGCCGATCACCGAGCTGCTGACCTTCGGCTACCTGGCCGGCGCACTGGTGTCGACCGCGCTCCTGAGCGGCGAGATGAGCAAACTCCGCTCGCGCACCAAGCGCCAGAAGCGCGAACTGTCCGACGCCCTCGAGACCATCAAGGTGCTGGCCACCGTCGATGAGCTGACTTCCCTGATCAACCGGCGCCACATGAACGAAGTGCTCGAACGCGAAGAGCGGCGCCATGCGCCGGGCGCCGACACCTGCATCGCCCTGCTCGACATCGACTTCTTCAAACAAGTGAACGACCGCTACGGCCACGCGACCGGCGATGCCGTCCTGCGCGTGTTCTCGGCCACCGCACGGGCAGCGCTGCGCGCCAACGACGTGCTGGCGCGCTGGGGCGGCGAGGAATTCCTGTTGCTGCTGCCGGACGCCGCGCCGGACGATGCGCGCGCGGTGCTGCAGCGGATGGCCGAGCAGGTGCGTGCGATGACGGTGCCGGGGCTCGACGGCCGGCAGATCACCTTCTCCGCCGGGCTGGCCAAACGGCGTGCCGACGAACCGTTTGCCGACACCATCAGCCGCGCCGACAAGGCGCTCTACCAGGCGAAGGAGGCCGGCCGCGACCGCATCGCGCTGGCCCCAGCGGACATCGCGCCGGAGCGCCGCTACGGATCGCGTTGACCGCTCCGGAAGCGCAAACCCGGCCGCGCCTGCACTCGAAAGTGGGAGACCGGACGCAGCACCATGCCCATGCTGGCGCTGCGCGAAGTCTCATCGAATCTTGCCCGCCGTTACTCCTGAAGACTTGTGTTGGGTCAAGGCGCCCGGGAACACGCCAATCACACGTATCTACTCGGCAACACCTAGTCAGGATGATGGTATGTTTCCCGCCAACAATAAGTTATAGTTGTTATTTTGAAATAACAAACAATCTATTGGACGGGGCGACATGGACTTGGTTTACAAGAATGAAAAGACGCTGTTCGCGCTGATGCTCGTGCTCTCCCTGCTGGTCTGGGCTGTCCTGATTACAGGCGCCGGCTGGATCGCCCTCGCTTATGGCCTGGCCTTCTTCCTGTTTTACTGTTTCGCGCAGTCGGCCCTGATTTCCTGGATCAAGGGCACCGGCGTGCGCATCACGCACGAACAGTTCCCCGACCTCGAGCGCCAGATCGCGGCCTGCTGCGCCAAGCTCGGTCTGGAGCGCGAACCCGACGCCTACCTGCTGCAGATGGGCGGCTCGCTGAACGCCTTCGCCACCCGTTTTCTCGGCCGCGACTTCCTGGTGCTGTATTCGGATGTGGTCGATGGACTGCACGACAACCCGGATGCACTGAATTTTTATATCGGCCACGAGATCGGCCACATCAAGCGCAAGCACCTGAACTGGGCCACGGTGCTGCTGCCGGCCTCGCTGCTGCCACTGGTGGGCGCGGCCTATTCGCGGGCGCGCGAGTACACCTGCGACCGCCACGGCCTGGCCGCCTGCGAGCAGCCCCTGAATGCCGAATTCGGCCTCGCCGCGCTGGCGGCCGGCGGACGCCGCTGGCGCACCATGAACAAGAGCGCCTACATCGAGCAGGCGCGCGAAACCGAAGGCTTCTGGATGTCCTTCCATGAACTGGTCGGCGACTATCCGTGGCTAGTCAAACGTATGGCCGCCGTGCGCGCGCTGGCCGCCGGGCGCGAAGCCGAACAGCCGCGGCGCCACCTGCTGGCCACCTTGCTGGCGCTGTTCGTGCCGCGCCTGGGCGTGGCGGGCGGCGCCGGCGGCGCGGTGGTCACGCTGGCGATCGCCGGCATGCTGGCGGCGGTGGCGATTCCTGCCTACCAGGGCTACCAGCAAAAGGCGGCGGTTGCCGGCGCCTACTCGGCCGGCCTCGACGCGAGCACCAGGGTGGAGCGTTACCTGAAGGAACACGGCAAGGTTCCGACGCTGGCGCAGGCCGGCGTCGCTGTCGGCGGGGGCGCGCTGACCATCGATCCGGAAACGGCCGTGCTGCGCGTCACGGCGGGTGTCCAGGGCGCGCAAGGCGCCGGCGTGCTGTTGTTCGAACCCTCGATGGACGAGCACAAGCGCATCGCCTGGGCCTGCTCGGCGGAGGGCATCCTGCCGCAGGCGCTGCCGCAGGGGTGCCACTAGCTTGCATGCCTGTTCGCCGGGTGACAATGTGCGCATTTTCAAGGCAAAACACGCTATAAACTACGCCGCCATGAAACCACAAAACAAACTGCGGGTCGCCAACGTTCTCATGGGATTGGGGCTCGTGCCGCTGCTGATCGGCAGCTGCTGGATGTTCTCCACGCTGGCCGGCATCGACTACCAGAAGCAGAGCCAGATCGGCCTTGCCTTCCTGGCGATCGGCAAAGTCGTTTTCGCTTACGTCTTTGCCCTCATCGTCAGCGGCAGCAGCGCCGTATGGTCGGTCGCTGTCGAAAAAGGCAATGCCGGACCAGGCGTCGGCTCCTCCCGAACGATGCGCATACTGGTCGCGATGGTGCTGGTGGTGCCCCTGGTGTTGACCAGCCTGGCGCGGATTTGAACGCGCTTTCCTCAGCCTCCATGCTGGTCGCGCATCCACTCCTTTAGCCCTTCGACCCAGTTTTTCGCAGGCAGGTTCAGGCGCCGCTTGATGCCGCCCGCGCGCTCATGGAGCACCGAGAAATCGATCTGCGGCGCGCTTTTGAAGGCGATGACGACGATGTTCGCGTCGTGCACCTCGGGCAGCCAGACGACGGCGTCGAATACCTCCGTCATCGCTTCCAGGTTCTTGTCGTAGTTGCCGAACTCCCCGAACACGTTGGCGGTCATGATGCCGCCTGGCGTCAGGCAGTCGAAGCAGCCCTGGTAAAACTCGGGGGTATCGAGCACCGGGCCGCGTGCTTCCTCGTCGTATAGATCGACCTGCAAGGCGTCGACCGTGCCGTGGTTTTTCTTGTCCAGCACGAACTCCAAGGCGTTCATTTCGCGCACCTGCAAGCGCTCGTCGTCCGGCGGCAGTTCGAACAGGGCGCGGCAGATCGCGATCACGTTCGGATTGAGTTCGACCGCGGTGACGCGCGCGTCGGGAAAGCGGCGGTAGCAGAATTTGGTCAGCGCCGCGCTGCCCAGGCCCAGCTGCACGATGTGCTTCGGCGCCGACTGGAACAGCAGCCAGGCCATCATCATCTGCACGTATTCGAGTTCGATCGCATCCGGGCGAGACAGGCGCATCGCGCCCTGCTCCCATGAGGTGCCCAGGTGCAGCGAGCGCACGCCCTCGAATTCGGTGGTCGTGGCCGGCGGATGGCCGGGCTGGCTGAAGCGGGGATCGGAGGAAGAATGGTCGGACATGGTCAGGGGCGATCTTACCAGAGGCCCTTGCTACGGCACGCCGTTCGCGCACCATGCACGGTAGCCCGGCCTTTCCACGAGACGCGCCAGGTAGGCGGCCACATGCGGATTATCGGGGCGCGCCATCGGCGTCATCGACCAGCGGTTGAGAGACAGGCCGATCACGACATCTGCCAGCGTGAAGCGCTCGCCCGCGACATACGCGCCGGTGGCGGCCAGCTGCGCCTCGAGGATGCCGACGTGGCGGTTCCAGCTGGCGACGCCTGCTTCGATCTGCGCGGGATCCGTGTGTGCCGGGCTGGCGCGCACCAGCGCCATGAAGGGGTAGCGCCAGGCATTGTTCAGCTCCGTCGCCTGCCAGTCCATCCATTGCTCGACCCGGGCGCGCGCGTGCGCGTCGCGCGGCAGCAGCGCATCGCTCCCCGCGCGCGCACACAGGTAGCGGCAGATCGCGTTCGACTCCCACAGCGTGAAATCGCCATCGACCAGCACCGGCACCATGCGGTTGGGATTGAGCGCCGCGTGTTCCTCGCGCCAGTCCTCGCGCGTAAAAGGCAGGCCCAGTTCGACGCAGGTCCACAGCACCTTGCGCACGTTGATCGAAGTCGGTTTGCCGATGATGGTGAGCATGCGTTCCCTTTCAGTGTGGGGTCAGTGCCGGCAGGATCATGGTGACGGCCAGGCCGCCGCCTTCGCGGTTCGACAGCAGGATGCGTCCGCCGTGGGCTTCGGCGATCTCGCGCGCGAGCGCCAGTCCCAGGCCGGTGCCGCTGCGCTTGGTCGAATAGAAGGGCACCAGGGCATTCGTCAGCACCGCTTCGTTCATGCCGCTGCCGCGGTCGACCACCTCGACGCGTAATACGTCCTGCACGCGCCGTACCTGCAAGGCGACATGTTCGGGCGCGGAACCCGATTCGTGCGCATTTTTGAGGAGGTTGAGTAAAGCCTGTTCGAGCTGGGCCTGGTCCAGCAGGGCTGGTTCCGGCGGCAGCTCGCCCTCCAGGCGGAAGGGAATCTGCGAGGCGAGGCGGGCAATGAAGGCTTGCCAGTTGCAGCGCTCCAGGCGCGGCGTCGGCAGCTTCGCGAAGCGCGCGTAGCCCAGAATGAAACTCTCGAGGTGGCGCGTGCGCTCGCCGATGGTCTCCAGGATTTGCGGCAGCCGTTCGGTCTGGCCGCGCCGCACCAGTTCCGCGCCCGAGTGGGCGAGCGAAGCCAGCGGCGCGAGCGAATTGTTCAATTCGTGGCTGATCACGCGGATCACCTTCTTCCAGGTCTGCACTTCCTGGCGCCGCAGTTCTGCCGTCAGGTGACGCAGCAGCAGCAGCTCGTGCCTGCGCCCGTTCAGGCTGAAACTGCTGCGCGCCAGGTGGTAGACCTGTTCTTCTTCTCCTTCGCCGGCGGTGAACAGGCCGTCGCCGCCGCGCGCCAGGGCTTCGCCGAGGGCCGGCGAGGCCTGCGCCAGTAAATCGTCGAGCGCATGGCCCTCGAGTTTCCTGCCGTCGGCCAGCAGTTGGCGCGCGGCCAGGTTGGCGTAGACGACGGCGCCGGCGCCGGCCTGGTTGGGCACGGCGGCCACCAGCAGCATCGCCACCGGGGTGTTCTGGACCATGGTATCGAGCAGCAGTTCGCGCTGCACCAGGTCGCGCCGCTGTTCGCGCAGCACGTTGCCCAGTTCATTGTGGGCGCGGATCAGGTCGGCCAGTTCGTCGTTCTGCGGCCAGTGCAGGCTGAACGAAAAATCGCCGTCGCGGTAGCTCGTCACCGTGCCCTCCAGGGCCCGGAACAGAGAGAGGATCGGCTGCACCTGCGAGCGGATGGTGATGATGGCGATCGGGACGACGCAGGCCAGGCACAGGACCGCCGTCAGCAGCGGTCGCCCGGGGAGCAGGTGGTCGAGCGCGAGGGCGATGATGATGCCGACCGTGAGCAGGGTGCCGACCAGCGCGGAAAAACGGGTGACGAGAGAGAGGCGCATCGCGGTCGTTTGTTACGCGCGACCGATACCCAAACGCTCCATGCGCCGGTACAGCGCCTGGCGCGACAGGCCGAGTTCGGCGGCCGCCTGCGAGACGACGCCGCCGGCGCGCGCCAGGGCCGCAACGATGGTCTCGCGGTCCGGCTCGGCCTCGAGCGCCGGCGCCGGTGCGGAAACCGCCGCCGGCAGGCCGAGGTCGGGCGCGCGGATGACTGCGCCCTGGGCCAGCAGGTTGGCGCGCGCCATCACGTTTTTGAGTTCGCGCACATTGCCGGGCCAGGCGTGGGCGAGCAGGGCGCTCTCCGCGCTCCGATCGAGCTGCTTGCCGGGGGCGAGGAAACCCAGCGCCAGCGGCAGGATATCGCCCGGGCGGGCCGCCAGCGGCGGCAGCCGCAGTTCGATCACGTTCAACCGGTAAAACAGGTCTTCGCGGAAGGTGCCGGCGCGGATCATCGCGGATAAATCCGCATTCGTGGCACTGATCACCCGCACTTTGACCTGGCGCTCGCGGTTCGACCCCAGTCGCTCGAAGCGGCCGGTCTCTAACACGCGCAACAGCTTCATCTGGCCGGCCGGCGGCAGGTTCCCGATCTCGTCGAGGAACAGGGTGCCGCCGTCGGCCGCCTCGAATTTGCCCTCTCGCGCACGCGAGGCGCCGGTGTAGGCGCCGGCCTCGGCCCCGAACAGCTCGGCCTCGATCAGCTCCGAGGGCAGGGCGCCGCAGTTCAGCACCACGAAGGGGCCCCTGCTCACTTGCGAATTCGCCTGAATGATCTCGGCGATGCGTTCTTTACCCGTGCCGTTCGGTCCCGTGATCAGGACCGGCACGTCGGCGCGCGCGACCTGGCAGGCCAGTTGCAGCACGCGTTCGGTGGCCGGGTCGGCCCAGACCAGGTTACGTAAATCGTATTGCTGTTCCAGCTCGCGCCGTTCGCGCCGCTCGCGGCCCACGCGTTGGGCCAGCGCGCGATTGGCCTGGCCGAGTTCGACCAGGTTCGTTACCGTCGCCAGCAGGCGCTCGTCGTTCCAGGGTTTCGGTAAATAGTCGGCGGCGCCCGCTTTCACCAGGTCGACCGCCGCGTCGAGGTGGGTCCAGGCCGTCAGCAGGATCACCGGCAAATCCGGATACCGGGAACGGATCTGCCGGAACAAGGCCACCCCTTCCTCGCCCGAGGTGGTGTCGGCCGTAAAATTCATGTCCTGGATCACCAGGTCGACCGGCTCGCGCTGCAGGAGCGCGAGCCCTTCTTCCGGGGACGCCGCATGCAGGGCCGCGATGTCGTGCAGGGAGAACAGCACGTCGAGGGCGATCCCGACGGCGGCGTTGTCGTCAATGATGAGTACGGTAGGCATGGCCGTCAGGATAACATTGCTGCATTGCAAATCAAGCAGCTTCAAGCACTGCGGGTGGCCAGCGCCGGCGAAATGCTCGCCGCGCGCCAGGCCGGCCCGTACACCGCGATCACGCCCAGCAGCCAGAACACCACGCCCCCCGTCACCAGGTAGGCGAGCGGCAGGCGCGCCATCTGGAGTTTGCTGACCAGCAGCTGGTTCAGCGCCACCCCGAGCAGGATTCCGCCCACCACGCCGGCGCTGGTAATCATGAAGTTCTCGGTGATGAAGTAACGCAGGATATCGGCCTTTCGCGCACCGAGCGCGCGGCGCACGCCGATCTGTTTACGGCGCTGCGTGACCCACAGGCTGGCCATGCCGACGATGCCGCTGGCCGTAATCAGCAGCAGCAGCACGCTGACGGTGACCAGCATCCACGACAGCGCCATGTCGGCACGGTAGCGGTCCTTGCGGTACTTGTCGAGCGTGGTCGATTCCAGGATCACCGGCGTCGGCGAAGCCTTGCGCAGTGCCGCCTCGACTTCGCGGATCACGCGCTCGCGCTGGCCCGCTTCGGCGCGCACGGTGTACAGCGCGCCCGGATAGTTCCCGTAGATGCGCATCGGTGCGATGCTGGAGTATTCGCCGCGCGGCGTGACCTGCCCGCTCTGGGTCTGCAGGCGTTCGACCACGCCGACCACGCGCACTTCGATCGCGTCTTCCCCGGTACCGAAGTACATGTTCTTGCCGGTCGCCGGCACGCCTGGCCACATCTTCTCGGCCAGTGCCTTGGTGATGATCACGTGGCGCGGATAGACCTCGGTATTGGCGTCGACGTCGATGTATTCGCCCGGCAGGAAGTCGCGTCCTTCGACCAGTTTCAAGCCCCAGGTCTTGACCAGCGAATCCGGGGAAAAGTAGAACGAGGACGGCGCCGTTTCGTCGACCTGCTTGCGGTCGACGGCGACGCTGTTGTTCCAGCCCGATTGCGACAGCGGGATCTGGTTGACGTTGGCAACCGAGACGACGCCCGGTACGGCGCGAATCACCTCGGCTTCGCGTTTTTGCGTGGCGAGCATCTGCTCGGGGCCGCCGGCGGACAGGTTGCGCACGCTGATCGAGAACACGGCGTGTTCGTCGGCCACGCCGCTCGGACGGCTTGATGCCTGGCGCCGTTCGCTGACGATGTGCAGCGCGTTGGCAAGGATGGCGAGGCTGAGCGCGACCTGCAGCGCGACCAGGATCGCGCCGGTCTTGTTGCGCAGCAGCGCGGACAGGATAGGACGGATTTCCATGATGGTTCTCTCTGTTCGTATCGAGGTTATTGCGATTTGAGCTGGATGGCTGGCGTCACCTGGCAGGCGCGCCAGGTCGGCAGCAGGCCGGCCAGGATCGCGGCCAGCACCGACATCGCGAAGGTAAAGGCGAGCATGGTCAAATCCATATGCGCAATCGAGGCCACTTCGCTGCTCTGCATGGCGATCAGGGCCAGCGCGCCGAAGGCCAGCACCAGGCCCAGCACGCCGCCGGCGAGGCCGACCACCGCGCTCTCGATCAGGAACTGGCGGAAGATCTCGCGGCGCGAGGCGCCCAGCGCGCGGCGGATGCCGACTTCGGCGGCGCGCACCGAGAACTTCGCCAGCAAGAGGCCGATCGTGTTCACGAGGCACAGCAGCAGGAAGCCGAAGGCGAGCCAGGCCGACAGTTTCGTGTCCTTGTCCACCACTTCGCGCTCTTCCATCCATTCCTTCACGTTGAACAGCTTATTCGGCGCGGCGCGCTTCATGCGTCCGAGTTTGCGCTGCTCGGCGGCGTAGCTGTCGATGTAGGTCTGCAGCCCCGCGCGGTCGGCGCTGGAGGCGGTCTCGAACCAGAACTGGATCCAGGTGCAGTTCGAACGCAGGATGCCCTGGAAGCCCGGTTCCGAGCGCTCCGAGCAGTTCATGCCGCCGTTGTGCGTGGTCTCGTGGCGGATCGCGCTCCCCAGGGGAATGAAGAAGTCCTCGCCGTCGCCGAACTGTTCGCCGCCGACCAGCTTGTAGTAGCGCGGTTTCGGCGCCCACTTGTCGGTCACGCCGACGACCGTGAACGGAAAGCCCATGATGTTGATGCGCTGGCCGACCGGGTTGGCTTCGCCGTACAGCTTTTCGGCGATCTTGCGGCTGAGGACGACGACGTCGGCGCCGCGCTCGTCATCCTGCACGCTCCAGGTCTGGCCGCGCAGGAAGGGCACGTCGAACATGGCGAAGAAGTCGCGCGTGGGCGCCACGCCGGAGGCGGAGAAGGCCGGCAAGTCCTTGCGCGGCGGCTCGATCGGCGAGGCGATGCCGTACAGGGCCACGCGGCGCTCGCCCTGGCCGCTTTTCAGGAGGTTCATCGCGTCCTGGTAGGTCACCTGGTTCTCGCGCAGCTTTTCCCCAGGGTTGTAGTTGTCGACCGGCGCCACGTCGAAGATCGGCACGAACAGGCGCTCGCTCTTCTGCGGGATCGGGTCGCCCGACATCATGTGCAGGATGGTCAGCGTCGAGACGCTGGCGGCCACGCCGATGGCGAGCGTGAGCACCATCAGCGCGGTCAGCGCGGGATTGCGGCGCAGGCTGCGCAGGCCGAGCTTGAAGTAATAGCTGAACATGGTCGCTCCCCGATCAAACCGACGCCACGCTGGCGGCCAGGGTCGGCCCCTTGCGCACCAGGTCCGACACCTGGCCGTCGATGATGTGCACGTTGCGCGTGGTGCGCACGGCCAGTTCCGGATCGTGGGTCACCATCAGGATCGTGGTGCCGGCCGCGTTGATCTCTTCCAGCAGTTCCATGACGCCGCGCGCCATCTGCGTGTCGAGGTTACCGGTCGGCTCGTCGGCCAGCAGCAGCTTCGGCGAGCCGGCCAGTGCGCGCGCGATCGCCACGCGCTGCTGCTGGCCGCCCGACAGCTCGGCCGGGAAGTGCTTCATGCGCGAGGCCAGGCCGACCTTGGCCAGCGCGTCCTCGATCCGTTCCTTGCGCTCGGCCGCATTGAAGCCGCGGTAGCGCAGCGGGACGTCGACGTTGTCGAACAGGCTCAAATCGGGGATCAGATTGAAACCCTGGAAGATGAAGCCCAGCTTCTCGTTGCGCAGGCGCGAACGGGCGTCGTCGTCCATGCCCTTCACGTTGACGCCGTCGAGCACATATTCTCCGCTGGTGAATTCCTCCAGCAGGCCGGCGATGTTGAGAAAACTGGTTTTGCCCGAGCCTGAAGGACCGGTGACGGTCACGAATTCGCCCTGGTTGACCTGGATCTCGAAGCCGCGCAGCGCGTGGGTTTCGATCATGTGGGTGCGGTACACCTTGGAGAGGTTGGTCATGCGCAGCATGGGATGTCCTTTCAGGAGAGGTTTTACTTATTAATGGTTGATCGAGATGCGGTTCGCGTTCTCGAAGGTGTCGGTGCCGGCGACGACGACCTTGTCGCCCGGTTTCAGGCCTTTGACGATTTCGACGGCGGAGATGCTGGTGGCGCCCAGCTGGATCGGGGTACGGGTCGCGATGCCGTCCTGGACCACGTAGGCGAAGCGTCCGCCTTCGCTTTCGACGAAGGGCCCGCGCGGCAGCATCAGGACGTTCGGCTTTTCTTCGATCAGGAGGCGCGCCGTGACGCGCTGGCTCTGGCGCAGGCCTTTTGGTTGCTCGCCGTCGAAACGGACCCGGGCCAGCACCTGGTTTTTCACGACTTCCGGCGACAGGGCGACCAGCTTGCCGCTGGCGGTACCGGAGGGCAGGGTGATTTCGGCCGTCATGCCCAGGCCCATGTCGGACACATAGGTTTCCGGTACCTCGAGTTCGACTTCGAGGCGAGACAGGTCGACCAGGGTCATCAGGGGCGCATTGGCCGCGACCACCATCCGGTTCTGCACGTTCAGGGTGCCGATGAAGCCGTCGACCGGGGCGCGCACCGTCAGTTCGTCGACGCGGCGCTGGGCGTTCGCCATCGACAGGCGGGCGCGCTCCATCTCGTTGGTCTTGGTGCGGATGGCGAGCGCCACGTCGTCGCCTTCCAGCGTGGCCGCTTGCGTGGCGTGTCTGGCGCGGATGCCGGCCGAGTTCAGGGCGTCCTTGGCTTTCTGGTAGTCGATCTTGGCGATGACGCCGACCTGCGCCACGCTCTCGTAGCGCTCCAGCGTGCGCTGGGCCGACAGGCGCTCGATCTCGGCGACGTCGGCTTCGCGCTGGGCGAGGAGCTTCTGCTTGCGCGACAGGATCTGCTGGCGCGCGACCTCGGCTTTCAATTGTTCGTAAGTGGATTGTTCGCGTTTCAGGGCGTCGGACAGGTCGGGCGATTCGAGCACGGCGAGGACGTCGCCCCGTTTGACGGTGTCGCCGGCCGCGACTTTCAAATTGACGGTGGCCGGCGCGGTCGAGAACAGGGTCGGGCTGACGGCGGCAACGACACGGCCGTTGACGGAAGCGTCGCGCACCAGGGTGCCGCGGCTGACTTCGGCGATGCGCAGGCGGCTGGCGCTGACCGAATGCTCGCTGTCGCGCCAGCTTTTCAGCAGCAGGGTGGACACGGCGATCAATGCGAGGGCGCCGCCGATCAGCAGGGCGCGACGTTTCGTTTTCTGGCCCGGCGGGGCGGTGACGACGGTGTCTTGATGGGATGTATCGCGGATCATGATGGTTTCGATAACGACGTGAATGCTGTCGTTATTGCACGATCCGTGCCAGGCCTTAAGTCATTGATTCCATTGGTGACCGGGCGCGCGGACGGGGTGTCCGGCCTGTCCGTACAGGGGCGTCCGTACGTACGCGGACACGGGCGTGTCCGTTCGAATGGCGTGCGGAGGTGGGGCTGTTGCCTGCGGCGCTCTCGGTGTGTTCAATCCGCATGGGCAAGCCCGTCCTACGGGCACCGCTGTCGGCGAGCGCATTCGAAACCTGGCTACGCGTGTCCGAGGAGGGCATGCCCTGCTCGGCGCGCAGGGTTTTGCGACTATCCGCAAACGGCGGGCGGAACTGCAGAAAAAGCGTAAACGCGCGAAAATGGTGCATTCCGTTTCTGGCCACCATCAGGCCCTTCCACCATGTCCATCGCTACTACTCCTTCGTCCCTGCCGGGCCGCGCCGACATCAATGCGCGCCCGCTCGGTATCGCCCTCCTGCTGATCGTACTCGGCGCCCTGTACCTGTCGCAGGCCGTCAGCGCGAAGATCGCCGCCCTGTTCGTGGTCGGCGCGCTGCTCGGCATCTCGCTGTACCACGCCGCCTTCGGCTTTACTTCCGCCTGGCGCGTCTTCATTGCCGACGGCCGCGGCGCCGGCCTGCGCGCGCAAATGCTCATGCTCGCCGTCGGCGTGGCGCTGTTCTTCCCGGCGCTTGCCAACGGCAGCCTGTTCGGCAATCCCGTTACCGGCCTGGTGTCGCCGGCCGGCACCTCGGTGATCGTCGGCGCCTTCATCTTCGGCATCGGCATGCAGCTCGGCGGCGGCTGCGCTTCCGGCACCCTGTACACGGTCGGCGGCGGCAGCACGCGCATGCTGGTGACCCTGTTCTTCTTCATCGTCGGCTCCGTGGTCGCCACCGCCTACATGCCGTTCTGGACCTCGCTGCCGCAATTGCAGCCGATCTCCCTCGTCAAGACACTGGGCCTGGCGCCGGCGCTGCTGCTCAACTGGATCGTGTTCGCGGCGATCGCGGCCATCACGGTGGTCGTCGAAAAGCGCCGCCACGGCCGGCTGGTGGTGCCGGAGGCGCAGCGCGCACCGCGTTCGCCCTGGCTGCGCGGCCCGTGGCCGCTAGTGGCAGGCGCGCTGGCGCTGGTGCTGCTCAATTTCGCCACGCTGGCGCTGTCGGGCCGGCCCTGGGGCGTGACCTCGGCCTTTGCCCTGTGGGGCGCGAAGGGCGCGGCGCTGATCGGCATCGACACGCCGAGCTGGGCCTACTGGTCGACCAAGGCGAATGCCGCCGCGCTGGCGGCGCCGGTCTCACATGACGTGACCTCGATGATGGACCTCGGCATCGTGCTCGGCGCGATGCTGGCGGCGGCGCTGGCCGGCCGCTATGCTCCGGTCTGGCGCCTGCCGCTGCGCTCCTTGATTGCGGCAGCCGTCGGCGGCCTGATGCTCGGCTTCGGCGCGCGCCTGGCCTATGGCTGCAACATCGGCGCCTATTTCAGCGGCATCGTCTCGGGCAGCCTGCACGGCTGGCTGTGGCTGGTCGCCGCGTTTGCCGGCAACGTGTTCGGGACGCGCCTGCGCCCGCTGTTCGGCCTGGAAGTCGAGCGCGTCAAGCTGGCTGCCTGCTGAACACAAAGAAACGGGTTTCTGAATTTAACAATCGAAATCTTTTTTGCAACAAATATTATTGTCGAGAAACTTTACAAGCCGGTCTGCGTATTGACGACCGGCTATTTTATTTCCTTATAGATCAATAAGTTGCAATACAGGCACGGTAATTGCTAACTCAGCATGGGTAACTGAAAAGTCCGACATTCATACGGACGCGTCCAAACCTACTGAAAGCGAACCATGTCGAAAAACCTGCTGCGTTCCACCCTGATCACCGCCTTTGGCGCCATGCTGTCGGCCCCGATGTTTGCACATGCCGCCGTCATTCCGAACTCGACCACCACCGCCAAGGTCGGCTTCGACCTGTCCGACTCCGTGTCGGACAAGCTCGTTGGCGGCGCAAGGACCAATGGTCCTACCACTTCTTCGGTGACCCTCGGCACCACCCAGGTCGCCAAATTCAACCCCAACACCGGTGTCCTGACCGGCGTGACGGTGAATCTCACCGAGTCCGTACACAAGCAGACGACGGCGGTCACCTCGGCCGGCACGACGGCCGGTTCGAACAACACCAGTGAAACCGCATCGGGCTCCGGCAGCAGCACGGTCAAGGCCGTGGTGACGGGTGCGTCGACCACCTCGAGCACGCTCATCAAGACCGATTCCTGTGCAGCGAAACGGAAAGATGCCTGTTCCGACGGCGCGGCGACGCAAACGGCGAACTACAATTTCTCGGTCGCTTCGAGCGCACTGGATGCGTACGCCGGCAGCGGCACCTTCGGCGTGACGCAGACGGCAGCGCTGTCGGCCGAGACGACCGCGAACAGCTTCCCAAGCGAGGCAACCACGACGTCGACCGTCAACTGGACCGGCAATCTGAGCGCAACTTACGAGTACCTGCTGCACGCAGCGCAATCGTTCGACGGCAGCTCGGCACTGACCCTGAATCTGGACTTCGGTTCGGTCTACCTGGGCGACAGCGTCGGCGACCAGGCTTTTTCGATCTTTAATGGCGGCGGCAACCGTGTCGGCCTGCAATTGACCGGCGTGAACCAGACCGGTACCGGCAACGGCATGTTCTCGACCAACCTGAACACCTACAGCAACATCGCTGCAGGCGCCAGCCAGGCCTTCATGGCCTCCTTCCTCGCCAACCAGCTGGGCAGCTACAGCACCAGCTACCAGCTGACCCTGGCGGACCTGGCCCCATCGGGCAGCTACGCGGCCAGCACGCTGTACTCGGGCTATAACCTGACCCTGAACCTGGCCGGTAATGTCATCGCACGTCCGGCCCAGAACGATGTGCCGGAACCGGCAACCCTGATGCTGCTGGGCCTGGGCGCCGCAGCGTTCGGCGTCAGCCGCAAGCGCAAGGCCTGAGTCGTTCGAAGGTAAAAAATAAAAGGCCAACTGCACTCAGTTGGCCTTTTTTCGTTAACCCGGCTTTGTCTTCGCGCCGCGCGCCGGCCGCTCTGGCGGCCCCTGGAAATGCTCGACCAGGAAATCGATGAAGGCACGCGCGCGGAGCGTCTGGTTTCTCTGGCTCGGGTAGTAGACGAACAGGTCGGCCGCCGGCAGGGCAAACTCGGGCAGTACGATCCTGAGCCTGCCGCTGTCGAGGTAGCGGGCCAGGTCCCATTCCGAGCGGATCAGGATGCCGTGGCCGTCCAGCGCCCAGCCGAGGACAATGTCGCCGTCGTTGCTTGACAACATGCTGTGAACCTTGACGACTTCGGTGTCCTCCCCTTGCAGGAAGCGCCAGATCCCGTAGGCATCGTCGTTCTGGCGGTGGATGATGCAGCGGTGATCGGCGAGTTCGGCCAGGCTGCGCGGGCTGCCGTGGCGCTCGAGGTAGGCCGGCGAAGCACATAGAAAGCGCCGGTTCGACAGGATGCGGCGCGCGTTCAGGCGTTTATCCGGCAGCGCGCCGAAGCGGATCGCCAGGTCGAAGCCGCTTTCCACCAGGTCGACCGGCCGGTCCGTCACTTCCATCTGCACTTCCACCTCCGGATAGCGCGCCGCAAAGTGCGATACCAGCGGCGCGATCGTCGTGCGTCCGAACCCCAGCGTCGCGTTCACCCGCAGCAGCCCGCGCGGCGTGGCGCGTCCCTGCGCCACTTCGTCTTCCATTTCCGTGATCTCGGCCAGGATGCGCGTCGCGTGGCGCAGGTAGGTCTCGCCCTCGCTCGTCAGGCTGACGCTGCGCGTGCTGCGGTTCAAGAGGCGCACGCCGAGCCGGCTTTCCAGGGCCGCGAGGCGTTTGGTGGCCGCGGGCGGGGTCAGGTCGATGGCACGCGCCGCCGCGGCCAGGCTGCCGAGGCGCGCGACCAGCACGAAGAAACGCATGTCGGACGTGGGTTCAGTCTTCACTTTAGTTCAGTTAATAATTGAATTGAAGTGAATTATAGGGCGGTCCGCACGATTTACTCTATCGCTTTCCATGCCCCAGACCACACCAGGAGACAGCCGTGAGAATCGTAGAAATCCGTGAACAAACTTTGCCCATCAGCTCGCCGATCCGGAATGCGTATATCGACTTCAGCAAGATGACGCTGAGCCTGGTCGCCGTGATCACCGACGTGGTCAGGGACGGCAAGCCGGTGGTCGGCTACGGCTTCAATTCGAACGGCCGTTACGGCCAGGGCAAGCTGATGCGCGAGCGTTTCATTCCGCGCATCATGGAAGCCGACCCGGCCTCGCTGGTCGATGACGCCGGGACCAACCTCGACCCGCACAAGATCTGGAACTGCATGTTCACCAACGAAAAGCCGGGCGGCCACGGCGAGCGTTCGGTTGCCATCGGCACGATCGACATGGCGGTCTGGGATGCGGTGGCGAAAATCGAGGGCAAACCCCTGTTCCAGCTGCTGGCCGACCGCTACGGCAACGGTCAGCCGGAGCGCAAGATCTTCGTCTACGCGGCCGGCGGCTATTACTATCCGGGCCAGGACCACAACAAGCTCAAGGACGAGATGCGCAGCTACATCGACCGCGGCTACACGGTGGTGAAAAAGAAGATCGGCGGCGCCTCGCTCGACGAGGACCTGCGCCGCATCGACAGCGTCTTGTCCGTGCTGCAGGACGGCCAGAAGCTGGCGGTGGACGCCAACGGCCGCTTCGACCTCGATACCGCGATCCAGTACGCCAAGGCGCTGTCGCAGTACGACCTGTTCTGGTACGAAGAGCCGGGTGACCCGCTTGACTTCGAGCTGCAGGCGACCCTGCGCAATTACTACAAGAATCCGATGGCGACCGGCGAGGACCTGTTCTCGATGCAGGACGCGCGCAACCTGATCCGCTACGGCGGCATGCGCGCCGACCGCGACTGGCTGCAGTTCGACTGCGCCCTGTCGTACGGCCTGGTCGAATACCTGCGTACCCTCGACATGCTGCGCGAGCACGGCTGGTCCCCGCGCCGCTGCATCCCGCACGGCGGGCACCAGATGTCGCTGAATATCGCGGCCGGCCTGGGCCTGGGCGGCAACGAGTCCTATCCGGACCTGTTCCAGCCCTTCGGCGGTTTCCCGGACGGGGTCAGGGTCGACAACGGCTACATCACCATGCCGGACCTGCCCGGCATCGGC
Source organism: Massilia sp. LXY-5 (assembly GCF_059801075.1). Lineage (NCBI taxonomy): Bacteria > Pseudomonadati > Pseudomonadota > Betaproteobacteria > Burkholderiales > Oxalobacteraceae > Massilia > Massilia sp. LXY-5. The sequence continues at coordinate 109,171 of NZ_JBNNEH010000009.1, forward strand.
TTCGAAGGCAAGGCGGACCTGTACGCCGAGATGCAGAAGCTGTCGGCCTGAACGCCCGGCCGCTATCTGGAGCGCGGCAGCGGCGTTCCCTTGTCGATCACCTCGTGGCAATCGCCGCGGATTCTCGCGTTGTCGTAATCGGTCCAGCCATAGCTGTCGACATAGCGGGTATGCCGCTTCAACCGGGCGCTGGCGATGCTGCGGTCCAGCGTCTCGCCCGGATAGCGGATGTCGCCCAAATCGACCAGCGTATGGAACACGTTCTCGGTGGAGAGGGGCGCTTGCCGGTGCGCGCGCAGCTGCGCGACCTTGTCGGGGAAGCGCGCGCCATAGCTGTCCGAATACCAGGCAAAGGCGGGCACGTGGAATTCGTACTGCGTATTATGGCCATGGAAAACCTGGCGGCAGCTGCCGTCGAACAGGGTCTGGCCGTGATCGGCCACGTACATCAGCGCCGCCGCCTTGTTCGACACTTTCAGGTTGCCGATCAGCTGGGCCAGGAACCAGTCCGTATATAAAATCGAATTGTCGTAGCTGTTGTTCAGCTGCGGCTTGATCGCGGTATCGGTGACCACCGGTTTCAATACTCCGGCCAGCGAAGGTTTCCACTGGTCGAAGCGGGCCGGATAGCGCTGCGCGTAATTCCAGTGGCTGCCCAGGGTGTGCAGGACGATCAGCTTTTTTGCGGCCGGGTCGCCCAGCGCGCGCGCGAACGGCTTGAGCAGCGCCTCGTCGTAATTCGAGTTATCCCGGAAGCCGCCCAGGTTCAGGAATTCGACCTGGTCCGCTTCCTTGGCGAAGACGGAGACCGGCGTGTCGAATTTACCGAAGGACATCTGGTTCGACAGCCAGAAGGTTTTATAACCCGCTTCCTTGAAGGCTGTAATAAAGGATTTTTCGGTAAAGCCGTCCTTTAGACTCTGCATCGCGGGTTTGCGCGAAATGATGACCGGCACCGACAGGCGCGTGGCCGAGACCGAGGTGATCAGGTCCTGCAGGGCCACCAGATTTTCTTCCTGCGACAGCAGCGGATTGGTCGGGCGTGCGTAGCCGTTCAGGCTCCAGCGGTCGAAGCGCGCCGATTCTCCCAGCACCATCACGATCACGTCCGGAGAATGGGCCGGATCGGCCTGGCGGGCGCCGAAGCGGAACGCGGCGCTTCTCCGGTTCAGGTCCGCCAGATACACCCGTTCCTTGTAAAAATCGAGTCCGCGCGCCACCACGCCGAAGGGCCAGGACTGGGCAAAGGCTTTGATGTCGAAGGGCGGCTGCGCCCAGGAAGGCAGGCGCGGCAGGGTGAAGGCGGACGGGGCGCTCCCCTTGGCCGCGGCGACATTCGTTTTGTGCCCGTAGGCGAACAGGGCGAGGGCGACGAGCAGCAGACCCAGCACGAGCGGGCGCGAGCGGTCGTTCCAGTCGAAGTCGCGCGTCGCCAGCGCGATGCGCCAGGTCGCCGCCCACCAGGCGACCACGCCCACCATCACGCCCAGCAGCAGCCAGGCACGCGCGCCCAGGAATTCCAGTGCCTCCATCGGGCTGGTCTCGGCCATGATGCCCAGGTGGTGGGTCGAGATGCCCTGGCCATAGTAGAGATACAAATACAGTTCGGCCGGCAGCGCGATAAAGGCCGGCAGCAACAGCCAGTGGAACCAGGCCGGGCGCTTGAACAGGGCCCAGACGGCGATCCAGGCGAACACGGCCATGCCGGCCAGCTGGGCCGGGCGCGTGACGGGCAGGCCCAGCGCCAGCGGAAACAGGGGCACCACCGACAGCACCAGGTAAGTGAGGACGAGGGTCAGGTTGGCGGGGCGCAGCAAAGGTCGCATGGAGAACGGGGACGATAAAGGTCGGCTATTATCCGGCCTTTGGCGCAGGAAATGCGGCCGGAAAAGCGATTTCTCTGCCGCCAAGCAGGCAGGGAGTCGCTGCTCTGTGTGTCAGGACTACCACAGCCGTTTGCGTCTTCGGCCGCGGGGCTGCCCATCAAATCAGCAAATCGGTTGACCGCAGATTGCGACAAGTCTATACTCGCGAGTTCTCGATTTATTCTGCACATCGCTTACGCATTCGCAGCCGCTCCTTCGGTGAGTGGCTTTCGTCGCCGTAGCTAGTAGTCATTCGGGACTAGGTTTCAGTCCCCGGACCTCATGTTCGGGTCATCAACTGTAGTACTTTGTTGGATTAGGAACGATGCCAACCATCAATCAACTGATTCGCAAGCCGCGCGTTGCCGCGGTTGTGAAGAGCAAGTCGCCGGCACTTGAAAACTGCCCGCAAAAGCGCGGTGTCTGCACCCGTGTGTACACCACGACCCCGAAGAAGCCTAACTCGGCTCTGCGTAAAGTCGCCAAAGTTCGCCTGACCAACGGTTTCGAAGTCATTTCGTACATCGGCGGTGAAGGCCACAACCTGCAAGAGCACAGCGTTGTCCTGCTGCGCGGCGGTCGTGTGAAAGACTTGCCGGGTGTGCGTTACCACATGGTCCGCGGTGCACTGGATACCCAGGGCGTGAAAGACCGTAAGCAAGCTCGCTCGAAGTACGGTGCGAAGCGCGCCAAGGCCGGCGCCAAGAAGTAATATTCTGCGGTCCTGGTCACATCGGGGTCACATTTAAAAGTTAAGTTGAGCCGGCCGTAAGGTCGAGTAAGTGAGTGGTCATGATGGCCCTCGCGAGTGCTGGATCAGCACTCAACTGAAGATAGGAAGGAATTGAAATGCCACGTCGTCGTGAAGTACCCAAGCGCGAGATCCTGCCAGATCCAAAATTCGGCAATACGGATGTCGCCAAGTTCGTCAACGTTCTGATGTTGTCCGGCAAGAAGTCGGTCGCTGAAAACATCATCTACGGTGCGTTTGAACATATCCAGACCAAATCGGGCAAGGACCCGCTGGAAGTGTTCGCGGCCGCGATCAACAACTGCAAGCCGATGGTCGAGGTGAAATCCCGCCGCGTCGGCGGCGCCAACTACCAGGTGCCAGTGGAAGTTCGTCCGGTCCGTCGTATGGCGCTGTCCATGCGTTGGTTGCGCGAAGCCGCAAACAAGCGCAGCGAAAAATCCATGCCACAACGCCTCGGCGGTGAACTGATGGAAGCGGCTGAAATGCGCGGTGGCGCCATGAAGCGTCGTGACGAAGTGCACCGTATGGCTGAAGCGAACAAGGCGTTCTCGCACTTCCGCTTCTAAGCACAAAGCAGCATCTGTTGTTCAGGCCGGGCACATTTTGATAACAAGATGCCGCCCGGTTTTGTCCATTCAAAGATTTAGGAAAAATTATGGCACGCAAGACCCCCATTGAGCGCTACCGCAATATCGGTATCTCCGCTCACATCGATGCTGGTAAAACCACCACCACCGAACGCGTCCTGTTCTACACCGGCGTGAACCACAAGATCGGCGAAGTGCACGACGGCGCCGCGACCATGGACTGGATGGAGCAGGAGCAGGAACGCGGCATTACCATTACCTCGGCAGCGACGACCTGCTTCTGGAAGGGTATGGCCAACAACTTCGAGCCGCACCACATCAACATCATCGACACCCCGGGCCACGTCGACTTCACCATTGAAGTCGAGCGCTCGATGCGCGTGCTGGACGGCGCCTGCATGGTTTACTGCGCAGTCGGCGGCGTGCAGCCACAGTCGGAAACCGTGTGGCGCCAGGCTAACAAGTACAAAGTGCCACGTCTGGCCTTCGTCAACAAGATGGACCGTACCGGTGCGAACTTCTTCAAGGTCTACGAGCAGATGCGCGCTCGCCTGAAGGCAAACCCGATCCCTCTGCAGATCCCGATCGGCGCGGAAGAGAACTTCCTGGGCGTGGTCGACCTGGTCAAGATGAAAGCAATCATCTGGGACGACGCTTCGCAAGGCATGAAGTTCGACTACCGCGACATCCCGGCCGAACTGGTTGATCAAGCCAACGAATGGCGCGAGAAGCTGGTCGAGACCGCTGCTGAAGCGACCGAAGAGCTGATGAACAAGTACCTGGAAGAAGGCGACCTGTCGGAAGCCGACATCAAGGCAGCCCTGCGCCAGCGTACCATCGCGTCGGAAATCGTCCCGATGATGTGCGGCACCGCGTTCAAGAACAAGGGCGTGCAAGCCATGCTCGACGCCGTCATCGAATACCTGCCATCGCCAGTGGACATTCCACCAGTCGGCGGCACGGACGAAGACGACCAGCCGACCACCCGCCGCGCTGCCGACGACGAGAAATTCTCGGCGCTGGCATTCAAGATCATGACCGACCCGTTCGTCGGCCAGCTGATCTTCTTCCGCGTCTACTCGGGCATGGTCAATTCGGGCGACACCGTCTACAACCCGGTCAAGGGCAAGAAGGAACGCCTGGGTCGTATTCTGCAGATGCACGCGAACCAGCGCGAAGAAATCAAGGAAGTCCGCGCCGGCGACATCGCCGCTGCAGTCGGCCTGAAAGAAGCGACCACGGGCGAAACCCTGTGCGATCCTTCGTCGATCATCACGCTGGAAAAGATGGTCTTCCCTGAGCCGGTCATTCAGCAGGCTGTCGAGCCGAAGACCAAGGCCGACCAGGAAAAGATGGGCCTGGCCCTGAACCGCCTGGCACAGGAAGATCCGTCGTTCCGCGTGCGTACCGACGAAGAGTCGGGCCAGACCATCATCGGTGGTATGGGCGAGCTGCACCTGGAAATTATCGTTGACCGCATGAAGCGCGAATTCGGCGTCGAAGCCACCGTCGGCAAGCCACAGGTTGCCTACCGCGAAACGATCCGCAAGTCGGTGTCGGACGTCGAAGGCAAGTTCGTCAAGCAGTCGGGTGGTCGCGGCCAGTACGGTCACGCAGTCCTGACCATCGAGCCGCAAGAGCCGGGCAAGGGCTTCGAGTTCGTCGACGCCATCAAGGGCGGTGTGATTCCTCGCGAATACATCCCTGCGGTCGAAAAAGGTGTGCGCGAGACCCTGACCGCCGGCGTGCTGGCTGGTTACCCGGTCGTCGACGTGAAAGTCACCGTCACCTTCGGTTCGTACCACGACGTCGACTCGAACGAGAACGCGTTCCGTATGGCCGGTTCGATGGCATTCAAGGACGGCTGCCGCAAAGCATCGCCAGTCATCCTCGAGCCAATGATGGCCGTGGAAGTGGAAACGCCGGAAGACTACGCCGGTTCCGTGATGGGCGACCTGTCGTCCCGCCGCGGCATGGTGCAGGGCATGGACGAAATCCCAGGCGGCGGTGGCAAGATCATCAAAGCCGAAGTGCCTCTGTCGGAAATGTTTGGTTACTCGACCTCGCTGCGTTCGGCGACCCAAGGCCGTGCAACCTACACGATGGAATTCAAGCACTATTCGGAAGCGCCTAAGCACGTGATCGACGCGATCGTCACGGCCAAGTCGAAGTAATAGCAATATCCGCCTGCCGGGGCCAGTCCTCGGCAGGCTGAACAACAAAACACAAATAAATCGTTCTTTTAAAGGAAGATCAAAATGGCAAAAGGTAAATTCGAGCGGACCAAGCCGCACGTCAACGTCGGTACCATCGGACACGTTGACCACGGCAAGACCACGCTGACCGCAGCAATCGCAACCGTCCTGT